>NZ_FMXM01000092.1 GCF_900103325.1 Mesorhizobium qingshengii | reverse complement strand
TCTGCCGCAAGCAGGGCTGGAAGTTCGACATCATGACGACGTCGTTCTTCCTGTCGCGCCGTTCGCTCAAGGCTTCGCCCAATTCCGGCATGCCGGTGTGGCAGGACCGGCTGTTCATCGGGCTGGCGCGTACGGCTGCCGATGCGACAGAGTATTTCCAGATACCGACCGGGCGCGTCGTGGAAATCGGTACGCAAGTAGCTATCTAAGGCACATACGGCAGGTATTATGGGTGCACGCCGTGCCGGACGTAGCGGCAGATTCAGCCCAAACATCGGATGATCGGCCATTTGCTTGAGCAGCCCAGTGCTTTAGGCATGGCAGCCGTTACGCAACGGCACTTGATATTGCAACGCAGCAAGCGTAGAGCACCGCGCGCTTATCGGAGTGTCGTCCATGGCCCTTACCAATGCTGGTAGTGAGGCAGAACCCGTCGAACAATCGAGCCATCCTGAAGTCGAACAGCACAGCACCAAGGTGCTGATGCTGGGCGCGCTCGGTGTTGTCTATGGGGATATCGGCACCAGCCCGATCTACGCCTTCCGTGAGGCATTGCACGCCTCGTCCGGCGGTAATGTCGCCGACCGCGGCGACATCCTTGGCGTGCTGTCGCTGATTATCTGGTCGCTTACGATTACGGTTACAGTAAAATATATCATGTTCGTGCTGCGCGCCGACAATCGCGGCGAGGGCGGCGTGCTGTCGCTGATGGCGCTGGCGCGCGGCAGCTTCCCGACCCGCTCGGCGATCATTCTCGCCATCGGCATCGTCGGGGCCTCGCTGTTTTTCGGCGACGCCGTCATCACGCCGGCGATTTCGGTGCTGTCGGCGGTCGAGGGCATGAATGTCGTCACGCCAGCTTTTCAGCCTTATGTGGTACCGCTGACATTGGTTATTCTGGCCATATTGTTCGCGGTGCAACGGTTCGGTACGGGTGGTGTCGGCTTGGTGTTCGGCCCGGTAACCGCCGTGTGGTTTCTCGCCATTGGCCTTTCCGGCCTCAACCACATCATCGCCGACCCGGAAATCTTGTGGGCAGTCAGCCCGCACTACATCGTCGCCTTTCTGATCAATTCGCCCGACGTTGCCTTCGTCACCGTCGGCGCCGTCTTCCTCGCCGTCACCGGCGCAGAAGCGCTCTATGCCGATCTCGGCCATTTCGGCCGCAAGCCGATCGTGCTTGCCTGGCTGGCGATCGTGTTTCCTTGCCTGCTGCTCAACTATGCTGGGCAGGGCGCCTTCGTGCTGGCCAATGGCGGGGTTGTTGGCCATCCATTCTTCGAGATGAACGGGGGCTGGACGCTCATCCCGATGGTCGTGCTGGCAACCGCCGCAACGGTCATCGCCAGCCAGGCGGTGATTTCCGGTGCCTTCTCGCTGACCAGGCAGGCTGTGCAGCTCAACATGCTGCCGCGCCTGCAAATCCTGCACACGTCGGAACGACAGTCCGGCCAGATCTACATGCCGCGCGTCAACCTGTTGCTGGCGTTGGTGGTGATGATGCTGGTCGTCGGCTTCGGCGAATCCAGCAGGCTCGCCTCGGCCTACGGCATCTCGGTAACCGGCAACATGCTGGTGACGACGGTGCTGCTCTTCGTCATCATGACGCGCATCTGGAAATGGAACCTCTGGCCGGCAATCGCGCTGACGGCGCTCTTCATGTTCATCGATATCGGCTTCTTTGCCTCCAACATTGTCAAGGTGTTCGAGGGCGGCTGGGCCTCGCTGGCGGTGGCCTTCGCAATCATCACGGCGATGTGGACCTGGGTGCGCGGCAGCCGCTATCTGTTCGACAAGACCCGCCGCAACGAAATCCCGCTCGATTTCCTCGCCGGCAATTTGTTGAAGAAGAAGCCGCAGCTGGTATC
>NZ_FMXM01000090.1 GCF_900103325.1 Mesorhizobium qingshengii | reverse complement strand
TCCGCACTCCACAGGCCGTTAAGTTGACGATGCCCCATGTCCCGATCGAATGATTGAATATGAATTGCGCATGACGGCGGCGCGACCGATAGGCGCTAGAGTACTTTCTGGATCCGCGACCCTGACTGGATCCGCGACAGGAGAGACCGCTATGGACAACACCGGCTTGGGCTGGCCCTACGATGCTTCCAAACAAAATGGTCCCAACGCCGACATACAACCTTGGGTCGCGAGTTTGACAGGGATAGGGGGGGCAACGGACGATTACATGCAGCAGTACCGTGAGCAACAACTGAGCCTGGAGCGGCAGCTGAGCGAGTTGAATGCTGATGCAGACAATGGTGCGATTCGGCGCACGTCCATTGGGGGGTCGCCTTCCCTGCGGGACAACCAGATCAGCAGCGCGGGCCACAGCATAGACACCTCTTATTCGTCGGAGGCTTATTCCTCCTTCTCAGAGGAGCCGGCAATCGCCCCCCCCCAGCGGAAAAAAAGCGGGGGATTGAAATCGTTGCTGAAGACGGTGACGAAGGTGAAGAAGGCCATGGGAACTTGCTGCTCCAAATCCTCCGTATCGACTCGACATGCCACATATGACACTCGACATGCCACATATGACACGGAAGAGTTGCCGCGAGAATCCACGGCGTCGGACTCTGAGAGCCGCATATCATCGCTGAGGGTCTCCCTGGGTACGCGTCCCGACAGGTTGCGAAGGGGCGGAGATGCTCCTCTGGAGCAACATCAGATCCAGCAGGCCGCCTACCATATGGGAGCGCATGTCGTCGGTGACGGGGTCTCGAGCCCGATAAGACTCGCGACAGCCGGGCAAACCGTTCACGACGTCCGCCTGCTGCTCAAGCATGGCCGGGGAAACGTTAAGGCGGACGACATTCCCTCGCACGGCCACAACGGCATCGGATCGTCGGTTGCAAAGCTGGCACCAGGCGGGACCGCCAAGGTTGCAGTGGCCGTCGTCATGGGAGCAGCGGCCTGCGATCAGACCGCTCCCCTTTCCGCCATCGTCCACGCCCCACACATGGCGGCCGACGAGCGGAGTACGAGCTCTCATGCTTCCGTGTCAATGAAAGAGATAACCGACGAAGGTGATGAGATCCCAGTCATGGCGGGTCACACCTGGAACGAACTGCGGCGCGGAAGCCGCGACCCGAAGTCGACCGTGGTCATGGATGCCTGGGCCAACGGTCCCGCTGTTCGGTTGAAAGACAGCGCATGGAGCGGAGAGCCGGCCGAGGACGGTCCTTGGTCGATGGACAAAAGCAGGGCCGAACACCTGAAAAGCCGTCTTGAGGGGTTGATTCCGTTAGTGCATCCGGACACAGATGAACAGACTGCCGCGAATTTGCGCGAGAGGCAAACCAGACCCGTAGCGTGGGAAAAATATGCTGAACCACAAGTGATCTCACCCGAGTTCGCCGACAGTGTACGCGAAGCATTGTCCCGTGTACCTGAAAACCAACAAAAGGAAATCGCATCACGGATGATCCAGGAAGCCTACGGAATGGATCCTTCCTCGTACACGCACCAATACGCAGTGGATTCAGTTCTGGTGGCAGCCAACCAACTGGACTCGCTGCCCCGGCCTCCTGTCGTGCCGTATTCGACGCCACCGGGCTATCAGCGTCGATAAGCGGATCCGGCGGCCGAAGCTTGGTGCGTTAACGAGGCGGTCTATGGCCGCAACCGTCAGGGCTTGTCGCAAAGATTGGTTTGGGCCGGCGTTGGTGCACGGATCTTTTATTGGTGGGAATTGGTGCAGGGATCAAATTTCAACATTTTTCATCTATGCGTCCGGATCGAAAATAGGTTGATTGATCCAGCATGCCGCACAAACATAACGCCGCCCGGCACTGTAAAGTTATCAGC
>NZ_FMXM01000017.1 GCF_900103325.1 Mesorhizobium qingshengii | reverse complement strand
CTCACGTCCGTCCGGCAGCTTCAGATCCCGCATCTCGGCAAGAAACGCTTCGGCCTCCATCTCGATCGCCTGCGCCAGCAATTTGCGCGCGCCGGTGCGGAGCACATCCGTCAGGGGATCATCGATCTCGTCGGGCTGACGAAGGCGAACAATGTTGATAGTCTCGTTCATGGCGTATCGCTCTCCTTGAGAGGTTCTGGCAGGCTTCAATCACCCGCCTCGATACGCCGCCCTTCTCAAACCGTCATCACCCATTTTCCGCCATAGCTCGGGCCAATGCCTCCATCTGGTGGAAGCCGATGCCCGCACACAAAGAGGACTATCGAACCAACCGAGCCGACTACGCGATTGCCGCGTCGCATCGTGGGGCGACCGATGACGATCGCGACGACCTGCTGGCAAGAAAGAAGAAGTCCCTGCGGCTGAAGCAGCAGCGGTCAGTCAAGTTGGCGGAGAACCCAATGGATAGTTCGCCGCTGCCTAAGAGAACATCTCGCGGTTATCGGAAGCGATTGCGGTCCTCCGTCATCCGGCAGCCCTCCGCATCGGCAACACTTTGCCGCCGCCGGCCTTGACCGTCGAGATATACGCCGCCCATGCATCCATGAGTTTGCGACGCTTCGCCAACGCCGAGCCGCGGCGGTATGCTTGCTCGACCTCGTCGCCGACCTTATTCACAGGGATAGACGCGATGTGAACGCCGGTTCAGGTTAGCGATCGAAAAGATCGCCTGATGCGTATTGATCCGGAAAGACTTAGTAACGCTGCCTTGCCGGCCGGAGCAGGATAGAGCGCATAGCAGAGCTATGGTGGAATTCGATCCAGCCCTACCTTGCGGACTACCCCGCGGCTATGGCCGGTGCGGCGAACAGTCTCCTTAATCGTAGTCCCGTCCTTGGCCAGACCGAGGATGACGGCATTGGTGTCTTCTCGAAGACGGTATCCTTCATATTGAATGCGCTGGGCGGCGGTTGGCAGTTCTGGATCAATCGTGGCGGCGCCAAGCGCGGCGCGGATCAACCGCATGGATTTGCGAACTGCGTCGAGTAAGGCGCGGCTGGCGTTTTCCATCAAGTGCCAACGGTCGGCCACCTGGATCGCCCCACGCAGCGCTTTGGCGGCCGCAAGAGCGTAGCCGCCGCCGCGGTCGCGGGCGACAACGCCGATCTGGGGTTGGTCTGTGAGCCAGGCCTGGGCTATCGCCGGCTCACGGTCAGGCAGCAGGGCGATGGTCTTGCGCCGCTCAAGGTCACAGATGATCGTCCCATAGCGTCGATTTCGTCGCCACGCCCAATCGTCGATGCCGATCACGGTCAGAGGGACAAAGCGCGGACTACCGCGCCGGCGCACGATGCGCAGCAACGTGTCGTTGCTCACCGGCAGCATCAACCTCTTTGCGAAGCTGGCCGCGGGCCTGCCGCCCAGCGCAAGCCCAAGGTGACGGACGATTTGGTCGAGCCGGGCGGTTCGCCGCGCCCACGGCGCCAGATCATCTCCATCGAAACGCTCGGCGAAGATCCGGCGGCCGCACAACACTGCGCCGCAGTGGAACCGCCGAGCCACAACGACGATCCGAACAGACTTGCCCGCCATCGCCAGGTCCGCCAAGCGCCGCTGATACCGACTGTAGATCCGCTGCGACCTCGTTCCGTAGTCCGGACAGAGGCTCGCCGTACTCGCGGGACGCGACAGTCATCAACATCTCCTCACCGTCAATGGCGGTGTCGTCTACCACAAAGCCGCGAGGGACGATGGACGCAATGCATAGCTCATGACGTTGATTCCTTGTGTGAAACCAAAGCCAGCCGGCACCCTATTTCCATCAAAAGTGAGTCAGAGCCAATTTTGCACGCCAATTCACACTGATGGACGAGTAGAGTATCCGGTTCAAGGTGTTGGACCTTCGGCCTACGCATCGTCGCGCCGATGCGTGCAAAATACGACCGCAGGGTTGCCGAAGGCTATTCGCCGGAAGTATCTTTGACACCATTCGAAGGTTTAGGAGTTCCACTCGCAGTCGTAGCGGAAGCCGGCATGGCATATCGGCCTTGCGCGCCGCGGCGCCTCGACGTGAGGCGCCCCGGTGGGCAAGTCAGCGGGCGTGGTGCGCGGCAGCTGCGCCGCGCGTCTTGACCAGGCTCCAGATCACGCCCGACGCGATGATCGCGAAGGTGATGCCCAACGACAGTGCCGCCGGGAACTTCTCCAGACCGAGCAGGTCGGCAACGAAGAACTTCGAGCCTATGAAGATCAGCACGATTGCCAGCGCCGGCTTCAGATACTGGAACCGGTGGATCAGGGCGGCGAGCGCGAAATACAGCGCCCGCAGGCCCAGGATCGCGAATATGTTCGACGTGTAAACGATGAACGGGTCCGTGGTGATCGCGAAGATCGCCGGGACCGAATCCACCGCGAAGATCACGTCGGCGATTTCTACCATGACCAACGCCATGAACAGCGGCGTCATGAACCAGACGAGCTTGCCGGTCCTGGGATCAGGCTTCCTGACGAAGAAGTCCTGTCCGTGATGCTCGTCGGTGACGTTGAAGCGCCGACGCAGAAGGCCGATGAGGGGATTGTTGCCGATCTCCGGTTCCTTGTCGCCGATCCACAGCATCTTGATGCCGGTCACGACCAGGAAGGCCGCAAAGACATAGAGCACCCATGAAAACTGCGAGACGAGCGTCGCGCCAAGGCCGATCATGATGGCGCGAAGCACGATTACACCCAGGATGCCCCAGAACAGCACGCGATGCTGATACTGCCGCGGAACCGCGAAGAAGGAGAAGATGAGCGCGATGACGAAGACGTTGTCGAGCGCCAGCGTCTTTTCGACGACGAAGCCGGTCAGGTAGTTCATGCCGGACTCGGCGCCGAGCTGCCACCAGACCCAGCCGCCGAAAGTGAGGCCAAGACCGATATACATAGAGGACAGCACGAGGCTCTCGCGCACCTCGATCTCGTGGTTGTCGCGGTGAAGGACCCCGAGATCCAACACGAGAAGCGCGACGACGATCGAGATGAAGCCGAGCCACATCCAGACTGGCTTGCCCAGCCAGTCCACGAAAAGAAATGCGATATCCATTCTAACACAGTCTCCAGCCGGCACGCGATAAGGGTCGCGTCCGACATCGCAAGAGGACCGGCGTCTCTCGCCAGAGGGGCCCGGACTTTCAGTCTAGAAGGTCGGCCGCCGACCGGATCGACCGGACGGCGGCCTCAGGATTTGATCAGGCGGCAAACCGGCGGATCGCCACCATTGCGCCGAGAATGACGAGCGTGCCCGCGGGCCAGAGGATCGCGGCGGCAGGTCCGCCAGCCTGGCCGACGAGCTGGCCGCTCCAGGCAATCCACCCGTCGGTCACGCCCTGCGCCGCCATCCAGCCCGAGACCGTTCCGAGCACGGCGTAGATTGTGAGCGCCAGCCGCGACCACGCCGTGATGAGGGCGACGGCACCGTAGCGGACGACGCGGGCGAGCTTGGTCTTGCTGCGACGGTCAAGGTTCATCGCCCTTTCCCCTTCCGCCGATGCGCGCTTCCGGCGCCGCGTTCCTCGCGGCCTTTCGCCGCGAGCGCTCGTCCCGGCGACGCTTCAGATCCGCGCGAATCCTCTGGCGCATCCTGCCGATCTCCTGCGAAAGCTCGCTGAGCATGGCGTAGTCGCGATCGCCCCGCATCAGCATGTCGTCCAGGCGTCGCTTGAGGGCTCGATACTGCCCGGCGAGGCCGCCAAGCAACCTTGCCCCCGTGACGCGAAAACCGCCGCTGCCCTGGTCGGGTCGAGGCTTTTCCATTGCCTGCATGGTGGTCATGTCAGATTTTCCCCGAAAGGAGCGGACGGAACGATCGGCGACGGACTACGGGGATGGGTATCGTATCGCCGCTCCGGTTTATCCGCTCGATGAACTCGATCTGGTCGCGGAACCGGAGCTTCAGCCTTTTCAGCGCGCTCAGACGCAGCTGATCCGGCGCCGGCCGGGCCTGCTCGTCCTCGATGCGGGCCTGGACGGTGGCCCTGCGGTGACGGAGCGACTTGATGAACTGGTCCATGGCACTTCCTCCTTGGCTGTTGACTGCCTGGAGGTGGGGACCCTCGTCCGATAGTTCCAATTGATTATTGCAATTACCTCGATAGCTTCTAACTCTTATGACCGTGGTCAAGAATGATGGATGACCTTTTTCGCCCTATGCCTTTTGCCACAGGTTTTGCTTGCCATTGATGAGGGCAGCACGGAGACGGGATGGGGCCTTGAGACGACGGTTGATCCAGCTCTTATCCGCGGGTTGGTTACCGCACTTCCGTGATCCATCCTGGGCTATCCCTGTCTAGTATCGGGCGTTGGGCTGATGCCCAGCCACATAGTTAGGACGGGAGTTCCCCACCGTGGCCACATCCCGTCACCGTGCTGCCCGGTTTTTCCGCCGGGAGATCCGGCGCGGGCAGAGCCTTCAATCCGGCGGCGCCCGCGCCGGGGGCGCTCTTGTCGGGATCCTGATCTTCGATGAAGAAGCGCACTGCATCTCAACGCACCGGTTCGACCTGGTGGCCGATGGCCCACAGGAACGCCGCCATCTCGCGCGCGATCGCCGCAACGACGATGGGTTTGTTCTTGCCCGCAGCCGTCAGGCGCCGGTAGCGGGCGCAAAGCCGCGTCTGCGCCCTCCAGGCGATCTCGCGCACCGCCTTCGGCAGACCCTCGAGCCTGACGCGAATGGGCTCCGTCACCCTGGCGGGATAGCGGTAGGCCCAGGCGCCTTCGATCAGGACGCGGCGGGCGCGGCGATTGCCGGCCAACGTCAGGCCGCCGCGCTTTACCGTGTCACCGGTCGAGCGCTCCGAGGGCACCAGGCCGAGAAAGGCCATCAGCTGCCGCGGAGTGTCGAAGCGGCGGACATCGCCGACTTCGCTGACGAAAGTGACGGCGACGATGAAGGACACACCACGCAGCGCCTGATAGGCCATCACCACCGGCGCCATCGACCAGCTCGGCACCAGCTCGGCCAGTTGCGCATCCAGCCGCTCCAGCCGGTCCTGCGCATCGGTGACCACGTCGACCTGGTCCTGGAACACGATCTGCTGGGCCGGATGGTCGAACTTTTGCGCCGCCAGCCAGCGGGCATGGCTCCGGGTCCAGTTCTTGCGTCCGGTAAAGACCCGCCCATGGCGCAGCAGGAACGACAGAAGCTGCTGGCGCTTCTTGCGCAGATCCTCGCTCGCCGCGGAGCGCACCCGCACTAGATCGCGCACCGCTTCATGCACCGCGTCTGGAACCCAGATTCCCTTCAATTCTCCGGCCCGCAGCAGCCGCGCCAGACTGACCGCATCGCGCCGGTTCGTCTTGACGCGCTCGCCCGGGCGCTTGGGGATCAGCGAGGGCGCAACGACGTCGCAGCGCTGACCGAGCTCGACGATCTGCCGGTAGAGCCCGTAGCCGGTCGGGCCGGCTTCGTAACAGAAATGCAGGCGAGGATGCTTTTTCTCCAGCTTGCGCACGAAGCGCTCCACCGCCGCCGGCCTCGCTTCGATCTCGCCGAAATACCGGACCTCCCCATTGCGGCCACCCTCGGCAACCGCAATGGCGTGCTTCGCCTTCGACACGTCGACACCGACGTAAAAAACGCTATCTTGCTTCATGGCCCGTCCTTTCTTCGCTTGGGGCTCGGCTCGGGCACTCCCCGAGCAACCCCCGTTTGCCTAACAGCTGCAAAGACTAAGGGCGGGCCGCCGCTCAGACCACGGTCATAACGTCTAGGGATCGATGCCGTTTCGCCCAACGCTCCGCCAGCTGGAATACGTGGTCGCCGTCCACGACCTGAAGCATTTCGGCCGGGCGGCACGCCAATGCAACGTGTCGCAGCCGACGCTGTCGGTTCAGATCTCGCTCGTCGAGCAAGGTCTTGGAACCCCACTCTTCGAGCGGACATCGTCACAGGTCGCGGCGACGCCCGCAGGCGAGACCTTGGCCAAGGGTGCGCGCCTCGTGCTTGCCTCGCTCGACGATCTGCTGGACGAACTGTCCGCACAAGGCGCCGCACTTGGGGGAACCATCCGGCTGGGCACGCCGCCGACCTTCGGACCGTATTTTCTGCCGCGGCTGCTTCCACGGCTGCACGAGCAACATCCCGGTCTGCAGATCTACATCCGGGAGGATTCCCCTGCGGCCCTGGAATCGGCTGTGGCGGAAGGCGCACTGGACTGCGGTGTCGGGCCCTCGCCGGAGCGAACGGGATTGACGTTCCGACGGATAGGCGAGGAAGCCCTCTTCCTCGGCGTGCCGTCCGAACACCCACTCGCCAAACAGAAGACTGTCAGCCTTAGCCAACTGCAAGGCGAGAAGCTGCTGGCATTGGGTCGGGGACATCGCCTTCTGGAAAACGTTCGCCATCTTGCGGAGGCGTCAGGCGCGCACATCGTGGCGGACTTTGAGGGAACGAGCCTAGACGCGATCCGCCAGATGGTCTCGATCGGCATGGGAATGTCTCTGTTTCCAGAACTCTACGCACGAGCGGAGTTCCGGCGGAGCGACGATGTGGCGTTGCTTGAAATCGACGGCTGGGACGAACGCCGGAACGTAGGGCTCTATTGGCGCGAGAACAGCGGACGACAGCGCCACTACATTGCTTTAGCAGAAGCAGCGGCCGTCGCAGCAATCGGGCTCGGTATTGAAGGTTAGCCATGTATGCACACTCATAAGAGTGTCTGTCCCGACGCCGCAGCAAAATCGCAAAGCCCTGCACATAACCCGGCAGGATGCGACTTAAAATCCGCGGGGCGCTGCCTAAATCGGAGCCAACTCTACAGGAACGCGGAACGTCTGTCGCCTGGATAGAGCGTGGGTAGCCCCAACGCCCAACCCGGCAGAGTCGAAAAACTCGAATTTCGATCGTCGCTGAAGTTCAGTGGCGACGAGACCTTGAGCGACGGCACGTTGGCTTCCTCGTCCTTCAATTCTCATAATCTCAATTGACCGGAAAAGAATTCTTTCAGCGCCCTTGTTTAAAGAAATAATGCCAAACTTTAAAGAAGCAACATGACGCCGCGCCTGCTGAACAGTCATGCCATATTTCTCCGCAAGGAATAGCGGATCGGATCTGTCTATCGATTCATCGATCGGCTTGGTCATCGCTCTCTTTCCTGTGGGCGGAGAGGACATAACAACGCAGCTGTCTGGCGAAGGTTTCGCTCAGCCGTGCAGCGCAGGCCGAGTTTTCGTTACGGACTAGGAAACAACGACGGCGCCCGCTAGGCCGCCGTCGTTTCAGGGCATTTCAAACGTGCCTCGGCTGGGCAATTTCCAGGTATGGAGGAATTGTGCCATCCTCCACCAAAATATCTTTCTTACGAGCAAAGGCTACGAAAACGCCCCTTGCAGTCTCGGCGTCGACATCTCCGACCAACGCGGCTTTGCACGCGCGGAGCGCCGCCCTCTGTTCCGGACTGTTGCCGCACCAATCAACCGCGAACTGATAGGCGTCCGCCACAGTGTTAAGCTCCCGCGGAAAGCCCATTCCGACCCATACCCGAACTGGCTTGTCGAAAGGTTGAGACAGCATCGCGAATTCCTCCTTTTCAGGGCGACCCTAAACAGCCAATCCGCCGCGCTGGCCGCGCTTGCTGACCATCCAGGGCAAGGCTGTGGTGACGTCTTCATGGATCTTGGCCGACTTTGCGAAGCCGCAAAACGCCCCCCTTGCGGCCGACAATGGATAGCTGCTGTCAAACGCTCGCTGGCATGCGCGCAGAGCCGTTTCATAAATTGGCCCCCGTCGGTTCCTGGGCCATTCGTAGAGAAATTCCAGAGCGTCCTCGAGGCACGCTATTTCCTGGACGAGGCTGTTTTCGCTCTTGACGAAAACAGGGCTGTCGAACATCCGGTCGTTCATAGGATCCTCCAAGTCGAACGAACAATTGAATTAGGAATGCGGCGTGACCGACAGTGGCCGACGCCCGGAAACGATATGGGTTTGCGGTTTTTTATGGTCAAGGGGGTTATCGCGCTGCATTCCCCTCGCGCGCATGTCGGTGTGACCTAGCGTCAGGTGCACTTTCACGCCGGCCGGAACGACGATAAGGGATCTTCTCCCTGCCGGCGAGCTGCCGCTTCGCTGCAACCAGAGTTGTGCCCGCTGGCGCAGACGCGCGTCGTCCATCGATGCAATCATGTCGCACGGACTTGCCGATAGTGTCAGGAAACCCTTGGAATCAACCGTAGTGGTTTGCAACATGGCGCGACATGGAATCAGCCGCCAAGATGCATTCGATTGCACCTAAGTTGCTGATTTTTATTTGATAAATTTTGGTAGCGGGAGAGGGATACCGCCAATACAGTGCTGCCACTGAATTCGTTTGCTAACTCGACTCCTCTGCAAGTTATAGGGCGGTTTGCAGCCTTAGATCGTGTCCCCACAACCAGTTTCGTCGGAATACCCTTACCGTCCCGGTCTAACCGGGGCGGCTTATGCGTTTCGGGGCGGGGATGTCTCAGTTGCACCGTTGCACCGGCAGCCGACATTCAGCGCCAAGGCGTCGAACGTCTCATACCTGTATGGTGAGGGCGCTCAGGCCGCTGATGTGGACGGAAGCCAGCAAGCGGTGACGATGCCCGCGACTCATTTGTTGGGACCATCAGCTTTCGCGGCAGGGTTGTTTGCCGACGATCGGCACGCGGAGCTATCGGCAGTGATCTTCTCTAACGCGTGTTCTATTGCGAAGCTCAATCGCGTCGCGGTCTCAGGACGCGGAGCACCCCAGGGTCTGCGCTATACGCGGGTTGGCAACTTTTTCGACAGGACGCCGGGGGCACTCAAGGGCATTCCGTTCTGCCTTGACGTGACGAGTGATGGATATCGAGAGCTCTGGCCGCAGAGATACGAGCCCCGGCATGATTCGCTCCGCGCCACCATTCTCCCGACGAGATCGTGCAGTCGGCCGGACACAGCCAGCATTCCAATGCGGCCTGCACCGTGAATGGAAAGCCTCATGTCACTGTCAGCAATTTCGAGGTTTGTCCCTGGACCAACGGACCGGGATGGCCGCCGTGAGGCATAGGAGGCGTGGAGCGGCGCGGCATCAGAGGCGCGTCGAAGGCAACGTCCGGCGCCGGCCTCCGATTTCAGACTCGGTTCAAGGCGCCCTGGTAATTTGGACAGTCCCGCCAAGTAGTACGATCGGTGCAGTCACGATTGTCTGCAGCGCCCCACCATTCTCGGGCTCAGACGTGCCACCAATCCCGCCTGCGAGTACTGTACCAAGCTCTGGGCCAAGTTCCGCCAACTCGGCAAATTTGCCATGGTGCGATGAGTCGTTGGCTTTGACGTTCGTCATATCAACCACAACAGCGCCCAAGGCGGCCAATTCGTCAGTATCCGCTTCAGCTCCCAGCCTTGCTGGCCCGCCAGCAATAAAACTGGAGGTACGCAACGCTTTATCGTCCTTTGAAATTACTATATAGAACGGTTTTTTCGGCTTTCCGAAACTTCGCATCTGCGATTTGAAGACGTCGATATCAATATCAGGAGCAGCCAACACCACCAGGCCAATTCTATTTATTGCCAGCGCCTTACCAGAAATTTTAATCTGCCGAAGCGCTTCAACCGTCACCCAATTTCCCATTGAATGAGCAACTATATTTACCTTGTCAGCATCACTCGCTAATATTAGGCGAATTGTATGGACCAGATCGTCACGGGCAATCGTGGCGCTGTTTGTGTCGTATACATATTGTCCCACCTTGCCACGCGACGCCCAGGTGAAAAGTACCGGCACCCCAGGCGCCCTGGAATCGTGCACAATCTGCGTTAAGCGGTAAAGCCCCTCCGCAAACATCGTGTTATATCCGTGGACGAAAAGGAGAACATTGCGGCTTCCGCGAGGTCTCAAAGCGAGTTGCGAATTCAAGTTCTTGATGAACTCCTTATCACCATCAAGGTAGGAGGCGTCGCTGACTACGAAATTCTTCTTAGGATTTCCCGGGGCGTTTGACGGCCATTCGATATTGCCAGATACATGTTGTTGCGGCACGTCGACCGTGAACTGAGCAAAATCCAAAGCTCCAGCTCTTTCCCCGTTGAAATAGGTGCCGGGGCGAGAATCTCGCGCACGAGTC
The DNA here is from genome assembly GCF_900103325.1 of Mesorhizobium qingshengii. Taxonomy (GTDB): domain Bacteria; phylum Pseudomonadota; class Alphaproteobacteria; order Rhizobiales; family Rhizobiaceae; genus Mesorhizobium; species Mesorhizobium qingshengii. The sequence continues at coordinate 144,225 of NZ_FMXM01000017.1, read as the reverse complement.
GTTGCAACCAGCACATGGTGAGCTGTTGATTGAGATCCAGCCAAATTGACCGGCGTCAGGTAGCCGGTTTCCGGTCGCGATGCACACGCCGCCAGTAGAAATACCGCAAACAGGCTGACGCAGAAAAGAAGCAAGCCGGCGACGCGAGGCGGGTTTCCTGGCTCCAGGGAAACGTCTTCACCAAACGACAAGGTGAGAGGCAATCGCATGTATCACGTCACTTTCTGGGCGTTTGCTGCTAGCTGCCCTCACTCATCCTCAAACCAGCCAGATCTTCGCCGTATACAGGAGCTGAAGCGAATACGGCTCGAGGTTCGCGCCTTTAGGCTCTCACGCAGCAGTGCGCCCGTAACATCGGGTATCATCTGCCGTCGCGACGAAAAGCAATTGACCGATCTCGAGCCGAAACCACGCAAGAGTCCGAATGTGAGCGGGACCTAGAACTTGATCGTCGCGCCGAGGATGGGACCGCTCATGACGACGTCGAAGACGGAAGCTCCGTGTTCATAGTCGACGCTAAGCGCGCGCCAGCCGCCGATCAGCGAGACTGAATCGCTGACATTGTAGCCCACAGCACCCATCACATCCCAGGTCAGCTTGGACCCGACGCCGAAGCCACCGATCATCCCCCAGCCGGTCAGATAGAAATTGTTGGACAGGCCGACGCGCGCCTTGGCGCCAACGATCGGATCAACCCAAGATGCGGTATCGGTAAACGACAGGGGATCAGCCGGGCCACCGACCGGGTCAAGCTCGGTCTTCAAGGACCAAACCCTGGCGCCACCCAGCACGTCGAAGCTCATATTGTCGGTTTCGGCGAGCCGATACTCGGCGGCAGCAAACGCTGTTAGGGTTTTGCTGGTCACGTCGACGTGGTCTGCCAACACCCCCAAAGGCGTGTTGGCGCTCGTCGAAACCTTTAGGTACAGCAAATCCATGGCGATACCAAATCGGTCGTAGCGTGCCTCGCCGGCACCCATGAATCCGATGTCGAATTTCTTGAGGATATCGCCGAATGATACGTCTACGTCGACTGGCGGCATCCCAAACTGGCCGACGGTCCCGTTCAAACCTGCAAGCCAGCCATATGGCGCGACCGTAAAGGTCCAGACAGGTGCGGAGGCGGGCGATGGAGACGGCGTCACCATGTCCGCAGCGCCTGCCGGCACCCCAATCAACGCCACCGCCAACCCCATTGAAGCCGGCGTGAGTGCACGGATGATATTCATATCGAAGTCCCCTCTAATCCCGTTGCTATATATCCATTGTCAGCGGTCGCTTTGCGACGCAGGCTTGTTGCGAAGAACATACACCCATTTGCACCAATCAACTAGTTGGCGTCCACTTAGGAAATAACTGGCGGTCCCTCGACGCCGCGAGTTCGCATGCCCTCGGGAGGTGAGTGACTGAGTTAGTCGAGACTGCTTCTTCCTCCTGCGACGCAATGTCGACATTGTCTGATTGGGACTGCCTTTTCCGTTGAGGACCGTAATGAGAACGCCTACCGGCGCCGCGGCGAGTAGCTTCCGAAGCACGCGTTCGGGCATCCGGCATCATGCTGCACGGACGATGCAACGGAAGCCGAGATGGCACGTGGATGTGTCTACAGGCTGCGCCATGCGCGCGGCCGGCCTGTAACGCCGGCAGTAGCTGGGAGCGCACAGGAAAGACCCACCCTTGGTCACCTTTCGCGGGATCCTGATGTCGGGCGCCAGCGGGTCGTAGCTGGCCTCACGCTCACCGCCACGCGGATTGGTCATCGTGCAGCAAGGGCTCTCGATACGGCGGTGCTCCTGGAACCAGTCAGTCGTCCACTGCCAGACATTGCCGGCCATGTCATAGAGCCCATAGCCGTTCGCCGGAAAGGAGCCGACTGGCGCCGTCCATTCGTAGCCGTCCTCGCAATCGTTGCGGAACGGGAACTCGCCCTGGTACGTGTTGGCCATATGATGGCCGCCGGGGGTTAGTTCGCCGCCCCATGCGAACTCGGCGCCATCCAGCCCGCCGCGAGCGGCAAGCTCCCATTCGGCCTCGGTCGGCAGCGTTTTTCCAGCCCAGTCCGCATAGGCTTGCGCGTCCTCGTATGCAATGTGGACGACAGGATGGTCTTCAAGTCCCTTGAGGCTACTGGCGGGTCCGCGCGGATGCCGCCAGTTCGCGCCGCACACGTAGGCCCACCAATTGTAGTGATTGCTCCGATCGATGCCGCGCGGAGGCTTGACGAACAAGGCTGAAGCCGGCGCCAAGGAATCGACGCGTGCTCCGGGATAGTCCGCGGCATTTGCCGGACGCTCGGCCAGCGTGACGTAACGGCTAGCCTCAACAAAGCGCCTGAATTCACCATTCGTGACGGTCGTGCGATCCATCCAGAAGCCGCCGACAACAACGCGGTGCGCCGGCGCCTCTTCCGGATAGTGGTGGTCCGAACCCATCAGGAACTCGCCGCCGGGAACCTGCACCATATTCTTAAACGGCAGGCTGCGCCCGGAAGCGGAACGGTCACGTTCCAAATCCACTGTAGATGGTACAGCCGCGCCCGCGTCATTAATGATTTCAGCTCCATGAATTCCGGACGTCATCTCGCGCAGCTAGTCCCCAAGCTCATTGAACAACGACGACGGATCGGCCGAGATTGGCGGTGCGCCGAAGGTCAGTTTGATCGCTTCCATCATCAGCAGGGGCGGCGCCATTTGTTTGGCGAGATCCACGATTTTCCCTTTCAATTCCTTGACTTTATCGGGATTCTTGTCGGCCAGATTAGTGCTTTCGGATTTGTCGGCGGCAAGATCGAACAATTCGACTCGCTCCAACACGCCGGCCGACCATACAAGCTTCATGTCGCCTTCACGGATTGCACCCCCGGTCGGGTCAACATTGTAGACTATCTCACTGCGCGGCGAGGGTTTGCCCTCGCTGATCGTATCCCAGACATTCATGCCGTCGAGCGGCTTGTTCTTGGTCGGTTTCGCCCCAGCAAGCGCAGCGAGAGTCGGATAGATGTCCGAGACGTGTATCATGCCGTCCACATCACCCGCCTTCACCTTACCCGGCCAGTTCACCAAGCCACAAACGCGCGTGCCGCCTTCGTAAAGCGTGCCCTTGCCATCGCGGTACGGCCCGTTGTCGGCCGGGAGGTTGGCCCCAACCTCCGATTCGCCCGCGAACATGGCGGAACGGACGCCGCCATTGTCGCTCTGAAAGATGACAATGGTATTGTCGCGCATCTTCTTCTTCTCGAGCGCGGCAAGAACCCGGCCGATCTCGTCGTCCATGACTGAGATCATGGCGGAGTAGAGCCGCCGCTGCTCATCGGCGACATGAGCATATTTTTTGACGGCCTCTTCAGGGGCCTGGTAAGGCGAATGGGGTGCGGTGAATGCCAGATACAAGAATAGTGGCGCCTTGCCGTCGTGTTTTTCGATTACCCTGGCGGCTTCCGTGCCGAACAGGGTGTTGTCGTAGCCAGGCTCCTTCAGCGGCTTGTTGTTGCGGTACCAGTCCATCACGCCGTGGGAAGCGTGCTTGAAATGATCGATTTCACCAACCAGAGCGCCGTAGAAGGAATCGAATCCCCGCTGACGCGGCCAGTATTCAGCCTTCGCGTGACCCAGATGCCACTTGCCCACCATCGCTGTGTTGTATCCCGCGTCCTTGAGCATCTGGGGCAGGAGATACTCGTCCATGGCAAGCCCGTAGCTACCACCAGACGGAATAACGCCCATCTGAAGCCCGTAGCGCAACGGATAGCGCCCCGTCATCAGCGCCGCGCGGGTGGGCGTGCACATCGGCTGGGCATAGAACTGTTCCAAGCGCGCGCCCTCCGCGGCGAGCTTGTCGATGTTGGGTGTCTTGATGTCGGAGCCGTGGAAGCCCACGTCCTTCCAGCCCTGATCGTCGGAGATGATGTAGACGATGTTGGGGCGTGTCGGCTGGGCCGCCGCGGGCTGAACGCCGGCAAGTCCAGTGAGCGCGCCCGAAAGACCGACCGGCGCAGCCAGCCGCGAAACGGCTGCCGCCGTGCCGGCCATCAATGCGACCCGTCGCGTTATTCTGTTGCCGACACCGGTCTGTACCGGGAAGTCTCGATCGTTACTCATGTTTCCCCCTTGTTCTTGTTGGAGTTGCCACTGTGCTCATAGCCCGAGCGAGTTAGCTTTTCCGCCCTCGATCATTTCCCCGGAACCCAACGCGGCAGGGCAGCGGTCAGGAACGAAGAATACCCCTGGCGGCGGGGTGAAGCTCGCCATAGGACCGCGCGAACCGAGCGGATAGACGTTCGCGCCGCCTTCCTGAACGCTTGAACTGTCGACAAGCTTGCCAGCACCGTCACGGCTGCGCTGAGGAAGCAGCTGGCTCCACAACGTCTCGTACCCAGGGCGAGGGCATCCAACGTGCCCGGTGCGCCCTTCGGGCATAGGTCTTGTCTGTCCATAGTCCCCACCAGCCGCGCGTCGGCGATATTTTCGTACCAATTGATCTCGCGCAATTTTCGCCTAAGCTATCGCTAATATAATCGCGTTGCTATCCACTTTGCGCAAAGGACGTAGTTTTGCCCTCTTGGCCTTCATCGCCTTTACATAGGGATGTGCTGCTTGGTCCAGACCAGTTTGCCAATGCTGCATCAGGAATGCTGGCGAAGGTCGACATCCTCTCTGCCGGGGAGCTGCCTTCGCGCATCCGGCAAATTCAGTCTCACGGTAAGTGGGCGATTGATTTGCCCCAATTCAACTGCGCCTTGCGAGCCAGCGGCGAGATGGATCGTGGTTCCGTGGTTGTTTTGGCTGTCCAGCGCGCCTGCGAGTCGACAATTTGCGGCATTCCGCTTGAAGACGACATGATCATGACAATCCCTGCCGGCACGACCGTGACTGCAAGCATCCAGCCCGGCCTGAGCTATGCGGGCGCTGTTGTTCCGACAGCGATCTGGCGGGGTATCCAGGCGGCGGCTGCAGGGGTGATTGTCGAGCGGGCGGCAGACCATCCTAGCGCCGTTCGACTCGCGCCCAGGCAAGGACGATCCTTCCGGAACCGGATCGAGGTGTTGGCAGACCGCCTCGCGGCAATAGCAGACAATCCGACTCAACTGGAGCACCTCCCCATCGCGTTCATTGAGTATCTCGGGGGGCTGGCCGAAGCCCATGCAGTCGCGCATGATCGTGATCCCAGAATCGATCGCTCCTCAGGTCGACTTCTCCGCCAAGCCCGGACGGCTGAGAATTTCATTCACACCCACATTCGGGAAGAGATCCCGATCATTCGGCTGTGCAGGGAAGTCGGCGTGAGTCGCCGGCAGTTGGAGTATGCTTTTCGCACCACCTTCGGCGTCAGTCCGTCGGAATTCATCAGGGCGCTCCGCCTCAATGAAGCCAGGCGGCAACTGGCGACTGCGCGCAAGAATGACTTAAGTGTCACAAGGGTTGCGATGGACGTGGGGATCGCCCACCTTGGTCGTTTCGCGGCGCGTTATCGTTCGCTCTTCGGCGAGTCGCCCAAAGAAACAATGCTTCGTGCTCGGGGATTGTGACCGGCGGCTGGCGAAGCCGGCGAATGCGAGAGCGGCGGTCGACATCCGCATCCGGGCCTGTCTTAGGAGCTCGGGCTTTGTCCAGGCGCAGAATACCTTCTTGCTCGGGCCGCGGATTACGCGGCTCAGCCGCAGGTCGTTGCGCTGCACTGCATGGCGCAAGCGCAGACACGTCATGAGCTGCCTCGGGTCCGCAGCTTCGTCCGGCCACACCGAAATGAAGTGCGATGCCCGAATCAAATTTGATGGGGACTAGGGGGTGTCCTCTGCCAGAGAGACCACGCCCAGAGGTAAAAGATTCGGGCGCCGCTCGACCGCTAAGGTCTGCCGTGGGTGCTGTGCTGTTGTTCTATGGAAAAGTCCGGGACATCGAGAAATCGAGCGACCACTGCCGTCCCGATGGAATTCCGGAATTACCAGAAGTTTCCTTCGCCAAGCCCGCTTCGAGGGTCAAATCCAGGTTTTCAACAGGAGTGTAGGTCAAATTGGCCGCGCCTCTCGCCGACAGTATGGATCCTGTTCCGAAAACATCAGGTAACTTCAAACTGGTGAAGCTCGCGAATGCAGCCGATCTCCACTTGCTCGACCAGGCCCAGCCGACGACAGCGGCACCATTCCATCCGGTGGCTCGTTCGGCATCGTTGGCGCCGAGAGCGCCGGGCAGATTGATGTTGAATGCGCTCGTCGGCGTATTGATCCCAAGATAGCCCGGCGCATTCCATGCGCGGGCGAGCTGGAAAATAACATAAGACTTGTCGCTCTGAACATTATTAGCAAAAGCGTATCTGGCATAGGCTTGGACAGCTCCTCCCCAAAGCGCGGGGCTTTGAGAAGCCAGAGGGCCGGCATTTGAATCAAAGAAGGTCGTCTGATGCGACGCCGCGTTTGCAATGAACTGCCAGTTTCCGCTCGTGTAGCGAAAGCGACCAACCAAGTCAGGAAATTGTTGCGGCCCATAGCCGGAAATAGTGACGCGCCGGAACGTCGGATCCTCCAGCGACAGAGTTAGTGTTGTATTTGGCGTCGGCCTCGACACATAAGCGACGAGGAACGGCGATTGCGTGGAAGTGAGGGCTCGGAACGAAAATTCGTCAGCCTGCCAATCAGCAAAGAAGGACGTCTCGATGCCGATAATGCCCCTCCCAATCGTAACTGATGCGGAGGAAATCGAAAGGTCCTTGCTTTGATCGCCTTGGACACCGAGACGCGTGACCAGATCGCCGTACTCCGTCTGGGAGTAATGAGTAACATTTGCGATCTCAGTCAGCTGCCATTGCGTCTTGGCCGATTTCTTCGGTGGCGTCAGCCGAGATCCCTTTGCTGCCACACCTGTTGCCTCTACGCCGGAACTGACGGAGCCATCAAACAGAATACAGCCGTAACCGGGTAGGTAAAATCCGGGGCCCGCGTTGCTGTCGGTATCGCCCGGTCCGGGGGTGTCCGACGTTCTGGAATCGCCGGTCGACGTGTCCTCATTATCTTCTGCATCTATCTGCACTTGCGGCTTGTCGATTGCGTCGACATCCGGAGGCGTCCAGGGGCAAGCCAAAACAGGGTCGGCAGGCGGACTATCAGCGCTTTGCGCATTCACAGGCGCGACCTGCAGCGCAATCACGGTGAAGAGGAGGCAGGCGTAGCAAACGAACTTTTTGACGTCAGACATTCGGCGATTTTGCCATAAATGAAGGGGCCCTTTAGAGCATTGCATTTAGAGATTCACAACCTGTCCAAGGTCACCGGAGAGATCTGTGTCGGGCCACGAATGCCGACATCGTCCTTGATTGCTGCAGCTCAACCCTGGAACGTCGCCTGTAACTGCCACGGTTTTCCAGACGCTAGTCGGGTGCTGAGAAAGCGCCTCAACCGCAACCGCGTCGTGCATGGCTGAACTGGCCGCCGGTGTCATGATCGCAACTCACATGGTCGTGCATAGCGGATTGTCCTGCCACTGTCCTGATCCCGGCTCGTCAGCCGAACGATACTTGGAGACTGCAAACCGCACGGATTAGCGTGCAACATCAAGGTTATTCTCCGCGGGGAATTTTTCTCTGCCTGAGGAGATACTCACTTCGTCATTCGCGACAGGCCGACGTTTTTCAGGCTTCTCCATGATCGATGATCTCTCAATGGCAGAGCAGTTGACCTCCGCGCTCGCCGGGAACCGTCTTCCCGAGCGATGCGCGCGTCCGGATGGGTGGGCGTTGGGCGGCCTCGCGAATTACGAGCGTGGATCAAGTAGAGACGTTGTCTCATCTCGCTGAATGTCTGCTGTTGCATATCGAACGCCAGGAACTGCCGGTCCACTTGCGCCCCAAAACCGTCAGTCAGGAAAGCGTGCGCTGCTCGCTGGAAAATCCGCGCGCCTATATTTACTCCAGACCGCTGGTCATCTGGAAATCCTGGAGCTGTGCCCGCACATTGCCCGACATCAAGCATCTGGTCTATCCCTCTTCGAGCTCGGTCTATGGCGACAACCGCAAGGTCCCCTTCAGCGAGGATGACCGCGTCGACGATCCGGTCGCGCTCGATGCCCACCAAGAGGGCGGACGAGCCGATGAGCTCGGCCTATTCGCATCTATTCGGCTTGCCGCATACGGGCCCGCGGTTCTTCACCGTCTACGGTTACCTGGGGTCGGTCCGACATGGCGAGCCGGATCTTCACCTAGGCCATGCTGCAGCGAAAGCCGATCCGCGGCTTCAATCATGGCGAGATGTGGCGCGACTTCACCTATATCGATGACGTTGTCGATGGCGTTGTGGCGGTGCTCGACATGGAGTTGCCCCTATTTGACCGGACAGTCGGCTATTGAGTTTGTGCTCGGATGAACTCCCTTGGGGAGCGCATTCTGAGCCCTGAATGAGGATGGTTTTCGTTGTAATCCTCGAACCATCCGGCGATTTTGCCGAGTGCGGTGACCGCATCTGGCAAAGGATTGACGCGAGCATAGTCGCGTTTGAAGGTTTTGACGAAGCTCTCGGATATGCCGTTCGACTCCGGGCTCTGGACCGGCGTGAAGCAGGCAATGAGATTGAGCGCGGTGGCGAAGTCGCGCGTCTCCTTGGCGGTGTAGGCACTGCCATTGTCCGTCAGCCATTCGAGCGGCGCCGGCGACTGGAGGGCGCCGAACCTGCTCTCGACAGCTTCCAGCATCATGTCCCGGATCATGCTGCCGCTGATGCCCGATCCCACGACGGCATGCCATGCGATGATCTCGCGGTCATGGGCATCGATGATGAAGGCGACCCTGATGATATCTCCGTTCCAGCATCCGACCTCGAAGCCATCGGAACACCAGCGCAGGTTCGAGCGCATGACGATGACCTTGCCGTCATGGACGCGGCCGGTCCTGCGGCCCGTATGCCTGGCAAGCAGCATGCTGTTCTGGCGCATGATACGGAAGACGCGCTTGTGATTGACGGCCGGTTCGCCCGTCTTGGCGCGTTCCCTGTTCGTCAGGGCTGTGATGCGGCGATAGCCATAGGTCGGGCGTTCGTCGATCAGGCGGCGAACCAGCTCCAAGAGCCCATCGTCGTCGGGTTTGCGATAAGGCCCGCGCGGCTTCACCAGGCGATGCACCTTGTCATGGAGATGGGAACGCGCCACCCCGAGGGTCTCGGCAACGGCCTTCATCGGGAACCGTCCCTCGGCTGCGACAAGAGCCGCAAGTTCGGTTTTTTTGACTCCGACCTGGCCAGCGCGTCTTTGAGGATCTCCACTTCCATGGTCTTGCGGCCGAGAAGCCGCTCGAGGTCGCGAACGCGCTCTTCGAGCCGCCGCACTTCCGAACTCCCGACCACAGATTCGTCCGATCCCACCGCAGCCGCTCCGCCTTCCTTCAATAAACGACGCCAACGATACAAAAGATTTGGCGCCACGCCTCGCCGTCGGGCGACAGAGGACACGGTCTCGCCCGGAAGGAAACTCTCCTCGATAATCTGCAGCTTCTGTTCGGTCGTCCAGTGTCGGCGCCGTACCTCACCGGTGATCAGTTCAATCCGTCGATAGTCGTCAGCCATAAGCCTGTGCTTGAGGATATCCCCAAGCCTCCCGCGTTAGGCCGACTGTCCGGTCGAAATGGGGGCCAGTTCAGTGGCGGTGCTCGACAAGCCGCCGACGGCCAGCCACCCGAAGCACGCGCTCTACAATATCGGCAACGGTCGTGCGGTGCGTCTCGGCCGCTTCATCGACAAACTGAGACACTATCCTCTCACCGATGGCCTTTGATGAATTTCTGAGAAGCTCATGAAAGCATCAATCCGATCGATCAGGAAAACCAGCACGGTGGTCTATCTAGCGATGGGCTCGACAGAACGGTCTGAAAATTCGACGGAACTTCGGCAGCTGGCTAAGTTTCAGATCTGGAAGTCGTCTTAAAATAATACGGCAACCAACTTTCTGGCTAACTCGTCCATCGGCATGATGGTCACCACCAGAGGCAGCAACGGGGCAAACACGGCACCTGCCAGCAGGAGGATTGTATCCTTCGATAGAAGCACAACTCTCATCGATTGCACGACCTGCATGCTGTTCCCAATATCGGCCAACGACTGAATGTCGGCAGTGCCGATGAGTGGCTCGCCGGCGGGGGCGCCTCCGCGAATCCATTTACGGTCGAATTCCCGCACATAGCGCTCAGCCAGCCTGCCATAATCACGCCCCCCCGCCCGTTTCGCCCGTTCCAGTTGGACCGAGAATACCAGCAGAGGTCCCTCGACGAGACAGAGCAAAAACACGACTATAGCGGCTACTTCTACCTTGAAATCGGTAAGTGCGGCTCCGGTGTGCAAGATGCGGCCGGCAATCAGGCCGGCGAGCATGACGCCATGTGCCAACAAAAGCGGCAGCAGCGCATAAACCGAAGCGGATAGGAAGCCGAGCCCACCGACGCCGTCGGGATGCGATGGCATTAGACAAAGCTCAACTCGCGAAATATGCCAAAGTAGGCGTGCCCAGACGAAAATTCGGAAGTACCAGCGAAGCAACAGAAACTGGAAGACCGGTAGGCTCACAAACACAAACCATAATCCTGCAGCTGAGAGTTTGCTCTCACCGTTAGATGTACCTGCATACCACGTAACTGCATCAAGCGCGGTATAGTGGCGCCAGATGACGGCGATGCCCACCGCATAAACCATGGCGATTAGTAGTACCTCGGCAATGATCGAATCGCGAAAGCGTGAAGCAGATTTGACCGCGGTCTCGAAACGCGGCAGGTCGATGTTGGAAATCAGATGCCGCTCGCGAAATTCAGACACGAGCAAACGCATGCGGCGGTGCACGACAAGTTCCGCCAAAACCAGCAGCGGCATCGACAGAAGGAAACGCACGTGGAGATCGACATCCGCCAGGAATGGCACGGCGACGCCCCCGCCGAACAATTGCCCCTGAAAGGCAGAAAACAGGAAAAGAGGGAGCCAGCATATCGCAACGAAGAATATCACCCGGCGATAGAGCATCTGCATGGCATCGTCACACAATCGGGCCCGCCTGAGAAACTGGAACAGCGGACCCCCCAGGACGAGAGAGAAATCTCCCGGCGGGACTGAGATGCTTTCCCCTGACCTCGACATTTCGGATTCCCTAACCGCTATTATCTCGATTCCGCCTGCAACAAGCTACTTGGAACGACGGCAAGCTACACCATCGGAGTCAGCGCTGATTTGGTGCAGATCAAAACTGCAGCGGGCAGGCGCGCTTTCATCCGCGTCGGGCGAGGCGCGTTACAAGGCCCCGAAGGATCAGGTAGGGCAAGATTGCCAGAACAATCGCCACGATGATCGCTTCGCCTGGGTAGACGAAGCGCTCGACGATCAACTGGTAGGCCACATCCAAGACAAGCGCCGCAATAAATACCTTGCCGATGCTTTTCCACCCGTCCCTCAGCATTACAGCGCGATGAGCCGGATTGGTTAGAACCGACCAGAAGTACGGTGGATTTCCTTCTCTCGCATCCTTCAGGCCAGCACGGATCGCCAAGATTGTCGCGATTGTCGGCTGCAGGATGAGACGAAGACTCATAGGCCCGCTGACGCGCTCAACCAGATTGTCCGCTATTCGAACCCAAGTGTCATACATATCGAACCTCGTTCGGATGAAGTGGAAACGCGAATTCAGTCGGGGGCATGTTCGATGTAGTCGATGGAACCGATCCTCTCCCTCAGCCCAAGGGAAGCAGGAGAATTCCGTAGAGTGCGCCCCCGGCCAGGAATGGAAGAAACCTTCCGTCCTTTTCCGTTGGTAGTTCCATTATGGTGCTGTTGACGATAACCGCACCGGAGATGAAGGCCGTCAACAAAGCGAACACGTATTCTGGCAGCGGCAACAGCAGGCTTGTGCCCCAGCCGATAACGCATGCGCCGGCGAGCAGTAATCTTCCCATTTTATCGTAGACCTTGCCGTTCTCACGTCTCAAGTTGTGGTCAAGGGCTAGGAAGTGAAATGAGATAGCAACACTATACAAGACGATGGAAAGAACGCTTTCTTCGATAATATAAACAATCATATACGACATAAGCCACACATAGCCGACAAATCCGCTGATCTGTATATTGAAATTCGCGCTCTCGGAGTCGCCGGTCCTACCATCTGACTGGCGGCGAAGATGTTCGAGGCCGTAAAAGATAAAAAATCCAGCGAGTGCGAAAAAGTAGACAACCTTTCCTTCGAAGGGCAGCAGCATCCCGGCTGCAGTCTTGTAATTCTCCCGAGCACCACAAAGTTCGGGGATTGCGTAGATTATGGCATAAGCAACCGAGACACCTGCCGAGAAAGAGGCGACCGTCCGCTGGTCTTCAATCAGAAATTGAAATGGATGCACCCGGCCTCCCAACAGGAAGGTGCCCGCAAGCAGCAACATTGCAATTGCGGATTCTGCGATCAATGTTAGATCCACCATCATGTCCAGTTCGTTGCGTGCTAGTCGGTTAGTTCAGACCTCGTGGTTCCTTTCAAACGATGCTCCGGTCCCCGAACGCATGGTCGGCATGAGGCCTGTCTAGGCAAGTCGAAAGAGAATGCTGAAGAATGTCAGAATACCGATTGCCAGGAGCATGATCGCAATGAAGCTTGAGATTGGCCAGTAGTGAGTGTCACGTGAACCGGCCAAAAGCCGAAAATCCGCGCTCCACAGATACCTGTTGATAGCGCGGAACTGCCAGAGCGAAATGCAAAGCAACATGACTCCGCCTAAGATGAGTGCGAGACCGAGATAACGTGGCGCCTCTGGAAATGCGGGAGGGGAAACCCCCTTCATATCAGCGAAGCGCTCGAAGAATTGGACGATGGTGAAGCCAAAGCCGATCAGCGAGGTGGCCGTTCTCAGGCAGGCCAGGAACGTACGCTCGACGCTCAAGCGTGTGCGTATCCACGAAAAGTGACTGTCACTCGTCCGCCTTACGAGAAACCTTTTATTTTCAATCGCTGCTTGGTCCGTCATCTTGCTACCGCGCCAGTTCCATGCAAATTGGTGGAGTGACGGTCCTCGGATCTGCTGACGCCGTCACAGTGGCAGGCTTCATGCGGGTCAACGTTGACGACCAGGTCGACTGCTCTGCCAGAGTGCAGTCTCATAATTTCATCCGCGAAACGTCCCTGGCGAACCAGCTTGGCCATGGCCTTCATTGGTCCGTCGATGTGATGATAGAACAGCTTATAACCAGCACAGAGATAGTTCAGCCCGGGTTCGCCATCCGGAGTATTGATGAAGCGATTTCGCGGGCAGTCCCCATAGCAGGCGAAAAGCACGTCGCACTTGCGGCAATACTGCGGAAGTGTGTCGAACTTGGCGCAGCCGAATTTCCGCTGCCTTTCCGAGGCAACCATCTCTGCCATCGACTTGTCCCTGATGTTGCCCAGCAGGTGTTCCGGCTCGACGAAGTGATCGCAGGAATAGAGATCGCCGTTGTGTTCGAGGGCGAGCGAATTCCCGCATGTCGGAGATACGACGCAGAGGTTGTGCTGGCCAAGCCAACTGCCCAACGCCACGTCGAAGGTCTGCACGAACACTTTGCCGACGTCGAGGTGCACCCATTCGTCGAAGATGGCGTTGAGAAAGCGGCCAAACTGCTCAGCCTCAATGGAGCGCTCCGTCACTGAGGAGCCAGCTTGGGTGTAGAGCTTTCGTCCAGTATTTTTCCGGCCGCCCCATCCTTTATTGGCAGCCGGAAGATCCTCGGCCGCAGCGCGCTCGACGATAGGTATGAACTGAATGTGTCGGGCTTGGAGGTCATCCCGGAAAAACCGGTAGACCTCCAAGGGATGATCGCCGTTCGCTGCGTGTACGGTGCACAGAATATTGAACTCCACCCCGTGCGTGTTCAGGCAAGCGAACCCCCGCATGACCTGATCGAAACTGCCGCGCCCGCCCTTGTTGACGCGATAGGCATCGTGCATCGTCTTCGGCCCGTCGACACTGAGGCCAACCAGAAATCCGTTTTCCTTGAAGAAGGCGCACCACGCATCATCTAGAAGCACGCCATTGGTCTGGATTGTGTAGCTTAAAGACTGGTCCGGTTTCTTGTACTTCTCCGCAAGTGCGACCGACCGCCTGAAAAAGTCCAGTCCCATCAGAGTTGGCTCACCACCCTGCCAATTGATGCCGACTTCCGGGGTGTGGTGAGCCTCCAGCAATTGGCGGATATAGACTTCCAGGAGATCGTCGGCCATCCGGAAGCGGCTGCCAGGATAGAGCATCTCCTTCGATAGGAAGAAGCAATAGGTGCAGTCCAGATTGCAGGTGGCGCCTGTCGGCTTGGCCAGGAGATGAAAGGCTGCCGGCGCATTGGTTGAAATAGAGTCTGCTACGGCCATCTTGGTTCATCCTTCAAAATGCTGAGGATACAGGCATCGTGCCGGTATGCGCCGGCACGATGCGCTCCCGCCTTGGCTTTGCCTACTGCCGCGCCATCGCCATGCGGATGGCATCCTCCGGATTTATCAGGTGATCGAGGTCTTCGGCAGCCTCGTCGATGGCAAGCTGCACTCCCTTGACCTCGCCGTTGAATGCGTTGCCGGTGGAACCGTAGTCCGGGGAAACGGGCGCACCGGTGTCCTCGCCGACATCCAGGCCGTCATCAGCCGAGAAAACGGCCGCCAAGGTCGCCTCCACCGTGCCCTCGCCGACCTTTTGACCGTCGGTGTACAGGGCCACCTTGCCGCCCTTGCCCAGACCGCCGCCTTCATAGGCAAACTCCATCCGCACCTGATGCACACCCGCCGGGATCGGCGACGTTCCCTCGACAATGAAGTGCTTAAGGCCGCCCCAGTTGTAGCAATACCTGAGCTTGCCGCCCTTGGCGTACAGGCTCCACCCGCCAATGTTTGCTCCCTGAGCGATGATGACGCCCTCTGCCCCATTTTCGGGAACCACGATCTGGGCGGTAACGGAATGCGACTTGTTCTTGATGTTAAGGACGCAATTCTCGGATAAGCGCCCCATGCCAGGGAACAGGAGTTGGGTCTTACCCTTGATCAGCACGGGCCGTCCGGCGAGATCAGGGTTCATCTTCTCCGTCATGCGGTCATCCAGCGGCAGCACTTTGTAACGTGTGGCCTCGATCAGCCATAGGCGCTGTAATTCACGTAGTTTGTCGGGAAACTCTTTGGAAAGGTCCTTGGACTGGCTCCAATCCTTGGTGGTGTCGTAGAGTTCCCACACATCTTCGTCGAGTGGGGGCCGAGGGGCTGTGATCCAAGGCGTGTAGTGCTTGGTCACCGCAGTCCAACCCTTGTGATAGATGCCGCGATTGCCCATGACCTCAAAATATTGCGTTTCATGATGTTCCGGCGCCTTGGCGTCAGTGAAGGAGCCGAGCATGCTCGTTCCCTCGATCGCGTCCTGCTGAATGCCTTCCACCGCGACTGGTTGAGGGATCCCCGCCGCCTCAAGGATCGTTGGCGCCACATCGATCACGTGGCTGAACTGAGAGCGAACCTCGCCCTTGGCTGTAATCCCCTTCGGCCAATGGATGATTGTACCGTTGCGCGTGCCGCCCCAATGGGACGCCACCTGTTTGGTCCACTGGTAAGGCGTGTTCATGGCAAACGCCCAGCCTACAGCATAGTGATTATAGGACTCCGGCCCACCCAACTTATCCAGCCGCGCAGTCAGGTACTCGGGGGTCTCAAACGCTTGCAAACCATTGAAATAACTCATCTCATTGAAGCAGCCATTGATCGAACCCTCCGCAGAGGCACCATTGTCACCAATGATGTAGTAAATCAGCGTGTCGTCAGCGACGCCAAGTTGCTTCAGAGTTTCGAAGAGCCGACTCACATGGTGGTCTGTGTATTCCAGGTAACCTGCGTAAACTTCCATCTGGCGGCGCAGCGCAGGCTTGAACGCATCGGGCATTTCATCCCAACTCGGCGTCTCCTTTGGCCGAGGCGTGAGCTTGCAGTCCTCAGGAATAACGCCAAGCCTTTTCTGCCGTGCGAGGGTTTCTTCGCGCAGCTTATCCCAGCCTTCGTCGAATCTTCCCTTGTACTTGTCGGCCCATTCCTTCGGAACATGGTGTGGAGCATGGGTTGCGCCGGGCGCGAAATAGACGAAGAAGGGCTTGTCGGGCGCCAGCGCCTTCTGCTGCGAAATCCAGCCGATCGCCTTGTCGGTCATGTCTTCGACAAGGTGATAACCCTCTTCGGGGCTCTTGTTCGGTTCGACCGGCGTGGTGCCCTGATAAAGGGTCGGGTACCACTGGTTTGCCTCGCCACCAATGAAGCCATAGAAGAATTCGAAACCGCCGCCGCCCGTTGGCCAGGCATCGAAAGGTCCGACCGGGCTCGTCTGCCACACGGGCACCTCGTGGCACTTGCCGAACTGCGCAGTATTGTAGCCATTCAGCTTGAGCGTCTTGGCCAATGGCGCCATGGAATTTGGCAGCACGGAGGAATAGCCCGGCGCGCCAGTAGCGATCTCGGTGATGCCGGCCATGCCGGCGGAGTGGTGATTTCGGCCGGTCAACAGCGCTTGCCGTGTTGCCGAGCAGATCGCCGTGGTGTGGAAGCGATTGTACTTCAGCCCTCCGGACGCCAAATGTTCCGCCGCGGGCGTCTGGCACGGGCCGCCGAAGGCGCTCGATGCACCGAATCCGGCGTCGTCAATCAGGACGATCAGCACGTTGGGCGCGCCCTTGGGCGGCCGCAACTGCTCGATCGGCGCCGTCTTGTGATCGGGATCCTTCGCATCGTAGGCGATGTGACCCGGGGGCGTTGTGTTCCGCATTGGAAGATGCGAGCGGCTTTTCTTGTCGTCTTCACTCATAATATTTCCCCTTGAGATGTGCACCGCCTCCAAAGGCGAAGCCCCACTATTTGCAGTACCGGCGCGTTACTCAGAGCAAAATTAGCGCTAGCAAAATAGTAGCTTGAATTGACCAACCAGAGTTGACTCAGATCAAAAAGCTGCGCCGACCCGCGTGAGCAATGTAAGCGCTGTTCCGCCGCCACCTTTCGCTCGTGGTCGTGAGCGACGATGTTCGGAGCCTTTGAGGGCTTCGACACATGACGATTTCAGAGCTTACGCTTAAGTCCAGCGATCCTGAGCCGGCGCGACGTTTCGAAGTGTTCACGGGTTCCGGCCGACGGCGCGAATGGCTGCCGGAGGAGAAAGCGCGGATTGTGGCGGAAAGCTACGATGCCGGCGAGACCGTGAGCGCGGTGGCCCGGCGATATGCGTTGTCCCCGCAGCAGCTGTTCGCCTGGCGCCGGTCCGCGCGGGTGCCATTGGCGAATGCGCCGGCACCGGAGCCATTGTTTGTTCCAGCAGTGGTCGCGGCACCGGAGCCCGAACCGGCGGGGAAGCACGCGAGATCGACGCGGAAGCGAAAGGCCGCGCGAGAAGCCGGCGTGATCGAGCTGGAGATTGACGGTGTCGCCATGCGGGTCGGTCGTGGCGCCGACGCCAGGACGGTGGCGGTGGTGATCCGCGCCCTGAAGGGCGCGTCGTGATCGGCCCGACCGGCGCCGTGCGCGTTATGGTGGCGACGAAGCCGGTGGACTTCCGCAAAGGGGCCGAGGGTTTGGCCGCGCTGGTGCGCGAGACGATGGGTGCCGATCCGTTCTCCGGCGCGGTCTACGTCTTCAGGGCCAAGCGCGCCGACCGGGTCAAGCTCGTCTACTTCGACGGCACCGGCGTGTGCCTGCTGGCGAAACGTCTGGAAGACGGGAAGTTCTGCTGGCCTGCCATCACCGATGGCGTGGTCAGGCTGACGGCGGCGCAGTTGCAGGAGCTTCTGGAGGGGTTGGACTGGCGGCGCGTGCATGACGCCCGCGAGACACGCGCGCCGGTCGCGGCAAGTTGATTCAACGGATGGCCAAGGCGCTGGCAAAGCATTGGAATGCATGATTGAATCGGCTTTGTGAACGGCCCGGCCGACCTGCTGACCAACGATCCGATCGCGCTTCAGGCGATGCTCGCGGCGGAGCGCGCCGAGAACGAGAGGTTGCGCCAGATCATCAAGGAGCTGCAGCGTCACCGCTTCGGCCGCAGGGCAGAGAGCCTGCCCATCGACCAACTGCTGCTGGGTCTGGAAGAGATAGAGCAGGTTGAGGCCGAAGGCTTCGCCGCAGAGGACGCCGCCGATCCTGCTAAGCGCGAGGCTCGCGCCAGGAAGCGCCGCGCCAACCGCGGTTCACTGCCCGCGCACCTGCCGCGTATCGAGCAGGTCATCGACATCCCCGACAAGGTCTGCCCGTGCTGCAAGGGAATGCTGCACGTCATGGGCGAGGATCGTTCCGAGCGCCTCGACATCGTGCCGGCCCAGTTCCGCGTGATCGCCACGCGCCGGCCGAAGTATGCCTGCCGGAGCTGCGAGGAGGTCGTGGTACAGACGCCGGCTCCATCGCGTCTCATCGAAGGCGGCATCCCGACCGAAGCGACCGTCGCCCATGTGCTGGTCGGCAAGTACGCCGACCACCTTCCGCTCTACCGCCAGTCTCAAATCTACGCGCGACAGGCAGGCAGGGGTTGTAGACGCCATCGTGGTCGATGACTCGGGCTTCGACAAGTCCACACAACTCGAGCAGATGATGCCAGTCCCGCCCATTGCGTGCGAGCCTCGATGCGTCCAGGCACAATACGGCGCCGATCTTGCCCGCGCACAACCATGCAACCAGCCGATCGAAGCCGGGGCGCGCCACTGTTCCGCTTGCTGATCGGCCGAGATCGTCGTCGATGACTTCGATATCGGCGAAGCCGCGCTGTCGCGCAATGTCGACCAGATCATATTGCCGTCGCTGGCTCTCCAGGTTGGTCATGACCTGGGACTGCGTCGACTGGCGTACATAGACGACGGCCTTGCGCTTCAAGAGCGCAGTTGGGATCAGATCAGTGCTGGTCATCATCGAGCTCCTCGACGATCAGACCGGCGGCCTGCATGAGGATTTGAGCGAGCGTCAGCAAGGCCTTCGCCCGCTCCACTTCGTTCATCCCCTCCAGCCTGTGGGGTTCGAATATCAGGCTCATCTGCCTGCCCGAGGTCGGTGCAGGCACGTTGTGCTGTTTCATCGACTTTCTCCCGTGCGATTCCATTCTCGCTTGGGAAGTTTGTGGAAACAGCGACCGGCATGACCAGCCTCTTCAGATCAGACAAGGCCGTGAGATCAACCTGTGGCGGGCCAAATGTCATGCCCGCGCAAGCGGCTGAATCCACCATCCAGCCTGGAATCGATACGACAATGCCCGATGGGGATTGCACCTTGAGAAACTGCCCAGTTACCCGCTGCTCCACACGCCGCACGCTGACCTTTCGGCCAAAATATGGATGCCAGCGATAATGAACTTCCAGTTCGTCCCCGACATGGGCACAATGAACGGGTGATGGCCCTCAATCGGAAGAACGCGCTCTTCGCCGGTTCCGACGGCGGTGGAGTGCACTGGGCGACCGTCGCCTCGCTGATCGAGACCTGCAAGCTCAACGGCGTCGACCCGTATGCCTACCTCGCTGACGTCATCACCCGCATCGTTGCAGGCCATCCGCAAAGCCAGCTCGACGACCTGCTGCCCTAGGCCTACGCCCCCGCGCCACTCAAGGCCGTGGCCTGAGAACAGCGGTTACTGAGCAATGCGACGAACAGGTTTTTCAGCGGAGGTTAGGCACATCCTGGCGGCAACGAGCCTATGCAGATCGCGGAGCGCCGGACGACGCGCTAGGCTGGCGCCAGACGCTCTAAGCGCCGTGCTCCGAAGCAAGGCCCGCTGCGGCGACCACATCAGCAACCTTGCCCCTCAGAAGGGCATCGATTGGCGGAGTTGCAGCAAATTTTTCGTTCGGTGACATCAGCCATTGCCACGTGGACCGATGGTCGCCAAAGACCGCTATCAACGCTGCTATCCCGTCAGCGGGTCGAGCATCAACGAACTGCTTCAAGGGGAAAACAAATCTGCTGCTGCCCGTCTTAAGTGCAATGGCCTCGTCGCGTTTTTGCCAGCGGAAGAGTGTAGACCTCGGTATTCCAAAGTGTCTCTCTATCACTGTGGGACCGGCTACCGGCCCAGCCCAATCAGCTGGCAGACTGATCGGGTACTGCGATGGAGCCGGAGGAGGCACCGCCTTGAAGCGGCTCAATCGAGGATCGAAACGTCCTTGCGCCTGTTCAACAAGCTGAACCATGAGTGCCCGAGCGAGAGGCTCAAGGTTATCCTCGACCGTTGGCAGGGCGCGCTGAACAGACTGCGTTTGGACCGCAACACTGGATGCTATGAACGCAGCCAATTTTGCCGCGATCCTAAGCGCCGGCTTTCCGATCGTCGGGTCGTGTTCACTAATCAGCCTTGTCACGGCAGCGGCCAGTGAATCTTCCAGCAACTGCCGGTTGGACTGCTTAACAATGTTGCCCCTGCGCGAGAAACGTCGTCTTGTGGTCACGTCAACTGCCTGCCTTGAACCGCTACCAACTGAATGATGCCGATGTCTCGAATATGCGGATTTGCTTGTTTCCGCAGCCACTCCTCAGCCAATCAGCATCAAGACCAGCGGGCCGGCAAGATTTTCCACTAACCGGAGGATTGAGTGTCCACAAGGAATGCACCCTTGGCTGTCAGGAGACTGGTCTGGCCGAAGCTACTTTACCAGATAACCTCTTAGGCTTCATCCGCCTTCATGCAATTCGCCCGAGGTTTCGGTGCAGGCAAGCGTCGCCCTGGGACAGACAGCCTGTCCCCGCAGCAGCGGTGCCTTCTTCAGTGCCGAGCGTCAGGTCCTGCTAAGGTAAAGCGAGCAAGATCGGTAGGACCATTGGCCTTTGGGGCCTTCCTGGTGGCCTTTTTCACAGCGGCCGGCGGCTATGCCCTCGCTGTCGGACGGATCGCTCTTCGTCTCCCGTGTTGCGCAAAAATAGCAAAAACAAAAGGGGTTTGATCGTCGCTTGCCGATCCATTTCAGCGGATGTCTCCGATTGGTGCGGATCGGTCGGCTGGCGCATAGTAGATGGTCATACGCGGCTGATGCCCAAGCCACATTCGAATTCCGCCCACCTCTTCCTCGCCGCTGGTAGGGAATTGCCGGCATGTTCGCGACACCGAGGCCAATGGTTTAGGAAGCCGGCTTCTGCTGATTAGACGCTTTCGCCATGCGGCGTTTCTGCGGCAATTCCCTGGCCGACGACTCGGGACCATCGCCGCAATTCCGGCGGCCCGTCGCCGGATTCGCCAGGATTGCAAGGAGCTGCAGAGGGCCAATGGTTAATGAGAACTTTCGGAGTGAGGCCAAATCGTGACGTTTCTGCAACACAGCCCTGGGATAGCGCAGGGATCCAGGCATTGCGGGTACGATCGTGGTTGAACACCGCCGCCCCATGGGTAATGTCGATTTCGAAGGAGCGGCGCGGTGCGCATCTTTTTCGGTAGTGGGGATGGGGCAGGGAACGCTGTCCTTCAGCAAAGAATACCCAGACCCGTTTTTTAACTTTTGACTGGAGGTCAGAAAATGAACATCAAGAGCCTTCTTCTCGGCTCCGCTGCGGCCCTGATCGCAGTTTCCGGTGCGCGCGCCGCCGACGCCGTCGTGGTTGCCGAGCCGGAACCCGCTGAATACGTCAAGATCTGCGACGTCTACGGCGCTGGCTACTTCTACATCCCCGGCACCGAAACCTGCCTGCGCATCGGCGGCTACGTCCGTTATGACATCGGCCTGGGCGATGTTGGCTCGTATGACGGCGCGAAGTCCTTTGACCATGAGGACGGCACCGAGCACTCAACCTGGTACAAGAACGCCCGCTTCACGCTGAAGACCTGGACCGGCCAGGAAACGGAACTCGGCACCTTGAAGACCTACACCGAAACCCGCTTCAATTTCGGCAACCGCAACGCCTACGGCGCCAGCACCACCGGCGGCGATCTCCTGGGCAATCCTGCCGGCAACAAGGGTGTCTCGCTGAATTTCGCCTGGATCCAGCTCGGTGGCCTGCGCGTCGGTAAGGACGAATCCGCCTTCGATACGTTCATCGGCTACGCCGGCAACGTCATCCAGGATACGCTCGTCCCCTACGGCGATTTCGACACCAACGTCGTCCAGTACTACTTCGACGCGGGCAACGGCTTCTCGGCCGTGGTCTCTCTCGAAGAAGGCGCGGGCGTCGTCGGCACGATCGACAGCTATGTTCCGCATGTCGTCGGCGGCGTGAAGTGGACGCAGGGCTGGGGCGCCATCACCGGCGTCGTTGCTTATGACAGCAACTATGAAGAAGTGGCTGGCAAGGTCCGCTTGGACGTGAACGTCTCCAGCGCCCTGTCTCTGTGGGTCATGGGTGGCTACGGCTCCGACGGCAACCTCAACGACGCGACCTGGGCAATCCCGGCCGGCGGCCGCGGCTTCTACAAGCAGTGGGGCGGCAACTGGGCAGTGTGGGGCGGTGGCACCTACAAGTTCAACGAGAAGACCTCGTTCAACGCCCAGATCTCGTATGACGAATGGAAGAATCTCGGCGTTGCCGCGAACGTCGCTTACGACATCGTCCCCGGCTTCACGGTCACGGCCGAAGTCGACTACCTCAATGCAGGCAAGTTCGACGACGCCGACTTCTCCAACTGGACGAATGCCGACAAGAAGAGCAGCATCGGCGGTATGCTCCGCTTCCAGCGCTCGTTCTAATCAGCTACGTCTGACTGAAATCGAAACCCGGCGGGCGACCGCCGGGTTTTTTCGTGGCATATGGTACCAGGGCTTTGGGCTGTGGGGGCGCCGGCCGCCGCGACGTGGCGGCCCGCTTCGTTGGCGAAAGCTTTCCAACTCGGAGGCCGGATCAGGGCAAGGCGCGTGCACATGCGTTTCGACGCTGACCGCGGCGATGTCAGGTGAACTGCGCGGCGCCGCCAGAAAATTGTTCGCTGGCATAGCCGCTGGTGTTCGGCCTCTGTCAGGGCCGCCTACGTTGGGACGCAGTCCGAGATCGGTGCACGCGGCAGGAAGCGCATCTGTTCAACGTTCAGCCAGATCGCCCAAGGCTTCGATCAATGGCGGGATCTTGCTTTCGTAGTTTTTCCAGCGCTTAACAGACGATTTGTAGATCGGCTGGCGAACTTGCCAGCGGCTGATCGTTCTGACCGACCCAGCCTTGTTGAAAAAGCGAAGACAGGCATCGTCCCAGGTCAAGCCAAGGTGATCTATGAGGCGACGCGATTGCCCTTCCTGGTCCGAAATGAGGTCTTCATAGCGATTCTCGAAAATTCTTCCCGGGAGTATCGTCTGCCAATGGCGCATGAGCCGATCATACTCACGATAGGCCAGCCCCAGAGTCCTAAGGTCGTAACTGTAGCTGTGGCCTTCTTGAAGGTTTGAAAAGAAGCAAGAAAGACAATTGTCGATTGCATCGCGCCTGCAATGAATAAATCGCGCGTTCGGGAAAAGGATAGCTATGAGACCGATAAGCTCGAAATTATGAGGCATTTTGTCGATAATGCGTGGCGCGGTAGCCGAATAAAGACGCAAGTAGGATAGATAGTCCTCAGCCAGCGCATGCGATTTCTGGATCGTCATCGATCGTACTGACTCTCCAAAAGATTGTCCCGGCTTCAGCTTCAAACCGAGCGAGGCCGCTATTCGCCCCATTTTCGTGAGCTCTCCCGCCCCGTGAACGTCTGGATGGCTTGAGCAGATTTGCTCAGTCAGGGTGGTGCCCGAGCGCGGCATCCCGAGGACAAAGACGGGCGCTTCGGACGGGTTACCATACCCCGCTTTGGCTGCCAGAAAGTCTGCATCGAATAGCCTGATCAGGGAATCGACCCGCTTGCGATGGGAATCCATGTCAAAATCACGGGCCTTCAGTGTCTTGGCCTTGAGAAAATGATCCATCGCCTCGTCATAACGGCCAAGGTCGTTCAAAACCTTGCCTGCCGCCAGATGAAACCCGTACGACTCGTCGGCGGAAATCGCCGGTTTGCCAAGTTCGTCCAGGATGGACTTGAGTTCGGGCGGCTCGGTGGAAAATTTTCGACTATTCACAAGAGAGTGGTAGGCTCCAGGCACGTTCATACGCCGGGCGATGGCTTCCTTTAGACAGATTGCTGCCTCGTCCATCCGTCCGAGGTTGATAAATGTATCCGCCAAGCCAATCCGGGCTTGCGAATGATCGCGATTGATCTCCAGTGCCCTCTCGAAGAGAGGCAATGCCATGTCGGCCTTGTCAAACTTGGCATAGGCCTGTGCCAAGCCACAGAGGGCCTCTACCAGATCAGGCTTCAATTCGCAGGCGCGCTGCAGATGTTTGATCGCCGGGGGGTAGTCGCCGACCTTCAGGCAGGCTTCGCCCAAACTCAGCTGGTAGAATGGGTTGTTGGGCTCCCGTGCGGCAGCGCGGGCAAAATAATTAATGGCCAATTCATCGTCGAAGCCAAGCCCAAGCGTGCCGAGAATATACAAAGCCAGGGCGTGGTTTGGCGAGCGTGCGAGAACGCGATGGCATAGCTCCTCAGCTTCCGGAAGCCGCTCCGCTTTCTGGAGTTCAAGAGCCTGTCTCAGCAACACATCATCGGCTTGCGCGCGCGGCAAAGGCATTGCTTTTGGCGGCGTGATTTTTGGCCCGGATTGAACCTTGAGATGCTTGGACCAGGCAGGCGGCAGTCGAGTGCTCATCATGTCTCGCTAGCAAAAAAGGCCGGCCGAATCTAGCGCTGGGAAAATTGGAGTGCCCAAAGACTGCACCGGCCAATCGATCGGGCTAGATACCACAACGGGCTTGACCGAACGCGATTAAGGATAATCAGGCCCCGGACTCCGAGCCTCGCAAACATTATGCCAAAAGAGCTCTTGCTGGATAGTCGTCCTACGCCCGGCGCAGCGGGCTTCAGCGACAGTTACACATTGTTCCCAATCTTCGGCTGCCACCAACTTCGTAGGTGGGCGACCCGCCCAGGAATTGAGCTCGCCCCTTTACGGCCTCACTACACCTTGTTGAACTTGACTCTGGTCTGCGGTTCTTGTGGCTATTTGGGAAAGAGCAGCGTCAGGCTCGCGCGAAAGCCGAGCCCGTCAGGCCCGCTGTCCGGGCTCGCGGCCCAGTAGCGCAAGCCCGCGCCGAGGCTCACCGGCTGCTTGTCGATGACGACAAGCTTGGCAACCGTGAGATTGATCGGCACCGACCATTGATGCGCGATCCAATTGTAGGAGCTCTCGGTGTTGATTCCGAAAGTCCAAGCATCCTTGGTTGTGTAGGAGAGGAATGGCTGCAGGAAGGTGGAATTGATGTCGGCGCGCTCGCTGTCGCCAGCGAACGACCAGATGTGGTTAGCAAGAATGCCAACTGTCCATGGGCCGATCTGCTTCAGTGCCACGGCGGTCGGACCTGCTCCCCACTTTTTGCCGCCAAGCAGGTCGTCGGTTGCCGTCGGAATCAGGAATACCGGACCGACACCCCAGATGATGCCGTTTTCGCTGGGTTTCTTGGGCGAGAAGAAAAAGCTCTGGTTGAGATCGCTGAGACCGGACTGATCGCCGGAGGGGCCGGCTATATCGTGCTGCCAGACCACAGGCAAGATGGTGCGAGAGATGACGTTCCAATTGTCATTGAGCGAGACGGGGATAACGGCCTGGATGTTGACAAAGGCCTTGTAGCCGTCGTTCGGGCCGTAACCGCTGTCATAGTTGAACTGGAACGGTACGCTGATCAGCGAAGCGATGGGGTTCGAGATCTTCTTGGCCAGATCCTCACTCGCTTCCTGGGCTACCGCAAGACCGCAGAAACCCGCGGTGAAAGTCAGGGCGATCGTACCAACGCGATGAAGCCAGGAGAATTTCATTGGATACCGGGATGTCAAAAAAACCGCCGCGTCAATCTGGACACTTTAGTTGAATCTTAATCAGAAGCAAGCCGCCTCCGGCTAACGAGTCAGCTTGAGAATTCCGCCCGGCATGCCCTCTGCGCAACGAGGTCGGTTGTTCATGTCGCGACCTGTGATCCGCCTTCTGGATGCTGCGTTTAGCTACCAGTGACGGTCACAGGGCAGGCGTGGAGGCTATCGAAGACCTCGCCCGGCCACCAACCTTGCCGCGTCGCCTTGCCAGTTCCAAAGCAGTCTTGTGGTCTTCCCATTTCGGCTGGAGAAAAGGAAGACGCAGCCGGGCTAGCTGCATCGGTCCATTGCATGATCTTTCGCGCTGAATTCGGCGGCATGACATCGGCTACGCGAAGCTGATCAAGCTCTGTCGGGCCTTGCCTGACAGGCGCAAGGGCCGGCGTCACCTTACATAGTGGCGCTGACCGGCCGCGATTTCCCAAGCCTTCTCCTCGCTCTGACCAGAATTGACTACAGATCAAAACGCAGCCGTGCGGCACTTACGGCAAGATGAATTCAGCTCAAAGCGCAAGATGAGACTTGTTGGAAACCTGTCAGTTTGCCAAGGATGAATTGGCTGTCGATTCAGCCGTTTTCTAAATCAACCCACAAGGGGGCAGGGGGTGGGAATCAGCTTCGACAATGATATGCGGATCGCAGGGTACCGGCCCGCGATCTTCAAAGAAGCATTGCGTGGCTTCATGAGAACGGGAATGCCCGGGAACTTGATTGACCTCAGGTCGGTCTTCCCGTTGCGCCGCGATGGGGCAATCGTGTTTGAAGAGTGTCTTGATCGACGGCTGATCGGAGCAGACAGGCTCACCGTGACCGAGAGCGGTGAAGCGATCGCATATGCAAGGGCGAAACGTCGAACGCCAATTGCAAAGGCGCAGACACTGCTCAATGAATTTCTCCGCAGTGTAGAAGCCCTCAATCGTGACCCCAAAGCCGTCACGTACGTCGATGAGGTTTGGCTCTTCGGCAGCGTCATGCGGGGGCAGGAAAATGTTGGCGATATTGATCTGGCTCTGAAGACAACCCGACGTCCCGAGTTCGCTGGTCGCTATGACTTGATGCAAGACCACCTCGATGACCTCTTGTCCGCCTATCCCGATGCTCCGAGACATTGGCAAATGAATTGGTTGAAGGAGAGCTGGGTTACGAACCGCGCTCTCTATGGGCCCCGCAGACATCCACTACTTGCTGGCGTTCATGACGGCGTTTCAGACCTCATTTCGCTAGGCGTACCCTGCCGACTGATCTACGACCGCGAGAGAGGCGGTGAGGTCGACGAACCGATCCAACCATGGCATCCCGATTCAAGCGGGCGCAGAGATGGACTGGGCCAACCGACTGAAATGCCAGATTTTACACCAAACCTAATCCGCCCGATGGATGCCAGGTGGATTGCCGGATTTTCCGCGGCCGGCATGCTTTCGCCCTACGATATCTTTCGAGGCTGGACTGATGAAGCGTACAGGATGTTTCCCGAACATCCAAAAGGCTTGCGTATCGCAGCAGATGACTTTTGCCCGCACGGCGATTTCTGGAAACCAAAACGGCTGGAAATGAAAGGTCTCGATGGGCGAAACTCGATCGCTTTGATCAATGCAATGAATCGTTGGGGAACGAGTATCGTTCTCAATCGATCGATCGAGACATGTTCAACGGCCTGGACACTTCACGCAAGTTTCACCGACCTCGAACTCTATCGGAGCCGCACGCGGCTTGAGCTTGTCTCATTGCCCGACATTGCAGCAGCGGCATCGCTTATTCTGGCTGTAGACGCCGAGCGAATGCTTCGTCGCGGCGCCGAGATACACGGCGCGCCTGCCGCGCGTATTCAGGTAACTAGCGACACCGCAAGGGACGGTCTCCAGGAGCACCTCATCGAGCCGGTACGCGAAATTCTAAACAGCCGTGCAATTCGCATCGAACCCTTGGATTGGCGAGGCTCGCAAGTGGAAGTCCTTTAGTGGCTGTTCGACAGGCACCGAACGTCGATCGTTTCTGCTGTGCCTTGAGCGCATAGGTAAATGGATGGGGGCAACGTTGAGGCCGCATTCCCCGCACTGCAGATCCTGGCGCGACGCCAACAACTCCCTGACCTGCCACTGAACTGTCATCCAGCTGCGATTAGAGCCTCGAGCGTTTTGATCCGATACCGTTCTTTGGACCGCCGGAAGGTGGAGTTTCCCGGCTGGTCACACCCGCTTCGGCCTTTCCTGAAACTATAACGCGGCTGTCCAACACAGGATCGCCCAGCCAGAACCAATGCACCATCTGGCCAAGACATCTGTGGGATGGTGGACCGCGAGATAGACCCGGCTTATCCGTACGGCCAGAAAAGCTCAAGGCGCTGTTGCACGCCAAGGCCGAGCGGACCATCTCCGCCTTGTGGAATACAGTCGGCGCCGTTGTCGACCTTTTTACGCCCGCAGAATGCGCCAACTACTTCAAGGCCGCTGGATATGACCCGGATTAAATCGGACGTGCTCTAATTGCCAAATGCGGCAAGTCTGGCAATCAGCCAGAATGTAGCGGTCATACCGATGGCGTAAGCCGCCGCGCTTCGTGCGAGGTACGGCATGATCCGCAGCACCCTTCGGGCGGCTGCCAACAGCGTCAGTACCGCTCCGATAAACATGAGTTGCCCGACTTCGACACCAAGATTGAACGTCAGCAGCGCCATGGGAACATCCGACTGCGGAAGGCCGATCTCCTTCAGGGCGCCGGCAAATCCGAAGCCATGCAGCAGGCCGAAGGTGAATGCCACGGCCCATGGGTATTTTTCAGAGAGCCGCAACTGCTTCGGTTCGGACTTGAGAATCTCGCTCGCAACAAAGGCGATGCTGAGGGCAATCGCTGCTTCCACGGGCTTCTGCGGCAGACTGAAGTAGCCGAGGGCCGCTCCCGCAAGCGTGATGCTATGCGCCACTGTGAAAGCGGTGACCGTTTTTATCAGTCGTCTCAAGTCATGGATCAGAATAATGAGAGCAAGGACAAAGAGCAGGTGGTCAAACCCGCTCATGATATGGTCGACGCCTAGAACGAGATAGGTGTAAGCGACGTCCCAAGTGGTTTGCTGACCGGCGACGACAAAGGAAGGCGAGTCGGCCTTTAGCCTTGCGATTTCCGTCACTCCGTCGGCGTACACGATATGTGCCAGAACGTCGGTCATCGTGGAACTGAGTCCGTTGATGCTGATGGTCTTTCCTTTGAGCCCGCCTTTGCAGTCTGTGGACCACCGCTCAAGATAGGCCCCGCCCTCGATGGATGTTGTCGGTTCGGCTTTTGAGACGCAGTCTGACGGCAGCCGCAGATCGAGTGCGAGACGCATTTCTCCTATGGCCGGCACTTTCCACAGCACCGTAAACTGGTGAGGCGCAGCTTCGTGCATATCGAGATAAGCTGGCCGGAGCTCATGTGCCGCCACAGGTCGGGCAGCAATCAATAGCAGCAGCCCGAGGACCAACCACAGTCGCTTCATGGCGCAGTTCCCTCGACATTCGGCGCAGTCTCGATCACCACCTGATAGCGCTTGAGCCACTCGGCCAGCCGGCGCTCCTCGACTTCGTGACGTTTCGCCTGAATCCATTCGGCCTGTACGGTATCGTGGACCTCCGTTAGTGCGGGAAGTCTCCCCGCTTGTCTCTCGGTGACGCGAATGAGATGGAAACCGTACCCGGATCGTACCGGGCCGACCCATTGCCCAACGGGAGCTCTGCGTGCGCCGTCCGCGACCTCTGCTCCGTAGGTCTCCGCGACATTCGTAAGGCGTGTCAGGCTTAGACTGGAGGGTAGCATTGTTGGGTCGCCAAGAGTTGACAAGCCCGTTTCCGGCTTTGCCTTGAGCGTTGCCAGCAGCGCAGCGGCGTCCCCCGCGATGCTGTCGCCATGACGTTCGGCGTTGAGAAAAACCTGCTGCAAGGCTATCTGCGGCTCGATCTCGAAACTGTGGGGGTGGGCGACAAGATAGGCTTGCAGTTCGGTGTCGGTCGGAGCCACGCTCTCGGCCTCGGCACTACTGAAGAACTCCATCTTCTGGCGCAGCCGCCTCCGGATGACGGTGTCGTCCTTATCGAGCCCGAGGACAAGCGCCTGGCGAACGTATAGCTCCTCCTTCACGTAGTCGTCGATCATTGCCTTGACCTCCTCGGCATTTGGAGGCCGTTGCCATGTTTTCACGAAGATCTCTGACAGCTGGGCAATCTTGGCAGAAGTTATGGTGATGCGGTTCGACGACCAGCTATCTCCACTAATGAAAGAATAGACACCAAATATCAGCGCGCCGAGCAATATGAAATGGACTAAAGGTTCTCTGATGATCTTCGCAGTGGTCATTGTCGTCTTGCTTTTCAATGTGCGGGCGAAAAGTAAGTTAGAGACTTCATCTGTTGCTCTCAAGAACCAACTCACTTGGAGTCTTGCCCGTCCAGCCCTTCACGGCGCTTATAAGAATGGATGGCGATTCGTATCCGATAGCGGAACTCACCTCAGCAATCGACGTCCGGCCGTTGGTCAGCAGTTCCAAACCCACCTCCCGGCGGACCTGTTCGATGAGTTCGGAGAGGCTCGTACTTTCCCCCGCGAGAAGCCGTTGCAATCTGCGGGGGCTCACATTGCAGTACCGCGCAACCTTCCGAATGTTCGCCTCGCCCCAGGGCAACAAGTGCCTCAGCAGATAACAGACTGAACGGCGCAAGCCGCCATGTCGGGACTCATATTGGAGCGCCCAACTGCCATAATTTGGAAGCTCGTGCAGCGAAATCCTTGATCTAGGTCAAGGAACGCCCACTCAAATGCGCATACCCAATCAACTAAGGTCAGTCAGACCGTTCGTTTGGTTGACGGTCTTTGGAGCCAGGCATCGAATGGGGAGGAAAAACAAATGCGTACATCACTTCTCAGAGGCGCACTACTAGGAGCGACGGCTCTTGGCTTGTGCCACCCTGCCTTTGCTGACGGGGACGCTGGCCAGGTCACAAAAGAAAAGATCGAAAAGGTATTTCCTTCCAAGCGGCCATACTCGCCTTATGCCGATCGTAATTTCCCGACGCGGCCGCTATTCGGTGATACCCACCTTCACACCGCCGTGTCCTTCGATGCGGGCATTTTCGGTGCCCGTCTGTTACCTCGAGATGCTTACCGCTTTGCCAAGGGCGAACAGGTCACAACGAACACTGGACAGCAAGCAAAGTTATCGCGTCCGCTCGATTTTCTCGTCGTAGCCGATCACTCAGATAATATGGGTCTGTTCCCGGACCTTGCGGCTGGTAAGCCGAACATTGTGGCGGATCCGCAGGGCCGCAAATGGTACGACATGATGCAGGAGGGCAAAGGTCAGCAAGCCGCCCTGCAGGTGATCGGTGCCTTTTCTGATGGGAGTTTCCCAAAAGCATTGGTCTATGAACCTGATACTGCTGCTTTCAAGTCCACATGGTTGGACACCATCCAGGCGGCTGAAGAGAACAATGATCCCGGCCGGTTTACAGCCTTCATTGGATATGAGTGGACCGCCCAGGGGTCTTTCAACATTCACCGAAACATCATTTTCAAGGATGGTGGAGAGCTTGCCCGTCAGTCCCTTCCCTTTACGACGGGCGCACCACTGGGCAGTCCCAGGGAGACGGATTTGTGGAAATGGATGGCGAACTACGAGTCGAAGACCGGCGGCGATGTGCTTGCCATCGCCCACAATGGCAATGTGAGCAACGGTCTGATGTTTCCGTTCATCCAACCGTTCACGGACAAGCCGGTCGATCAGGAGTATGCGGAAGCCCGCCATAGATGGGAGCCCGTCTACGAAGTGACGCAGATGAAGGGCGACGGCGAGGCACATCCTTTCCTGTCACCTAATGACGAGTTTGCCAACTTCGAAAAATGGGACAAGGGCAATCTCGACATGAGCGAGGCGAAGAAACCAGAGATGCTGGAGCATGAATATGCCCGGTCTGGATTGAAGCTCGGGCTCAAGATGGAGAAACAATTCGGCGTCAATCCTTTCAAATTCGGAATGATCGGTTCGACTGATGCGCATACAGGGCTTCCTGCAGTCGAGGAAGATAATTTCTGGGGCAAAGTCGCACCCATGGAGCCCAGCGCAGAACGCCTGACGAATACGTTCGTCAAGAACGCAAAGACCGGCATTACTGTCAATGACAGAGATGTCGTCGCGGCAGGCTATGCCGCGGTTTGGGCAACGGAGAACACCCGGCAGTCGATCTTTGACGCAATGGAGCGCCGCGAGGTCTATGCCACGACGGGCACCCGCATGGCCGTCCGTCTATTTGGTGGTTATGAGTTCACTGAAGCCGATGCCAAGAGCCGCAACCCTGCTGTCGCAGGCTACGGAAAGGGCGTGCCCATGGGCGGAGATCTTGGTGCACCACCTGAA
This sequence comes from Mesorhizobium qingshengii, assembly GCF_900103325.1. Classification (GTDB taxonomy): domain Bacteria; phylum Pseudomonadota; class Alphaproteobacteria; order Rhizobiales; family Rhizobiaceae; genus Mesorhizobium; species Mesorhizobium qingshengii. Next base: position 112,037 of record NZ_FMXM01000017.1, on the reverse strand, counting down.
GGCAAGGTTCCAACCTTCCTTATTGCTGCGTTGAAGGACCCCATCGGCGCCAATCTCGACCGCTACCAGATCATCAAGGGCTGGTTGGATGAGAAGGGCGAAACCCATGAGAAGGTTTACGACGTCGTGTGGTCCGGCGACCGCAAGCGCGGGGCGGACGGAAAGGTGCCGGCAGTTGGCAATACGGTCGATGTGGCGAATGCAACATGGACCAATAGCATAGGGTCCCCCGAACTGATCGCTGCGTGGAAGGATCCCGAATTCGATCCCAAGCAGAGCGCATTCTACTACGGTCGCGTACTTGAAATTCCGACGCCGCGCTGGACGACGTATGATGCCAAGTATTACGGCCTTCCTGTTCCGACCGATGTTCCATCATCGATCCAGGAACGCGCCTACACTTCGCCTATCTGGTACACACCGGCGAAGTCATAACGCAACACGACGGCGGCGCAGCGCGAACCGGACTGACGGCAAGCGCTGAGCCTCCACAGAGCTCGATTGCCGGTCGCATGAAGGCCTGAGGGTAGGGGATGGAAGGTTTTCCAATACACGCTCTCTAGAGGCGGGATGTTCTGCTGCGGGTCGTAAATCAAGTAAGAGACCACCAGGCGCAAAGCCAGTCCTGAATGGATCTCTCCACTTTCACCACAAAGAGGAGCGAAAAATGTCACAAGAAATCATTGGAGGGAGCTTCCGGGCCGCAGTCGCGGTTACGGTGCTTTCGATGGCGATGGGTTGGACGTTGACAATGCCCGCCTGGGCCGACGAAGCGGGCGCGAAAAATTTGTTCAAGGCGATGTCTGACTATGTCAGCGGGCAGAAGACCATCTCGTTCAAGTACAATTCGAACGTCGAAATCGTGACACCTGATCTGCAGAAGTTGACTTTCGCCAGTTCCGGAGCGGCGATTGTCAATCGTCCTGACAAGATCCGCGTGACGCGGACAGGCGGCTTCGCTGATGTCGAATTGACGTATGACGGCAAGAGTCTTGGCCTCTATGGCAAGAACTTGAACGCCTTCACCAAGATTGCCATGACCGGCAGTCTCGACGAGGTGATAGACACGTTGCGATTTGACTTCGGGCTGGAGGCTCCTGCCGCCGACCTCCTGTCGAGCAATCCCAACGAGACCATGATGTCAAACGTCACGGACACCAAGGATCTCGGCAGCGGGGTAATCGGCGGCGTGGAGTGCGATCACCTGGCATTCCGAACCCTCGATACCGATTGGCAGATTTGGATAACGCAAGGTGACAAGCCGCGGCCCTGCCGGTTTACCATCACCAGCAAGACGCTGGCGCTTGCTCCGGAATACACAATCGAGGTCACGGAATGGAAAGATGGTAGCGATGTCGCCTCTGACGACTTCAACTTGAAGACAGCGGCGGATGCCAAGGAAGTCAAGGTTGAAGAATTGCAGGGGTTGGATGAAATTCCGAACCTTTCCGGTAAAGGAGATGGACAATGAAGAAGGTAATGAAGACGGCTCTCTTTGCGTTGGCAGTGCTGTTTGGCGCCGGGGACATGAATTTCGGCGGGCAAACAGGCGATGCAGGCGTGTTCAATTTCGTCTCCAAAGCTGAAGCTCGCGTCGGTCGTCCTCTGACCCCGGTCAGCGTGGCTGGCACCGCGCGCCGCACCACCCGCCGTGTCATCCGCCGTGGCGCCTATATTGCGGCTGTGCCCGCCGGTTGTGCCTATGGGACTTATAACGGCTATAGCCTCTACTACTGTGGCGGCACATACTACCAAAGATCCGGAAGCGGATACGTCATCGTCTATTTCTAGAATAAATCTGCTTGATACCAACGTTAGGGCGACCGCAATATGGTTGTCGCCCTCGGAATGCAGGGGCAGAATCGCAAGAGGGGGTACTCATGTCGTGAGTTTTTGGAATTTATTGGCGGCCAGTGACCGCAGCCGCGTTGTCTATGTTCGGCTACGTCCGCCGGAGTGGTAGTACTGGGGTGTATCGGGGGGCAGGCGTATGCGGCCGATCTGTCTGAACCAGTGCATAGCATGGGCAAGCATTTGCTCCAAGCAACCGTATTGAATTGAATTTGTTGAAATTCGGGCTGAAGGTGACGCGAACCGACCACTCGCAAAAGGACGGATGGACGGTGCGTATGTTGGCGAACTACATCTGGTCGTTTGCGGGCGACACTGGAAAGCTTAAATAAGGAAGTCGCCGCGCGGCTTTCGCTGCTGGAGAACACGGTCAAGCATCACATGACGCGGGTTCTGGGCAAGCCCAACCCGCACCGAGGCGGCGCTGCTGATGGGTGAGGCACGCGACCGCAACAGGAGACAGGCTCATTCCGGCGCTGATATCTGCTTCGGCGAAGCGGCCATCGATGCTTATGCTGTTCGCAACCGACGCAGCCTCTCGGTGAGGTAATGGGACCCGCCCGCGAGCAGTCTTTCGGTCACCAGGAAGCCATCCAGCATGGCAAGCAACTCACGCGTCGCACTGGATGAGCAGAAATAGTAAATCATCTTGCCTGCGCGACGGGTGTCAACGAGGCCAAAGGCGCGGAGCTTTGCAAGGTGCTGCGACAGGGCCGATTGGCTGAGCAGAACTTTCTCGGCGAGAATACTGACCGAAAGTTCGCCTGCGGCCAGATGGTTCATGATCAAAAGGCGCTTCTCATTTCCTTTCAAGGTGAGAAAGTCGGCGACAGTACCGGCGTCGGCATCAAGTCTTTTTGAAATCATCGAGTCGAGGCACTTTTGCTTTCGCGTCACGCTAATGCGGAACCGTAGGCTAACGCAACAGCAGGGCTTTGGATGCAGCGCTGCGATGCGTGCATCGCCGAAAGAACATGGGCGGGATCGAACTCCTCACTAGCGGCCGTCATCGTGACTCTCCCTCACTCCCTCACTCCCGCCACCCCTGCCATACACGCCTTATGCGCATAGATCGAAAAGATCGAAGGCCATCGCCGCGTCGCAGTTGGCATGTCGGTCTCTGTTCCTCTGGATGCCAGGGCATCAGTCGACGATGACGTGGAGCGAAGGGCCGGTGCAACTCGGGTGGCGAAGAACGGCGCTATCGCCTGATCATGTTGCAAACCGGACTGTCCGGAACCGGCCCCGTAGCAGCCGGACGGCAACGCGCCTTATTTCGGCCGTTCCGCCGTCTAATCGACAAATCTAAAGAGCTGCCGCTGACCTGGTGGCAAATGGTCTGCCGGCTTTCTTATCAAGACTGACCACGGCTGCAGAATGGTAGACCGGGATTAGCGAGAAAACTGTTCGGCGGTCATCCCTGAGCGCCTCCTCTGCGGACTGCCGAGACACCACGCTCTGCCCGGCAAGCGCCTGTCTGCGTGCATTTGCGTCCTTCTTCTGCGCCAGGATGGCTCGCGTCTTTCCCAAGTTGGCATTCGCCTTCTCGACGGTAGCATCGGCGACGAGCAAGGCAGCCTTGGCCTTCTCCAACTTTGCCTGTTGCTCACCCAGCGTCAGGCTTCCAAGCAGGTCACCCTGTTTGACGCGATCACCCTCGTCGGCCTTCAGCTCCACCAGGGTAGCGCCGACCTCGAAGCCGATATCGGAACGGATCCGGGCCTCGACGGTGCCAAGCCCGAAGACACGGACAGGGACATCGTGTTCCTCTGCCACAACCTCAACGGCGACCGGGCGGTTGTTGTAGAAGGCATACGCCCCAAAGCCGACCAAAATAACCATGGCCGCGACCAGCGGGTACAGGATTGCGGGCCTGCGGAACAAGGTTGCCGCCGCCGATGTTCGATTACCTTGCATGTTGCAGCCTCAGGCAGGTTCTCTACAGGACAATCGTCCGATAACGGCTCCGCCGTCACTCGTTCGCGGCTTGATTGCCAAAAAGCGCAAGCGGAGGGCGTCTGAGAAAATCCGCAAGACCGGTCGTTACCCAACCAACCATTCGCACGTTGCCTTTATATCCGTCAGGCGCGGCTACCTCTTTGATCTGCGGCAAATCACGACCGCCCTTTCAGCGGGACCGTAGACTGCATGGATTGACATCAACAGTTCACCGCGACTGTCGGCACCGGGTTCGAGCGCGCTTTGATACGACACCTAGTCAGGCGCTTTGGGAAACCCGAGGAGATTCCCTGGTCTCAGCTCACCCGGCAAGCATAAGCTTCAGATAGCGGCCGATGAGGATCGTCGTGGGATAAAGGACGTCCTCCTCGGTTCGGCGGCGAATGCGATCCAAGTGTTTGTCCGAGATCTTTCAACGAAACCGCCGCCGGATGAGTTCAGCAGCACGCGAGACGGTCTTTTCCGAACTGCCGCCGCGCCGTTTCTTCGTGAGGTGTGGCCGCAGGAACGGTCGCTGGCGACGCCTGGGGTCAGCGGCGCGCTTGCTGATCTTCCTGCGGCCTCAGGCGAGGCATTCGCCGATGCCGTGGACACGATCGCGCGCTTTCTCGTTCCGTTCGATTGCTGGTCGATGCTCGACTACGGCCTTTATGGCGATGAAGACGAAGCAAAGAAGCTCGCCATCATCAACGACGAGGCGAAGGCGCGGGCTCTCCTGAAGCTACTGGATCTGACGGTCGGCACGTCGGAGGGTGCTGTCATTCCTCATCTTACCGATGCATTGGATCAGATTTTGAAGGTTGATCCTGCACTTTCTACAAGCGCAATCTTTCGTCGCTTGGCGACTGCCGCTCGGCGCTAAAAACCCGACAGACAGGAAATTGATGCCTGCTACCGACGGTTCTGAAGCTTGGGCGCGTGGCGGTCGAGGCTAACCTGCCGCGTCCCGAGATGGGGCGGAGAATGATCTGACAGAGGTCGAGCGATCGGCTTCAGCGCTCCGGGCTACCACCACTTCAACCACTAGCATGGAAACGTTAGGGCTGGGCGCATCCATTCAAGCTTCTTGCCGGGCATGGTGAAGGAACAGAGCTTATGGCTCAGTCGATCGTCTTGATGCATTGCCGTGCTTCAGGAACCCACTTCGTGCCTGGCGGACAGATCATCTGAAGCTGCGGCAATCGCGGCATGATCTGCGGTATCCGTGGCTGAATGGGTGCCGGCTTGGCGGGTGCGGGCCGCGGAGGCTGGCGTGGAGCTACCGGCTGAGGCTGCGGCGCGGGACGCACGGGCTGCGGCGCAACGCAGCGAAACCCTTTGCCTCGGGGAAGCTGCTGCACGGTATTGCCCGGAGGGCATATGCAGAAGCCACCGATCAGTGCGCCGCCTACGCACTTGATCTGCGGCGTTGGCGAGATCGGGGCCGGCGTCGGCCGCACGCAGCGATACCAGTTGCGCTGAACTTGCTCCCGGGTCCAACCCGATGGGCAGATGCACCGGTTGCGGGAGTCCACGCGACCGTCATCGCAGCGAATTTGGGGCACGGGTTGAGGCTGTGGGGCGGCTTGTAGCCTTGGAGGCGGCTTGGGCGCCTGCGTCGGCGCAACGCACTGGCCGTCCCGTTCAACGCGCGGCGCAACGCAGACGCATTCACCGGTCGCGCGGACAGTGCTGTAACCCGGGCCGCATATCGGCGTTTTCGCCGAAACGCAGGACCGATTGTTGCCCGGATTGAGGTCGCTTTGGTCTCGTGTCTGACCAAGCAGAACAAGAAGCAGGGCCCGATCCGCCTGCGTGCTGGCCTCGAGACCGACCGATGCTCGCGCCCTGCTCACCGCGTTGCGGGTGCGGCTGCCCACTGCACCGTCGATCGGTCCCGGGTCGAAGCCACGATGATCGAGAACACGCTGCAGCATCCTGATTTCATCGCGCGACATGGCAGAGGCGTCGGTAGGGTCCGGTTGATAGATCTCTGCGCAATTCTGGAGCGATGCGCCGCTTTCCCCGTGCGGCAGCCGGATATCGAGTGAGACGACGGCAGGATTACCCGGGGCGAGACCTTCCGGCTCGATGATGCAGTCAACGGTCTGACCTGATTGCGAGCATGAGCCGCGTCCGTGCAACTGAGTCAACCTTGCACCGGGACGCGAAAAGGTATCGCGAAATGCGACGCGGCCCTTGAACGGGCGGCTACCCTTGCTTTCCACGGTGATCTGGAACCGGCAGCTCTCCTGGCCTGAGCAGTCTCCGATCGTCTTCTTGGAAATCGCGAGGTCCACGGGCGCCGCGATAGGCTCGCATTTCCCGGCGGAATCCCTTTCCTGACCCGGCGGGCATTCCACAGGCTCTTCAGGGAGGACCCTCGTCGTTACGCAGGAACGCGAGATTATGTTGTCGCTCGGGCGCTGTTCGATTGGGTTTACAGGGGAGGGTCGCGTCCACTTCAATTCCGCACAGGTCGTCAGGTCCATCCCCTCGGACGGGATGGCGGGCGCCGGATCCGGCAACAGCTTGACCTCGAAATCAACCGACGTTTCCTCACCAGGGCCCAGAATGCACCGCCCGGGGCTGCAAGTCGCCTTGTTCCCAGACGTGGTGCAGGACCACGCTTCCGCTTTGCAGGCCAGGCCGGATTTTTCGCCTTTAGTGCTTAGGAACCGCGCGCCCTGCGGGAGTGTCACGTCCATCGTCAACTCGCCGCGATAGTTGGTGGCACCCGAATTGCCGATGACGAACTCGTAGTTAGTACATGCGGGACCACGGCACACGCGGGTACCGTCCCCGTTGAAGTCGAGTTCTGGCGTGATCGTCGAATTGTAGCAACTAGTCTCGCCCCAGAGGCTGGTTATGATGTCGAATGCTGAGCAGAGTTTTGTTTCGCCCGTTACTGTGCGATTCGCGGAATGATTGATCAGGACGAGAGCGTCGTCCCGATCATTGGCTTCATTGGCGTCTGGGGGGCCGCCCAAATACTTCACCGTAGCGACGTTCGTAAGGTTGTCGAGGTCAGGGGGAAGTGCTTTTCCAAAGGCAACTGTCAACTTAAGGACCTCGCGCATGGTCTCGCCCGGTTCGATCTTGACGGGCGGATGGTCACACCTCAATTCGCCGTCCTTGACCTGCTCGCAATTCCAGCCGTTTGGCGGCCGCGGAGACCAGCCTTGCAGCTCAATGCCCAGACCCGCGGCAAACTCGTCAATGATCGAAACAGGGCCCTGGTAGGACGCAGAACCCGCATTGGTTACGGCATAGGTGTAGTCGCAAACATCGCGGGCCAAACCGTAGCAGATCGGCCGACCCTCCTTGGTGATCGCAAGATCCCATTTAGGCACGAGGCGGAATGTATGGCAGCCTTCCTCGCTTACGCCGTCATTGTCCGGATCTTCTGCGAACCGCACGCAGTTCTGATAGTGAGTCCGTGATTCTTCGAGATATTGGGATACTAACAACGTCAGCCGGATCCTGCTCGACTTCCCCGGCGCCAATGTTAGCTTGTCCACTGTGCAGGTGATGCGGCCAGGCTGAAGGTCCTTCTCCTTTCCCAGCGCTGGAGGGAGGCGTGGATTTGCCTTGCAGAGCCAAGGATCACCGGCTCCGTAGCTCGAGATCTCGAATACGTCGTCATCCTCCTCGACCATCGAAAGCGGTCCCTCGTAGTCCACAGAACCAATGTTCTGGATTTCGATATCAAAGGCGCAAGGCACGCCGCGCTCGCACGCAGCCGGTCCTTTCTTGCGGATAACAAGATCAGGACGACCTTCAGCCAGTGGAACCAGCAGGCAGATGCGGTCATTCGAGGCATCGGTATCCGCATTCGATCCGCTCCAGTCGATCTTGACGCAGTTCTCAACTTCCATGCGATCCGGCCCGTATCGGGGGATCATGTTCAGGGTCAGAACCTCGCTCGTTCCCGCCTCAAGCACGACGTGCTTTCTGCATGCGAAGGTGGGCTCGGCAATGTCCGTGATACACATCCAATCCAGTCCCCCGCCGGCGAGCTTCCAGTCCGCGGGCATCTCGTCGACGACGGTCAGAATGTTGTCGAAGGGGCCCGGCCCCCTGTTGGTGATGATAATATCGAACGCGCATTCGGCCCCCTGCTGGCATCCGCCGATGAAGCCCGTTCCGGCCGCGGCTGCAGGCAGAGCGCCTTGGCCCTTGAAGCGCTTGTCGATGGACAGGTCGACGCCGAGCATACCACCCCCCGCCTCGGGGGCGTTTATGTTCACCGCCGCGCAGGACCGGTCATTGTCGGGGCGCGCATCGCGTTCGTTGGCTGACCAGTCGAGTTCGGCGCAGTTCTCGGCCGAGCCCGTTGCGTTTGCCGGCGAACGGATCGCAAGCGACACGTCGATCGATTGGCCTGGCTCGAGCCGCTGCTGCCGACGACAGGCGAATCGGTCACCGCCACCCAGCGTCAGCATGCACCACCAGCCGATATCCTTTGCTGCATAGACCCAGCCCGCCGGGAGCACATCGATAAACGAGACCTGCCCTTCGAAGGCTTCCGTCCCCGTGTTGGCGATGCGCAGGGTGAAGGAACATGGCCCACCGGCGGCGCAGCTGGCTTGCTGCGCAAGCTTGGTGATCGACAGGTCGCGCCCATCCGCCGCCGCGCCGGGTGCGGGACCATCGAATGCGAGGTCCGTACAACCTTCGTCGTTGGCGGCATTGGCGTCGATGCCGGCAACGGCGTGCTCGATCGCTGCGCAATTGCGGATCACGCCAACAACCTGTTGAGCCGGGACCTGCGCCTCAAAGGCCAGGACATGCTGCTGGCCGGGCGCGAGGGAGAAACTGGCATCGGTGCAGACGACTTCTGGACCGAGCTGTTGGCACGACCAGTTGGAGCCGGCGGGACCGGCCGCAGTCAGTTGCCAGTCGTTCGGTAAAAGGTCGCGGATACGAATCGGCGACGCATAGGTTCCGCCGCCGATATTGGTGACGACCGCAACGACCGTACACGATGCACCGGGCACACAGGTGAATGGTACCGCCTTCTGGAGTGCCAGATCGGGACCCGCGTCGGCACCGCCGAGAGGCAGGGGAGCGGGCCACCAGGGCTCCTTTTGTGCGTCCAGGGGCCACAATGGACCTTCCGCCGCCGCTTCGACCGCGTCTCCCGCGACGGGTTCCACGCGTTGGTCTGGTACCTCTGGGTAGGGTGCAAACACCTCGACATCGCCCACGGCACCCGCATTGCGTCGGGCCAGTCCAGCGATATCCACGTTGCCGGCCGCATCTGCATTCACGTCGATGTCGATTGCCAGAAACGCATCCGATGCGCGGCCCTCATTGTCGGACACATTGGGCGGCAGCGGGATTCCGAGCAGCCCATGCACCTCGGAGATGTCGGTGCGCTCGCGCGTCGCCACGTTGAGGCATGGGTTTTGAACCGGGCAGAGGTGGTTGGCGGTGATCCACATGAAGGATCCCGAAGCAACTTCGTCGATCGAACCGCCTGTATAGTTGAATCCGAAGTCGACCCCGCCGGCCATGTTCTGGCCTACCGGGACGTGCGACTGCGATACCTCCGCGGCCGCGCCGTCATCGGCGCTCGGCCGCCAGGATCGGTCATCCTGCTGCCGCCATACCAGGTTCTCCGGACTTTCGAAGCCGGGCGAATAGGCGTCCGGCCACGGAGGCCTCGCAGTGCTGTCCGCGGCCGGCTCGCGCGTGACAATGCCGCGGTGGCGGCCGAGGAGCATGACCTGCTGCTCAGGAGTCCGCGGAAAGGCTATATCCGAAATGGCGAACACGTCGCCGGTCGTCCCGCCAAGCACGAGGAACTCGAGCCGCGCTGTTCCCCGCCGGAAGCGCCCGGAGTCGTCCAGTCCCACCGACCAAACCGAATTGGTCTTTTCCGCCGGCGAGGCTTGTTCGAATTCGCTGTTGCCAAAGCCCGCATTGCTCCAGAGTGCGTAGAAAAGGCGCACTTCGCCGGTTTCGTTGTCCCGGTGAACCGAGAGACCCCATACCCGTCGCCGAAAGTCGGCGAGATTCCAGCACTCCGGCGCGACAGCAACATTCCCTGCGGCGCAAGTGGTTAGGCTGGCAGCGCTTGACGGATCGAACTCGACGGTGGGAAGCGACCGCGTCTCGCCCGTGGGGACGTCGAGGAACCCGGAACGAGCATCGATGCCATGGTCGAACCTGCCGCGTTCGGTGCCGTCATCGATGCTGAATGCGTGAATCATGCCGGACTCGAGATCCGATACGAACAGCTGACGGTGATAGGGGTCGAAGGCCAGGTCTCCGAGAGCTGCACCGCTATTGTGGCGGCCATCCAGCGTCACCGATGCAAACAACCGCGGCGCATATCCGTTGCGGGCATCGAGCTTCCAGATCGAGTCCGGCCCGCCGCCTTGTCCCCATTGTCCGTCCATCCACCCGTCGCCATCGCGATGGAGGCCTGCGAATGCCGACGCGGCCAGGTAGATGTTCGGCGCGGGGTCGTCGTCCAGAGCAATGGCGAATACTTGGCCCACGTGTTCGGCCGTGATGAGGTTTCTCTGTGGCTCGTCCAGCCAGTGCTGGCCCGCCGGATCGAAGCCGGGGCGGCGCACATCAATGACCTTTGCGACCGCTCCTTGAGGGTCTATGCGGATCGCAGGAGCCTGACCGGGCTGGATCGTCGCAACCGTCCCGGAGAACTGTGTGACAATCGCTTCGCCAGGCTGGAGATCGACCTCCTGGGCCTGCGCGTTGGCAGCAGCGAGCAGCCATGAAAGCGCAAGCCCGACAGCCACCATCCAGCGACGCTGCGGAAACATGCCATCCTCCTCGATCCCGCGCTTCTGTCGAAAAAAGATGACACAAGAACCGATGCTACCGATTGATCGTGATCAATTCGGCTGCGCCGTCTCGAGAATCAGATCAAGTTTTCAGCAGTGTCTGGGGAGCGCTCCACATTGATACAGGCACTATCCTGGCCAAGCCCGCGCCTGTTTGCACCACGCCGTAGCGCTCAGGATCTCGGCAATGGCCGAACCAATCCGGCAACGTTGCAATTCCCTGTCTCAGCGCTGACGCGCTGAAGGCAGTGCATTCCATGGGGATGGTTCACCGCTTCAATGGTCGCGGCTATCTTGTCGGCCCGGCGGGACTTGGTCTTTCACCCAACCGTACCGACATCAAGTCTCTTGGTCTGGTCAAACGGCATGCCGCCGACGAGGCGCTGCAAAGCCGTTCATCGTGGGAGCGCATATACAACATCATCGAAGCCGACGTTGCCGGCTGTATCGTCTTTGGCCAATATCGTATCGTCGAAACAGAGATGGCCAGGCATTTCAAAGTCAGCCGGACAGTCGTGCGCGACGTGCTCGGTCGCCTTCACGAGCGCGGCCTGGTTCGCAAGAACCAGAGTTCTCACTGGGTCGCGGGCCCCCTGACGGCCAAGACCATCAAGGATCATTTCACCCTTCGCCGCCCGCTGGAACCCGAGGCGCTGATTTCCGCCGCACCGAACATTAACCCCGGCATGCTGGCTGACCTTCTGAGGCAATTGCAGGCCCTCGAACAATCCGAGGGGGCGCGACAGGCCGACGATCTTGAGGACATCGAAATGAAATTGATCGATATGTGCGTTCTTTCAGCATCCAATGACAAACTCACCGAGCTCATTCGCAATAACTTGCTTCAACTCGGCGCCGCCGGACGGCTCTTGCGCCGCCTCGGCCTGCCGGAAGACCAAAGCGTGATAACCGAACTTAGGCTGGTCGCGGAACTACTCACGCGTAACGTGGTCAAGGCGGCGGCCGCAATGCTCGATGCCCACCTCGACGCGGCCGCCAAACGAACCGTCGCCCAGATGAAGATTGTTTCGATCATTCCGGGCCCGAGCGCCACCGCGGACTATCTAAACCGCATGGTCGAATAGAGTTCGACGGCCGTTTCTGCACAATGCGCGAGTGCTGCGTTGGCCCGCGCGTGAGCACCGTTTCGTGGAGGCAAAATACCGTCACTGCTCTTGGCGATGCGTCGTCAGTGAGCCACTGCGACAACACGAAAGGCACCTAGTAAGCCTCGGTTACTAGATTTGCCTCATTCGGGTTTGCCCACCAGATCACCGAGGATTAGGCCAAGGCTGCCATGGTGGGCGAGCCGCGTCATCAGCCGCTATTGGGCGGACTGCGCGCATCGGTCAAAGTGAACTGGGCGCCGGCTTGTCAGGCGGGCAAAGGTGGCGATAGAAGTGACTGCGTGCCTTGATTGCGCTTCCCAGCGCTGGCCTGTCCCGGATGGCGGCCCTGGCGGTTTCGCGGCTGGCGGGCAATGTCCATGGAGTTGCAGCAGCTTGAAGCTGGCTTGCGCATCGAAGCGCACCCGGTTCAAACTGGTGACGGGCGCGCCGTCGATCGACAGAAGAACCGTCTCCAGCCCCTTCTTTTTGTCGATCCAAGAGAACATCTCAAGCGGGCCAGCCACATCGAGCAGGTTGACGCCGTCATAGACCGGGATACCGAGTTTCATTGGATTGCTTCTCCCTGCTCGAAATGCCCATGGCTTGTCCCTGAACCGCCGCCGCATCGTCGACATGGCTGCGACGCCGCTGCCAGAAAGGCGTGTCCCATCGCGCGGCGGCTGCGTAGTGGGCAGCGAGTGCCGGGACGTAGTCGGCAAAACCCTGCGCGGCAATCATCGCGTAGCGCCTGCGGGCAAGCTCGCTGCGCCCGTCGATCATGTCCGACGCGGCATAGGCCGCAAGGATTCCCGAGCGCAGCGCATGCACGATGCCGCGCGACGACAGCGGATCGGCGGCAAAGAGGCAGTCGCCCGCCGCCACCCAGCGCTCACCCGCGGCCGGGTCGACCGTGGCCGTACCAGCTGACTTCACCGCGACAGAGGTTTCGCGCGCGCCTCGAGGTAGAAGCGGTGCGATGAACCGTGTTGCCGCCAATGCGCGGTACCAGGATTTCGGGTCGCGCAACGCGCTGCCGAGATCAGGATCGGTCAGGCACGCCACCACCCGGCTGCCGCCGGGCAGGTCGGCGCTGTACCACCAGCCTTCGGGGCGCGCCTCGATGACCATCCGGCAATCGCCCGGCGCGCTGTCGAAGAAGCGTGTGTAGGCCGCAAGGTGGGCATGCACCTTGAGCGCTGCACCGAGGCATCGCGCCAGCCTCCAGCTGCGACCGGCCGCCCAGATCACGGCGTCGGCGACGATCTCTGCATCGGCGAGCTCGAGACGCCAGCCCTGGCCGTCACGCACCGCCGAACGCACGGCGCAGCCAAGCCGAACCTCGACGCCTGTTGTGGCTGCCGCCTCTACTAGCAGTTGGTCGAACCGAGCCCGATCGAGCTGCCAGCCGGAACCTTGGGCGGAGAAGATGCTGGGACGCTCGCTAAGCGCGTCGTCGGCCCAGGCTGAAACGACAGCGCGGTTGTCGACGAAAGAGGCAGCAAGGAACGGTTCCCATGCCCCGAGCTGGCGCAGCAGCCCTTGCGCCACTGCCGGCAGCACCTCGCCTGGCTTGACCCGGTCGTGCCGCCCAGCCTCGATCAGCACCACGCGCCCTTCAGGCGCGTGACGGCGCAATGTCAGTGCGGCCGCGGTGCCCGCCAGCCCGCCACCGATGACGACGAATTCAGCCTGCTCTGACGGCATAGAAGGACGCCACCACCCCTGCCGGGTTGGTGCTGCCGCCATTGCCCGAATGCGGGATGGTGCGCACCACCGAGCCGACGATCGCCGGCACTTCCAGCCGGTCGGTACTGTTCGGCCATACGGGAACGAGCCAGCCTACGTAATCGTAGATCCATTCTTCGCCACCGACCACGCCCTTGCCCTGGAAGCGCACCTGCATGGGCGAGCCGTAGCCAAAGCTGCCGCGCAGATCGAGCGACCATCCCGGGCCGCCGATCGTTCCCGAGAGTTCGGTCTCCGATTGCTCCACGATTGTTAGCGTGCCCTCGCCGAACAGGAGGTCGTTAGCCGCCTTGCTGATATCGGGATCGTTGAGAAAGCTGCGATAGGTCCAGTTGCCGACAAAGGGATTGGTCATCGTCATTCTCCCGAATCTTCGACGCAGATGTATTTGATCCCGGGCGAGGGCTGATCGAGCCCGCCTCCCGGGTTACGGACCATGAAGCCGAGCTTCGACCACTCGGTCACCATTTTGAGGTCGCCGGCCAGTGTCTGCGGAATGCCACGTGCCCAGTTGCGGAACTGAAAACCGGTGCCGACAGGGTAATAGACCTGCATCGGCCGGTGCGCCGGCCACCACAGCGTCTCCCACACGCGCCGTTCGCGTTCCATCAGCGTGTTGCCGACGCTGTCGGGGTAAAGGACGTTCCATTCCTCATAGGTGACGTCGATCGTCTGGGTGGAGCATTCGTTGAAATCGGCCTGCCATGGCAGCCCGCTGAGCTTGGTCAGGTCGCCCGGCTGCAGCCCGATGTCGAAATCGCTGCCCAGCGACAGCGGATCTGAGGCATAGGCGATGTAGCCTTCCTCGCTGACGCCTGCGCCCCAGCGGTTCGCGTTCTCCTGCGCTGCGGTCAGCGCGAACGTATACCACTCGGGGTCGGCCTTGATCCGGTAGGGCTCGCGCCAGATCGCCGGATTGCGGATGATCCAGGTTACTTCGCCACCGGGGCAGAAGGCGCCGCCGAGCCCGTTCGACAGCACGCCTTGGTCGAGACCGCGCCCGCCCGGCACGTTCCAGTCCTTGTAGGGCTGCCAAGGATCGATGGCCGCTGCGAAGCCCGCATCCACCTCATCGATAAAAATGCCCTCCGCCCATTGCCGCAAAAGGAACAGCTGCGTGTCGGTCAGCCGCAGGAATTTGCTGACCGTCTTGTTGGTGATCGGGTTGTCGCCGGCCAGCAGCGGCATCAGTGGCAAATGATAGGTGCGCGTTGCCGGATTGGCCTCGAGCCGGAACAGGTTCTCTTCGCCCGGCTTCCTCAGGAGATCGAACAGATACTGCCGCGCGGAACGGCCGGGATCGGTGGTGGCGTCCTTGGCCGCAGCAGTGAGGGCGCGGTCATACAACTGGCCGGAGCGGTATTCGAACGCCAACCGTCGAAGTGCTGCCTCGATCGGCTCGTCCGGATCGGTGGTGCGGTCGGGCTCGCCCGGCTCCTGCCGCGACGAAGAGCGCGCGAGCGCCAGCATCGGCTCCGGCGGTGGCGCGACGGCCGCGGCGATGCGCTCGATCACGCCAGTGACCGCCGCGTCGAAAGCACCGCGCGCCTCGGCATAGGCGGGATCGGCCACGGTATCGTTATCAGCAAAGGTCCTTTGCCAGCGCGCAGCATAGGCGCGTGGCGCCTCGCCATCCGCGGGCGGGCAGACCGCGGCCGTGAAAGCCGCCGCCGCCGCCTTGAGCGTGGCGCCGGCCTCACCCACCACGGCGTCCTTCGCCGCGCCCGGCGCCTGCGTTGCATCGAGCTGCATCAGGCTCGGCTCCACGGCTGCCTCGAGCAGGCGCCCGTCGGCCTGGTCGTCCCTGGCGCGACCTTCCTTCGCCGCCAGCCCGCGCGGCGCTATGCGCGGCGGGATACACAGGCGATAGGGGTCGAAGGTGCCTCGGCTCGACTGGTTATGCGGGAAGTTCGATTGCTGGAGGATGTTGGCGAAATAGGAGAATTCGTCGGCGCGAAAAATGATCGGCCAGATGTCGCGCCAGAACCAGGGACGATAGGCCGGGTTCCACTCCACTGGCCCGGCCTTCCAATGCAGCAATGCCGCCGTATCGGTGGGATCGATCTTCTGCGGCGCGTTGAACGTTCCTGCCGTGCCATACATGTCGGTACGGTAGGCAAACTCGCGGATCGACATGTCCTCGACCACGTCTTCGAGCGTGATCATGTCGAGCACCTCAGGTGCATAGCGGGGATAGCCGACCAGCACCCAGGCGGGATATTCGACATCGATGTACCGCAACGCCTGGACGCGCTCCTCCATCATCACCAGCCGGGCCATCACCGGCCCGTCCGAGATGTCGTCGAACCAGCCATCGCTGTTGGCGTAGGTCTCGATGCGCGGATGGCCGAAGCCTGTGAGGAACGAGCCGCTGTTGCCATGCCCGCCGAGCACCAGCAACCGCCCATTGTCGTCCGTCATCATGTCGCCCAGCGTGTCGATGTCGTTTGGCGCCATCCCGGTTGGCGGGAAGGTGACCGCATAGGCCGGGTTGGTGTCGCGCCCAAAACTCGCCTTGCGCCGCGCGGTACAGTCAACGGCTTGCGGGCCGGCGTCGATGACCAGCTTCTGCCGTTCAATCGGATCGGTGATATCAGGATTGCGCAGCGGCGAGCCGTCGGGATAGCCGGCTTCGCCGCGCAGCCCGTCGAAGGTGAACCACGCCGCCTTCTTGTTGGCGAGCTGCACCCGCCACTGGATATCGACCAGCTTGCCTCTGTTACCGCCGCCTTCGACATGGTCGCCGATCTTCAGCGCTACGCCGTCCGGATTGGCGTCGTCATAGACGAAGATCTGGAAGCGCGCCGCCTGGCGCTTGATGCGGCCCTTATTGTCCTTGAAGTGCTTGATCGGCGCGTCGCCCTTGGCGGCATTGCCGTTGGCGTCGCATTCGATCGGCATCTGCGCCGGCTTTTCCGGCGAGATGCAGAAGGCTTCGGGACTGTCGCCGAGCCGGGCGATGCCGACCGCCGGGTGGATGCGATAGATCGATGGGTCGGCCATGTGATTTCCCCCTGCGCCGGCGCCGGCCTCTGGTCAGTCGAGAAAGTTGAGCGAGACCCCATCGAGCCGCAGCAGCTCACGGTCTTCCTCGTAAGAGGCGCCGATCACCACCAGGCTGACGGTGAGACTGGAGGCGCCGGCGGCGATCAGCCGGCGTGCAGCGCGCGTCACGTCGATGCGGTGGTTGCGCGGCGTGTTCATGCTCCGCTCGCGCAAATCGAACTTGCGGTTTTCCGCCGGTGGTACCTCACAATGTCCGGGTCCGCCGTAACATTCGCCATGACCGAACACGGCGGCGTAGCCGGCATAGCCTGGTACGTTGAGCGGCGTCGAGGCATCGGCATCCGGTGTGTTGAGGAACACGCGGATGAAGCAGGAGCGCGGCAACTGCGGCACGCGGTGCAGCCGCACTTCGGCCGAGCGGAATCCCTTGGTCGCCTCGGGCACCGCGATCGGCGCCGACACGAAGCGCCCGACCGGGCTGGTCAGCCCGACCGGCATCAGGCATCCGCCGCGAACATATTCATAGCCGAAGCGGTTCATGTCGAGCGTATCGCGTACCGCGTAGCTCCACGGCGTCAGCGCTGAATCGAGATCGGCCGGCAGGCCGTCGGGATGCTCCTGTTGCCAGCGCCACCAGAGCCGGTCGATGTTGGCGTGCACCGGCCAGAAGATCGGGTCATAGGACGCCGTCAGGTTGGAGAACATGTCGCCGAACTGCGGCTCGGAGTAGAGATCGTCGCGCTGGTGGAATTTTCGGCCGGCAACACGCACCGCGCTGTTGCGGTCGGCGGGAGCGTCGGTCTTGAACGCCGGGTTCATGCCGCCGGTCCAGATATGCATGGTGTTGTGCGGGTTCTGGTCGAGGAAGCCGAAGCTGTCGACATAGAGGCTGCCGCCTCCGAAGTCGCGGAAGGTGCGCAGCGACAGGATCTCGTCAATGTCCTCCTGGGCCGGGTAGTGATAGTGGATGACGCTGTTGATTGTGCCTTTGCCGAACTGGCCGGAATAGCGCAGCGGATACCACAACGAATTGGCGCCGAGCAGCGCATCGATCAGCCGCTTGCGGTTTTCGCCCTCCACATAGTCCTTGCCACAGGCCCTGCTGACCGCGTCATAGATCTGCGTCGGATTGGCCCAGAGCTGGCCGACCAGCGTGTCGATCTTGGCCGGGAAACCGTGATCGCGCAGGAAACGCGCGGAGTCTTCCGTCAGAAAGCCCTTGAAGGCGTCGGGCAGTATCGCGCCATTGGCCGGATCTTCCGGCTTGTAGCGTGACGCGGGAAAATCCCACCACGGCATGGTCACGTCAGGACAAAAATCCTGCAGCGCCTGCTCGAACTCATAGAGATAGACGCGATGCCACGGCAGGAACCGCTCCCAGCCATGCTGGCAGTGATTCTGGTGGATCAGCGCCAGATTGTTGTAGCTGCGCTTGTCGCCGACCCATTTGTTGAGCTTGTAGAGTTCGCGAAAGGCGTAGCGCAGCCGCTCCTTTTGCGGCTCACTCAGCCCATCGGCATCCATGCGCTGGCGCAATTCGCCCTTGGCGTAGCGCCATGCCGCCGGATCCGACGCTGGGCCGAAGATGGGACCGGGAAGTCCCTTCACCTCGACGCGGGCTTCGGTTGCCACGCTGACTTCGCCAGTGAGCGCGATCGATCCGATCACCTCTCCGGGACAGCCTTCCTCGATCCAGGTTTCGATGCGGTCAATGTCGTCATCCACGACCGGCTTGCCGCCCCAGGGCAGGCGCGGGAACTGCTTGCCGTCGAACGGCGGTAGCCCGCGCAAGCCGCGGATCAGTGCTGAGCGCTCACCGCGCCCCTTGGCGTCGCTCTTGCCGCAACAGGTGGTGTTGAGCGGCGCGATCAGCGGCATGCCCTGTAGCTGGAGCGTCAGGAACTCCGGCAAGGTCAGCCCGGTCAGGCTGCCAGGCCCCTCGTTGCCGCCGGCTGCGGTGAGGATGGCTTTCACGTCGCTCCAGGTGAACGGCGCCTCAGGCATTGGCTGTGCCTTACTTGAGGGCATCGTGACCACCCACGTCCATCTGCATGGCCTCGCCCCGCGTGGTGTCGCCCACCTGGTCGGGCAGCACCACGGCAACGTTCTGCATCATGCCCTGGTCCTCATGGTCGAGGATGTGGCAGTGGAGCACGTACTCGCCGATATAGCGTTCGTAGCGGGTGCGCAGCGTGATCGTGTAAATTCCTGAAAAGCCCGTGGGCAGGTTCTGCGGGATCAGGCTCTTGATCCACAACGTGTCTTTCCACACGCCCTTCAGTCCAGGATATTGTGGGTCGGGCGACCCGGCGACGTCGTCTATCGCTCCAGGAGCGCTGACATCCTTGCCGAGGGGGTCGATGATCGAGATGATCTGGAACGGATTGACGTGAATGTGGAATGGATGGCTGACGAAATGCGATTGGAGTGTCCAGACCTGCGCCTTGCCGAGCGGCAACTGGCGATCGATGCGGGTCGGATCATAGGGTTTGACGTCGGCGGTGTTGAGCGTGTTGCCGACCTCGAACTTCACATCCGGTCCCGATGTGTCGATGAAGAAGGTCAATTCCTGGGTGCCGTTGCCCTTGACCTCCTCGTCCGTGATGTCGGGGTGCGGCGTGAAGCTGGTGAATTTCATGCCAGTCTTGAGATCGGCCACCACCGTCGCCTTGACGTTGGCGGGCATGTTGGTCTCGGCGAGCGCGACCAGCTTGCCGTTGATGTAGGTCTCGACATTGTCTACCGGCTTGCCCGGTGCAACGTCGACCAAGCCGAGCAGCCGCGGGCCGACATCAAGCCCATTGACCACGCCCGATTTCGGGGCTGAGGAATCGATCACGCAGTAGCGCCCGGCCTGTGGAAAGACCACCAGCGCGTCGAAGCGGTAGCCGGGCTGGAATGTCGCCAGCGTGGTCATTTGTGCCGCCGCCATCGTCAGGCCATCGGCGGCAACCAGCGCGTAGGGCACCGGTTTGGTGTCGCAGGTGTCCTTCATGAAGGAAGCCGTGGCGTCGGCCCTGAGCAAAGTCTTCACCCCGGGCTTGAGCTTGCCGTCCAGCACCTTGAAGAACTGCAGGCTGATCGTATCGCGCACGCCGGCATGGATCACGCGCCAGCGCTCGATCTGGCCCTGCGTCGCCTTCATTGCATCGTCGGGATTGAACACCTTGCCATTGAGCGAGGTGTAACGGCCCGATGCCGGCCAAGTGCCCGGGCCGAACTGGTCGTAGGCCTCGATGCCGCCGACATCGCCCGGATCGCAGAAATAGCTGCCTTTAATATTCTGCTTGATCGGGCCGAGATCGCCTGGCTTCGCGGCTGGTCCGCGGCAGGCATACTGGATCTGCTGCATCACCAGTACCCGTTCGGGGATAGCCGAGGTCGGGATCAGCGTGTCGAGGTCGCCATGCGCTGTCGGCGTGGGCGGACGGTTGCCGCGGATGATCAGCGCTCCGGCCATGCCGCTCGATACCTGCAGCGCGGTCGAGCCGTGACGGTGCGTGTGGTACCAGAAGGTGCCGGATGGATGGTCCGACGGGATGTTGTACTCGTAGGTGAACTTGGTCTGCGGGTTGATCGACAACAGCACATTATCGCTATTGCCGGTCGGGCTTACCCACAGCCCATGGGTGTGCAAATTGGTGCCGTTGAAGCAGTGCGGAATGTCGGGCATCTGGCCGCCGGGCATGCAGCCGGGATCGCCTGGTTGCGGCCCTGCCGGCAGCTGGTTGTCGAGGGTGATGCGCACCGTGTCGCCGGGAACCGCCTCGATCGTCGGCGAGACATAGGGCGCGGCGGGATCGACGCCCTTGCCGGTGTAGCCGCGCAGATGCACCTTATCGTAGCCGCCCGTCGACGGATTGTAGATCTGGTTGTCGATGTACTGGATCTTGAGATCGAGCAGGCGGTCGCCGCGTGCCGGCGCCGTGTTGCCCGGCAGTGGCGCGGGGGCTTCCTCGGTCAGGATGGGCTTGGCAACCGCCGCGCGCTCATCCTGCAACACCGGCGGATTGAGGATTTCGGCTGCCGCGGGTAGCGCCGCGATTGAGCCCAGGCTGCCGCCGAAAACACACGCGAAAATCCGCGCACGCGCCATCCATCCACCACGCGACATGGTGCCCTCCGCCAATTTGACTCGAGATTGCGTTCGGAAAGCATAGTGCGACAGATCAGGAAGCATGTCCAGATTGCGAAGTTGTAAAAATCAAATTTACTTCACAAAACACTGTACGAGCGGGCTTGTAGGCTCGTTTATACGACAAATTGCCGATTCGCTCCAATTTCGATCTATTTTTAACAAGTTTACTCGCAGAAGACGATCTCTGAGAACTATCGGTTCGGCCCGTTGTTCTCGCATGTATACATCGTCGGCTACGGCGTCGCCGCCGCTTTCCGCAACGCGCGCTCCGACAAAGACAACACCTTCGCAGTCGCTGGGCTGCGAGGGTGAACATGAGGCACGACAGGTTTTCCGGCGCGCCCAAGATCAGAACGTTTTGCCCAGATTGACTAGGAATCCGTTGTCGGTATCGCCATCGCTGCCGAACAGGCCGCGATATTCCAGCCGCATGTTGAAGTCCTGCGCCGTCTGCACATTCACCCCGAGGCCGAGCATGAAGCGGTCCTTGCCGAGCCCGTCGATCGACGTGTGATAGATCGGCCCGCCGAACATGTCGGCGTAGTTCATGGTGATCGCACTGTCGCCCTGGAAGTCGTGCTGGTACTCCAGCCTCACCTGCGGCGAAACCACGCCGAAGTCAGCGGCGAACTTGTAGGCGAGCGTCAGGCCGAGATTGCCCGTGGTGGTGCTGATGTCCTGCTCGCCATAGTGCAGGGCCGAGGACGGATCACCACTTTCGGTGAAGGCATCCAGCTTCGCCTTGGCAACGTCGAGACGTGCATAAGGCGAGATCTGCCATTCCTGGATCTCGAACTTCTTGCCGGCCGAAACCGAGGCGAACCACTGGCCGCCGTCGCGCTCGCCGTTGGCAAAGCCGCCACCGGAAGTCAGGTACCGCTTCGAGTCGAACGACAGCCACTGATATCCCATAAGACCGTCGATGAAGTAGTCCTGGCCGGGATGATAGCTGGCGTAGAGACCCGCCGTGTAGGCCTTGCCGGTGCTGCGGCTGCCATTGTCACCGACGTCGCTGACATCGCGGCCGTAACCCATGCCGAGACCGATCGCGAAAGCGCGGCTGCAGCGATAGTCGACGCCGGCGCTGAGGCCTGTGGTCTCGAACTTGTAGCCGTCATTGCCGTCACGCTGGCCGATATTGATCGAGCCGCCGGTCCAGATCGTTACCTTGCTGTGGCCGAAGCTGCCGGTGCCGAAGCCGCCGGGGGTGCCCGATGTGGTGGTGTCGTCGAGGGACGATTTGAACGGCCAGTTCGGGTCGGACGCCTTGCTGCGACCGCAATCAGGTCCTTTTGCCGCTTGTTCGGCTTCGCCGCAGGTGCTGTCGAAGGAGAGCACGATGCCCTGGACGAAGGCCAGGCCATCCGTGGGTTCCTGGCCATTGTCGCCGTCATGCAGGCCTTCCAGGCGCTGCTGGAAGTTGCCGATCTGCGAGGTGGCGAAACGGCGCGTTGCGGCGGTCTCCGCGTTGAGGATGCCCATGACCTCGCTGTCCAACGTCGGATCTGGACGCTCGACGACCTCGATGGTGATCGCCGTCACCGCCGACGTCGCATAGGCGTTGCTCAGGGTGAAGGTTACCGTTTCCGTGCCCTGGAAGGTCGCCGTCGGCGTGAAAGTCATCTGGAACCCGTTCAGCACCGTGGTGCCGGACGAAGACGGCGGCACCGAAACCAGGCTTGCGCTGGTGAAAGGCCCGCCGACTGCATCCTTGGTCAGGTCGACGACCACGGCCTTGCCCGACACCGTCGTTACATGCTGCGCGACCGGGACGGGAAGGGGCCTGACGTTGATCGTGACGGTGGCAGGTGTCGAGGTTCCGCCTGGTCCGGTCGCTGTGTATGTCAGCGTGTCCGATCCGTTAAAGGACGCTCCCGGCGTGTAGACGATGTCGGTGCCGCTCACCGACGCGGTGCCGTGCGCGGGCGCCGTGGCAATCGCTACGGAGGTGATGGTCCCGGTATCGTTGTCCGTGACGTGGATGGTCACGGGCTGCCCTTCAAACGTTTCAGCCGTCTCCGGGTTGGCGACCGGCGGGTTGTTGCCTATCACCAGCGTGTAATTTGCCGTGCCGGTGAAACCGAGACTGTCGGTCGCCGTGGCGGTGATGTTGAACGAGCCGAACTCTGCCGGCGTGCCCGAAAGCACGCCCGCTGATGACAGCGTTATTCCGGTCGGCGGCGTGCCGGTCATCACGTAGGTGTAAGGACCGGTGCCGCCATTGGCCGTCAGCGTCTGGCTGTAGGCAACGCCGAATTGACCCGCAGGCAAGGTGGCCGGCGCCAGCGTGATGGTCGGCGCGGCGACAATCAGCGTGTAGGGCCGGGACCCGGTCGCCGCAGTTCCCGTCGTGCTGTCGGTCGCCGTCACGGTGAAGGAGAAGGAGCCGGCAACCGTCGGCGTGCCCGTGAGCGCTCCGGCCGCAAGCGTCAATCCTGCGGGCAGCGTGCCCGACGTCAGCGCAAAGCTGTACGGGCTGGTGCCGCCACTCGCCGAAAAAGTCTGGCTGTAGGCGGTTCCGGCCACGCCGCCGGGAAGGCTGGCGGGCGACACCGTCAGGCCGGGCACCAGGACCTGCAGGCTGTAACCTTGGGTGCCCGTCTGGCCATTGGCATCTTGCGCCTGAACCGTGATCGGAAATGTGCCGGACTGCGTCGGCGTTCCCGAAAGAACGCCTGCTGAAGTGAGCGACATGCCATTCGGCAGCGGACCGGCGGACAGCAAGAAGCTGTAGGGGCCAACGCCGCCGGATGCGACAAGGGAAACGGGTGTGTAGGCAGCCCCCGCGGCCGCATCCGCCAGCGAGGCCGGTGTGATTGCGATGGTCGGTGCGCCGACCTGCAGGACATAGTTTTGCGTTCTGGCGAACGGTGCGCCGGTGCCGGTGCTGCTGTCGGTTGCCTGGACCGAGAAGGTGAATGGGCCGGTTACGGTGGGTGTTCCCGAGAGCAGCCCGCTATTGAGATCCAGCGCCAGGCCCGCCGGAAGCGCACCGGCGCTTACGGTGTAGCTGTAGGGCGCAGTGCCGCCGGACGCCGTGAACAGCTGGCTGTAGGCCGCGCCATAGGCGGCACTAAGCGTTCCCGCCGCAGGCGCCATGGAAAGCGTTGGCGCAGCGACAGTGAGCGTGAACGGCTGCGCAATCGCGAAGGGGCCATTTCCGGTGCTGCTGTCGGCGCCTGTGACATTGAGGGCGAAGCTGCCCGCTTCTGTCGGCGTCCCGGAGACGGTCACGCTGTTGGTCCCCGAGGCGGAAAGACCCGCCGGCAAGCCGCTTACCGACAGCGTGTATGGCGCAGCACCGCCGGATGCGGTGAAGGTCTGCGTGTAGGCCACGCCAACTTGTGCGGTCAAAGCCCCGGATGCCGCGACAACGATCGTCGGGTCGCTGATCGTGATGGTGACCGTCGCCGGTGCGGATGTTCCCGCAGTATTCGTTGCCGTGTAGGTGAATGAGTCGGGACCGGCGTAGCCGGCGGTGGGTGTGTAGCTGATCGTCGTGCCGCTGGCCGTGGCCGTGCCGTGGGTGGCCGCTGTGCCAACCGCAACCGATGTCGGTGTGCCGCCGGTGATGTTGAGCGTGATCGGATTGGCGCTGCTGTCGTAGGCGACCGTGGCCGACACTGCGTTGGCGACCGGCGGAATGTTGACGACGTTGAGCGTGTAGGCCTGCGGCGCACTCGAATAGGGTCCCGTGCCCGTGCTGCTGTCGGTCGCGGTTACCGAGAAGTTGAAACTACCGGCCGCGCTTGGCGTGCCGGAAAGGTTGCCTGAAGCCGATAGCGCCACGCCCGGCGGCAGGGCTCCGCCTGTCACTGCATATGTGTAGGGCGAAGTGCCTCCGGTCGCCGGATTGAGGGCCGCCGAATAGGCGCTGCCGGCCGTGCCATCTGCCAATGTCGTCGCCGGCAAGCTTATGGTCGGCGCGGCAATCGTCAGCGTATAGGCCCGTGTGCCGCTGAATGGTCCGGGCGCGGTGCTGCTATCGGTTGCCTGGACGGTGAAATTGACTGTGCCGCCGGCGGTTGGCGTGCCTGAAAGCGCGCCTGTTGTCCCGTTCAACGTCAGCCCGGCTGGAAGCGATCCCGCGCTGATGGTGAATGTATAGGGGCCCGTGCCGCCGCTGCCGGTCATGGTCGCGCCGCTGTAGGCGAGCCCGACTGTACCGCCGGGCACGGTGGCGGGGTTGACGACGATGGTCGGAGCCGCATTGATGACGACGGTTATGTCCTGGGTGACGAACCAGACGCCGCCGGTCGAGATCGTCGTGCTGTCCTGCGACTTGACCTTGAATGTGACGGTGCCCTGGGCGCTCGGCGTTCCGGAAATCAGGCCGCTGGAGGACAAGCTAAGTCCAGCCGGCAGGGGGCCAATCTCGACACTGTAAGTATAGGGCGCGGTGCCGCCGCTGGTGCTGAGTTGCTGGCTGTATGCAAAGCCTACCGCGCCTGCGGGCGGGTTGGTCGGCGAAACGACCAGGGTGGGGCCGGCGACACTTAAGCTGTAGCTTTTGTCGGCTGTCAGGGGCGTGCCGGCCGTGGAATCCACCACATGCACAGTGTAGTTGTAAGGGCCCGAGCCCGTCGGCGTGCCTGAAATCCTGCCGTTGGGCGCAAGGCTGAGCCCCGGCGGCAAGCTGCCGCCACCCGACGTATAGGTATAGGGCGCCACGCCTCCGCTGGAGGAAAGTGTCTGGTCGTAGAAAACGCCGACTGCCGGCGTCGGCAGGCTTGCCGGGGTGACGGTGATGGGCGAACTGGCAGGCAAGACGGTGACATTGACGGTGACGACACCAGCGGACGCGTCTTCAAAGGTGAAGCTATCCGACAGGGCGCCGTCGCCATTGTTGACATAAGTCAGGAGTCCGGCGGAGGGGTTGTCGATGGTGACATGGCCGTGTGCCGGCTGCACCACCTGGCTCTGCGGGTTTGTTCCGAAAGGATCGCATGACGACGCGTCGATCTGATGAGAGCCGCCGGATGCCACGGTAAACGTTATCGGGGCGGGGCAGCCCAGGGATGGCGCGGCCTGTGCCTCGGATGGCGCCAAGGCAGCCATGCCAAGAAACGCAAGCATGGCAACCCACAGCAGGAACCTGCTGGCAAGCGCGTCCGAACGCTCGGCCCAATACTTTACAGTCCGATCCAATGCATGCCCCCCGTGCCGCCAATCGA
Source organism: Mesorhizobium qingshengii (assembly GCF_900103325.1). Taxonomy (GTDB): domain Bacteria; phylum Pseudomonadota; class Alphaproteobacteria; order Rhizobiales; family Rhizobiaceae; genus Mesorhizobium; species Mesorhizobium qingshengii. Next base: position 86,260 of record NZ_FMXM01000017.1, on the reverse strand, counting down.
TACGCTTTGGTGTCGAAGCGAAAAATATAGACCGATCAAATCTTTAGCTGACGCAGAATCCGAGTGCGATTATCCCCATCGGTTTGGGAGGCAAAGTAAATCATACAGTCTTCACCATGTCTACCATGTAGAAAAACTCCGCTTGCAGAATCTCTGGTTTATGAGCAATGATGAATTCAACGAACTTGCTGAACAATATTAGGGGGAGCTAATGGCCGAATATTTCCTCGGGCAGATAATGATGACGGGGTTCGGGTTCGCGCAAAAGGGCTTCGCCTTTTGCAATGGCTCGATAATCGCCATCGCTCAAAACCAGGCGTTGTTTTCGCTGCTCGGCACCACCTATGGCGGCAATGGCACAACGACCTTCGCCCTGCCCGACCTGCGCAGCCGCACCCCGGTCGGCTTTGGCCCATCCGCCGATCCGAACTGGAACCCATCAGCCTATCAGTGGGGTGAAACCGGCGGCGTTGAAAACGTCACGCTGCTGTCTCAGCAACTGCCGGCCCACAACCATGTGGGCAACGCAACCACTGCAGCGGGTGCGGCGCGCAATCCCAGCGATGCGCTCTATGGCACCACCACAAATGCCATCTATGCCGCGCCGAATGGCCGTCTGGTTCCACTTGCGGCTCCGACCGTCACCTATGTCGGCGGCAACCAGCCACACCCGAACATACAGCCCTACGAGACCATCAACTACAACATCGCGATGACCGGGATATTCCCGTCACGCAGCTGACGCCTGCGAGCCATCGTCAGATCACTGCACGCCAAATCACTGCCCGCCAAATTACTGCCCGGAGGAGATCCATCGATGACCACGCCCTTTGTCGGAGAGATCCGCATGTTCGGGTTTTCGCGCGTGCCGAACGGTTGGTTCGCCTGCGACGGGGGGCTGTATCCCATCTCGGAATATGAGGTGTTGTTTACACTGATCGGCACCACCTATGGCGGCGATGGCCAGTCTACCTTCGCCGTGCCCAGTCTGTCCGGTCGTGTGCCCATCCATCAGGGCACCGGGTCTGGCCTTTCGACCTATGTCCTGGGCCAGGTGGCTGGCAGCGAGAACGTCACACTGCTCCCCCAGCAGATGCCGCAGCACAATCATTCGATGACCGCGACCACGTCGAGCGCCGATGGAAAATCGGTCAACACGACGGCCGAACTTGGTGCCGTCTCAAACGACACCATGTATGTGACCGATATTGCCGGCGCGACGCCTTATGTCACCGCCCCACAATCGACGCAGAGTGTCGGCGGGACCTCGCCGCACGACAACACAATGCCGACCCTGACAGTGCAGTTCTGCATTGCATGGGCGGGAATTTACCCATCGCAGGGCTGAGCCCAGCGCTCGGGATTGTTTATGGAAACCGGTTCGCCATCCAGATCGCAAGGACATTCCAATGACTGAGCCCTTCCTCGGTGAGATACAGGTCTTCGGCTTCAGCTTCGCTCCGCTCGGGTGGGCGTCCTGCAATGGCGCCGTTGTTCCGATCCAGCAATATTCGGCGCTGTTCTCGTTGCTTGGCACCAATTACGGCGGCAATGGCACAACCACCTTTCAGTTGCCCAATTTTACCAACCGCGCCGGCTGCAACCAAGGCACAGGCCCCGGGCTTTCAGGCCGCACTATCGGCGAGACGTTTGGCGCAATCAGTGAGACGCTGACGGTGGCGCAAATGCCGGCGCACATGCATCAGTTCACAATATACAACCAGCCGGATCTGGCCAAGAAAACGGGGGCGCCCTCTGCCGGCAATTCATTGGCCCCGCCGGGAAGCACCAGTCCTTTTGTGGCCAACGCGGAGGCGAACGCGCAATTCCTGCCCACAATGCTCGGCATTACCGGGAACAGTCAGCCGCACGAGAATCGCCAGCCTTACCTCGCGCTGAATTACAGTATAGCGATGTCGGGGGTCTATCCGTCGTTCGGTTGATGGTCTCGATCGAAGCAGAAGCGCTGCCGGCATTTCCTGCCGGCGAAAACTCTCGGCTGGGCTTTCCGCGTGGCGCGTTCCGCAGCGCGACGCTCGCGGACATTCCATTTCTGCGCCAGCTCTACTGGTCATTCCGCATGGAGGAAATGGAACCCGTACCGTGGCTGCAGGAGATGAAACGGGCGTTCATCGACGGGCAATTCAACCTTCAGCATCGCCACTATGTCAGCGTATTTGCAAACGCCGATTTCCTGATACTGCAGGACAAGGGCAAGGCGATCGGACGGCTCTATGTCGATACAAGTGCCGAGCGTTGGCATATCATCGATATAGGTTTCCTGCCGCAGTATCGCGATCGCGGCCGAGGGCTCGCCGTGCTGAAGGCAATTCAACGCCAGGCGCAAAGCTGTTCGGCATCAAGCGTCTTCCTGCATGTTGAGCGGCGCAACATTCGCGCGCAGGCTCTCTACCACCGCCTTCATTTTCACGAAGTCGATGCTACCGATACTCATATCGGGATGCAGTGGTCGACCGTCTGACCGGCTGGCTCTTCTTCCCAACCGCTAGCGTTGTCGCCTCAATTGAAGATCGCCTGATAGACGATGCCTTCCTTGTCCCTGGCGACAGGGACCAGGAATATTTCCAAATTGCCGAGGGTCGCGTTTTTCAGTCTGTAGAGCTTCTGCGGCAGCACGATTTGCGATCCGCTTCGGAACATCAGCGAAAAAGGCGATCGCCGCATTCCGGGAAAGCCGGTCTCCGGCAGCGGCCGGGCCTCCGACAGCGTCAGGGGCAGCGAACTCTCCCCCATGTCGATGTCGAACGCATTTCCGACGCACCCGGCGAAATGGTCCAGCGTCACAAGTCCCATAAGTCCTCCGCTTCCCGGTCTATTGATACCCGGTGTTTTGGCACGGCACGAAAGTTCTTGCGAGCCCTTCCTTCCGGCAAGACTTGGCTTTTCGATCCAAGCACTGTTGGTTAACTGTAGACGGGAGCACATTCGGCCGACCTTCCGCCGTGTGCAAATATTGTGCGGATTCCGCAATCGACGATGCCCGGTCACATCGATCCCAATGTCACCGTGGGGGGTGCATCCCCAGCCTTTGGAACATCGGCCAGGACGGAGCCGCTGCCGAAATAGTAGACGAAGAGCAGAGAGCTTCCCCAGTTGAATTCATAGGAATAGCTGTTGCCGCTGGTCGTCGCATAGTAGCCGGGCGGGGCCGGTTTGGCGGTGCCGGGGCCGGTATTGCCATACTGCGAATTCAACGCGATCGCATAGGCGTTGTTGCCGTTTGCGTCCTGTGGGCCGCCGATGATGGCGAACAGGCAAAGACCGCCCGAGTTCGCCTGGAAACCGAGCTGCATCCAGTTTGGGTCAGTGGTCGCTTTCAGCGCGGTGTAGAGCGCGACCGGGACGACATCCCCGTTGGTCGGCAAGGTCTGCGGTGGCGAACCCAAACATGGTCCAAAAGCCGCGATCCAGATCGGCGTGTTGGTATTGGCACTGATGTTGGCGAGGTTCAGATTGTCCGCCTGCCAATTGTTGATCAGTATGGTCGGCTGCAAGGCCAAGGCCGGGGCAACCAGGAACTGCGGCTGGCTGCCGCCACTCGTCAAGGACAGCTTGCCGGCGTTGTTCATCTCCGAGATGTTCTGAAAGGCCAGGATCATCGAGCCATTGGATGTCTGCGCCATCACCGCACGCTGCTGCACGGCAAGCGTCGTCGGTGAGCCATTCCAGTCGATCGTCGCCGGAGGTTGGCCCAGGCTGATGAGATCAGAAGGCGGCATGACTTCCATTTCAAGAGAGCAGCCACGATGGCGTCAAGCGTGGCGGAAAAGTCCTTCTAGGGCAATTCTACAGTGATTGCAGCAAGGCCGTTACCGGCGATGCGGTCTTTGGCGAGAGATTGACGGCATAGACCGTCGCTGCCCCCCAATTGAAGGGCAGCGCGTATTTATTGCCGCCAGCCGTGGCATAAAAGCCGGCCGGCGGAGGCGGCAAAGGCGGTGGCCCGGTGTCGCCCCCCGACGCATTGAGCGCTATCACATAGGCATTGTTGCCGGACTGGTCCTGCGGGCCTCCGACGACCGCGACCACCTCCAGATTGCTGGTGCTCGAGGAGAATTCCAGCTGCATCCAATTGGGCGTCGTTGTTCCCTGCACCGCCTGCCGCATCGCCAGCTGGACTGGCGTCCCGATCGTCAGCGTACCCGGCTGCATGCCGGGGATACCGGGGCCGTACGCCTGGACCAGGATCGGGGTCGCGGCATTGGTGCTGACATTGGTGATGTTCAGGTTGTTGGCCCGCCAGTTCGCAGTCAGGATGCTGATCATCCGTGCCAGTGCCGGAACCGGGACGAATGTCGGATCGCTGCCGCCGGAGGTCAAGGCCAGCCTGCCGGCGTTGTTTTGCTGCGACTGGTTGAAGTAACCGACGATGAGAGAGCCGTTTGGCGTCTGCGGCATAGTCACGTTGCCGCGCACCGCCAGAGTCTGGGGCTGGCCGTTCCAGGCCGCGTTCACCGTGCCCGCCGGGACGAGGTCGCTCATGTCGGGTTGTCCTCCTTTTCGTTGGCGTCGATGTGGGAGCCGGCCTGATACCGCCGGCTCCCACGCTTCAGGTCACAGAGACAAGAGTTCCGCCGTCAGGGACGATGCCGTCGAAGGCGACATGTTCGCGACGTAGACAACCGAGGAGCCCCAGTTGAATTCGAACGAATAGTTGTTGCCGCCCGTCGTCGCGTAATAGCCCTGCGGCGCCGGCGTGCCCGTACCTGGGCCGGTGTTGCCGGCTGGCGAGTTCAGCGCGATGGCGTAGGCGTTGTTGCCTGTCGCGTCCTGCGGGCCGCCGACGAGGGCAACGATGATCAATTGGCCGGTGTTCGTGCCCAGCGTCAGCTGCATCCAGTTGGGCGTCGATGTTCCCTGCGCGATGCCGCCCGGCTTCAGCGTCAGCGCCGTGTTGATGGCAAGCGCCACCGGCTTCTGGCCCGGCAGTCCGGGACCGAAGGCCTCGATCCAGATCGGCGTCGCGGCCGCAACGCTGACATTGGTGACGTTGAGATTGTTGGCCTGCCAATTATTGACGAGAATGCTGGGCTGCGAGAGTAGTGCCGGAGCAACCAGGAACGTTGGCTGCGAACCGCCCGAGGTCAGCGCCAGCTTGCCTGCATTGTTGAGCGAAGCGGTATTCTGATAGGCGAGGACCATCGATCCATTGGTCGTCTGCGGCATCGTCGCGCTTTCGCGGTAGGCCAGCGTGGTCGGCGAGCCATCCCAGCTCGCATTGGATTGGTTAGCGCCGATAATGTTGTATTTTGGGGCCGTTGCCATGGATTTCCCTCGCGGTTTGCGGTTTCGGACTGTCATTCCTGAATATATTCTGCAGAGCGGCGGACCTGCTGGTCGAAGCGTGCCGTCGCTCTTTCGGCTAGTTTCATAGTCGGATCGCCCAGAACCGGTTGCCGGTCTGGCCCGAACTCTGGTTTCGAAAAATTCCCTCCTTTCCAGTCATGTGTCGCGTGACACCGCCGCAACTGCCCGCCTTGAGGCGGTCAGCTCGCATCGATGTCCGTCAGGTTCAGTTGCAGGTTGCTGAAGCGCAGAACCGGCGTGTTGACGCCGCTGAGCGCTGCGTAAAGCGTGATGTCGAAGACCAGTCTCGCACCCGCCGGCTCGGCATTGTCTCCGAAGACGATGCTGTTGTCGGAGGCCCAGTTGGCGATCGCCTCGGCAAACAGCGTCGCGAAATCTCCAAGCTGCGCCGTCTCTTGCCCGTCGATCTCGAAGGATCTGGCCAGTACGATCGGAACCAGCGGACTTATCGAGGCACCGTCGAAGGCGCCGCCGGCAACGGCGGGGAAGGGGAACTGATAGGAGCAGGCGACCTTGACCCGCCTTGTCGTTCCGCTGCTAACGTTGGCCGCCGCATGTGCCCCAAGCAGTGACTTTTGCTGCGCGGGGTCGGCCAGCAGGGCGGCCATGACGGTGTAGATGCGCTGGCACAGGCTCGACGGCGATGCCGGGCATGCCGTGCCCGATCCCTGGCCTGGCAGTGTCGTCACATCGATCGGCGTCGCATTGTCGATGAACGGCGTCACCGGCTGGCTCGGCCGAACCTGCGGGGTCTTGTAGACGAACTCCGGCACAACTTGCCACGCCGTGTTGTTGGCGGCTTCAAGCATGATCAGGTTGCGCTCGATCTGCACCGATGCCAGCGCATTTTCGGCCGCCAGCACGTTGAGCGCGTCGACCTCGATCGTGTGCGCGACGCCGAAATTGCCGGGCGGGGCATTGTCGACCTCGAACTGCAGACCGTCCGCCGGCGGCGGCTGGACCGGATGCTGGTTCGGGTACGGCGTCAGGTTGGACGGATCGAGAGCGGTGACGGTGAGCGCGACATTGGCGAAGCTCGATTCACCTTGCGTCGCCGGCCATTGCAGGTCGATCAGGCGTGTCGTTCCGTCCGCCTGCAGCGTGTCGGTGACGACATAATTGTCGGTGACATTGACCAGCCCTTGCGCGAAGGCGAGGTTGACGCCCGGGCTCCAATCCTTGTTTGCCGTCACCTCGCCAATGGCGGTGGCGAAGGCGGCCACCGCGTCGGCCCAGGCCGGATCGGCCGGATTGCGCAGCACCGGGCCGATGGCACCATAGACGGCCGAGGTGCGCGCCAGCGCAGTGAACAGATTTAACGGGCCGCTGGGGCCGGCAGAGCCGAGGAGGTTGGGTGGCGTATTCGACGCAGCACTGAGATCGGTGTTGTAGGTGACGGCGGTGTTGATCTGGTCCTGCGCGACCAGGAAAGCCTGGTAGGTATAGAGGCAGCTCCAGTCGGCGCCGTCGGCGATCGGATTGCCGGAGCCTGAAGTCGGCGTGAAGCCGGACCAGGTCTGGCTGATCAATGTCGGCGGTGTCGGATACTGACGGTACACCACCGGGATCTTGGTCAACACGCCGGCCGGTCCGACATGCGGCACGCCCTGCGGATAGGGATCGACAAGCTGCAGCCAGATCGAGGGCCGTGCCTCGTCGGGTGCGCCCGCCGGCGCCAGGAAGAACTGCAGATTGGTGATGGCAAAGCGCAGGTCGAACGGCACCACTGCCGCAGCGCCGGCATCCGGGTCACCATAGAGGAAGGTAAGCGGGCTTGCGCCCGTGCTCACGATGCCGACATGGGCGGTCGACAACCCGGCATTCTGCTGCGTGGCCGAGAAAGTGCCGGCACCCGAGCCGCTGGCGGCGGTCGTTATCGTGAAGGTCGTATCGCCGGTGACGGTGACGGCATAGACGCCATTGTCCGGCAACTGCCCGGAACTCGCCTGGAATATCATCAACACGCGGCTGCCATCGGTCAGCCCGTGCGGGTTGTTGGTCGTCGCCGACAGGCTGACGCCGCTCCAGTTGTAGTCTCCTGCGAGCAACGCTTCGATCTGGCCGAACAGTTCGATGTTGCCATCGGCTGCAGCCGACACCGACTGGTTCCAGGTCACGTCGTATTGCACGATCGTGTCGACCGAATAGGCCGTCATCAGCGCTGCGCGCATCTGCTGTTCGAACACATCCTGCGCGACGCCAAGTGCGGCCGTCGTGCCGGTGAATGGCGATTGCGGACCGAACAGCCAGTCCACCTCATACTGAGAATATTTCTGCGCCAGCGTTTCACGGCCGAGCGCGATCGCGTCATAGGCGTCCGAAACAAGTTCGAAGGCCATGGCTGCCGATGCAGGCGATAACACCTCGTCGACCGCCTGGAAGAAGCTGCGGTTGAGCTGGTCGAGATCAGTATCGATGAACAGCTGCTGCGCCGGCAGCGCCGGCAACTTGGAGGACAGCGTCGGCAGGGCAACGCTGGCGCTGTTCAGCACATTGTCGAGCGGCTTTGGCGAGAGGAACCGCGGACCGCCTCCGGCAGCACCGATCGAGATGTCGAGCAGCGAGGCGGCCGCAGCCCACAGCGATTGCGAACCGGCTCGTGCGCCGCCCGAACCGTCATGGGCGAGCTTCAAGGACTTCAGCCGCTTGCGCGCCAAACCGGTGCTCGACAGGGCCGTGCTCGACAGTTGCTGCTGCGACGATGCCTCGGCGCCGTTCATGCCGATGGCGAGTTTCTGCGCCGGGAAGGCGCCGGTGAAGTCGGCGGCGAATTGCGATATGGCGCTGGCGCCGCCTGTCGCAGGCACGAACCCGGTCGCGACATTCTGTGCCGACGGCACCAAGACCGTACCGAACTGGTCCTTCAGATAGGGCGAGATCAGATTGACATCGCGGGTAATGCCGAACAGCACGACGATCTCGAACAGCGGCGGCAAGGCGCCGGGTCCTCTCACATGCATCGAGATTGTCACGGCGCCGGGGAAGTTCGTGCTGAGCCCCGCCAGCCAGTTGACAAGGTCGGCGACCATGCCGGTGACCTTGTTCGTGTCGGTTGCCGAGACCTGGAAACTGACAAAGCTACTGCCGTCGGCCTGCAGGGCAAGACTGGTCTCGACATAGAACGAGACGCCAGGGCCGGTAATCTGGTCCTCTATGGTGCGGTAGTTGGCGAGAGCCGCCGCCTTCTGGTCGGCGGACATACCGCTGAAGGCCGCCTGGCTGGGCGTCAGCACGATCTCGACCGTATTCGCCGTCGAACCGTCGAAGCCATAGGTCGGCAGGATGCCCGGCCATTGGTCGACGGGCACGATCGGATCGAAATAGAGATTGGTGTCGCTGTAGCTTGCCGGCGTCGGCAGCTGGTTGCCGAACGCATCGTTGACGAAGAACGACAGGGTGAATTTGTCGTTGACCGAAGCGTAGCGGTTGGGCGTGGCCGAACCGGCATTTTCGGTGGCGACATTGTAGAGCGGCGCGAACACACGGTAGGTGCCGGTGGTGCTGGATTGGTCGTGTTTTTGCGGCTGGATCGGCGCCGACAGATTGCTCAAGCTGAAGCCCGTCGTCGCCTGGATCTGATAGGTGACGAGACTGTAGAGCGCGTTGACCGACGCCTTCGCGTCGCCCGCCGCGACCAGGGCTTGGTGGAGTTCCGTATCGTCGGCGACGCCGGAGGCGCGCAGCGCCGCGATGACATCACCGCGCGAATGAGTCGTCGCCTTGGCGAGCAGCCCGGCCTTGGCGAGGGCTGCAGGTGCCTGCAACTGCATGACGCTCTCGGCGCGCGTCAACTCGACGCCGAACGTGCCGGCGGCAACCTTGACATAGCGAGTCTCCAGCGACGGATCGGCTGTCTCGGCATAGTAGACGAGGCCATTCTCGGTGCCAGTCAGCACGACCGCATTGAAGTAGGACTGAATGGCGAGCGGCGATCCGTTCTGGTTGGCTCCGCTGCCAGGCTTGTAGGTCACCAGCATCGTCACCTGCGCGACGCCCTTGACGAACAGCGCCGTCGGCAGCGAATTGCCGGTCTTGTCGACAAAGCGCAGATAGTAGCCCGACGCATTGGTGACCGTCGCCTGCTGGATGATCTGCAGGAAGCCGTAACCGCCGTCCGAGCTGATGTCGGTGCTGGCGCCGACGGAGACACCCGCCGGCAGGCCGAGCGCAAAGCCCATCAGCCCTTGCGGCGGTTGCGAGACCGTCGTGGTGTTGGTGCGCAGCGCAAAGACCGCATCGGGGTCGACCGCGGCGGACACGAGGCCGGGCGCGCCCGCCGCCGTCTGGTACAGGATCTGGATCGCAGCGACCGGACGGTCGCCGCCTCTGAGATCGTCGAGGATCCTGCCGAGCAGCGCTTCGTCCGCCTGGCTGGCGCCGGACAGCGCGTAGACGTCGGGCAGCATGCTGCCTTGCGCAGCACCCGGAATCTGCTTGACCGTGAGCGTGATGCTGGTGGCGAAAGTGATGTCGCCGGCAGGTAGCGGAGTGCCATCCGGCAGATAGGCGCCTTGCGCCTGGCGCGATTTCACCAGCACGGGAATAGCTGATGTTCCTTCGTTTGCCTGCAACTTCCCCAGGCTGGGCGCGAACGGCCGCAGGCTGAGCGGCGCCGCGCTTGGCGGCGTCCAGGCGATGGCGTTCTCCAGCGCGAAGGATTGCGGCCCGGTCGAGCTGAGCGCGATTGGTGTCGGACTGCTTGGCGCTGTTATCGACGCTTCGGTGAGGACGAGATAGGGGCCGAGGACGTCTTTGGTAAGCCAGAACGAGGCGTTGACGCTCAGCCAATCTTGTGTCGCGTCGGGATTGCTCAGCGTAATGGAGTATTTGTCGTTCGCGGCGAAGCCGCCGGCGGGGAACTCCTGCCACAAAAGCGCAAACAGCGGGTTGGTTGTGTTCAGCGCGGTTCCGCCAGGCACGGTGAGGCCGGCGGTGTAAGGCAGGCGCACGCCGCCGCGGAACGCACTCGACATTTGCCCGGCGAGACCCTGAAAGCGGGTCTGCGCGCCGGGTGTGGGTGCTGCAACCGCCGCCGTGAACAGCTTGTCGAGTGGCGACGAGGTCAGCCCGGCATTCTGCATCGTGACCAGCAGCTCGTGCGCCGCGCCACGGATCAACCCCTTAAAGTAATCGAGGAAGATCTCCTGCGACAGAGGCGTTGTGCCGCCGATCGGGTTGGCGGAGCTTGGGTTCGAGGTCTGGTTGACGAACAACTGATTGAAATAGGTGTCGACCGTCTGCAGGTAGGTCTGCGAGACCGGGTTCTTCGCCTCGAACTGATAGGCAAATTCCTGCGCATTGCCATTGCCGTCCGTGCGCCCTGTGGTGGCCAGGTTGAGGAAGGGCGGCATCGGAAAGACGCTCGCGCTAACCTTGGCAGGGCCGGCCGGCACGGCAAGCGTGGCGCTGAAATTGGCGAGCTGGCTGAGCACCGTCGGGTAGTCGATCCAGCCGGTCAACGCTTCCGGATCGCTGTCTATGTCCTTCAATCCGAGCGCGCCGCTGGTCGGATCGGATTCGAGCTGAACGACGGAATTGTAGGCCGGCAGGTTCAGCGCGTGCATCAGCGCGAAAGTGGCGAGCTGCGTCGTCACCGCCTCGAACGGCTTGAAGTCGGCATAGGTCGGGTTCTGCGACGGGTTGTCGTCATACTGCACGCCGAGCGAGGTCACGACCCATGGCGCGCCATTGCTGGTCGCGTCGGGAAACACCACCGTCAGCTCCGGCAGGAACAGGATCGGCAGGCCCTTCGGCAGGTTCGGCAACAGGCCAACACTTGGCGCGGCGCTTGCGAGCAATCGCTGTCTTAACCGCGCAAAGCCTTCGATCTGGGCCTGCTGCGAGGAACCGGCCAGCTGCCATTCGAAACGGAACGAGGCGTTGAAGCTGAAGCTGATGGAAATGGTGAAAAGGAAGAGGTTGATTTCCACCCTCACGCTGACGCTGACCGAGGCCTCGATGTAGAGCAGGATCGAACCGCCACCGCCGCCCGGCACGCTTGGCGGTTCCAGCGCCAGGATGATGCCGATCGAGGCTTCGAGCCGGACATTGACGCTGGCCTTGATGATGATGAAGTCGAGCGAGCCGTAGAGCTCGCCGATAATGCCGAACTGGCCCTGCAGCGACAGCGCGTCCGGCTTCTTGGCGAGGTCGCCGCCGCCGCTGGTGAGATAGCCGGCCGCGCCCTGTATGATGCCGAAGAACGTGACGCTGACGCCTGCCTTCAGCGGCCCGGCGGTGAAGTCTTTGCCGACGCCCAGCCGCGCCGCAAAGCCGAAGGCCAGGATACTCTGGTAGGTACCCTTGAACACGTCGGGGTCGGTGGCCGAGCTCAGGCTGGCTATGTAAAAGCCGCCGGAGCCGGTCACGGGAATCGGACCGGCCTGCGCCTGCACCTGGAAGCAGACGCTCCAATTGTCGCCGTCCGGGAAGCCGAGATCGACCTTCCAGTCGCCATTGGTGTAGACGTCGACGCTGAGCGTCGGCAGCGTCAGCGAAGCAGCACCCACCTGGAAGGTGCGCAAACTGTCCGGCAGGCTGAATACGGCGGCGAATTTGCCGATCGTGTCGGAAATCTTAGTGTAGACGATTTCGAATTCGGCGCCCTTGCCGGCGCCGCCCGTGAGCCTGAGCAACAGCGCGTAGAACGGCGTCACGTCATAGAAGACGAAGCCGACCTGCAGCACCTTGAGCAGCGTGAAGTCGGTGACGAAGATCCACTTGCCGTCAGGGTGGTAGATGTCTGAGAATTTCTTGTCCTTCAGCTTATCCCAGAAGTCGCCCTGCATGAATTTCAGGAAGGCATCGAAATTGGCCGGCGGCTTGGTCGGGTCGGGGCCGACCCGCTGGCCGACGCCGAGATAGACCAGTTCGAAGACGTCGCTGACCGCGCCGATCTTGGCCGGCACGGGCGCTGCCAGTTTTTCCTGCGTGTCGCCACCGCCACCGCCGTCCTTGCCCTGATTGTAGGCGCCGATCCAGCCGATCTGGTCGGCCCCCTCGGTCGGCGCGAACAGACCGATGCTGATCGTGCCGTCCGGCGGCAGCCGCTGGCCCAGCACCTCGATGAAGCAATTGTGCATACCGAGCACCAGCATCTTGGGCTCGCCATCGGTGGCGTATTCGAGATTGAATTGCTCGATCGAGATGGTCAGCACACCCTCGATCTTGATTTCCAGCTTGCCGTCGACCTGCGGCAGCTGGATGCCGAAGGCGAGGCCGCCGCCGTCCTCCGGGCTCAGCCAGCCGATCAGCACGCTGAACTTGAAGGCCGAGAGCGAGCCGACCAGCCCGCCCATCGAACCGAGATCGAGGTCGAAGATCAACGCATAGTTGAACTTGTCCTGCAGCGTGATGCCGTTTTCCGCCAAGCCCGGCAACGAACCCAGCGAATAGTAGTTCAGGCTCTCGATGGTCTCGTCGGCCTCGCCCGAATAGAGGAATGATTTGAGCTTGAACGGGATCAGGTCGAGCAGGCTGGCCGCACCGCTGCGCTTCTCGGTCGCGCCCAGATCCAGCCGCAGGTCGCCCGGCGAAAAGGTGAGCGACGGCGTGCTGGTCGATGGCTGTCCGCTGGCCGGGATCGTCAGGTCGAACCCGACGTCGATGCCGAGATTGGAGAAGGCCAGCTTCTCGAACGCAAACAGGTCGAGCACCTGGAATTCGTTGAATTCGATGTCGCCCCAGATGGCGAAATGCGCGCTGATATGGGTGGTGTCGGCATTTGGCGGCGTTGCCGCGGTTTCATCGTCGAACGAGAACTGCAGTTTCGTCAGTGTGATCTGCTTGAGATATTTGTTGTTGGCCTTGCCGCTGTCGCCGGTGAAATTGAAGACGAATTCGCCCTGGGCGACGAAGGAATAGACGCCCTGTCCCGAACTCGTGTCGTCGCCGCTGGTGCCATGTGCCTGGTAGGAGCCCATGATGGCGATGACATTGCCGTCACCGTCGGCATTTCTGGCCGTGCTCTGCCCGGCATCGAGATTGACGCCGGTCTTGAACAGATCGTTGATGGTGAGGTTGATCTCGCAGGCGAAGCTGCGCAGCTCGGAATTGGTGAACAGAGCGCGCAGATATTCGACCTCGAAACCATAGTCGATGTCGATACCGGCAGCCGCCGCCGTTTTGCTCGCCGTCTTCTCGTAATCGACCAGCGCGAAGGTCGCGCTTTGCGCCAGCTTGGGCGCGGTCTGTAACGGGTCGGCATCGGTGTTGTTGATGGCGATGCCGACGTGATGGACGCGAAAGCCGGCTATTCCCGGATCCGTCATGCCGCCGAGCACGGCGCGCACGGCGGTCGGCAGTTCATCGAGCTGCATGTTGCAGTTTACGGCGAGAACGCCGTTGAATGTCGTATCGGTGACCGTCTGGTAGAACGTCCAGTAAAGCGAGGTCGTATCGGGCTGGGTACCGCCATTGGGGAATACCGAGGCCTTCGCGTCGGCGATCAGCGTCTGAAGATAGGTCTGCGTCGCGGCTGCGGTGAATGTCTTGTTGAAGGTGTCGGGCTGCGACCACAGCCTGGTGTCGGCGACCAGCTGCTCGATCGTCTCGCCCGGATAGAACTTCATCATGAAGATCGGCGGTGTGCGGTCGGGTGCCGAGAGGCCGCCCGGCGATAGGTCGAACGTCCAGTCGCCGATCTCGAGCTTGTCATTGGTGAAATCGAACAGCGCCTGTCCGGTGCCAAGCGGATCGGCGTTTGCCGGATTCTCGCTGACCACCGTGAAGATCTGGTTCTGCTGCACGGCTTTGCAGATCGACGGACCCATGGCCTCGAATTCGAGGGTCCCGGCCGCACTCGTCGCCATCTGCAGCCCGGTCCATGCCAGCGGCTTGCCGGCAAGCTCGGCCAACATGCCTTGCGGCGTCATCGCCAACACGCTTGAATCGGCAGCGGCGGCCTTTGGCGCGCTGCGCTGCTTTGGTGCTGGAATGAAACCGGCGGCGCGCCTGGGGTTCAGCGCGCGCGATTCCATGTCGAGATAGGCGGTGGCTTTCAGGTTGGGATTGGTCGAGAAATCGAGCCCGGCATACGGAACGAGCGGTACGGCCGGCGCGCTTCCGGCATCAGTCCATGACGGAACGTGGAAATAATTGAGGAGATAGACGGTGAGGCCGGAGGCAGGTGCCGCGCCGGCGAGCATTGCGGCCGAGCTGTCGGGCTGCTTGTAGAGTGGCGCGCGTTCCGGCTGCGATACGTAAGTGCCTTGCTCGGAGACAAGCTTCGCCCATGAAGTTGTCACGGTGGCGTCGAGAAAAGCCGGATTGGTAGGCGAATCCTGCGCCGGCGCGATGAGGTAGGCCGGCTGGGCCGGCACGAATTCGAGCTTGTCCGGTGTCTGGCCAACCGTGACGGTCACGAACTCGGTGCCGGTGACGCCGCACAGCATCTGCACCGTTTCGTCTGCCGCGGCGGCTGCCTGGCTGGCGCCGGTGTCGAGCGCCAGACCGAACTGTCCCGCTGGTGTCAGATAGTAATAGCGCTGCTCGCTTGGCGATTGTTGCGGACGGCCGGCAAAGACGAGGCGGCTCGCCGTGGCGATATCGCCGGTGTTGACGGTATTGAGGGCGAACGGTTTGCCATTGGCGGTGACGAAGGTGGAGCCGAGCAGCGGGTCGGTGAACTGGAAGAAGCTGCGCGCCGCATCGAGAGGACCAAGCACGTCAAGCGTCACATTGAAGCCGAATGGCGTCGTCGAGCCGCCGGCGCCGCGAAAAACCGGATAGCTCAAGGCATTGACCAGCCCGCCATCGACCGGCGGGCTGAAATACATCATGCCGCCTTCGAACTGGACGAGATCGGCGGCTGCTAGTTCAAACGCTGTGCTGGCGGTGCCGGCGAACGGCCCGGAAAGCGCCAGGCTCGCGAATGACGCTTGCGACTGGAAAGTGACGGTAGCGCCGGCTGGCGGCGTCGCCGTCAAGAGCAGTGTGGCCGGCGGCTGGCTGTTGGCGATCTGCAGGCTGTTGGAAGCGTCGTCGAACAGCACGGTCGTCGACAGTCCGAACAGATCCGGCTGGACCTGGCACGTCACGCTCTGCCGGAATGTCAGCGAGAAGGATTCCGCCACTGTTGGTGACGACGTGCCTTGGCCGGTGACCGAGACCAGAACCGGCGTGATGCTCAGTGGCTCGTGGAACCAGCCGATCTGACTACCGGTATTGGCAGCGAAGGCCTTGCGGACGCCGGCCTCGAAAGCGGCCCAGTCGCGTGTTGCCGATGGGACGAAGAAGGCGATGTAGCCAAGCTGGCCTGGGTCGACCCAATTCTGGGCGGTAAGATCGAAGGTCGGGTCAGCGCGAGACTGATCCTGGAACAGGAAAGCGACGCGGGCATTGGCAGGGGTATCAGCCAGATATAAGCCACTCGTATCGCGTTTGAAAGCGATCATCCCCCACCTCCCTTGCGGCCACGGCGCAACCATCCATGCCCTGCAACCGTCGGGTGAGGACTTGGGTTAGGCGCTCGTTATACCTTAGCGCGAAGTACAAAGATAAGACGAAGAAATATGTTTGTAAAAGACTATATTTAGTATGTTTCAAAGTGATATAAATTTTACCTATTTGCCGCTCCAGCTAATCTACTTTTCTCTACATTAGTTCTAATGAATTTAAGACAAAAAGCGCAATGCGTAGATAATAAAATCAATGGTTTAGTGTGGTCGGCCGGATTATCTGACTCCGACCGTAGCCCTGCAATATTTCCTGAACGCGGCCGACCAGCCGTTTTCGCGCATGTAACGGCCGATCGTTTCGCTGGGCTTTGCCGTCAGCCCGGATCGGTTCTCCGCCATTGTCATGGCCTCACCTTCTCGAGCGGCGGCCGCGCGTCCCTCGGCGGCAATGGTCGACGCCAGATCCATGCCGCTCGGTGGCTCGCGGGTCACAACCACTGGTGCGCGGCAAGGCGTCAGAGAACACAGCGTACTATTTTGGTTCACGGATATTCCGGCGAACATCCGCATTGGAGCGGTCATAATCGTCGGCAGAAGCGTCCGAAAAGGGCTGTCGGCGGCTCCTTCGTGGGAACGAAAAAGAAGTGCGATTTTCTGCGCCGCATGGACCGTGGAAAAAGCGCCTTCTATCGCCGACAGCGCATCTCCTCTCGACGCAGCGGCGTGAGACGGGCATTCTTGTGGATGTTCATTCGGACCCTTCGATGGATGCTGAAGCCTGGTAACTCCAGTCTCCTCGGTCCGGTCCGAATGGACAACCTCCCGAAAGCTCACATCTAGTGTCCACATTGGCGAGATAGGGGCGCCGTCAGGCTGCCCCGTTTTGGACAGAAGGAACGCGTCACCAATAAAAGCGTTAGCCCTCCAGCCAACCGGAGGAATGTCATGGACGAAGATCTGCGCCTGAAATTAAAGGAACTTAGTTTCAGCATGCAAACCAGGGCGCCGGAGCTCGCATTGCCCGGCGGCAATACCGACATATCCGCGCTGATGTCGGGGCATTGCGGTGACACTTGAGGCGCTGCTGGTTATAGCCGAAGAGAACAAGACGCCGCGATCCGGACCTTCGGTCGAGCAGGCAACGTCACTTTCTGATTGAAGCTTGATTTGCGCCAGGTGCGCGGTGCGCAACTGCCCCATCAGTATCGTAAACGTCACGCCGCGTTAATCAGCCGGAGTGACGCGGGGATGGCCACCCTGCGAACGAGAGTTTGCGCCTCGTCTCTGCCGTAGAGGTCGCTTCACAAGTTCCTGAAAGCCGACATTACAACGGTTCCGCCGGGATCGCGGTTGCGCTACAGGAACCTCTCGAAGGCGTAGCCGCGCGCCTGCGCTGCATCGCCCATCCCATGCAGCACCATGAACTCTTTGGGTGGGCCCGCTGGCGATTCACATGCCCCCAGCCGCTCGATAGGTGCGCTCAGCCGCTTCCGTCTCTGAGGCACGTTATCTTCGTGTCCCGAAATATAAGTCACGCGATATTGTGGCCGCTTCATCTCATGATGCCTGCCATATCGTCGTAGCTGTTGTGCTCGTGGGCGATATTGTGGCAAGCTCTGAAATATATTTCCCGCCTCGGCTGCTATTCGTCATGGCTCTCTTCGCCGCGCCATTCGGTATCGGCGATACGGTTGATCTTCCCGGCGAAAGCCGAGGTATCGCCTCTCCGGATGGACCGCGTCGCACCCCGGATATGAATCTGGATGAGAAAAAGGCGAGCACAATTGCCATGAACGACGATCTGGAGATTCTGCAGCGGGAGACATTCGACTACTTCATCCACGAGGCTAACCCCGCCAACGGTCTCATTCGCGACAAGACCGAAGCCGACTGGCCCGCAAGCATCGCCGCCACCGGTCTTGCGCTGGGATGCTATCCAGTCGGGGTCAAGCGTGGCTTCATGAGCCGGAAGGCCGCCGTGGAGCGGACCCTAGCCACGCTACGCTTCTTCTGGAACAGCCCTCAGGGTCCAGAGCCGGACGCCACGGGATATCGCGGCTTCTACTATCATTTCCTCGACATGCACACCGGTCGGCGGGCCTGGCGCTGCGAACTGTCGACCATCGACAGCACCTTGCTGTTGGCAGGAGGGCTGGCGGCCGCGGCATTCTTCGACGGGAACACGAAGGGCGAAAGAGAGATCCGCACCTTGGCGGATGCGCTCTATCGTCGGGCCGACTGGTGCTGGGCGCAAAACAAAGGACAGACCGTTTCCCACGGCTGGACCCCCGAGACCGGCTTCCTAAAGTATCGCTGGGAAGGTTACGACGAAGCCCTTCTGCTGTATGTCCTGGGCCTCGGCTCGCCGACCCATCCTCTGCCTTCGAGCAGTTACACGGCCTGGACCGCCACCTTCCGATGGCTGAATTTCTACGGCTACGATTATGTCTATGCGGGACCGCTGTTCATCCATCAATTTTCGCATGTGTGGATCGATCTTCGGGGTCTGGCGGATGCCTACATGCGCGACAAGGGAAGCGACTACTTCGAGAACAGCCGACGCGCCACCCTTGTCCAGCACCGCTACGCCCTTGAAAATCCACGCGGCTTCGATGGCTATGGAGAACATTGCTGGGGCATTACCGCGAGTGACGGCCCCGGCCCCTCAACGCTCAAATTGAAAGGCATCGAACGCCGGTTCCTCGACTATGCCGCGCGGGGCGTGCCATTTGGTCCCGACGACGGGACGCTTGCACCATGGGCCGCCGTCACCTCGTTGCCGTTTGCTCCGGAAATCGTGCTGCCGACAATCGCCTTCTGGATCCACCAGGCCAAGCTCAAGTCCACCAGAACGTACGGTTTCGCGTCGTCCTTTAATCCGACGCACCCGCAGGGCAAAGCCAAAGGGGCGTTCGGCTGGTGGGTCTCACCTTGGCATTTCGGCCTGGACGAAGGCCCCGTCGTATTGATGATTGAGAACGTACGCAGCGGACTATTATGGCGGTTGATGTGCTCGTCTCCGTACATCCGCGTTGGCCTGCAACGGGCGGGTTTCGAGGGTGGTTGGCTGGAAAGACTTCCGCAGACCTGATGAGCCCAGACTGACCAAGGTCCGTTTTCTGAATGTCCGAGTTCCGAGGCTGCCCGTCCGCTATCGATGCGGTGGACGATTGTAGCCTCATCGGGTGACGAGACGGCTTCTAGGGGATTCAACTCAGCGCTGGAGAGATGGCAATGAGGCCATGGGGAACTCTATCAGGCTGGAACCAGATCGTAACGGCCTGCTGCGGACAGACAGCAAGGTGCCTATCTCGGTCGTCCTGGTCAGCTTTGCCATCGCTTGAAAGCGGATATTGCGGCGACCAAGCTGGTGGTTGCGCTCGCGCTATGACCCGCCCATCGTCCTTCGGACGGGCGGCAAGTTGCTAAGCCCATCCCACACCGCGTGCCTTGAAATTCTTCTATCGGGCCACGATCGAACACCCGTATGCTCCTGGCCGGAGAACGCTAATGGCATTTCGATTCGTACACACGGCCGATATTCATCTCGACTCGCCTCTGCGTTCGCTGGCGATGCGAAACCTCGACCTTGCCGAACTCATCGGAGATGCCAGCCGTCAGGCTTTTGTCTCGATCGTGGATCTCTGCCTTGCGGAACGTGTCGATGCGCTGGTCATTGCCGGCGACCTCTATGATGGCGATCAGACGTCGATGAAAACGGCGCGGTTTCTGGCGTCACAGATGACACGACTGCACCAGGCCGGCATCAAGGTTTTCAAGATCCGTGGCAACCATGACGCCATGTCGCGGATATCGAAACAGCTGGTGTTCCCGGACACGGTCACGATCTTCAGCGGCCGTCCCCAGTCAGTGCTGCAGACAGCCGGCGGGCTTGACGTCATGTTCCATGGCTTGAGCTTTGCCAGCCCCAAGGCGCCGGACAGTCTGCTGCCCAAGTACTCAGCCCCGCGTGAAGGCGCGGTCAATGTCGGCGTCATGCATACGAGCCTGGCCGGATCGCCCGGCCACGACGTTTACGCTCCCTGTAGCGTCGCTGATCTGCACAGCCATGGCTTCGACTACTGGGCGCTTGGGCACATCCATGTCCGCCAGGTCCATCCTGGGGCGAGCACCGTCGTGATGCCAGGCATTCCGCAGGGCAGGGATATCAACGAGGCCGGAGAGAAATCCGTCACCCTGGTGACGATACGCGACGACCGTTCCATTTTGATCGAGGAGAGGCTGACCAGTATCGCGCAATTCGAGCGGCTGAACCTCGACTTGACCGGCGCGGCGGGATGGCCTGAGCTCGTCGGGCGCGTCCGCTCCGCGCTCGAAGATGTGCGCGCCTCCGTCAGGTCCCGTCACGTTGTGGTCCGTCTCGGCCTGACCGGGACATCGCCCTTGTCCTGGGCGCTGATCCGCGACCGCGACCTGCTGCTCGCGGAAGCCGAGCAGGTCGCAGAACAGGTGGGGCAGACATGGGTGGAAAAGCTCGAGCTTAACGTCTCTCCATCCACAGCTGAAACAACCGAAGGCATCGCGGACCCGATTTTCGAACTCGCACAGTCCATGCGCGCCGACGCCAGCTCGGAAGCTTTCCGTGCCGAGGCGAGGGCGTTGGTCCAGAAGATGATCGCGGATCTTCCGCCTGATGGGCGCGACTTCGCCGGCAAGGACGAGGCTGGGCTGGAGGTGTTCCTCGACAGGGTGCTTGCCAGCGGCCCCGACCTGGTCACCGCCCGTCTCAAGGCCAGCGGTGCGCCATGAGGCTGCGGCGCCTTGACCTCATTCGCTATGGCAAGTTCACCGACAGGACGATCGACTTCGGGCCAAAACCCGCGTCAGGACCCGATCTGCACATCGTCTTCGGCTTGAACGAGGCTGGCAAGTCGACGGCACTTGCCGGCTATCTGGACCTGCTGTTCGGCATCGAGGAACGCAGCCGCTACAATTTCCTGCACGAGTACGGTGCGATGCGCATCGGCGGGGTGCTCGAACTCGGCGGCGCGGAGCACACGTTCACCCGCACCAAACAGCGTACCAATTCATTGTTGAACGCGACTGGCCAACCGGTCAGCGAGGTGGCGATATCGGCCCATCTCGCCGGCCTGTCTCGCGACGCATACGAGACCATGTTCTCGTTGGACGACGAGACGTTGGAGGCCGGTGGAAAATCAATCCTGGAGTCGCGCGGCGACCTCGGCAAGCTGCTGTTCACGGCCAGCGCCGGCTTAGGCCATGCAAGCGACACGCTGAGCGCGCTCGAGGCCGAGGCCGACGGGCTTTATCGCAAGCAGGCGCATGGAACCGAACTGGCACTCCTCAAGAAACGCCTTGCGGACCTGAAATCGCGCCGCGATCAGATCGACACCCTGGCATCGACCTATGAGGGGCTTGAGGCCGAACGCCTCGACGCCCAGGAAAAATACAACCACAGCATCGCTGAACGGTCGGTGCTGTCGGCCAGGCTCGATGCCATTGCGAAATATCTTCGCGCGATCCCGATCCTTGCCGATATCCGACGCAAGAAAGCCCAGCTAGCCGAGTTGCCTGAGATTGCTTCACCGTCACGGACCTGGACGGGCAGTGTCACTGAGATGATCGATGACGACGCCAGCCTGAGAACGCGGCTGGCTGCAAGCGTCGATGAACTCGACAGAGTGACGACCAAGATCGCCTCGGTCGACGTCGACGACGTGATCCTCGCGATCTCCGAACGCGTTCGCGGCCTGGCTGACCGCAAGGTGCGCCACGTCTCGGCGGGCCTCGACCTGCCAAGTCGCAGGACAGAGTTGCAGATCCTCGACAATGCCGTGAGGGGCTCCCTTGCCGCCCTGGGACGAGCCTCCGAGCCAGACCCTGCCAAGCTGCTTTTGCCTGCTGCAACCATCGGTGCTGTTCGCACGATGATCGAGCAGCGATCCGGAATCTCGACCGGTCTGCGCGTCGCGCGCGACGAGGCCGCGGCAGCCGTCGATACGCTCCAGGCCGCACGCGAGCGAGTTGGCGAGGAACGGGCGGTACCCGAGCCTGCCAGGGCAAGGCTCGCCTCGGCTTTGGCGACGGCAAGGGCCAGTGGGCACCTGAGCGAAATCAAGGCGGCACGCGAGGCCGCGGATGCCGGTGCAATTCGGTGGGCGGCCGCGATCGGGCGTCTGCATCCCTGGTCGGGAGATGCCGCGACATTGGCCAGGATCGCCATTCCGAATGCCGGACAGCTTGGCGCATGGAAGGCGCTTGCAGCCGAACTCGGGAAGGGCAGGGCCATTCTTTCCGAACGTCTTGCCGAATACCAGGGCAATCACGATTTGCTTTCAGCACAGCTGGACGCGCTTCGTGCCTCGGTCGCGGTCACCGACGATGAAGCGGCGGCCGCCATTCGCCGCGTCCGCGACGAGGCCTGGGCACGACATCGTGATGAGCTCACTGGCGAAACGGCGGATAATTTCGCAGGAGCGATGGCTCGCGACGACAGTGTTGGCGCAGGCCGCTTGGCCAACGCGCGCGAGCTCGTGGAGATCCGCGCGACAAGCCGCGGCCTCGCTGAAGCCGCGGCAGCAATCGCCCATTCGCGCGACCACCTTGCCCGCAACGGCTCGGAGCGGCAGGCCCTGCTCTATGACATGCGTGCAGCGGCAAGAGACCTGCTTGGAGAGTGCCTGGACACGTCCCCCGAACGTCTGATCGGACTGATCGAGGAGCGCATTGCTGCCCGGGTCGATGCGCTTGCGGCCTCCGAGGAGATCGGGCTTTCCCGCAAGAAGGCCGAGCGGGCGGTTGAGGAGGGAAAGCGAGTACGCCTGGAGCTGAGCGGGGCGCTGGCCAGCGTCGGCGTCGGTTTGGATCCCGACGACAATCTGGAGACGGTCATGGCCGTCGCGCAGCTGTTCCTCGACAGGCAGTTCAAGATCGATGCCGAGCGCACCGAGGCGCTCAAGACGGTCAGCACAAGGCAGGAGGATCTGTCTGCCAGGCGCCGAGCCGTCGAAGTCGCGGAGCGACGTGAGGACGAGTGGCTGGCCGAAATTGCCAAAGCGCTCAAGGGCACCTGGCTGGAGAGCGGCATATCGGCGCCTGGCATTGGCGGCGTCCTTGATCAATTGGCCGACCTCGCCAAGAGTCTTCAAGACAGGGACGCCATGCGGCTGCGCATCGAGAAGATGGAGGCGGACAGGGAGAATTTCCTGGTCGAGGTCAGCGCCGTTGCAGCCGAAGCGGGTGAGGCGGCGACCGAGGAAGAACCGGAACAGCTTGCGGTCCGGCTTGCCGAGCGCCTGGAGCGCGCCGAACGCATGCGCGAGGCCAAGGCAGGCCTCGTCAATGACCTGCAGCGCCTGCAGGATGCGCGTGAGATCCTCGATGCTGAGATTTCAGGACATGAGCGCCGCAAGAGCGACGTCCTGAGCGTCTTTGGCGTGGCCACGCTATCCGAAGTCGTGCAACGCGACGAACTGCTGCGCGACAGGGATCGTCTGCGCACGGCGGTCGCCGACTTTGAGGAGCAGGTCGCGTCCGAGCTCGCGGTGGAAGGGTTCGAGCAGGCGCGTTCGATTTTGGATGCTCTCGATCTGAATAGCCTTGCAATCGACAAGGCTGAAAGTGAGCAGCGGCTTCGCGCTTCCGACGATGCGATACAGCAACAGCTCATCAGGCAAACGCGAGCCGCCGACAAGCTGGATGCCATTGGCGGCGACAGCGCTGTTGCCCGCATCGATGCCGAACGGCGCACCGTCCTGCTGGACATCGAAGACAAGGCCGTCCGCTACATCGAGCTGAAACTGGGCGTCATGGCTGCCGGCAACGCTCTGCGCGTCTACCGCGAGCGTCATCGCTCCGGAATGATGGCGCGGGCATCCGACGCTTTCGCACTGATGACGCGCGGCCAGTACTTAGGCTTGACGACCCAACCGGTCAAAGGCGGTGAAGTGCTCATCGCATTGCAGCGCGACGGCCAGTCCAAGGTCGCCGACGCACTGTCAAAGGGGGCGCGTTTTCAGCTTTACCTGGCGCTCAGGCTTGCCGGATATTACGAGTTCGCACAGTTCAGGCCCTCCGTGCCATTCATCGCCGACGACATCATGGAGACCTTCGACCATGTCCGGTCAGAGGAGGTGTTCCGGTTGTTCGGCGAGATGGCGAGTGCCGGTCAGGTGATCTACCTCACGCATCATCAGCACCTATGTGAGATCGCCAAGGCGGTTGTGCCGGGCGTGACCATCCATGAGCTCGGTTGAGATTGGATTTTGCATGATGCCTCACTGACATACCGTGCTGGTCGATGTTTTCCCTTCATCGACATTCCAAGCTCAGGCTCTGGCGTCCGCTTTGCGCCTTATCTCGGTCGTTGAGATTAGACGGGTCAAAGCCGGGAAGCAGACATCCCAATCTACAGGGGTGGGCCTTGATTGAGCCGCGTCCACCTTGAGCCACAATTGCTTCGCCTGATCGCAGACATTCGGAAAGCGCGCGCGAGGTTTACAGTCTGACCAGAAACCGTTTGTGTTGGCGTCGACTAGGTTTGACTGGCAAGCAAATCTCTAATCGCCTTTTTGGCAACCTTCCCATAACCGGACTTTGGCAGCTCGCTCCAGAACACATACCGCTTCGGCAGCTTGTAGCGGGCAATCTTGTCCTGCAGCCAGGCGTCAACGTCGAGCGTTGCGACATCAGTGCCAGGCGCAGCAACACAAACCGCAACCCCGATCTCCCCCCAGATTGGGTCGGGAACCCCCAATACGGCCACTTCGCCGATGCCGGGAAGGGTAAGGATCTTCTCCTCGATTTCGCGCGGGTAGATGTTGGAGCCACCGGAAATATACATGTCCGATGCCCGGCCGGTTATGTACAAAAAGCCTTCACTATCCATGTGCCCGACGTCCCCGGTGCGGAACCAGCCATCCAGAAATGCCTTCGCGTTCGCTTCTGGATTGTTGAAATATCCAACAAAAACGGCAGGCCCGATAACGCAAATTTCTCCGGTCTCGCCGAGTGAGCGCTCTTTGCCATCAGGGGACTTGATCGCAACCTGCATCCCTGTTCGCTCAAAGCCACAAGTGCCGATCCGCGCACCCGCGCCATCACCCAATCGATGGTGATTGGGCGGGAGAACCGTGATGTTGCCTGTCACCTCGCCAAGACCGAAATATTGGACCAGCACAGGGCCGAGCTTCGTCAGGGCCTGCTCCTGGTCCGTGCGATACATCGGGGCTCCGGCATAGATGACGTGGCGAAGCGATGAGTGGTCATACCGATCCACGGCAGGATGCTCGACGAGCATCTTGAGGATCGTCGGGACGGTGAAGACGTTGGTGATACGCCACTTTTCGATCAGAGCCCACGCCGCGTCGATGTCGAATCGGTCGGTCGCCAGCAGCACTGTCTTGGCGCCTCGCGCCACTTGCGTCAGTTGGTGAACGCCCGCCCCGTGAGAAAGCGGTGCGACCACGAGCGAGGCGTCCTCCTCAGTGGTTCCGGGCATGAGATCGCAAAGGTGGTTTGTGATAACGAACGCCATCTGGCCGTGCGTCAGCACAGCCGCTTTAGGCCGGCCCGTTGTGCCCGAGGTGAATAGGAACCAGCAGGGGTCGTCCCGGTCGACAGCTGCCGTTTCGACCGGCCTGCCGTCGTGCTGCGAAACGATCGTGTCGTAGTCGGGACCGAATGCGGATGCGCCGATGGATATGAAGAAGCGAAGAGGCGCACTGGAGGCAGCGCAAGCGCTCTGATGATGCGCAAACAAGTTGCCGCAGATCATTCCGACGGCGCCGCTCGCCTCTGCCTGGTAGCTTACTTCTTCGGGTGTCTGCCGGAAATTTGTGGGAACCCATATCGCACCGATGCGGAAACAGGCGAACATGGACTCGAACATCTGATTGCAGTTTTGCGACTGCACGAGCACGCGATCGCCTTTCTTGACCCCATAGATTTCAGCAAGGGCAAAAGACATCGCATCGATCCGCCGATCAATCTCCCGCCATGTCCAGCTCTTGTCTCCCCTGACAAATCCAATCCGTTCGGGAAATCGCCGAGCCGCCTGGGTGACGAAATGCGAGAGGTTCATCACCCGCGTCGACACCGGTTCAATCGGACCTGCAGTTCCCGCCTTCATCGCACCCGCTCCAGGATCGAGACGTAGTTGGTGACAGCGGCACCGCCCATATTGAAGACGCCGGCAAGGCTGGCATCGGGAACCTGCATTCCGCCAGCCTCGTTCATCAATTGTTGCGCCACCATCACATGCATGGAGACGCCGGTCGCGCCGAGCGGATGGCCTCTCGCCTTCAGGCCGCCGGACGGATTCACCGGCAGCCTGCCGGAGCGCTCCGCAACCCCTTCGCGCACGATGCGAAACCCTTGACCTCGCAACGCTAAGCCCATCGCCTCATATTCGATCAATTCGGCAATGGTGAAACAGTCGTGTGTCTCGACAAGATCGAGATCATCCATGGTCAACATGGAGGTGTCGAGCGCCGTTGCCCAAGCGCGCCGCGCACCGTCAAAGGCGGTCGGATCGCGCCGGCTCAGCGCCATTACGTCGTTGGCATGGCTTCTGGCGCGAAATGCG
The DNA here is from genome assembly GCF_900103325.1 of Mesorhizobium qingshengii. Taxonomy (GTDB): domain Bacteria; phylum Pseudomonadota; class Alphaproteobacteria; order Rhizobiales; family Rhizobiaceae; genus Mesorhizobium; species Mesorhizobium qingshengii. The sequence continues at coordinate 59,968 of NZ_FMXM01000017.1, read as the reverse complement.
ATCGCACGAGACATGTGGGCCGCTGTCTCCTCGTCCGCTATGACGATAGCTACAGCCCCATCTGACACCAGGGAGCAATCGGTTCGCCGTAGAGGGGCGGCGACATAGGGATTGCGCTCCGATACCGTGTTACAGAACTCAAAACCCAGATCCTTGCGCATATGCGCAACCGGATTGGCGACACCGTTGCGATGGTTCTTCGCGGCGATCATCGCCAGTTCCTCGGATCTGTCGCCATGGCGCTGGAAATAGGCCTGCGCGATGCGACCGAATACGCCCGCGAAACCACCCTCCACGTCCGCCTCTTCCTTGCGATAGCAGCCAGACATCAGGACATCGCCAACCTCGCTGGAAGGCAAGCCGGTCATCTTTTCAGCGCCGATCACCAGAGCGATCCGTCCGCGACCGGCCTCGATGAAATCGAGTGCACCAAAAAGAGCGGCTGAACCCGTCGCGCAGGCATTTTCGAAACGCACAGCGGGGGTCGCGGCAAGGCCGTGATGACTCATGCCGACAAGTGCCGCCTGAAAATCCTGACGCGAAAAGCCGTTGTTGTAGACGCCAACGAAGATGCCATCGACGTCGGCGGATCCGACGCCGGCATGGTTAAGTGCCGGGCCAACGACTTCCGCCATTAGTGTTTCGGTGTCGGGCGCGCCGGACTTGCCGAAATTGCTGTGAGCCCACCCGATCATCTGTGCTTTGCCCATGCCTCTTCCTTTCGGCACTCGACGAGCGCCGTTCAATCAGCCCGTTTCTTGCCTTGCGGCATTCCCTGCCGCCACTTCGCTCAGGCGCTCGCGCGCAGTCCCGGCAGCGCCGAAATCTCGCTCTCGAAAGCGCGGATACCGGCGGTGAACGACTCCATCATTTCCTCGATTTCCGCTTCGCTGATCGTCAGGGGAGGACAGACCATCAGCCATTCTCCAAACGAACCGCCGGCGGTGCGCCGAGAGAACAAGAGCAGTCCGTGGTCGCGGCAGATCATTCCTATCCGCTCGCTCGCCCGCATTTCCGCTGGGAACGGTTCCTTGGTGACCTGGTCCGCGACGATCTCGACGGCCATGTGCAGTCCAAGTCCGCGAATGTCGCCGATGATGCCGGTCTTGCCCTTGATGTCCTCCAATCGGGACTTGATCAGCGCGCCCAAATTCCGCGCCCGCTCCATGAGACCGTCTTCCTCGACAACCCTCAGAACCATGTCGGATGCAGCGCAACTGACTGGATTGGCTGAATAGGTGTGGCCGTGCTTGAAGCCGCCGGAACGGCGCACATCGCTCACCATGTCTGCCGACGCCAGGACCACGCCGAGTGGTGCATAGGAGCCGCTGACGCCCTTTGCGAGCGTGACGATATCGGGCCGGCAATCCGGCCAATGATGGCCGGCGAGAAACTTGCCCGTCCTGCCAGCGCCGCTCATGATCTCGTCGTAGATCAGCATGACGCCATAGCGATCACATATCTCCCGGATGCGGGTGGAATAGCTGTCCGGGGAAACCAGGGCTCCGGTCGACACGCCACCGACTGGTTCGATCATGAAGGCGAGGATGGTTTCGGGACCTTCCCTGAGGATCGTTTCTTCCAGCTGCCGCACACAGCGGTCGACGACATCCTGTTCACTTTCGCCGGCGGGGCGACGATACATCAGCGGCGCATCGATCTTTGGCATGTCGACAAACATCGGCTTGTAGGCCGCCGCATAGTCGGGGTCACCAGTGATGCCCAGAAGCGCCGTTGTCGCGCCATGATAGGAAGGGATGCGGCTGATGATCTTGAAACGTGAAGCCTGACCTCGCGCCACCGCTACCTGACGCGCGAATTTGATCGCGGCCTCATTGGCCTCCGAGCCGCCGGAGACGAAGAACGCGGCGCCATAATTCCAGTTGCTCAAGCGCTCGAGTCTGGCGGCAAGCCGCTCATTCGGGTCGTTGTCCCATCGCATACTGTGCGCGTAGATGATGCGCCCCATCTGGTCGCGCATCGCTTCCAGGACCCTGGGATGGGCATGGCCGACATTAACCGAAATGGCGCCCGACGATCCGTCGAGCAGACGGCGACCGGTGCTGTCCCAGATATAGACGCCCTCACCACGGACGACTTTCGGGAATTCTTTCGTGCCTTCGGGCGTGATGAAATGCTGATAGCGCAGTGTCATGAAAGTCCTCGCAATGTTGCCTGCGTGACGGGTCTTTTCAGGACCGCTTGGCAGGGTAAGAGAAACCATTGAGTGGGGAATTCGCTGTCAGCAGCTTCGGGTCGGGGTCGGATCCAAACAGCATCCGATGGCGGGTAAAGGCCAGGAGCTCCGCCACGTGCTCGTCATTGCGCGGATCGTCGGGGAACGCCGCGCCAAAAATCTCGTCGACATAGATACGGGTCATGATCTCGTCGGCGAACGCACTCGTTGCGTGCCCAATAAATCGGTCGAACGCTGAGGGAACAGGCTGCTTCGCATGATCCCTCGCGATGGCCGAAAGTATTTCCGCCCACTGAGCTGTTAGCCTCAGCCAGACCGCGTTGGCTTCCGCGTCCTGACGCTTCATCTGGAACAGCGACCGGAAGAACATCCGACGGCGGCGGAACGCTCCCACGATTTCGATGAATGTCGCCTTCATCTGGGAGAACAGGTCGACAAATTCGTCGCCCTCGGGAATTGCCGGCGCGATGTCGACCGCGGCGAACTCCGAGAAGACCTCAAGCACCAGGTCGCGGATGCTGTCGAAATGCAGGTAGAACGTCCCTGCCGCGACCTTTGCCTTGCCGGTGACCGAGCCAATCGTGAGGCTGGCAAGGTCGCTTTCGGTCAAGCAATCGAACGCCGCCCGCTTCAGTTTTGCGCGTGTGCGCGCGCTCTTGCCTTCGCCACCCGCGCCCTTGATCTGCGCATTGAGCGCGGCGACGTAGCGATCACCCAATGCCAAATGCGCTCCGGCGGAGGCCGCCTGGCTGCGGCCTGACGAGATTCCAGCCGGCGAGGCATTTGGCGCGTTCCGATCCGTCATCTTGTCCCTCATCAGGAAGCCGCCGCGAGGAGCGTGCGGTCAGGCAGTGCCTCACCGACCAGTCTCTCGAATTGGCCGGCAAGCTCGGCCAGGTCCAGCGCTGCTTTCTCCTCACCAGACAGATCCATCACCACCTTGCCGCGATGCATCATCAGCACTCTATCGGTGTGGCTGAGCGCATGACCAAGATCATGCGTGACCATGACCGTGGTGATGTCTTGCGCGCGCACGATCTCCTCGGTGACGTCAGCCACGATTTTTGCGCGCTTGGGGTCGAGCGCCGACACATGCTCATCCAGCAGCAGAACGCGCGGATTGCGGACCGCGGCCATCGCCATCGCCACTGCCTGGCGCTGCCCTCCGGAGAGAGTGCCCGTCGATTCGCCGAGCCGATCTTCCAGTCCCATGCCAAATCGCTGAAGCGCGCTTCTCGCGGCCAGCCTCACGCCATTGCGGTCATAGCGGCGAAGGCGGAAGGCACGCTCCCGTCCCATCACGGCCAGTGCGAAATTCTCCTCGATACTGAGCGAGGAAAGCACGTTGTGCTCGGGGTTCTGGCGAACGAGCGCAATCTTGGAAGCCCTCTGCCACGAGGGCTTCTCGCTCATGTCCTCGTCGTCAATGGTGAGCGACCCTTCATCGAGGAGCAATGTCCCCATGAGGATGGAGAGCAAGGTGGACTTGCCAGCGCCGTTGGAGCCGATCAGCGCAACGTAGGAGCCGCGTGCGATATCAAGGGTCAGATCATCCAGCGCGGTGAAGACTTCCTTTTTGCCAAGGCCGGCAAAGCGCTTCGTCGCGTTGCGAAGACGAATCGCTGGTGGTGCGCCACCAATGCGTCGCTCAGAGAAGGGTGGTGACACGATCGTTCTCCAAGAATTGCACATGTTTGCGCCGACGGGCCCGCCAGCCTTCGAAGCCGGAAATCGTGAGCGTGCCCTTTCCGTGGATGCGCGCCGCGATAAAGGCGAACACCAAAAGCGCGGTGATCAATCGAACGGAGTTGGGCGGAATGCCCATTCTGAGGCTGAGCGCCACGATGCAGCGATAGATGATCACGCCGACGATTACGGAGGTCACCCCGACAGCGACTTTGTCGGAACGGATGACGCTGGTCCCGATCGTCAAGGCTGCCAGGCCGACCACGATCACGCCGCCCTGGATGGAGACATCCATGAACCCCTGACTCTGCGCCACCAACGCCCCGGATGCGGCCGCCAGCGAGTTGGCCAGCATGAGGCCAAGAACCTGATGCATCTCGGTGCGGATGCCGAGACTTCGCGCGGTCTGTATGTTCAACCCACTTGCCCGTGTCGCCAGGCCGTATCCGGTATGCAGAAGCCAGACCAGGAAGGTGGCGAAAATCAGGGTCACACCGCCCGCCACCAGGATCGAAGCGGTCTGGTTGCGGAGCCCCAAATTCTCGGCCCAGGTGAACAACGTATCCACCCGGACGAGAGAGACATTGCCTGTGCCCATCACCGCGATGCTGACGGACCACGCTGCCGTGGTCATCAGAATGCCCGCGAGGAGAACGTTCATCTGAAGGATCACGTGCAGCAGGGCCGTCACAAGTCCGGCAAGCGCGCCGGCGCACATGCCGAGCAGCAGGGAGCTGATTGGATCGACGCCCATGAGAAGGCTGCTCGCGGCAGCCGCGCCGCCAAGGCCGAACGAGCCTTCAAGCGTCAAGTCCGGCAAGCTGAGCACGTTGATCGCCAGGTAGATGCCAAGCGCTAGCGGTCCATAGAGGAGCCCAATCTGGGCTCCGATCACGAGCACATCGATCAGCATCAGCATCCGCCTCAGTAGGTCTTGACTGCGGAGGTCATCATAGTCTCAGGGATCTTGAGCCCCAAGGCGTCGGCTTCGGTCTTGTTGATCTCGAAGCCGGCAATCTGGGGAATGACAACCGGGGTCGTGGCGGGGTCAGCGCCCTTCAGCACCGCCACGACAAGGTCGGCTGCCTTCTGCCCGACAGTGATGTAACTGTAGCTGCCAGCCAGAATCGCGCCGCCCTTGACTGCATCGGTCGTGCAGCCGAACACCGGAAGTTTGGCGTCCTTGGCGACCTTCAGCGCTCCTGCCATGCCCGAGATCGTTGTCGTGTCGCAAGGGAACTCGATCGCCTGAACGCGCCCCACAAGCGACTGCGCCGCCTGGGTGGTTTCGCCGGCATTGGCAATACCCGCCGTAACGTGCTTCAAACCCTTGCGTTCGATGTGCGCTACAGCGCGCGCAGCCAGCGGATCGCCCGCGGGATCGCCAACCTTGTAGATAAGACCAATGGTCTCGATAGTCGGCACGATACTCAACATGCCGTCGATTTCCGATTCAACGGGAAGAGGATCCGAAACGCCGGTCATATTACCGCCAGGCTTGTCGAGGGACTGAACGATGCCCGCCTCGACTGGTGTGGATACGCCGACAAACACCACAGGCACAGTCTTGGTCGCCTGCTGTATGGATTGAGCGGCGGCGGTGCCAATGACCACGATAAGATCGCAGCCACCATTGGCAAATTGCTGCGCGATCGTCTGTTGTGTTGCGGCATCAGCCTCGGGGTTCTGGATATTTTGAACCACCTTTTCACCACCCGAAGCCTTCAAGCCGTCATCCATGCCTTTCAGAATGTCATCAATGACAGGCGCCGACGCATATCTGTTCACACAGACTGTTTTGCCAGAAAGCGCTGCATCCTCTGCCTTCGCAATTCCCGAGCCTGCGAGAGTCAATCCTGCAACCGTCGACAGTGCGATCAGTGACTTCATGTTAGTTCCCCATGTTTGGCGCGCCTTTTTAGCAGCGCTTGTCTCTTTCAATTATGAAAATGAATACAGTTTCATAATTTGTCAATCCGCACAGCCAAAGATTTGCTGACGGAGGCCTTATCAATGGCCCGGCGCCTCGGGGCTCGCCGCGGTCTTGATGCTGAGAAGCGGGGTCAGCTGCGGCGGTGCCGGGTGCCCTCACAACTCCTTAACCTGCTCTTTTACTGCCAAATCAAGCGCTTGGCTCAGAGGCACCGCCTTGGAGAATAGGAAGCCCTGAGCGGTTCTGCAGCCAAGCTTGTACAGAGTTTGCCGATCTGCCTCTGTTTCAACGCCCTCGGCCATGACCTCGATCCCGAGAGTCCTACCAAGATCGACCACCATCTTGACAAGCAGCCGGTCCTCCCGGGATTTGGCCAAGCCGCGAATGAAGCCCTGGTCAATTTTCACCTTGCTTATCCGGCTGTCCTTGAGCCATGCCAACGTGGAAAAGCCGGTGCCGAAGTCATCGAGCGCGATGGAAATGCCGGCATGTGAAAGCCGCCCGAGCTTTTCATCCACTCTGTCCGGGTCCACTGGGGCATCTTCGGTAATCTCGATTTCGAACATCGTTGCAGGGAGGTCTTTTGCCGCCAGACCATTCAGAACCATGTCGTCGATATCGCCGGCCTCCAATTCGCGCGGTGAAACATTCATCGCCACACGAACATCACGACAGTCAGCTTTCACCAAGCCGTCGATAAGAGCACAACAGTCGGCGAATACCCTTTGAGTTAGCAGCTCAAGCATTCCGGTTTCGCGCGCGGCTGTCATGATTTCGGGTGGAGAGATCGCACCATGAATCGGATGGGACCACCTTAGCAAGGCTTCAAAACCGACCACGGCCTCGGTGTCGAGTCTTACGATGGGCTGAAACCAAGGGCCCAAGCTTCTCGTCTCTATCGCCGAATGAAGGTCGCGTTCGACGGACTGGCGGCGTTGCAGTTCCCTGTCGAGTTCGGCATCGAACAGGCAAAATTCGTTCCTGCCACGACGCTTGGCGGTGTAAAGGGCGACATCCGCCCGCAACAACATTTCCGTCAGTCTCGGCCTTTCAGCCAAGTATATTCCTATAGATGCACCGATCCGGACGGACGCGACCTTAGGATAAGGGCGGGCAACTTTGGCTATGATATTGGATGCGAGGTGACTGGGAGGAAGTGAATTCCTCGGTAAGGGAAAAAACAGCACGAATTCATCGCCGCCGATGCGGGCGAGCGTTGAGCCTTCCGGTGCTTCCTCCTCTATCCGGCGGGCGATCATGACGAGCAGTTCATCACCGGTCCTGTGACCGTAGGTATCGTTGATGGATTTGAAACCGTCCAGATCAATCAGCATTGCAACGAAGGGGCCGTCTGTGTTCTCGAGCTGATCGATTGCGTGTTCGAGGCCCCGCCTGTTGAGAAGCGCCGTCAGGTGATCCTCCCTGGAATTGCGCTCCATTTCCGCCGCAAGCCGCTCCGCCTCATGTCTCAGGCGGCTTGCTTCGCGGAAGCGTGCTTGCCCCACGAACGAAACTCGAACCAAGCCACCCATGAAGAGCAGAACCGTGAACGCCAGAATATAATCTTCAAAGTTGCCTTTCGCCGACAGACACCCCGCCGCGATGAGGAGTGGCGGCGTGATGAAGTTGGTCGCTGTCGCGGCATATGAACTGCCGTATGTAGCCGCACCAGCTGAAATGCCCGCCAGAATAATCAGATGCAGCGGTGCTTGAGGTGTCGTGTATCCAGCGGTAAGGACAGCAACAAAGGACCAGGCAATCCCTGCCAGAAGAGCAAGGATGGCAAACCAGCGAAGCCGCTGCGAAACCCCTATCAGATCGTCCTGGTGCCCCGTCCCTCCAAGTTTTAGCTGATAACGGGCGAGTGCAAGGCGGGCGGCGTTTATGGCATTGACGACCAAGAACCAGATCGCGGCGGCAAAGCCGCCGCCAGAAAGGGCATGCACTGTCAATATTAGGCCTGATAGGATAGCGCTTATCGGCATTGACACGAAGAGACCGGCCCTCAGGTCAGCAAGCTGATCCTGAAGGACTCTGGCCTCCAGCGCGTCCTCCTTAAGGGCCATGACTAGTCAGCTCGCTTCCCATGCCTCTTCGCAACGCAAGCTTATGCAAGCCCACTGAAGGATGGGTTACTATTCAGCGGGGTATAGGCCTTCTGGGTCCCTCAGCCAAGAAAGTCAGTGGCGAAGCCTTTGTCGCGTGCCATTTGTATGGGGTCTTCCTCAATCTGTCTGGTGATCGAGAACATGGATCTGGCCTGCTGCCGGTTTTTCGGACACAAGGTCAAGCCAGCATGGCTTGTTGCGCGAACTCGACGGGGCTCAGATCGCCCAGTGTCGAGTGCCTTCGCCCAGGTTGTATAAGCGCTCGATATAATCGAACACGTCCGCCCTCGCGTCATCCCTCGTCCTTTAGACCTTGCGGGCCGCCCGCTCGGTTTTGAGCGACGAGAAGAAGCTCTCCAATCGCAGCATTGTCCCAGACGTTGCCCCCGACCGGCTCATCGAGCAGGTGATGCCCTGGCCGGCCATCGGGCGCTGGAACTGCTCGCTCGTATATTGCGATCCCTGGTCGGAGTGATGCAGCAGCCTGTCGGGCTTTCCTCTGCGCCAGAACGCCATGATGAGGGCGTCTGTGAGTTGCGCCGTCATCTCTGCCTTCATCGCCCAGCCGACGACACGGTGGGAGAGCCGGCACGTTCCGTCCCCGTCATTGTCAAGCTAACCGTCGCGCATATAGACTTCCGCGCAGGGAGGCGCCCGCCGGGAGGAAAGTGCGGGCCGGAACCGACATGTTCGCTGGGCACAACCCATATCTGGTGGCGCTCTCAGTGGCGATTGCTGTTCTGGGTGGCTATACCGGCTTCGGCCTAGCGGCCCGGGTGCGCGGCGCTTCCGGCGCCCGTCGCCGTCTGCTGCTGGCTGGCGCTGCCGGCTTCCTGGCAGTTGGCATCTGGACCATGCATTTCATCGGCGTCATGGCAGCGCCTATCCCCGCCGATGCCACCTACCTGGTGCTGCCGACAATCGTCTCGTTCCTGATCTGCGCGCTGGTCGTCGGCGTGTCGCTATTCTTCGTCAGCGTTGGCGAGCCTTCCGACGGGCGCGTCACGGCCTCGGCACTTTTGATGGGCGGCGGCATCGTCTCGATGCATTATGTCGGCATCCACGGCCTCGCCGGTTCCTTCAACATCGAGCATGAGCATGCCATGGTGGTGCTGGCCGCCCTCATTGCCGTCGGCGCCGCCTATGGCGGCCTGCGCATCTTCCTGGCGCGGCATGTCGGCCGGCGACTTGCGCTCAGCGCGGTTGCCTTCGGGCTGGCGGTGTCGGGCATGCACTATACGGCGATGTTCGGCATGCATTTTCGCTCGGCACCCGAGCTTGCCCATGCTGCTGGTGGGCTGGTCGCGTCACCGCAAGTGCTGGCGCTCGTCGTGTCGCTGCTGTGCTTCGTGCTCGCGGCGGGCTTCCTGCTGTTCCTCGTCCCCGAGCCGCGTCGGCGCGAGGCGCCGGACATGGCCACCGCGGACGATGGCGAATTGCCGATGTCGGCGACCGACATGCTGGTTGCAGGCGCTTTTGCGACCTCGAACGGGCACCCGCTCCGCCCAGGCCAGCGCGTTGCCGCCGCACCGCTTGGCGGGCTGGGCCAGCCGCGCCCGGTTCCGGCGTCGCGCATGCCGGTCGAGGGCGCGGACGGCATCCACTTCATCGATGTCGCCGATGTAAGGGGTGTGCGTGCCGATGCGCACTATACGCTGGTTCATGACGGCACGCGCGAACGCATGTCGCCATGGTCTATCTCGGAGGCGGAAACGCAGCTCGACCCCGATCTATTCCTGCGGGTGCATCGCAGCCATATCGTCGCAATTCCGCATGTCAGCCTGGTACGCAAGGAAGGCGACGGCGCTGTTGTCGAACTCGACGGTCCGGCGCCACACCGGGTGCCGGTGAGCCGCGTCAAGATCGCGGAACTCAAGGCCCGGCTCGGCCTTGCCGGGCGCAAGGCGCACCCGCCGACAGGTCGCGAATATTGACGCAGTTCGTGCGCATAAAACCGCGTTTCGTGTGAATTTCCGCCCCTCGTGACGTCCGAAAGGGCGCCTCATTGCGCGTGCACCCAACGCGCCGCAGCCTGCGGCAACGTCCTCGCCCAATGCGAGATTTGCCCACAGGGAAGTTGGCGACGAAGGGCGAATGGAGGAGATGATGATCCCGGGTCCGTTCAGCTATCACAGGCCGTCGAGCGTCGCCGATGCGGTCAAGCTGCTGGTGTCGCTCGGCGACGAAGCCCGGCCGCTGGCGGGCGGCCACAGCCTGATCCCTATGATGAAATTGCGACTGGCGACGCCGGAACATCTGGTCGACCTGCACGGCATTGCCGGGATCAAGGGCGTGCGCCGCGATGGCAGCACCATAGTCATCGGCGCCATGACGACGCAGCACGATCTGTTGGCGTCAGAAATGATCTCGAAGTCGCTGCCGATTCTGCATGAGACCGCGCTGGTAATCGCCGACCCGCAGGTGCGCTACCGTGGCACGGTCGGCGGCAATGTGGCCAATGGCGACCCCGGCAACGACATGCCGGCGCTGATGATGACGCTTGGCGCCAGCTACACGCTGCAAGGGCCGGGCGGTACGCGCTCGGTGGTGGCGCGAGATTTTTATCAGGGCGCCTATTTTACCTCGCTGGAGCCCGGCGAGATCCTGACCGCCATCGTAATTCCGGCGCCCGCGTCGGGCCATGGCTACGCCTATGAGAAGCTGAAGCGCAAGGTCGGCGACTATGCAACGGCGGCTGCCGCCGTCGTGCTGACGATGTCCGGCGGCAAGGTGGCGACCTGCGCGATCGGGCTCACCAATCTATCCGAGACGCCGCTGCTTGCCGAGGAGGCGGCCAAGATCGTGATCGGCACCGGCCTCGACGAGGCAACCCTGAAAAAGGCGGCGGCGGCCGCGGAAGAAATCATGTCGCCGGCGGCGGATGGGCGCGGCCCGATTGAATACCGCAAGAGCGTCGGCGGCATCATGGTGATGCGTGCCTTGAAGCGCGCCGCCGCGCGTGCCGGCTGAGGAGGAGCGAAAATGGCCAAGACCCATATCACCATGAAGGTCAACGGCGCCGAGGTCGAAGGCCTCGTCGAGCCGCGCACCTTGCTGGTGCATTTCATCCGCGAAAACCTGCAACTGACCGGCACCCATATCGGCTGCGAGACGACGCACTGCGGCGCCTGCACCATCGATATCGACGGCATGTCGGTGAAGAGTTGCACCATGTTCGCAGTGCAGGCGCAGGGCTGCGAGATCATGACGATCGAGGGCGTTGCCAATGCCGATGGCACGCTGTCGGCGCTGCAGGAAGGCTTTCGCATGATGCACGGTCTGCAATGCGGCTTCTGCACGCCGGGCATGATCCTGCGGGCACAAAGGTTGCTGCAGGAGAATGCTTCACCCAGCGAGGAAGAAATCCGCATGGGGATCTCAGGCAACATCTGCCGCTGCACCGGCTACCAGAATATCGTCAAGGCGATCCAGTACGCCGCGGCCAAGATCAACGGCACCGAATTCAAGGAGGCCGCCGAATGAACGACATGGCCCCGACGCGCGAACAGCGCGAAGCAAAACTCGAAGGCATGGGCTGCAAGAGGAAGCGTGTCGAGGATGCGCGCTTCACGCAGGGCAAGGGCAATTATGTCGACGACCTGAAGCTGCCGGGCATGCTGCATGGCGATTTCGTCCGCTCGCCGCATGCGCATGCACGGGTCATTTCAATCAATTCGGAAAAGGCGCTGAAGGTGCCGGGCGTGCTGGCGGTGATCACCGCCGAGACGCTGAAGACCGTCAACCTCTCCTGGATGCCGACGCTGGCCGGCGACGTGCAGATGGTGCTGGCCGACGGCAAGGTGCTATTCCAAAACCAGGAAGTCGCCTTCGTCGTCGCCACCGATCGCTACGCCGCCGATGACGGCATCAACGCCGTCGAGGTCGAATACGAGGCGCTGCCTGTGGTCATCGATCCGTTCAAGGCGATGGACAAGGATGCGCCGGTGCTGCGCGAGGATCTCGTCGGCAAGACCAGCGGCGCGCATGGGCCGCGCAAGCACCACAACCACATCTTCGAATGGACGGTGGGCGACAAGGACCTGACCGACGCCGCCTTCCGCAAGGCTGATGTGACGATCAAGGAACTGATCTCCTATCACCGCACGCATCCGTCTCCGCTAGAAACCTGCCAGTGCGTGGCGTCCTTCGACAAGATCAACGGCGACCTGACCATATGGGGAACGTTCCAGGCGCCGCATGTCATCCGCACCGTGGTGGCGCTGATCGCCAGCCTGCCGGAGCAGAAGATCCATGTCATCTCGCCCGATGTCGGTGGCGGCTTCGGCAACAAGGTCGGCGCCTATCCCGGTTATATCTGCGCGGCGGTGGCCTCGATCGTCACCGGCAAGCCGGTCAAATGGGTCGAGGACCGCATCGAGAACCTGACCGCGACCTCGTTTGCCCGCGACTATCACATGACGACGGAAATCGCGGCGACCAAGGAAGGCAGGGTCACCGGCCTGCGCGTTCATGTGCTGGCAGATCACGGCGCCTTCGACGCTTGCGCCGACCCGTCGAAATGGCCGGCCGGCTTCTTCAACATTGTCACCGGCTCGTATGATTTCCCGACCGCGCATCTGTCGGTCGATGGCATCTACACCAACAAGGCGCCAGGCGGCGTCGCCTATCGCTGCTCGTTTAGGGTGACGGAAGCGGCCTATTGCATCGAGCGCGGCATGGACATCCTCGCGCAGAAGCTCGGCATGGACCCGGCCGAACTGAGGTTGAAGAACTTCATCAAGGCTGAGCAGTTTCCATACCATTCGGCGCTCGGCTGGGAGTATGATTCCGGCGACTATCACACCGCCATGAAGATGATGATGGAGACGGTCAAATACGCCGACCTTCGCAAGGAGCAGGCGGCGAAACGCGAAGCCTTCAGGCGCGGCGAAACACGCGACATCATGGGGCTCGGCGTCTCCTTCTTCACCGAGATCGTCGGCGCCGGCCCGTCGAAGAATTGCGATATATTGGGGATCGCAATGTTCGACAGCTGCGAGATCCGGTTGCATCCGACTGGCGCCGGCATTGCCCGCGTCGGCTCCAAGAGCACCGGCCAGGGCCATGAGACGACTTGGGCGCAGATCATCGCCACCGAGATCGGCCTTCCCGCTGACAACATCAAGGTCGAGGAGGGCAACACCGACACGGCGCCCTATGGGCTGGGCACCTACGGGTCTCGCTCGACGCCGGTAGCCGGTGCGGCCATCGCCATGGCGGCGCGCAAGATCAAGGCCAAGGCGCAGATGATCGCCGCCTACCGGCTGGAAGTCCACGAGGACGATCTCGAATGGGACATCGATGGTTTCCGGGTGAAGGGCCTGCCGGAAAAGACGATGTCGATGAAGGACATCTGCTGGGCGGCCTACAATTCGGTGCCGCCGGGCATGGAGCCGGGGCTGGAAGCGGTGAGCTATTACGACCCGCCCAACATGACCTATCCGTTCGGTGCCTATATCTGCGTCATGGACATCGACGTCGACACCGGCGTCTACAAGGTGCGGCGCTTCTATGCGCTGGACGATTGCGGCACCCGCATCAACCCGATGATCATCGAGGGCCAGGTGCATGGCGGGCTGACCGAGGCCTTCGCCATCGCGATGGGGCAGGAGATCCGCTACGACGAAACCGGCAATGTAGTGACCGGCTCGTTCATGGACTTCTTCATGCCAACCGCGGTCGAGACGCCGCATTGGGAGACCGACTTCACCGTCACCCCGTCGCCGCATCACCCGATCGGAGCCAAGGGCGTCGGCGAAAGCCCGAATGTCGGCGGCGTGCCGGCCTTCTCGAACGCCGTCAACGACGCCTTCTCCTTCCTCGGTTCGACGCACATCCAGATGCCGCATGATTTCTGGCGCAACTGGCAAGCGGCGAAACGGCTGGGAGCGGTGGGGTAGGGTCCTCATGACCCTGTCCCGTGACCAGATCGCCGCGCGGCTCGCCGAGGCCGGCTATATCGCCGATGGCGAACTCGCTACCGCGGTCTCGCTGATGCAGCTGCTGAAGCGCCCGCTGCTGCTGGAGGGCGAGGCGGGCGTCGGCAAGACCGAGGTCGCCAAGGCGCTCGCCAGCGTGCATTCAACCGAACTGATCCGCCTGCAATGCTATGAGGGTCTCGACCAGGCGGCCGCCCTCTACGAGTGGAACTACCAGCGTCAGCTGCTGGCGATCGAGGCGCACAAGGTGGAGGCGGGCGGCGTGCGCATGGCCGACATCGAGGATCAGATATTCTCGGAAAAATACCTGCTCGAACGGCCGCTGCTGGCGGCCATCCGCCGTGAGAGGCCGCCCGTGCTCCTGATCGACGAGGTCGACCGCGCCGACGAGGAGTTCGAGGCCTTCCTGCTCGAACTCCTGTCCGACTGGCAGGTGTCGATCCCCGAACTCGGCACGATCACGGCGGTAAGCATCCCGCATGTCGTGCTGACCTCCAACGGCACGCGCGAACTGTCCGACGCGCTGCGGCGGCGCTGTCTCTACCACTATGTCGATTATCCCGATGTCGATCGCGAGGCGCGCATCATCACCGCGCATTTGCCGGCCGCCGGCGCTTCGCTATCGCTGCAGATCGCCCGCATGGTCGAAAAGATCCGCAAGGAGGAATTGCGCAAGGTGCCGGGCGTCGCCGAGACGCTGGACTGGGCGGCAGCCTTGGTCGGGCTCGACGTGCGCGACCTGCGCGAGGCGCCCGAGGCCGTGCACGAGACGCTGATGTGCCTCTTGAAGACGCGCGAGGACAAGGCCAGGTTCAAGCCGGAAGTTACACAACGTCTGCTGGGGAGGGTCGCATGAGCTGCTGCGGTACACCTCCGGGCTATGAGGAACTCGACGAAGTCTCGAAATTCGTCTCGTCTAAGCTGGCCGCCTTCCTGCGCACCCTGCGCGACAACGCCTTTGCCGTCGGCTTGCGCGAGGGCCAGGACGCGGCCGCGCTGATGGCCGCCGGCTATGCACAAAAGCCCGACCTGCTGCGCTCGGCCTTCAAGCACCTGTTTTCGGCGCGCAAGGCCGACTGGGAGATTTTCGACGGGCTGTTCGATGCTTTCTGGCTCGGCAAGCGGGTGCGCTCGCGCTCGCTGGTGAGCGGATCTGCCGCGCCGCAGAACAATCCCTCGGTCAAGAACCTACGGGACAACACCGCCGGAGCGGACGGGCAGGGGACGCTCGACCAACTCCCCGTCGACGACGCTGGCGATGGTTATGGTCAAGGCACGGGCCGCAAGGAAGGCGCCTCACGGGCGGAAGATCTCGCCGAGACGGATTTCCGCAAGATCGCCGATCCCGCGCAGATGGAGGAGGCGCATGCCGTGGCCGCACGGCTGGCGCGGGCGATGCGCACGAAACTAACGCGCCGTGACCTTGCCCGCCGTCGCGGCTACCAGCTCGATCTCAGGCGCACCATCCACCGTAACATCAGCCATGGCGGCGTGCCGGTCAGCCTGGTCAAGCGCCGCCGTAAGCAAAAGCCGCTGCGGCTGGTCATGCTGCTCGACGCGTCGGGCTCGATGAGCATGTACACGGCTGTGTTCCTGCGCTTCATCCATGGGGTGCTCGACGAGTTCCGCGAGGCTGAGGCCTTCCTGTTCCACACACGGCTTGTGTATGTCTCCGACGCGATGAAGGAGCGCGACGCGCAGCGCGCGCTCGACCGGCTGTCGATGATGGCGCAAGGGGCGGGCGGCGGCACAAGGATCGGCGAGTGCCTGGCAAATTTCAATCGCTGGCATGCGGCGCGCACCATCCATTCGCGCACCTGCGTGATGATCGTTTCCGACGGCTACGAGACCGGCGACGCAACCCTGCTCGGTCGCGAGATGGCGCAGCTCGAAAAGCGCTGCCGGCGCATCGTCTGGCTGAACCCGATGATGGGCTGGGAGGGCTACTCGCCCGAGGCCGCCGGCATCAAGGCGGCCATGCCGCACATCGATCTCTACGCACCTGCGCATACGCTGAAGAGCCTCGCCGACCTCGAACCCTATCTCGCGAACCTCTGACGGAGGGCTTGGCCATGACCGCCCATGTCGATGTGATGGATCTCGTCTCCAGGCTCAAGGCCGCCGAGGAGGCTTTCGTTCTGGCGACCGTGGTGCGAACGGTTTCCGTAACGGCGGCCAAGGCCGGCGCCAAGGCGGTGATTCGCCCGGACGGCACCATCGCCGCAGGCTGGATCGGTGGCGGTTGTGCCAAGGGCGCGGTGCTGAAGGCGGCGCGTGAGTCGCTCGCGGACGGCGAGTCGCGGCTGGTGTCGATCCAGCCTGAGAACCTTCTGGCCGAACTCGGCGTCAAGCCCGGCGAAAGTCGCCTGGGCGTGAAATTCGCCAAGAACATGTGCCCGAGCCAGGGCACTATGGACATCTTCGTCGAGCCGGTGCTGCCGCATCCCTCGCTGGTCATCTTCGGCGCCAGTCCAGTTGCGATGGCGCTCGCCGAATTGGCGCGGCCGCTGGGCTACCATGTCACGGTCGCCGTGCCGGCCGGCGACATGACGGCGACGCCCGACGCCGATGTTCTGGTCGACGGCTTCCTGCTCGAAGGCCTTCACGATGCGCGGCGTTTCATCGTCGTGTCCACGCAGGGCAAAGGCGACGAGGCGGCGCTGAAGGCGGCGCTCGGGGTCGAGGCCGACTATCGGGCTTTCGTCGGCAGCCGCCGCAAGATGGCATCGCTGCGCGAAAAGCTGCTTTCGGAACAGGTCGAAGCGTCTGCCCTGGACAGTGTCAAGGCGCCGGCCGGAATCGATCTGGGCGCCATCACGCCCGAAGAGATCGCCCTGTCCATCCTTGCTGAGGTCACGATGGAGCGCCGTCGCGGGCAACGTGGCGAAGGCGCACGGTGAGGCAGGTGGCGCCGCCGATCACGCGGTCGCCTTGAAGATGGCCGCGGAGAGTTTCGATGCTGTCGACGCCGTTTTGCAGCGTAACGACGCGTGTTCCGGCTATGAGCGGTGAGAGAGGGCGGCGGCCTCCTCGCTGTCGCAGAGCTTGACTGCGAAGATAACTACGTCAACGGGACCGATATCAGCCGCCGCGCTTGCGGACACAGGTGAAACAACGACGCTGCCGAGGTCGCTCTGAATTCGCAGGCCTGTCTGGAGCATTGTCGCAAGGTGCGCCCCGCGAGCAATTAAGCTTACGTCGCCCCCTGCCTGAGCGAGATGGCTCCGATACAGCCGCCGACCCCGCCCGCTCCCATCATCGCCATGCGCATGCCGTTCCCCTAGACGTCAGCCGCAACCTTCGGCCCGCGAAGCTGGAACGGCGAACGCGCCGAGCTAAGCTTTGCCGGGTGTGTCGCCCGATGATCCCTGCATCGGACTCTTCGAGCAGTTGGTCGAAGACGTAGGCCTCGGCGACCGTCTCGTGGCCATGTCCTGGTGCAGAGTCAAGTCTCGACGCTCACCGAGCAGGACGTGCTTCTTGAGGCGTGCACATGGCGCTCCTTCTCCATTGGCGGGAACGCCTCCCCGTTCGACCTTGAGAAGCCTATGAAGCCGTCGGCGACGCCTGGCCGCGAGGTCGCCGATCTCGAAGCGATCGGCAGCGCGGACTCTCTGTTCAACTATTCGCTGGCCGACATTCCCGTGCTCATGAACAATCCCGCCGATCTCCGAGCCCCGCTGGGCTCTGCGCTAGCGCTGCAATGGTTCCAAGGACGCCACGGGTTCAATGAGCGACGCTGGGATAGCTTGAGTTGATCAACTCGGCGGTCAGCCACAGTGCGAGGCCGGCGAAAAAAAGGACCGCAATGGCGATGAACAAAACCCGCATTGCCATCCCTGTTCCTAATCCCTCGCGCACGAATACAAGCCGACAGCCCGCTGCCGGGCAGACTAAGCAGGCAGCGGGCCATTGGTTTCGGCAGGTGGAGGCCCACCGGGCAGCAAAGTGCCGTTCGCCGCCGACAAAGATGGTTAGCTGGCTTTGCGCTGACCGACGACTTACGGATTCGTAAGGAAGGTTTCCTGCCCCACGCCCGTCAGCGCGCTCCCTTCGAATCTGCGAGTGCTCATCCAAACCAGCCGAAGGTAAAGCTGACCATCCCCACCACGATCAGGATTGAGAGTGGCACAGCGGCGAACAGCCCCGCTTCTAGGACTCGTGTTTCTTTGTCATTGAACATTGAATGTGCCCTAAGCCGTCCTTCATTGAAGCCTAAAGCTGCGAACGCCAGATTCGGTTCCGCGCGCTGCGACGCGACCCCGCCCGCCCTCCCTTGATGGACACCGGTTGTCTTGACGACAGCACTCTGCAATAATTTGCCTGCGCAAGCTTTCTGCGGCTGTCTCACAGCCGCCCGCGAAGCTGCAGAAGGCCAGGGACGACACGACAGACATCCTGGGCGTCACGCCCGCGGATCGTGGCTCACCTCCACGTGGGTTCCCAACGTCCGGCCTGCAGCGCAAAGCTGCCCTCGCTGGACCACCCGCGGGAGGTCTTGGCATGCCAAAAACTTGCTCCAGTCATT
This sequence comes from Mesorhizobium qingshengii, assembly GCF_900103325.1. GTDB lineage: Bacteria > Pseudomonadota > Alphaproteobacteria > Rhizobiales > Rhizobiaceae > Mesorhizobium > Mesorhizobium qingshengii. Next base: position 41,577 of record NZ_FMXM01000017.1, on the reverse strand, counting down.
CCAATGACGATTTGAGGCTCTGGGAGCTGTCTGATCCAGCGGCTGCGGTCGACGCAGCAGTGGAGCTTTATGGATCTGACGCGGCGACTGCCACCGCGTGGTGCGCGTTGACTGCCCACTTCGACGGTCGCCAAAGCGACTATCGTTTCTGGTGTACGGTTTTCTCGAAGCTGGGCAGCAACGGGCGGGCCTGAGCCAAGCAGCACACGAGCCCTTCGCTGGGCGAACGCAGTCGTTTCTATCGGGTAACCCGAGCTGCGACGACCGTAAAGCGTGTGCCAGGTGGGCTGGCGGACCCTGGTCAATATACGAATGGAATATTTCGAACGTTTAACGATATTTCACCTAACTTTATTGCACCCTGGAAGACGACTTGCCGTATTTTGCACGACATCCCGCCTCGGATGAAGGTGGATTGATGTCAACGTTCACAACAACATCTCCAAGAGTCATACGAGGACGACGGTCCCGGAGAGGTACTGGCCGAGCTGCCGACCGAGGACTGACTCCATCCCTCCGGTCAGTGCAGCACGATGACCACGGAAAACTCCAACGATCAGAACCCCGCCTTTTCGCGAATGCACGCTCGAAGGCGCCGACATGGTCGTCGTTGTCACGGTCGACGAGAAGGATGCGCCTCGCTTCGCGCAGGTCCACTTCGTCGAGGGCGACGAAATGCCGGACCGCTTCGACCGCGCCTACGCCGCCCGGGGAGCCGCCGGCTACACGATGCCCGTCGGCCGCAGCATCTGGCTGTCGATGTACGATCTCGAGGCCAAGAACCCGCTAGTCGGAGCTGGCGTCGGGCTGGACAACCCTGCAGTCGGGCGCATTCCCCTCTCCAGCATTAAACCTTCAGTTCGCTCTGGGTTAGCAGAACCAGTCTGGGACACCTTAACCGCAGCCGGACCTACGTGGGAGAAGTTTGCTCCACATAAAAGACAGGCGCGAAAGACGCTCGGCGCCGACCCTCGCGGGCGCGGCGACGCGACACATTGAGCCGCGGGACCTTGCTGGATAGAGTTTAAGGGACAAGTGGTCGCTCTGGCAGAGGGAGATCGTCATGCAGTCTGGGCAACGACAGTGGTCGCAGGCTGAGAGAGTCTGGCGGCAATTCGAGTTCATGGACCTCGTCATGGAGCGGATTGAAGTCGATCGGCTCGTGGCGGCCCGCAAATGCGGCGGAAAGGCGATAGCGGATGCGCGAAACGCGTGCCTGGGATGCTCTTTCCAGAGCGAATGCCGCGATTGGCTAGAGCGTGGCAGCGATCTTGCCGGCCTCGCCGAATTCTGCTCGAACGCCGGGTTCTTCAGGGAATGCAGACTGTCCATTGCATCAGTGCGTCCTGGGCGCCGGAAAAGGCGGTAGCTTTCGAAGCCGGGAAGTAGATGGGCATCGATAGGTTGTTGACAAAATGCAGTATTGCGATGGTCACCACTATTTCGAAGGTTTCAGCTCATCGTAGTGAGAGCTATTGCATCGACGCGACGATTTCGTTGCGCGGTCGCTTGGGCCTAGAAAACGCAGAATGCCCGGTTGCAGACTTGAGCTGCATTCTGATCGAAAGGCATCGACGCTGCAACCGTTCTAATTTGTCGGCAACTGGATCATCGAGGACATCTCAAGATATCGGCAGGACGCATTGGCAAGCTGTATCTGTCGTGGCGTCCTGCATTCCGCTTCGAACACCTGGAGTGAAGCCACGAGAATCGACAGGCATTTGGCCCGTGACGTTGCAACGTTGAAGCGATTCAGGCTGTAAAGAAACTCCATGCCTCGCGGAGCGTGTGCATGAGTTGAAGTCGCCATCGAATAAATCGCAATCGGCGCCTCCTGTCCCTGAAACTTGTCGACCGTGCCGACTCTGGCGCTGGGCAGGTGCTGTTGGATTTCGAAGACATGTGCGTTGTAGGGCGTGATGATCAGGATATCGTCGGTCGTGACTGGGGCCTCTTTCCCGTGCCGATCGGTGCAGCGCAAGTTGCCTCACCACGGCGGCGGCCCGGGGCGGGATTGGATCCGCCGCTCCTCACTGAAATCGAAGGAACGATTCAATGGCACTTACGACAGAAGCAGAAACGAACGAAATAGATGTCCGCAGCCTGGTGCCGATGCAGAGGCACCAGAAGATCTTCGAACTTGTCGATCAGCTTGCGCCCGGCGGGAAGTTCATCCTCGTCAACGATCACGCCCAAGCCACTCTATTGCCAGCTGGAGGCAGAACATCCGCACCAATTCTCCTGGACCTATCTCGAGAGGGGGCCGGTCTGGCGCGCCGAGATCGGGCGCCTCTCGAAGGCAGCGTGAGACAGGTATCGCAACGCAACAAGCCGCCCGCGGACTTTGCGTGGGCGGCGATGTGGCAGGGGTCGTGACATGACCGTTGGAGCAGAATCGCGGCCGGACGACGAGAAGGTCAAGGAGGCGCTTCGCCTCGTGATCGATCCGGAACTCGGTTACAACATCGTTGACTTGGGGCTTGTCTACGCTGTCCTGGTCAACGACGGCGGTGTCGTCAACGCTACGTCTCGATCCGACGGCGGTGCACTCGCTGCTGAGAACACAGGAGATTACCTCCCTCTGTGAACGCGGGATTGGCGAGCACGAGGGCGAATATCGATTGAGCTTCTTCTACGGCAATCGCCGCGCGCGTCTGAGCAAATGTGATACGGCGCTCGATGATCGACTTTGGGCAAGCTGTCCTACCGCGCCAATTGCATCGCACCGGCGGATAGCCCGCCGAGTTTTGCAGAAGTCTGGAATGACCTCGCCCGTTCGTCGAGAGGCCTAGTCCTACAGCTCGCTCCGCTCGGCTCTTTAAGGCCTTCCCAAGTTTTGAGATGTCATAAGGCTGCAGGGTGAGTGAAAAAGCCTTTCCTCCAGCAGCAACGAGCATCGCAACGTAGGGCTCACCACTGATTGTGCCTATGCCAATAGAGTCTTTCCGTGCTCCTAAAACCCAGACCGGTAGGCGAGTTAGCGTTAACAGCAACAGTGGCAGCGCGGCGACTACCGCGTCCAGCGCCAAGCCCATCAGTCGAAGATTCGCCAAGCGATTCACATAGCTGCAGTCGCCATCAACGTTGGGCGGCTAGGCACGGCTTTCCGTTGCCGCGAACCGCGGGAATAGGATGTTGTTCTCCAAGTGGATGTGCTCCATCAGGTCCTCGGCAAGCTGGGCCGTGCCGACGTACAGCGCCTGCCAGGAGCGGCAGGCTCCGTCGGGCGTGACGAAGTCGTCGGTGAGGCTTTCGAGGAGCCGAAGCAAGGTGCCCTGGTCATCGTGCTCGTGCCGCAGTTCCGAAATCGGGATATCGAACTTGCCTTTGGCCCACTGCCGCATTGCCGGAAACAGAATAGCTTCTTCCTTGGCCATGTGCTGCTCCAGTTCGCTCTGCATCTGCCGTAACGCATCGGAAAGGCCGGCCGGCACCTTCGGATGCTCGCGATGCACCGCCTCAACCTTACGCGACAGGGCGATGAGCTCGGGCAGAGCGCGGCGGTGCGCCTCGTGGTAGCAGGCTTCGATGTGGCCGATCAGTTCATCGCTGTCCATCGCAGCTGGCGCGGCTGTGTCCCCGGCGCCGGTACCAAGCGCCTCCAACGCGCGCTCAAGCTCGTCGGGATCGACTCCACGCCGGTGCGCCGCGCCATCAAGGGTGAGATCGCCGTTGCAGCAGAAATCGATCTTGAATTTGCGGAACACAGCGGTGGCGCCGGGCAGCGTGGCCGCTATGTCACCGACAGTGCGTTCCCATAGTTCTGCACCTCGGAATTGGGTGTTCATGACGAAGCTCCATGCATTTTGGACACAACGGCTTTGAAACTCAGAGTGGACTCATTCGCCGCAACGCATCGTTGTGAGACGAACCAGTGCCAACCGTTGGACCATCAATCGCCCAGAAAAGGCGCGAAGTCTTTGCGCTGGAACAAAGAGCGTGAACATGCCTTCTTGCCGGAGTATGCCAAACCGCAGCGTCTTTCGGCGTGCACCGGATGTCTCGCATTCCTCAGTGGCTGTTTGTCTGCCAATTGCCCTCGAAGTAACGGAAGCACATAGGTGGACAGCCAGACCTATGTCGGGCTCTCACTGCGCAGTACCGCCAAAATCCTAAAGCAGATCAGCAAGCTGCCGGCAGCATCCTCCCCTCGAGAAGCCTGAGTACATGCGGCGCGGTTGAGTTCAGGACATTTGGCTTGATGAACATGGCCATTTTCTCAAGTCCGAATCGTACGTGTCGGGCAGGGATTTCGACGCTCTGTGGATCTTGCGCACGGGATTCCCCCGGCGCGATCGGCCCGATATCTTCGGCGATTGGAACAGAGTCTTTCGCCGCTTCAGCCGCTGGAGCCGTGAGGGTGTCTGATGGCGCTCATCGGCAAGGCCCATTTCAGGTCTCGTGCTATCCCCTTCGGCATCGCGGGCCGATCAATACGCGGCGGATAAACCTCCAAGCGCCAGCAATGGAGTAATCGCTTAACGACGTCCTAAACGTCCAGATAGCTTGATCAAGCATCGATGCTGCGGACGCCAATTTGTGGAGGTGGGCCCATCCTCAAGGTTCCCCTGAATTCTCATGTTTAGCGCTTCAGGCTTTCGGCTTGACGGAATTCTGGCGAGGTTTCTCGTCCAAATACGTTTTGATCAGCGCACGGCGCTGTTTGCGTAACTTATGACGCGATTCGAACGAGGCGTACGCCAGCACAGCAAGGAAGACAAAGACATCCAACACCAAGATAGTGATCGTCGAGCTGTCCGTTGGCACACCTGTTCTCCTTCCTCAACTGGTTGAGGTGACGGCAGGAGTGACGGACTAGCGTTGACTTGGATCAACCAACATCAAGGATCGCCGCGACTTCGGTCAATCAGACCACGAAGTCATCGGTCTCAGGCCCGTCGGTAACGGGGTCAAACCCGCATTCGGCGGCCAGCCGGGGAGCGTCATGAATCACGACCATCTGGCCATCGACTCGAATGCCCGAGTTGCTCAGGCTCGACAACGCACGCGAAAAGGATTCTCGAGTCATACCAAGTTCGGAGGCGATCAGCATCTTCTCAAACGGTAGGACTGCTTTGTCTGGAGTGCGCTGCCTCTGTGACAGGGCCAAGAGGTAACATCCGACACGCTGGGTCGCGGTTCTCAACTTGAGGTTCTTGATTTGACGGACCATGCGCCGAAATTGCTGCGCTAGGCTGCCGATGACGGCATGCGCCAACAATGGGTCCGCGTCGACGGCCGCGCGAAACGCTGCCGCATGAATCAACAGAAACCGCGAAGGCTCCGGCACACGCGCCTGCATGAGATAAGGCGCACCGGTCAGGACAGCCGCAGGGATGACCAGATCCGGGGCGCGAACAGCTTCGATCAAGACTTCATGACCTTCGGTGGATCGTCCATATAATTGCGCGGATCCAGCCAGTACGATCAGTTGGAAGTTAGGCACGTCGCCTTGTTCGAACAAAACGATGCCCGAGGGAACGCTGTGCACCACGGCATTTCGGAGCATGTCGGTTCGCCGGGATGTGAGTAGCCCCCGAAACAGCGGCAAGTCTTCGGGCGCCACTGACCGCGGTCGCCCTCTATCGCAGCGCATGATCGTGCCGGTCGTGGTGTCGCCCTCGATGTCGGACTGAGCGGCACGATTCTGGGGATGAGCCTTGGTCACATGATCCTGGCACTCCCTTTTTGTGGTGATCAATGTCGGCATCGCCTTGCGCGCCGTCGATGAGAACTGGCTGAGGGCCGCATCGGGCCTGGGCGGCAGCCCGTGGACGGTGTTCCGCACGATCACCTTGCCAAACATCACGCCCGGCCATCGTGGGCGGCGCCATTTTTTCATTCATCACCTCCTTCGACGAGGTGGTCGTGGCGGTCTTCCTCGCCGGCTACTCGAACAAGACGCTGCCCGTGAAGATTTGGGAGTCGATCCGGTTAGAGTTCACTCCGGTGATCGCCGTGGCGGCAACCGTGATGATCGTTCTAGCACTTGTGCTGTTCGCCGCCGCGCAGCTTGCCGGCGGCGGCAGGGAGACGCCGACACGATGACGAGGACAGGATTACCGCTTCGGCTAGAGAGCCTTTCGAGGCGCTATGGTTCGTTCACCGCCCTGACGCCGACGGATCTCGACGTGGTCGCTGGGGAGTTCCTCACGCTGCTCGGTCCCTCGGGCTCGGGCAAGACGACCTTGCTGAACCTGATCGCCGGCTATGTCGAGCCGACGACAGGCAGGATCGAGATTGGCACGCGCGATGTCACGCACCTACCGGCGCGGCAGCGCAACATCGGCATGGTCTTCCAGAACTATGCATTGTTTCCACACATGACGGTTGGAGAGAACATCGGCTACGGCCTTGCCGTCCGAGGTGTTTCCAAGGACGAATGCAGACGCCGCGTGTCCGAGGTTCTCTCGCTCATGCGGCTCGAGGAATTCGCCGACAGACCGATCCAGAAAATGTCCGGCGGCCAGCAGCAGCGGGTCGCGCTCGCCAGGGCTCTCGTCATCGAGCCCGACGTGCTGCTGATGGACGAACCGCTGAGCGCCCTGGACAAGCAGTTGCGTCGTACCGTCCAGCTGGAATTGCGTCGGCTGCACCAGACGCTTGGCCGCACGACGATCTACGTCACGCACGACCAGGAAGAAGCACTCGTCCTGTCCGACCGGATCGCCGTGATGGACCAGGGCCGCATCCAGCAGCTTGGCTCGGTCGACGACATCTATGACCGTCCCGCGAACGCGTTCGTCGCCGGCTTCATCGGTGAATCGAACCTGCTTGCGGCGAAGGTCACCGCCGTGACCGGGGGAAGGGCCACCGCGGATGTCGAATCCTTTCGCCGCACCATCGTGGCTTCGGCAGGGCCAGGTGTGGAAGCCGGAAAACCGGCCCGATTGCTGGTGCGCCCCGAGCACCTGCTTTTCGACGAAACCGGCGACGGCATCCCGGCCGAGATCGTCGAAACCGTCTATCTCGGCGAGCTGAGCCAGTACGGGCTGGCCCTGGAAAGCGGCCAGATCGTCACAGCGCGCCAGATAACAGATCGATCGCTTCGAACCGGCACGAAAGTGACGTTGTCGTGGAAGCCGGACCACGCGCTCGTGGTTTCGGAAAACTAGAAAAAGGAGGAACAACACAATGGATAGACGCACATTTCTCTTGTCCGCCACGGCGGGCACGATGCTGGCAGGCCTGGGCGGGTTTCCGCGCATGGCGCTTGGCCAGAACAGACCTTTCACCTTCACGTCCTGGGGAGGAGCTCTTTCCGACGCCGAGAAATCGGCCTTCACGGATCCCTTCGCGGCGCTGAAGGGCGTGGAGATCGTCAACACCTCCCCGACCGAAACGGCCAAGATCAAGGCCATGGTCGAGGCCGGCGCGGTCGAATGGGATCTTGTCGACGTCGGCGGCCGCTCGGTCTGGCAGGGTGAAGAGGAAGGCTTTCTGGAGAAACTCGATCTCGCCAAGATCCCGAATGCCGCCAACCTTGAAAAGGGCTGGGTCGCACCGAGTGGAATCGCAACGTCGACGGGCGCCACCGTCATGGCATGGTCGACGACCGCATTTCCGGACGGCGGGCCGCAAAACTGGGCCGACTTCTGGGACGTCAAGCGCTTCCCCGGGCCACGCGGTCTCTACAAGTACTTCTACTACAACTACGAGGCGGCCTTGCTCGCCGCCGGCCTGAAGCGCGAGGAGGTTTATCCGCTGACGGCGGAGAAGGCCGAGAAGGCGCTTGCCAAGATCAAGGAAATCAAGCCCCACGTCACGGTCTGGTGGGGAGCCGGAGCACAGCCGCCGCAACTCCTGTCCTCGGGAGAACTCGCTCTCTCGTCGGCGTGGAGCGGTCGCGTCCTTGCAGCATCAAAGGAGGGTGCGCCAGTCGGATTTACCTTCAAGGACGGCATCGCTTGGGCCAACTGGTTCGTGATCCCCAAGGGATCGCCTCATGTCGACCTCGCGCATGAACTGATCAATTTCAGCCTCGCGCCCGAGCAGCAGGCCAAGCTCTTGGAACTCAAGACCTATGGCCCCGTGCTCGGCTCAGTCACTTCGACGGCCGACGCCGAAACCCTGAAGGTCCTGGTGATGGCCCCGGACAACCTGAAGGACATGCTGATCATCAATGAGAGGGATGCTCGCAAATACATGCAGCAATACGAGGAACAGTGGAACCAGTTGATGCTGCAGTAAGCCGAGCAGCGGTCTCCCGCGTTCCGGTGCGGGAGACCTCTTTTCCCAAGGATCAAACCGAAAAGCGAATACGATGGTTCAGCCCCTGCCGGCCAGTCTGTGGGCCGCCACCGCGTCCCCCGCCTCAGGGCACGCGCCCCTCGATCACGACTGCACTGCCGATATTGCCGTTGTCGGGGCGGGTTATACGGGCCTCAGCGCGGCCCTGCATCTTGCGCGGGCCGGAACAAAAGTCGTCGTCCTCGAAGCGTCGGAACCCGGCTGGGGTGCATCCGGCCGCAACGGCGGACAGATCATCGCCGGCCTCAAGCACGATCCAGAAAAGATGACCAAGGCCTTGGGGGAGCACCTGGGATCGCGGGTCACGCAAGAATTCGGACGCAGCGCCGACCTCGTCTTCTCGCTGATCGACCGCTACGGCATCGACTGCAATGCGCAACGCAGCGGGTGGATCCAGGGAGCCCACGGCAAGAAGGCCTTCGAGGAAATGGTCGCTCCGCGCTGCCGTCAATGGGCCGCGCAAGGCGTGGATGCCAGGCTGCTTGATCAGGCCGAGATGTCGGCGTTGGTCGGGTCCCGCGAAGACGCCTATCATGGCGGTTGGCTTGATCCGCGCGGCGGGGTCCTGCAGCCTCTCTCCTATGCTCGAGGGCTCGCGAAAGCGGCTATCCAGGAAGGCGCGGAACTATACCCGCGATCCCCCGTGCAGGCGCTGCGGCGCGACGGTGACAGCTGGGAGGTCAAGACACCCGGTGGCCGCGTGCGGGCGACCAAGGTCATCCTGGCGACGAATGCCTACACCGACACGCTGTGGCCGGGCCTGCGCCAGACCGTGATCCCCGTCGCCAGTTTCCAGGCCGCAACGCGGCCTCTCGCTGCATCCATCCGCGACACGATCCTGCCCGGCGGGCAGGGTGTGGCCGACACCAGGCGCCTCCTTCTTTATTTCCGGCTTGATCATGAAGGCCGGCTTGTCATGGGCGGACGCTCTCCGGTGGACGAGGCTCCGCGATTTGAGGACGCAAGGACGCTGGAAGCGGCGATTGCGCGCATTTTCCCGCAGGCGGCGGGAACACCGCTGGAATTCGTTTGGAGCGGCAAGGTCGCCATCACCAAGGATACGATGCCGCATCTGCATATGCTGGCACCCGATGTCTATGCCGCGCTCGGCTGCAACGGTCGAGGTGTCGCAGCCTGCACGGTCATGGGCAGGCTTCTGGCGCGGCTCGCGTCTGGCGCGCGGCCGGAAGAGATTCCCTTCCCCGTGACGGCAGCGCATCCGATCCCGCTTCACGCGTTTCGCAAGCTGGCTGTATTCACGCTCAGCCAGTGGTATCGGGTGCTTGACGGCCTTGAAGCCAAAACGTGAACCAATTGAGAGGATCAGCATGTCAGGCGCAAGGCACTTCCCGTCCCGCGAAATGCAGTTCGACCCCTATGGCGGCCCTCCCGGCAAGGCCACGATAGCGCGGCTTGTCGGACCTGAGCTGTCGTCGAGCATGGGCGGGGGCATCGCCACCTTCGACAACTGCTCGATCGAATGGACCGTTCTTTACGATGAACTGATCGTCGTGCTCGAAGGGACGTTTCGCCTATGGCTCGGCGGCAGCGAGAACAGGGTCATCGAGGCGGGTCCCGGTGACGTAATCTGGCTCCCGGAGGGCACGCCACTGCGCTATGAAGGCGACGGGGCAAAGGTGTTCTACGCCCTCAGTCCGGTCGACTGGAAATCCCGCACCACCAGTCGCGAGGCGCCGTGACCCTGTTTCCGCATCTCTTCTCGCCGCTCCGGATCGGCGGCATGGAAGTCAGGAACCGCATCCTGTCGACAGGCCATGACACGGTCATGGCCCATGACGGACATGTCACCGACCGGCTGATCGCCTATCAGGAGGCGCGCGCGAAGGGTGGCGCCGGGCTGATCGTTGTCCAGGTCTCGGGCGTGCACGAGACCGCGCGCTACACCTCCCATGTTCTGATGGCGACCTCGGACGATGCGATTCCCGGCTATCGTGCGCTGGCCGACGCCGTGCACCGTCACGGTGCAAGGATCTGCGGCCAGCTCTTCCATCCGGGGCGCGAGATCATGGAGACGCAGGACGGGACCGCTCCTGTCGCCTATGCGCCCTCGGCCGTGCCGAATTCGCGTTTCCACGTGATGCCGGTTCCGCTGTCGCTGGGAATGATCGGTGAGATCGTCTCTGGCTATGGCGACGCAGCGGCACGACTGATGCAGGCGGGCTTCGATGGATGCGAGATCGTCGCCAGCCACGGCTATCTGCCGGCGCAGTTTCTCAACCCCAATGTCAATCGACGCGAAGACCTCTATGGCGGCAGCTTGGAAAACCGCCTGCGCTTCCTGCGCGAGATCGCGGCTGGCATCCGGGCCAAGACATCCGGAGATTTCGTCGTCGGGCTGCGCATCACAGGCGAGGAGCACGACAGTCAGACCATCGAGACGGGCGACGTCTTGACGTTCTGCAAAATGCTCGATGGCGATGGCGTGATCGACTACTTCAACGTTGTTGCGGGAACGTCGGCGTCGCTGAAAGGGGCCATCCATATCGTGCCCCCGATGTTTTTCGCCCACGCCTATTCGGCACCCTTTTCGGCAGCCCTGAAGCAACTCGTCGACAAGCCTGTCTTCGTGGCCGGGCGGATCAACCAGCCGCAGACGGCCGAGCAGGTGCTTGCCTCGGGTCAGGCGGACATGTGCGGCATGACGCGCGCGATGATCTGCGACCCCGAAATGCCGGCCAAGGCGGCCAAGGGCCTGGTCGACGACATTCGCGCCTGCATCGCCTGCAACCAGGCCTGCATCGGCCATTTCCACAAGGGCTATCCGATTTCCTGCATCCAGCACCCCGAAACCGGGCGCGAGCTGACGCTGGGCATCAAGACACCGACGGACCGGCCCAAGCGCATCATCGTGGCCGGCGGAGGACCGGCGGGAATGAAGGCCGCGGCGGTTCTGGCCGCACGCGGACACGAGGTCACCTTGCATGAGGCGCAAGCCCAGCTCGGTGGACAGGCCCGGCTGGCTCAGCTGCTGCCGGGGCGGGCGGAATTTGGTGGGATCATCACCAATCTGGCACGCGAAATGGAACTTGCTGGCGTGGCGGTGAAACGCAACGCGCCGGTGACGCGCGCGCTGGTGGAGGCGCAAGGCGCAACTGTCGTCGTGATCGCGACTGGCGGCAAGCCGCATCGGCCCGTCATCGAGGGCGGTGAGGGCACGCACGTCGTCGATGTCTGGCAGGTGCTGGCCGGGCAGGCCAATGTCGGCGCCAATGTGCTGATCGCCGACTGGCGGGGGGATTGGGTCGGCCTCGGCCTCGCCGAAAAGCTCGCCCGCGACGGCTGCACCGTCACGCTGTGCGTGGAGGGTCTGTTCGCGGGCGAGACCATCCACGGCTATGTCCGCGACACGATGGTCGGCAACCTGCACCGGCTTGGCGTCAAAATCGAACCCTATGCGCGGCTTTACGGCAGCGATGGCACCACCATCTACATGGAGCATTGCGCGTCGGGCGAACCGATCCTGTTCGAGGGCATCGACACGCTTGTCCTGTCGCAGGGACATGACCGGGTCGCTGACCTGGAAGCGGAACTGGAAGGCTTCGCCGGCGAGGTGCACGTCATTGGCGACGCCCTGACCCCACGTACGGCCGAGGAGGCCGTCCTTGAGGGCCTCAAGGTCGGCCGCGCGATCTGAGGCCGATGAGGCTGTCGAAGTCACGCCAGAACTTGCGGCGGAACAGTCCGCGCCGTCCATGTATATTAGCTATCGATTGACGAAGCCCCCGCTCGGCCGCAATCTCGGCTCAAGATCGGATGGCTGCCGACGTGATAGGATTTTGCCGATGACCCGCGACCAGATGCTCGCCCACCTCCGCGCCGCCAGTGAAGTAGCACGCGAGGCGGCGGCGCATGGACACCATCCGTTCGGTGCGGTGCTGGTCGGGCCGGATGATCGCGTGCTGATGCGGCAGGGTAATCTTGACACCGTGCGCCATGCCGAGACCGAGCTCGCCCGCCGCGCTGCCGCAGCCTACGAGCCGGAGTTCCTCTGGCAATGCACGCTGGTCTCAACCGGCGAGCCCTGTGCGATGTGCACCGGAACGCTCTACTGGGCGAATATCGGCCGGCTGGTCTACGGCTTCGAGGAGGCCAAGCTTCTCGCGCTGACTGGCGACCACGCCGAGAATCCGACGATGAGCCTCCCGTCGCGCACCGTACTCGACTCGGGCCAGAAGAAGATCGAGGTCGTTGGTCCCGTCCCCGAGATCGAGGACGAACTCCTCGCCCCGCACCGCGATTTCTGGAAGCGCTGACGCGGTGGCTGAGGGCTGCCAGTCAGCCGACATGGGCGCCTGGCTGCAGTTCCGCTAGCGTCTCTTCGGCTTCGGCGTGATCGTCTCGACCCGCACCTTATCCCCGATCTCCTTTGCCATTGCCAAGGCTTTGTCCTTGTCCTTCGTGGTCAGCATCGTGCGCCAGTGCGGCTTCTCAAACACGCTCACGACGTAGGTCGTCACCGGCTTATCGGGCATTCTCCTACCCTGGACAGTTGAGAGCCCGCGCCTCTGGCGGAGGACGCGGTGCCGATCGGGGTGTCGTCCGATCTTCCGCCGAGGAAGGGGCACCCCTCCTGCCACGACCGGGCGACGGTCGCGTCCCGCTGCCTTGCATTTCGAGCACCCGAACAGCCCGACGAGATCCTGATGCATGGAGCCATGATCCGGCCCGAGCCTATCGATCAGCGGACTGAGCCCTCCGGGCGCCTGCATCCTGATGCGCCGGCGTTCTTTCTCTCCAACTAGGACTTAAAAGGCAGCGCCGATCTCGGTATGCGGCGCAAAGAAACAGCGGGTGTCGCCTTTTCTGAAACTTCCCTGATCCAGGTTGAAAAATTCCGATTGATAGATGCAACGGTGGAACTGCCAATCATGGCTGTGCTGTACGCGAAGATGTGGGATGAACTCGCCGGTGGGGAGATAGATATAGCCGCCCGGCATTTCCTTGACTTCAGAGTCCGGGATCGGTGCGCAGTCTGACCCTGCGCAGCAGTTGAAGCCTGTGACGGGGTCTGTCTTCCCCGTATACCACTCGTGAGCGATGGCCTCAGTCGAAACGACGGCCAAGGCAGGGATGAGAATCCTGGCAGACCTGCGCATATGTCCTCCGCGTAATCCTTTTGCACTCCTCCATTCATGCTTCGCTTACATTAGCATGAGTGCATATTTCTGCCAGTCGGCGCGCGTCTGGCACCGCTCTCCTCGTTCGGCAGGATATGAGTTTCGTAGCCCATGGACTGAAGACGCAACAGCAGGCGAAAAAGCTCGAATGCTGGATTTCGAATGTGCTCTCGCCTGGCAACCATCGGCGCGACAAGGTCGTCCGATATCACCGATCTCGCCGCCAGGTAGGGCTTGCCCTGCGAAACCGCGATCGGCATCCGCGACGGCGAACAAGGCGATCCTCAAGATAGCAAGAGAGGCACAGGTACCAATTCCACGGGCAATAAGAATTCCTGGCCGCCAGCAACGTATGGTGCACTCGGCAGGGTTGGCCTGATCAATTTGGAGATTGGGGGTAACCGGCCATCCAATGTAAGTAGTTCAGCCAGGATTGTCGCACGGAGGCGCCATTGCGACGCATCTCGGTTTGACGCGCGTCGGCTTGGCGGACGGCTTCTTGCGACGTGGTGATGTTGTAAAGGTTGCACGTTTACGGCTCTTTGTACAATTCGGCGGTTGCCTTGCCGACAGCGCCATTAGGGCCATTTTGCTCGCTAACGTGTCTTTGTTTTGCCGCCTCGAATCTCTGCTCCATGGAGTGTATTCGCTGCGTGACGAAGCTTTTAAGCCGACCGCAACTTGGGTCGTTCTTCATCGACAATCTCGCCGTTAAGGCGTCCGAGTCTGTGGCCACTTGCACCGCCCATTGCGCAATTGTCTTGTCGCTGGCCTTCCCGGCAGAAACTAGGGCATTCCAACGCTTACGCAGTTTCGGAGACGCCTCACCCTCCAAGCGAGGATAGGTTGAGACTAAATACAGCGTATGGCGTGCCTCCCGTACGTAGCAGGTGGATGGACCTTTGAGCGCGTAATCGATTTTGCGACTGAAGCTAATGGTTATCTTTGCTCCCCCGCGTTGAGAAATTTGTCTACTGATTTCCTTCTTAGACGGGCCTCTGACACCGTAAAGAATGTCCTTGCGAATGACTTTGACGCTGGCCTCCGCACCGGAGACGAAAAGCAAAACTCCGCACAACGCCGACGCGATGACCAACCTGGTTGTTAACTGCATTTCGACCCCCCGATTCCAGCCGCACTAACTTGCGCGGGTGGCCTCAGCGTGCTCTGCCAGTATCCGGAAAACACTTGCACTGCTGATGCCCAGCGCCGGCATCGTGTCAGTAACAGATTTCCCCTCTGCCCGCATCATCAACACCTCCTTTGCCTTTGCGCGAGCTGTGGGCTGCCTTCCCGCATACTTGCCCTCGGCCTTCGCCTTTGCGATTCCCTCGCGTTGCCTCTCAAGCATTAGCTCCCGTTCGAACTCTGCGATTGAGCCCAGCAGGTTCAACATCAGCTTTCCGGTGGGAGTGGCGGTGTCGAGGTTCATTGCAAGAATGCGAAGGCCTGCCCCCTTTACCTTCAAGGCCGCTATGATCGAAACGAGGTCAGCAACGGAGCGTGCTAGCCGGTCCAGCTTGGTCACAACCAACGTGTCGCCTTCACGCACCCATTCAAGCACGGCGGCAGGTTGGGGCCTAAGGTCGATCGCCAGCCTGTTGATCTGATGCCTGTCTCCAGCCACCTCGAAATCTTCAAGGTGTGATCTCAAACGCGTCGAGCGCACCATTTTTGATGCGAGATCCGCTTATCTCCCACGAAAAGTGATTGCGCTCTGGATAGCTATAGGTGCGGGCGATTTGCTTAAACTCGTCCATTGACAGGAGGAAATAGCGTGGTGCCACGCTAAAAGTCGTGATCACCATGATTTCGACCGCAGTATCGCGGCCGCGCCGAATTCCGGCGAATGAACCAACAGTACCCACAGTTTTGACCTGAACGTGATTGCCGTTCTCTGCGACAAGATCAATCGAGGCCGCGTTGTGAACAGCCATACGATATTCGTCGCCTGATCGATCCTTCATGATTGCCTCTGCGATCATTTCTGACCAAGTTGGCGAACCAATAGCAAGACGCCGGAACAGCTCGTCTTCGTGATATTTGCGAAGCAGTTTTGCAAGATTGGTCACGCGAAGTTTCTCATCGTTGATGCATGTAGGGCGGAACGCCGTTCGCTCTCCACACCATCGAACCAAAGGAGTGCAAGAAATATCGAAAGAGCTGGCTTGCGATAGACCAGCGGGGCTTCCTCTAGACTCTTGGGCGTTGCAGAAGCATTCTCCCCTCGGGGGTGATGGCAATGGGCAATTCTGTTCAGCCACGGGTTAGAAGGCGAAGGCCTTCTTGGTGGCGTTCGCTTCTCCGCGCCCGCTTCGCAACCTCTCTCGCGCTGCTTGGGGCAACGTCCATTGCGTACTTCGCGATGGACACCCAACACCCACTTCCCCGCGTCCATTCCTCCGGTTCATCATCGAGCAACCTCACCGTGCGCGAGGTGGGCTGTGACATCAAGGGGAACATCAACGAGCGCGGCGAACATATCTATCACATGCCGGGCCAAGAGTATTACTCGGCCACGCGCGTAAACCCGGCGCGAGGGGAACGCTGGTTCTGCTCGCAGTGGGAAGCATGGTGGGCCGGTTGGCGGAAGGCCAAGGTGTGACGGTGGCTGCCGCCTTGGACCTGTTCGTTGCCCGCAATAGCCGCAGATGTCCACGGCGTCACCCCCCCGACAGGCGGCGTATCGTCGTAGCCGATGGAAACTATCCCTGGATGCCGGTGGGCTATGGCGAGTATCTGGGACTCCATCTCGCAATTGTAGGCCATTAGCGCTTTCTCGATCTCAAGCGGGCTCTCGTATCGGGTGATCAGCTTCACCGCTTCCGAGTGCAGTTCGGCTTTGGCTTTGGCTTCGGCGTCAAAGTGCATCGTACCCATTGCGCTTCCTCCTAGCGTGTCGCGCGGCGTGGTGCAGTGGGCGCGTCAGGCGGTCCTAGCCAAATGCCAATGTGAGCTTGACCTCGAAAGGCAAAGACCGGATGGCAGCTTTGGTGGGAAGGGCCATTGCGAGAACTCCGGAGCCGGTTGATCTCTGCAACTAAACCTGCCGCCTTGACGACGCTGCCCCACCGGGGACGATAGGAAGTTGGTCCCTACTGTGGAGCAGCGGCGGCGGCCGCCTACTCTGTTCGGGGACAGTTTTCGGTAAAGGTCACCCTTCCGTCGTCGCTTACCTGAAATACTGAAATGCCGAGGTACTCCAGCGCTGGCGATATCCGGCCAAGGTGTATGTCAAACCAGCGAGACGATGGGATGCCAATGGCAAAGCGCTCGCCCGGAATGTCTTTCTGAAAGCGCCATCCGGCAGTCATTAAAAACGCTGCACCGGTTCTTGACCAAGCGTCGTTCGAGGTATCGGCTCCTGAATACGCGCCGCCCTTTGCTTCAATTAGCCAACGTTCACCGGTGTCTTCACGCCTCGCTACGACATCGTATCCCCGCGCTCCCGCCTTTATGGCCTTCACCTCCGAGTAACCGCTGGCCGTCAGCCACGTCTCAATCGCGTCAACGACACCCTGTTCCGTCAGCGGCATCTCTTCCCCCTTCGCCCATAATACGAACTCCTGGTTAGAGTGCGCCCCCGAGCCCTGCAACTGCATTTGTTGCGTTGGCGGCGTCATGCGATGGCGAGTTCGCCTACCCTATGCGGCTCATGCGGTGTCGCCTCAAGGTTTAGGCCTGAGGCTACACCGTCACAAATAGCCAATGTCAACCCAGACGTTACATGGCCGTCGCCCCATCATGTGACGTCACCTCAGGGCATACCGTAATGTTACCCCGCCTATAGCTCTCCAACCTGAACCCATATGGGATCGTGACTGCCTTGCAATTCGTCCAGAAGGGTCTGCATTCTCTTTGTATTAGAGCGCACAGGCGCATACACCATGCCCTCATCACCTTTGAACGAAGTCAGTAGGTCTTCACGCTCAAGGAGATTTAGGATCTTGCGCGACATATTCCGGGCTGCCGGGCTGCCCAGCCCGCGAAGCAAGGCTTCTTCTTTACGTCCGCTGCCTTTCTGGAAAAACGTTTTGCGAACGATGGTAGCTAGGACCTCGTGAGCAGGCTTAAGCCCAATATTTCTAATTCTCGATACGCTTGCCACGGAGTCGAACGCCTCTGCCTCAAGGTCGCGAATCCAGTACGGTATTCCAGCCGGTGAGCTAATACCTATTACCCGCGGTGTTATGCACTTTACGATTTCGACTTTTTTATTGTCTCGAGCTGGGAGAACCAATTCACCTAAATAACTCTGTTCGATTCGTAAATTTGCAATATTGCGTTCGCGTAAATTCAGAACATTGAAATTTCCGTTATCTACCGATAAACCTTCGAAGTCAAAAGTCGCATCGTTCGATCTTGTGAGCGCGCCGATTAGATCGCAACACAAGGTGCGATTACCGTACTTTAGAGCACGGGACGCGAAATCAAGTTTCGAGCGATCATTAATTGTAGCGTCGCGGGCCAATACCCTCTGGCCTAAGTCATCGAGAGGATTAATCCACACTGAACTGCACACTGCCGCCAACTCGTCAGGGTGTCCGAGAAAAGATCTGACCGCGCTGCCAACACCCAAGGCATCTACCGATCGGAACGGGGAGGGCGCCTTCTGGCATCAAGAAATGGTGGCGAGATTTCATGCGCGCGCTCGGAGAGCAGATTGAAATCGGCAATCGGCTTTCGCGCGAGCGTCCTCTCGACCGCCTTGGCGCGCCATTCGTCCGGGTCAATCACGTATGTCGCCCACATCCCATAGCGTGCCGACATCGCATAACGCTGCCATCTCAAATACTCCGAGCTGGCGCGGGAGGGACCCTTGACCCGCGCCCAGCCAACACGCAGCATGTCGACCGCGAGATCGCGACCACCCGCGGTGCACCTGCCGGCCAGAGCGCCGTCGGTGGAGTAGGATGAAATGCGGCAAACGACCCGGCTGCCGCCGATCAGCCGCTTCAGCCAGGCTTTCGACAGCGGCCCGCAGGGTACCGGCTTCAGAATTAGACTGTTGCCATGGCGTTTTGGGTCAAATGCCCATTGCAGCAGTTCGCATGAGTCGATGCCTGCTAGACGAACCTTCTGAGCCGAGCCAGGAAACCACAACGTGCGGCCGTCGATCACTGTCACATAACCTGCAGGCCGCCCATCAAGATAACCGGACGGTGCGGCGCTGGCGGCCCCCGTGGAGATGGCAGAGGCAAGCATAAGAGCGATGGTCCTCATTGCCCTTTGATCCTTGGATCCGCCCACATGCCGAACCCGCCGCGGCCAATCTTTTCTGCTTCCGCGAGATCCTTGCGTGCCGGCGTCCCATCTGGCTTTTTTGCGATGCGGTGGGTGCCAATCGACACCAGTTGCTCCTCCAACATGTCGACCGTGTCGAGGCTGCCGGGGAAATTGTAGTAGCCGTAGCAGGTGGCATCCTGGACCGGAGCGTTGGTCTCGCTGACGAAGGCCCGGCAGAAGATCACTTTCGGCGACTTCAGCATCGTCTCCAGCCCGCGCCTGGCATAGTCGGTGCATGTGCCCGAGAAGTTCTCGCGCCGGTTGACCAGGTCACCGTCACACGGCTCGATGCCATAGAGATGGACCGTCAGCTTCCCGTCGACCCGGAAGTCTGTTGGCGAGACGGCCTCGAACCCCTTGGCCGAGGCAAAGCCCTTGCGATCGGCGATGGCACCCTGGCCATCGTAATATTCCATGACCAGCACCGTTTTCCCCGGCGCCGCCAGGGATCTGACGTAGGCCTCGTCAATGGGTCCCGCGGCATTCGCCGGCATCACCGACGCAAAGCCAGCAACGAGGCCGGCGACAACCCTGCCATTCATCTGAACGCTCCTCTCGTGCATCCGATTCTTCGAGTGCACTGTGCCAATTTCAAAATCGCCTCGCAACAAAAAACAATACTGAATTGACATTGTTTTTTGAGTCGCTTATCGATTCCCACCATCTTTCGACTCGACCGACCAAGGGCTTCGGATGACTGACACCTTGTTCAGAATAGCGAACCGGCGCCTGTTTCTCGGCCTGACGACCGCCGTCCTGGTTACGGCGTGGGCCAACTCATCCGCCACGGCCGGAGACGTCCGGCCAGAAACGGAATTCTCGCAAAAAGTGCTCTTCACTGGCTCCTCTCAAGTGGCCGATGACGCGGTTGACGCCATCTTCGATGCTCGCTGGGGAATTGAGGCCAAGGACTATGTGCTCGGGCAGGATGGTCAGCTTCGCCGAACGAGCGCCGACGCCCGAACTTCCGTCAAGCCGAGGCCTTCAGAAACTAAGGCCTCGGCGCCGCGCGGAGAATATAGTCATTTTGACATATCTCCTGTTCCGAACCAGAACCTCGGCGCGGGATCGTGTGACGCCTCGCCTCTCAGCGCTGCGGACACCGCCCGGCTCGTTGCGGCAGCGGCCCGGAAATACGATGTCGATCCGGATTTCGCACTGGCGGTCGCGACCGTCGAGAGCAGTCTCGACAGGGTTCGCAATTCCCCCAAGGGCGCACGTGGTCCCATGCAGTTGATGCCGGCAACAGCCGGCCGGCTCGGTGTGAAGGACGTATGTGATCCCGCCGACAACATCGACGGTGGCGTCAGATTTCTGGGCGACCTGTTTGCGACCTATCGCAATCCGCTGATCGTTGCCGCCGCCTACAACGCCGGCGAGGCGCGGGTGCGAGAGTATGGCGGCATTCCGCCTTTCCCGGAAACCGTGAACTTCGTGGCCGAGGTGCTCAAGCGGCAGTCTGCTCTGCGAAGCGCCGATCCAGAGGCTACCGCCATCGACGCTGCCGTCAATTCGGCCTCGGCCGACGACACGACTTCAAGCACCGGAACGATCCCCTCAACCAGACACCGCCAATGGGTCGGTGGCGTCATGCAATTCTAGCGGAGCCAGACATGAACCGAACCTTCCTGACCTCAATGCCGACGGCAACGACACGAACCATCGTCCCGGTCTTGATCCTGGCGCTATCGTTGAGCGCGATTGCCGGTCCGGCGCTTGCCCAGACGTCAGGCGCGTTTGCTCCGCTCGAGACCGCGGTGCAGATGATCGTCGATTTCATAACCGGTCCCTTCGGACGGCTGCTCGCCATCATTGCTGTTATCGGCCTCGGCTTCCTGGCTTTTGCCGGCCGCCTGTCCTGGTTCACGGCAGGTGCCGTGGTGATCGGCATCGGGCTGGTGTTCGGCGCGCCGGCCATCGTCGACCAGATGATCTCGGCCGTAGGAAAGTGAACGATGGACGCGCTTTCCAACGACAAGCCGCAACTGACGCCACTGGTCATCGGCCTCACACGGCCGCCGATGATGTGGGGCATCCCGCTCAACGCGTTCTACATCATCGTCGGCATCACGCTGATCGCGTTCCTGGTGACCGCAAGCTTCTGGGCGATTGCGATCGCCCCGGTGACCTATCTCACCCTGTTTGCGCTGTGCAGCAGCGATGTTCGCATTCTCGACCTTGCCCAGGTCGCCGGCCGCCGTACGCCGCGCACACCCAACAAAGCCTTTTGGCAAACCAACTCCTACGGGTCCTGACCATGTTGAACGTCGTCATGGAAGAACTGGGCTTTGGACGCGAGCGCCGCCGCGAAAGACCAATGGCAACGCACGTGCCCTACATGCGCCACCTGGCAAACAGCGTGATCGGTCTGGAGAGCGGGGCCCTGGTCTCCGTGATCAAGCTCGATGGCCTGTTTTTCCAGACCGAGGACCAGGCCGAGCTCAACATGCGCGCCAGCGTGCAGAACACGATGATCCGCGCGCTTGGTTCGAGCCGCTATTCGCTCTGGTCGACCATCATTCGCAAAGAGGTCAGCCCTTCGATTGGCGGCTCGTTCTCGGATCCGTTCTGCGACATGCTCAACACGCGCTACATGGCCGGCCTCAAGCAACGGCGCATGTTCACCAACGGCCTCTACCTGACGGTGGTGCGTGCCCGGATGCGAGGCGCATTGGGGGCCGCTGAATCCGTCGCCAGGCTGTTCGACTGGTCGTCGGATCGGGAGACGCAGGCGCAGCGGCGCCGTGAGCGCATCGGCGAGCTTGAGGAAGTGACAGGCAACGTCACGCGCGAGCTGCAAAGATATGGGGCTCGTGTCCTTGGCATCGTCTACCGCGACGGCGAGCCCTATTCCGAGCCCTGCGCGTTCTTCAACACGCTTTTGACCTGCGGGACATCGCGGGCCATGCGCCTGCCGCGCATGGCCATTCGCAATTTTGTCGGCACATCACGCCTGCATTTTTCCAAGCGGACGCTGCAGGCGCAGGCACCCACCCTGGCCGACAGCCGCTTCGGGGCGATCCTGTCGATAAAGGAATATCCGCCATTCTCGGGGCCGGGAATGCTGGATGGACTGCTCCATCTCAACCACGAATTCATCCTGACCCAGTCGTTCACGATCGCCGACAAGCCGATCGCACAGGAGCGCATTGCAAGGCTGCAGCGGCAGATCCAGGCCTCCGACGAAGCCGGCAGCACGGTCGAGACCGACATCGATTTTGCCTTCAACAGCCTCGTCAACCAGGAGGCTGTTTTCGGATACCATCATCTGAGCCTGCTGTGCCTGGCGCGCGACCTGAGCGGCGTCGACAAGTCGGTATCGGAGCTCGGCGCCTGCCTCACCGACATGAACATCAACTGGCTGCGCGAAGACCTCAACATGGAGGCTTCGTTCTGGTCGCAGCTGCCGGGCAACCACAGCTACATCGCCCGCTCGTCGATGCTGTCGAGCGCCAACTTCGCCGGTTTTTCCTCGATGCACAATTTCGCGACGGGAAGGGCGACCGGCACTCATTGGGGTCTGCCGATCTGCATTCTCGAGACGACGTCGCAGACGCCCTACTGGTTCAACTTCCACCAGCGCGACATCGGGCATTTTCTCGTCACCGGCCCCACGGGATCGGGCAAGACGGTCGTGCTGACATTCCTGCTTGCCCAGGCGCTTCGGATTTCGCCAGAGCCGCGGGCGGTCTTTTTCGACAAGGACCGCGGCGCCGAGATCTTCATCCGCGCGGTGGGCGGCGCCTATGAGGTCCTGCGGCCCGGCATCAGCACCGGCTTCAATCCTCTTCAGATGGAGAACACTCCCGCAAACCGCGAATTTCTGCAGCGCCTTCTCAAGGTGATGCTCCAGTCCACCGATGGACGAGGCTTCTCCCAGGAGGAAGAGGACATTTTGGAACAGGCAATCGGCCGGATCTGCCAGGAGCCGATCGAGCAGCGCACTTTGGCCAACCTGTCCGGCCTGCTGATGGGGCGATCGCGTTCCGATGCCAATGACCTCCAGTCGCGTCTTCGGCCATGGTTCGAAGGCGAGAAGGGCTGGCTGTTCAACGCGCCGAGCGATGTGTTGTCGTTCTCGAAGAGCCGCGTCTTCGGCTTCGACATGACGCATGTGCTGGACAATGCCGAGGTGCGGACGCCGGCGTTGATGTATCTCTACCATCGCCTCGATGAGCTGCTTACCGGCGATCCCGTCCTGATCTTCATGGATGAGGGCTGGAAGCTGCTTCAGGACCCGACCTTCTCCAACTACATCGTCGACAAGATGAAGACGATCCGCAAGCTGAACGGCGTCGTCGGCTTCGGCACCCAGTCGGCCGCCGACATCGCCAGGGCGCCGCAATCGAACACGCTGATCGAGCAGTCGTCGACCAATCTGCATTTCCCCAACCCGCGCGCCGACGAGGAGAGCTATGTCAGGCGCTTTGGCCTGACCGCCAAGGAGTTCGCGTTCATCAGGAACACGCCGCCGGAGCGGCGGACCTTCCTGATCAAGCATGGCAACGACTCCGTCATTGCCCGCCTCGATCTTTCGACAATGCCCGACGTGCTGAAAGTCCTGTCCGGACGCAAGGAGACTGTCGAGGCCTGCGCGGCGTTGCGTGCCCGCCTTGGCGATGATCCGGCCAAATGGCTTCCGGAATTCTGTGGCGGAGGGATCTCGACATGATCCGGCCTTTCCCGCTGCTGCTGGTGCTGCTTGCCTCGCCCGCCGCCGCCGACATCCCGACCATCGATGGTACCGTGTTGCAGAAACGTAAGGAGGGCAACGGCAAGGTCACGGCGATCGAAGGCGTCGATCGGGAGCGCCTGAACAACAATCAGAGCGTCACGTGCGCGCTCTACCGGCCGGCGCGCACGGACGATCCTGTCGCCGCGGCCAATGCCAATCCGTCCATAGCCGGACTGGTTCGACGCATCGCGCGCGAGGAGGGCGTCGACGAGAACCAGTTCCTGGCCCTCGTCTATCAGGAGAGCCGCTTCAACCCTTGCGCCAAATCCGGCGCTGGCGCGATCGGACTGGCGCAGCTCATGCCTGCAACCGCCGCTGAGCTTGGCGTCAATCCCTACAGTACCGAGC
This sequence comes from Mesorhizobium qingshengii, assembly GCF_900103325.1. GTDB lineage: Bacteria > Pseudomonadota > Alphaproteobacteria > Rhizobiales > Rhizobiaceae > Mesorhizobium > Mesorhizobium qingshengii. Next base: position 17,820 of record NZ_FMXM01000017.1, on the reverse strand, counting down.
AAAATCTTCGCGGCGGGGCGCGTTATTACAAGCAGCAGCTGGAGCGCTTCCACGGCAACGTCGCGCTGGCACTTGCCGCCTACAATTCTGGCGCCGGCAATGTCGAAACTTACGGTGGCATTCCGCCGTTTCGCGAAACACGAGGCTATGTCGCCAACATCACGCAAAGATGGCTGCCGGCGTTTGGCGGCTCCGACAAGTCCGGGATACCGCTGAACTATGGCGGCACCGGCGAAGCCTATACGGGCATGCGCACCGCGACGCTGAACGCCATGGGGCTGACCAGCGCCATCGACGATGGATCAGGCGGCGTCGCTTCCTGGTTTCAGCAATTCGGCACACAGGCAACCGGCACGATCCAGGACAGCTGGGATCAGAATTCCGGCGCCCGCAATGCCAACATCGAGATGTTGAACCGCGTGATCCAGCTTGGCGCGAGCGTTGCCGACCTGGTCAATTCCAGCAACGCGCTGACGCTCAGCGAAATGTCCGGCGCAAGCCGCTCGGGACGTTACACCAAAGGCGATCAAGACAATGACCCGCCTACAGCCGGCTTTTGTGACGACAGCACAGGCCTGGTGTGGAGCACGCAGACGCAAGGCTGCGTGCAAAGTCTCGACGTAAAGCCTGGCCTGCTTCTCACCCCGCAATGAAGTCTCATCCAGCAGTGAAAAGGAGAACACCATGAAACATGCTTTGGTCCTGCTCGCCACCGTCGCACTCACCGTCAGTTCCGCAAGGGCAGACATCCCGGTGATCGACAAGACCAACTACGCGGTCGCCAAGGACACTGCCGACAAGGCAGCAAAAATCCTGGACACCAACAAGGACATTCTCACCACGGTCGAGAAGACCCTGCAGGCAGTCACCGGGGACCGCGGCAGCGATGTCGGCGCGCTCAAGGACCTGGCGATCGGCAATGGCTTCAGTGTCTCTTCGGTGCCGTCCCTCGACAGCCTGCTTCAAGGCGGGATGCCGGATTTCGGATCGATGGATCCGGAAATTGCCAAGGCCGCGACCGCCTTCATCAACGGCCTGCAACTGGTGAAATCGCTTTCGGGCAAGGACAACAGTTCGCTGGCCAGCGACAAATCCTATGAGGAACTGGTCAAGACCGTCCTGGGTGTGTCGGCCTTGATTGCCGGCTCGCGGCAGGCCGTGGAGACGCGGCGCGCAGCACTCGAAAATGCCGGTCAGGGGATCGGGCAGGCCAAGGACATCAAAGGCTCCATTGACCAGAACACGCAGCTCCAGGTCCAGACGGGACTGACGCTCAACGAGATGATTGGCGTCATGAACAGTGCCGTCCAGTCGCTGCAGGCGGAGAACCAGCGCAGGCTGACCGATATTTCGAACACGAAAAAGGCGCTCACCTACAGATGAGACCGTCGCGGCGCGCATTGATAGCAATCTGCGGCGTCTTGGTGCTGACGGGGTGCGGTACGGCGAAAGAGAAATCCGCACCCTGCAAACGACCGGTCAACCTCACCGGCTTCGCGTCCGACCCTCGCGTGGAGTGCGGCCCGATGCAGGCGGTGAATTCGGACAGACGGGCAGCGCAGGCGGCGATCGACGCGCTTGCACATCATGTGGAATAGGGCAGGGCGGTGGAAAATTTCATAGGCGAGCTGCTGCAGCGCATCGATGCGTCCGGCAAGAATTTCTCCGAACGCGCGTTCGAAATCCTCAGCCGGGATATCGAGCCGCTGCTTCGCCTGCTCTTCATCCTGGTCGTCCTCTTTTATGGTGCGCAGCTCGCTCTTGGCATGTCGCGGCTCAGCGCCGCCGAGATCATCGGCAGGGTCGCCAGGGTCTTCGTCATCCTCGTTCTGGTGAGCACCTGGTCGAATTTCGACACACTCGTCTACCTGTGGCTCACCAAGGTCCCGGAGGCCGCGGGGCGCGCCGTTCTGTCCGCATCGGCCACTGGCGTGACCGAACCGACCAACGGCCTTTCCCAGATATGGGAGACGGCCAATCTGGCTGCGTCGACGTTTTCCGAACAGGCCGGCTACTTCTCCGTCCTGCCTGCCTTGATCGGCATGATCATCATGGCCTTCGCCGGGCTCTTCGTTGCCGTGGCCCTGGGCATCCTGGTCCTCGCCAAGGTGATCTTGTGGGTCCTGCTTGGCACCGCGCCCGTCTTCATTGCCTGCATGTTCTTCGATGCCACGCGCGCCTATGCGATGGGATGGCTGAACCAGTCGCTGCTTTACGCGCTCATTCCCCTGTTCGTTTACGTGATCGCCGCCTTCCTGATCGCGGCCATGGCGCCCGAGCTCACCAAGATCAACCAGATCTCCGGCAGTCGCGAGCTGAAGCTCAGCGATCTTGGGGCCTTCATCATGTTGTGCCTCGCCGGCAGCTTCGTGCTCATCCAGATCCAGTCCCTGGCCCAGGGCATTGTCGGCGGGCTGTCAATTCCGGTCGGTCATCGCTCGCGCGCACTGACCATGCAGGGCGTTCTGTTCGGTCGCAGGGCCTTGGGCGGCTCGGCCCGGCAGATGCAGGCAGCCGTCCATCGCGTGCAAGCAAGACTGCACACCCCGCAGACCTTGTCGCGCGATGCCATGCAGCGCGCCATCACCGCCAATGGACATCCACGATAGGGGCGCGAAACCTTCAGATGGCATCGAAACAAACGGGATGAGACGCATGGCCGGAAGCACGGACGAAGGGCTTCGATCCTATTTCCAGGATGGCGACATCTGGGAAAATGAGATCCTCAAACGCGCCAGGCGCTCAAGCCGTATTGCCTGGTTCTTCACCCTGGTCTTTGCCGCGGTTGGCCTGCTTTGTCTGCTGGCGGTGGTGCTGATGCTGCCGCTGAAAAGCTTCGAGCCGTATGTCGTCGAAGTCGACAAAAACACCGGATATATCGAGGTGAAGTCGGGCCTGACCAAGGCGTCCACTCTCACCGGTCAGGAGGCCGTTACCCAGGCCAACGTCGTGCGCTATATTCGCAACCGCGAGGGTTATGATCCCTTTTCGATCGATGAATATTTCGGCATCGCGGCGCTGTTGTCGACGGGCGACGCCGCGCGCGACCTCCAGACTTTGTTCAGCGCGGCAAATCCGCAAAATCCGGCGAAGGTCCATGGCCGGCTGAAGCGTGTCCTGGTCGACATCAAATCCGTGTCGTTCCCCAATGACAGCACCGCCATCGTTCGCTTCTCCACCACCGAAAGGAGCGACACCGAAGCCGTCGACAGGCATTGGATCTCGGTTGTGAGATTTCGCTATACCCAGACGCCGCTCAAGAACGAATGGCGCTTTGAAAACCCGCTCGGCTTCCAGGTCTACAGCTACCGCCGCGACCAGGAAACGGTAACGCCCGGTTCAGCAGGATGAGGCGGGGTCTGATTGTCGTGACGATCCTGATCCTGGGCAAGCTGGTCACGCCGGCGAGCAGCGCACAGGCCCCGAAGGCTGGCGCCCTGGATTCGCGCGTGACCAGCATCACCTATCAGGAAAACAACGTCGTGCGGGTCTCCGCCACCTACGGCATATCGACAATGATCGTCTTCGACGAGGACGAGACATTCGAAACCATCTCGCTGGGCGACAGCGACAGTTGGCAGGTGGTGCCGGCCGACAAGGGCAACATCCTGTTCGTCAAGCCGATCGCCAGAAATGTGACGACGAACATGAACGTCGTCACCAACAGGCGCATCTACTTTCTCGAACTGGATGACAGTGCTCCAGACAGGGGCAAGGAGGTCTTCGGCATCCGGTTCTTCTATCCAGACAAAAGTCTCAACGCTGCCTTGCGGCAAGAGGCTGAGCAGCGCGTCGCCTGGCCGAACATCGCGGGGATCGACAAGGCCAACGTCAACATCGACTATTCGTATTCTGGCGATGCCCGGCTGAAGCCTTCCCTGGTCTTCGACGACGGCAGCAAGACCTTTTTCGGGTTCGCCGGGCGTGTTCCAGCGATCTTCGCGGTCAATTCGGATTTCTCCGAGACCTTGAGGAATTTTCGCAAGGAGGGCGAGTACATCGTCGTCGATGGCGTCGCCACCCAGTTCACGCTACGCGACGGTGACCAGTGGATCTGCATCTTCAATCTGCGAAAGCCTGACTTCGGCACTGCCGATCCGGATGTGCTTGGTCCCGCCAGGGACAAATGGGCAACGGTCCGCAGGAGGAGCGGGAATTGATCCAGCGCAGTCCAGAACTGGAGGCCTTGGCGAGCAGCGGCGATTCCGCGATCGCCGACACATCCATGCGCCGCAAGCATCTGATCGGCGGTGGCACCCTGATCTTGTCGGGGCTTGTCGCCGGATACTTCGTCCTGGCCGACCGTCAGGCACCCCCGCGCGACATCCTGGCCGGCGACGAGGAATTCTCGACCACGAGTTTTCGCCCACCCTCTTTTGTTCGCGACGGTGAACCGCAACCGAAACCGGCCGAACCCGCCATCATCGCGTTGCCTCCACCGCCGCCACCGCCGGCGCCGGCGCCACCCAGGGACAGCCCCGACACGACGCCGTTCAATGTTCCGCCACCGCCTGCGGCTTCACCCGAACCCCCTGATGCAACAGCGGTCCCCGCCGATGAGTTTCCGAAGCGCTTTCGCTCCAGCATGGTGGTGTTCGACAACAAGGGATCCGCTGGCGAACAGAACGCCCCACAGGCTGGAGGAGGGCCGGGAGCGGTGGTTGCTGGTAAGGACCGCAACAGCAAATTCCTTGCAGCCGCGGCAGGCATCGGCGATCGCTCCGCCATCGCCAGGAAGATTCAGCGCATAGACGCGCTCGTTCCCGAAGGCACGCTCATTCCCGGAATTTTGGAGACCGCGATCGTCAGCGATCTGCCGGGTCAAGTCCGTGCGATCGTATCCGAGGACGTCTATTCCTTCGACGGCAGGCGCGTTCTGATCCCCGCCGGCACACGCCTGATCGGCGAATACCAATCGGAGATCACGCAAGGACAAAAGCGGATCTTCGTCATCTGGACACGGCTGCTTCGCGACGATGGCGTCAGCGTGCGCCTGAACTCGATCGGTGCGGACAGTCTCGGCCGCTCCGGTCTCACCGGCCGGGTCGACAACAAGTTCCGCGAACGGTTTGGGGCAGCGATCCTGCTGTCGATCGTTGGCGGCGGCGCCAGCTATCTCACCGGGTATGGCAGCCAGGCGGCGACGGGCGGCAGTGACGAAGGACAGCGCGCGCAAGACATCGCCCGCTCCACGATTGCCCAGACATTTTCGGACATGGCCAATCAGGTGCTTGGCGACAGCGTCAAGATACCGCCAACGATCAGCGTCCCCCAGGGCGAACGCATCTTTGTCTTCGTCCGTCAGGATCTCGATTTCTCCGCGATCTATCAAGATCCACTGGCGGAGGCCATGAAGGAAATCCGCCATGAACGTGGCCTCGACTGAGCTTGCTGCAAGCCACCAGCATTACTTCCTGTACCGGGCGCTTGAGCCGCTGCAGGCGTTCCTGGCCGATCCCGAAGTTATCGAAATTTCGATCAACAAACCTGGTCATGTCTATGTCGAGCGGCTCGGTGCCGATCATATGGAGTTCCACGCGATGCCGAAGCTGACCGAAGCCGAAATCGCCAATATGGGCGAGCGCGTGGCAGCCACCACCAATCAGTTCATCAGTCCCGCCCACCCCGTCCTCTCCGCGGCCCTTCCTTCGGGCGAACGCATTCAGTTCGTGCTGCCGCCAGCCGCGCCGTGCGGCGGCGCCGTTTCGATCCGCAAGCAGGTGGTCGGCGACTTTACCCTCGATGACTATCGCGACACCGGTGCCTTCGACCGGGTTTCTGTCGCGATCGGCGGCATGGGTGATGTTGTGCGATCGCTGATCGACGTTCTGCGTTGCGACGACGTTTATGGCTTTGTTCGTGCTGCAATCGCCAACCGCGTGTCGATCCTGATCAGCGGCGGCACCTCGAGCGGCAAGACCACATTCTTGAACGCCTGCCTGAAGTCGGTGGACATGCAGGAGCGCATTATAACGCTGGAAGACACGCGGGAACTGTTTCCGCCGCAGCCCAATGCTGTCCACCTGCTTGCTTCGAAAGGTGATCAAGGCACGGCCAGTGTCACGATCCAGACTCTCCTGGAGGCCTCGCTTCGCATGCGGCCGGACCGGCTGATTGTCGGAGAGGTCAGGGGAGCGGAAGCCTTTTCATTTCTGCGCGCCATAAACACGGGCCATCCCGGATCCATGTCGACCGTCCATGCCGACACGCCACATGGCGCCTATGAGCAGCTCGCCATGATGGTGATGCAATCGGGCCTCTCGGCCGCATATCCCAAGGCAGATCTGATCTCATACATCCGCAGCGTCATCCCGATCGTCATTCAGCTTCGGCGGCACGGCGGAAAGCGCTGCGTCTCGGAAATCTATTTCTCGCCGATGGACAACCCGTGACCGGCGCTTATCGCATTGCCTACGTTGCGTTCTGCATCGTAATGGCGGTTGTTGTCTGGCTGTTCGCCTATGGCTTGGCGTTGCAGCTTCTCCATGGCGACGGCCGCATCCTTCAAGCCACGATCACGAAACATCCCTTTGCGCCGTTTCAGCAACTGATCCGGTATCACGACAGCCCTGTATTGCAGCGTGTCAGCCTGGGCGCCGTCATCCTCGCATTGGTTTGTGCGGGCGCGCTCGCCTATGCCGGTCTTAGATCCGTTTCCAACCCTCTTGGCGATGCAAGCTTTCAAAATCTGCTCTCGCTACGCCGTGGCCACTGGTTTCGGCGAAAGGGCCACATCCTCGGGCGCTTCGGTCGACAGATCCTGCGCGTTCAAGATGAACGTCACCATCTTGTGATAGGGCCGACACGCTCGGGCAAGGGGGCTTCCTACGTCATCCCGAATGCGCTCACCCATCAAGGTTCGATGATTGTCACCGATCTCAAGGGAGAGATCTTTCGTTCGACGGCGGGCTACCGGAAAGCACAGGGAAACCAGGTGTTCCTGTTTGCCCCGGGATCGGAACGAAGCCACCGTTACAACCCGCTTGATTTCATCAGATCGGATCGGGGTGATCGCACGACAGACATCCAGAATATCGCCAGCATTCTCGTGCCGGAAAACACGGAGTCGGAGAATTCGATCTGGCAGGCGACGGCCCAAATCGCGATAGCAGGCGCGATCAGCTACATCAACGAAAGCGATTTCTATCGTGACCGGCGCAACCTTGGCGAAGTGACATCCTTCTTCAACAGCGGTGTCGATCTTCAGGCCCTGATGGCCCTGATCAAGGAACGAGAACCTTACCTGTCGCGCTTCACACGCGAGAGCTTCAATGCCTACATCGCGCTGTCCGAACGGGCTGCCGCCTCCGCACTGCTGGACATCCAGAAGGCTCTGCGGCCGTTTCGCAACGAGCGTGTGATCGCGGCCACCTCGGTAACCGACATGGATCTTCGGGCCTTGAAGCACCGGCCGATATCGATCTACCTGGCGCCGAACATCACCGATCTCACGCTTCTGAAGCCGCTGCTCTCGCTCTTTATCCAGCAGACACTCGATGTGCTGTTGCTCGCACACGATCCACACGTCGTGCCGGTCTACTTTCTGTTGGACGAGTTCCGGCAGCTGCGAAAGCTCAGTGAGATTACGAGCAAGCTGCCCTACGTCGCCGGCTACAAAATAAAAATGGCGTTCGTCATTCAAGACCTCAAGAACCTTGATGAGATTTATGGTGAAACCACTCGTCATTCGCTGATGGGCAATTGCGGCTATCAACTTGTTCTTGGCGCTAACGATCAGGCGACCGCCGAGAGTGTTTCGAAGGGGCTGGGCAAGAGGACGGTGCGCTACAAGACCGAGTCGCGCACCATCGAGTTGATGGGGCTTCATCGGCGGACCAAGGTCGAGCAGCTCCGCGAACGTGACCTGATGATGCCTCAGGAGATCAGACAGCTGCCGGCTGACAAGATGATTATCCTGGCCGAGGGACAAAGGCCTGTCCTTGGCGAAAAGCTACGTTTCTTTGCAACGGCCCCCTATGTGGCGATGGAGAAATACTCACAACTCAACGTGCCCGATGTACCGCGGACAGAGTTCCTGCCGCCTATGGCCGTGCCTGCGACCGGAGGCCTGTATTCCAGGATCGGTGAGCATGAGAGTCGGGCAACTGCCGCGGCCGCGCTGACCCCATCACACACGGATTCCGGCCGCCTGCCGGGGGACCCGGCTGCTTCCCGGCCAGATTCCAGAACTGAGATAGAAACCCGTTTTGCCGCCGCGGCACGGAAACTCAAGGTGCTGACGACCAGGAGTGCCGGGAATTCGCCTGCCGGGACCGCCAGGAATTGGTCAGCTATCTTTGATGAAACCGTTCCCGATGAAGAGGACGAGTAGGACCGGATACGGCTCGAGACGTCTTTACAACTCCTGCCAGTCCCTGCGAGGGCAGAGGTTACACGTTCGCGTCCTGTCCTGTGTGCCAACAATTGCAGAGTGTTCGGGGTTCGAGTTGGAAGACCGCTACATCGCGAGATCCACTATTGAGGGGGCGTTCTTCTGCTATCGTCGGCATGCTGCGTGACAGCGAGTCAAGATCGGAGCGTTGCGGCATGACCAAGCGCAAGCCCAATCCGACGCAACTCGACCCGTTCGCCTGGGCAGCAGCTCGACCGAGCGCGAAGCAGTGGCGCGAACGTCATATGCAGCAGCCGAACAAACGCCCGCACATCGTGCCGATGCGGACGTCGTGCATCAGCGTGGCCCTACTGATGCCGCCTGAGCCGGTCCATGGGTGCGTTTGCTTCGGCCAACCTAGCCAGCGCTTGCTCGACTTTTTCAGCCGAGGCGTCAGTGCGCTTATTGTGCCGGATCATTTGCTGCCTCAGCAGCACGAGCATTGCGGCGCGATAAACGTCATTTCGCAGTTCAAGGTGGAGGGTCGCGATCATCAATCCCAAAGGAGGGGTCAATTCATGTCGGTGGAATCGATCTTCGTCAGGCGCTCCCTGGCTTCGATCACACGTCGCTGCGCGAACCTTATCCTGCTGCAGAGCGCGAGATTGATTCCGACGCCACAGCCTTCATCCAGCATTTCGGTGGCGCGTTCCAAGGCGAGCTCGGCTCGGCTAACTCGCTGCCTGGCCTTGGCCAGTTCCAAGGTCAAAATATCGGCTGCTATCCCGCGACCGGGGGGTTCCAAAGTGTACATCATGAATTGCTAACTCATAGCGGAGCGGTTCGTTCCCCTGGGGCGGAGGCGATCCAATGCTGATGGTTACGGCAACGACGACATTAAACGCCAGCTTCTGTTTGGAACCGGCTATGGCAATTCCCCTATCGCGACACGCCTCCAGAAGGGAATGCCGTCGCCGAACCAAAGGGTAGGCCAGGAAGGGCGGCTACGGATCTGTCGCCGTCGGAGCAACCAATGCTGTGTGCGGCGCTAAAAGCTCCACAAGCAATGTCGCGGCCGCACCGCTGTAGCTGGCACAGACCTGCTCGGCCATCGGCAGTGAACTCCACGCGGTTAGTTCGGCAACCAGAAAGTCGCTGTCTGCGTCCACCGGTGCGGAAATAAGCTGTCCGTTCTTATCCATCATGATTGCGACGGTGCCGTCTACACCAAACCCAATAACCGCCATTCTCTGAATTCGAATGTCGCTCTCTACGCGAACGTCGAACAAGACAGATCCGCCAGTTTTCTCCGCAACGTCACTCACTCGATCCGAAAACGGGGGATAAATACCGTCTGTGCTGGCGAGCGACTGCTCCAGTAAGACCAGCTCAACATACTCCGCCTTCATGCCGCGACTATGGGCGCGCAGGCGCAATCGGCAATCCTACTAGGATCATTTCACACAGGAATCCAAACGACCGCCATCCAACGCGCTTCGGCGCGATCGCGCAGCGATGTCCAATGTCAGTACCCGGGAGGGTGCGTGATCCTGGTATTGGAGCCGCGATTGGCGGGCTGTCGGCAGAGGCAGCTGCTCCATGCGACAGTGACGCCCTTCCTGGCTCCGACCTGAGCGCACGATCAGGCCTCAACTGTAGCCCGATCGGGGCGATCCGGTGGACACCCCTGGGCTTTAGCTTTGAGAGCCTAGAAAGACATTGTCGGTGGCGTCTTCACGTCGCCAAGGTGGCGTACAATGCAACGCAGTTCGACTATTGCAACTTTGGAAGCAGGTGGAAGATCGTCGATCGCCGGCGACCGAAATGGCCATTAAATTTCGCAATTGATACAGTAGGATCAACAGTGTCCGTTGAATTTTGGTGAAACTGTTGCAAGGGGCCGTTGCACCCGGGCATCCGCGTCGGTCATTCCCGCAGGGCAGAGCTACCATTCCCCAATGGTTGGATAGCGCGTAGAGGCACGGCTACAGCCAAAGCGTCCTCTATCACTTTGGCCGGTGCTTCCATCCCGTCCATAGCCTTGTGTAGCGCCATGGTGGCGGCTGCTAGGTGATCTTCAGGCTTGCCGTTCTCGTTGGCAATGTCGGCTGGCACTAACTAGCGGCTTCATGACGCGAGTATGCGCCTTGCTGACGGACACAGGGCCGGTGAACTAGCCAGCGCGCCTCACCAAGTCTTGGCGGTGCTGTTCCGCCGTGGGCGCGGGTTGAGCAACCGGCGAAGATGCGGAGCCTTCGATCAGCGCAGCGTCGTAGCCGGCTGCGGTGATGATCTCGGCATGGCCGCCAAGGTCTGGAAGACGAGCGAGGAATATGTGGCCGGCTTGCCGCGGCGGACGATTCCGTCAGTTAACGCGCCACCCGGCGGTCGGAGATCGGCGTGTCCGGGATTGTTGCGAGGCATTCACGCGTCACGTCCTCGACGAGGTTGAGCACGCGGAATGCTCTTAGGGCTACTACGGATCACAAATTGAGCATGCTCGCATATCGACGCGATTGAGTTGGGCTGCTTTTGCGAATGCAGCTTCTCGATCAAACGGGCCGTGCCAGCGACCGTTCCTGTCCCCCGCTTTGGCCTGCGTGCCTTGGCCCCCGTTGCAGAAGCCGCAATCGGCTCGATGGATCCGTCCTCGATCGCGGGTCCGGCTCTCGTAGATCCAGTAGTTCATTCCGCCCTCAAAGCTGCCAAGCGCCAGGCTGCGGCAACGCCGCACATTGCCATAGCAGTTGCCCTACTCGACGAACTGCTCGGTGCCGATTTCGCCTGCCGCAGTTTGACCCAACGGGCCTCCAGCCCTCTTCGCGCCGCTTCATTCTAACAGCCACGGCAGCACTAGTTGGACCCGCCCGCAGTCCCCAGTTCGTCGGCGGCTTCACCGATCCCGTGCGCAGCCGCGCGTTCGAGCCAAAGGCGAGCGGCAACCGGGTCGCGCTCCCCGGCGAGGCCTTTCAAGAGATAACGTCCGAGCATAAATTGGGCTTGGCTATGCCCACGTCCGGCAGCGGCAGCGTACCATTTCTGCGCTGCTGTCTGGTCGACCGGCAGGCCGTGGCCGGCTCCGTACAGCGCGCCAATCGCAAACATCGCCCCGGCGTGACCGTCGGCGGCGGCCTGCTCAAACAGCTGCATTGCAGCCTCGGGCTCGGGCATGCCTCCGCGCCCATTGAGTAGCATCTCCGCGAGCGCCACGCGTGCGTCGAGCACGCCGGCGTCGGCCGCCCGCGCAAACCACACGCGGGCCTGAGTTGGGTCGGCCGCCACGCCGCGTCCATCCTGGAGGAGGCGGGCATACATATATTGCGCCTCGGCGACGCCTTCGGCGGCGCGCCGCAGCCAGTGTGCCGCTTGCCCCTCGTCCTGGCGAACGCCGACGCCCTTGGCGAAGCAGAGCCCAAGGTTGAATGCCGCGATGAGGTCGCCCGATGATGCGGCCGCCTCGAACCATCCGGCAACGCTTGCACCGTCGTCCGGCTCGCCGGCTCCTCCGAGGATAAGATTGGCGAGGTCTGTCTGTGCCTGCTGATTGCCGCCATTTGCGGAAGAGCGCAGCCAGCGTGCTCCTTCCTCGACATCCTCAGCCACACCATTACCCGTCAAATAGAGCGAGGCCAAAGCGCGGGCGGCGGCTTGGTGGCCCGCTTCGGCCGCCCGCCGATACCAGTTCGCGGCTTCTGCAAAATCCGGCCGCTGCGTCTTCACATAGCGATCGCCCAGCATATAGGCTGCCTCGATATTGCCGGCCAAGGCAGCACGCCGCGTCCACGCCTCCCCGGCAGCGACATCTTGGCCGACGAGTGCACCATCAATCAATGCCAATCCCAACCGAAACTGGGCGGAGGGCAGGCCCTTCTCTGCAGCAGCCTGATACAGTTGAGCGGCTGCAGCCATGTCGCATGCTACGCCGAGCCCGTGCTCGGTAAGGACCGCAAGAAGATAGGTCGCGGTCGGCAGGCCGGCGTCGGCTGCACGCCTTACCTCTTCCGCAATCCGGACTCTGTTTTCGCGTTTGCCGCGGCGGGCCAGCGACAGGGCAAAGCCAAGGCACCCTTCGGCGCAGCCGGCAGAAGCCGACTTCTCGTACCACCGGTGGGCCGCATTGGCATCGCGCATCGATGTGGGGCCGCTAGTAAGGATATAACCGAGGATCGCCTGTCCCGTGGCCGAGCCTGCCTCGGCCGCCTTGGTGGCAAAGTCGAGAGCGGCCGTGAAGTCTGGTTTTCCCGGGGAATCAGTTTTGAACAAGTGCTCCGAATCGGCTCCCTTGCCGTCGGCTTCCGCCGTCACCAGCCCGGTGACGTAGAGAGCGGCGAGGAGCGCCTGCGCATCCGCGCTCCCGTGATTGGCTGCTCGCAGCAGCCATCGCGCGCCTTCCATACGGCTCGGTGGCACACCGGCGCCTTCCAGATAGCAACGCGCGACCCGGTATTCAGCGTCGACGATCCCCGCGCGCGCCGCTTTCGCCATAAGCGGAAAGGCTTCAGCGGCCTTGCCGCTGTCAGCAAGCTGGATCGCCCGACGTAACACCGCAGCCGGGAAGGCCAGACCAGTCAGCCGATCCAGGATTGTCATCGATTCGAGCCTCTAATTCCTCCAGTACTCTAAGGCTCCCGCATCGCCTCCTGGCCGATTGGGAGCATCACACCGAGAATGTACTTGAGCACTGTGCGCCGGCCGACCTTTACGTCGGCCGTCACCGGCATGCCGGGGCTGACGGTGAAACCCGCAGGCACGCCGTGGAGGGCGACCTGGTCGATGGAAATTCGCGTGCGATAGAACGGCTCGGCGTCAGATGGCAGCATTGCCAGAGAGCTGTTCGGATCGCGTGCTTGCTCCTGCGCAGAGAAGGAATCAGGGCTGAGCGCCCGCACGGTGCCATGAGCGAGGCCGTATTGCGAATAGGGGAAGGTGTCGAACTTGATGACCACTTGGTCGCCGACATGCACAAAGCCGCTGCTGCGGCCGACGATGTTTGTCTCGATCTCAAGCGGCGCGTTGGCCGGCACCAGCGTAATCAATCGCTCGCCGGACTGCAGGACCGAACCGACCGAAACCTTGGCCACGGATTGAACGATGGCGTCTACTTCGCTCTTCAACTCAACCAACTGCTTGCGCAGCTTTGCCTTGTTGAGAAGTTCGCGGGCGTCGGAGATCCGCGAGCTCGCCTCCGAAAGGCTCTGCGAAACATCCGCTCGCCAACCCTGAATGTAGCCGTTGCGCTCTGCGGCTACCGCCGCCTGCTGGAGCTTCGCGGCTTCTGCAGTCTGCTCGGCATTGCCGAGCGCCCTGGACATTTCCGCGCGATTGTCCTCGGCGAGCAGTGTGTTGAGGCGGCTGCCCACCTGTCTTGCTTCGAGCTGCTTGCGCATCTCTTCGATCGAGCCCGCGACCGCGAGCCGCTGGCGGTAGCCATCGGCATCCGATAGCGAACGCGAGATTACCGAACTGAGTTCGTCGCGCTGGCGGTCGAAATTCTCAACCTTGGCGTCGTAGACCGCCTTGCGGCGCTCAAAGATAGATGCCTGCAGAGTCCAGCTTGGGTCGAGACCGTCATAGTTGAAGGTTTGGCCATCCGCTTCAGCCTTCAACCGCGCCACTTCGGCTTCAAGCGTCGAAACCTGCATCGAAAGCGCCGCGAGGTCGGCTGAAGCGAAGGTCGCATCGAGGCGAGCAAGCACTTGACCGGCCTGCACGTGCTGTCCTTCACGAACATCGATCGAGCGCACGATCGCGGTCTCTAGCGGTTGCACGACGATGTTGGGCGATTTTGACACCACGAGCCCTCTGGTCGTCACAACCTGATCGACCGGTATCAATCCTGCCAAGGCGATCAGCGCGATGACCAGACTTGAAATGATCCAGACGATGCCGCGCGCCGCCTGCGGAATAGGCGCATTGGCGACAGCCGTCGACGGCCACTGGAACTCGAGTATGGCTGGCATCGTCGGGTCCCTCGTTTCCATCCGATGCCGCCGAGCGGAGAGCGTGGTGAGCGAGGTACTACTCATAGGTTACCGGACCTGAAGCGCAAATGAACCGCAGCATCGTCAAACCAACCGCGGCGGGATAGCGACCGGGCGGCCGCGACGGCCGTCGAGGTGCCGGTTCTGCTGCGACCACAGCTGGCGATAGAGCGCGCATCGTTCGAGCAGTGTCGCGTGCGGTGCGACGTCGAGGACCTTGCCCTGATCCATTACCAGAATATTGTCGCATTCGGTCAGCGAGGAGAGCCGGTGCGAAACGATGATCATGGTGCGCCCGCTGGCGATGCGGATGAGGTTGGCGCTGACCACGGCCTCGCTCTCCGGGTCGAGTGCACTAGTCGCTTCGTCGAGGATGAGGATGGTCGGATCGTGGATGAGGGCGCGCGCGATCGCCAGCCGCTGTTTTTGACCGCCTGACAAATTGGGCGAACCTTCCTCGATGTAGGTGTCATAGCCATTCGGCATACGCTCGATGAATTCCTGGGCGCCAGCGAGGTGCGCGGCACGCATGGCGTCGGAAAGCGTCAGGCCTGCGCGCCCGGCGATAATGTTATCGCGGATCGATCCGCGGAACAGAAAGTTGTCCTGGAGAACCACGCCGAGTCCCTGGCGAAGATGGCGCAGATTGATTTCCTTGAGGTCGACGCCGTCAAGCTTGAGGAAGCCGCTGTAGTCGCGGTTGATCCCCTGCAGGAGGCGCGCGATTGTCGATTTTCCCGAGCCGCTGCGCCCAACAATGCCAAACATGGTCCCGGCTGGGATGTGGAAGCTGACCCGGTCGAGCGCCGGTGTCTTGGTACCGATATAGCTGAAGGTCAGGTCGCTGAACGCGACCTCGCCGACAAGCCTGGGTCTCAGTCCGGTGGAATTCGAACTGCTCTCCAGCGGCCGGTTGAGGACCGACGCTGCCTCCCCGATCGCTGCACCGACCTCCTCGTAGTCCTCAACCAGTCGCGCCAGGCCGACCAGCGGCTGCGCCACGCGCTGGGAGATCATCATGAAGGCGAACAGGCTGCCGACCATGTAGCCCGAACGGTCGTTCAACGCGAGATAGGCGCCGATCAGCATGGTGCCGAGCACCATCACACGTTCGATCGGCGTGACCAGGGTCTGCGGCCAGTTGGCGAGCTGCCCGAAGGCGAGACGCGCCTTTCCCGCTTCCGCCACTCGCTCATCCCAGAGCGCCTTACGCTGCGGCTCAAGGCCGAGCGCTTTCACCGTCTTGATTCCGACGACAGTCTCGCCGAGCGCCGCCGACTTCCACGTCTCGGCTTCGACCACCCGCTGGTATCTCCGGCGCAGCGGTCTGAGATAGGCTAGGATGATCAGCATGATCACGACCGCGCAGGCCAGCACGACCCAGGCGAGCGTGGCGTTGATGTAGAACATGACCGGTACCAGCACGCAGAGCGTGATCAGATCCAGGAACGTGCTGAGGAGTTTTCCGGTTAGGAATTCGCGGATACGATAGACTTGGGCCAGGTGATACATCGTTTCGCCGGCCGGATGACGCTCGAAATAGTCGAGCGGCAGGCGCAGGAGCCGACTGAAGACGTGCAGTTGCAGCTTGGTGTCCAGACGGGCGCCGACGACGTTGATGATCAGTCGCCGCGCATGGCCAAGCAGTGTCTCGTAGGCGAAGACCACGGCAATCACCGCGGACAAGAGCACCAACGTCGAGACGCTGTTGAACTGAAGCACCTTGTTGACCACCGTCATGACGATGAGCGGCGGCAGGATGGTAAGGACGCTGAGTGTGAACGAAGCGATGGTGATGTCGCGCAGGGCACGGCTCTCGAGTCGCACCAGTTCGGCGAGCCAGCGAAGGGTGAAGGGTGCGTCCGCCGCGACATAGGATCGTGCGGCGCGCAACAGCAGTGCCTCGCCTGTCCACACCTGAGACAGCCGCAGTTCGTCGATGGCGGTAGCTTCACCATCGTCGGGTGCATCCACACTTTTAAGGAAGACGATGTTTCGCTCGGCGCTCGCCCCGATAAGAAGAGCCGCGCCGCCATCGTTGAACAACAGGACGACCGGTCCGACTTCCTGGAAACGCAAGAGGTGGTACCAGCGGATGCGCACGGCGCGTGACCACATGCCGGCGTCCTGCGCCCACTGCGACAGATCGGCGGCGGCCGGAACCGCGCTCGCGGCCCTGAATTCGTTGGGGTCGAGCTCGACACCGTGATAGCGGGCGGCTCGCAGCATCGCCTTTAGGCGTGGCCCGATCTTGTCGAATTCGGCCGGACCGCCAGGGATCCGCGCCATAGTACTCTCGACGCCCTCTGCGTCGCTTTGCGCGGAACCGGCGTGGATGGGGACCGGCTGGATTTCGGCGTTCACGGGGATATTCGCCATAGACTTATCTTCCGATGCGCGAGCGAACTCGACAGTACCCGGGCCGAAGTGCCTCTACCGAGGTTTCCGATCATGCCCCCTTGTACTCCGAATTAATTCGCCGTGCGACTCTCATGCCAATCCCTGTCCGGGATGTTGAACGGCGCGGACCCCGCTTCCCAGCGAAGCCCGCGCGCCCGTTTTTCAAACTTGGACCAGTCTCCATACGTGGTCCATTCATGCTCACTCGTGCGGCTTCAAGAGATCCTTCAGGGACGTCTGGACGGCGTGGTCGTTGCTGGCGTAGCCGGCACCAGGCTTGGTCTGGTCCGAGATGAGATCCGTGCTCGCCCCGGACGGCTTGTTCTCGTTGTTGCCAAATCCGCTAACCGTCTTGAGGACGTTCAGCAGGTCTGTCGTCACCGACGTCGCAGCGAGGCCGATCAACTGGCTGAACGATACATTGCCGCCCGAACCACTACCACCGCCAGTCGAGCCGGTCTGCAGGAACTGCTTGGTGTCCTCGAGCCCGAGCGAGGTGGACGTGATGCTGGCACCGCCGGGGGTACCGTTTCCGTTGCCTTGGCCACCGGCAGAGTTGCCCTGTCCCTGATGTCCGCTGTTGTCGGCATTGTTATGGTCCCCGGAATTGCCCGGCGCGGGCTGTTCTCCGTTGCCGTGGCCGTTGTTGCCGTGACCCCCGGTGCCACCGCCGGAGCCGGTCGGACCTGTCGACCCTGTCGGACCAGGCGAGCCTGTTGCTCCGGTCGAGCCAGTCGCACCAGTTGCACCTGTAGAGCCGGTTGCACCCGTTGCTCCGGTCGCCCCGGTATCGCCAGTTGCTCCGGTCGAGCCTGTTGCTCCAGTCGAACCTGTCGCTCCCGTATCGCCGGTCGCACCTGTGGCTCCAGTTGCACCAGTCGCTCCGGTCGAGCCAGTTGCTCCGGTCGAGCCGGTTGCACCAGTCGAACCTGTCGCTCCCGTGTCGCCAGTCGCACCAGTTGCACCTGTAGAGCCTGTTGCACCGGTCGAACCAGTCGCACCAGTCGCTCCGGTATCACCTGTTGCTCCAGTCGAGCCAGTCGCACCAGTCGAGCCGGTGGCGCCGGTCGAACCAGTCGCTCCGGTGGAGCCGGTTGCGCCAGTCGA
>NZ_FMXM01000086.1 GCF_900103325.1 Mesorhizobium qingshengii | reverse complement strand
TCATTCGTCATTCTCCTGTTCCGGCACTCATGCCGATCTCAGGCAGAAATTCCACTTATCACCCTGTCCAATTTTGCCGAGCCACCTCTGACCTCTGTGCCCCTATTCAGCCGTCGCAACAAAACCTCGTAGTCGTCAGGTTCTCAACAGCTTCCCTGTGATACATCCAATCGCTTATATTGCTGAAAGTGACAACGGATGGATTTCACCTCAACCAAGCGGGTGCGCGGACAATCGAACCGGGCCAGCCTGGAAGATAGCTCACGTTCGGCTCCGATCGCAGGTGTGGCCGCGTTTGAGCGGCAACTGAGCGAAATCGCCAATTCAGGTGGAGGTGGTGGAGCAGTGCCGGCCGGCTCGGCGCCGCAGCCGCCTCAGTTTGTGAAAAGGCTCAGTAAGCGCCCTCTTCACGCCGTGGATTCTGAGTCTATTTCGGCCCTCGAGGCTGCCCTCATTAAGGGCAATGCCGCCGAGTACACCGCCAGCACCTATGTAGGTGTTCTTCGCGGCTTTGGCCGCTGGCTCTTCGCAAACAACAAAGATCCCATTAAGGATCGGCTAGATCTCGAGTCGCTGACCGATGATGCGCGCGAGTTCGTTGGAAAGGGTGATCCCAAGACACTCGTTACGGCAATTGATCATCTCCGGACCTCGCAATCGACGGGGGGCGTCGTGCCGATCGCAGCCCGCGCTGAGTTGATTCCTCACCCCGAGGATGTGGCCCTGATACATGAGTACAAAAACGAAGTGGCGACAAAGACCGGCAGTACGTATGCAGGTTCTCTTAGGAGCTTCAGTGACTACCTACGTCAAAACAACAAGAAGGGAATTGCTGGTCGACTTTCCGACGGGTTGTTGAATGGAGATGTCAAGGGCTATAAGGAGGACGCTGGTGGTAATCGAAATATCGCTTACGCACTGGCTTGTCTCCGAAAATCGCAGGCTGGGGTTAAAGCGATTGAGCGCGCGCGCCACATGTTTGGGGTGATGGCCGAACAGGGCGTGTCGTGTTCGGCGCCGCAGCAGACTCAGTCAGCTCGGCTGGGCAGAAACCAGCCCCTTTATCTCGAGGACACAACTCTTATTTCGGCGCTTGGCGCGGCCCTCATCAAGGGCAACGCCGCCAAGCGCACCGCCAGCAACGACATAAGTTCTCTTCTCAGCTTTGGCCGCTGGCTCTTCGCAAACAACAAACCTCCTATTAAGGATCGGCTCGATTGCGAGTCGCTGACCGATAATGCGTCCGAGTTCATCGGAAAGGGTGACCTCGCGAGGCTCCTTAGGGCAATACGCCATCTCCGGACCGCGCAGTCTACCGGCGGGATCGTGCCGATCGCAGGCCGCGCTGAGTTGGCTCCGCATCCGGAAGACGCGGCTCTCATCAACCAGTACAAAGACGAAGCCCAGACAAATACCGGCAGAAGCAATGCAACGGTTCTCAGGAGCTTCAGTGACTACCTGCATCAAAACAACAAGAAGGGCATTGCTGGTCGGCTGTCCGGCAAGGCGTTGGATGGAGATGTCAAGAGCTACAAGGAGGACGCCGGCGGTGGTCCAAGGATCGGTTCCGCACTGACTGACCTCCGAAAATCGCAGGCCGGCGTTAGAGCGATGGAGCTCGAGCGCCGGGTTCCCCTCGTTCCTATTCCCGCGGACGCGGCACTGATGGAGCCGAGGCGGGCCGGCGAGGCGATTGCGCAGCACAGCGCGTCGCAGGAAGCTGTTAGTTGGCCAAAGGAGCTTCGGACACGGCAGGATAATCAACCAGCCCCGTCATTTTTCATCGCTCCAGGGAAGTTGCCCGCTGGACCGGATAGCCTTAACAATATCGCGGCGGGCGCTTTCGGAGCAGCCGACGCTCGGCACGCTGGGGATCAGGCTGCCGCCCGGCCGTTGTTAGCGCTTAGCGAACAGCAGATTCGCCGCTCGCCTGGCGCGCCTGACAGGGGCAACCTCCTACCGACCGATTGGGTCATCATCAACAATGAACATTCCACAGCGCTGTTGAGGCCAGCGAAGCGGCAGAGGAAACTGAATGCGCCGCCAGCCGTCGCCATTCAGCTGCAGCTGAACGGGATCGCTAATTCAGGCGGTTGCA
>NZ_FMXM01000082.1 GCF_900103325.1 Mesorhizobium qingshengii | reverse complement strand
TGGCCGGCTTCAAATCGGAACACCGGCCGGAATGAAATCGGAATGACTGGCCGGCTTCAAATCGGAATCGATGGCCGGCTTCGTCGGAATACGCACTTCTGGGTGCGCTTCTCGTACAAGAGGTGTTGTCAGATACCTCAAATGCGTTGAACGTGACGGTGGATCTAAGCGGACGGAGAGCGAGATGGGGCTGATAAACCTAAGTCACCGCGAGAAGCAGGCCATCGGCGCGATTAACAGCGGCGAGCTTCATGACTTGGTTAATCAGGCCATCAGTTCAGAGCACCTCGGAAAACTCAGCAGCCTACCACTCTACGACTGCGGAGAGTACGTGGCCACCAAGCTTCGGTACTTCGATCGAGCGCTTGCGGCGCATAGGACCGCGAAGTCGGCCAAGAAGCGCGAAGAGACGCTATATTTTGCTCACAAGACCGGTAGTGATCTGACTTTAGCGTTCGCCCAGATAAAGCAACGCATGGAGGTCGAGGAACGCGCGAGCCAGCTATTTTTTGTCTACGATCTGACGATGCCTCCATTTGGTCTGACCCAGAACATGCAGGTTCGCGTCAGCTACCGGTGGCGCCGGGCGACCGGGGATGAGTGGACTTCCGGGTCCATTGTCTTCAAGCACAAGGTCCGGCCCCGTTTGGACTATCATGCACTCGCTCAGCCGAAGCCTAAGCGAAAGCCGAGCGCTAGGAAGCTTGCGGAGAACCGTGAGAGTGACCTGCTTTGCGAATGGGAGCACTTTGAGCGGTTGGCTCATTGGTCAGTGCTCGACTATTTCCGGGCGGGCCGTGACGGAGCGGGCATTCCAGGTCAGTTTGAGGTTAGGCTCGGTGACGATGACCGGCTGAACAATTTCAGCGCTGATTTCTGGGGGCGCAACGTGAGCTCCTGACGACTAGTCGCCGCTTTCGCCTTCTGCTGAAAATTGGCGGGCTCCCCCAGCTGCTATGGACGATCCGGTTGTTTGCAAGAAAGAACTCACCGAGCCCGTCGCGGTCCCCATGGGTTGGAATGCGATGAACCGCCCGCAGTCGCGACCTTAGAGGGCGGGCAGTACAGCTTATATTTTAGTTGCGCACTGGCCGCTGTATACGGCAGGGACGCTCTGCAGCCTGTTCAACTTCAGCGTCTTACTGACGCACGCGTGCTTGACTTAGCCGCGCGTATAGAGCTTGAGCCGTCGCCCGATTTTGCTTCGGCGTTTCCGAATGAAACGCCTGCCCGCGTCATCATTGACCAAGGGTCGGGACCGGAAGAGATGACCGTATCGCATCCCTTGGGGGATGTTGCAAACCCGTTATCTAGCGCCCAAATCGTTCAGAAATTCAAGAATATTAGCAGAGAGAACGTTCCCCCGGGGTGGCAGGACGAGATCCTCTCGGCGATCGGAAACCTCGAAACGGTAGGCTTTTGGCCCCTTCTACCTGCGCTCTCGCGACGGGGCAACTGACGCCCCACATCCGAAACTGCAACACTCCTCGAACTGTCGTCGCAAATCGCTGCGGTTTCGAGTCCAGAATGGCCACGCCGCTGAAATTACCAATCAACTGACGCGTGTTGTGGCGCCTTGGATCTTGGACCGACATAATGCCAAGAATGCTTTGGCTTCAAAAGTCGAGTACTTACTCTCGCTCAATCTTTGCGTATGCCTCGATCTCCACCTTCTGCCAGGGCCTCAGCATCGAAGCGACCTGCACCAAGGTGCTTGCAGGCCGGATGGCGTCGAATCTCTCCAGATGGCCACGTGCGACTGCGTCGGCGTCGGAGATGTCGCGGACGTAAACGACAGTGCGCACGACCTGCTCAAGGCGAACACCGGCATCGGCAAGCGCCTTTTCGATTATGGCAAGGGCGGCTCGCGTCTGAGTATATGCATCACTCTGCTCGTGCTCAGCAGGCGCGCAGGTTCCAGATACGTGCACGTCAGTTCCGACGCGGACAGCGCGAGAGTATCCAAAGATGCTTTCATAAGCACCGCCAGAGGAAATGTTTTGGCGGGCCGCAGAAAAATTAGCCGTCATCATAAGCTCCTTCAGATGTTAAAGGTGTCACGTAGCCGATACAAAGTCTCAACGACTGGTACGGCGCGTTTGGCGATGGGGTGGAACGGGAAGGCAGGGAAACTGAGGTCATCGAAGGCAGTCGAGCTTTCGGGAACTTCCATAAGCTGCAATGCCACCTTGTGCCCAAAATAGGTGGCACGCGAGACGCCCGTCCCGCAGTAGCCGATCGCATAATGAACACCGTTGCGGGTGCGGCCGAGATGGGGGACCTCATCGTAAGTGTAACCTATGAGCCCGTCCCAGCCGTGAGTAACGGGGACACAAGAAAGCTCTGGAAAGACTGACAGAAGGTCGCGTGCGAGGTGACGATAGGCGGTCGGCGAGTGGCTCGACGTGAGCCGTCCGACCCGGCCGCCCCACATGATTGTTGATTTCCGCCGAGAACCGACCCGGGATTGGGCGGTTTTTCCATTGAGAAGTGACCCATGTTTGAACCCACCCCTGCTGGCTGATTGCAGG
>NZ_FMXM01000093.1 GCF_900103325.1 Mesorhizobium qingshengii | reverse complement strand
TCGCCTGACTTCGCTCATCTCCGGACGACCGGCACGGGCGCTCGCCAACCGTTTCACGGCGCTGCAGGAGACGCTCCTTGACCAGCTGCCGCCCGGCGCTAAGCCGGCGCAGCGTCTAGCCGCAACTGCTGAAAGTGGGCGGAAGCCGCCGAAGTATCAAAAACAAGACAATCCAGGGAGTTTCAAGTGGTGGACGTTGTAAAAAACCTCGAACAGAAGCTGGCGGGCGTGAAGAGCGTCGTTGGCATGTTGCGCAACTCGCAGAACGGCGCCTATGTCTATCCCGTCGTTCCGTCGGAGTTTAACAACTGGCGCGACGAACAGCGGGCTTGGCGTGAAACTGCCGTGCTGTTCGACCAAGCGCACCACATGGCCGAGTTGATGATTGAGGGGCCGGACGCAGAAAAGCTCCTTTCACGGCTGGCGATCAACAGTTTTACGAATTTCACCGTTAACAAGGCCAAACAGTTCGTGCCCTGCAGTCATGGCGGACACGTGATCGGCGATGTCATCATCTTCTATTTGGCGCAGCAGCAGTTCCTGATCGTCGGTCGTGCGCCGACGATCAACTGGGTTCAGTTTCACGCCGAGACCGGCGGCTACGACGTCAGGCTGGAGCGCGACGACAGATCGCCGTCCCGACCCGGCGGCAAACCCGTGGTGCGCAAGCGTTACCGATTCCAGGTGCAAGGACCGAATGCGCCACAAATCCTCGAGAGGCTGAATGGCGGTCCGGTCCCCGACATCAAATTCTTCAACATGGACGCCATCACCATAGCTGGACGCAGGGTCCGTGCGCTCCGACATGGTATGTCGGGTGTGCCAGGCTTGGAGATCTGGGGACCTTACGAGGAAGGCGAAGAGATCCGGGCTGCAATCATCGAGGCCGGCAAGGATTTCGACCTGCGTCAGGTTGGATCGCGCGCCTACGCCACCAATACATTGGAATCGGGCTGGATCCCCTCGCCGCTGCCGGCCGTCTACACGGGCCGTGAAATGAAATCCTACCGCGAATGGCTGCCGGCTGACAGCTACGAGGCGACCGGCTCCATCGGCGGAAGCTTCGATTCCAACGACATCGAGGACTACTATCTCACGCCTTACGATCTCGGCTATGGGTCGTTCGTCAAGTTTGACCATGATTTCATTGGCCGCGAGGCGCTAAAGAAGATTGCCGACCAGCCGCATCGCAGGAAGGTGACCTTTGCCTGGAATGCCGATGATGTCGCCAAGGTCTTCCGCTCCTTTTTCGAACCCGACATCGGCAACTACAAATACATCGACCTGCCGCTTTCCAACTATGCCTCGTCGTCCTACGACAAAGTGACAAAGGCGGGCAAGACAGTCGGTTTGTCGATGTTCACCGGCTATTCCTTCAATGAACGCTCAATGCTGTCGCTCGGAACGGTCGACCCCAGCGTAGAGATTGGCGATGTCCTCACACTGGTCTGGGGCGAGGCGGACGGCGGCTCGGCCAAGACCACCGTTGAGAGGCACAAGCAGATCGAAATCAGGGTACAGGTCGCGCCCGCGCCCTATGCGAGACAGGTAAGGGAAACCTACCACGAAGGCTGGCGGACCGCGCAGCCGGCATAGTTTCAACATTCAGGGAGCCGCCTCCCGGTTCCCGCCAAAGGGGGAGGCAGGCCATGAACGAGCCATGCTATTCGGAGGCGGCGCTGATGCGCCGCGTTGCGGCGATTGAGGCGATGGGTTGCGGCATCGGCGGGAACGATGGCGATCTCTCCTTGTCCTGCTTTCACGACCGTCGCTACTACGGCCATACGGCCGGCGTACGCGCCGAAGGTTTCCGGCCGGATCCACTTCAAGGAAAAGG
>NZ_FMXM01000022.1 GCF_900103325.1 Mesorhizobium qingshengii | reverse complement strand
CACGTCCGAAGGCCTCTGGATCGAGCAGGCGCAACAGCCGCGAGAAGGTGTCGTGACTGGGCGCCTCCTCATAATCGATCAAGCGCGACAGCGCCTGCTTGCGCTCTTGCGCGAACAACGAAAACTCCGTCGCGTTGGTCGCACCACACAGGCTCGCTGCGATCATCATCACGATCAGATCGCCAAGCCGGTGCGTGGCGTTGGCCGCGCGCGGGTCAGGGACCGCGCCGAAATAGCTCTCAAGGGTGGAAATGGCAGTCGCTCCTTCGTTGGACTGCCTTCCCAAAGAATCCCTTCTCAAACCAAGTTCAAGCCCAAAATTCCCATATGCGATTCCCCTGCTCCGGAGGGGGAGAGGTGGCGATGCGAAGCAGCGACGGAGTGGGGGAATGCGTCCGATCAAGTCGAGCCGCAGTTGAAAGCCCTCAACTTCAGGTTCGCGGTGAAGCGCCACTCAATCCTTGTGGAGGATGAATTCCAGATAGAGGTTGCGCTGCAGGATCGAGTGGTTGTCGTCGGAGATCAGCGACACCATCAGCGCGCCGTCGTCGCGGGTCCAAACGTCGAGCCCCTCCATATTGTCGATCTGGTAGCCCATGTCGGCTTCCAGCAGCACTGGCCCATCAGCGACCGCGCCCTTCTCGACGCTCTCGCCATGGATGCGCCGCAGCCGCATCTTGACGCCGCTGGCCATCGAAAAACTGCGCTCCAGCAGCAAAAGGTCACCGTCCGGCAGGAAGGCACCGTCGGTGATGTCGAAATCGCCATTGCGTTTGACGGTGAAGACGCCCTTGTGCGGGCCTTCGATGATGGCGGCATAGATGTTGCCGGCCTTGTCGAGGCTCTTTTCCGACACCACCACCAGCCCGCCCTCGTGCTGGCCGTTGGCATTGGCATGGGTGACGGTTTCGAAGCCGCGATTCTGGCGTAGTTCCCGCGCCGGAACCAGGAAATCCAGCTGCTTGAGCGGCGCTTTCATGTCGTTGGGGTCGATCTTGAACTGGGCGACGCGGTGGTTGCGCTCGAAGCCGACCGTGGCGATGCCGTCCTTGACGGCGAGGCCTTCGGCGTCGACTTCCCACTTCTTTTCGATCGCCTGGCCTGATCCGTCGACCATCTGCTGCATATGAAAATTCCGGACGCCGGATGGCCGCCTGTCGGCGTCGCGGACCACCGTGCCGAAAAACCAGAAGCCGGTGTCGGCCACCCCGACGAAATCGCCGCCGGCTTTCCGAAAGCGGAAGGCCGACAGCGCACCGAAGTCGCGCGACGGCGAGGTCATCTCCAGCCCGCCGACGAATTCGAGCGGTCCGAACTGCTTGTCGGCACGGCCAATCTGGAATTCGGTGATCGGGCGAGCCGAGATTTCGATCGGTTCGACCGAGGCCGGGCCGGCCGAACCGGCTGGCGCCGAAGCCACGCTAGCAAGCAGGGCGATGGCGGCGAAAAGCGTTTGCCGAAAGCCGCCCCGCGAAAAGATCATCCGGCGCGCCGCATGCCGCCGCGCCGCGTGTCGCGCGCGCTTTCCTCGGCGAACAGCGAAGCCAGTTGCTCGGTCATGGCGCCGGCCAGTTCCTCTGCATCGACGATGGTGACAGCGCGTCTGTAATAGCGGGTGACATCATGGCCGATGCCGATGGCCAGCAGTTCGACCGGCGAGCGCGTCTCGATCAACTCGATGACGGCGCGCAGATGGCGTTCGAGATAATTGCCCGGATTGACCGACAGCGTCGAATCGTCGACCGGCGCGCCGTCCGAAATCATCATCAGGATCTTGCGCTGTTCTGGCCGGGCGATCAGACGATTGTGCGCCCACAGCAGCGCCTCGCCGTCGATGTTTTCCTTGAGCAGGCCCTCGCGCATCATCAGGCCGAGATTGCGCCGTGCCCGCCGCCACGGATGGTCGGCCGATTTGTAGATGATGTGGCGCAGGTCGTTGAGCCGGCCCGGGTTCGGCGGCTTGCCGTCCTTCAGCCATTTCTCGCGCGCCTGCCCGCCCTTCCAGGCCCGGGTGGTGAAGCCGAGGATCTCGACCGCGACGCCGCAGCGCTCCAGCGTGCGCGCCAGGATGTCGGCGCAGGTGGCGGCGACCGTGATCGGCCGGCCGCGCATCGAGCCGGAATTGTCGAGCACCAGCGTCACCACCGTGTCGCGGAATTTGGTGTCGCGCTCCTGCTTGAAGGACAGCGGCTGCATCGGGTCGATGACGACGCGCACCAGCCGTGCCGGGTCGAGATAGCCTTCTTCCAGGTCGAAGTCCCAGGACCGGTTCTGCTGCGCCATCAGGCGGCGCTGCAGCCGGTTGGCCAGCCGCCCGACGACACCGGACAGATTGGCAAGCTGCTTGTCGAGGAAGGCGCGCAGCCGGTCGAGCTCTTCTTCTTCGCACAGCTCCTCGGCGCCGACCGTCTCGTCGAAGGCGGTGGTGAAGACCTTGTAGTCGATTTCCTTCGGCAGATTGGCGAACGGATTGTCGTTGCGGCGCGCCTCGCCGGGCGTCTCGGCATCCGCGTCGTCATCGTCGGACAGATCGTCGGCGGTGGCGTCGGATGCCTCCGTCTCGGCCGACTGCTCTTCATCGGCCGAAGCCTCGGCATCCTCGGACTGCGACTGTTCGGAGCCGGAATCCTCTTCGCCACCTTCCTCGCTTTGCTCCTCGCCTTGCGGCTGGTTGTCGTCATTGTCCTCGGAGTCTTCCGTCTCCTGGTCGTCGCCGAGTTCCTCGGCCATTTCCATGGAAGCGAGCATCTCGCGCACGACGCGGGCGAAGGCCTGCTGGTCGTCGAGCTTGGCTGAAAGTCCGTCGAGGTCGGCCTTGGCCTTTTCCTCGACCCAGGGTCTCCAGAGCTCGACCAGCCTCTCGCCACTCTTCGGGATCGGGCGGCCGGTCAGCTTCTCGCGCACCATCAGCGCCAGTGCTTCCTCGATCGGCGCGTCGGCCTTGTCCTTGACGTCGACGAGGTTGGCCTTGGCGTATTTGTCCTCCAGCATCGAGCCGATATTGTCGGCCACACCCTGCATGGCGCGGCTGCCGATCGCCTCGACGCGAGCCTGCTCGACCGCGTCATAGATGGCGCGGGCCTGCTTGCCTTCCGGCGCGAGCTTGGTGTGGATGCGTACGTCATGGCAGGCGCGTTTCAGCGCCATGGAGTCGCCGAGGCCGCGGGTGATGGCGATGTCGGTCTTCGACGCCTTCTTTGGCAGTTCGGGCAAGCGAGCGCGGCTGCCGGCGAGTGCCGGCCTATCCTTGGCGAAAGCGACTTCCATGTCCTTGTCGCCAGCGATGGCGCGCATGCAGACGGTGACGGCGCGCTTGAAGCTGTCGGCTTCAGAACCCGTCTTCGACTTGTTGCGCGTGTTGTCGCCCGGACCCGCCATCGATTATTCCCTGGAGCACGATGTTGCCGGACAAGTCATATGACCTTCCGGCGTCGCGCTCTTAGCCCAGCACGACGTTGGCGGCACTCTCCGGCAGATCCTCGCCGAAGGCGCGCTGGTAGAACTCGGCCACCACCGAGCGCTCGAGTTCGTCGCACTTGTTGAGGAAGGTCAGCCGGAACGCCATGCCGATATTGCCGAAGATCTCGGCATTCTCGGCCCAGGTGATGACCGTACGCGGGCTCATCACCGTCGACAGATCGCCATTGATGAAGGCCGAGCGCGTCATGTCGGCGACGCGCACCATCTTGTTGACGATGTCCTTGCCCTTGCCGTCGCGATAGTGCTTGGCCTTGGCCAGCACGATGGCGACTTCATTGTCGTGCGGCAGGTAGTTCAGCGTGGTGACGATCGACCAGCGGTCCATCTGCGCCTGGTTGATCTGCTGGGTGCCGTGGTAGAGGCCGGTGGTGTCGCCCAGCCCGACCGTGTTGGCGGTCGAGAACAGCCGGAACGCCGGATGCGGGCGGATAACGCGGCTCTGGTCGAGCAGCGTCAGCCGGCCCGACGATTCCAGCACGCGCTGGATGACGAACATCACGTCAGGGCGACCGGCGTCATACTCGTCGAAGCACAGCGCGACATTATGCTGATAGGCCCAGGGCAGGATGCCGTCGCGGAATTCGGTGATCTGCAAGCCGTCCTTGACGACGATCGCGTCCTTGCCGACGAGATCGATACGGCTGACATGGCTGTCGAGGTTGACGCGCACGCAAGGCCAGTTGAGACGGGCGGCGACCTGTTCGATATGGGTCGACTTGCCGGTGCCGTGATAGCCCGACACCATGACGCGGCGGTTGTAGGCAAAGCCCGCCAGGATCGCCATGGTCGTGTTCTTGTCGAACAGATAGTCCGGATCGATGTCGGGCACATGTTCGCTGGTCGCCGAATAGGCCGGCACCACCATCTTGGACTCGAAACCGAATTTTTCCTTCACCGACACCGTCGTGTCGGGCAGGTTGGCGATGTCGCGATCGACCTTGTTCATATCTCTCAACGTCTCCACGGGCGAAACGCCTGATTTCGCCGGCAATCGATTTTGTTCGGGGGCGGTCTTAGAGCCTTTTCCAATCTTATGAAAGTTGGAAAAATGCCCCGACCGAAAGGTCGCTCAGCACAGGCCCGCCTGTTTGAGCACGCGATAGGCCTGCAGCACATCGCGGAACCGGTCTTCCGAACCTCTGTCGCCGCCATTCGCATCCGGATGGTGACGCTTCACCAGTTCCTTATAGCGCGCCTTGATCTCCTTGCCAGTCGCCTTTGTATCAAGGCCAAGCGTTTCCAGCGCCTTGGCCTCAAGCGGCTTGGCCTTGCGCTCGCGCGCCTCGCGCGGATCCTTCGGCCCCTTGAACAGGTCGAACGGGTCGCGCATGCGATTGTAGTAACCGGCGCGGCCGGAGCGCATCTGCGCCATATCGGGCGACGAACGCGTCGAGGCGCCGTTGACGCCCATTTTCCAGGTCGGCCGGTGGCCGGTCATCGCTTCCTTCTGGAAGCGCGCGACCTCGGTGTCCGGGACGCCGGAGAAATAGTTGAAGCCCTTGTTGTACTCGCGCACATGGTCGAAGCAGAAGCGGAAATACTCGCCCTCCTTCATGCGCCCGACCGGCGCGCGATGGGTGCCGGCCTCCTTGCAGCCATCCCACTGGCAGATCGGCGAATGCGACTTCAGCTCCGCATCCTTCTCCGGGCGGATGCGAATCTTCTCGAAATATTTGGGGTACGGCTTCATCTCACCCATTTATGGGGCGTTCGCAGATGCGAAACAAGAATTGACATTTTCGCGATGATCGCCCTAACCGCTGAATCGCGGCATAAAGCGGGCGAATGGCGGATTTTGTTGCGCGGTAGCCCCTTTTTCCAAACCGATTCCGGTTTTACGGGCTGCCGCGCCAGCCATATGTGGTGAAGGGAGACGGCAATGTCCATACAGACGACCATGGAAGACAAGCTCAACAAGGCATTCTCGCCGGACCGGTTGGTCATCATCAACGAAAGCCATCTCCATGCCGGCCATCATCATTCTGGCTCCGACCATCACGGCACCTATGATGGCACCGGCGAGACACATTTTCGCGTCCGCGTCGTCGCTTCAGCCTTTGCCGGCATGAGCCGCATCGACCGTCACCGCGCCGTCAACGAGTTGCTAGCCGACGAACTGAAGGCCGGCGTGCATGCGCTGGCGATCGAACCGGCGGCTCCCGGCGAAAAGACCCGCTGGTAGGCCAGGCCGCCTTCGCCTTTCACTGCGCTCAGAGCACCGCTTCGATGAGAAACGGCCCGCGCCGGGACAAAGCACTGTCCAGAAGCGCGTCGAACCGTTCGCACGTGTCGGCGCGGCCCGCCTCCACGCCCATGCCTTTCGCCAGCGAAACCCAGTCCAGCGACGGATGGTCGAGGTCGAGCATTCGTCTGGCATTCTCGCCGATCGCGCCGACACCGACATTGCGCATTTCGCCATGCAGGATCGCATAGGTCCTGTTGGAAAAGACGATCGTCACCACGTCGAGGTTTTCCCTCGCCTGCGTCCACAGTCCCTGCACCGTGTACATGCCGCTGCCATCGGCCTCCAGGTTGATCACCTTGCGACCGGGACAGGCGATCGCCGCCCCGGTTGCCATCGGAATGCCTCCGCCGATCGATCCGCCTGTGCCCATCATGTAGTCGTGCGGCGCGGCAAAGGCCGATAGCGCGAAGAAACGCCGCGCCGAGGTGATCGCCTCATCACAGATGATCGCATCCACGGGAAGCTTTCGCGCCACCGACAGTGCGATGGCATCTTCCGTCAGCTTGCCACTCGGCGTTGTCTCGTCGGGGAACGCGGTGGCAAACACCGTTTGTTGCGACGGCTTTATGCCGAGCTCGTCGCGGAGCGCTTCCAGCGCCGCCTGCAGATCGTCGCCATGGCCGGCAAGCGTCAGCACCTGGCAGCCGTCGCGAACCAGCCGCCCCGGTTTCCCCGGATAGGCGAAGAAGGCAACCGGCTCCTTCGCGCCGACCAGGATCAGGACGTCGATATCCCTGAGCAGCGCCGTTGCCGCATCGACCGGATAAGGGATGCGGGTCGGCGCGATACGCCCGCGCCCGCGTTGCATCCGGGCGATCAGGACCTCGCTGAGCAGGCGGACATCGCCGGCTGTCGAGATCTGGCCGGCGATGGCAAGCGCATCAGCCCGCGCCGCTCGGCCGCGGACGATCATGCCGGCACGGCCCGGAGCGGCACGGATCGCCGCGGCCACCTTTCGCACGGCATCCATGTCGACGGCGGGCGGCGGCGCAAGCTTGACCTTGCCGATTGAGACCGCGCCGACCTCGCCCCAGGCCGCATCCGCCGGCAGGATCAGCGTCGCGACGCCCGGAGGTGTCAGCGCAGCACGGAAGGCAGCCTCGGCAGCCGGCGCGACACCAGTCGGACCGTCGACGCGGCCGACCCAGTTCGACATCGGCGCCGCCAGGCTCTCGATGTCGCTGGTCAGCGGAGCGTCGAGCGCCAGATGGTAGGAAGCGTGGTCGCCGACAATGTTGATCATCGGGCTCAAGGCGCGCCGGGCATTGTGCATGTTGGCGAGGCCATTGGCCAAGCCCGGCCCCGTATGCAGCAGCGTCGCTGCAGGGCGGTCGGTCATGCGCGCATAGCCGTCGGCGGCACCGGTCACCACGCCTTCGAACAGGCCGAGCACGCAACGCATCTTGGGTTTGCGGTCAAGCGCCGCAACGAAATGCATTTCGGATGTGCCGGGATTGGCGAAGCAGACCGTCACGTCATTGGCCAGCAGCACGTCGCACAGGACATCGGCGCCATTCATGAAATTCTCTCCCATCTGACGATTAGGAGCAATTCCAGGAAAAGTGTGGAGCGGTCTTCCGTCGGAATTGCGATGAAACAAACAGATGCAGCAATTGCACCCGCGGACGCCCACGCGGCAATATCCCGCCGCCAACTTTGATCTGAGCCAGTTCTTGTACCCGCTCAGCCGACCGTCGATTTCAGGAACGCCAGCACAGCACTGGTCAGCGCGTCGCCGTCCTCCCCGAAATCACGGTCGATCGACATATGCGTATAGGCGCTGCCGTCGAACAGCGTGACCTTTGTGCCGATGGCGCGCAGGCGCTGGGCAAAGGCCTTCGAGTCCTCGCCACGGCCAGGCGCCCGCGAATAGGCGATGAAGGTTGGCGGATGCTGGCGGCCGTCGACATAGCTGGCCGGAGACAGGGCAGCCCATTGCGCGGGATCGGAAAAGACCCGCGCATAGGCCCGGACCATGCCGCCATTCCTGGAGAGTGCCGCAAGATCATAGGCCCTGGTGTCGTCGAGAATGAGTGCCGCGACGCCAGGCAGCCCGCCGCGCATGCCGGTCAATGCAATCAGATGGCAGCCGGCCGAATGGCCCATGCCGACAATGCGGTTGGGGTCGCCGCCATGCTGGGCGATGTTGGCGCGCACATAGGCATAGGCCTTTTCGACATCGCTGGCCTGGGTGGCGACATCTACCTCGGGCAGCATGCGATAGTCGATAGAGACGAAGCAGAAACCGTTGGCGAGCAGGAAAGCCGGCTTGGCGTTCACTTGGCTGCGTTTGCCGAACCGCCAGGCGCCGCCATGGACGAAGAAGACCACGGGCAGGCCATCTGCGCCATCAGGCGCATAGATGTCGAGCTTGGCAGGGCCATAGTCGAAGGTTTTGGGAGATGGTGCAGATAGTCGCCCAGCCGCGAAAGCCGTGGCTGGCAGAAAAGCCGCCATCGAAGCCAAAAGCAGGGTTCGCCGATCGATCATCCTAGGCATCGCCGGCTGGCCTTATCCTCAGCCTGGCAATCCGGTTCTTGTCTCTCTTCATCACGACGAAGCGCTTGCCGTGGAACGTAAAAGCCTGCTTCTCCTCGGGGATCGACTGCGTCTCGTGGATGACGAGGCCGGCAATGGTGGTCGCTTCCTCGTCCGGCAGGTTCCAGTCGAGCGCCCGGTTCAGGTCGCGGATCGGCACATTGCCGTCGACGACGACGGAGCCGTCGGCCTCCTGCTTGACGCCCTGGATATCGACATCGTGCTCGTCGGCGATCTCGCCGACGATCTCCTCGATGATGTCTTCCAGCGTCACCAGCCCTTCGACCTCGCCATACTCGTCGACAACGACGGCAAAATGCGCCTTGCGGCGCAGGAAGGCGTTGAGCTGTTCCTGCAAGGTCGTGGTGTCGGGCACGAACCAGGGTTTCGAGGCGATCTTCATCACGTCGATCTTGGAAAAATCGTTGCCGACTTCATTGAGCGCGCGCAGCAGATCCTTGGCGTGCAGCACGCCGACGATGTTGTCGAGCGAGCCCTTCCACAGCGGCATGCGGGTGTGCGGGCTCTGCAGGATCTCGCGCACCACCGCTTCCGGCGGATTGTCGGCATTGACCGAACGCATATTGGTGCGGTGCACCATGATGTCGGAGACTTCGAGCTCTTCGAGGTCGAACAGGCCGCCGACACGGTCGCGATCCTCGCGCACCACCTGGCCGTCGCGGCGGAAATCATCGACCGCGCCGCGCAATTCGTCCTGGCTCGACCGCT
Source organism: Mesorhizobium qingshengii (assembly GCF_900103325.1). Lineage (GTDB taxonomy): Bacteria > Pseudomonadota > Alphaproteobacteria > Rhizobiales > Rhizobiaceae > Mesorhizobium > Mesorhizobium qingshengii. The sequence continues at coordinate 114,804 of NZ_FMXM01000022.1, read as the reverse complement.
GCGGCTCGATGCGCAGCAGCTCATAGCCGAACATGGCGAGCAGGCGCGTGCGCAAGGCAACGGCCAGCAGGATGAGGACGGCAAGGACAGCAACGACGATCCAGCCGGTCTCGTTGTTCATCTCAGCGGGCTTTCCTGTTGCCCGGATGGTTCTCTTTCAGGAACGACAGCACCTCCGAAGCCGGCACGTCCTTGGCAATGAAGGCCTGGCCGATGCCGCGCGTCAGGATGAAGGTCAGCGCGCCGCGTGACACTTTCTTGTCCTGGGTGATGAAGGCCAGCAGCGCCTCGGCATCCGGCAGGTCGCCCGGAATATCGGCCATCCGCCATGGCAGGCCGACGGCGCGCAGATGCGCCTCGACGCGCGCCGCGTCGTCGGGGCTGGCCAGATTGAGCCGCGACGAGAACCGATGCGCCAGCGCCATGCCGATGGCGACCCCTTCGCCGTGGACGAGGCGGGCGCCGTCATAGTGCGTGGCGGCTTCCAGCGCGTGGCCGAACGTGTGGCCGAGATTGAGCAGCGCGCGGTCGCCGGTCTCGAACTCGTCGCGGGCGACCACGTCGGCCTTGGCGCGGCAGGCTTCGGCAATCGCCTGCGCCCTCTCCGGCCCGCCGGCGAACACCTTGCCCCAGTTCTGTTCCAGCCAGCCGAAGAACTCTGGCCGATCGATCAGCCCGTATTTGGCAAGCTCGGCATAGCCGGCGCGGAATTCGCGGATCGGCAGCGTGTCGAGCACTTCGGTATCGGCCAGCACCAGCTTCGGCTGATGGAAGACCCCGACCAGGTTCTTGCCGCGCGGACTGTTGATGCCGGTCTTGCCACCGACCGAGGAATCGACCTGCGCCAGCAGCGAGGTCGGGATCTGCACGAAATTCATGCCGCGCCGCACGATGCCGGCGGCAAAGCCGGCAAGGTCGCCGATGACGCCGCCGCCCAAGGCGATGACGATGTCGCCGCGCTCCAGCCTGGCGGCCAGCACGCCGTCCACCACCTCTTCGAGATAGACAAAGCTCTTGGTCTTCTCACCGGCCGGCAGCGTGATGACGGCTGGCTGGATGCCGCTCGTTTCGAGACCGGCCTTCAGCGCATCGAGATGCGCCGCCGCGACATTGGCGTCGGTGATGACGGCGGCGCGCGTGCCTGGCAGGCGGCGCGAAATCTCGTCACCGGCGCGCGACAGCAGCCCCGAGCCGATCAGGATGTCGTAGGTCCGGTCGCCAAGCCCGACCTCGACGACAACGGGTGCATCGGCGCTCACGATCGTACCTCGCCTGTCGCGGCAATTTCATCAATGCCGAAATGCCGGCACAGCGCCTCGATCACCTCGGCGGCGATAACCTCCTTGCGGTCGTCGCGGGTCGGCACGGTGACATCCGATGTCGCGTAGACCGGATAGCGCTCGCCCATCAGCCGTTCCAGCACGGCGCGGGGATCGGCGCTTTTCAACAGCGGCCGGTTCTGCTTCTTGGAGACGCGGTCCATCAAAAGGTCGAGCTCGGCCTTCAGCCATACCGACACGCCGTGGGCCGCGATGGCCTCGCGCGTCTGCTCGTTCATGAACGCGCCGCCGCCCGTCGACAGCACCTGCGGGCCGTTTTCCAGCACGCGCAGGATGACGCGCTGCTCCAGGGCCCTGAACTCGGTCTCGCCATAGCGCTCGAAGAGCTCCGGAACGGTCATGCGCGAGACACTTTCGATCTCCTGGTCGCTGTCGATGAACGGCAGCGCCAGCATCGTCGCCACCTTGCGGCCGATCGCCGTCTTGCCGGCGCCCATCAGCCCGACAAAGACGATGGAGCGGCTGCCCAGCCGGCCAAGCAGCGCGGCGTGGTTCTCGCCTGGAGGATTTGCCGGTAGCGCGTTCATCGGATGTTTCCAGGGCCCTCTTTGCCGGCGTATCGACATGAAAAGCCCGTTTGCGTCAAGCTTGGCAAGCACTGAGCCTGATATGGGCCGGCAAGCTCCGCATCAGAAGTTGCTGACAGGCCTCAGCTTCTTCCTTGAATTGGCCGGATTGGCGTCCCATAAGGGGACAGGGTTTGGAAACGCAGAACAAGTAGACGGGCGAAAATTGATGCCGACACTGTTTCGCTTTGTCGTGACACTCGCGATTCTGGCTGGCATTGCCTATGGTACGATGTTCGCGCTGGTGATGTTCGTCGAGCCCAAGAAGGCGGAAATGAGCGTGCGCATCCCGCCGGAAAGGCTCAATCCCAAGAAAAGCTGAATGACAAGAAAAGCTGAATGAACAGCGCTGCCCGCATCGAAGCCTTCCTGGAAATGATGAGCGCCGAGCGGGGCGCTGCCGAGAACACGCTTTCCTCCTATCGCCGCGACCTCGAAGACGCTTCGAACGAGATCGCGGGCGGGCTCGCCGGTGCCGCTGTCGCCGATATCCGCGCCTATCTCGACGATATCGCCGCACGCGGCTTTGCGCCAACCTCGCAGGCGCGCAAGCTGTCGGCGATCCGTCAGTTCTTCAAATTCCTCTATGCCGAGGGCCTGCGCGGCGATGATCCGACCGGCACGCTGGACAGTCCGAAAAAGGGCCGGCCGCTGCCGAAGACGATGAGCGAGGCCGACACCGGCCGGCTGATCGACCGCGCCGCGACCGAAGCCGGCGATGCCGGGCTCGACGATAGCGACAGTCTGGCGGCACTGCGCCTGCATGCGCTGGTCGAGGTGCTCTACGCCACCGGCCTTCGCGTTTCCGAACTGGTTGGCCTGCCGGTGACGGTGGCGCAGCGCGACGACCGTTTCTTCATGGTGCGCGGCAAGGGCGACAAGGAGCGAATGGTGCCGCTGTCGGCCAAGGCGCGCACGGCGATGAAGACCTGGCTTGCCGCCCGCTCCAAGGTGCCGGCCTTCGCCGACAGTCCGTTTCTGTTTCCGGCCGCCTCCGACAGCGGCTATCTCTCGCGCCAGGTCTTTGCCCGTGACCTGAAAGGACTGGCCGCCAGGGCCGGCATCGCCTCGGCCAAGATATCGCCACACGTGCTGCGCCATGCTTTTGCCAGCCACCTGTTGCAGAACGGCGCCGATCTCAGGGCCGTGCAGCAACTGCTCGGCCATGCCGACATATCGACGACACAGATTTATACCCATGTGCTGGAGGAGCGGCTGGTGCGGCTTGTCAACGATCATCATCCGCTTGCCGACTAGGCCTCATATCGCTATGTGAGGACGACGTTTCACCGCCCGGAGCCTCGCATTTCACGGTTCCGTCAGCCATTGCCTTCCGACGTATCGGTCCGCTCAAGCATGTACAACTACCTCGATTTCGAAAAGCCGGTGCAGGACCTCGAGGGCAAGATCCTCGAGCTGAAGAAGCTTGCCGAGAACGGCGAGGCGGTCGATGTCGGCGACGAGATCAGCCGTCTCGAAAAGCGCTCCCGGGATGCGCTGCGCGATGCCTACAAGGCGCTGACGCCGTGGCAGAAGGTGCAGGTGGCGCGCCATCCCGACCGGCCGCATTGCGTCGACTACATCAAGGGCCTTTTCAACGATTTCACGCCGCTCGCCGGTGACCGCAATTTTGGCGAGGACCAGGCGATCGTCGGCGGTTTCGCCCGCTTTCGCGGCGAGCCGGTGGCGATCATCGGCCAGGAAAAGGGCTCCGACACGACCAGCCGGCTGAAACACAATTTCGGCTCGGTGCGACCGGAAGGCTACCGCAAGGCGGTCCGGCTCATGGAGCTTGCCGACCGGTTCAAGATTCCGTTGCTGACGCTGGTCGACACCGCCGGCGCCTATCCCGGTGTCGGCGCCGAGGAGCGCGGCCAGGCGGAAGCCATTGCCCGTTCGACCTCGGCTTGCCTCGGCCTCAAGGTGCCGTCGATCTCGGTGGTCATCGGCGAAGGCGGCTCGGGTGGCGCCATCGCGATCGCCACCGCCAACCGCGTCTATATGCTCGAACACGCCATCTATTCGGTGATTTCGCCGGAGGGCGCGGCCTCGATCCTGTGGCGCGACACGACGCGATCGAAGGACGCGGCGACCAACATGAAGATCACCGCGCAGGATCTTCTGGAGCTGAAGATCATCGATGCCATCATCCCCGAGCCGCTCGGCGGCGCGCATCGTGGCGCCGAAACCGTGATCGCCGCGACCGGCGATCTCATCGCCAAGACGATGAAGGAATTTTCCGGCGCCAACACGGATTTCCGCGAGCAGCGCCGCGAGAAATACCTGGCAATGGGCCGCAGTCTCTGACCACAAGCACCCCTTGCCCCGCCGCAATGTGGCGGAGCGGAGCATTTTTGCCACAAAAATGCCGCTGCATTCGGCTCAATGAGACTGCCGCATGGGGACGCGTCGACACTTGTGGTAAGGAATTTTCAAGGTTAACGGGCTTAGGGTCCGTCCACGTTCAGTGCAGTAGCCGTGGCATGAATCGCCCCGGCGCCAGAGAAAAAGACGATATCCGCAGCCATGTTCGCAAAGCTTGCCCGCACCGGAATCCTGATCGCCGCCCTCGGCGTTGCCGGCTGCAACGATTCGTCGATGAAGGATTTCGCGCCCGAGGCCAACAAGCCGCTGCCCGACAAGATCCTCGCCGATATGAAGGCCAAGGGCATGATCCGCACCTCGTCGGTGATGGCCCGCATCTTCAAGGAAGAGGGCAAGCTCGAAATCTGGAAAGCCAAGACCAACGGCCGCTACGACATGGTGGCCAGCTACGATATCTGCAAATGGTCGGGCAAGCTCGGGCCGAAATACACCGAAGGCGACCGTCAGGCGCCTGAAGGCTTCTACACCGTCCGCCCGTCGCAGATGAATCCGCGCTCGAACTACCATTTGTCTTTCAACATCGGCTTTCCCAATGCCTATGACCGGGCCAATGGTCGCACCGGCGCCAATCTGATGGTGCACGGCGCCTGTTCGTCGTCCGGCTGTTATTCGATGACCGACGCGCAGATCGAGCAGATTTATGCCTTCGGCCGCGACGCCTTCCAGGGTGGCCAGACCGAATTCCAGATCCAGGCCTTTCCGTTCCGCATGACCGCCGCCAACATGGCGCGCTACCGCAACGACCCGAATTACGAATTCTGGAAGATGCTCAAGGTCGGCTACGACAATTTCGAAATCACCAAGGTGCCGCCGAAGGTCGACGTCTGCGAAAAACGCTATGTCTTCAACCAGGTTGCCGCCGACGGCCAGACGTTCGATCCGACCGGTCCCTGCCCGGCGACCACGCAGCCGGATTCGCTAAAAAGCGCCTACAACTCCTACATGAGCACCTACGACGCGGCGTTCAACGGCGCGATCAAGGCCAGCGTGCCGCCGCCCAAGCCGACCATCGCCGGCATCAAGGAAGCCAGCATCGTCTCCGACTGGTCGAAGCGCCGCGCTCGCGGTGAGCGCGTGCCGATCGATCCGCCGTCGCTCAACTCCGACGGTTCGGTCACCGAGACGGCGCGCATGGGCCGCATCGATTCGCCGGCCGGCCGCAAGATGGCGGCACTTGAGGCCGAGAAGGCCGCCAAGCAGAAGGCCGAGGAGCAGAGGCTGGCTGCCATAGAGGCCGCCAAGGCGGCCAAGGAAGCCGCCAAGGCACAGGCCCTGGCCGAGAAAGAAGCGGCCAAGGCCGCCAAGGAAGCCCCTGTCGCCACGGCCACCATTGCTGCCCCCACCGAGGCCGCGCCCGCAACCGAAACGCAGGCCGCGAGTGCCGACGAAAGCAAGGTAACAAGGCTGAAGAACAAGCTGCTCGGCATGTTCGGCGGCTGAGTTTTCCCCGTGACCAAGAGCGATGCTGTCTATGACCTCAAGGGGCTGAACTGCCCCTTGCCCGTACTGAAAGCGAAAAAGCGGCTGGCGGGAATGCACCCGGGCAGCCGGCTATGGCTCGAAACCACCGATCCGCTGGCCGTCATCGACATCCCGGCATTCTGTTCCGACAGCGGCCACCGCCTCGTCGAAACGGCGGCGGTCGCCGGCGGTCATCGCTTTCTGGTCGAGCGTGGCGAGCAACGATCGTAGGGGCTACCGTCCGGCGATGGCCAGCGGATTGTTTTCCAGCGCCGCGCGGTCGGGGGTGTCGATCGATGGCCGGTTGGTGAAGGCGGCGAACAGCCGGCGCACATAGTCTTCCGGCATGTCGAGCGTGATCAGCACCAGCCGCGTGCCGCGCTGGCCATCCGGCCAGGACGGCAATTGCACCGGCGGATGCAGAATCTTCTGCACGCCATGGATCACCAGCGGTCGCGATGGGTCTTCGCTGAGTTCGATGACGCCCTTCATGCGCAAAAGACGTTCGCCATGTGCCGAGCGCAAAAGGTCGAGAAACATCTCGATCGCCGAAAACGGCACCGGCCCATCATGGACCAGCGAATAAGATCGCACGCGCTGATCGTGGCGATGGCCATGGTCATGGCCATGCGCGTGATCATGGCCGTCATGATGGTGATGGTGGTGATCATGCGCCGCTTCCTCGCCAAGCCAGCGACGCACATCGGCGGATTTGGTCGCGGGATTGTAGAGGCCGCAGTCAAACAGCGCCGCCACGCCCGTCCCCGTGTCGGCGGCATCGAGCAGCTCGGCGCCCGGATTGATTTGCCGCAAGCGCGCCCGCAGCGTTTCCAGTTCACGCGGATCGGTGACCAGATCGGCTTTGCTCAGCACGATGCGGTCGGCCACCGCGACCTGCTTCACCGCCTCGACATGGGCGTCCAGCGTGGCATTGCCATTGACCGCGTCGACCAGCGTGATGACACCGTCGAGCCGGAAAGCCTGCACCAGCGCCGGATGCGCCATGATCGACTGCAGCACCGGCGCCGGGTCGGCAAGGCCCGTGGTCTCGACGATGACACGGGCGAGACGGGCAATGCGGCCGGTCTGCAGCCGGTCGACAAGGTCGGCCAGCGTATCGACCAGTTCGCCGCGCACCGTGCAGCACAGACAGCCGTCCGAAAGCTGGATGATGCCGTCGGAAGCCTGCTCGACCAGCAGATGGTCGATCGCCACCTCGCCGAACTCGTTGATGATGACGACCGTGTCGGCCAGTGCCGGATCCTTCAGCAGCCGGTTGAGCAGGGTCGTCTTGCCGGCGCCGAGGAAACCGGTCAGCACCGAGACGGGGATCGGGAAGTCCGCCATTAGGCTCCGACTTTTTGTTTGAGCATGATCTCTTCCGAAAACCGGATTCCAAGTTTCGCTGGCGCGGACCTTCGGTTCGGGATCATGCTCTAATTCGCAACCTTGACCGGCTGGTCGCCCTGGGCCGCTGAGCCCGTCACAGTCGGATCGCCGCCGGCCGGTGCCGGCCTGTCGGGCCGCCAGCTCGGGATCGGCACGTCGGCATATTCCTGGCCGCCTTGGTCGAGCATGGCCTTCGGCGCCGGGCCGGTGGCGCCGCCGAGGCCGACGGCAACCAGCGTCGGCACATGGTCGAGCTTTTCCTGATAGGGCGACTTCGGCACGTTTTTTGGGGCGGCAGCCGGCGGCGCCTCGGACTGCTCCTCCGGCGCCTTCTTCTTGCAGATCTCGTCATGCATGTCGTTGGGTGAGACGGTGTCGCCGTACGGCGCCAGCGTGGCAATGGTCGCTGAGCCGGCAGCCGGCGTGTCAAACCCCTGGTCGAGCAGTTTCGCTGCCGTTTCGGCGCGGCTGACGGCCGATTTCTCGCCAAGCACCACCGCGACCAGCGTGCGCCCGTTGCGCGTCGCCGAGCCGATCATGTTGAAGCCGGAGGGACAGACGAAGCCCGTTTTCATGCCGTCGGCGCCGGGATAACGGCCGATCAGCAGATTGTAGTTCGGGATCGCCTTCTTGCCGACGGCCAGACCCTCGATCGAGAACCATGGCGCGTATTGCGGGAACTCCCGGCGGATCGCCATCACCAGCACGGCAAGGTCGCGCGCCGTCGTGTACTGGTCGGGCGAATAGAGCCCGTTCGGATTGACGAAATGCGTGCCGGTCATGCCGAGGCGGGCCGCTTCGGCATTCATGCGGTCGGCGAAGGCGGCCTGCGAGCCGCCCACATTCTCGCCGACGGCCATCGCGATGTCATTGGCCGACTTGACCAGCATCATCTTCAGCGCATTGTCGAGCCGCATCACCGAACCTGGCTTGAAGCCCATCTTGCTTGGCGGCTCAGCGGCGGAGTGTTTCGTCACCTTGATCGGCGAATCAAGCTGGACCTCGCCGGCCGCGATCGCCCGGAAGGTCACATAGGCGGTCATCAGCTTGCTCAGCGACGCCGGATACCAGCGCTTGAAGGCATCCTGCTGTTGCAGGATCTTGCCGCTGTTCAGGTCGAACAGAACCACTGGATTGGCCAGCGCAGGCCCGGCCACGGCCGAGAGCACGATTGCGCCAGCCGAGAATAGTTTGAGGAAATGCCTGTGCCGCATGATCAAATCCGAAATCGCCTCTTGCCGTAGTCGCCCCTGGCTCCGTAAGATTTCGTTACACGATCGCCAGCATAATGGGTCCGACCCTCAAAAACCGGACCGCATCGTTGTGGTGCTATTTACCCTATGTGACGCCAACATGGCAAAGTGCCTGACGATCACAATTGCAAGGTGGCGGGCAATACCCGCCTGCTCGAACAGCGAGATGGAATTATCATGCCAATCCTGAACCGTGCCGCCGAAATGCAGGACGAGGTCGCCGGCTGGCGACAACATCTGCACCAGACGCCAGAACTGAACTTCGACGTCTTCAAGACCGCCGCCTTCGTCACTGAGAAACTGAAAGCCTTCGGTTGCGACGACGTGGTGACCGGCCTCGGCAAGACCGGCGTCGTTGGCATCATCCGCGGCCGCCAGGGCGAAGGCCCCACCATCGGCCTGCGCGCCGACATGGACGCGCTGCCGCTCAACGAGATCACCGGCAAGCCTTACGCTTCGACCATTCCCGGCAAGATGCATGCCTGCGGCCATGACGGCCACACGGCGATGCTGTTGGGTGCCGCGAAATACCTCGCCGAGACACGCAACTTCACGGGCTCGGTGGCGGTCATCTTCCAGCCGGCCGAGGAAGGTGGCGGCGGCGGCAACGAGATGGTCAAGGACGGCATGATGGAACGCTTCGACATCTCCAAGGTGTTCGGCATGCACAACATGCCGGGCCTGCCTGTCGGGCAGTTCGCCATTCGCCCGGGCCCGATCATGGCGGCGACGGCCGAGTTCACCATCACCGTGAAAGGTAAGGGCGGCCACGCGGCGATGCCGCACGGCACGATCGACCCGATCGTCATCGCCAGCCAACTGGTCGGTGCACTTCAGACGATAGCCTCGCGCAGCACCGACCCGGTCGAGGCCGTGGTGGTGTCGGTGACCAAGTTCCACGCCGGCGATGCCTACAACATCATTCCGGAATCGGCCGAGATCGCCGGCACCGTTCGCACCTTGCGCAAGGAAATCGCCAAGAAGTCCGAAGAGCGCATTCGTACCATATGCGATGGACTGGCAACCGCGTTCGGCGCCAGGATCGAGGTCGACTATGACGCGAACTATCCGGTGACCTTCAACCATGCGGAAGAGACGGTGTTTGCCAGCGATGTGGCGGCCGGCGTGGCAGGCGACGCCCATGTGCATCGCGCCATCCAGCCGGTGATGGGTGGCGAGGATTTCTCCTACATGCTGGAAGCCCGCCCCGGCGCCTTCATCTTCATCGGCAATGGCGACACCGCCGGCCTCCACCACCCGGCCTACGACTTCAACGACGAGGTCATCCCGCACGGCATGAGCTATTGGGTGAAACTGGCGGAAACCGCACTCGCTGCCTGATGCCATCCGCCGAAAGGGCTGGCCGATTTGCGTTCGGCCGGCTCTTGGCGAAACGATCCGAAGCGGCTATGTGTCGGGCCGCGTGGTCCCGTAGCTCAGTAGGATAGAGCGGCAGATTCCTAATCTGTAGGTCACAGGTTCGATTCCTGTCGGGATCACCATGCTTTCACAGCAAAGATGAGATCGGCATGTCCATAGGTTGGTCGAAGCTGCGAGCATTTGAGCCCACAGCCTCGGCACATCCAGCTTTCCAGCTTCTTTACGCGGCAGCCTGGATTGGCGGCCCGATGAATTCGCATCCGAAGGCAGATGCCAGCGCATCTATCTCCGCCTTGTGCTGCGGTATCTGGAGTCCCCGCTTGGCGACGCTGGCAAAGAAACCCTCAAATCCTCCGGGCGTCACGCACGTCACGAAGCGGGCCGCCGTGTCGCTGGTAACGAGGAAGGCATGTTCCTTGCCACGGGGTATGAACACCGTATCTCCCGCTTGACGCATGAAGCTCTCGCCTTCAAGCCAGAAACGGGCTTCCCCTTCAACGATGTGGATGATCTCGTCCTCATTATGGTGGATGTGGCGAGGCGGGCCGGATTGCGGCTTCACGACAGCCGCGAACATGCCGAGCAGACCATTCGTTTCAGTTGGCGTGATGAGGATGGTGTACACCGACTGGAGCCATGAGACAGAGGTTCCGGCGGGGAATGCGTCCACAGTCTGATACATCGTGCTTTCCTTCGTGCTGTTCAGGTCAAGCGAAGCCGGCCGGCGTCGTGGTGACTTATCGTGCGAATTTCGGCATAATCGAAATTGATTGTTGCTATCCTAGGTATTGACCGTGTGAATTTCCGAACCTTTGATTTGAATCTCTTGCGCGTGCTGGACGGGATGCTGGCGATGCGCAACACGACCCGGGTGGGAGAATCGATCGGGCTCAGCCAGCCTGCGGTCAGTTCTGCCCTCCGGCGCTTGCGGGATGTTCTGAACGACCCGCTTTTCGTCCGCCAGGGGCAGGTGCTGGTGCCGACCGACTTCGCACTGTCGCTGCAGGAACCCGTCCGCTCGGCGCTGAACAATCTCGAATCGGCTCTCTCGGGCGGAGGCGATTTCGACCCTGCTCACATCAGTCGAAATTTCGTGATCGGCGCGTCAGACTTTTTTCACGAAATGCTCATGCCGAGACTTGCCGGCATCGTTTCGATGCAAGCGCCAAATGTCAGGCTGAAGCTGCTGGCAGCCGAAACAGAGACATTTGGCGCCATGCTGACAGCGAACCGTTTCGACATGGCGTTGTCGATCGGCGTGGACACACCGGCATGGGTGGAGCGCAGCCCTGCATTCAGGGCGTCCAACTCCGTGGTCGCGCGGCGCGGTCATAAGCTGCTTGGATCATTGCAGCGGCGCGATACCGTGCCGCTCGATCTGTTTTGCGGGCTTCCACAGGTGATATTTTCGGTGACCGAGGAATTCACCCATTTCGAGGATGCTGCCCTTTCACGGATTGGCCGGGCACGGCATGTGCAAATGTCCGTGCCTGGTTATTATGGAGTCGGACGGATCGTTGCGCAGACAGATCTTATTGGAGTGCTGCCGACCCGCTTCGCCCTGTCGGTCGCGGACAAGCTTGGGCTCGAAATCTTCCGTCTGCCCTTCGAAATGCCTTTGGTGGAAATGTTCCTGTACTGGCGCTCACGCGATACGACCAGTCTCGAACAAGGCTGGCTGCGCTCGCTCGTGCTTGATTTGTTGTCGCCTCTGGACGAGGTGCATTTTCCGATCCACCCGGACGATAGAGGACCGCCCAGAGGTGCTGTTGTTGCGCCGATTCCGGGTTGATATGCCGGAGTGAAGGAGTCCGGCAGCGCAAACTTGCCGGGCCGCCGACCTGACTATCGGTTTGGCGCCGGGATATTAAGGAATTGAGCGACAAAACCCGCCACTGAGTGAGCGTGCCAGCGACAGAGACTTAACGAGGATCAACCAAGGCTTACCGGCCGCTGGATGTGATCTGCCCAAATGCCAAGACTGCGGAAAAGAACACGAATGCAGCAGACACAGAAATCACGATGACGAGTGAATCGAAAGGCATGAGCCGCTCTCCCATTTTTGAGAAAGCGTAAGTCGTGCTGCTCCCCGGACTCTTGATCCAAGTCAAATGGGCCCTATCCCTCCCGGAACAAAAAAGCCCGCCCGGCCCGAGAGCCGGGCTGGGCGTTTACCAAGGCGCGAATTGGTCAGGCTTCCTGTCCATCACCAGGGCGACGCCTCGAGCCGCAGCCATCTTTGCGATAAGAGCCTCCAGATCGGCATCCGATCGCATCGATCCGGTTTTCTGTCGGAGTAGGGAAACCGCCTCTGTGACAGAGAGGGGGACTTCCCCCTTTGGCTCGCTCAAGATTCTGTCGGCTGCAGCCGCAACGTTGCAGGTCTCTGGTGCAAGCTGAATCCTCATGGCTACCTCCATTATAAAGGTCGCGCCACGTGAACTCCACAACCCAATTACGGTTCCCACCAAGCAGCAAAAACGAGCCTGCCGGCGTCGCCCTGCTGGCGCTCAGGAGCGCGAGGCGACAAGGGCGCCGCAGGCCAGCCCGCCCTACAGGTCAAGTACACCGGCCTTCACGCGTTGAGCCATTTCTAGGTGTCATGGCTGATCAATCGCAGGGAAGATGGCGGCTTGGCTTTGCCGGCGAAGATGGTGCAAGAGCGTTTGGGCCACAGTTCCATCACGTTGATCATGGACACCTACGGCCACGTGTTCCCGAGGACTGATGATGCCGCAGAGCTGGCAAATACCGAGGCCTCGCTGCTGCAGTGACTGCGACATGGCGACGGCAAAGCCTTGAGCTATAATGATCGGAGGAAGTTTCCTAATCTGCAGGTCACGGGATCGATTCTTGTCGGGATCATCATGCTTTTCGATCGTTTAGCGAAGAATCGCCGCACTTTTGCGAAGATTTAGTCATTGGAGAGGACGAATCCATCCCGCCCGCGTGCGCGCATTTGATAATTGTCGAGTCTCGGAGGTGAGAGAGAATCCCCGCCTGCACTGGCATTTCGGCATTCGTCTGATGCATTGGCTGACCGTAGTCGCGCTCGCGGCGCAAGTCACCATAGCCTTCGGACCGATGAACGGGCCGGGTATGGCGACGATGAACTGGCTTCCGCTCCACATGTCGATCGGCGCGACGATCTTTGCCATCATCGTGCTCAGGCTTTGCTGGCGCGTCTGCACCCGGGCCCCTGTCAGGCAAACCTCACGGCTCTCGCGGTTTGCGACAGCTTTCTTCCACGTGTCTCTCTACGTCACGATTCTTGCCGTCCTGATAACGGGATGGCTGGGCTACCGGCCAATGCCCTTCATGCCGCCCGCACTGCTTTTCGGAACCTTGCCCGTGCCGTTAGCGCCATCCGTCGGTGCACTGCCGGCAAGGGGTTTCGCGCTTGTCCATGCAAAGCTGGTCTGGATAATGCTTGGGCTTGCCGGTGTTCACATCCTGGGTGCTCTGGCGCATTTCGTGCTGTTGCGCGATGGCGTCATGCGAAGCATGGTCTTCAGTCGGCCGAACACGGCCTCGCGGGGATAGAACGTGGCGCTTGCGGGCGACGATGAGGGCGGCTCCTCACGCCATCGCCCACAATCCCCCCGCAACGATCACCGCATAGCGTGCGGCCTTGCCCATTGCGACAAGAACGACGAACACACCGAGGTTCACGCGTGCCGCGCCCGCCGCAATGGTGAAGGCATCTCCGACGACCGGCAGCCAGGCAAACAGCAGTGTCCATTCGCCAAAGCGCCGGAAGATTCGGCTTGCCTGCTCATAGCGATCGGCAGTGACGGGGAACCAGCGCCTGTTCCGGAGCGAGTCGATGCCACGCCCCAGAACCCAGTTCACCACGGAGCCGAGCGTGTTGCCGATCGTGGCGACCACAAGGAGCAGCCCCGGATCACCGCGGCCCGCGACGATCAGGCCAGCGAGCACCGCCTCCGATGAAACCGGCAGGATGGTTGCGGCGAGGAACGCGCTGAGGAACAGCGCGCCATAGAGCGCCACCACGCCGGACTATGCCTGCACGTCGACAATGCCCATCATGCCGAGCTGCTCATGCTCGAGGATGTGGCAGTGATACATCCTCGGCCCTGGCCGGTCCTGCCGCAACAGCAGCCGCACCGTCTCTCCGCGCGCGACGTTGACGGTGTCTTTCCAGGCGCGATAGGCCGGCTTTGATATCTCGTCGCCGCGCTCGTGCTCGACCACCTGGAACTGCGTCCCATGCACATGGAATGGATGATCCATGTCCGCCTTGTTGACGATCTCCCAGAGTTCGACCTGTCCAGCCTTGGCAACGATGTCGACGCGCTTCATGTCGAAAGCGGCGCCGTTGATCAGGAACCCCATCTCCATGCCGGTGGCGTTCATGGTCATGGTTTCGGTGAAGACGAAGCGGCGGCTGACGGCAGGAGCACCGAACTGCACCATCGGCCGTAGCCTGTCGGGCAATGGCGGGACCGGCTCTGCCGGCGTCTCCGAAACGTCGACCGTGAACAGCGTCAGCCCGGCATCGGCGGGACGTCCAGCACCCATCCAGCCGCGATCGTAGTCGAGCGTGGACAGCGTCGCGGTGCCGGGCTTCTCGAAGGAGACAATCAGTTCAAACCGTTCCGCCGGGCTGAGCAGGATCTCGTCGGCCGCGACTGGCGCCTCCAGCAGACCGCCGTCCGTTCCGATGATCGTCATCGGGGCGCCGTCGAAGGAGAGCCGCAAAAAGCGCGCGTTGGTCGCATTGTAGAACCGGAAGCGCCGCTTCGTGCCGAAGGGGACCGTCAGAATTGGATTCTTCTGTCCATTGACCAGCACATGGTCGCCGACGCGCCCGTTCATCAGGTCCGTCATCGTGTTGTCGGGCAAGGTGCCATCGGCCGCTAGGCGCAGGTCGGTGAACACCAGCACGGTGTCGCCATAGGCGGCCGGGATCGGATCGGCCTTCGGCTTGACCACGAACGCACCGGCAAGGCCGCGATAGACCTGCTCGGCCGTCTTGCCGTGCGGATGCGGGTGATACCAGTAGGAGCCGGCGCTGCCTTCCGGCAGGTCGAAGCTGTAGGTGCGATCCGTGCCCGTCGCGACCGGGTCCATCGGATTGCCGTCCTGGTCGGCCGGCACCGGCATGCCGTGCCAATGGATGGTGCTTGCCTCGTCCGCAATCCGGTTGGCGAAGGTGATCTCGACGCGGTCGCCCTCGACCGCCTCGATCAGCGGCCCGGGGCTGGTGCCATTATAGGCGAGGATCGGCGTGTCCAGCCCTTCCGCAAAACGCGCCGTGGTGGACCCAGCCGTCAGCTTCGCCTTGAACAGGCCGGGCGTATCGGCTTCGTTGGCGAGGCGGGACAAGTCGCGAAGGGCTTCTCCTTCCGGCAGCACCGCCGCGCCTTGCGGCGCAGCGCCCATATCGTGGCCGCCCATATCCATGCCGGGCATGTCGTCCATCTTCATCTGGGCGGTCGCACGCTGGCTCACGAGAACCGTCGCAAGACCCGCCGCCAGAAAACCGCGTCGATGCATCTGTCGTCTCCTCGATCAGCCATTGAATGCCAGGGGCCATCCCAAGAAGACTGCCTATGCCCAGCCGGGTCAATGCGGCGTTTGGGCAAGCTGGTCAGCCCAGCGTCATGGCCACTGGAAAGCTCTTCGACGATCGGGCAGTGCGGGCGACCGTCGCGCCAAAAATCCGCCATGGCGCCGACTATCAGCAGCCCATGCGAACAGGCCGTTTCAGCCAACCCGAACGACAAAATGCTTCGTCACCGGCTCGACGATCTTCCAGGTTCCCTTGAAATCGGCTTCCACCACGAAGGCATCGCCGGGACCCACTTCGACCGGTGCGCCGCCGTCGGGCGTGATGATGATGCGGCCGGCGATCATGTGCACGAACTCGTAGTCAGTGTAGGTCGCATGATAGGTGCCGGGCGTCGCTTGCCATGTGCCCGACATCACCTTGCCGTCTTCGGTCGTGTGCTGGACCGCGGTCTTCATGGTCGGCTTGCCCTCGACCACGACCCAGCCGGCCAGATCGCCGGCTTCCGCGTTCTCGACGGCGCCGAATTTGAGGATCGTCTCGTGTGTCATGCCCTGGGCTCCGTCTGGTCCGATGTGCTGGCATCATGTGCCTGGACGGTCAGATAGCCGATGCCCCTGCCGCGGGCAATGGCGGCGCCGCGCGCCGTGCGCCGCGCGGCCCGGCGCTACGTCCGGTTCGACGGCGGGTTACGGTTTGTGCTGCGCCGAGACAAGCTCGGCCTTGCGCCGCGCCGTCTCCAGTCCAAGGCCGATGAAGGCGCGCGCGTGCTTGGCGAGCGCCATGTTGTCGGTCCACAGATTGCGCCAGATGGCGGTTTTCTTCGACAGGTTCTCGTCTACGATTTCCGAGGAGAAGGATTCGAAGCTGAGGTCGTCGCTGTAGCCGATGGCCATGAGCGCATCGAAGATCGCCGCGAAGTCGATATTGCCGGTGCCGAGGAAGCCGCGATGACTCTCGCCGATATGGACATAGCCGATCTTGCTTGCGGCGTGGCGTATGGCCAGCCCGACATCGGCCTCCTCGATGTTCATATGGAAGGTATCGAGATGCAGGAAGATGTTGTCCGAGCCGGTATCCTCGATGAAGGCCAGGCCTTGCGCGGCGGTGTTGAGCAGGTTGCTTTCGAAGCGGTTGACGATTTCGAGGTTGAGCGTGACGCCGGCCGCCTTGGCCGTATCGGCGACCTTCGCCAGCGTGGCAGCGCTGCGCTTCCATTGATCGCGCGTCGGTGCCTCGACCTGCAGTCCATGACTGGCCGAGAGGATGCCTCCGACCTTCTGGCCGCCGAGATCGCGCGTCAGCGCGATGGTGTTGTTGAGGATATCGATACCGTGCCCGGCAACCGCCTTGTCAGGGCTGGAAATGTCGCCGTCGGCCGGCAGGCCGATGCTGATCGCGACGCCGAGCCCGAGATCGGCGATGCGCCTGGCGAGCCTGCCGATATCGACATTGGCGGGGTCGAGATAGGAGAACTCGATCAGGTCGAAGCCGGCCTCCCTGGTGCTGGCCAGCGTCCGTTCGAGCTCGGCCTGCGCCGAACTCGCCGACCAGACGAAAGAATGGATTCCGATGCGCGACATGATCGTCTCCGGTTTGCGGATGGGAATGGGCGCGGCCAAGTCGGCCGCGCCCGTGTTGGACGGATCAGCGGGCCGCGGTCCAGCCCTTATAGTCCTTCAGGTTCTCGGCGGTGATCAGCTTCGGGTCGAGCAGCACGGTTGCCTCGGCCGGTTTCTTGCCGGCCAGCAGGTCAGCCGCCATCGTCAGCGACTGGCCGGCCATCACATACGGGTCCTGCGAGGCCGAGGCCTTGATCATCGACATGCCGGAAGCGAGTTCCTTCTCGATATCCGGGGCGCCATCGACCGCGGTGAAGATGAACTCGGAGCGGTTGAGCTGCTTGGCGGCGAGCTGGGCGCCGATCGCCGTCGGATCGTTGATGGCAAACACCGCATCGATCTTGTCGAAGCGGGTAAGCAGCGACTGGAACACCTTCAGGCCGCCGTCACGCGAGCCCTCGGCATTCTGGTCGTCGGAGAGGATCTTGATGTCCGGATGCTGCGAAAGCACGTTCTTGCAGCCCTTGACCCGCTCCAGGATCGACGACGATGCCGGGCCGTTGAGGATGACGTAGTCGCCCTTGCCGCCGGTGTGGTCGACCAGATACTGGCAGGCCTCCTCACCGGCCTTGACGTTGTTGGTCATCACGGTGACATCGGCGCCCGGCGCCGAGACGTCGAAGGCGGCAACAATAATGCCGGCCGCCTGCGCCTTCTTCACCGCCGGCGCGATCGCCTTGGCATCGACGGCATTGAGCATGATCACATCGACCCCGGCGGCGATGAACGAATCGACCTGCGAGACCTGCTTGTTGAGGTCATAGTCGGCCGACACCGACGTCACCTCGACCTTCGGATTGATCTTCTTGGCCGCGTCCTCGATGCCCTTGATGGTGGCGACGAAGAAGGGGTTGCCGAGCAGGCCGACCGAGATGCCGACCTTGTTCAGGTCCTTGGCCGAAGCAGGCGCAATGGCGACAGCCGCGAGTGCGACGCCGCAGAGCAGTTTGGCGATGGTCTTCATTTCTTTCCTCCGATTGCCCCGCGCCTCTCACGGTGCGTTACACACAAACCGGCTCGTTGACGCCGGCGACTAAGGTCAATCACGTCCTTGCTCCGGCCTGGAGCCTGTAGCGGTCGAGGGCGACTGCCACGATGATGACCAATCCCTTGATGATGTACTGCCAGATGTCCGAAACGCCGGCCAGGATGAGGCCGTTGGAGAGCACCGCGATGATCAGGCCGCCGATCAGCGTGCCCCAGATCGAGCCGACGCCGCCGACGAAGCTGGTGCCGCCAAGGATGACGGCGGCAATGGCGTCGAGTTCGTAGGACTGGCCGAGTTGCAGCCCGTTGGCGGCATAGAGGCGGGCCGCCGACATGGCGCCGCCGAGGCCGGCCAGAAGACCGGAAACGCCATAGACGAAGAGCAGCACCAGCGGCACCTTGATGCCGGTCAGCCGCGCTGCCTCGGCATTGCCGCCGACGGCATAGATCCAGGTGCCGAGCACGGTGCGCTTGAGCACCAGCCAGGACAGCACGACGACCGACAGCGCGATGATGACCAGCCACGGAATGCCGAACAGCGAACCGTTGCCGATGAAGTCGAACGGCAGGTCCGAATTGAACACCGTCGTGTCCTGCCCGAGCAGGCGGGCAACGCCGCGCACCGCTGTCAGCGAACCCAGCGTGACGATGAAGGGCGGCAGCTTGATGTAGGCGATGAGCAGCCCGTTGATGAGGCCGAAGCCGAGACCGACCAGAATGGCGGCCGGAACGCCGAGCAATCCCCAGTCCGGCACCAGCGACACCATCACCGCCACCATCGCCGAGGCGGCCAGGATCGAGCCAACCGACAGGTCTATACCACCGGTCAGGATGACGAAGGTCATGCCGGCCGCCAGCACGATGTTGATCGACGACTGCTGGGTGACGATCAACAAGTTGGTCTCGGTGAGGAAGCGCGGATTGAGGAACTGGAAGCCGGCCGCCAGCAGGATCAGGATCGGCAGCATGCCGAGCGCGGCGAAGGCGGTGCGCAGCCGCTGGCTTCGCCCGGCCGCCTGCTCACCCGCGCTCGTCGTCCCGATCGCCCCGGTCTCAATCGACTTGTCGGTCATCGCTGAGCTGCTCCCGTTGCAAATTCCATGATCGCTTCCTGGCTGAGCGGTTGGTCCTGCGATGCCGTCACCTCGCCGGCGATGGTGCCGTCGCGCATCACCAGCACGCGATCGGCAACGCCGATCACTTCCGGCAACTCGCTGGAGATCATCAGGATGGCGATGCCCTTCTTGGCGAGATTGTCGATCAGCCGGTAGATTTCCGACTTCGCCCCGACATCGACGCCACGGGTCGGCTCGTCGAGGATGACGACTTGCGGCTCGGTCTCGAGCAAGCGGGCGAGCAGCACCTTCTGCTGGTTGCCGCCCGACAGCGAGCCGGCATTGGCCTGTACGGACCGGGCGCGGATGGACAGGTCGGCGATGGCCCCGGCGGCACGTCGCTGCGCGGCAGCGAAATCGCGCAGCCCCCCTGCCCGTGCGTCCCTGGCGAGCACGCCCATGCTGATGTTGTCTGAGATCGACATGTCGAGGAACAGACCGAGTTCCTTGCGGTCTTCGGTGAGATAGGCGATGCCGGCATCCAGCGCCTCGCGCGGCGAGCCGATCGAGATCGCCTTGCCGTCGAGTTCCAGCGTGCCCGATGTGCGCCTGTCGGCGCCGAAGATCAGCCGCGCAAGCTCCGTGCGCCCAGAGCCAACCAGGCCTGCCAGCGCCAGCACCTCGCCCTTGTGCAGGTCGAAGGAACAGTTCTTCAGCAGACGTCCGTCGGACATGTCGCGCACCGACAGCGCCACCGCGCGCTTTTCGTCCGGCGGGCGATGGTCCTTCTTGTAGAAAGCCGACAGATCGCGGCCAACCATCATCGACACGAGCCGCGAGGCACTGAGATCGGCGCGCTCGAGCGTGCCGACATAACCGCTGTCGCGCAGCACGCTGACGCGGTCGGCAAGCTGGTAGACCTCTTCCATGCGGTGGCTGATGTAGATGATGGCGATGCCTTGCGACTTCAGTGTCGCGATGACATCGAACAGCCGGTCGGTCTCGCGCGAGGTCAGCGACGTGGTCGGCTCGTCCATGACAATGATGCGCGCATTGGTCGACAACGCGCGGGCGATCTCGACCAGCTGGCGCTCGCCAAGCGACAGGCTGGAGACCGCATCGCGGGCCGAGAAGGAGACACCGAGCCGCGCGATGATCTCCCCGGCGCGCCGGTCGCACTGGTCGCGGTCGACGATGCCGAAGCGTCGCGGCTCGTTGCCGAGGAAGATGTTCTGCGCCACCGTCAAATTGGGCGCCAGCGACAGCTCCTGATAGATCACCGCGACGCCGCTGGCGCGCGCCTTGATCGGATCACCGGTCGCGGCCGGCATGCCATCGATCAGGATCTCGCCACCGGGATCCGGCCGATAGGCGCCCGACAGCACCTTCATCAAGGTCGACTTGCCGGCGCCGTTCTCGCCCATCAGCGCATGGACTTCGCCGGCATGGACGCAGAGCGAGACGTCCTGCAAGGCGCGGATTGCGCCGAACGTCTTGGAGATGTGCCGCATTTCCAGCACCGGCCGGCGCGCCGTCTCAACCTTGGCGGCGGCGCTCATCGCGCGCCTCCCGCTGCCGCGCCGGCGATGCCGCGATCCATGGCAAGAGCGCGCCAGTCATCGCGATAGCCAGCCAACCCCGTGAAACCCGAAGCGCGCACCGGCTCCGGCGCTTCGGCGGCGAAGTCACGCCCGACGCTTTCGAAGGCGAGCGCCGCGGCACCCGTGGCGCTGCCTTCCAGCGTGGCACCCTGCAGGAAAGCTTGGCCGGGACGCAGCTGCGCCAGCAGGCTGGCGAGCAGGCCGCCATTGTTCAACCCGCCATCGACGATGACGGTGTTGTGCGAACGGATGAGATCGAGCGACAGGTCGACCATCAGCGCCACGTAGAGCAGCGCCACGGCCGCGCGTCCCTCGGCGCTGGGCGTACCGCCGATGATTTCGCCGGAACGGCCGGACGTCGGTCCGCCCGGCGCAAAGCTCGGCAGCGCCATAGTGCCGGCGTCGATCATCCGCTGGATCGCGGACAGCGCGATCGCGCCTTGCCAGCCGCCGCTGATCACAGCGAATTCGCGTCCGCCCATGAAGCGTATGGTCGGCACCGGGCCGCCATCGACATCGACGTTGACCAGCATGTCGCGGTCACGGTCGAGCGCGTCGAGCGGGCAATCGGGATTGAGCACGATGACCCAGGTGCCGGTCGAAACGACGGTGACCGGGCCAAGTTCTTGCCGGCGATAGGCATACAGCGCCGCATTCGAGTCATGCACGCCGTTGTGGATGGCGATCGGTCGCGCCGCATCGCCGAGGCGCCGCTCGCCGATGACTGTGCCTGCACGTTCGAAGGAAGGCATCCGGTCGCGCCATCCCTGGGCATCGACAAGCGAGGAGAAATCACGCTTGCGTGGCGCCCACAAATGCGAATGGCAGCCGAGATAAGACACTTCCGAGACCGGCCGGCCGCCAAGGCGCCAGCTCCAGTATTGCGGATAGCCGAGGATCGCTTTCGCCGCCGCGAAAGCGTCGGGCTCGACCTCCTGCAGCCACAGCATATGCCGGCCATAGTTGAAGCCGAGCGGCAGTTGCGGCGAGAAAGTCTCGGCGAAATCCGGAATGCGGCGATCGATCCGCGCGGCAATCTCGGCCGGTGGCTCCTGTTCGTAATCGAGAATCGGATGCGTCAGCGCCGTCTCGTCGACCAGCGCAAAGGTACAGCCATGGCCCGACACCATCAGCCCTTCCACCCCGTGGCTGTCGACCGCGTCGGCGACGGCACCGAGCGCCCAGTCGTGGAGGTCGGCTTCATCGAGCACGCTGAAGCCGCCTTGGCGCACCCATTTCGGCTGCGTCCGGCGCTCGTCGAGGATGCGTCCGTCCTGCCCGAAGACAAACAGCTTCGAATTGGTCTTGCCGAAGTCGAGCACCGCCACGTTCACAGGACGGCTCCCGAGGAAGGAGCGATGCGCACCATGACACCGGCGTCCTCCAGCATGCGCGCGTCGATGTCGGACAGGCCGTCATCGGTCACCAGCGTGCCGATGCGGGAGAGCGGCAGCGCGACATTGCGGGCGTGGATCGACAGTTTGCGGCTGTCGGCCAGCACCACGATCTGGTCGGCGCATAGGCTGAGCTCGACGATGGAGCGCACCAGCAGCGGATGCGATTCCAGCACGCCTTCCTGGCTAAGGCCCTGCGCGCCGAGAAAAAATTTCGAGGCATAGAAGGGGATGCCCTGGGTGAGCGAGTGGATGATGCCGGGTTCGCGATGCAGCTCGCCGCCGGCAACCGTCAGACTGCAATGGCCGTGATCGCTCAGATAGGCCGCGAGCGGCATCGAGTTGGTATAGAGGCGGATGTTGCGCTCGGCGAGCTTGACCCCGAGGTGGAAGCAGGTCGAGCCGCCATGGACGATGACCGCGTCGCCATCGCGCACCATGGTCGCTGCAAGGGCGGCGATCTGCCGCTTGGCCTCGACCGCGAGATCGCGGTTCTCATCATAGGGTTTGGCGTAGGCGACGCCGGCCTGTGAGGCGCCATCAAGCGCCGAGATGCCGCCATAAACCTTCCGCGCTTCGCCGGCCTCGTCGATCTTGTCGATGTCGCGCCTGACCGTCGCGGCCGAAACGCCAAGCCGCTCCTGCAGCTCGCGCACCGAGGCGAACGGGCGGTCTCGCAACAGTTCGACGATCTGACGCTGGCGGCCGGACTCGCTCAACTCTTCCCTCCCAGATGCCATTTTTCACGGCAATTGGCGCAACTTACTCAACATTGGTCAGATTTCAAGCCGGTTTTGATGATAGTAGATCACAGTTGACGTAGATCGCTCGTATCTGCGATATCAGCGCCGACATCGATCCCGGTGACGGGATTTCGTGCGAGGCACGACCTAGCCGGGAGGAAAGGAACCATGGCGATCCAAGCTGATGCGCAGGAACTGGCTGCCTTGCGGACGCTTTCGGCCAGCATCGGGCAGAGCCCGCACCTCACCCAGGCGGCGGGCGGCAACACGTCGCTGAAGGCCGGCGACACTCTGTGGATCAAGGCTTCCGGCACCTGGCTGAAGGACGCGCTCACCGAGGACATCATGGTGCCGGTGGCAATGTCGCCGCTGCTCAAGGCCGTCGAACAACGCGACAGCGCCGCCGACCAGCCGCAGGCTTTCACCATTGCTGCGCTCAACCCGCGCGGGCTGCGCCCGTCGATCGAAACCACTGTGCACGCCTTGATGCCGCAGCGCGTCGTTCTGCATGTCCACTGTGTCGACACCATTTCGCTTGCGGTGCAGGCTAACGGCGAGACCGAGGTTGCCAGGCGGCTCGACGGGATCGAATGGGCCTATGTCCCCTATTTCCGGCCTGGCCTGCCGCTTGCGCGCGGCATTGCCGAAAAACTTCGGCCTGATGTCGACGTGCTGATCCTTGGCAATCACGGGCTGGTCGTCGCCGCCGAAACCGTCGCCGAAGCGGAGCTTCTGCTGCGCCGCGTCCGGTCGCTGCTGGCACGGCCGGCGCGCGCAACTGCGGCGCCCGACATTGCCGCCTTGACGACGCTTGCCGGCGACAGCTTCTACCGACTGCCGGCGGATGTCGAAGCGCATGCGGCTGCGCTCGACCCGGAAAGCCGTCGCATGGCGGAGGCCGGCAGCCTCTATCCGGACCACGTCATCTTCCTCGGCCAGGGCTCTGTCGTGGCCAGGCCTGGTGAGGATGTGGCGCGCGTTGTCGCGCGGCTGGGCACGGCGCCGGCGGCGATCCTGTTTCCCGGTGCCGGCGTCCTGATGCGCGGCGACGCCAGTGCCGGCGCCGACGCCATGCAACGCTGCCTTGCCGACGTGACGGCGCGGGTCGATGTTACAGCGACGCTGAACTATCTCACCGACGCGGAGAACGACGAGCTGGTCAACTGGGATGCCGAGCAGTATCGCCAGAAGCTGAACGCCGCAGGCTAGCAAAGGACAGATGACATGATGCCACTTGTCATCGGCATCGATATCGGCACCTCGGGCGCGCGCGCCGTCGCCATGCGTCCGGATTTTTCCATTGCCGCGCGTTCCGCCGTTCCGCTCGACAGGTTCGGCCAGAGCCCCCGCGATCCCGCTGTCTGGTGGGCAGCGGTTGGCGCCGCGCTGACGGAGCTGCTTTTAGCCATCGACCGCGCCACGGTCCGCGCGATCGCCGTCGATGGCACGTCCGGCACGCTGCTGCCGGTCGACGGTGCCGGGCGGCCCCTTGCCGAGCCGCTGATGTACAACGACAAGGTCGCCGATGACGCCATCCTGGCCGTGATCGCCCGCGAGGCGCCGGCCGCAAGCGCCGCGCATGGAGCGACTTCAGGCCTCGCCAAGGCCCTGTGGTTCCAGCACCTGCCCGGCATCGCGGCGGTGCTGCACCAGGCCGACTGGATCGCCGGAAACCTTTCCGGCCGTTTCGATTTCAGCGACGAGAACAATGCCCTGAAGACAGGCTATGACGTCGAGGCCCGTCGCTGGCCAGACTGGATCGCGGCGACCGGAATGCGCATGGAATTGCTGCCGCGCGTGGTCGAGCCGGGCGACGTCACCGGCATCCTGACCGCGGCCGTCGCGGACCTGTTCGGTTTGCCGCGCGATGTGATCGTGGTCGCAGGCACCACGGATGGCTGCGCCTCGTTCCTTGCGACAGGCGCCGCGTCGATCGGCGACGGAGTCACCGCGCTGGGCTCCTCGCTGACCATCAAGATCCTGTCCGACCGGCCGATCTCGGCGCCGCGCTACGGCATCTACAGCCATCGGCTTGGCAACGCCTGGCTGGCGGGTGGCGCATCGAATTCCGGCGGCAAGGTGCTAGCTCAGCATTTTCCGCTGGCGCGCATCGTCGAGCTCAGCGCCACGATCGACCCCACGACGGAAACTGGCCTCGACTACTATCCGCTCGGCACGGCCGGCGAGCGTTTTCCGATCGCCGATCCGGCGCTGCCGCCACGCCTTGAACCACGGCCGGCGGACGACGCCGACTATCTGAAAGCGATGTTCGAGGGTATCGCCGCTATCGAAGCGCTTGGCTATCGCAGGCTTGCCGAACTTGGCGCGCCGGCGCTGACATCGGTCAGGAGCGTCGGTGGCGGCGCGGCAAACCCGGCCTGGACGGCGATCCGTCAGCGCAAACTTGGGGTCGATTTCCTGCCAGCACTTTCCGACGAGGCCGCAGCCGGCACGGCGCGGCTGGCACTGATCGGCGCAAGCAAGGCGGGACTCCTATGAGCGTTAACAAGGTCGTGCGCCTCGATGACATCGGGCCGCTGGCGGAGCGCTACGAGGTTTTCCTGCTCGACCAGTTCGGCGTGCTGCATGACGGCTCGGCCCCTTATCCAGGCGCGGTTGCGGCGTTGTCGGCGCTGAAGGAGGCCGGCAAGACCGTGGTGCTGATTTCCAATTCCGGCAAGCGCGCCAGGCCCAACGAGGACCGCCTGCTGAAGCTCGGCTTCGCAGCCGGAAGCTGGGATCATTTCGTCTCCTCCGGCGAGGTGGCGTGGCGATCCTTCCACGGAATGGCGGCAACCGGAGCGTTGCCTCCCCGCACGAACTGCCTGCTGATCAGCCGCGATGACGACCGCTCGGCGATCGAGGGCCTGCCTTTTGTCCTGACCGGAGCCGGCGACAAGGCCGAACTGGTGCTGATCTCGGCCAGCGAGGGGGACCGCTACGACCTCGACCATTATCGCCGGCTGCTTGCCCCGGCAGCGGCGCGGCAGGTGCCGTGCTTCTGCACCAATCCCGACAGGATCATGCTGACCGCGGTCGGACCTCGCTTCGGTGCTGGCGAGATCGCCGATCTCTATGAAAACCTCGGCGGCAGAGTCACCCGCATCGGCAAGCCCTACCCGGCGATATACGACGCGGCACTTGCGCTGGCCGGCAAGCCGGACCGAGGCACCGTGATCTGTGTCGGCGACAGCGTCGAGCACGACATAGCAGGGGGAAATGGCGCCGGCATCGCCACGGCGCTGGTGCTGGGTGGAATATTGGCGGACGTGACCGATCTTGCTGCCGTTTTCGAGGCAGAGAAGGCCTGGCCGGACTATATCACTGCTTCCTTCAGCTTTCGCTGACCGCCTCGAGCATGCGCCGAGCGCTTTCCTCGTCGGTGATCAGGATCGTCGGCGCGACGAGGGTCATGGCGCCGAGCAGCGCTTCGATCTTCTCCTCGCCGCCGGAGGTCAGGATCCGGATCGGCGCCTTGCGCAGCCGGTCGACATCGACCGACATCACCAGGCTGTTGATCGGATGGTCGACCAGATCGCCATTGCGATCGAAGAAATGAAACAGAAGGTCGCCGACGGCGCCACGCGCAAGCAGGGCCTCCCGGTCCGCTTCCCTGAGAAAGCCGCCGCGCGAGAAGGTCGTGGCCGAAGCGATGCCGCCGACGCTCAGCAAAACGGCATCGAGCACGTTGGCCATTTCAAAAACCTCCTGCAGGCCGCAGCGCTCGACCAGCGCGATCTTGGTCTCGACGCTGTCGACGACGGCCGGCGTCGGGATCAGATAGCCGTCGCCCTGGAAGATTTCGGCGAAGCGCCAGGCGAACTCGGCCGGGTTGAATCGGCGCACGACCCCGACACCGCCAAGCAGCGAAATGACCTTGAAGTCGGTGAGCGATTTGGCGCTGATGAAGGGCAGGCTCGAGAACAGCGTCCGGCCCCAGCCGACGCCGACCCGCATACCGGATTTCATCGTGTCGGACAGGAAACTGCCGGTTTTGGCACTGATTGCCGGTAGCGGATCGGCGTCGGGTGCGGAAAGCGGCGCCACCAACGCCTGCTGCAGCCCGAACGTCTTTTCAAGCGCCCGCTCCAGCCGCACGATTTCCGACAATTCGCTTTCGATGCTGATCTTCACCTCGTTGCGCGAGCGGGCCTCCGCCAGCATGCGCACGATGGTGACGCGGCCGACGCCGAGGACGTCGGCGATCTCGTTTTGCGTCATCTGCTCGACGAAATACATCCAGGCGGCGCGAATCCTGAGGCGATCCGTCCGGCTTTCGTTGACAACCTGCTCGGTTGCCCCGGTTCCTGCCCGACCGTCGTCGCTTTCGCTCTGTCGCCGCCTGGCCAAATCTATCCTCCCCCGCGGCGATGGACGCGCCCGCCGTCGCCGATTCTGCCTGCTGGTCTAATATCGCCTATTGATCTACCAATCGATAGGAACAATGTAGAGTAGGCGACTGGCCTCCTGCTGGCGGTCATTCGCATGAATTCGAGGCGATCCGCGATGCTCCGACAAATCTCCGAAGATGTCCGCGTCAACCTGAAGGACCGGTTGCGGGAAGTCCGCGATGTCATCCGTCAGAGCCGCCACGATGGCACTGGCGACGCCAGTGTCTTGCGCGAAGCAACCAGCCATCTGCCGCCGTTTCCGGGCAAGGGCATCGAAGGCCTGCTCAGCCATGCCGCGAGTGCCGTCGACGAAGCGCTGTCGATTGCCGAATCGTTTGTTCCGCATGAGCGTCCGATAAAGGTGGACGGCACGACCGCGAAAGGCCTCGGCACCTATTTCCCGGTCGGCAACGAGGATCACCAGCTGAGCGCGGAGCGGCTGTTCCGGCGCGATATGTATTATCTGACCAAGGCGGTGCTTGCCGGCCTGAACATCGAGAATGCCCGCATTCACGAAGCCGACTTTGCCGCCGTCCATGCCACGATGCGCAAGCGGCACGGCGATCTGCTAGCTGCACTGACCGCGCCTGACGCCGGGCTGCCGGCGATCGCTGCCACCTGTTCGGCGCTGCTGGTCGAGTGCCTCAACCAGCGCCCTGTCCGTCTTACCGAAACCGCATTGGAAATACCGGCGGCGATGAGTGGCCGAGCGCTCGACATAAGCTGTCTGGCACCGCTCGTTCTGGCCTGCGGCCTGGCGACCACCGGCCGGGACGGTTCGCCCGAGCCCGACATGCTCGAGATCGCGATCCTGGCAGCCGATATCCGTCACGATCGCATTGCTCAGGCCTGCGCCAAGGCGAATGCCATCGATGAACTGACCTCCGTCTTCACCACCTTGCTTGCGCACTTGCCGTAAGCTCAGCTAGCGGCGGGGATTCAGTCCTCGCCCGCCATGGCCATGATCGTTTTCTTGGCGCGCTGGATCGAGGCCGGGCTCATGCTGAGTTCGGTAAGCCCCATCTTGACGAATGTTGCAATGAGATCGGGCCGTCCGGCGGCCTCACCACACATGCCGACCATGATGCCGGCAGCGACGCCCGCTTTCGCGGTCAGTTCGATCGCCATCATGACGGCCGGATTGGTGACGTCATTGAGCTTGGCCACGGTCGGGTTGAGCCGGTCGGCGGCCATGATGTACTGGGTCAGGTCGTTGGTGCCGATCGAGAAGAACGCCACCTCCCTGGCCAGCGCCGGGGCGATCAGCACGGCGGCCGGGGTTTCGATCATCACGCCGAGATCGAATGTCGCGTGCGGCACGCCTTCGGCCTTCAGTTCCGCCGCGCATTCATCGACCAGGCCACGCGTCCGCCTCACTTCCGATATGTCGGACACCATCGGCAGCATCACCTTGATGTTGCCATGGACGGTCGCCCTCAGCAGTGCCCGCAACTGCTGCTTGAAGATGTCGGGCCGGTCGAGGCACATGCGAATGCCGCGCCAGCCGAGGAAGGGGTTTTCCTCATCGGGAAACTCGATGCCGGCAATCGGCTTGTCACCACCGATATCGAGCGTGCGCACGATGACCGGGTATGGGGCGAATGCCTTGGCCAGCGCCGCGTAGGTTTCCGCCTGCATGTCCTCCGAGGGAAGGTGCATATGGCGCATGAACAGAAGCTCGGTGCGGAACAGGCCGACGCCCATGGCGCCGGCTTCCTGTGCCGCCTCGATTTCCTCCAGCGAGCCGATATTGGCGGCGACCTCGATGATCGTGCCATCGGCGAGCTTCGGCGTCACCGTCTTGAAGACGGTCAATCCGGCGCGCTCCTTTGCTGCCGCTTCAACGCGATTGGCGAAATCGGTTCGTGTCGCCGCATCGGGATCGATGATCACATGGCCGGCATTGCCGTCGAGTGCCACTTCGCGCGCCGTGCGCAAGGCATTGACCTGATCGCCGAGGCCAAGCACTGCCGGAATGCCGTGCGAGCGGGCGATGATGGCGATGTGCGAGGTGGCGCCGCCATGGCCGCACACCACGCCGCCGATGCGTTTCAGCGGCGCACGCGCCAGATCCCAGGCGCCGATGTCGTCGGCGATCAGGATGGCCCCTTCGGGGATGTTTTCGAGGCTGACGTCGTCCTGCCCGAGCAGCACGAGGCAGATCTGCCGTCCGACCGCATGGACGTCGTCCGCCCGCGCATTGAGATAGTGATCATCGACGGCGCTGAAATCGGCGGCGATGGTGGAAGCGGCGGTGATGACGGCCGAGACCGCGTCGTTGCCGCCCTTGATCAGCCCCTCGGTCTCACCGGTCAGGCTGTCGTCGGCGGCAATATCCCTGAGTGCCGCGATGATGCCGCGGTCTCCCGCGGACAGTGTGTCCTGCGCCAACGCCCGGTCCATGCGCATCTGGACGGCGGCGACGGCGGCGCGGAACCTGTCAACCTCGCCCGCGATTTCTTCAACCTGCAACATGCGGCCTTGTCCGGCGATATCGGGCGGGAAATGCGCGAAGGCCGGCCCGATGGCGGACCCTTCGCTTGCCGCCACGCCGCGCAGACCGCTTGCTCCAGCAGGTGCCACCGGCGCGGTTTCGGGCGCCGGTGCGGGGGCCATTTTCTGCCCGGCATCATTCACTGGGCTCTGCGAGTCAGCTTCATCGTCGAGGCCTGCCTTTGGATTCTCGAGATAGCCGATCAGCGCTTCGATGGCCTCGATGGCGTCGGCGCCGTTCGCCCGCACCGTGACCTCCTGGTTTTCCTTGACCGCCAGCAGCATCAGCTTGACGGAGCTTTTGGCGCTGACCGCCTTGCCGTCCTTGACCAGCTCGACGTCGGATTCGAAGCCCTTGGCGAGCTTGACGAACCGCGTGGCGGGACGGGCGTGCAAACCTTCATGCACTCTGACGATGGTCGAGCGTTCCATGGCAATACTCTGGTTTTGGGCGCCGCTCCCAACATAGGCTGCGGCACGAATGCTGTCAGGCGGCGATGGTGATGATCGCGCCCGTCTTCAGGGCGGCCACGAGCGCTTGGCTGTCGACTTGCGATGCGCAGATCTCGCCCGGCCTCTCTGCCTCGGTGGCGCCGTTGAACGAGATGACGACATGGCCCATCTCGAGCACCTTGCTCCAGGCGCTGGAGCCGACCGCCGTGATGGTCGCGGAAACCGGTCCGAGGGTGATCGACGCGCCCTTGGCGGGCGCGCCGTCGCTGGGTCCGTGCTCCGTCTTGTGGAGCACGGAAACCTCGGCAAGCTCCGGCGGCGAGCCATCCGCGAACAGGATGACGACGCCCCCTTCGGCAAGGTCCGCCACTTCGGGCCCAATGGCAGTGACCCGTGTTCTCAACAGAACCGTCATATGGCGAACCTCATTTCGTGCTTTTCTCTAGAAAACGATCAGGCTGACGACCCAGGCGATCAGCACGGAGATCGGACCCATGATCTGGCGGCTGATGAGCACCGCCGGAACACCGATCTCGATCGTCTTCGGCTTGGCCTCACCGAGCGCCAGGCCGACAGGAACGAAGTCGCAGCCGACCTGGGTATTGTAGGCAAACAGCGCCGGCAGCGCCATCGCCGGCGAAATCGTGCCATTGGCGATCTGCGGACCGATGATGGCCACGCCGATAACCTGCGCGATGACCGCGCCCGGTCCCAATATGGGTGACAGGAACGGCAGGCCGCAAATGGCCGAGATGATCAGCAGGCCGACAATGTTGTTGGCCAGCGGACCCATCGGCTGTGCCAGCACATCGCCAATGCCGGTGTACAAGATCAGGCCGATGAGCATGGTCACGAAGGCCATGAACGGCAGCACGTTGCGCACGACCTGGTCGATGGTGCGGCGGCCGGCATTGAAGAAGATGCCGACGACACGACCCATGACGCGGCCGATCGAACTGATCAGACCGATCACGCCGCCCTCGCTTGGCAGCGCCTGCGGCGCCGCGGGCGCATTGTTGTTGCTTGAACTCATCGATGCTGCTCCCCCCGCAGTGGTGACCGCCTCGGATCCGTCCGCCATCGCGATGTTGGCCGGCTTCACGCCCGAAACGTAGATGTCCTCGGTGATGAACTGGGCAAGCGGCCCAGACTGACCGACCGGCGTCAGATTGACGGTCGGGATACGCTTGCGCGGGTAGACGCCGCATCGTGCGGTGCCACCGCAATCGACGACAACAACCGCCATCTCGCTTTCGATCGGCGGCGCCTTGAAGCCGTCAACGGCCTCGGCGCCGGTCATTTCGGCGATCAGGGCAGCCACCGGATGAATGCCACCACCGGTGACCGAAACAACCTTGTTGCGCTGTTCGGTCGGCTCGATCACGAGCGGGCCGCCCCAGCCGGTTTTACCTCGGGAGATTCGTACAGCTTTGTATGTCTTGGCCATGATGTCCTCCCCGCCCTTACAGCTCGACGCCCTGGCGGCGTGCCATGATGGCAGTGATGCGCTCGGTCAGCATGCCTTTGAGCAGGATGACGACGAGACCGACGATGGCGTACCAGATCGCCACCTTGACGTGGTAACCGGCGACGACGGCGCCCTTCTTTTCCAGCTCCAGCAGAGCGACGAGAATGCCGCCCCAGACAAAGTATTCGCCGGGGTTGATGTGCGGGAACAGGCCGAGCGGCGGGTGGACGTAGGACACGGCCGCGTCATAGAAGGCCGGCTTGTGCTTTTCTTCCAGGAACGATCCGAACGTGTAGGCCATCGGGTTGGTGAGGAAGAACACCGCCAGCAGCGGCAGCAGCGTATAGCGCGTCAGCGCGATCCTTCCGGCGCCGCGCGCCAGACCGTGGACACGCTCCTCGCCGACCAGTTCGGTGACGGCATAGAAGGCCGTCATCAGCACCACCAGCGTCGGAATGATGCCGGTGACAAAGCCGGCGAAAACCTCGCCGCCCTTCTGGAAAATGCCGATGAAGTACTTGCCGATGGCGGTCAGCCAGCCGAGCTGCTCTTCCTGCTGGACCTCTTTCAGCTTTTCCTTGAACTGATCGACGGTGATCGGTCCGCTGTCCGCTTGCGCCAGGACAACGAGATGGTCCGAGGCATGCTCTACGGCGAGCTTGCCATGCAATGCGGCATCCGAGACCATGGTACCTGCAACATGCAGATTGTGCACGGCCATGTCGGCATGCTGCGCCAACAACGAAAATACAGACATTTCTCCTCCTTATGCCGTCCCGCCGGATATCCCAGTCGGCGCACGGCGTCCTCTAGAGCATGATACCGAAAAGTGTGAAGCGGTTTTCGGGCGACATCATGCTCTAACCCTTTGATTTAGAGGCGGATTCAGATTTCAGGTCGATTCGACCTGAAATCATCCGACTCTAGGCCCTTGCTACGTTCAAGCCGGACAGGCCCGGCCTCTTCCCCGGCTCCGACCGTGCTTTGTCGATCTGTTCGATCGCCCGCTTCACGGCCTCGGCCACACCGGGTTCCCCCTCTCCCATGATTGCAGGATTGGACCGGAGTCGATCGAGGGGAACGCCCTCGAATTCTTGATGTCGTTTGAACTTGGTGAAGACGGACCGGCCACTCATCACCATCAGGCGGCGCACGATCAGGTCAGGCGTCACCACGACCAGCGCGATGGTTCCCTTGGCGAATCGACCGCGAAAATTGCCGGCGCCGACGAAGCCGTCCTTGTATTGATCGGTGACGCCCCGGAAGACATCCGAATAGTGCCGCATCTGCAGCCAGACGCCGAGCGACTGCAGCGCCCACACAATAACCAGCAGAAGCAGTCCCCACTGCCAAATCGCCATTCGGTCTCCTCCCGAAGCCTCCGTCGCGCCGCACCTTGGCCCGGCGCGTGACAACAGCAAAGTGAGAACATTTGTTTCCGAGAATGTCAATATGTATGATATTGGCGTTTGCAGTTGTCATCCACAGGGACGCTGATCGATTTCGGCGGCGGCGCTGTTGTGCTAGTCTTGCCGGGAAACAGGAAACGAGGAACATGGATCTGCCCTTCAGGGACGAACTGGCCCTTATGCCCGACCTTCGCCACCGGTTGCGGCAGTTGCGCTGGTTCCGCGCCACCTTTCGCGGCAGCGCCAAGGTGGTGTCCGACACGTTCGGCGTGCGCTTCGAAATCGATGAGGCGAAGCTCACCAGGGCCTTTCTCGACTGGGTCGAGATCATGGAGGCGCAGAAACGCTTCGCCGCGATCGACCGCGCCGACTTCATCGTCTTTGCCGCCGGCCTGGTGCTGCGCGAACTGATAAGACAGGCGCCGGCCAGGGAGGTCTCCGGCCTTACCCAGCTGATCGAAACGGATTCGAATGCCGGCACGCTGGAAATCGTCCGCTTCTGGCCGGAAGGATTCCTCTACACCAACTACTGCGTCTCGGTGATTTCGGCGATTTATGAGCAGGAATTCGGCAGCGCGCCGAGCATCGACAAATGCGCCGACGACCTGCGCACCTGGTGGTCCTATCGCGAGAATGTGACCGAGATGCCGGCCTATGCGGTGGCTTTCCTCGACCGCTTCCTTGGCGCGGAGCCGAACTGGATCACGCCGGACCGCGCGCAGTCCCGGCAAGCCATGCAAAGGGCGCTCGGATCCTCGCGCGCGAGCGATGCGCTACGCCAGCTTTGAGTCTCGCCGGTTTCGCTCCACCGAAACATCGCGCTATTGAACATTTGATTTTTTGTCGATAGCGATGTGCGAAATTGACTCCGGGGAGATGCGCGTGGCGCGATCAAGGTCTATCATTTTCGATTGCGACGGCGTTCTCGTCGATAGCGAGCCCCTAGCCGCCAGGGCCTATGAGCGTGTCTATGAAAAGCATGGCATGCCCGGCGTTCATGGCGGCATCATCGCCCAGTGCATCGGCATGAAGCAGTCCGACATCATCGTCAGGATCAGGGAATTGACCGGCCATCAGTTTCCGCCGGCGGCGGGCGGCGACATCTGGGCCGAGACCAAGATCCTGTTCTCAGAGGAACTGAAGCCGACGCCCGGGGTCACCGCATTTCTGGAGACGCTTGCCGGCGACCGCTGCGTTGCCTCGTCATCCTCCGTCGAGCGCATAGACCACAGCCTTGCGGTGACCGGACTGGCGCGCTTCTTCGGCGACGCAATCTACAGCTCCTCCATGGTCAAGAACGGCAAGCCCGCGCCCGACATCTTCCTGTTCGCAGCCGACAAGATGGGCGCCAACCCGGCCGACTGCATCGTCATCGAGGATTCGCCCTTCGGCATCCAGGGCGCGGTCGCCGCCGGCATGACGGCCATCGGCTACACCGGTGGCGGGCATACCTATGCCGAGCATGCAGCGCGACTGACAGCGGCCGGTGCCGATTTCGTCTGCGCCGACTGGCATGAAGTTAGCCGGCAACTGTCCGGCCTCGGTATCCCCGCTTAGTCTATTAGCGGCCAGGTAGTCCGAGGCGGACCCAGTCCTCGCGCGGGATAGTATCTCCGACACGGAAGGTGAAGGACAAGACCCTCGTCGCATCGGTATCGACCTCGCACCGGAAGCTGAGATGGTACCATGTGGTTGTCGTGCGAAAGGCGACATCCGGGGCGTCCAGAATATTGCCCGCCTTCAGCGGAACACTTGGGATCAATTCGGGAAAATAAGAGGCATCCAGCAACTGCTGCTGCAACGCGCTGGCGCAAAGTGTGGCAGCACGCCGACCGCGAGGCACCCCACCCATCGATGTCGTGGCCAGTGCATCGCTGGTAGCGCCCTGCGAGTAGAGCTTGCGAACGCCCGGAAGACCCGAATAAGCCCGCGATTTGGCAACGGCGGTGTCCGCAGGACTTTGCCTGCTGGCGCTCCCGCTTCCGGACTTCGAGACCTTTGAGGGGTTGGCCTTCGGCGCATTTGCGGGTTTGGGCTGCGGCGTTTCGGCCGACATGGGAAGCTCGATCTCACCGTCGCCGCTGGCGGCAGCCTGTGGCGTTGGTGAGACGACTGTTTGCTTGTCGGCGTCGTGCGCCTCTGCCGACGCGGCGGATTTGTCCTCTGCCTGCTTCGGCACGGCAGGCGGCTTCGAATCGTCATCCGTCGCCGGCGAGGGCGAGTTGTCTTGAGCGCTGGCCCCATCCAGGGATTTCCTCGGGCCGGCATCCTTGTCGCCGAACTGGAAAACAGGCTTCAGGACCTCAATCGGCGGGGGCTTCTGAGCCTGCTTTTGCGGCGGAGGAGGCTTTTCGACTTTCTGCTCGGGCGGTTTTTCAACCTTCGGTTCCTGTGGCTTTTCGGCTTTGGGCTCCTTTGGCTGCGGTTTCGGCTTTGGCTGATCGGGCGGAGGCACCAGCGCGACATTGACCGGCTGCTCCTGCTGCGGCTCTTGGGGACGCGTTGGCAGGCCGTAGATCAGGAACGCTGCGATGAGCGCATGCAGGATCAGCGATGCGGGCACGCCCCACAGCAAATTCCGACGCCGTTCTCGTGCCTCGTCCTTCATTCTGACCGATGTGGAATGAAATAGCGGCGGCTTCAAGCATAGACACCGGATTGGCGCAATTTAGCCGCTGCACAGCTTGGTGATCTGGATGCCCACGCTCAGGGCCGCGCCATCGGCGCTGTTCCGCCCTGACATTCGCAACGAGCCGAATCCATGACCAGCTAGCTTGGCCGCCGGCGCAGGATCCTGTCCACAAACCGTTCGTCCAGCCGCGTTTCACCGAACCAGTTCAGCCGGTTGATGCTGACGAAGCCCGCATCGATCGCCGCGTTTTCGTCACCCGGCTGGCTGGCATGAGCCCGACCACGAGGAACCGTGATGACCGTGCGATCTCCGTCGCTTTCCATCACCTCGGCCGTGCGGCCGATCTTGTCACGGCCGATGCGCGGCTGCCGGATTTCAGCCGGCAGCGAAAGCGGTAGATTGACGCTCAGCCAGTGCCCTTCCGTCGCCCAGTTAGTTCGTGATTGCCACAATGAGGCGATCAGCGCGCGCAGCCACGCGTCGTCGGTATCCGTGAAGCCAGGATTTTTCACGCGCGAAAAACCGACGGCCGGCACGCCCCAGAAGGTCGCTTCCCGGGCAATTCCCAGCGTGCCGGAATAGGCGAGGTCCTCAGCGACATTGCGGCCGTCATTGACACCCGACAGCACCAGGTCCGGCTTCTGCGCGTCGACAAACAGCCATGTCATCGCGCTCACCACACAATCGGCTGGCGTGCCGGAACAGGAAAACCAATTCGCCTTGACGCGCCGCATCGTCAACGGCCTGGCGATCGTCAGCGACGCGCCGGCGGCGGTGCGCTTGCCGTCGGGCGCCACCACCCAGACATCGTCGCTCAAACCGCCGGCGGCGTTGGCCAGCCGGGCAAGGCCCGGCGCTTCGATGCCGTCGTCGTTGCAGATCAGGATTCTCATGTTTTTCTCACCTCCGGCACCGTGATGCGCTGGCCGGTGCGGCATTGCGTGCTCAGCGATGGAATGTGGTTTTGCAGATCACCGAGAAGATCGCTCGCGCAGGAATGACCGAGCGCTGCGGGTCGCCCCGCTTTCTCCCAGATATCGACATTGCCCGACAGCGTCGGATGTGTCGGCATGCGCACCCAGTCCGCCCGACCGGCCTTGTGCAAGAGATCACCCGGGGAACCCAATGGCAGATGCCCGGTGAGCAGCACCGGAAAACCGGTCTGGCCGGCGCGCGGCAGAAGGCGCGATGACGGGCCGGCCTCACCCATGCCGTCATCGGCCAGCAACGGCATCGGCGGCAACGGATCAGCATCCGCCCAGTCGGCTGCGTCCAGCAAGCGGCGCCGCAGCAGCTCGGAAACACCTGGCAACAACGCCCCAGTGGCGCCGACCTGCGCTTCGAGGGATGAACGCATGCCGGCATGGATGGCAAACGGCCCCGGCAAGGCCGCGATCAGCTCCAGCGATCGGCCCGACAACGGCGTCGGCAACAGGCATCCGTTTGAATGTCTCGCCACCCACTGCGAAATTTGCTGCGCGCGCGCCGACCCAGATATGGGATCGGCGCCGTAGGAAGCATCGAGTACAAGCAGATCGCAGCACGGAATCCTGTCCATGACAAACACGTTGCTGTCCGGAACGACATCGGCCGAATAGGCAACACTGCTTTTCCCGTCATCGACGGCAAACCAGACGCCGCCCACGACATGCCCCGATCGTCCAGTCCTGATCGCGAGACTGCCGCTCTTCAGCGTGTCGCCGGGTTCGAAAAGTTCGATGCGATCGCTCGGAAAGGGGAACTTCCTGAGATCCTCGGGATCGGCATAGGCGGCAAGCGTGGCCGGGGCCTCATCGCGGCTCTCCGCGGTCATGAAGATCGGTCCATCATATCCGCGAGACAACAGCCAGCTCAGCGCGCCGACATGATCCTCATGAGCATGCGAGACAAAGAGCGCGTCAATGCCGGCGAGCGAACCATTCAGTGCCGGATAGTATTCCGTCCCTGAGGCGCCGACCTTGATGCCGACGTCGAGCAGGATGCGGTCGCTGCCGCTGCTGACGGCGAGGCTGGTGCGGCCCTTTTCCCCAAAGCCGCCAAGCAAATCGAGCATCATCACGATGCCGCTCCCGCCGCCGGGATGAGCCAGCCCGATCTTATCCGCAGGCGCGCTTGCGCTCCGCTCTCCAGCACGACCGGATCGGGCTGTTCGAAATGCAAGGTGAGGTCGGGCGCGTTGAAAGGCGCGAATTCGATGCGCGCCGCGCCGCCCTGGTAGATCACCCTCTTGACCAGCCCGTCGAAGCCGGCTCCGTCGGGCGACACATCGAGATCCGCTGACCGGCAGCAGATCCTGGCACCGGTCCGAGGCCGCTCGCCTGACCGGCAACGGACGACCAGCTCGGTCCCGAGAACCCTGACCTTGCAGTGACCGGCCTCCTCCGCGCCGAGCACATCGGCCGGGAGCAGAATGCCCTGCGAAATGAAAGAGGCCACCATTTCATTTGCCGGCTCATGATAGAGTTCGCGCGGCGTCGCCAACTGCGCCAGGCGACCGCCATCCATCACCGCGATCCTGTCGGCCAGCGCCATCGCTTCGGCCTGATCGTGGGTGATGTAGACGATGGTCGTGCCCGTGCGCTTGTGAAAGGCGGCGAACTCGTCTTCCATCGAGGCTCTCAGGTGCACGTCCAGATTGGCCAGCGGCTCGTCGAACAGCACCAGCGAAGGCGCCGCGACAAGGCAGCGCGCCAGCGCCACGCGCTGGCGCTGGCCGCCGGACAGATTGGACGGCCTGCGGTCACCCAGCCCTTGCAGATTGACCAGCGCGAGCGCGTCCTCAACCTTCTGGCGGGCGACGGCCCTGTCCAGTTTGGCCACCTTCAGCGAATAGCCGATGTTCTCGGCGACCGTCATGTGCGGCCAGAGTGCATAGTTCTGGAAGACGATGCCGACGCGCCGTCTTTCCGGCGCGACACTGCCGCCCTTGGCCGACACGGTCTCGCTGCCGATGCGGATCTCGCCTGATGTCACCTTCTCAAATCCGGCAACCAGCCGCAGCAGCGTGGTCTTGCCGCAACCGGAGGGTCCAAGCACCGCCAGGAACTCGCCGTCGCCGACGTCGATCGACACGTCCTTCACGGCATCGAAGTTGGCGAAGCTCTTGGTCACATGGTCCAGGCTCAATCGCGCCATGGCAGCACTCCGCTGGGAAGGTAGGGGGCAAGCAGATTGGTCACCAGCATCAGCACGAAGGTGACCGCCACGGTGATGACGGACATCGCCGCCGCGTAGTTGGAATCGCCGCCCTGCTCAAAGGAAAACATCACCACGCCGATCGTTTCCGACCCCGACGACCACAACAGCGCCGAAACGGTGAGCTCGCTGAGCGCCGTCATGAAGATCAGCAGGCCGCCGGCGATCGCCGCCGGTGCGACAAGCGGAAAGATGATGGTGCGCATGCGCATGAACAGTCCCGCGCCCGCCACCTGCGCTGCTTCCTCAAGCGCCCGGTCGATCTGGTGATAACCGCTGATGGTCGGCCGCAGCGCCAGCACCAGGAAGCGGGCGAGGTAGGCATAGAGGATGATCCAGACGGTGTTGTAGAGCTGGATGCCGGTCAGCGGGATTGGCCGCAGGAACAACAGCAGCGAGGCGATCGCCAGCACCACGCCTGGCAAGGCATAGGGCAGTTCGACCGACAGGTTGAGCAGCCTCACCCAGCGCTGCTTGCCCCAGGCGATCAGATAGCCGATCGGAACGGCGACCAGGACCGCGAAGAAGGCGGCCGCGATCGACAGCCAGAAACTGTTGAAGAAGGCGCGGCTGGCCGCGTCATGCTCGAACAGCACGAAGCGATAATTGTCGAGCGTTGCGGTCCTGGCGTTGAGCGCAATGCCGTAACCCGGCACCAGCGACGTCAGCACCAGCCCAAACAGCGGCAGGAACAGCACCAGGACGATCAGCAGCCACATACCGGCCTGGACCGCGGGCCGCCAGCGGCCGAACTCGTAGGGTTCGGCGGGCAGCGATGTCGAGCTGATGCGATAGTCGCGGCGGCGGCTCATGACCTCCTGGGCGAAAATGCCCGCCATGGCGATGATGCCGATCAGCACCGAGAGGAACGCGGTTTCACCGAGCACGGCCGGACCGCCGCCGGCCAGCCGCTGGTAGATCAAGGTCGGCAGAACGAGGTAGTTGGCGGGAATACCAAGGAAAGCGGGAATGCCGAAATTGCCGACGCAGGACACGAAGGCGAGTGCGGCGGCCGCCATGATCGAGGGTGTCATCAGCGGCAACACGATGGTGACCAGCACGGTGAACCAGCCGGCGCCGCCGGCACGCGCCGCCTCGACCAGTTCACGCGGCAGCTTGCGCAGGCCAGCGCGCACCAGCAGGAAGACCAGCGGGCCATACTGCACGCCGAGCAGCAGGATGACGCCTGATGTGGAATAGAGCGGGTTCTTCGTGCCGAGTGGGGGTGCTGCGCCGAACAGATTGAGGAACGGGCTTGCCGGGCCGAACAATTGCAGCCAGGCGAGCGCCGTCACCTGCGGCGCGATCATCAGCGGCATGACGTAGCAGAGCACCAGGGCGCTGCGGCCGCGAATGTCGGTCAGTGTGATGAGGACGGCCACCAGCGTTCCCGACAGCACCGCAAGGACGGTGCCGCCGATGCCGACCACCAGCGTATGCCAGGTCGCGATCCAGGTCGCTGGGCTGGCGAGCCCGGCTTTTATCGCTACAGTCGACAGCGTGCCGCCAGGCGCTACGATCTCCTTGATGAGCCGCAGCATCGGCAGCAAGGAAAGCAGCACGATGACGACGGCTACCGCCGCCGTCAGGGCCATCTCCTGGCCCCGACTCTCCCTGATCGATGTTGACATGATTGCTTTTCCTGAAGATCGATCAGCCAATGCGATCGAGTTTCGCACGAAGCGGCCGGGATGCTAGTGAGACGGCATCCCGCCGCGATTGCCGGCTCAGCCGCCGAACAGTTCCGAGAATTTCGCCTTGTCGGCGTCGGTCTTGGCGACGATCGCCTTGGTGTCGAACGGCATCACCTTGACCTTCACGCCTTCCGGCAGCCATTCGGGGCGGCCAACCGAGGCCCGTGCCGGCAGGTAACCCATGGACAGCGCCAGCTTCTGGCCTTCGTCCGAAAGAATGAAGTCGACGAACTTCTTGGCGCCATCGACATTCTTGGCGGTTTTCATGATGGCGACCGGTTCGGTCACCGCCGGCACGCCTTCGCTAGGGAACACAAATTCGACCGGCGAGCCCTTCTTCTTGGCGTTCATCGCCATGAAGTCGACTAGGATGCCATAGGGCTTCTCGCCTGATGCCACCGACTTCAGCACCGCGCCATTGCCGCGCACGCTGACGGTGTTGTTGGTCTTCAGCTTCTGGAAGAAATCCCAGCCATAGTTGGTATCGCCGACGAAGCCCGAGAGCAGGTAGGCGGCCGCCCCCGAATAGAGCGGGCTCGGCATGACCAGGCCATCGGCATAGGCCGGCTT
Organism: Mesorhizobium qingshengii; assembly: GCF_900103325.1. Lineage (GTDB taxonomy): Bacteria > Pseudomonadota > Alphaproteobacteria > Rhizobiales > Rhizobiaceae > Mesorhizobium > Mesorhizobium qingshengii. The sequence continues at coordinate 73,790 of NZ_FMXM01000022.1, read as the reverse complement.
GGCGAGATCGGCCCAATGCTCGGGCTTTTGCGCCGCCGCGGTGTTGTAGACGATGCCGGTGGTGATCAGCTTGCTACCGAAATAGGTCTTGTCGGCGTCATAGGCATCCGCCTCGATGCCGTCGAGCTTGGCCTCGGGATAAGGCAGCAGCCGGTCGTCCTTCTTCAGCAACTCCATCGAGACCGCGTCGGCGATCAAAAGCACGTCGGGCTGCGGGCTGCCGGCGGCGAACTCGGCTGCCATCTTGGTGAGGATGTCGCTGGTTCCGGAGCGATAGATGGTCACGTCGATGCCGGGCTGCGCCTTCTTGAAGGCATCCACGGTCTTGGCCGCGTCGGCTTCCGGCTGGGATGTATAGAGCGTCAGTGTTTCGGCGCCGGCCGAGCCGGCAAACAAAGTTGCCGCGACCGCAATCTGGCTGGCCAGCAGCTTGATGAATAGCGTCTTCATGAGACCTCCTGTCTTGTCTGTGCACGACCGGTCCGGCCCCTGGCCAGTTCCCCGTCTCTTCCTCCCTGCACGGCGCATATGACTGGTGGATGACACAGCGCGTGAAACCCACAAAATATGTTCATATGTACATTGTCAATTACAAATGAACAGGACTGTGCGACAATCGACGCGCCGTCGATCCGGCATCAGTTGACATCCGGCCGGCGTTTCTCCGAAGAGGGCAATGCGGCCAGGCCATGGCTCATGAGGGACGAGAACCGATGCCCACGGAAAAACCCAGACCGGCTCGCCTGCCGATGGTGTCATCGGACCTCAACGTCAAGACGGCCTGGCTCTACTATGTCGAAGGGTTCACGCAGGAGCAGATCGCCGAAAAGCTCGATGTCAGCCGGGTGAAGGTCATGCGCACCCTGGCCGCCTGCACCGCCGAAGGCATCGTCGTCACCATGATCAACGCGCCGACCGCCGAGCAGGTGGCGCTCGAACGGGCATTGGAGAAGCGCTGGAACCTCAACGCCGCCGTCGTCATCCCGACGCCTTCGGCGCACGAGCATCTGGAGAAGGCGATCGGCCATGCCGTCGCGGCCTATCTCGGCGAGCAGATGCGGGACGGCATGGCGCTGGCGATCGGCGGTGGCGCGACGCTGCATGCCAGCCTCGGCTTCCTCGCCCGCCGGCAACTGAAGCGCGCCTCGGTGGTGGCGCTGGTCGGCAGCCTGCCGCATTCGCAATGGATCAATCCGTCGATCGTCGCCGCCAAGGTCGCCGATGTCTTCGATGTCGACAGCTATCAGATCACCGCGCCGGTGACGGTCGACAATTCCTCGCTTCGCGATCTCCTCTGGGCACAGCCGACCTTGCAGGAGCTGCGCCAGCGAGCGGCCGCGGCCGACATCGCGCTGCTGACGGTTGGCGACATGTCGCCCGACGCCACCATCTTCCGGCACGGCATCGTGCCGTCATCGCTGATCCCCTCGCTGAAGGCGAAGGGCGCGGTCGCCAACATCCTGTGCTATTTCGTCGACGCCGCCGGCAGGCTGGTCGATCACGAGGTCAACGGACGCGTCATGGCCATCGATCTCGACTTGGTCGGCCAGGTGCCGAATGTGGTGCTGGCCGCGGGCGGCAAGCGCAAGGTCGCGGCGATTCTCGCCGCACTGAAAGCCGTCAGCACCAATGTACTGATCACCGATAGCGATACAGCCGCGGCGCTGCTGGCCAAGGCTGGCTGAGACTCGGCGGCGTGATCAGATCAGGCCGCGCTCGCGCAAGAAATCCTCGACGCCGACATGGGTCATGGATTCGAATTCGGCGATCGCCTCGGCCACCCGCCTGCGCTGGGCCGCCAGCAGCGCGAACACCTGCTTCATCTCGCCGGAAACGCCAAAACGGCTCCATCGCTCGGCGATATGCGCCGGCAGGCCGATATCGGCGCAGAACGCATCCAGGCTGTCATAGCCGAGGCTGACGACAAGCTGCCTGGTTTCCTCCGCCGACATGCGCGGCTCGAAGGCATGATCATGCAGGCGCTGCGCCACCAGCTTGATATCGGACGGCGACGCGCCCATGACCTTGCTGAACAATGTTCTGACATCGGGCGGGTCGAATGCTGGCATGTTGGCCTCCCTGGATCGCAATCCACCTGGAAGATGGGTCAAGGGTTCGCGCCTGACAAGTCGTTTCTGTTGTAAGCCGGCGCATCATTTGGCGCCGGCTCGCGACAGGAGGCCCTACACCAGCATGCCCATCGGGTTCTCGATCAGCCGCTTGAAGGCGACCAGCAGTTCGGCACCGAGCGCACCGTCGACGGCGCGATGGTCGGTCGACAGCGTCACCGACATGACGGTGGCTATTCTGATCTCGCCGTTCTTGACCACTGCCCGCTCCTCGCCCGCACCAACGGCCAAGATGGTCGCGTGCGGCGGGTTGATGACGGCGGCAAAGTCCCTGATGCCGAACATGCCGAGGTTCGACACCGCCGTGGTGCCGCCCTGATACTCTTCCGGCTTGAGCTTGCGGCTGCGGGCGCGGCTCGCCAGATCCTTCATCTCGTTGGAGATGGTGGACAGCGTCTTTTCATCCGCCTTGCGGATGATCGGCGTGATCAGGCCGCCGGGGATCGACACGGCAACGCCGACATCGGCATGCTTGTGCTTGACCATGGCGCTTTCGGTCCATGAGGCGTTGGCATCCGGCACCGCCTTCAGCGCCAGCGCCATCGCCTTGATGACCATGTCGTTGACCGACAGCTTGTAGGCGGGGACATCGCCCTTTTCGGTCTTCTTCACCGGCGCCGCCGCATTGATCTGCGTGCGCAGCGCCAAGAGCGCATCGAGCTCGCAGTCGAGCGTCAGGTAGAAATGCGGGATGGTGGTCTTGGCCTCGACCAGGCGGCGCGCGATGGTCTTGCGCATATTGTCATGCGGAACGAGCTCGTAGGAGCCTTGCTCGAACAGTTTCAGCACCTGATCGTCCGACATCGCCCTTACCGGCGCGGCAGGCGCGGCGGCCGGAGCGCCAGTGGGCGCGGCCTTCACACCAGGCTTGGCGCCGCCGGCTATCGCCGCGTCGACATCGGCCTTTACCACCCGGCCATGCGGGCCGGTGCCGGTCACGGCGGACACATCGACGCCGGCGTCCTTGGCGATACGACGCGCGAGCGGCGAGGCGAAGGTGCGCTCGCCACCCGCACGGCCGTTGGCAACCGGAGCTGCCTCTGACTTGGATGCGGCGGCCACAGGTTCAGTCTTTGGTGTCTCAGTCTTCAGTGCTTCAGCCTTGGGCGGTTCAGCCTTGGGAGCCTCGGCTTTCGCTGGCGCAGTTCCGCCACCGCTTTTCGCGGCGGCGCCGGCATCCTCGCCCTCGGCGGCGAGCACGGCGATCAGCGCATTGACCTTGACGCCTTCGGTACCGGCGGGAACGACGAGCTTTGCAACCGTGCCCTCATCGACAGCCTCGACCTCCATGGTCGCCTTGTCGGTCTCGATCTCGGCGATGACATCGCCCGGCGAAACCTTGTCACCTTCCTTGACTAGCCACTTTGACAGATTGCCCTCTTCCATCGTGGGCGACAGGGCCGGCATGGTGATATTGATTGGCATTTTGTCCTCCCGCCCGGTTCAGCGATACGTGACGGCTTTGACCGCCTCGACGACTTCACCGACGTTCGGCAACGCCAGCTTCTCGAGGTTGGCCGCATAAGGCATCGGCACGTCCTTGCCGGCAATGGTGATGACCGGAGCATCGAGAAAATCGAAGGCGCGCTGCGAGACCTGGTTGGCGATATGATCGCCGACCGAACTCTGCGGGAAGCCTTCTTCCACCACGACCAGCCGGTTGGTCTTCTTGACCGAGGCGATGATGGTGTCGAGGTCGAGTGGGCGGATGGTCCTGAGATCGATGATCTCGGCATCGATGCCCAGGCCGCGCAATTCCGCCTCCGCCTTGACCGCGTAAGTCATGCCGATGCCGAAGGAGACGATGGTGACGTCCTTGCCGGTCTTGTGAATGCGCGCCTTGCCGATGGGCAGCACGAAATCATCAAGCTTCGGCACGTCGAAGGACTGGCCATAGAGGATTTCGTTCTCGAGGAAGATGATCGGGTTCGGATCGCGGATCGCTGCCTTGAGCAAGCCCTTGGCGTCCGCCGCGGTGTAAGGCATCACAACCTTGAGGCCCGGAATGTGGCTGTACCAGGCGGCATAGCACTGCGAATGCTGGGCGGCGACGCGGGCGGCGGCGCCGTTCGGTCCACGGAACACGATCGGCGCGCCCATCTGGCCACCGGACATATAGAGCGTCTTGGCGGCCGAGTTGATGATCTGATCGATCGCCTGCATGGCGAAATTGAAGGTCATGAACTCGACGATCGGCTTCAGGCCGGCCATCGCCGCACCGACGCCGACACCGGCAAAGCCATGCTCGGTGATCGGCGTGTCGACAACGCGCCGCGGCCCGAATTCCTGCAGCAGGCCTTGCGTGATCTTGTAGGCGCCCTGGTATTCGGCGACCTCCTCGCCCATGACGAAGACATCGCCGTCGCGGCGCATTTCCTCGGCCATCGCGTCGCGCAGAGCTTCGCGCACCGTCGTCGAGACCATTTCGGTGCCGACCGGAATGTCCGGATCGGCGGCGATTTCCGTCTTCGGCGCGGCAGCGACAGGTGCCGCGGCCGGCTTTGTGGCTTCCGCCTTGTCCTCGGCGGCCGGAGCCTCTGCCTTCGCCGGAGCTTCCGCCTTGGCGGGAGCCGAGGGCTTGCCGACGTCGGCAGCGCTTTCGCCGTCCTGCAGCAAGACGGCAATCGGCGTGTTGACCTTGACGCCTTCGGTGCCGGCGGCGATCAGGATCTTGCCCAGCGTGCCTTCGTCAACGGCTTCGACTTCCATCGTCGCCTTGTCGGTTTCGATCTCGGCGATGACGTCGCCAGCGACGACCTTGTCGCCCTCATTCTTCAACCACTTGGAAAGATTGCCCTCTTCCATGGTCGGCGAAAGGGCGGGCATGAGAATTTCGATCGGCATGTCCTTGCCCTCCCGTTAAAGTACGATATCGGTCCAGAGCTCGGACGGATCCGGCTCCGCGTCGTTCTGGGCAAATTCGGCGGCGTCCGCGACGACGTCACGAACCTCCTTGTCAATGGCTTTCAATTCGTCCTCGGTGGCCCACTTCTTCTCGATCAGCCGCGCCTTGACCTGCTCGATCGGGTCATGCTCGGAGCGCATCTTCTGCACTTCCTCCTTGGAGCGGTATTTCGCCGGGTCGGACATCGAGTGGCCGCGATAGCGATAGGTCTGCATTTCGAGGATCAGCGGCCCGTTGCCGGCGCGGCACCATTCGGCGGCGAGATCACCGGCGGCCTTCACCGCGCGCACGTCCATGCCGTCGACCTGGATGCCGGGAATCTTGAACGAGGCACCGCGATGCGAGAAGTCGGTCTCCGCCGACGAGCGCGAGACCGAGGTACCCATGGCATAACGGTTGTTCTCGATGATGTAGATGACCGGCAGCTTCCACAGCGAGGCCATGTTGAAGCTTTCATAGACCTGGCCCTGATTGGCCGCACCGTCACCGAAATAGGTCAGCGAGACATTGTTGTTGTCGCGATAGCGATTGGCAAAGGCGAGCCCGGTACCGAGCGACACCTGAGCGCCGACGATGCCATGGCCGCCGTAAAAATGCTTTTCCTTGGAGAACATGTGCATGGAGCCGCCTTTGCCCCTGGACAGACCACCGCGGCGGCCGGTCAGTTCGGCCATCACGCCGCGCGGTGAAAGCTCCATGGCCAGCATGTGGCCGTGGTCGCGATAGGCGGTAATCATCTGGTCGCCCTCGATCAGCGCCATCTTCATGCCGGTGACGACCGCTTCCTGGCCGATATAGAGGTGGCAGAAGCCGCCGATGAAACCCATGCCGTAAAGCTGGCCGGCCTTTTCCTCGAAGCGACGGATGAGCAGCATGTGCCGGTAGGCGGCAAGCTCTTCATCCCTGGTGAATTCAGCGGGCTTGGGGGCTGAAAGCCCCGATTTACCGTCGGATCTGGATTTGGCAGGCGCTTTTTTGGCTGCGGTGGCCATGCATCACTCCCTGGTGGCGTCTCTTTGCGGACATTAGAGCAGGATGAAATCTGCTCTGGGGAGATCAGCTCTCCCCACCGATTTATGCAAGGCTAACACGCGTCAGAGCGTTGCGCCATGACGAATTTGCATAGCTGGCATGCGCCTAAGCGATTAAAATCATTGAAAATATTGGTGATTAACTGAAATTCAGTTACTTCGACGAAGTCGGCAACATGATGGTGATTTCATCAGCCTGGGACAGATTGAGTGCCCTGCGCGCCTGCTCGTCGAGCATGTCCTTCTCCAGCGTGCCATCATGCATGAGCCGAACACGCCGTTCAAGTTCCATCCGGCGCGCCTTGATCGCATCGAGCTGACCTTGCAGCGCGACCGTCTGGGCTTCCAGCTGATATTTCGAGTTGATGCCGAATTCGCCGTGATAGGCGTGAAAGCCGAAATAGGCCAGGAACGCCACGCAGAGCGAGGGGATGATCAGCCGGCCGGTGTTTCTCTGCTTGTGCTGACGCGTCCACATCGCTCGAATCCTCGCGGCCGCAAACTCAGGCGGCTCACGGTCTTTTTCGCCCGATTGTGCTTAACGGACGGTTACGGATGACCGGCCTGGTGGCGCCGAAATAAAAAAGGGGCGGGAATGTTCCCGCCCCTTCATGCGATATCCGAGAATCCGAATGTTTTCGGATCAACCCTTCAGCATCGACTTGCCGGCATAGAGTGCCTGCTTGCCGAGTTCTTCCTCGATGCGGATCAGCTGGTTGTACTTGGCCATGCGGTCCGAGCGCGACAGCGAGCCGGTCTTGATCTGTCCGCAATTGGTGGCAACGGCGAGATCGGCAATGGTCGAATCCTCGGTTTCGCCCGAGCGGTGCGACATGACGGCGGTGTAGCCGGCCTTGTGCGCGGTCTCGACGGCGTCGAGCGTTTCCGTCAGCGAACCGATCTGGTTGACCTTGACCAGGATCGAATTGGCAACGCCCATGCGGATGCCGTCGCGCAGCCGCGCCGTGTTGGTGACGAACAGATCGTCGCCGACCAACTGGGTCTTCTTGCCGATCAGGTCAGTCAGGTACTTCCAACCTTCCCAGTCGTCCTCGGCCAAGCCGTCCTCGATCGTGATGATCGGGTAGTCGGCGACAAGCTTGGCCAGGTATTTGGCCTGGGCCTTCGGGTCACGCGTCTTCTTCTCGCCCTCGTAGACGTAGTTGCCGTCCTTGAAGAACTCGGTCGCCGCGCAATCGAGGCCGAGCGCGACCTGTTCGCCCGGTTTGAAGCCGGCCTGCTCGATCGATTCCATGATGAAGTCGAGCGCGACCGGCGCGCTCTTCAGATTCGGGGCAAAGCCGCCCTCGTCGCCGACATTGGTGTTGTGGCCGGCGTCCTTCAGCTTCTTCTTCAGCGTGTGGAAGATTTCCGATCCCCAGCGAACGCCTTCGCGAAGCGTCGGCGCGCCGATCGGAAGGATCATGAATTCCTGGAAATCAATCGGGTTGTCGGCATGCGCGCCGCCATTGATGATGTTCATCATCGGCACCGGCAGGACATGCGCCTTGGTGCCGCCGACATAGCGGTAGAGCGGCAGGCCGGCGGCATCGGCGGCTGCCTTGGCCACCGCCAGCGAGACGCCGAGGATGGCGTTGGCGCCAAGCCTGCTCTTGTTGGGCGTGCCGTCGAGCTCGATCATGGTCTGGTCGATGTGGATCTGGTTTTCGGCTTCCATGCCGCCGATCGCCTCGAACAGTTCGCCATTGACCGCCTCGACGGCCTTGAGCACGCCCTTGCCGAGATAGCGGGCGCCGCCGTCGCGCAGTTCGACAGCCTCGTGGGCACCGGTCGAGGCGCCCGACGGCACCGCAGCGCGGCCCATCGAGCCGTCTTCGAGAATGACATCGACCTCGACGGTCGGATTTCCACGGCTGTCCAGGATTTCACGCCCGACAATGTCGATGATGGCGGTCATTGCGATGTCCCCGATTGATCGATTGAAAGCGTCGCGCACGTCTTAGCCAAAGTGCCGCAAAAGGCAATCGGCCTGCCTGCAATTATTGCCGTGGCGTCAGACCCGGCGATTCACGAAGCGCAAATCGCTGTCATCATAAGTCATGCCATCGCGCTCGGATTTCGGGTATGGCTGTTGTCGCGCGGGGCGAAACATGAGGAGTTTCGCCATGTCTGAGTTGAGCGGTATCGTGAGTCTGTTCCTGATCGCGGCTGCGTTTCTGACGTCGTGCGACAATCAGCAGTCGCCACCCAAAGCCTTGGCGCCGCTGCCAGCCTTGCACATCAGCGAATAGGCCGCGACCTGAATCAAAAAAGGGCCCCGTCACGGCGGGGCCCTTTTTTGATTGCAGCCGTCAATGCCAGTAGGGCGTAACCTTGTAGTAATCGTAAGATGCGTCACGCGCCGTCTCGCCATCCGCGCCGGCCAGCTCGTTAATCGAATAGGCAGGCGCCGCTTTCAGCTGCTCCTTGGAGAACGGCACGATGTAGCCGCCCTTGTCCTCATCATAGTCGAGACTCGCCCAAGGAATGGCGTGATACTTCTCGCCGATGCCGAGAAAGCCGCCAAAGCCAATCACCGCGAACATGATGCCGTTCGACGTCTTGTCGAGCATGATATCCTCGATGCTGCCGATGCTTGTGCCTTCGGTATTGTAGACGGACGTGCCGATGACGCGCGAAGCAGCAATGGCTTCGGTATGGCCTGTCTGCGTTGTCATGGTGTGCTCCTCTTTGTCGTTGATCTAGACTTTGACAATGAGGGGCGGCAGCGAAAGTTCCCGACTTTTTCGGCTACGGGGCTGCTACTCCGCGAGGATGAAGGTAACCTTCATATTGACGCGATAGGCCGCGATCTTGCCGTCCTCGACGACGATCTTCTGGTCCTGGATCCAGGCGCCTTCGACGTTCTTGAGGGTCTTCGATGCGCGCGCAATTCCCTTTTCAATGGCGTCCTGAAAGCTCTTCTTCGACGACGATGTGATTTCGGTGACGCGGGCAACGGACATGGCTTCCTCCTGCCGAAACGCTCATTTGCCGGGCAAGCGTACAGCCGGCTTGTGCCTTCCACAAGCGCCGGCAGGATGCGCCTGGCTCAGCGAGCCTTCGCCACCCGGTCGAAAGCCATCAGCCTTTCCAGGAGTGCCGGCATATCCTTCAGCGGAACCATGTTCGGGCCATCGGAAGAGGTAGAATTGTCCGGATCCTGGTGCGTCTCGATGAACACGCCGGCAACGCCGACAGCGACAGCCGCGCGGGCCAGCGTCTCGACAAAGCGACGTTCGCCACCCGAGGAACCACCCTGCCCGCCCGGTTGCTGAACCGAATGCGTGGCATCGAAGATCACCGGCGCGCCGATCTCGGCCATGATCGGCAAGGCACGCATGTCGGACACCAGCGTGTTGTAGCCGAAAGACGCGCCGCGCTCGGTGGTCAGCACATTGGCGTTGCCCGAGCCGGTGATCTTGGCGACCACGTTCTTCATGTCCCAGGGAGCAAGGAACTGCCCCTTCTTCACGTTGATGACCTTGCCGGTTTTCGCGGCGGCGACCAGCATGTCGGTCTGGCGCGACAGGAAAGCCGGAATCTGCAGGACGTCGACATGCGGCGCGACGATCGCGCACTGTTCCTCGGTGTGGACATCGGTCAGCACCGGGAGCGAAAATTCCTTGCGCAGCTCGTCGAAGACGGGAAGCGCGGCGTCCATGCCGGCGCCGCGCGTCGCCGACAGCGAGGTGCGGTTGGCCTTGTCGTAGCTGGTCTTGTAGACGAGGCCGATCCCGAGCTTGCCTGTCAGTTCCTTCAGCGCGCCAGCCATGTCGAAGGCATGCTGGCGCGATTCAAACTGGCAGGGGCCAGCGATCAGCGCCAGGGCCGCGTTGTTGTCGAAGACGACATTGCCGACGGTTACCGACGAATTGGGCGCCAGGGGCTTGCTCATTTGATCTCCCGGAAGATGAAAGCCGCGCCCTGTCCGGATGCCGGCTGCACGACGATATCATTGCCCGATATATCGTGTTTGATGGAATTGGCTGCAAGCAGCCGCGAGGTGACATCGGCGTGCCGGACCGAAAAGACCACCGCGGCGAAGCGAAGCTCAGTTGGCGCGCCGGCCGACACGCCAAAGCGTGAGGTGAAAGACGCAGGGTCAAGCACGTTCAAGATTGCATTCGGCAAATGAAACGTGCCGCTCTGCCCACTGGCGGTTGGATCGTCCGCCGCTACCGAAATCAACCGGCGCTGCTCGGCAGGCTGGCCGCTGACCGCCACCACTTCGACAATGCCAGTGGCACCGTTGGCGTGGGCCTGCAACGCCGCGCGGTCCACTTTCGGAGCATTGACCCGCTCGCAGGCAAAGACAAAAGCATCCGTAGCCTTGCTGCCAGACGCAAAGGCGAGCTTGAACGATGCGATGTCGCTCTTGCCCGCTGTGTCGGTGAAGGCGCGCGAAAAGCTAAGCATGTCTCCCGCCGAGATACCGGCTTCGACATAGCGTTTATGGTCGGCATCGGCATTGCTGGTGGCAAGAACCATGGCGGAAAAGCCCTCGTCGCCGCAGCTGTCGCGATAGACGCGGTCGCGCGCGACGAACACATTGCCGTCGGCAATGGCCTTCGTCGCTGCCTGTTCATTGCCGACCGAGATCGGCTCGAGATAGGTGCCATCGGCGAGGAAAACACAGCAATTTTCCGTTCCGAAGGGATGGATGCCGGTCGGCGCAACGACGAAGCCAAGCGCGGTGAGCCGGGCCCGCGCCACGTCGAGGCTGCGCACAGGCAGCACCAGATGATCGAGCGGATGAATGCCGGCAGCTGTTGTTCGGGTCATGCAGGCGCGATGTGCATCATTCCGCAAAGCGGTTCAAGGCTTGATCGCATCCCGACCGCCAGCGACCTTGTAACCACCACCAGAGATGGTCCCGATCTTCTCCTGATTTGATGATTTGCGTCAGGACATCCCCCGCGCGGGGGATGCCGCGAATTCCGCCTTGGACGATTGTCGCGGCGTCGCGATTCGACATCGAACGGCGACTATTGCCCTGCTTGCATGGCTGGACTGAACGACGGATGACGGGCAACAGCATGCTCAGGATCTTGCGGATCACGCCGCATTTCTACCGGACTGGCAAGTGGCCGATCGGATTCGATCCGGTCGGCGGATTGCAGAACCAGTCATGGACGATCGCGCAAGGCATGGACAGGGCCGGCGCAGCCCAGACGGTTCTGACCACCTACATTCCCGGCAGCCCAAGGCGCGTGCAACTGTCCGCGACGATGCGGGTCAAATGCACCGGCTTCTGGCTGCCGGAATTCCTGGCCGGCCCGTTGCTCTGCTTCAGCTGGTTTCTGGGCGCGATACCGGAGCTGCTTCGGGCCCGACACCGCTATGATGTCGTCCACATCCATTTCAACCACTCGATCTGGTGCAGGATCATCGCCGTCATCGTCAGCAGGTTGAAGATACCGCTTGTCGTGTCGATGAATACGCAGCTGTGGTCCGGGCTCCAGAGTGCGCTTCGGCTGAAGGGCAAGCCTTACGACATCACGCGCTGGCTCGAAAAACTGGCTTTGACGTCGGCCGACCGGGTCGTCGCGCTGACCGAGACATTTGGCAGGAACACGGCGAGCGAGTTGGGGCTTGATGCCTCGCGTGTCGATGTGATCCCCGACGCGGTCGATGTCGACGCTTTTCGACGGCCGATCGCTCCGTCGGCGCTCAGAGCTTTTCGAGCCGAGCACGGCATCCCCGAAGGGCGGGCTATCGTCAGTTTCATCGGTCGGGTCAGCGCGGAAAAGGGCTGGCGGGATTTGCCCAAGCTTGTCGAGCGCCTGTCCGAAAAAGGCGCGTTTCTTTTGATCTGCGGGGACGGCCCCGACCGCCGCAAGCTTGAAGCGGCGCTGGCCGCGATTTCGCGACCAGGCTGGTGGGCCATTACCGGATTTGTCGCTCCGAGCGAGGTCAAGAAGGCACTCAAGATTTCCGACGTCATGATCCTGCCGTCAAGGCGCGAAGTGTTTGGCAGCGTCCTGCTCGAAGCGATGGCGGCAGACGTGCCGGCGGTTGCCTATGCCGTCGGCGGAGTGGCTGACGTGGCCGGCACTCCCGAGGCATTGGCACTCGTACCCGAAGGACGGCGAGAGGAGTTCGCTGACCGTACGCTCCAGCTGCTTGCCGATGGCGAAGCAAGGGATGTGCTGGTTGCGCGAGGGCATCGGCGGGTAAGAGATTTTTCGCTGGATTCGGCGGTCGCGCTCAACCTCGATCTCTATGCTTCGGTTCTCGCTGGCTCGAAGAACGGATCCCGACATCCGATCGAGATTCTGGCTTTGCAGGAGGACGGCGGCCCGCCGGATGGTGCTTGATCAATTTTGTCACCACCCGCAGCCACGGCTATACCGTTCGCCATCTGGTCAATCAGTTAGGCAATGCGCGCCGCTGGAGTTACGAGCGCCTCTTCCGGCAGAAGGAACTGCGTTCCGGCACCTGGGTGTTCACCGATCACGAGCGGCTTTCGAATTTCGAGATCGCATTGGCTGCCAAGGTCGCAAATCGGCTCGAGCGCGGCGGGGCCCGCGTTCTCAATCACCCGGCCCATGTGCTGAGCCGCCATGATCTGCTGAAAGCCCTGAACGCGGCAGGGATCAACCGCTTCTCGGCCTGGCGTTGCGAAAGTCGGCCACGCCCGAATTCCTTCCCCGTCTTCATCCGCAACGAATTCGATCATCTCTCCGCCGACCTCGAGTTGATCGCGGATCAGCCAGCGCTTGACGCAACGCTGAGCCGGATGCGGGAAAACGGCATACCTTTGGCCGGCAAGCTGGTGATCGAATATGCCGGCCAGGAGGTGAGTCCCGGCGTCTGGCAGCGTTTCGCCACGTATCGCGTCGGCCATCGGCTGATCGCTCATCACAATGTCGTCGATTTTCGCTGGGCGGCCAAGGACGTGCAGGACAAGCAGCGTTTGCTTGCCCACCCGATGTTCGAGACATTCCTCGAAAACGAGCGCCGCTTCGTCGAAGGCAATATGCATGAGGGCGTGCTGCGCCAGGCCTTCGACCTTGCCGGCATTGACTATGGGCGCGCCGATTTCTCGCTGGTCGACGGGCGTCCACAGATATTCGAGATCAACACCAATCCGGCGCACGGCCCCCACAACACAATCTATCGGGAAACGCACCCCCAAAGGGTCGAGACCCAGAGACTCGCGGAAGACAGGCTGTACGCGGCATTGCGGGATGCGAACCTGCCGGCCGGTGCCCGCATCGCTCTCGACGATCCCGCCCTGTGTCCACAACAGGCGTTCAGAAGACTTTTTACGGGGTTGAAGCGTGCTTGACCTCGCCGCACGAAATTCCAATCGGCCGATCCTCCTCGAGGCGACCGATCGCTTCGATTTTGGTTCCGACGAATATCGGCGGCTATTCCCCAATGCATCGGCGTCGGCTTTCCAGCACCCGGACTGGCTCACGGCTTTCTACCGGAATGTCGCGCCAGCGCATGACGCCGAGCCGCTGGTGGTCACCGGCCGAGATAGCGGCGGCGAACTCCAGTTGCTCGTCCCGCTGGTCCGGCGCAAGAGCGGCGATGCCGCCGGCTCGATCGAATATGCCTCTCTCGGCGTCACCGACTACGTCTGTCCGATCCTCGCCACGGGCATAAGGGTTGGCCAGCAAACCGCGCAGCATTTTCGCGATGTCCTTGGTCTCCACGCAGGCCTGAAAATCGGACCCGTTCATCATAGCCATCTGCATCAATGGCGTTCGCTGCTGGGGGTCGAACCATCCACGCTCGACTTCGGCGCGCACGCCGTGCGCTACGGTTCTCCCTATTCCGAATGGCGCAGGATCAACCTTCGCCCCCGACGCGCGGCTGGGCTTGACCGCAAGGCGCGCAAGCTCGCCGAAGCCGGCGGGCTGCAGCTGGAACTGGTCGCGCCGGGCGACGTGCGTCAGGCGCTGATCGCTGCGCGTGACTTCCGCGCTGGACGCTTTCGGGGCGACCCGCTGCAGACGGCACACGGCCTCGAGTTCTATATCGACGTGGCCACGAACGGTGCACGTTCCGGCCTGGCGCGAACCTATCGCCTCGCCTCGAAGGATGGTCCGGTCGCCTTTGTCTTCGGGTTGGTCGATGGCGAATGCTTCCGCTACATTCTGCTTGCCTGCGATTACGGCTCTTATGCGCGCTATTCTCCGGGTTTCCTCGTGCTCGACCATGTGATGGCAGAGTGGGCAGCCGACGGCGGCACCATCTTCGATTTCACCATCGGTGACGAACGGTTCAAGGCCGACTTCGGCTGCAGCCGCACGACGATGCACGAGTTCCGCCTGTGACAATCCTGCCGCCCCTGCCATTGGAAATCAGCGGCGTTGCCACGCGCCGCCTTGCTGTCGTTATCCCGGCCAGAAACCGCCGCGAAAGCCTGCCGCGCACGCTGGCGTCCGTTCTTTGCAGCCCGCGAGTGGATATCGAACTGGTGGTGATCGACGATGGATCGACCGACGGGACCGACGACTATCTGGCGTCCCTCGATGACCCGCGCCTCTCATGGCGCCGCATGCCGACGCCGGCCGGCGCCAACCGGGCTCGCAATGAGGGCGCGGCACTGTCGCGTGCACCGCTCATTGCCTTTCTCGATTCCGACGACGCCTTCCGCCCCGGACGTATCGACAGACTGATTGGCTTCTTCGACGAGAACCCAGATATCGCCTGCACCATAGACGGCTTCAGCGACATTTCGGACAGCACCGAACGTGTACACCGATTGCCCCGCCTGACACCCGATGGAGAAAAACTGCGGCAGCTTTTGCTGTGCCACTGCATCCCGCTGACCAATTCAACCGTCACCGTTCGCCGCGCGGCCTTTGGCGCGATCGGCGGCTACGATCCGGACCTGCGCCGTCATCAGGATCGGGAACTGCTGCTGCGGCTGGCGGGGCAGTACCGCATCGCTTTCGGCACTGCCACCGACGTCCTCAAATATCGATCGGCGAACTCGATCTCACGCACCCATGCCGGCTACATAAGGGGGCTGGACGATTTCGTCGCCCGCTGTCCCGACTATCAATCTGCAGGCTACGGGCCGATCCTGAGCTATCTGACGATACGCGGCGCGCTGAAAGCGGCGGCGCAAGGCCATTTCGGCACCGCGCTGGCCGAAGTGAAGGCTTGGCGGAAGGCTGGCAACCTGCCGGGCGGCCTTCACGTGTTACCCGGCTATTTCATGGGACGTCGAAAAAGACACCTGTTGGAACAAGGCCTCGATCAGCTGCCGGCCACGACATCGGCCGAATAGCGCAGTTCGCGCAACGGTTTGACCTTGCTGGTGGTCTGCGCATAGAGCGGGTGCGCCTTGTAGGCTGCCAGCGCGGCGTCATCGGCGAACTCCGCGTAGACGACCACATCGACCTCATCCGACAGGGGATCCACCTTGGTGTTCAGCGTCACCTCGAAGAGGCTGGAATGGGGAATGCTGCCGAGCGCCAGCAGGCCCGTGCGCACCGCCTCCACATCCTCCTTGCGCCGCGCGCTGAAGAAAACAATGTGCCGGATCAACCCCGCCTCCTCGATCGAAATGCCGGGGTCTTTTGTGATGGTAGAACGGTCACGTCAACCGACAACGATGTCGCGGCGGCGGTCGGGCGGATGGGCGCTAGATCTTGCCGGTCACGTATCGCACGACGTGCGTTACGTCCCTGACCGTCAGGTCGAGATACCGGCCCTGATTGTAGAGGCCATCCCAGATCAGGAAAAACGCGACGGCGGCAATGACGATTACATAACGCATGGCTAAAACTATCGCACAAGCGCGGTTGCAACCATAGGCGTTTTTCGTGCGTTCGGCCTGTGCTGTGCTAAAGGCAGATCCAAGCCGGCGATCGCCGGCCCATTGGCACAGCCCAGCTCGCAGGCTGCCTCTTGAAGTTCCCCCTCATGACGTGGAAGATTGTGGCGGGGATTCACTGGGAAGCGCTGAAGCTCTGGTCAAAGGACGCGCGCTTTCGTTCGAGCCCGCACGTCGCCGAACCGGTCAACTGCCGGGAACAGGCAACGGCGTTCGAACCTGGCGAATGAACCGCGAGAAGAGGAGGTCGGCAATTTGTGCCGACACCGCGGAAGTCCGGGGGCATGCGATGGCTTACAAGGAACATCATGGCGCAGCGTCGGGCGACGCGGTCAGGCTGGATGAATTCAATTTCGCCGAGATCGTCAAGGGCCTGCCGGCCAAAGCGCGCATGGTGCTGTCGGCAGCGATGAACCTGCCGCGTGGTACGCTGAAGGTCAGGATGCCGGACGGCCGCGCTGTCCTCGTCGGAGGCAAGGGACCCGGCCCCGAAGCCGAACTGGTGCTCAAGAACTGGCGCTTGCCCGGCCGCGCCTTTTCCGGCGGTACGATCGGCGTTGCCGAATCCTACATGGACGGCGATTGGGAAAGCCCTGACGTTACCAGCTTCCTGGAGCTGTTCGTGGTGAATTCGGCCATCGGCGAACGCGTCGCCGGCGGCGCCAGCTGGCTCATCAACACCGTTCAGCGCATTCGCCACTGGTTCAACGAGAACACACGCACCGGCTCGAAGCGCAATATTTCGGCGCACTACGACCTCGGCAACGCCTTCTACAAGGAATGGCTCGACCCGAGCATGACCTATTCCTCGGCGCTCTACGCGACCGGTGCCAACGACCTGGAGGGCGCCCAGGCCGCCAAATATCGCGCCCTGGCGAAGGACACGGGGATCGGCCCGAAGGACCACGTGCTGGAAATCGGCTGCGGCTGGGGCGGCTTCGCCGAATTCGCGGCGCGAGAGATAGGCTGCCGTGTAACCGGGCTGACGATCAGCCGCGAGCAGCACGACTTCGCCAAGGCACGCATGGAAAAGGCCGGGCTTGCCGACAAGGTCGACATCAAGCTGCAGGACTATCGCGACGAAACCGGCACCTACGATCGCATCGCGTCGATCGAGATGTTCGAGGCGGTCGGTGAGAAATACTGGCCGGTGTTCTTCGGCAAGATGAAGGCCTGCCTGAAACCCGGCGGCACCGCGGGCCTGCAGATCATCACCATCAACGAAGCCGCTTACGACACCTATCGCGCAAGGCCGGATTTCATCCAGCGCTACGTTTTCCCCGGCGGCATGCTGCCGACCCCGTCGATCCTCAAGGCGCTCGGCAAGGATCATGGCCTTGCCCATCTGCGCGAGCGCGTATTTCCCGATGACTATGCGCGCACGCTCGCCGAGTGGCGCCATCGCTTCTGGGCATCTTGGGAGAAGATCGTTCCGCTCGGCTTCGACGACCGCTTCAAGAAGCTCTGGGAATTTTACCTGCACTATTGCGAAGCCGGCTTCCGCGCCAGCTACATCGACGTGCGCCAGGTGGTCTACAAGGCGTAGATCCACACCGTGACGGCGTGGAAACGAGCTTGCGCAGCCCGTTTCCTGCGCAGTTGGTTTCTTGAGTTCCACGGTGCAAAACCGCCCCGCCCCCACGCTCTCGGATGGCAGCGATCAGAGAAGGATGCGGTACTTCGCGAATCCTGCCTCGCCTTCACCCGCCGGTTCGATCTTCAGCGATTTCACCTCAGTTATGAAATCCTTCGCCTTGGCGCCGGTTTCGAACACGACGCTGGTTCCAGGCAGCGGCGCGAATGACCAGTTGTCGTCCGCCGACGGGTTGATCGTGCCCTGGCTTACGATGTAGCGAACGATGACGTCACGATTGGTGTCCGGCGCCTCATAGATGATCTTCGAGGCATTGATGTCGGGGAAATTGCCACCGCCGCCGGCACGATAATTGTTGGTCGCGACGACGAATTTCTGTTTCACATCAATTGGTTTTCCATCGAACATCAAGTCGATCACGCGGTTGGCGCCGGCATTCGCCAGCCCGCCCTTGGCATCGTATTTCGGCGGCTGCGAGAGATCGATCTTGTAGGTGACGTCGTCGATGACGTCGAAATTGTAGGATGGGAAGTCTGTGTTGATGAGCGCCTGGTCGGCCTTGCCTGGCTCGATCCTGTTGAAGATGCCGGCAGACATTTCCAACCATTCCTTGACCTCGGCCCCCGTGATTTCGACGGCCCGCACGGTGTTCGGATAGAGATAGAGATCGGCAACGTTCTTGATGGCGATGTCGCCTACCGGCACATCGGTATAGTAGTCGGCGCCGTTGCGTCCGCCTACCTTGAAGGGAGCGGCGGCCGACAGCAGCGGCGCATCCTTCCATCGCGTGTTCTTGAGAATATCCCTGAGGTACCAGGTCTGCGCCTGGCTGACGACCTGCACCGACGGATCGTCGGCGACCAGCGCGAAATAGGAATAGAGTGGGGCAGAGGTCTTGCCGACAGGGCGGCGCACATAGGCCAAGGTCGCCTGGTGGTCCTGCTCGAGCGCCGCGATAATGCGCTTGTCGTCGGGAACCGTCGGCTTGTTCTTGTTGTCGACGCGCTCGAAGATCGGCCGCGCCTCGGAAGTCGCGGAAACGACCTTCCATTTCGATCCGTCGCGTTCCAGCATCAGGTCGACCAGCCCCATATGCGAGCCCCAGAAGCCGCCCATGACGGCGGGTTTGCCCTGCAGCGTGCCTTTCTGCGTATCGACGCCCTCGAGCGACTGGAAATCCTTCTTGCTGGGGAAAACCAGGTGCTGGTGGCCGGTGAACACCGCATCGATGCCATCGACGCCGGCCACGAAGAACGATGCGTTCTCCATCATGTCGCCCTGCCTCACGTCGATACCGGAATGCGAGAGCGCGATGACGATGTCGGCGCCCTCCTCCTTCATCTGCGGCACCCAGGCCTTGGCCGCCTCGACGATGTCGCGCGTCTTGACGTTGCCCTCGAGATTCTTGAGGTCCCAGACCATGATCTGCGGCGGCACAAAGCCGATGATGCCGATCCTGATCGGCTGTTCGGCGCCCGAGCCATCCTTGATCTTCTTGTCGAGGATGACATAGGGCTTGAGGTAGAGCTTGTCGTCGCGCGGGTTGGCGGCAAGCTCGGTACCACGGATAAGGTTGGCGCAGACGAAGGGGAAATTGGCGCCGGCCAGTACCTTGTCCAGGAACGACAGGCCGTAATTGAACTCGTGGTTGCCGAGCGTCGAGCACTCGTAGCCGAGCAGGTTCATGCCTTTCATGATCGGATGCAGGTCGCCGTCCTTCAGGCCCTTCTCGTAGGCGATGTAGTCGCCCATAGGGTTGCCTTGCAGCAGGTCGCCATTGTCGATCAGCATCGCATTGGCGGCTTCTTTGCGCACCGCATCGATGAGGGAAGCCGTACGCGACAGACCCATCGTGTCGTTGGTTTTGTCGGCGTAGTAATCATAGGGCAGCACGTTCACATGGATGTCGGTGGTCTCCATGATCCTGAGATGCGCCTGATTGGCCTGCGCGCGGGCGGAGAAGGGATGAAGCACGATCAGCGCCCCTGTGGCTGCGGCGCCAGCGAGGAAACCGCGGCGGGAGACTGGGTGGAGCAGTTGCGGCATGTTTTCTCCTTCTTCGAATACCTGACGCCCTGCCCCGAAGCGAACTTCGCGCCGAAATCAGCTCAAGTCCACTCAAGAAGTCGCGCGCATCAGAGCGTCAGTCGATCAGCACCAGATGACGCGCGGATGAATGGGACAGTGAAGAAAACTCAGGTCTTGTCGTCGTCGCCTTGCGTGATCAGCCGGGCGCTGCGCTGGCCCGTCACATAAATCCACAGCCAGCTCAATGAAACCGCAAGCCGGTTGCGAAAGCCGATCAGGAAATAGATGTGCGCGATTCCCCACAGCCACCAGGCCGCCCAGCCGGTCAGCTTGATCCAGCCGAAATCGATCGCCGCGGCGCGCTTGCCGATGGTGGCGAGATCGCCGTCATGCCTGTAGCGGAATGGCCGCGGGCTTGCGTCTCCGGCAAGCCGCGCCCTCAGCGTCGCAGCAACATGCTTGCCCTGCTGCTTGGCGGCGGGCGCCACGCCGGGAACGGGGCGCCCATCGGGCCGCAGCACGTGCGCGGCGTCGCCGATGACGAAAATCTCCGGACTGCCGGGTACAGTCAGGTCGGGCTCGACGAGCACCCTGCCCGCCCGATCCGCCGCCGCTCCGAGCCATTCGGCGGCAGGCGACGCGGCAACGCCTGCGGCCCACAGGATGGTCCTCGCCGCCAGTTGCTTGTCGCCAAAGACGACGCCCTCGGCATCGCAACGCGTGACGGCCCGGCCGAGTTCGATCGTCACGCCGAGCCGTTCGAGCGCCTTGCTGGCATAGTCGGAAAGTTTTGGCGCGAAATTGGCAAGGATTCGGTCGCCGGCCTCGATCAGCACCACGCGCGTCTGCTGCGTGTCGATGTTGCGGAACTCGCCGCGCAGCGTGTCGTGCGCCAGTTCGACGATGGTGCCGGCCAGTTCCACGCCGGTCGGCCCGCCGCCGACGATCGCCAATGTCAGCAACGCCTGGCGTTTGGCGGGATCGGTTTCCCGCTCGGCCTGCTCGAAGGCCAGAAGAATACGGCGCCGGATCGTCGTGGCGTCCTCCAGTGTCTTCAGGCCCGGCGCGAACGGCTCCCATTCGTCGTGGCCGAAATAGGCATGACGAGCGCCAGTGGCCAGCACCAGCGTGTCGTAGGCGACAGCGCTGCCGTCATCGAGCAGCACGCGATTGCCGGCACGATCGACGCCGGCGACATTGGCAAGCAGCGTCGTCACGTCCTTGCGCTTGCGCAGGAGGTGGCGGATCGGCCAGGCGACCTCGGACGTGGCCAGTGCTGTAGTCGCCACCTGGTAGAGCAGCGGCTGGAAAAGATGGTGGTTGCGCTTGTCGATCATGGTGATGCGCACCGGAGCGCCTGATAGCCCGCGGGTAAGTTCGAGGCCGCCGAACCCCGCGCCGACAACGACCACGTGATGGCTGGCCTGGTTCACTTCATTTCACCCTGACGGTAAGAATGCTTGTCTTAGATGTAGGTATTTTTGTGCAATGCAGCAACAGAGGGACGGTGCCCGGGACTCGCCGTCCCATGTCGTGAATGCACAAG
Source organism: Mesorhizobium qingshengii (assembly GCF_900103325.1). GTDB lineage: Bacteria > Pseudomonadota > Alphaproteobacteria > Rhizobiales > Rhizobiaceae > Mesorhizobium > Mesorhizobium qingshengii. The sequence continues at coordinate 52,755 of NZ_FMXM01000022.1, read as the reverse complement.
TTATATCGTGTCGCGAGGTATAGCGTCATCCAACACGCTATGAGGTGACGCATGGCCAACGATCATGACGACCAAGGTCCGGCGCAGTATTCTTCGCCGCCTTGCTTCATGCATGAACTCGATCCGGAATTCCGGGCGCCGCTATCCGACTGGACCGATGTAAGGCGCTGGCGCAAGGCCGAGCGCGAACGCCTGATCGCGGCGCGGCTGGCGGTTTCAGCCGATGCGCGAGCGGCAATGTCCCAGCGAATTGCCGAAGGGCTCGACGCGATCATCGGCGAGATCGCCGGTCGCATGGTCAGTCTTTACTGGCCGTTTCGCGGTGAGCCGGATTTGCGGCCATGGATGGCATCCGTCAATGAGCGCGGCGGCCGCACGGCGCTACCCATCGTCGTGGAGAGAGGCCAACCGCTGATCTTCCGTGCCTACAAATCCGGTGACCGGTTGGAAAAAGGCATCTGGAACATCCCGATACCGGCCGAGGGCGACCCGGTTCTGCCAGATATCGTCATCTCGCCGATCGTCGGCATCGATCCGGCAAATTATCGCCTGGGCTATGGCGGCGGCTTCTTCGACCGCACGCTGGCCGCCGTGCCGTTCAAGCCGCTGGTCATCGGCGTCGGCTACGAACTCCAGCGTATAGCGACCATCTATCCGCAGCCGCACGATATCCCGATGGATCGGGTCGTCACCGAGGCCTAAGAGCGCCGCGCAGCAGCGCAAATGTCTCGTGACAAAAATCCGACTTGGTCGACAAATAACATGACCTTTGAGCGGACCATGCTGTTGAGGACTATTTCGACATGCGCTCTGGGCGGATCCAACGGTCGCTCAGTCGCTCTTAGACTGGCTGCTTCACAACGGATGATAGGATGATCGGACGAACTTTAGCGGCTGCCCTTGCCATTGCGTTTTCCTTTTCGCCTGCGCATGCGCAACTACAGCATCGTTTGCCGAGCGGCTATAAATGGGGCCGCTGCCTGCTTGTTGTTGACGGTCAGACCCGCATATCCGGAAGATGCTCCTATCAAATCGAGACGGGCGGCGATTTTAATATCCAGGGGCCTCGGCAAGTTTTTGCAGGTATCGACTATCCTGATACGCATAGTGGGGCCGGTGAAATGTCCGAAGATTACTGGGCAGTTGTCTACAAGGACGGTGATGTTTGGGACGGCTATGCGAACTCGGACATTAGGGAAACTCACGGTGATGAACGTTGGGCAGACCTTCGCCGCGAAGGCGCATGTTATGTTGGAAAGGACGTCCGGGTGTGCCTCTGGCGTTAAGCCATCTCCGGCTTCATGCCCATGGCCGTGCGGTCGACGATCTCACGCAAGGCGAATGACGAGTTGATCTTCGTCACATGCGGCATCGCCGACAACCATTCCTTGTGGATGCGCTCATAGTCGACTAGGTCCTTTGCCGCTATGCGCAGGATGTAGTCGTATTCGCCCGACATCAGATGGCAGGACAGCACGTTGGGGCAGCGCTTGATCGCCGCCTCGAAATCCGACAGCGTCTTCTCGAACTGGCCCGACAGCGATATGTGCACGATCGCCGTCATCTGATGACCAAGTGCCGCATTGGACAGCCGGGCGTGGTAGCCGCGGATGGTCCCGGATTTCTCCAGATTGTCCAGCCGGCGCGAACACGCCGACTGCGACAGGCCAACCTTCTCGGCGAGCGCCGCGTTGGGTATCCGACCATCCTTCTGCAAAGCCTCAAGAATAGCGATATCAATCCTGTCGAGCGGCATTTTTCGTGAATCCTGCGAAAATATGGCTGTTCCGCGCAATAATTATCGAAACTTGCCCATGCGCGCAAGCGCATTCGCAAACACATGCGCAGCGATTCATGGTTCACTCCGCCAATACAGGGAACGAGCCCAAAAGGGCCGGATCAGGAGAAGAAAATGCGCGTCGGCTGCCCCAAGGAAATCAAGAACCACGAATATCGCGTCGGCCTCACGCCCGGCTCGGTCCGCGAATATGTCGCTCATGGCCATGAAGTGCTGGTCGAGACCGGTGCCGGTGCTGGTATCGGCGCCGATGACAATGCTTACCGCGCCGCCGGCGCCACGATTGCCAAGACCGCTGCCGACGTGTTCGCCAAGTCGGACATGATCGTCAAGGTCAAGGAGCCGCAGCCCAATGAATGGGCGCAGCTTCGCGATGGCCAGATCCTCTATACCTATCTCCACCTGGCTCCGGATCCGGAGCAGACCAAGGGGCTGCTCGCTTCCGGCGTCACGGCAATCGCCTACGAGACCGTGACCGACGACCGTGGCGGCCTGCCGCTCCTGGCGCCGATGTCGGAAGTCGCCGGACGCCTGTCGATCCAGGCCGGCGCGACGGCGCTGCAGAAGGCCAATGGTGGCCGCGGCGTGCTACTCGGCGGCGTGCCGGGCGTGCTGCCCGGCAAGGTCACCGTGCTCGGCGGCGGCGTCGTCGGCCTGCATGCCGCCAGAATGGCGGCGGGCCTTGGCGCCGACGTCACCATTATCGACCGCTCTATTCCGCGCTTGCGCCAGCTGGACGACCTCTTCGCGGGCCGTGTCCATACCCGCTACTCGACCGTCGAGGCGCTTGAGGAAGAATGCTTCTCGGCCGACATCGTCGTCGGCGCCGTGCTCATCCCGGGCGCCGCCGCGCCGAAGCTCGTCACCCGCGAAATGCTGTCCGGCATGAAGAAGGGCTCGGTGCTGGTCGACGTCGCCATAGACCAGGGCGGTTGCTTCGAGACCTCGCACGCGACGACTCACGCCGAACCCACCTACGAGGTCGATGGCGTCATCCACTATTGCGTCGCCAACATGCCTGGCGCGGTGCCGGTCACCTCGGCCCATGCGCTCAACAACGCAACGCTGCACTACGGCCTGCAACTCGCCGACAAAGGCCTGAAGGCGCTGGTCGACGACCACCACCTGCGCAACGGGCTCAATGTCCACAAGGGCAAGATCACCAACCGGGCGGTCGCTGAGGCGCTTGGCTACGAACTGGTCGAGCCGAAATCTGTCTTGGCTGCCTGATCTCACCCAGGAAAACCTCCTCCTGTCAGCCCGTCGGCTATGCCGGCGGGTTTTTTCTTGCGTGCAAAGCGCAGGCAACAAAAAAGCGGAGCCAAAGCCCCGCTTCCTAGGTATCGAGATCTCCCGCCGGTTCATCCGCGGTCGGCAAATCAATCGACCATCGCTTTCTATCGCGACTATGCGACGGGAGTAAGACAGCCTCTCCAGCCCGCCATCTTCGCCTCACGCGCGCTCGATGCGGCACTGGTAGCAATTGTTGCGCGCCGAGCGGACATGGAGGTAGGCGATATCGTCGCGTTCGAACAAGGTCTCGGCTCGCGCGGTAATTGCTCCGGTCGGGATAACACCGCCGCTGCCATAGACGATGCGGTCGTCCCTGCCATAGCCGCGCACGATGTAGTCGGGGCTTTCGAGAATCTCGGGCAACTCCTCGCTCTGGGCGGCGCGTTCGCATTCTTCGGCATGCAGGAAGATTGGCCCGGTTTCGGCATAGGGCTGAGGGTCCGGAAATGGCCGGTACGCCAGGATGAGAAAGGCGTCGCCAGCGGCGATGTTCTTCAGACAGTGCCGGCAAGGCATGCCGTCACCATCTGAAATCTGTCGCTCGGGCGTGTGGCCGTAGGCATCCGGGCCGCCGAACTGCAGGGCCCTGACATCTTGGGTCGGCAGAGCTTTGAACTGAATGGTCATGGTGAAAATCTCCGGTGTCGTTGACCAGAAATTATGCGCTAAGGCCGATGCTTCCCACCCGATTCCTGCCAAGTATCGAAGCGCCGATGGCATTGGCAGCCGGTGCCGATCGATCTCTCGATGGATCAGCGACCTCATCAATGACGAAGCCGGCTAATCAATATGTCACGGCCGCATCACGCTGGCCGAACGCTCGGCGAAAGGCAGCGGATGCACGATCTCCTTCTTCTGCGCCACCGGAGCAAAGCCAAGCTTCTGGTAGAGCGGCAGCGCCGCCGGATGATCGAGCGTGCAAGTCTGCACCGCCACCCGCTTCGGCCCGTACGACCATGCGGCGGCAATCGCAGCACCGAGAAACCAGCGGCCGATGCCTTGCCCGGTCGCATGTTCCATCATGCCGAAATAGGCGAGTTCCACCTCATCCGGCAAATGTGGCTTGAGGTCGAAGAAGCCGGCCGGCGCGCCATCGAGATAGAGCACCCTGATATCGCGATCCTCGCGGTGGATGCCGGCCGCAAGCTCGTCGTCATCCAGCCTCAGTACATTGACCCAGTGCCATTTGCGCCCCACCCGGTCCATCAGGTAGCGGTAGAAATGCAAGGGAATGTCCTTGGTCTTCAGCAGCGCGATCTGACGGTTGTAGGGCACCGGCGGCGAATAGGCCGGCGGTACATGCATCTCGAGAAATGTCACGGTGACTTCGATGTCTTCCAGCACGCCGTTGTCCATCGTCGTCATTCCTTGCCGGTCACAACAGGCGTGTCGGAGAGCCCGCCCCACTCCGCCCATGAGCCGTCGTAAAGCCTGTTGTCGGTATGGCCGAGCGTTTCCAGCGCCAGTGTGACCACCGCGGCAGTGACACCGGAGCCGCAAGACGTGACGACAGGCTTAGAGAGGTCGATGCCGGCCTCCTCGATAACCTTGCGCAGACGGTCCTTTGACAACAACACGCCGTTTTCCGACAGCGCCGAATAAGGCAGATTGCGCGCGCCCGGCATATGGCCGGAACGGACGCCGGCGCGGGGCTCGGGCTCGGTGCCGGCAAAGCGGCCCGGTCCACGGGCATCGGCGATCTGGCTTTCCCTGGTGTCGACGATCCGGCGCATGTCGGCGAGGCTGGCGACGCGACCCGCGTCGAAATCGGCATGGAATACGCATGGCGCGATCTTCGTGGGCTCGGCCGTTACCGGCCAGCCGGCCGCCTTCCAGCCATCGAAGCCACCGTCCAGAATATAGGTCTGGAAAACACCCATCACGCGGAACATCCACCACGCCCTGGGCGCGGAGAAGAAGCCCGGGCCATCATAGACGACGATGGTATCATCGGCCGAAACCCCCATCGCACCGACATACTGTGCAAAATGCTGCGGCGACGGCAATGTGTGCGGCAGAGCAGAATCGGGATCGGAAACCGCATCCTGATCCAGGAACCGAGCGCCCGGAATGTGCGCCGCCTCGTATTCGGCGCGCGCGTCGCGTTTTTGCGCAGGCAGATACCAGGACGCATCGATGATCACCAGGCCAGGCTGGCCGAGGCGCGTCCGCAGCCAGTCCGCGTCGACGGTGAAGGGGCTATCCTCGGCCATTCCTGTTCTCCTGCTTCGTCTTCGGCAAAACTCTGTTTAACTTGACAATCTGGACGCGTTGCGCGCGCGATATTCGGTTTGGATACGCGGCATGATCAACTGCGGCAGTCCGTTGATTCTGATTGTTTTCGTGTTTCGTGGCGAGTACGGATTGATCGTTAGGATCTGGGGTGGGCGGGGTCAATAAAATCTCGACATGAGCAATCTTCTGTTTTCCCGTGTTCCCAGCAATCCGGTTTCGCTCGGACTTGTCTGCAATTTTATTGCACACTATCCGCCTTTCGACGGCTATGAGTTCGGCCTGATGGTGAAGACACTGCGTTACCAGTTGGATCAGCAGACACACATGATCGGCTCGATCGACGACGTGATCGTCGCCTATGTCGGCTGGATCCAGACCAGCCGCGAGATAGCCGAGGCTTGGGCGACGAATGGCGGGCCGCTCAATCCCTTCCCCGGTGGCGATGCCACAGCGGTGACGGTGATGGCGACGCGGTCCTCGTCCCACATTCTGCCGCTGATCAAGAAGGCCAAGCTCATCAACCTCGACAAGTCAGTATTCTGGAAACGCGACTTCATCGACAACCGCGGCTCGGTCAAGCGTGCCGTCCGCAAGCGCAACGTCTGATGGATCCGGCCAGCTCCGCCGAGGCGCTGACGCAAGAAATCCTCATCCGGCTGGATGACCGCTATGCCGCGATGTTCGTGCGCATCTGGCGACCGGCCGGCACGCCGCGCGCAACGGTGTTCTGCCTGCACGGCTTCACCGGCAATGGTGCCGACTTCGACTATCTCGCCACCTTCCTGTGCCGCAATGGCTTCCTGGTTATCTGCCCCGATTTGTTGGGGCGCGGGCGCAGTGCCTATCTGGGGTCGGGATACGACATCAATGTCTACTCCAAATGCCTGCGCGCGCTCGGCGAGTTCGCCGGCACGGAGAACCATTTCATCGGCACTTCGTGGGGCGGCACGATCTTGCTGCTGTTTCTGCAGATGACCCGCTCCAAGGCCGCGGGAATCATTCTCAACGACGTCCCCATGCTCGGCGGACCGAAGGTTGACGCGATGAGACACGAAGTCCTCAAGGAAAGCATGCTTGCGTTCAAAACCCGGGCGGCGGCCAAGGACTATCTGAACGCCACCAGAGCCGTCATGGGCCCGGTCGAGGATACGGTGTTCAACCGCTATGTCGAGAACAGGATCGCCACCGGTCCCGATGGCTTCCGGCTCGCCTACGACCCTGCCACGACGGGAAATTTCGGCGCCCTCGCCGGCCGCGAATACGATCTCTTCCCAATCGCCGCCAAGATCGACGCCCGCATCCTGCTGCTATACGGTCGCGACAGCCAAGTCATCGACCGGCCGGCCATCGAGCGTACGCGGCTGGCACGGCCTGATCTGTGGCTTGTGGACAACATCGATGCGGGCGATCCGCCATCGCTGATGACACTGGACCAGGCTCTGCTCATCCTGGGATTTCTGTCTGCCGCCTGAAAACCTGGCGTGTCGTGGTGGGGTTGGTTTCGGAAATGCATTTCGACGATTTGTACAGCGAATATGTCACCGCGACCCATGATCGCCAGAGCTCCACCGAAAACCCTGCCAAAATCCTCATCTGCACGACACCGCGAACGGCGGGGCATTCCTACTGTCAGGTCTTGCGGCAGTTCGGCCTGGGAATGCCGACGGAGTATTTTCAGTGGCAGTACGCCTTGCCGCTGATGAGACGGTGGTCGGCTGACGACACCATGGACTTTGAAAAACTCAATCAGCAGGCGCCGGCCTATGGTCGCCATCTTCTGGCGAAAAGGACGGAGAACGGCGTATTCGCCGCCAAGATCTTCTTTGAAAACCTGCCATTCGCGCGCAGTTCAATCGGCGATGACAACGGCAACTCGTTCTATGTCTTCCTCTCCAGGAGAAACAAGGTCGATCAGACCATAAGCCTGCTCTCGATGCTGCATACGGGCCAGCCTTTCGACAGTCAGGAGACACTGCCTGGAATTCCCACAGTAACAACTTTGACCGAGAGGGTTGTCAGGGATACCGCCCAGTATATTCTCGATAGCGAGATCAGGTGGAAAAATTACCTGAACGCCCTTGATCGGCGCAGGGTGGCGGAGGTCTGCTATGAGGACTTTATCGCAAACCAGCAGGAAAGCGCTTCCGCCACGATGGGCAACTGGTTCCCAGACTTCGAATTGAAATCAAAAATCATATCGACAAGCATGCGCTATGCGCATGATGTCGAGCTCAAGACCATGATCAAACGTCAGTTTGGGGACTACGTCAGGCGGTTCTGGCAGGACCACGCCTAACGCTGGCGCATCACCGCTTCGAAACACTGACCGAAGACCCCTGCGCCGGGCGCAAGGCCAGCGCATAGTCGAACCGGATCACATCGTCGGCCCGGCTGAAAGCGAACTGCCGCACAATGGCAAGGACCGCCTCCCTGACTTCCAGCCGGCCGAGGCGCGCGCCACCACACATGCGCGGTCCGGTAAGGAAGGGAATAAAGGCCCGTCGATCAAAGCTGTTCTCGAGGAATTCCTTCCGGCTTGCGTCGAAGACACGCGGGTTTGACCAGAAGGCTGGATTCTGGTGCACGCCGACGATCGATACCATGATCAGTTGCCCGGCATAGAGGTTCTGGCCGTCGAGAACCGTATCGGCGCCGACTTCCCGGGTCAGGAACGGTATCGGCGGGAAATAGCGCATCGTCTCGTTGATCATGCAATCGGTGTACGGCGTTTGTGCCTCACCCGAGAGAACCTCAGCATGGATACGCTCCTGCACCTGCAGGTTGGCACCCAGCCGATCGATCACCCAAAGAGCGGTGGTCACCGTCGTCTCGACGCCAGCGAAGAAATTCATGACGAACTCCTCCACCGGTGAGAAGTCCTCCAGGTCGGAGGCCAGATCCCTGAAGCGGTCCATCTCAGCGGCCGCCCGGGAGTCCGCCATCAGCAGCGATGTGAAATCGGCAACAACCGCGCGGGCATCCTGGATGACATTCGTGCGCTCGGCGCTCGTCGGCGATACCCAGGAATAATATTGGAGGCGCCTCAGCACGTCGCGGACCCTGTCGAGCAGCAAGAGCGTCGCTGCCATATCGGGAACAAGGCCGAAAGCCCGGTAAAATATCGTCATCGACGCCGCGAACAGAGCTTGCTGGATGGAGGGCAGCGTTGCGTCACTCCCGGCAAGACCGGCGGCGTAGAGCTCTGCCATCGGGTGCTGCTGCGCCGGCCTGGCTGCCGCCAGGTAGGTATCCTGGGTGATGGCGCGCCGAACCGACCAATCCTCGCCATTGGTGTTGAAGCGGCTGAAACCGAGAGCCGAGATCAGGGAGAAATTCTTGCGAAAGAGCTCCGGCGCCTTGACGATGGTGTCAACGGCTTCCGGGTTGTCGAAGACAATCAGGTTGCCGAGACTGCCAGCCCTTCCATTCGTTTCCACCTGCCCGCTTTGGGCAAAAAGCGCATAGACGAGGTTGTTGAGAACGCTTTCGATTTGCGTCTGATTGTCCATCTATGCTCCCCCGGCAATCCCGAACGCCACAGGCGTGGCGCTAACATTCGCCTACAAAATCCGCGGCTATCTTATTTGATTCTCGGGGAGAAAAAGCCATCTGTGGCAAACGCGTAACACTGCCCGAGCAAATTATTGTGACAGCTATCTCGCGGGGTACCGCTGCGGTAATGTGCGAGTGGGCTAATAACTATTGATTTGTTTTCAGGCGGGGAAAAATGCGAAATCACGTTTCAAGCAAGCTTCTTGCTACTGTTGCAGCGTCGGCTGCTTCGGTGACATCTGTTGGTGTGGTTGCGGCCCATGCCGCCGATGCGCAGGCAATTGATCCAGCAGTGGTCGATTCCCGCATCAAGATTGCCTTCGAAGGCGCGGTCTATCAGTCCAACGTCGACAAGCTTGGTGACACCACGGACAAACTAGGCAGCAACAACGGCTTTGGCGATCTCTATGGATCGGTCGCGCTGACCAAAGCGATATTTCCGGATGTCGACTGGCGCCTCGCCGGGTCCTTTCATGCAGGGCAGGATAATGACACCAGTTTTGACATACCGATAACGGGCAGCGACCCCGGCAACGTCAATCTTTCGTTTGGAAACAGCTACAATTTTCAGACGCTGGACTTCGATATCGGCAAGCACGTTCAGGCACAAAGCGCCGACATCCGCTTCTTCGGCGGCTTGCGGCTGCTGCACTCCAAGGAGAAAATCAGCCTGCACGAAGGCATTACCCGGGATAATCCGGCGGACAAGTCCGGCAGCGTCGACAAGCTCGGCTCGTCCGAATTTTACGGCATCGGTCCTCGCATCGGCGCAGAAGTCTATTATCCCTTGGGCGAGACATGGGGTCTGACTGGCGCGGTTTCCGGTTCGGCCATGTGGGGCCGGCGCACGAACAAGATCAGCCTGAGCGCGACGCAGCACGATCCGGGCGCTATCCCGCCTGATCCGATCGATCAGACCATCAATGCAAGCGAAAGCCAGCATTCCAGCGAAGTGGTGACCAATGTCGACCTTTCCGGTGGCGTGACTTTCAAGCCATGGGACAACACCACGTTCACTGCTGGCTATCGGGTCGAGCAGTGGCACAATCTTCTCCAGCTCTCCGATAAGAGCACCCAGACCTTCAACGGCCCGTTCCTGCGCCTCGAAGTCAAGATGTAGCCCAGCGGTTCGGGCTGCCGAGCTCGGACCGCGGCGTCGAATGGATTGCAATTGACTGAACTGGAAGTGGCGTTTGAATCGAAGTTTGCCGTAAACGGCAACGTCAAACTGCACTACACGGCGGCGGGCTCAGGCCCGCCGATTGTGTTCCTGCACGGCTTTCCGGATCACGGCATGGGTTGGCGCCGGCAGTTGGAAGCACTTTGCGGCCGCTACCGCGTGATTGCGCCCGACTTGCGGGGCTATGGGCAAAGCGATGCGCCGCAGGGCTACGGCAACTATGTGCTGACGAATCTGGTCAACGACGTGCTGGCCGTTCTGGCCGCGGAAAAGCTGACCCAGGCCGCCATTGTCGGCCACGACTGGGGCGGCATCGTTGCATGGTGGCTGGCCATACGCGCGCCGCAGGTCGTGCGCCATCTCGTCCTGCTGTCGACGCCGCATCCGCGCAATCATCTCAACGCCATTGCCGATCCGGCCAATGCCGAGATGATCGCCTACATACGCAGCTTCCAGGTACCCGGTGCAGCCCAGATGCTGAACATCGACGACCTTGCTACCTGGGTCGCCGATCCGCAGGATAGGCAGGCGCTGACGGACTCGCTGCGGCGATCCAGTCCGGAAGCAATGCTTGGCTACTACAGAGCCAACATTCCGCTCGGCAAGGTGCCAAGTCTGGGACAATTGCCACTCGTCAAGGCACCGACCCTGGTCCTGTTTGGCACCGACGATCCCTATGTTCCCGTCAGCGCTTTCGATGGCACGTTCCGCGAGGTCGACAATGTGACCGCGCTGATAGCTCTGCCCGGCGCCGGTCATTTCATCCACCATCAGGCAGCGAAGTTCGTCACCGAGCAGATCGAAGCCTGGGTGGAGAGACCGCCTTCCAGTTTCCGACACCTTGCGTAAGGTGTCTCACGACCGCCTGAAGAATTGTAGCAGGCCGACCACCGTCTGACCTCAGGCCTCCGGCATCGGGCCGAAGCGGATGCGGAAGCGCCGGTTTTCGCGGCCCTTCTTCTCGATCTTGCCGATGTGGATTTCACCGATTTCGCCAGTGCTTTTGACATGCGTGCCGCCGCAAGGCTGGCTGTCCACCGAGGCGTTCTCGCCGATGCAGACAAGGCGGATCCTGCCGGTACCGACAGGCGGCCGGACGTTCTTGGACTTCACCAGGCCAGGGTTTGCAGCCAGTTCCTCATCGCTGATCAGCCTGGTGAAGATCGGGTGGTCGGCGCGCACAAGGTCCATCAGGCTCGCCGTCACCTCTTCCTTGCCGAAGCTAGCATCGGGAATGTCGAAATCGACACGGCTGTCGTCCTCGGAAACGGAAGCACCCGTGATCGGGAATGGGCAGACGACGGTAAGCAGGTGGCAGGCCGCGTGCATGCGCATCAAGAGGTGCCGCCGCTCCCAGTCGATCGCCAGGCTCACCTTCTCGCCGACCTCCGGCACGGCATGATCCGGCGCCGGCACGTGGATGATCTCGTCCTTGGTCTCACCGGAAATGGTGGCGGCAATGGCGACGCGGCTGCCATCGGCGCGTTCGAGATGGCCGGTATCGCCTGGCTGGCCGCCCGAGGTGGCGTAAAAGATCGTCCGGTCGAGAATGATACCGCCACGATCGTTGACGGCGACGACGGTGGCGTCAGCCGTCTTCAGATAGGCCTCATCGCGAAACAGCGCTTCCGTCTTGTAGGCCATTACGCGACCTTTTCGAATGGCACTGAAATCCTGCTCTTCAGCTCCATCCAGCCTGGCACCGGCAGCTTCTTTTCGCGCAGGAATTCCGGGTTGAACAGCTTCGACTGGTAGCGCGTGCCGTAGTCGCAAAGAATGGTCACGATGGTGTGGCCGGGGCCCAATTCCCTGGCCAGCCGGATCGCGCCGGCAATGTTGATGCCAGTCGAGCCGCCGACGCAAAGGCCTTCCTCCTGGATCAGGTCGAAGATGATCGGCAGCGCATCTTCGTCCTTGATCTGGAAGGAGAAGTCGGGCGTGAATCCTTCCAGATTGGCGGTGATGCGCCCCTGCCCGATGCCTTCGGTGATCGAGCTGCCCTCGGACTTCAGCTCACCGCTGGTGTAGAAACTGTAGAGCGAGGCGCCCAGCGGATCGGCGAGTGCGATCTTGACGTCCTTGCTTTTTGCCTTCAGCCCGAAGGCGACGCCGGCCAGCGTCCCACCCGAACCGACAGCCGAGACAAAACCGTCAATCTTGCCTTCGGTCTGGTTCCAGATTTCCTGCGCCGTGGTGCGGATATGGCCGTCGCGGTTGGCGACATTGTCGAACTGGTTGGCCCAGATGGCGCCGTTCGGCTCCGTCCTCGCCATCTGCTCGGCCAGCCGGCCCGACAGTTTCACGTAGTTGTTGGGGTTCTTGTAAGGAACGGCAGGCACTTCGATCAGCTCGGCGCCGAGCAGCCTGATCGTATCCTTCTTCTCCTGGCTCTGCGTGTCGGGAATGACGATGACGGTGCGGTAGCCGAGCGCCTTGGCGACCAGCGTCAGCCCGATACCGGTATTGCCGGCGGTCCCCTCGACGATGACGCCGCCGGGCTTCAGCAACCCGCGCTGTTCAGCGTCGCGGATGATGAACAGACCGGCGCGATCCTTGACCGACTGGCCCGGATTCATGAATTCGGCCTTGCCAAGGATCTCGCAGCCGGTTTCTTCGGAAGCTTTGTTGAGGCGGATCAGAGGCGTATTGCCGATCACGTCGATCACAGAACGGGGCATTCAGGATTCCTTTGTGCGGTGCGCCGAAACCCTAGAAACCCGAAGCTTCGGTTTCAAGGCAAGAATTTGTCTGGTCCAGTCGCATTTGCCGTGCTGTTGTTGCAACAACGCTTCCCGAGACCAACCTCATGCCCCACTGTTCATTTCCGCCTGGCGTCGAAAAGCAGCTTTTCATTCGATTTCTTCATCGCTAGAGCAAGGCAGGAACAAGTCGACAGGGCGCAGCATGACACTCTACCGGGCCAACCCGAAGCACGGCGTCGCCTGGATCACGGGCGGAAGCAGCGGTATCGGCCGCTCGCTGGCCAGGGATCTTGCGTCCCAGGGCTACGCCGTCGCGGTGACGGCGCTCGACGACGATCCGATCGACACGCTCGTCGTCGAGACCGCACAGATGCCGGGCAGTGTCACCGCTTTTCCCTGCGATGTCACCGACGAGCCACGCATGGCCAGAACCGTCGCCGCGATCGAGAAGGAACTCGGGCCTATCGTGCTCGCCGTCTTCAATGCCGGAAACTACATATCGACGCCGGGTGAGAACCTCGTCGTCAACGACTTTCGCCGGTCCTTCGAAGTCAACTATTTCGGCATCGTCAACGGCTTGGTGCCGGTCATCGAGCGCATGCGTGTCAGGGCACGCGGCCACGTCGTTCTGGTCGGTTCGGTCACCGCCTATTTCGGTTGGCCGACCACGGCCGCCTATGGCGGCACCAAGGCGGCGATCAACATCCTGGCCGAATCGCTGAAATATGATTTCGACAAGATGAATGTGCGCATCCAGGTGATCAATCCGGGCTTCATCGACACGCCGCTGACCGAGAAGAACATGCTGCCGATGCCGGGGCTGATGCCGGTCAGCCGGGCGTCTCGTCGCATGGCGCGGGGAATCAAGTCCGGCGGCTTCGAAGTCACTTTTCCCCGTCGGACAAGCTGGCCTCTGAAACTGCTCAGTCTGCTGCCGAGGCCGCTGTGCAGAGGGGTGATCAGCCTGACGACCAACTGGAAGGCGCGCCCGCTTCACTACGACCGAAAGCCGCCAATCGAATAGAGCGCTGTCGAAAATTGGCGGCTCCTGCCGGCCGTTGCCTGTCTTTGGCCGCAGCCATAGGTTGAGAATTGTAGCGTGGAGTCTGCGATGGGGCGACGGGTTGTGCTTGCTGTGCTGGTCCTATTCGCAGTCCTCGCATTGGCCTTCGTGCTCGGCCCGCGTGTTGCTGTCGACACCACGATCCATTTCGATCCCTCGGCCATCGGTGACGATCCGCAAGCCTATGTGGCAAGAGTGGAAGCAGCCGTGCCCGGAATCCGCGACGGGCTGGACAAGGAGATCGTCTGGGCAAATCCGCTGGTTCATGCCAGGACGCCGCTGTCGATCGTCTATATCCACGGCTTTTCCGCATCGAAGGGCGAGGTCCGGCCGCTGCCTGACGACGTGGCCGACCAGCTCGACGCCAACCTCTTCTACACCCGCCTTACCGGTCACGGGCAGGATGGCGCGGCGATGACGCAAGGCAGCGTCAATGCCTGGATCAACGACTATGAGGAGGCGCTCGCCATCGGCCGGGCGATCGGCGACAAGGTGATCGTCATCTCGACCTCGACCGGCGGCTCGCTGGCGGCATGGGCGGCAACGCAGCCGGGCGCGTCGGACGGGGTGGCGGCGATCGCGTTCATCTCGCCGAACTTCGGCGTCAAGGCATCCGGCGCCGAGTTCCTGACCATGCCGTGGGGCAAGCAGATCGCCAAACTCGTCGCCGGCAAGGAACGCAGCTTCGTGCCGCGCAACGCGCTGCATGAGAAATTCTGGACGTACCGCTACCCGATCGAAGCGACCTTGCCGATGCAGGCGCTGACCGAACTTGCCTATGGCGCGCCGGTGGAGAAGGCGACCATCCCTGCCCTGTTCATCTTTTCGGATTCGGACAGAGTGGTGCGGCCCGATCGCACCCGCGAAATCGCCGGGCGCTGGGGTGGTGCGCACGAACTGGTGCCGGTCGACGACACCGGCGACCCGGACAACCATGTCATTGCCGGCGACGCGCTATCGCCGTCGACCACAGCCTTCCTCGCGCAGAGGATTGGTGTCTGGATCGAAGCGGTGGTGAAGTAAGGCGCGGACGAAAAGGGCGGCCGAAGCATCGCTTCAGCCGCCCTTTTCAGTATCACTCACGGGCAGTCAGCCAGCCCGAAGCTTGGCCGACTACAATGCAAGCTGGCTTACGCAGCCCGGGCCGCGGGCCGCTTGCCGCCGAAGCGGCGCTTGTTGTTGCCCTTGAAGGGCTTGGCGCCTTCCGGCTTGCGCTCGCCAGCGAAAGCCGGCTTGTCGCCGAAGCGCTTCTTCTCACCGCCCGGCCGCCGGCCGTCGCGACGGCCATTACGGTCATTGGCGGGCTCGAAGCGCTCGTTCTTTTCAGCCGGATTGCGCAGCGGGTCGGGACTGCCGAGATGGTCGGCAACGATCGGCAGCTTGGTGCGGATGATGCGCTCGACCTGGCGCAGCTTGCTGTTTTCGGAAGGATCGCAAAGCGTGATGGCGATGCCGTCCATGCCGTTGCGGCCGGTGCGGCCGATGCGGTGGACGTAGCTTTCCGCTTCGTCCGGCAGGTCGAAGTTCACGACATGGCTGATGCCGGGTACGTCGATGCCGCGCGCCGCGATGTCGGTCGCGACCAGAATGCGTACCGAACCTTCACGGAAATCGTTCAGCGCCTTCTGACGGGCATTTTGCGACTTGTTGCCGTGAATGACGGCGGCCTTAAAGCCGTCGCGCTCGAGGTCCTTGGTAACCCGGTCGGCGCCATGCTTGGTGCGCGAAAAAATGATGACGGACTTCATCGCTTCGTCGGCGAGCATCGTCGACAGCACCTGGCGCTTCTGCTTGGTGCGGGCGAAGACGACGCCTTGCACGATCTCGACCGCCGCAGTGCTATGCGGCGAGACTTCGATGCGAACCGGATTCTTCAGCAGGCCCTTGGCCAGCTCGGCGATCTCATCCGGCATGGTGGCCGAGAATAGCGCCGTCTGGCGATCAGGCGCGGTCGCCTTGGCGATGCGCTTGACGTCGTTGATGAAGCCCATGTCGAGCATGCGGTCGCCCTCGTCCAGCACCAGCCATTTGGTGTCGGAGAGAATGAGGTCGCCTTCGCGCACCAGGTCGGTCAACCGGCCGGGCGTGGCAATAAGAATGTCGACGCCGGGGGCTACCTTCTTCACCTGGCTGAAGCGCGAGACGCCGCCCAGCACGAGTGCGGTCGAGACATGCGCGCCCTTGGCGAGGATCTTGATGGTGTCCTCGATCTGCACGGCGAGTTCACGCGTCGGAGCCAGAATCAGTGCGCGGGTGGTCTTGGCGCGCCGCTTGGTCCCGAGCGCGATGATCTTCGACAGGATCGGCAGCGCGAAGGCCGCGGTCTTGCCGGAGCCGGTCTGCGCAATGCCGAAAATGTCACGGCCTTCCATCTGCGGCGGGATTGCCTGCGCCTGGATCGGCTTGGGCTCGGTGAAACCGGCGGCGTGGGTGGCCTTGAGCAGCGCACCCGTAATTCCCAGTGCTGCGAAACCAGAAAGTTCCCCAGAGTCCTTACCGGGCAAAGTGTTTTCGTTGGTCAAAATAATCTTCTTTCACGCGGCCTCTGGCCGCAAACATCAATGGCGGCAGGGCGCAACCTACCGTCGGATAACATTGTCATGGAACGACAAGGCGGCGGACGATTCCGTCCGCGCGGCTGCGCTGTCGTGCCCGCAGGCATCATGCCACGGGGCTTTTTCGCCACCTTGCCGATCAACCGGAAAGAGGGAAAACAGACGCAACCAGTCTCATTCGTCGAGAAGGCCGGATAGTCCCGGCCCAAGCGCCTATGCCGCCGCATATGGCCCAGTTCGCCGCCAAATGCAAGGGGCGCCATGCTGCAGCGCAACAAAACCATGAGGAAGGGGGTGCTTGCACTCGCCTGCGAGCATCATTACCACGAAATGCAGCCTGCGCGGGAGATCGGCCATGAAAGATGTACTCAAGGAACTCGAACGCCGTCGCGACATCGCCCGCATGGGCGGCGGCCAGTCCCGCATCGACGCCCAGCACAAGAAGGGCAAGCTCACCGCGCGTGAACGCATCGAGGTCTTTCTCGACGAGGGCTCGTTCGAGGAATTCGATATGTATGTCGAGCATCGTTCGACCGATTTCGGCATGGAGAAGACGAAGATCGCTGGCGATGGCGTCGTCACCGGCTGGGGCACGGTGAATGGTCGCCCGGTCTACGTCTTCGCCAAGGATTTCACCGTGTTCGGCGGTTCGTTGTCGGAGGCGCACGCCGAGAAGGTCATCAAGGTGCAGGAGATGGCGCTGCGCAACCGCGCACCGATCATCGGCCTTTACGACGCCGGCGGGGCCCGCATCCAGGAAGGCGTGGCGGCGCTCGGCGGCTATGCCGAGATCTTTCAACGCAATGTGCTCGCCTCCGGCGTCATCCCACAGATTTCCGTGATCATGGGCCCTTGTGCCGGCGGCGACGTCTATTCGCCGGCCATGACCGACTTCATCTTCATGGTGCGCGACACCTCCTACATGTTCGTCACCGGACCGGACGTGGTGAAAACCGTCACCAACGAGACGGTCACCGCCGAGAGCCTCGGCGGCGCCTCCGTCCACACGACGAAATCCTCGATCGCCGACGGCGCCTATGACAATGACGTCGAGGCGCTCCTGCAGATGCGCCGCCTGGTCGACCTGCTGCCCGCCTCCAACACATCGGATCTTCCCGAGATCGAATGCTACCAGTCGGTCACCGACCACGATCTGTCGCTCGACCGGCTGATTCCCGACAACGCCAACAAGCCTTACGACATCAAGGAACTCATCCTGAAGATTGCCGATGAGGGCGACTTCTTCGAGATCCAGCAGAATTTCGCCAAGAACATCGTCACCGGCTTCGGGCGGGTCGAGGGCCGCACGGTCGGCTTCGTCGCCAACCAGCCGATGGTGCTGGCCGGCGTGCTCGATTCGGACGCCAGCCGCAAGGCAGCGCGCTTCGTGCGCTTCTGCGACTGCTTTTCGATCCCGATCGTCACCTTCGTCGATGTTCCCGGCTTCCTGCCCGGCACGGCTCAGGAATATGGCGGGCTGATCAAGCACGGCGCGAAACTCCTGTTCGCCTATGCCGAGGCAACCGTGCCGAAGATCACCGTCATCACCCGCAAGGCCTATGGCGGCGCCTATGACGTGATGGCGTCAAAACATCTGCGCGGCGACATGAACTATGCCTGGCCGACGGCACAGATCGCGGTGATGGGCGCCCGGGGCGCGGTCGAGATCATCTACCGCAAGGACATCGGCGACGCTGAAAAGATCGCGGCCCATACAAAGACTTACGAGGATCGCTTCCTGTCGCCCTTCGTCGCCGCCGAACGTGGCTATGTGGATGAAGTGATCATGCCGCACTCGACACGCCGCCGTATCGCGCGGGCGCTCAGGATGCTGCGAAACAAGGACATGCAGAACCCCTGGAAGAAGCACGACAACATCCCGCTGTGAGCTGAATGTCGCTGGTATTGCGCAAGCGCCGTTGATCAGCGCCTGCCTCGGGCAGCGACCAGTTCGCGCAACACCGGCACCAGCGCCAGCGGCAGATCCTCGGCGATCAGACCCGGTCCGAACCGGCTGCCGGCTTCGGCATGGATCCAGACCGCGGCGCAGGCCGCTTCGAAGGGCGGCATGCCTTGCGCCAACAGGCCGGCGGTGATGCCGCACAGCACGTCACCCGAACCGGCGGTGGCAAGCCAGGGCGCGCCATTGCAATTGATCGCCGCCCGGCCATCGGCAGCAGCGATCACCGTGTCGGCGCCCTTGTAGACGATGACGGCATTGGCACGCTTGGCCGCCGCGCGCGCCTTGTCGAGCTTGGACGAGGCATCGTTGCCAGCGATGTCGGGAAACAGCCTGGCGAACTCCCCCTCATGCGGCGTCATCACCAGGGCCGGTGCGTTCGGTTGGCGAGCGGCTTCGAACAAAGCGTCCGGTGCCTCGCGAAACGAGGTGATCGCGTCGGCGTCGAAGACCAGGCCGTCAATCCTGGTGGAGGCGTCCCGAGGCTGGCCGCAGGCCAGTAGCGTGAGTGCGAAGGTCCGCGTTCTCTCACCGACACCAAAGCCGGGCCCGAGAACGAAGGCAGACGGCCGGCGTTCGCCGACAAACGCCTTGATGTCGGCGATGTCGTCGGTCCTGCGCAGCATGATCGAGGTCAGATGCGCGGCATTCGCTTCAATGGCGCTGTCAGGCGAAAGCACGGTCACCGCCCCTGCACCGCTTCGGGCCGCGGCCAATGCCGACAACCGCGCCGCGCCGGTGGCGCTAGGCCCGCCGGAAAAGACTCCGGCGTGGCCGCGCTTGTATTTGTGCGCGTCGACGGCTGGCACCGGAAAATGGTCCAGCCAGAGCGTCGGCGTGTTCTCGAACGTCCGGGGCTGGAGCCGCGCAATTATGCCGTCGCCGATGCCAATGTCGGCGAGCACGATCTCGCCGCATCGTTCGCGGCCCGGCAAGAGCAGATGGCCGGGTTTCTTCCGCGCGAAGGTCACGGTGGTGTCGGCGAAAAATGCCTTGCCGAGCACTTTGCCACTGTCACCGGAAACACCGGAAGGCAGGTCGACCGCGACGACCGGCAAATGCAGATCGGTGGCGATGTCGACCGCCCTGGCGGCATCGCCGGACAGCGGCTTGGACAGCCCTGCCCCATAGAGCGCGTCGACAACGATCGAGCCGGCCTCGGCCTCAAATCCAGACAGCGGCCGAGGCTTGATCGGACATTCGGCGGCAGCGAGCGCCGCATCGCTTTGCGGCCGCGGCGTGCCGGATGCCCAGATAGTGATGCCGACACCACTGCTGGCCAGGAGGCGGGCGACGACGTAGCCATCGCCGCCATTGTCGCCGGGGCCGCAAAGCACATGGACGTGCGTCGCCGCCGGATAGCGCTTGAGGACCTCGGCCGCGACCGCTTCGCCGGCCCGGCGCATCAATCCGATACCGTCGGCCGGGCCGTCGGAAATCGTCAACCGGTCGGCCTCGCCCATCTCGGCGGAAGAAAGAAGTTCGTTGCTCATGGATTGCCGATCCGCATTCGATCAAGCATTGTCCGGTTTTCGATCCGAAGCAAAGAGGAGTTGTCGCTATCTGCGGCCATATCGTCGGGACGGGACGTGGCAGGCGCAAAACTGCCCACCAAATGGGCGATATGCCTAACTATTATGCGGACGCAAGCGCTGGCGCTGTGTAGGCTCCAGCAGCCCACGCCGTATCCGATGCAGCGAATGACGCATCCGCGCGCGGCTCGGCTTTGAAATCGTATGAGACCGCTTCGCATCCGTCCAATTGGCACAGTTCGTGCTAGATGGAGGCGCAAGCGGGGGCTCACAACCCGTCTTTTTTGGCAGTGGAGGCCACTTTTTACATGAAAAAGATCGAAGCGATCATCAAGCCATTCAAGCTGGATGAAGTGAAGGAAGCCCTTCAGGAGGCCGGACTGCAAGGCATCACCGTTACCGAGGCCAAAGGTTTTGGCCGCCAGAAGGGCCATACCGAACTCTATCGCGGCGCCGAGTATGTCGTCGATTTCCTGCCCAAGGTTAAGATCGAGGTGGTACTTGGCGACGACGCCGTCGAAGGCGCGATCGAAGCCATCCGCAAGGCGGCCCAGACCGGCCGTATCGGCGACGGCAAGATCTTTGTCTCCAACATCGAGGAAGTCGTGCGAATCCGCACCGGCGAAACAGGCATGGACGCGGTCTGAGCCGACCTCGCCATCCTTCGAAACGTCATCATCAAAAAACGTCATCACACAGGGATAAATGACATGACGACAGCCAAAGACATCATGAAGCAGATCAAGGACAACGACGTGAAATTCGTCGACCTGCGCTTCACCGATCCGAAGGGCAAGCTGCAGCACGTGACGATGGATGTCATCGAGGTCGAGGAGGACATGTTCGCCGACGGCGTGATGTTCGACGGCTCTTCGATTGCCGGCTGGAAGGCCATCAACGAGTCCGACATGGTGCTGATGCCCGACCCGGAAACGGTCCACATGGACCCGTTCTTCGCGCAGTCGACCATGGTCATCCTGTGCGACATCCTCGATCCGGTTTCGGGCGAATCCTACAACCGTGATCCGCGCGGTACGGCCAAGAAGGCCGAAGCCTACATGAATTCGGAAGGCATCGGCGACCAGATCTTCGTCGGCCCGGAAGCCGAATTCTTCGTGTTCGACGATGTGAAGTACAAGGCCGATCCTTACAACACGGGCTTCAAGCTCGACTCGACCGAACTGCCGTCGAACGACGACACCGACTATGAAACCGGCAATCTCGGCCACCGTCCGCGCGTCAAGGGCGGTTATTTCCCGGTGCCGCCGATCGATTCCGCGCAGGACATGCGCTCCGAGATGTTGACCGTGCTCGCCGAAATGGGCGTGCGCGTCGAAAAGCATCACCATGAAGTGGCCGCCGCGCAGCACGAACTCGGCATCAAGTTCGACACGCTGGTCCGCAACGCCGACAAGATGCTGATCTACAAATATGTCGTGCACCAGGTCGCCAACGCCTATGGCAAGACGGCCACCTTCATGCCGAAGCCGATCTTCGGCGACAACGGTTCGGGCATGCACGTCCACCAATCGATCTGGAAGAATGGCAAGCCGACCTTCGCCGGCAATGAATATGCCGGCCTTTCGGAAAGCTGCCTGTTCTACATCGGCGGCATCATCAAGCACGCCAAGGCGATCAACGCCTTCACCAACCCGCTGACCAACTCCTACAAGCGCCTGGTGCCGGGCTACGAAGCGCCGGTGCTGCTGGCCTATTCGGCGCGCAACCGCTCGGCGTCCTGCCGCATCCCGTTCGGCTCGTCGCCGAAGGCCAAGCGCGTCGAGGTCCGCTTCCCCGATCCGGGCGCGAACCCCTACCTCGCTTTCGCCGCTATGCTGATGGCCGGCCTCGACGGCATCAAGAACAAGATCCATCCGGGGCAGCCGATGGACAAGGATCTCTACGATCTGCCGCCGAAGGAACTGAAGAAGATCCCGACCGTCTGCGGCTCGCTGCGCGAAGCGCTGCAGAGTCTCGACAAGGATCGTGGCTTCCTGAAAGCCGGCGGCGTCTTCGACGACGACCAGATCGACAGCTACATCGAGCTGAAGATGGCTGAAGTGATGCGCTTCGAAATGACCCCGCATCCGGTCGAGTACGACATGTACTACTCGGTCTGAGATTCGATTTATTACTCAAAGCCCTTGAAGGAATTTCCTCCTTCAAGGGCTTTTTGCTGACATCCGGCAGGCCACGCGTTTGCACGGTCGCCCTCCCGCCGCTCGATCGTCGGACGTGAGCACCGCATTTGCTTTTGGGCTTTCGACGATCGTATGCATGCTTGGGCCGATGAGCCTGTGGCCCATTGGCAGGCAATGCACGTCAGCCCAAAGACACGAGCTTGGCTCAGCAGTGTCGATCGACGATGAGGAGTGGTGTTCGACTACGGAAATGAAGCCAGGAGCGAGCGGCGCACTGTCTCAGGCTACAGTGACCGCTCGTCCGGCGCCCCCGCCAATGCCGCCGTTCAAGAAAACCCCGCCCGTCCGAACAGCATCGCGTGACGTAACCCCAAGGTTTCCGAATACGCATGCTGCACTGCGATCTGTCAACGCCGCCAGCCAGGCTGTTGATAGCCGATTTAACAGCCCGAACAGGCGCTTAAGGAAGGGCCGCAGCCACTGAAGAACGCCTGAAAAGGCGGTTTTCCGGGCTTTCTGCCAAGCTGCTGCTGGAAACGGACATGGCAGCAGCCGGGACTTTGGCGGGATCTGCGACCGCCTGGATTGTCTGACTTTTTCTGGGTCCTTTTTGCACGAGATCCGATCTGCCGGGCGCCGGCAAAAGGAACCCCGGCACAGGCCGGGGCTCCTGCAGGAGCAGACCATCGGGGGGATGGCGGCGGCACCACCGCCAATCCGACGCGCTCAACGGCCGTGTCCGGCAAGGCCTGTCGGACGAGCAGAGCTACGGCCATATCGACTTCATTCCCTGGGAGCGTATGCACACCCTCTACGCCGCCGTGGTGCAGGCGACCGAGGAGGCCGCGCGGTCGCCAACCGTGACATGATCGGCCGCGACGGCAACCGCACGCCAGGCTTGCCGCCAAGGTCGCGGCTGCGCTGAAGGCGCGCGGCGTCATCGCCGGTTAAGGCGGAGCACTGCTCCATTCTCCGGCATCCAACCCGGCAGCTGGAACAAAAAAGCCCCGGCGAGAACACGCCGGGGCTTCCTCTTTCTACCGACGCGACGCTTAGGCGGCGGCCGAGACCTCGGCGCTCGCCGCAACCGAAGCAATCGTCTTCAGGATCTGCGAGGCGATCTGGTAGGGGTCGCCCTGCGAATTCGGACGGCGGTCTTCCAGATAGCCCTTGTAGTCGTTCTTGACGAAGGAATGTGGCACGCGGATCGACGCACCGCGATCGGCGATGCCATAGCTGAACCTGTTCCACGGCGCGGTCTCATGCTTGCCGGTCAAACGCTTGTCGTTGTCCGGTCCGTAGACGGCAATGTGATCCATCAGGTTCTTGTCGAAGGCCGCCATCAGCGCTTCGAAATACGCCTTGCCGCCCACTTCGCGCATATAAGCGGTCGAGAAATTGGCGTGCATGCCCGATCCGTTCCAGTCGGTGTCGCCGAGCGGCTTGCAGTGGTATTCGATATCGATGCCGTATTTCTCGGTCAGGCGCTGCATCAGGTAGCGGGCCATCCACATCTGGTCGGCGGCCTTCTTGGAGCCCTTGCCGAAAATCTGGAATTCCCACTGGCCCTTGGCCACTTCGGCATTGATGCCTTCGTGGTTGATGCCTGCGGCAAGGCAGAGATCGAGATGCTCCTCGACGATCTGACGGGCGACAGAACCGACATTCGAATAGCCGACGCCGGTGTAGTACGGGCCCTGCGGTGCGGGATAACCGCTTTCGGGGAAGCCGAGCGGGCGGCCATCCTTGTAGAAGAAGTATTCCTGCTCGAAGCCGAACCAGGCGCCCTCGTCATCGAGGATGGTGGCACGCTTGTTGGAGGCATGCGGCGTGACGCCATCGGGCATCATCACTTCGCACATGACGAGCACGCCGTTTGTGCGCGCCGGATCCGGATAGACAGCGACCGGCTTCAGCACGCAGTCGGAGCTGTGGCCTTCGGCCTGCTGCGTCGAGGAACCGTCAAAACCCCACAGCGGAAGCTGCTCGAGCGTCGGGAATTCGGCGAATTCCTTGATCTGCGTCTTTCCGCGAAGGTTGGGGACCGGGGTGTACCCATCGAGCCAAATATACTCGAGCTTGTATTTCGTCATTCTAGCCTCTCGTTGCTTGATCACCGAACCCTGGGCGGCGCCGATATGTGGGACCGCCCAGCAGCCGACCTGCCGGATCACTAAAATGCAATTCGTGTGCCACTCTCTCCTCGGAGGGTGCGGCAAAATCGACGCCGTACTGGGTTGCAGTTGGCAAGCCGCCTAAGCAATGCGTCCGGATCAACCATAGTCACAATTCGCCTAAATCTTAGGCAAATACTGATCTTTTTGTAGGCATATTGCCTAACTTGATCGCAGACCTTATCTTCAAAACAAGTTGAATCGACAAGGTCGGCAGAAGAAAGGAGCCCGACAATGGAAATCATTTCCACGCCTCCGTCGGCTAAAATCTTGATGTTCCCGGTGGCAGCGCGCGCCCCTGCCTCAAATTTGAGCGGAAAGGCTAAGTTTGCAGCAGAGCTTGCCTCGCTGCGCGGTGCTCGGACGGATTTCGGCGACGGCTGGTATCACGAGGCAGCCATCGAGGATGCGAAGCAGGACCGGCAGAGTTAGTCCCTGCCCTCCTCGTGTCTCGACCACGTATTGAAAAACCCGGCGCGATCGCTCGCGCCGGGTTTTCTTTAGCCTACCGAGCCGTCAGCTATTGCTTGGTATGCAGGTCGGTTCCAAGCGTATCCTTGACGAAGATGACGCCGATGATCAGCGACATCGCCGCGACCGCGATCGGATACCACAGACCATAGTAGATATCGCCCTTGGCGGCGCTCAAGGCGAACACCGTCGCCGGAAGCAGACCACCGAACCAGCCATTGCCGATGTGGTACGGCAGCGACATGCCAGTGTAGCGAATGCGGGTCGGGAACATCTCGACCAGGATCGCCGCGATCGGCCCGTAAACCATGGTCACGTAGAGGATCAGGATGAACAGGATCGCCACGATCTTTGTCCAGTTGACCTGCGCCGGATCGGCAAACATCGAGAAGGTCCCCGACGCGGGTATGTTGTAGACGGTCACGTCCTTGGCGCCGGCGGCTTCCTCGGACGTCAACACCTTGTCCTTGACCGCCTGCTCGAGCGGAACCGTTGCCTTCTCACCGGCGCGGATGGCCGCTGCATCGAGCTTCAGTTCGGGATTGGCCGCGACGAAGGCGTCGAGCTTCTGGTCAGCCACCTTGGACGCGGCACGCTTCAGCGGATAGCCACCATCCTTGAGTGCCATGCTGACTGCCTTGGTGAAGGCAGCATCCTTGGCCTTAGCCTGATCGCCCGCGGCGATGGCGTCGTAGGATTCGACCGTCTCACTGCCGAGCTTCACCGTGGCCGGGGTCCCAGGCGCCGCTGTTGTGACGATGTCATACGGCACAGAACTCTTGGCAAGGAACGACGTGGCAATGTCGCACGACGTGGTGAACTTCGCCGTGCCGACCGGGTTGAACTGGAATTTGCAGTCGCCGGGCGCCACGGTAACCGTCGCACGCGTGTTCTGCTGCGCGGCGGCCAATGCCGGATTGGCTGACCAGGTCAATGCCTTGAACAGCGGGAAGTAGGTGAAGATCGCCAGAGCCAGCCCCGCCATGATGATCGGCTTGCGGCCGATCTTGTCGGAGAGCCAGCCGAACACGACGAAGAAGATGGAGCCGATCGCCAGGGCGATGGCAATCAGGATGTTGACCGTCTGCAGGTCGACCTTGAGCACGTTCTGCAGGAAGAACAACGCATAGAACTGGCCGGAGTACCAGACCACGGCCTGGCCGGCGGTCAGGCCGAAAAGGGCCAGGATGGCGATCTTGGCATTCTTCCACTGTCCGAAGGCCTCCGAAAGCGGAGCCTTGGAGCCTTTGCCCTCGTCCTTCATGCGCTGGAAGGTCGGTGATTCACTCAGCGTCAGGCGAATCCAGACAGAAACACCGAGCAGGATGACCGAGACAAGGAACGGAATACGCCAGCCCCAGGCGGCGAAGTCTTCCTTGCTCAACATCGCCTGAACGCCGAGGATGATGATCAGCGACAGGAACAGGCCGAGTGTTGCCGTTGTCTGAATCCACGAGGTGTAGAAACCACGGCGGTCGTCGGGTGCGTGTTCAGCGACATAGGTTGCCGCACCGCCATACTCGCCGCCAAGCGCCAGACCCTGCAGCATGCGTAGCCCGACCAGGATGACCGGAGCTGCAATGCCCCAGGTCGCTGAACCAGGAAGCAGGCCGACCAGGAACGTCGAACTGCCCATGATCAGGATGGTGACAAGGAACGTATATTTGCGGCCGACAAGATCGCCGATGCGACCGAACACCAGCGCGCCGAACGGACGCACCAGGAAGCCCGCGGCGAAGGCCAACAGGGCGAAGATGTTGCGTGTTGCTTCCGGATACTGGCTGAAGAAGGTTGCGCCGATGAAGGCGGCGAGCGAGCCGTAGAGATAGAAATCGTACCATTCGAAAACGGTGCCGAGCGAGGAAGCGAAGATGACCTTCTTCTCTTCCCGCGTCATGCCGCGGCTTGTTCCGCCGGCGGTTGATGCCATTGCCATTGTTTATGTCCTCCCGTGAGACCCTTGTCCTCGATACTGCCCGTCATCGTCCGCGTTCTCCTCCGAACACGGACTCAAGGACAGCAATCACGGAAAAATGACAGAAAGCGCCCCCCAACGGCAGGGCGCCTTTGGGATTATGACTTTGGTCTAATGTGCAGTGCGGGATGAGTTTGAACGAGCGCTGAAACCGTCAGCCCTTGAGCGCTTCGAGCAGGCCGGCGGCGGCCATCATGTCGCGCTTGCGGGCGGAGCGGCGCGCGACCGCCTCCGCGTCCTGGCCCCACTGCTCGATCTGCCAGTCCTCGTCGACATGGCCGGCGGACCAGGCCGCCTCCGTGTCGAGTTCACCGAAATCGACAGCCAGGGCCAGCAGCGCCGAGCCGGTCAGCGACGTCATGACATGAATGGCGGCCAGCCGCAGCGGATCGGCACGCTGGCTGAGATGGACACCAAGCACTGCAATGGTCTCGCGCGGCTGCTCGACATGGATGATGCCTTGGGCGAGGTTGAAACGAGCCCCTAGTGTCGCCCTCGCCCAGTCGATCACCGGATCCCAATGCTGGTCCTGCCGCTCGACCAGCCCTTGCGGCGCGTCGGCGCGATAGCAGAGCAAGTCGGCGGAAGCGAAGCGCAGAATGTCTTCCAGCACCGCCTGCGGGTCGCTGGCGACGCCGTCGATGGCGGTGTTTACGAGGCGCATCACTGGCATGGTCACCGGATTGATGGTCTCGCCCTGGGCAGCGAACTCGGCAGCGACGAGCGCTGCTGCTCTTTCCGTCGGCAGCGCCAGCAGCGCCTTGCCCGGCGTGCGTACCGGCTTGCCGTCGAGATGCACGGCAAAGCCGTCTTCCGCCGGAGCGACCGAGGCCGCCTTGTAAAAGCGCTTCGGCAGATGTGTTTTCATCTGGATCTGGGCGCGGCGCACCGGGTCCGGATCGGAAAGATATTTGCCCGCTTCGAGGTCGTCGAGGATATCACGCATAAGAAATCTCTCTCACATCGGCACCAGCTTGCGCGCCGGCCGGTTGACGATGATCAATCCGGCGGCAATCAGGCCAAGTGCCAGAAAAATGCGAATGGTCAGCGGCTCATTCAAGAAGATGCCGCCGCACAGAACGCCGAAAACCGGGGACAGGAAGGTGAAACTGGACAGGCCCGAGGCCGGATAGCGGCGCAGCAGCCAGAACCACAGCACATAGGTGAAGGCGACGATGTAGACCGCCTGGAAAAGCAGGGCCAATGTCGGCAGCGCAGACGGGTCGCGAATGGGCGGACCGGCGAGAGGAAGCACCAGCACGCCAACAATTGCCGCGCCGGCGAGTTGATAAAGCAGCAGCTTTTCGGCGCTCGCATCAACCAGCTTCGATCGTTTGATGAGGATGTTGGTCAGTGCCCACAAAAATCCGGCGCCGAGGCTCAAGAGATCACCGAACAATATATCGCCGCTACCGCCGAGCTTGTCGGAAAAGACGGCGGCAAGGCCGGCAAAGGCCAGCAACAGACCGAGGAACTTGCGCAAGGTGATCTGCTCGCCGAGCAGGAAGTGCCCGCCGATCAGCATCCAGAAAGGCATCGTGTTGACCAGCAGCGTGTTGCGCGCGACGGTGGTGTGTTCCAGGCCAACATAAAGGCAGAGGAACTCGATGCCGAAAAGCGCGCCGACGGCGATGCCCGCAAGCAGTGTCCCATCGCGGGTGAACAGCGCTATGCCGCGCCAACGGCACCAGAGGAAAACGCAAAGACCGCCGATGATCGACCGGGCAATCGACAGGAAAACAGGATCGTAGCCGGCGTAGGAGATCTTGGCGGCGACGTAGTTCAGCCCCCAGGAAAAGGTCAGGCCAACCATGATGGCAGCGGCGGCCATATCGACCGTGTCGCGCCGGTCGAGCGCGTCGGTGGCGCCGCTCAAGATCAGTCCTCCGCGCTGGCGTCGTCGAAGCCGATCAGGTTCCAGCTCTGGCGCATATGCGGCGGCATCGGCGCGGTAACATCGATGACGCCCTTGTCCGGGTGGGGAATTATGATGCGACGCGCATGGAGATGCAGGCGGTTTTGAATGCCGCCGGGGAAATCCCAGTTGGTGTCGGCCTCGAAATATTTCGGATCACCGATGATCGGGCAACCAATGTAGGCGGCATGGACACGAAGCTGGTGGGTGCGGCCCGTATAGGGTTCCATTTCCAGCCAGGTCATCGTCTGCGCCGCCTGCTCGATGATGCGGTAGTAGGAGACGGCGTGGTCGGCGCCCTTTTCGCCATGCGCGGCGACACGCACCCGGTCACCGTCAGGCGTCGGCTCCTTGATCAGCCAGGTCGAGATCTTGTCCTCACGCTTGGGCGGTACGCCCTTCACCAGCGCCCAATACGTCTTCTTGGTCTCGCGGGCGCGAAACGCTTCGGACAGCTTCATGGCGGCAAGCCGGGTGCGAGCGACGACCAGCACGCCCGATGTGTCGCGGTCGAGCCGGTGAACGAGCCGCGGCTTCTCACCCTTCTGGTTGCGCCACGCCTCCAGCATGTCATCGACATTGCGGGTGACGCCCGAGCCGCCCTGCACGGCAAGGCCCGCCGGTTTGTTGAAGACGAAAACCTTCGGGTCCTCGTGGATGAGCATTTTCGCCAGAACGTCGGCATCGCCCTGGTTGCGGATGGAATGGCCGGTCAGCGCGCTCTCGCCCTTCTTGTCGACCTCGAGCGGTGGAACGCGCACCGTCTGGCCGGGCTCGACACGGGTGTCGGCCTTGACACGGCCGCCATCGACGCGGATCTGGCCGGAGCGCAGCAGCTTTTGCAGATGGCCGAAGCCAAGGCCCGGGAAATGGGTCTTGAACCAGCGATCGAGCCGCATGCCCGCCTCGCCGGCCTCCACCGTGATCTGTTCAACACCTGCCATGGTTCTCGCTTTATCCGTTTTCCAAGCAGGACCGGGCCTGCTCTCGGCGCGGCAATAGCATTAAGGCAGGCTTCTTGCGAGCCAAAGACCAAAAAACAGGGCGAAGATCGCACCAGTGACGCTGGCCAGCGCGTATCCGAATGCCGGCAACGTCGCTCCCCGCTCCCATAATGTCGCGAAATCGAGCGAAAACGCGGAAAAGGTGGTGAAGCCGCCAAAGATGCCCGTGGCGACGAACAGCCGAAGCTCGTTCGACCCGCCGCGACGTGACAGGGCTGCGATGAACAGGCCCATGGCGAAAGAGCCGAGGATGTTGATGGCCATCGTGCCCCATGGAAAATTCGGACCGATGAGCCGCAACGCGCCCATACTGGCCAGGTGGCGGATGCCGGCGCCAATGCCGCCGCCCAGAACAACGAGAAGGAGATTGAGCATGGCGGTTTTCTGCCCTCGCGGGGCGGCCCGGTCAATCCCCCGTGCGTGTGGGCGCTGGCACCGCACAAACAGTTGAACGCGTCAGGAATCGCCTCTCGCGTCCATTGTCGAGCGAGAACATGCCGCCCCTGCCCGCTACCACATCGATGATGAGATCTGTGTGCTTCCACACCTCATGTTGCGAAGCACTGATGTAAACGGGAGTCTCGCCGATTTCGCCGAGCATGACATCCTTGTCGCCGACGATGAAATCGCTTCGGGGATAGCACATCGGTGAGGATCCATCGCAGCAACCGCCCGACTGGTGGAACAGCACCGGGCCGTGATCGGCGATGATTTCGGCCAGAAACGACCGGGCCGCCGGCGTGGCCGATACTTTTCCCAGGGAAACCTTGTCGAGCATGCCGTCCTCCATCACGAAGCGTGCTCCTCCACAAGGGACCGCGGCGCGGCGATGAAAGCCGCGCCTCTTGTGGAGATCGCGCATGATCCTTGCGACAGGATCATGCGCTGGCTCGGGAGGTGATCAGAAGAAACCGAGCTTCTTCGGGCTGTAGCTGACCAGCATGTTCTTGGTCTGCTGATAATGGTCGAGCATCATCTTGTGGTTTTCGCGACCGATGCCCGATTGCTTGTAGCCGCCAAACGCGGCATGCGCAGGATAGGCATGGTAGCAATTCGTCCAGACGCGGCCAGCCTGGATGGCGCGGCCGAAGCGGTAGCAGCGGTTCGCGTCACGGCTCCAGATGCCGGCGCCAAGGCCGTAGAGCGTGTCGTTGGCGATCGACAGTGCCTCATCGTCATCCTTGAAGGTCGTCACCGAGACCACCGGTCCGAAGATCTCCTCCTGGAAGACCCGCATCTTGTTGTGACCCTTGAACACGGTCGGCTTGACGTAGTAGCCGCCCGCCAGATCCCCCGGCAGGTGGTTCTGCTCGCCACCGGTCAACACTTCGGCACCTTCCTGACGGCCGATGTCGAAGTAGCTCAGGATCTTCTCCAGCTGTTCGCTTGACGCTTGCGCACCGATCATCGTTGCCGGGTCGAGCGGATCGCCCTGGACGATCGCCTCGACGCGCTTCAGCGCACGCTCCATGAACTTGTCGTAGATCTTCTCATGCACCAACGCCCGGCTCGGGCAGGTGCAGACCTCACCCTGGTTGAGGGCGAACATGACGAAGCCTTCGATCGCCTTGTCGAAGAAGTCGTCGTCCTCGGCGGTAACGTCCTGGAAGAAGATGTTGGGCGACTTGCCGCCGAGTTCCAGCGTTACCGGGATGAGATTCTGGCTGGCATATTGCGAGATCAACCTGCCGGTCGTCGTCTCGCCGGTGAAGGCGATCTTGGCAATCCGGTTCGACGAGGCGAGCGGCTTGCCGGCCTCAAGGCCAAAGCCGTTGACGATGTTGAGCACGCCATCCGGCAACAGGTCGCCGACCAGATCCGCCCACAGCATGATGGTGGCGGGCGTCTGCTCGGCCGGCTTCAGGACGACGCAATTGCCAGCGGCAAGCGCCGGCGCCAGCTTCCACACCGCCATCAGCAGCGGGAAATTCCAGGGGATGATCAGGCCGACGACGCCGAGCGGCTCATGGAAATGATAGGCGACGGTGTCGTGGTCGATTTCCGAAATGCCGCCCTCCTGGGCACGCACGGCCCCGGCAAAATAGCGGAAATGATCGATGGCGAGCGGAAGATCGGCGGCGGTCGTCTCGCGGATCGGCTTGCCGTTGTCCCAGGTCTCGGCGAGCGCCAGAAGATCGAGATTGTCCTCCATGCGGTCGGCGACGCGGTTGAGGATCAGCGCACGGGCGGCGGCACTTGTCTTGCCCCAGGCATCCTTGGCCTTGTGCGCGGCGTCGAGCGCCGCCTCGATGTCCCTGGCGTCGGACCGGGCAACCTCGCCCAGCGGCCGGCCGTTCACCGGCGAGATGTTTTCAAAATATTTTCCGGAAAGCGGGGCGACCCATTTGCCGCCAATGTAATTGTCGTAGCGCTTGGCGAAGGGAACCTTGGCCGTGCGGGAAAATTCTACCTTGTTCATCGTCTTCCTCCCAAGAAGCAACGCCACGGGATGCGGCGTGTCGCTGGGAAGGGTTGCCGATGGCGTCGGACTTGTCAGCCCGCGCCCAGCACTGGCCAATGCCGACTGTCGCAGAACTGCGACAGTCGCGGGCCTCAAAGGTCAATGTGGACGGCGGATACCGAAGCGGGCAAGCTTGCGGTGCAAGGTAGCCCGCGAAATTCCAAGATTGCTGGCGGCGGCCGAAACATTGCCTTCGGCGCGCGCGATGGCGCGCTGAACCACGCCGCGCTCTGCTTCATCCAGGTCTTCGGCAGTGTTGGCCGAGCCGCCAAGGATGTCGGCGGCCGGCAGTCCCTTGGCCAGCGCCTGTTGCGTGATACCGAGGGCCAGCCGCGCCGAGCGCGTCGCGCCGACCACGAGATCATCACCATTGACCGCGATCAGCGCGCCGGCGCCGCGCTCCGCCGCCGAGGCAAGCAGAATGCGGGCATTGGGGAAAGACAGGCGGAAATTCTCGGCCTCGATGCGGCGCGCGGCATCGCCGACCGCGATGGCGATCAAGCCGACAAAGCCTTCGGTCAGGTCCGACCTGCACGACGAGACATCGAGCGCGGCCGCGAGATTGCCTTCGTGGTCGTAGATCGGCGCGGTGGTGCAGCTGAGCAGCGTGTTGCGTGAAAAGAAATGCTGGTCTCGGTGAATGGTCAGCGCACGTTGATCGGCAAGGCATGTGCCGATGCCGTTGGTACCCTCGGAGTCCTCACTCCAGACGGTGCCCGTCCACAACCCCCACTCGTCGAACGTGTCGTCGTCCGCGACAGCGCCACGGCGTTCGACCGGGATGCCATTGCGATCGGCAAGCAGCACGCAGCAACCAACACCGCCGACAGCCAGGTACAGCCGGTCGAGGCTCGCATCGGCGGCGCGACGCAATGGTTCCATGCGCTGCCTTGCTTCGTTCAGCTCGGCCTCGGTCAAGCGTCGCGGCGCCTTGCGCTCGGCCGGATCGAGGCCATGCAATGCAAGCGAACGCCGCCAGGAAGCGACCAGCGCCGAGCGGGCCGCATCGCGGCTGGCGATGGATGCCTGTATGAAATCCGCATGATGGCCGGTCGGCTGCTGTCCGCTCACCTATCCTCCCAAGGCGAATGTCGCTTCCAACTCACAGTAGCGTTATATCTATTGAGATACATCCGCTGCGTCGACTTGTAGAGGAACAAGGCCCGATGGCGCTATAGGACGTTGGTTCAAGACCAGTCGCGGAAGCGTCCGGGCTTGGCGGCAATTCCCGCAAAGCGGAAACCTCTGCCGGCAAGGCTGGCAGCATCGATGATCTTCAGCTCAGCTGGTTCCGACCTTCTTCGGCTTGGTCGAACCGATCATCTTCCAGTTCTTGTAGAACATCGAATTGATGCGCTCGACGCTCACCGAGACGATGGCGAGAAGGCCCGCAATGAGCCCGGGGACCGGGGACGGGCGAATGATGTCCATGAACACGCAGTAGCGCCGTCCGTCGTATTCGTTGACCGAGCGGTGCAGCAGCGTGTCGTCGAAGATGAACAGCGGATTGTCGTACCAGTAATTCTTGACGTTGCCGCACTCGACGAAGATCTCCGATTTCACCGGAATCAGGTTGTAGAGAATGCGCAGGCTGAGCCGCAGCGGGCCGAAGTGCCAGGACGTCGATTCACGCTTGCTGAAGACGGAAACGGCGATGGTCTTGATGTATTTGAAATCCTTGTTGAACTCGGCGACGTTGTCGATCTTGTGCTTGCCGTACCACTGATAGACGTACATGCCGCGCCGGCCGGCGCCAAAATTGGCGTCAATGTCGGCAATGATCTCGTCCTTGCGCGCCTTGAAGACGTCCAGGACCTCGTTGACCTCGCGCTGATAATCCTCCGGAAACTGCTCCAGCTTCCACACGCCCGGGTTCCTGTAGCACAAGAGATCGACCAGCAGGTTGAACGGCGAAAGCAGCCAGGTGAACAGGCCGTTGCCAAGGAAATAGCCGCTGAACAGCGACATATCCTTGCGGTCGTTGCGAAGGACATCGATGAGGCCGAGGACGATGAAGAGCGTCGTCAGGATCGGAATGAAATAGAAGCCGAGGGCAAGAAGCGGAACAGCAATGGCGAATTTGCGAAGGGTTTTGCGAAGGGTTTTTGTCATTTTTCCACGCGCGGAGCGCGATCCTGTTGCGAAAGAGTGGCGCCAAATCATGGCAACGACCACCGCCCCGGTCGCGCGCCTTGATAAGGTTTTTTGGTCCGCCACACAACGCCCATGGCGTTGCGGGTCGTCAGCCGGGAGTGCGGATATCGGTCAATGCACCGCCGGCAGCCCGAGTTCGTCCCATTTTTCCCTGGCCACGGGATCGCCAACCAGAAATTCGAAGCCGACGACGCTTTCGCCGTCATGCGCGAGTTGGCATTTGAACTTCAGGCCGTACCAGTTTCTGCGGCTGCGAAAGGCAGCGCCGTTGGCGGCGATCGTCGTGCCGGTGATCTTCTCCTCCGCCGTTGCATAAGGCACGACCTGCTCTGGCTGAAAATCCGCGCGCCATCGGCGAATCTGATCCATCGCCTCGAGATTGCACAATTGCACCATGCGCTCGTCGGAAGCGAAGGTCGCGAGATCGGCGCGCGCCTGGCGGCTCCGTGGATCGGCAAGCGTCTTGGCCGACAGCATTTCGGTCGGCCGGATCATGGCCGATGCGCTGGGCGGTTGAGGTCGAGGCGAGCTCGAAGCCGGTTGCGGCTCTGCTGCCCGCACCTGCGGCGCCACCGGAGCCGCTGGTGCCGGCGGCGGCCTGGTTGAAGCCTCGAACTGCTGGGGCGTCAGGATGTCGACCGACACCCGCTCTTCCTCCGGTCGGTTCGTGCGCTTCGGTATCGGCATCAAGGCCAGTATCGCGGCGAACAACGCGTGGAGAACGACCGAGGTTGAAATGCCCCAAGGCGAAGCCTCGTTTTGAAGCGTGACGGCGACCGGGCCACGCAAGCCTGCTATCCTCGCTCTTTGCGCAGCTTTGCCCAGTAGTCGAGCCGCTTCCTGATGTCGCGCTCGAAACCGCGTTCAGGCGGATCGTAGAAGGTTTGGCGGCCCATCTTTTCGGGAAAATAATCCTGGCCCGAAAAGGCATCAGGCTCGTCATGGTCGTAGCGATAGCCGGCGCCGTAGTCCTCCTCTTTCATCAACTTGGTCGGCGCGTTGAGGATGTGCTTGGGCGGCAGTAGCGAGCCGTATTCCTTGGCGGCACGCGTGGCCGCCTTGAAGGCGGTGTAGACGGCGTTGGATTTGGGCGCGGTGGCGAGATAGACGGTGGCCTCGGCGAAGGCGAGCTCGCCCTCGGGCGAGCCGAGATAGTCGTAGGCATCCTTGGCGGCGTTGGCGACGACCAGCGCCTGCGGATCGGCAAGGCCGATATCCTCCATCGCCATGCGCACCAGCCGGCGGCCGAGATAGAGCGGATCCTCGCCGGCATCGAACATGCGCGCGAGATAATAGAGCGCGGCGTCGGGATCGGAGCCGCGCACCGATTTGTGCAGCGCCGAGATCAGGTTGTAATGGCCGTCCTGGCCCTTGTCGTAGATCGGCGCGCGGCGCTGGACGATGCGCTGTAGCCCTTCCGCATTGAATATCTCGCCCGGCTTGGCGGCGCGCCAGACCTCTTCGGCCAGCGTCAGCGACGCGCGGCCATCGCCATCGCTCATGCGGATGAGCATCGCCTTCGCCTCGTCGTCGAGCGGCAACGCCCTGCCCTCGATGTCCTCCGCCCGCGCCATAAGCTTGGCGATGCTCTCCTCGCCGAGCGAGTGAAAGACCAGCACGCGCGCGCGTGACAAAAGAGCCGCGTTGAGCTCGAAGGACGGATTTTCGGTGGTGGCACCGACAAGCACGACGGTGCCGTCTTCCATGACCGGCAGGAAACCATCCTGCTGCGCGCGGTTGAAGCGATGGATTTCGTCGACGAACAACAAGGTCTGGCGGCCGTTGGCGCGGCGCAGCTTGGCTGCTTCGAACACCTTCTTCAGGTCGGCGACGCCGGAGAACACCGCCGATATCTGCTCGAAGGCGAGGCTGGTTTCACCGGCAAGCAACCGTGCCACCGTGGTCTTGCCGGTGCCGGGCGGTCCCCAGAAGATCATCGAGCCGAGCGAACCCGAGCCGATCAGGCGGGTCAGCGCACCGTCAGGGCCGGTCAGATGTTCCTGGCCGACGACCTCACCGAGGTTTCTTGGCCGCAGCCTGTCGGCCAGCGGCCGCCCGGGCGGTGCCTTTTCCGGTTCGTCGACGCTGAACAGATCGGCCATGCACTTCTTTTTGGTTGGAGCATGCGCCCGATTGCACGGGCCCGTGCTCTAATAACGCAATACCTGACGCAGTATCTGCCCGCCGCGCTCGACGGTAAAGCGCCACCAGCGCGTATCCTGCTGGGCGACCTGCGCCAGCGTTGCCGCGGTATCGATGGTCGTGCCGTTCACCTCGCGCACGATATCGCCGGGCTGGAAGCCGAAATCGGCGGCCGGCGAATCGCGATTGATGTCGATCACCGTCACGCCTTTTAGGTCGGTGCGCAGTCCAAGCTTCTGGGCAAGCCGCGGCGACAGTTCGGCGACCTTGGCCCCCGAGAACGGGCTGCGGCCATGCAGCGTCACTTCCGAGGCTTTTGCACCCTCCGGCGCGCGCTCGAGCGCGATGTCCATCGCTGCTTGTTGTCCCTTGGTCAGGATCGCGAAGTTGGCCTTGGTACCGATCGACAGCGTCGCCATGCGGTAGTCCAGCGCCTCAATGCTCTCGACAGGCTTGCCGTTGATCTGCAGCACGACATCGCCCGGCTTCAGCCCTGCCTTGCCCGCCGGGCCCGCCGCGTCGACCGAAGAGACCAGAGCCCCCGTCGGCTTCTCCATGGCGAGCGATTCTGCGATTTGTGGTGTCACTGCTTCGAACTCGGCACCGATATAGGGACGCTCGAAGAAATCGAGGCCGGCCTTGGCTGCGTCGGCGAAAGCGCGCACCATATTGGCGGGGATCGCAAAGCCGATGCCGATCGAGCCGCCGCTGCGGCTATAGATGGCGGTGTTGATGCCGACCAACTGGCCACCCATGTTGATCAGCGCACCACCGGAATTGCCGGGATTGATGGCGGCGTCGGTCTGGATGAAATAGCCTGAATCCGAAACGCCGATATGGCTGCGGGCAAGGGCCGAAACGATGCCGCTCGTCGTGGTCTGTCCGACGCCGAAGGGATTGCCGATGGCCAGCACCAGGTCGCCGACCTCGAGTGCATCGGAATCGCCAATGGCGATGACGGGAAACGGCTTGTCGGACTCGATCTTGAGCACGGCAAGATCAAGAGTCTCATCTTTCAACATCACCTTGCTGGTGAATTCGCGCCCGTCGGCGGTCGCCACCTTGACCTCGTCGGCGTCCTTGATGACGTGGAAATTGGTGACGATGACGCCGCTTGGATCGACAAGCACCCCCGAGCCCAGCGAAGACTGCGCCCGCGGCTGCGCGCGGCCGAAAAACTCCTCGAAGAACGGATCGCCTTCAAAAGGCGACGTGACCTTGGCCGTCTGCGAGGCATAGACATTGACCACGGCAGGCGCTGTCTGCTTGACCAGCGGCGCGAACGACAGTTGCACTTCCTCGCGGCCGAAGGGCACGCGCTTGTCGGGCCCCGATGTGGTGTTTTCGCCCTCCACGCCATGCAGCAGGTCGGTCAGCACATCGGAAAGCCCGGGGTCTGCCTTGGGGGCATCCTCGGCAAGAGCTTGCCTGACTGCCGGCGCGGCTGCGAACGCCAGCATGGCGCAGAGCAGAACAAGGGACAGTCTTTTGGCGCGCATTCGCGAATCCTCCAGGGCGAGTTCGGGCGCATTGTCCCGACGATTGTGCAAAATGAAAGGCTAAGCCTCTGAAATCCGAATATTTCGGCCAAAAGGCCCTCGGTTCCTGGCAAGAAATCCGCTTCGCCGCAAATTGCCGCTTCAAGAAAACAAAAGGGGCCTGCAGGCCCCTTTGAACTCTTCAGGAAAAGCCGAGCCTTATGCGGCCGCGGCTTCCTCGTCGGTGCCTTCCGCCTCCATGCGGGCGCGGTCGCCGGCGCCCTTGGCCGAGGTGTCGCGGTCGACGAATTCGATGACCGCCATCGCTGCGTTGTCGCCGTGGCGGAAGCCCGCCTTCATGATGCGCAGGTAGCCGCCGTTGCGGGTGGCGTAGCGTGGGGCGATGGTGTCGAACAGGCGCTTGACGACGCCTTCATTGCCGATCTGCGCGATCACCTGGCGGCGGGCGTGCAGGTCGCCGCGCTTGCCGAGCGTTACCAGCTTCTCGACGATCGGACGCAGGTCCTTCGCCTTCGGCAGGGTGGTGACGATCTGCTCGTGCTCGAGCAACGACACCGCCAGGTTGGCGAACATCGACTTGCGGTGGCTTATGCTGCGGGCGAACCGGCGGCCCTTAAATCCGTGGCGCATGGCTCTTCTCCTTCATTGCGGGTTCGAGAGGCCTCAGCCTCAATACTGATCTTCGTAACGCTTGGCGAGGTCTTCGATGTTTTCCGGCGGCCAGTCCGGCACTTCCATGCCGAGGTGCAAGCCCATCGCCGCCAGCACTTCCTTGATCTCGTTCAGCGACTTGCGGCCGAAGTTCGGGGTGCGCAGCATCTCGGCTTCGGTCTTCTGGATCAGGTCGCCGATGTAGACGATGTTGTCGTTCTTCAGGCAGTTGGCCGAACGGACCGAAAGCTCGAGCTCGTCGACCTTCTTGAGCAGCGCCGGGTTGAAGGCGAGCTCGGTGACGGCTTCCGCAGCGACTTCCTTCTGCGGCTCGTCGAAGTTGACGAACAGGCCGAGCTGGTCCTGCAGGATGCGAGCTGCGAAAGCCACCGCGTCCTCGCCGGTGATCGAACCGTCGGTCTCGATCGTCATGGTCAGCTTGTCATAGTCGAGAACCTGACCCTCGCGGGTGTTCTCGACCTTGTAGGAGACCTTCTTGACCGGCGAATAGAGGCTGTCGACCGGGATGAGGCCAATCGGCGCGTCCTCGGCGCGATTGCGGTCTGCCGGCACGTAGCCCTTGCCGGTGTCGACGGTGAATTCCATGCGGATTTCAGCGCCTTCGTCCAGCGTGCAGATGACGTGGTCGGGGTTGAGGATCTCGACATCGCCAACCGTCTGGATGTCGCCGGCGAGAACCGCACCTGGCCCCTGCTTGCGAACGACCATGCGCTTGGGGCCATCGCCTTCCATGCGGATGGCGATTTCCTTGATGTTCAAGACGATGTCGGTCACGTCCTCGCGCACACCGGCGATGGACGAGAATTCATGCAGAACACCGTCGATCTGCACGGCGGTAACAGCCGCACCGCGCAGCGAAGACAGAAGCACGCGACGCAGCGCGTTGCCGAGCGTCAGGCCAAAGCCGCGCTCGAGCGGCTCGGCGACCAGAGTGGTCAGTGTCTTCTTCTTCGACGAGAACTCGATCTTGTTCGGCTTGATCAGTTCCTGCCAATTTTTCTGGATCATGATGCTTTCCTTCCGTTGACCCGCCACCATCCAATCGTGGCGGGCGACCTGGAATACCGCGGAGGAACGCTCTTGGCGTTCACGCGGCGTTCGATAATTTCTTAGACGCGGCGCTTCTTGCGCGGGCGGCAACCGTTGTGCGGGATCGGCGTCACATCACGGATCGAGGTGATGGTGAAGCCGGCCGCCTGCAGGGCGCGCAGCGCCGATTCACGACCGGAGCCGGGTCCGCAGACCTCGACTTCGAGCATGCGCATGCCGTGTTCCTGGGCCTTCTTGGCAACGTCCTCGGCAGCCATCTGGGCGGCAAACGGGGTCGACTTGCGCGAACCCTTGAAGCCCTGGGCACCGGCCGACGACCAGGCAATCGAATTGCCCTGCGCGTCGGTGATGGTGATCATCGTGTTGTTGAAGGTCGAATTGACGTGGGCAACGCCCGACG
Organism: Mesorhizobium qingshengii; assembly: GCF_900103325.1. GTDB lineage: Bacteria > Pseudomonadota > Alphaproteobacteria > Rhizobiales > Rhizobiaceae > Mesorhizobium > Mesorhizobium qingshengii. The sequence continues at coordinate 12,827 of NZ_FMXM01000022.1, read as the reverse complement.
AGATATTCTTGCGTTCGCGACGGCGAACACGAGCGGCTTCCTTGGCCATGATAGTCCTTTCAGTTGATCTCTACACCGCCGTAATGCCAGCGGCTCCACCCTTCCCGCTTTTCAGTTGCCGGGAAAACGCAACCGGCAGCCGAGGCTGCCGGGCGAGACGGACAAGCCGTCCGAAACTTACTTCTTCTTGCCGGCGATCGACTTGGCCGGGCCCTTGCGGGTGCGCGCATTGGTATGCGTGCGCTGGCCGCGAACCGGCAGCGAGCGGCGATGCCGCAGGCCGCGGTAGCAGCCGAGGTCCATGAGCCGCTTGATGTTCATCGACACTTCGCGGCGCAGGTCGCCCTCGACCTGATAGTCGCGGTCGATCGTTTCGCGGATCTGCAGCACTTCCGCGTCGGTCAGCTGATTGACGCGACGCTCGGCCGGGATGCCGACCTTGTCGACGATCTCCTGGGCGAACTTCTTGCCGATGCCGTGAATGTACTGAAGCGCGATGACGACGCGCTTGTTGGTCGGAATGTTAACGCCGGCTATACGAGCCATGTTCTTCTCTTCTCCATGTGGGCCGGACGAACCGGCGCTATCTTAAGTTGCCCCGCGTCCGGTGGAGGCCGGCCCATGCGGGAGTTTCCAGTTCAAAGCGGCTGCCTTGCCCTTGCGGACAAGCAAAGCCCATGCCTGATAGGAAGACGGGCCGCCATACCGCAGCGAACCGCTCCCGTCAAGCGCAATCGTTAATTTCCCCGCGTTGCCGCCTTGAGCACTGCCTCGATCTGTTCAGTCACCTGATCGATGTCGGCCATGCCGTCGACGCTCCTGAGCTTGCCCTTGGCATAATAGTAGCCAATCAGCGGCGACGTCTTCTTGTAGTACTCTCTCAGGCGTTCCTCGAACACGGCCGGATTATCGTCCTTGCGTACGGGCAGACCGGCGGCCTGTGCCTCGTTTGCGCGCTTGACGATTCGACCAACCAGCGCCTTGTCGTCGACGACAAGTTCGACAACGGCATCCAGGCCCTGGGAACGATCCGAAAGCATTGCTTCCACCGCGTCCGCCTGAACCAGGGTTCGCGGATATCCGTCGAGGATGAACCCCTTCGCGCAATCGGCCTGATCGATACGCTCGGCGACGATCGCATTGACGATGGCATCGGACACCAGTTCACCGGCATCCATCACCGCCTTGGCGCGCTTGCCGACTTCGGTACCGGCCTGGACGGCAGCACGCAGCATGTCGCCCGTCGAAAGCTGGGGTATGCCGTGTTTTTCTACCAGTCTTTGTGCTTGTGTCCCCTTGCCCGCCCCTGGCGGCCCAAGCAAAATCAACCTCATCTGGCTTTCTTCCCCCCGCGCAGCTTCGACTTCTTGATCAGGCCTTCATACTGGTGCGCGATCAGGTGTCCCTGAATCTGCGCAACCGTATCGAGCGTGACACTGACCACGATCAGAAGCGATGTGCCACCAAGGTAGAATGGTACGCCAGTCGCCGAGATCAGGAACTCCGGCAGCAGGCACACCAGCACCAAATAGATGGCGCCGACGACGGTGATGCGGGTGAGAACGTAATCGATGTAATCGGCGGTGCGCTCGCCCGGACGATAGCCCGGGATGAAGCCCGAATGCTTCTTGAGCTGGTCGGCGGTGTCCTTCGGGTTGAAGACAATCGCAGTATAGAAGAAAGCGAAGAACACGATCATCGCCGCATAGAATGCCATGTAAAGCGGCTGACCGTGGCCGAGCGAAGCCAGGATGGTGCTCGCCCAGGCCGGCATGTTGGTCGTCTGCGAGAAGCCGGCGACGGTGGCCGGCAGCAACAGCAGCGACGAGGCGAAGATCGGCGGAATGACGCCTGAGGTGTTGAGCTTCAGCGGCAGATGCGAGGTGTCGCCCTGGAACATCCGGTTGCCGACCTGACGCTTCGGATACTGGATCAGCAGGCGACGCTGGGCACGCTCGAAGAACACAATGAGGGCGATGACGACGATGGCCAAGACGATGATCGCCAGGATGAGGCCGGTCGACAAGGCGCCGGTGCGGCCAAGCTCAAGCGTGCCGGAAATGGCGCGCGGCAGGCCGGCGACGATACCGGAGAAGATGATCAGCGAAATGCCGTTGCCGATGCCGCGCGCGGTGATCTGCTCGCCGAGCCACATCAGGAACATGGTGCCGCCGACCAGTGTGACGACGGTCGAGAGGCGGAAGAACATGCCGGGATCATTGACGATGCCGTTGCCGTTCTCCAGGCCCACAGAAATGCCATAGGCCTGAACCAGCGCCAAAAGCACGGTGCCGTAGCGCGTATACTGGTTGATGACCTTGCGGCCCTGCTCGCCTTCCTTCTTCAGCGCTTCCAGCGAAGGGATGACCGAGGTCATCAGCTGCATGATGATGGAGGCGGAAATGTACGGCATGATGCCCAGCGCGAAGATCGCCATGCGCTGCACGGCACCGCCGGCGAACATGTTGAACATGCCGAGCACACCTTTGCTCTGCGAGGAGAAGGCCTGCGCGAAGGCGTCGGGATTGATGCCGGGAAGCGGAATATACGTGCCGAGGCGATAGACGAGCAACGCGCCGATGGTGAACCAGATGCGTTTCTTCAGGTCCTCCGCCTTGGCGAAGGCCGAGAAATTCAGATTCGAGGCTAGTTGTTCAGCAGCCGAAGCCATGCCTGATTCTCCGCTTGGTAACGCTTGATGGCCCGAAGGTCAGGCGGTGCGTTTCACCGAAGCTCACGAGATAAGCTCCGGGCTCTAAACATGCAAGCGGCCGCGTTGACGCGGCCGCCTAATTGAGCAGATCAAAGCGCAATCGTGAGCAAAAACGGTTCCCACTCTTGCCGATCGCGCTTCAAATTGCCGTTACTCGGCAGCTGCCTTTTCCGGCAGCTTGACCGAACCACCGGCCTTTTCGATCTTCTCGATCGCGGCCTTGGAGGCGCCCGCAACGTCAAAGGCGAGCTTCGCCTTGATCTCGCCGTCGGAGAGGATGCGCACGCCGTCCTTGACGCGGCGAATGACGCCGGCAGCAACGAGCGATTCAGCCGTCACGGTTGCCTTGGCATCGAGCTTCTTGGCGTCGAGGGCGACCTGGATACGGGCCAGCGACACAACGGTGAAGCTCTTGGCGAAGATGTTGTTGAAGCCGCGCTTCGGCAGACGCCGATAGAGCGGCATCTGGCCACCCTCGAAGCCGTTGATGGCAACGCCGGAGCGCGCCTTCTGGCCCTTGACGCCGCGACCACCGGTCTTGCCGGAGCCGGAGCCGATGCCGCGGCCGAGACGCTTCTTGGAATGCGTCGCGCCGTCCTTGTCACGCAGATCGTTGAGTTTCATCTGAGTTCTCCTGCGCTTTGGCTCAGCCCTCGTCCACGACGCGGACGAGATGCTGGACGGCGGCGATCATGCCGCGCACGGAGGGCGTATCTTCCAGCGTGCGCTGCTTGTGCATCTTGTTGAGGCCGAGCCCGACCAGCGTCGCGCGCTGCTCCTTCGGACGGCGGATCGGCGAACCGATCTGCTCAACGGTGATGGTCTTGGTTGCTTTCTTGGCCATGGTCAAAATCCCTGGTCAGCGTCGACTATTCTTCAGCCGCAACGGCGGTGCCGCGGCGGGCCTGAAGGGTCGAATACTTGATGCCGCGCGCAGCAGCCACATCCTTGGGATGCATCTGGCTCTTCAGCGCGTCGAACGTGGCGCGAACCATGTTGTAGGGGTTCGACGAACCCATCGACTTGGCGACCACGTCATGCATGCCGAGCGTCTCGAAGACAGCGCGCATCGGGCCACCGGCGATGATGCCGGTACCTTGCTTGGCGGCGCGCAGCAGAACACGGCCAGCGCCCCAACGCCCCTCGACGTCGTGGTGCAGCGTGCGGCCTGAGCGCAGCGGCACGAAAATCATGTCGCGCTTGGCCGATTCAGTTGCCTTGCGGATAGCTTCCGGCACTTCGCGCGCCTTGCCGTGACCGAAGCCGACACGGCCCTTCTGGTCGCCGACGACGACGAGTGCTGCAAAACCGAAGCGACGGCCGCCCTTGACGACCTTGGCGACGCGGTTGATGTGGACGAGCTTGTCCACCATGCCGTCATCGCGTTCTTCACGATCGCGGCCGCGGCCGCCATCCCTACGTTCCTGTGCCATATCCTGTTCCTTGTTTTTTTCCGGAAGCACGGTTGCTGATAAGATCCGGCACCTCTGTGGGTCACCGGGGGCGAAAGTCATTTTTCCCTTCGCATGATCTCTATCCGAAAAGTCTGCAACTTTTCGGGATCATGCTTAGAAGCTCAGACCACCCTCCCGGGCAGCCTCGGCGAGCGCCTTGACGCGGCCGTGATAGATGTAGGCGCCGCGGTCGAAGACGACTTCCTTGACGCCAGCCTTGGTGGCGCGCTCGGCGATCAGCTTGCCGATCGCGGCAGCGGCGGCGGTGTCGGCGCCGGTCTTGAGCGAACCCTTGAGGTCCTTCTCGAGCGTCGAGGCTGCGACGATGGTGTGGCCCTTGGCGTCGTCGATGACCTGCACATAGATGTTCTTCGACGTGCGGTGGACCGACAGACGCGGGCGCTCACCGGCGACCTTCTTGATCTGACGGCGGACGCGCTGCGCGCGGCGCTGGATGGATTCCTTGGTAGCCATGATAGTTCCTTGCCTTCAAAAAACGGGGGCCGCCCTATGCGGTAGGCGAAAGCGCCTCCCGCGACCGCTCCCCGCGGCGTTACATCTCTTTAGCTTGGTCCTCTCCGAAAAGTCTCAACTTTTCGGGGCCAAGCCCACTACTTCTTCTTGCCTTCCTTGCGGACGATCTTCTCGCCAGCGTAGCGGACACCCTTGCCCTTGTAGGGCTCAGGACCGCGATATTCGCGGATCTCGGCGGCAACCTGGCCGACCTGCTGCTTGTCGATGCCGGTCACGGTGATTTCCGTCGGCTTCGGCACAGTGATCGTGATGCCAGCCGGGGTCTCGTAAACGACATCATGGCTGAAGCCAAGGGCCAGCTGCAGGTTCTTGCCCTGCATGGCGGCGCGATAGCCGACGCCGGTGATCTCGAGCTTCTTCTCGAAACCGTCCTTGACGCCCTGCAGGATGTTGACGATCTGCGTGCGCGACATACCCCACTTGGAGCGGGCCGTCTTGGTCTGGTCGCGCGGCTGGACAGCGATCTCGCTGCCTTCCATCTTGACCAGGACTTCTTCGTTCACCACGAACTTCAGCTCGCCCTTGGGGCCCTTCGCCGTCACGGTCTGGCCGTTGACGGTCGCGGTCACGCCCTGCGGCAGCGAAACGGGTTTCTTTCCAATACGAGACATTTTGTTGTCCTCGTCACTTCTCTTGTTTCAGGTCTCTGTCTTCGGGCATGATCCCGAAAACCGGATTCCGATTTTGCCGGTCACACGCCAGATCAGAAGATCTGGCAGAGGATTTCACCGCCGACGTTCTGTTCGCGTGCTTCGTGGTCGGCCATCACGCCCTTCGGTGTCGAAAGGATGGCGATGCCGAGGCCGTTGGCGACGTGCGGGATCGACTTGGCCGAAACATAGACGCGGCGGCCAGGCTTCGAGACGCGGGCGATTTCGCGCACCACCGGTGCACCGTCGAAATACTTCAGCTCGATTTCGATCTCGGACTTGCCGTTGTCGAAATCGGTCTGGCTGTAGTCGCGGATGTAGCCTTCAGCCTTCAGCACGTCGAGGACGCGGGTGCGCAGACGCGAAGCCGGCGTCGAAACACTCGACTTCTTGCGGCCGTAGGCGTTGCGGATGCGGGTCAGCATATCGCCGAGAGGATCGCTCAATGACATGTTATGTCCTCCTTACCAGCTCGACTTGACCAGGCCCGGGATCTGGCCGTTGTTGCCGAGATCACGAAGCGCGATGCGCGATACTTTGAGCTTGCGATAGTAGGCGCGCGGACGGCCGGTGACTTCGCAGCGGTTACGGATGCGGATCTTGGCCGAGTTGCGCGGCAAGGCGGCAAGCTTGAGCTGAGCGCGGAAGCGCTCCTCCATCGGCTTGGACTGATCCATGATGATCGCCTTGAGGGCTGCACGCTTGGGACCGTACTGGTCGGCAAGCTTGCGGCGCCTGTTGTTCTTCTCGACTGAGCTGGTCTTTGCCATTTCAGATTTTTCCTTTTCTCGCTGCCGTTACTGGCGGAAGGGGAAGTTGAAGGCCTTGAGCAATGCCCTGGCTTCGTCGTCCGTCTTCGCAGTCGTACAAACGATGACGTCCATGCCCCAGATCTGATCAACCTTGTCGTAGTTGATCTCCGGGAACACGATGTGTTCCTTGATGCCCATGGCGTAGTTGCCACGGCCATCGAAGCTCTTCGGATTCAGCCCGCGGAAGTCGCGGACGCGTGGCAGTGCGATGTTCACGAGGCGGTCGAGGAACTCGTACATGCGTTCCTTGCGCAGCGTGACCTTGGCGCCGATCGGCATCTTTTCGCGGACCTTGAAGCCGGCGATCGAGTTGCGAGCGCGGGTGACGACGGCCTTCTGGCCGGCGATCATCGCCAGGTCCTCGGCGGCGATCGAAGGCTTCTTCGAGTCGCCGGTCGCTTCGCCGACGCCCATGTTCAGCACGATCTTGTCGATGCGCGGAACCTGCATCTCGTTCTCGTAGCCGAACTGCTCCTGCAGCGCCTTGCGAATGGTCTCGTTGTAGACCTGCTTGAGACGCGGCGTGTTCTGGGCAGTCGCCTGCTTGGATTGAGCCTTAGCCATTGATGACTTCTCCCGAGCGCTTGGCGACGCGCACCTTCTTGCCGTCCTTCTGGAAGATGAAGCCGACGCGGGTCGGCTTGCCATCCTTGGGGTCGGCCAGCGCGATGTTCGACAGCTGGATCGGCGCTTCCTTGGTTATGATCCCGCCCTCTTGGGACTGGGATTGCTTCTGGTGACGACGGATCATGTTGACGCCGCGCACCAGCGCGGTGTCTTCCTTCGGCTGTACCGAGAGGACTTCGCCCGAACGGCCCTTGTCCTTGCCGGCCAGCACGACGACCTTGTCGCCTTTTCTAATCTTTTGCATTGGTCCGGCTCCTTACAGCACTTCAGGCGCGAGCGAGATGATCTTCATGTGGTTCTTGGCGCGGAGTTCGCGCGGAACTGGTCCGAAGATACGCGTGCCGATCGGCTCTTTCTTGTTGTCGACGAGAACGGCCGCGTTCTTGTCGAAACGGATCACGCTGCCGTCCGGGCGGCGGATGTCCTTGGCCGTGCGAACCACGACCGCCTTCATCACATCGCCCTTCTTCACGCGGCCGCGCGGAATGGCTTCCTTGATCGACACCACGATGATGTCGCCCACGGAAGCATATTTCCGCTTCGAGCCGCCCAGCACCTTGATGCACATGACACGACGGGCGCCGGAATTATCCGCGACGTCGAGGTTTGTTTGCATCTGAATCATGACTGGCCGCCTTCTTCTTTTCTAACGGGACGGGCTCAAAGCCCCTCCCCGGTCTGTCCAAAATTCGTTTGTTTACGCTTGGTCCGAAGACACGACGATCCAGCGCTTATCCTTGGAAATCGGCTTCGATTCCTGGATGAATACCTGATCGCCAACCTTGTGGGCGTTGTTTTCGTCGTGCGCCTTGTACTTCTTGGTCATGCGCACGGTCTTCTTCATCACGGGATGCGTGAAGCGCCGTTCGACCTTGACGACAACCGTCTTCTCGTTCTTGTCGCTGACGACGGTGCCCTGCAGAATGCGCTTTGGCATGGTTTTCGTCCTTAAGCCTTCTTAGCCGCGGACTTTTCCGCAGCGATGGTCTTGATACGCGCGATGTCCTTGCGGACCTGCCTCACGCGTGCGGTCTTCTCGAGCTGGCCGGTGGCCTTCTGGAAGCGCAGGTTGAACTGCTCCTTCTTCAGGCTGGCCAGGTCGTCGGTCAGCTGGTCCTGGGTCTTGGTCCGGATGTCTTCGGCTTTCATGATCAGCCCGTCCTTATTCTGCGATGCGCTGCACGAAGCGCGTCTTGACCGAGAGCTTGGCCGCGCCGAGACGCAGTGCCTCACGGGCGGTTTCTTCATTGACGCCGTCGATCTCGAACATGATGCGGCCCGGCTTGACGCGCGCCGCCCAGTAGTCGACCGCGCCCTTGCCCTTACCCATACGAACTTCGGTCGGCTTCGAAGTGACCGGCACGTCCGGGAAAATACGGATCCAGACGCGACCAGCGCGCTTCATTTCGCGAGTGATCGCGCGGCGGGCCGCCTCGATCTCACGCGCGGTGACGCGGTTCGGCTCAAGCGCCTTCAGCCCGAAACCACCGAAATCCAGATTGGTGCCGCCCTTTGCGGTACCATGGATACGGCCCTTGAACTGCTTGCGGAACTTTGTGCGCTTTGGCTGCAGCATCGTTCTAACTCCAAATTCCTAAATGTCTCAGGCGTTTTCGCGACGACGACCGCGTTCGCGATCACCACCACCGCCATGCGCATTGTCGCCTTCAGTGGCGCGACGCTCCGAAGCCATCGGGTCATGCTCGAGGATCTCGCCCTTGAACACCCAGACCTTGACGCCGCAGATGCCGTACGCCGTATGTGCCTCGGCCGTGCCGTAGTCGACATCGGCGCGCAGCGTATGCAGCGGCACGCGGCCTTCACGGTACCATTCCATGCGCGCGATCTCGGCGCCGCCAAGACGGCCGGCGCAGTTGATGCGGATGCCCTCGGCACCGAGGCGCATCGCCGACTGAACGGCACGCTTCATGGCGCGGCGGAACGCGATGCGGCGTTCGAGCTGCTGGGCGATCGACTGGGCGACCAAGGTCGCGTCGATCTCCGGCTTGCGCACTTCAACGATGTTGAGGTGCGTCTCGGACTTCGTCATCTCCATCAGCTTCTTGCGAAGCTTCTCGATGTCAGCGCCCTTCTTGCCAATGATCAGGCCCGGACGCGCGGCATGGATGGTGACGCGGCACTTCTTGTGCGGACGCTCGATCACGACCTTCGAGATCGCGGCCTGCTTGAGTTCCTTCTCAAGATACTTGCGGATCTTGATGTCCTCATGCAGCAGCTTGCCGTACTCGCCGGTGTTCGCGAACCAGCGCGAATCCCAGGTGCGGTTGATGCCAAGGCGAAGACCGATCGGATTGACTTTCTGGCCCATTATGCGGCCTCCCCTTTTTCTTCGACTTCACGAACAACGATCGTGAGGTGCGAGAACGGCTTCTCGATACGGCTGGCGCGACCACGTCCACGGGCATGGAACCGCTTCATGACGATGGACTTGCCGACATAGGCTTCCGCCACGATCAGCGCATCGACGTCGAGGTCGTGGTTGTTTTCCGCGTTGGCGATGGCCGATTCCAGCGTCTTCTTGACCGTGCCGGAAATCCGCTTGGCCGAGAATTCGAGGTCGGATAGCGCTGTCGCGACCTTCTTGCCGCGGATGAGCGCGGCAACCAGGTTCAGCTTCTGCGGGCTGATACGGATCGTGCGCAACACGGCGCGCGCTTCGTTGTCAGCAAGCCTGCGCGGAGCTTTGGCCTTGCCCATGATTATTTCCTCTTCGCCTTCTTATCCGCGCCGTGACCGTAGTAGGTCCGGGTCGGAGCGAATTCACCGAACTTGTGACCGACCATGTCCTCATTCACCGAGACGGGAACATGCTTCTGGCCGTTGTAGACACCGAAGGTGAAGCCGACGAACTGCGGCAGGATGGTGGAGCGACGGCTCCACATCTTGATCACCTCATTGCGACCACCTTCACGAACCTTGTCCACCTTCTTGAGAAGGTAGCCGTCAATGAAGGGGCCTTTCCAAATCGAACGAGTCACTTGGCGTTACCTCTTCTTAGCTCTTGCGCTGATGGCGCGAGCGCAGGATGAACTTGTCGGTCGCCTTGTTGGACCGCGTCTTCTTGCCCTTGGTCGGCTTGCCCCAGGGGCTGACCGGATGACGGCCACCCGAGGTGCGGCCTTCACCACCGCCGTGCGGATGGTCGACCGGGTTCATGGTCACGCCGCGATTGTGCGGACGCTTGCCGCGCCAAACCGTGCGACCGGCCTTGCCGTCGTTGATGTTGCCATGGTCCGGATTGGACACGGCGCCGACGGTGGCCATGCAGGAGCCGTGAACGACACGCTGCTCGCCCGAGTTGAGGCGCAGGATCGCCATGCCCTGGTCGCGACCGACCAGCTGGCCATAACCGCCTGCCGAACGGGCAACCTGGGCACCCTTGCCCGGCTTCAGCTCGATGTTGTGGACGATCGTGCCGACCGGCATCGAAGCCAGCGGCATCGCATTGCCCGGCTTCACATCAACCGATTCACCGGACACGATCTTGTCGCCGGGAGCCAGACGCTGCGGAGCGATGATGTAGGACAGCTCGCCATCGTCGTACTTGATGAGCGCGATGAAAGCGGTGCGGTTCGGATCGTATTCAATGCGCTCGACCGTGCCGACGACGTCGAACTTGCGGCGCTTGAAGTCGATGATGCGGTACGAACGCTTGTGACCACCACCGATGAAGCGGGCGGTGATGCGACCGTGGTTGTTGCGGCCGCCCGACTTGGTCAGGCCTTCGGTCAGGCCCTTGACGGGCTTGCCCTTGTAGAGGCCCGAGCGGTCGACGATGACCAGCTGGCGGGTGCTCGGCGTTACCGGGTTGAATTTTTTCAGTGCCATTGTTCTGTCCTCGCGGCCTTGCTCAGAGACCCGTCGCGACGTCGATCGACTGGCCGTCGGCCAGCGTCACAATCGCCTTCTTGACGTCGCTCTGGCGGCCGATCGTGCCGCGGAAGCGCTTGATCTTGCCCTTGCGGACAAGCGTGTTCACGGCCATCACCTTGACGCCGAACAGCGCTTCGACGGCAGCCTTGATTTCCGGCTTCGACGCCTTCTTGGCGACGTTGAAGACGACCTGGTTCTGCTCGGAAGCCATGGTCGACTTTTCGGTGATCGCCGGGCTGACGATCACGTCGTAGTGACGAAGGTCGGTCATTTAAAGCGCTCCTCGAGAGCCTCGACGGCGGCCTTCGAAAGGACCAGCGTGCCGCGGCGCAGAATGTCGTAGACGTTGATGCCCTGGATGGGCAGCACGTCGATGTTCGGGATGTTCGTCGCGGCCAGCTTGAAGTTCTTGTCAAGCTCGGCGCCGCCGATCACCAGGGCGTTGCTCAGACCCAGCGTCGCGAAATTCGCGATGAGCGCCTTCGTCTTGGCCTCGGTCAGCTTCAGCTCGTCGATGATGATGATCGACGCGCTCTTGGCCTTGGCCGAGAGGGCATGCTTGAGGCCGAGCGCGCGAACCTTCTTCGGCAGATCGTGCTCGTGGCTGCGGACGACCGGGCCGTGGGCCTTGCCACCGCCGCGGAACTGCGGAGCGCGTGCCGAATGGTGACGAGCGCGGCCCGTACCCTTCTGCTTGTACATTTTGGCGCCGGTGCGCGCGATCTCGGCGCGGCCCTTGGCCTTGTGCGTGCCCTGCTGCTTCTTGGCGAGCTGCCAGCGCACGACGCGCTGCAGAATGTCCTCGCGCGGATCAAGGCCGAAAATCTCCTCGGAGAGTTTCACCTTGCCGGCGTCCTTGCCGCCAAGCGTTGTGATCTTGAGATCCATTATTCCGCTCCCTCTGTGGCCGGAGCCTCGTTCTTAGCAGCTGCCGCAACTGGGCGGATCGCGGCGGGCTTCGGCGCATTGGCCGGCAGTGCCACCTTGGCCGCATCGCGGACCAGGATCCAGGCGCCCTTCGATCCGGGAACCGCACCGCGGATCAGGATCAGGCCGCGATCGGCGTCGGTCGAAACGATCTCGACATTCTGCGTGGTTACGCGGGTGTCGCCCATGTGGCCAGCCATATGCTTGCCTTTGAACACCTTGCCGGGGTCCTGGCGCTGGCCGGTCGAACCGTGGGTACGGTGCGATACCGAGTTACCGTGGGTCGCGCGGCCACCACCCATGTGGTGGCGCTTGATGACGCCCTGGAAGCCCTTGCCGATCGTCGTGCCCGTCACATCGACCTTCTGGCCGGGAACGAAGTGCTCGACAGTGATCTCGGCGCCGACATCGATCATGTTGTCCGCGGAGACGCGGAATTCGGCGACCTTCGCCTTCGGCTCGACGGAAGCGGTCGCGAAATGGCCGCGCATCGCCTTCGACGTGTTCTTCACCTTGGCAAGGCCAACGCCGAGCTGAACGGCGGTGTAGCCATTCTTCTCCTGCGTGCGCTGCGCCACGACCTGGCAGTTCTCCATCTGGAGAACGGTGACGGGAACATGTTCCCCGGCATCGTTATAGATGCGGGTCATTCCCACCTTCTTTGCAATCACACCTGAACGCATCGGTTCAATTCCTTTAGAGTTCCGGGCCAGGGGCACCGCCCCTTACCGCGCTCTCATTCCCTTAGAGCTTGATCTCGACGTCCACACCGGCGGCCAGATCGAGCTTCATCAAAGCATCGACCGTCTGCGGGGTCGGATCGACGATGTCGAGCAGACGCTTGTGCGTGCGCATCTCGAACTGCTCGCGGCTCTTCTTGTCGACGTGAGGCGACCGGTTGACCGTGAACTTTTCGATCCGCGTCGGCAGCGGAATGGGGCCGCGGACGTTGGCACCGGTGCGCTTGGCCGTCGACACGATTTCCTTTGTCGAGGCGTCGAGCACGCGGTGATCAAACGCCTTCAGGCGGATGCGGATATTCTGTCCGTTCATGCGTCACTTCCTTGTTCTGGCGCGGCGCGGGCATATCCTGCGCCCGCGACAGATCGGTTTAAGTCCAAATTACTCTTTGATGGTGACGACGATGCCGGCACCGACGGTGCGGCCGCCTTCACGGATGGCGAAGCGCAGCTTCTCTTCCATGGCGATCGGCACG
>NZ_FMXM01000081.1 GCF_900103325.1 Mesorhizobium qingshengii | reverse complement strand
GGCCTTGTTCAGGTTGAGCCACGGTTCGTTGCCCTCCGGCGCCGGCCGGAAGACCGGAATCTTGTGATGCGACCGGTGCGCGCGCCGTGACCCGTTCGCGCGTCCAGCGATTGCCATGCCCGGTCACCAGGCTGTTGCGGTTGAGAATGCCGGCAATCTGATCGTCGCTGGCGATCAGTACCAGTTGCCGCATGGCGGCGATGATGTCGGCGGAGGTGCTGGTGCGTTGTCCGCGGCGCCGCTTCGGCAAGCGCAGTTCAGTGTGAACCCCGCCGATCCAGTGGATCAGCAGCACGATCTCGGAGGCTTCATCATCAATATCGGCGATCACCTCCTGAATGACGGTACGCGCGATGCGCTTCTTGAGCCGCGCATCTGTCGTCGGTGCCGCCCAGACGCTGTGGAGGTTCGCGGCCAGCGCGCCAAGGTCCATCGTCAACACAGGCGACGGCTTCGCCCTTGCGGTATCATGTGTGGCGATCTTGCCCTCGATCTCGCCGACATGTGCGAGGGCACGGTTCCACCGCATCTCCAGTTCGGCAGCGACCAGCCGGTTCTCGGGGTCGGCCGCGTCATATTGCCGGAAAGCCCGGTCGGCGGCGTAGCGTGCAGCCTCCAGATCGCGACTGAGAGCGTCCCGAACCTGGTCGCGGCGATTGGCTGCCTGCGCTTCGGCCTCGGCGGCAGCCGCGACCGCGCCGGGCTCGACGACCCGCAGAAGGGCCTCTTCAATAGCGTCATCGACGCGAAGTCCGCCGAAGGCGATGCAGCGCGGTTCGCCATTGTCCAGCAGGCCCCGCCAGCAGGAATAGCGCGGGATGTTGTGCTTGATACCCGTGTATCGCACCGTGAGCTTGCGGCCGCAGCGGCGGCACCGGACAAGCCCGGCGAGCAATGCATCGCCATGCTTCGGTGCTCCGTGATGCCGGCCCGTTGGCACGTTGTCGCTCACCATTGTGCGGATTGCCTCCGCTCGTTCCCAACTGACGTAACCTTCATGGCTGCCCGGGATCAGAGCCAGCCATTCCTCCCGGGCTTGGCGACGAACGCCCGGCCGAGGGGCTGTCGATCCAAATCCCGGCGCGGCACGAGTCCTACCATAGGCATAGGCGCCGCCGTAGATCGGGTTCTCGATCATCCGGTGGATCGTGGCATAGCTGGGTCTGCGCCAGATGACATCGCCGTTGTTGCGCCTGGTGGGCAAATCCAGGCCATGCTCGAGGAACCACATCAAGGCCTGACGGGCGCTGCCGAGCGCGGCGACCTTGTCGAACACAAGGATGATCGCCTCTTGCACGCGGCGGTCGGGATCCTTCTCGAGCCGATCCCCGACCTTTACGAAGCCGACAGGTGCCGCGACCACGAGTTCGCCACGGCGTGCCTTCTCGTAGCGGGCCGAGAGCGACCGCTGGCGCAAGAGATCGAGTTCGTACTCGTTGAGGCTTCCCTTTAACCCCAGCAGCAGCCGGTCGTTGCCTTGGCGCGGCGCATAGACCGTCTCCTGGTCGACCAGCACGGTGTCGACGACGCGGCACATCTCGATGAGCTGCTGCCAGTCGCGGCTGTTGCGGGCAAACCGCGACACTTCCCGCGCCGCGACCGCACCGACTTTGCCGAGACAGACTTCCGCGACCATTCGGTCGAAACCGACGCGTGCGACGCCGCCGGCGGCGGACCGGCCGAGATCGTCATCGACCGTCTCGACGCGAGACCACCCAAGCGCCGTCAGGCGATCGCGCATCGCATATTGAAGCGTGCTGCTCTCGCGGTTGTGCAGGACCTGATGGGCCGACGACTGCCGCACGTACAGTATCGCCTTGCGCTCAAGATGGTGCGGCCTGATCTTCTCATGCATCATGATCCGCGCCCTCCTGTCGCCCGGCGCGATCGCCGCCGACGTGGTCGAGGATCAGACGCACCATCAGCTTCGTCACTGACCGACGCGTCTCGACAGGCAGCGCCTGCCATCGCGGCGCCTCCATCATCGTGTCGGTGTCGTTCAACCTGGAGAACAGATCGAACTGGTAAGTCGTGGGCTTGCGCGGCATGGACCTCTCCCCGATTCGAGTCGTGAGAGTCCGATGCTGCGCCGATCCTCTGAGATTGCGACGGCACGCCTGTGTCACGCAGAAACTCAGCCAAGGCGACAAGCACGGCAAGATCGACCTGCGCGGCAGCCGTGATGCGCCAGCTCATGCTAGCCGATCGGTCGAACATCCACGCCGGAACCTCCAGCCACCGGTCCGGCGCTTGGCCGGAAAGGCTGCAGCGGAAAACCGTCACATCACCCTTCTTGATCACTTCATGGGTATGGACCTGCAGCCCGGCCCACGGATGCCACGGGTAGCAAAGCTCGCGTTCAATCCCAGTCCCGTGGGTGTTAAGTCGTCGAGTTGTATAACGAGTTCCGGCCACACAGAGCGATCGGCAACAAGGTGCCGATTTCGCTGATGAACGGCTCATCGGCACCCCCGCCGAGCTGAGCTTTACCCCGGAAAATCCAGCTCCCGCTGGCCCAAAATCGGGGAGCACTTCAACCCACGCCGGAAACGAACTCAAAACTGGATAAAAACTGGAGGCAACGTCACCCTCTCAAAGAGCCGCGCCCTGGCTCGGTTT
>NZ_FMXM01000079.1 GCF_900103325.1 Mesorhizobium qingshengii | reverse complement strand
CGTCTCTCGCCGAGCAGTTCGAAATCCTCGCTGCCGCATGAGGTCGCTACCACTCTGGCAAATTCTCTGACCAGACAAAACTTTGCAACGGAACCCCATGAACTGGGCCACTATTTTTTACCAGGTCACCCGGAAGAGATCATAGCGATGGGCGGGGCGCATATGTCCCGTGCTGACTTCACGCAGAATACGTCAATCGAGCTTGAAGCGGATCATTTCGCGAGCGGGTTGCTTATGCCGACGGCGCTGACACGGAAATTTCTGTCGAATAACCAGGTCGGCCTAGACGGCATTCTGAAGCTGGCGGATGAAGCCGGATGCTCATGCACCGCTGCCGCAATCCGAGCCGCCGAATGCAGCGCTTATCCGCTCGCAGTGATCGTCTCGCAGGGTGAGCACATTGCCTACGCTTTTATGTCGAACACCTTCAAGGATCTGGACAAGCTTTCCTTCTTGCGAAAAGGGATGCCTTTGCCCGACAGCGAGACATTGCGCTTCAATAGGAGCCCCGCAAATGTCCTGCATGCGCGGCGTGCCAATGCAGAGACAAACCTCAAGGATTGGTTCGATTGCCCGAGGCGATTGACCCTTGATGAAGAAGTCATCGGGCTTGGAAAATATGGCTACACTCTAACGGTGCTCAGCAGCGAACTCTTGCCGGATGATCCCGGCGAAGAGGAGGACGAGGATGCTGCCCTCGAAGAGAGCTGGACCCCTCGGTTTGCCTACAAGCGATGATCGAACGAGCTATCGTTTGGCGCGGGTCGCGCAAGTCCAGCGCTTTGTATGTGTGACGGCTACGAGCAGCACATGATCTGGGCCGAGTCTGCCGGAACCCCACGGCAGATCACGCGATTCATCTATTGATCAGGTATAGGCAAACGCAGCGCGGTTATTCGCCCGCCTCTTCTCCGATACCCTATTGTCCGGCGGAAAAGTCGGGCATGATGTCGCCCGCCAGCAACTTCTCCTTCGACAGTAGACCAGCATCCTCGAGTGCCTCGAAATCCGGCAGATCGCGCAAAGTGTCGAGGCCGAACTCCAGCAGAAATTCTTTTGTCGTCACGTAGGTGTAGGGCGCGCCGGGCGTCGGGCTGCGCGGGCCCGAAGCGATTAGGCCGGCACCGCGCAGATGACCAATAAAATCGCGACTGATCTCCTTGCCGAAGAAAGACGACAACTCGGCGCGGGTGATCGGCTGGAAGTAGCCGATGCACATCAGCACGAGCACCTCTGACTGCGTGAGGTCGGCAGCGCGCTCGTTACCGCCGATTGCACAGCGGATGGCGTCGGCATAGGCCGGCCGAGTCAGGTGCCGAAAACCGCCGGCGACGGCGACCAGGTCGTAGGGCCGGCCGCGCAATTCCTCGCGGATGTCGTCGATGAGCAGATCAATGCTGCAGCTTTTGCCGACGACGCGGGCGAGCGTTTCGCGGTCGACCGGTTCACTGGCGGCGAAGATCGTCGCCTCGACGCGGTTCATCCACTCGCGCCAGCGGGCCTCCGGCGGCAGGTGATCCAGCTCCCGGTCAAACAGCTGGTCAGCTGATCGACGGTCATCTGATCGACCTTTCCCGCCTCTCGCGCGCGCCGCCTCGACCATTATCGTCAGAGCCCGTAGATGCGAAAGGTCGGGCGGCCGGACAGCTCGCGGACGGCGCCGAGTTCGACCAGACGGTCGAACAGCCGGCGCAGTCCGCGATCACTCATGCCAGCGATTTGTTCCGAGGCGACGATCGCGTCGTCAGAGAGCAGCTTTTCCAGGACGACGTCCGCCGCCTTGGCCCTGAGTTTCGGGGCCACGGCAAGCAGCCGGTCCGCGCGGCGCTCGAGCTCAGCGGACAGATCAATCGCACGCAACGCAGCGCGAGCCTGCGCGGCAAGCAGATCTTTCGCACGCTCAGGATCTGTCTCAGTGCCTGTGGCCACCGAGCTGGCTGCCGATCGACGCGCGCGACCGCTTGTTCCCAAGGCCGCTTCGGCGCCCAACAGCGGCACGGCCTGCGTCCAACCCAGCCGTTGCGCCAGCAGGGCGTCGGCGAGCCAACATCCGAAGGCTCGTGCGAGGCCATACCTTTCGGCGGCCGTGAACGCGCCGGTCAGCATGCCGACCATTCCGATGCTCGCGGAAAGCTGTCGAAGATCATCTGCCAGTTCGCCGACTGCGTCCTCGTCGCGGCGGAGACCAAGGTCATCCAGCACCGCGCCGATGCTCGCCTCGGTCAGCAGTTTCTCGGCAGGCGTGCCAGCCAGCCGGCGCCAGGCAAGCAGCATCGATCCGGCGGGACCAACGGACAAAAAATCGCCCGGCCGCGTGAGCAGCACCGCATCGCGCAATGCTGCTTCATCTTCGACGCGGCCCGCCTGCTTTGCCGTTACCGCGGCCGCCGCAAGCGCAAGGCGCTGCCGCCAGGCGCCGGCCCACCGCTCCTGCCGGCGGACCACCGCATCGAGCGCGCCGATGGCGGCGCCAGCGGTGAGCGCGACGTCTTCAACATCTTTGCCCGCAAGACTTTGCGCACCCGGCGCGGCGCGGCGCAGCCAGGCCGGCACCGTTGCCATCGGCGCGGTCCAAGCGGCGCCGGCAAGCGTGGCGTAATGAGAAGAAAAGGGTTTGGGGCGCAGAATCATTGCAAGCACGATGAATCATGACGGCGCGTTTGGCAACGAAAATAGGCAAAAAGCGCTGTACCTGTAGGTAACATAAAACGAACGATAAGATTGCATTATCATTCGTTTTTTAAAATGCCTACTGCAGCACCTGCAAACCGTGCTTTTCAACCACCGACAGAAGCTTCAGCGCCAGCCC
>NZ_FMXM01000016.1 GCF_900103325.1 Mesorhizobium qingshengii | reverse complement strand
GGCCGGTGCGCTGTCGCCGTCGGCGTCGGTGACGACCACCGCGAAGCTGGCGTTGGTGTTGTCGCCGGAGGTGTTGTCGAGCAGCGTATAGGAGTAGCTGATGGTGCCGGCGCCGGTGGCCGCGTTGTAGACGTAGCTTGCCGTCAGCGAGCCGGTGGCGTCGGTGAAGGTCTGCGCGACGCCGGTCAGCACATGGCCGCCCAGCGAGACCGTCTGGATGCCGTCGGGCGAGGTGAAGCCGATCGTGCCCGATGTGGTCTCCGAGTTGGCTGCCTCGTTCGAGCCGGCGGACTCGCCGCCGCGTGCCGGCAGGCCGGCCTCATAGACCGTTGCCGAGCCTATGAGATCAATCGAGGGAGTGGAATCTTTCTCCAAAGGAGCGACCGTCAACTCACGCCGGTCCAACAACCCAAACTGCAAGTCCGTCGGGGGCAGGAGTGCCGACAGACCGAACCCGTCGCCGATGCCGCCGGGGGGGACGGAGAAGTCCCCGCCCGCACTGCTTGTCTGGCCTCCCGGGCCGGCCGAGATGGAACCGTCGGCGCCGAAGGCAACATCGACGTGGCTAGCCTCGAGCGCCGCCAGCAAGGCAACGCGCGGCACCTCGACGTCGCCGATGATGAAGGTCGGCACGTTCAAGGCGCCATCCTTGATCACGATCACCGAGCCGTCGGCCTGTTCGAGCAGAAGGTTGTGGCCCTCGACGCGGATGTTGTCGATGGAAACGTTGGACGGAAGCTTCACGACGTTGCTGGCGTCAGCCACATATTCATGCGGCACCGCGCCTGCCGGGGCGTTTGCTGCTGCCGGTGCCGCCGGCGCTTCCGGCTTGGCAGGTGCACTGCCGCCAACATCGACCGGAACTGGTTCGGACGCTGCTGGTGCGGGTTGCTGCGCCGAAGTTGCTTGCGCCACCTGGATCTCCGCCGGCGATGTCTGACCGTTGTGGTCACTGAACGCGGAATGCTCGTCCGCCGAACCCGAAAAACTGTCCAACTCGATATGCGTCGTCATTGCTGAAACCCCTTCCGGCATTTCCCGGCAAGAGACAGCGGGCAGTTCTGCTTTGCAACACTCCCGTAGTTCGTTTCATATATTCCGATATGCATGAATCGGCTTTTTTTACACGTGGTAAACCACGATAATATAACCAGATATGTATGCGCTTCCCTGTGCCCGACCTGGCGGAGGGCGGGTCCCGCCTTCTTGGTAAATAGAAGTATAAAATTGAATAAAATTTTATAGAAAATAGATAAAGCCAATTGTGAGAAACTTATCCACCTTCCTTTCCAATAATTTGAGACAAGATTGGTAGCGTCCACAGTCAAAGGTGGGCGTTATGAAAAAAGAAAAATCAGCCCTGGGAAAAACCGGGTTCAAGGTGCTCTTGCTGGCTATCGGTCTTGTCGGCCTGGCAGGACCATCATTCGCGAATGTCGTTTCCACGGATCTCGCCGCTGCCGCGCCTCTGGAGACGATCCAGACGCCGCCCTGCCTCGGCGGTGTTTCGCTAGCGAGGCCTCGGCCTTGGCAGCCTGCGGCGCCTTACCGGATCGGTATGGTTTTCGGGAGCTATGGCCCGGCGGTTGCCGATCGCGGCGACGGCTCGTCAGTGGCGCAAGGAGATGCCGGGATAGATCCGGTGCGGACGGCGTCGATTATTCCAGGCGTATTCGGATCGGTTGCCTTGTCCATGCGCAATTTTCCCGTCTCGGTTCGCTGGGCCCCTGTCTATCAGGCAATCACCAGCTGCTCGGCAGGCAGCGCCTGCGAGCGCAAGAGCGCGCCTTTTGCCAGCCTGGTCTCCGCCGCTCAAGGCAAGGGATTCAGCGAGAAACTGTCCTTCGTCAACAGCAGCGTAAATCGCCTGATCGCCTACAGGAAAGACATTATCGTCTACGGCAAGCTCGACTATTGGGCGAAGCCTTCGGAAATTCTCGAGCGGCGAGCCGGTGACTGCGAGGATTTTGCCATCCTCAAGATGACCGCTCTGCTTAGGGCCGGAATTCCGGCGCAGAGCATGGCTCTGGTTGTTCTCCAGGACCGCAAGAGAGGCTTCTTTCACGCAGTCCTTTCGGTGAGCACGGGCAGCGGCACCTTCATTCTCGACAGTCTCAGCAACACCGTCGTGCGCGATAGTGATCTGCCGGACTACGTTCCGCTCTATTCGTTCAGTACGGACCGGGCCTGGATCCACGGATCGAAATCGGGCGGAGCCCAGATGGCTGACATCAAGGGCGGTTTCGCCACCGTCGCGCCTGGCGAAGGCTTTTAGCCATGGGTTCCGGCAAGGCTGTGCGTTGCCTGCCGGAAGGGTAAACGCCTGTCCGCGGGCCTAGCCGCCGAAGACGAACGCCATCAGCAGCTCAGGCTCGACCACCGGGGCCCGCACCGCGTTCAACTGACCGCGATACCGACGGTCACCGGCGCCGATGACAAAACCGGTGGCCACCGGTGCTTCGCCATTGGCATCAAGACGCGCGAATATGTCCGCCACATTGAGGTCCAGCGCCAGCTTGAGGTCGTGCCGCGCATCATCGCTCGGTGCTATCGGCAATTGACGCTTGACCAACTGCTGGAACGGCGCATTGAACGTCAGGATCTTCTTCGACGATGCCAGGGCAAAGGCCGGTGACGGGCAGGCGACCAGAATGGCGTTGATGGTATTGAGCGAAGCAAGCCTTCGCAAGGTCAGGTTTTCGTCCGCCAATCCACGTATGCAGGCCACCCGGATGGCGGATGTCAAGTTGCCTGTCTGTGTCTGGCTTTCGGCGATCTCATCGATGAGCATGCCGATCGTGCACTTCCTGCTTTCAGCCATCTGCTTCAGCGCCATCCAGAATGCCCGCTCCAGACGGATGCCGCGCCGTATGCCGCCACGCGCCACCACCCGAAATTCGAGCCCGCAATCGTCGGTCGTGGCTGGAGGGAGCAGCCGCTCGCGATCAGGATGATAAGTACTGACGCTACCGTTCACTCATCGCCTCCTCACGTGCCTTATTGATAGGCTTCAAGAGATAGGTCAGGATCGTCTTGCGTCCGGTCTTGATGTCGACCGAGCAGATCATGCCCGGGATGATCGAATAGGCCTTGCCGTCTCTTTCAAGTGTCGATTTATCCGTCGACACGCGCACTTGGTAATAGGGTTCCCCCGTCTTCTGATCGACAAGGCTGTCGGCCGTAATATTGGAGACCTTGCCTTCGATGCCGCCGAAGATCGAAAAATCGTAGGCGGTGACTTTGATCAGTGCTTCCTGGTCGGGGCGGATGAACGCGACATCGCGTGGCGAAACCCGCGCCTCTACCAGCAAGGTCTCCGAGGTTGGCACGATGCCAGCCACGACGGCGCCAGGCTGGACGAAGGCGCCGACCGTGTTCAGTTCCAGCGTGTTGACAATCCCGTCCACCGGAGACCGGATATCGGTGCGCGCTACCTTGTCGGTTGCCCCGCGGATGGTTTCATCCACCACGGAAAGATCCGCCAGCGCCTGGGTAAGGTCGTCCAGCGCTTCCTGCTGCAGTTGCAGGCCAAGCTCTTCGACCTGAAGCTGGGCTTCGGTGATCGCCGACTTGGCTTTCTTTATGGTTTCGCCAGCAAGGTTCAGCTGCCCACGCAGTTCGGTCTGCTCCCGCTCGACCCGGATCTGCTCAGTTCTGGCCATCAATCCCTTTTTTACCATGGCCTCGACCAGCTTTGTTTCCTGGTCGCTGATGTCCAGATTCTTGGTAAGCCGATCGGAATTCGCCACCGCCTCGTCGAGCTCCTTCTCGCGCTGATCGAGGCGCGACTTGAGAACGGACAATTTGTTGTCGAAGTTTCCGCGCCGGGCAATGAGGAGCTTCTGTTCGTTGTCGCAGATTTGCGGGGCGATGGTCTGAATGTCTTCCGGGCAGGGAAAGGGCCCGGAGAGATTACCGCTTTGCTCGTATTTCAGCCGTGCAATGCGCACTTCCAATGCCCGCGCCTTGGCCTGCTGCTCGCCAAGGCTGGACGTGTTGAGCGTGTTGTCCAGGCGAATGATGAGATCATTCTTCTTGACGACCTGGCCAATCGTCACTGCAATCTCCTGGACGACCCCGGCCTCGCTAGCCTGGATGATCTGCGTCTTGGAAGCGGGTATGACCTTGCCGTCGCCCCGTGCGATCTCATCGACCTCCGCAAAGGATGCCCAAGCGACAAAAGCAACGAAGAGCGCTCCTATGATAAATATGGACGCCGACGCAAAGAGCGGCGGCCGATCTTCCTTGGTAAGCATTTACTCAACCCCATTATATTGATTCATATCAATATAATCTGTTTTTCAGGCGTTCGTTTTCTGCAGCGCCTGTATGACTTGTTCTTTTGGTCCATCGGCGACGATCTTGCCCTGTTCGATCACGATCAGGCGGTCGGCCAGTTCAAGCATGCTGAAGCGGTGTGTGGAGACGATCAGCGTGGTGTTGCGGTCAAAGGCGACTTTGAGCTGCTTTATCAGCTGGCGTTCCGACGCGAGATCCATCGAGCCCGATGGCTCATCGAGAAAGACGATTTTCGGTTTGGTCAGCAACAGGCGCGCGATCGCTACCGTTTGCCTCTGGCCGCCTGAAAGATTGGTGCCGCGCTCGCCGACATTCATGTCGTAGCCACGCGGGTGGCGTGAGACGAAATCATCGACGCCGGCTGCCTTTGCCGCTTCGATGATTTGCTCGTCGCTCGCCTCGGGACATGCCATCAGGAGATTTTCCTTGATGGTGCCCGAAAACAGATCGCCAGCCTGGGCGACGATGCCGACCGCGGCGCGAACCTCTGACGGGTGATACTGGCGAATATCGATCCCATCCAGCAGCAACTCACCGGAGGTCGGCAGGAAAAGCCTACCGATCAGCCGACCCATCGTCGTCTTCCCCGACCCGATGCGACCGATGATGCCGATCCGCTCACCCGGCTTCACCGAGAAATTCAGACCGGTCAAAACCTCGTTTTCCGAGCCTGGATAGACAAACCCGACGTTCCTGAACACCATGGCGCCGTTGCGAATGGGACGGTTGACGAAACCCACCGTATCCGGTCGGTCTTCCGGTTGAGCCATGATCGAGTTCACCATTCTCAACGAGAGCATGGCCTGGCGAAACCGGGACAGCGTGATGGCGATCTGGCCAAGCGGAGCCACGGCTCTGCTCGCCAGCATGACCGTGCCTATGATTGCTCCCGTCGAAACATGCCCTTCCGAGAAGGCGTAGGCACCGGCCACCACAAGGGCGACGGTCACCAACTGTTGTATGGATTGGGTTATGTTGCCGGCGGCCGCCGAAAGCTGCTTGATCTTCTCGGAAGTGTTGGCGGCGTTCTTGGAGTGCTCTCCCCATTTTCGCAGCAGATACGCTTCGGCGCGCAGCGACTTGATTGTCTCCAACGTGGAAATGGATTCCACCAACAGCGATTGGCGCTGGGAAGCTTCGTTCATCGAGGCCGCGACCCGCTTGCCGATGCGTCGCTGGGTGATCAGGCCGACGATGACGGACATCACGAAGGCCAGTGCCGGGATGATCACCAGCCAGCCCCCTATCGCATAGATGACAAGAAGAAAGACGAAGACAAATGCCGTGTCGATGAACACGCTTATGGTGTTCGAGGTGAAGAACTCTCTGACGAACTCATATTGCGTGACCCTGTTTGCGTATTCACCGGTCGAACCGGGACGCGCCGACAGCGACGAGTTCAGCACTTTCTCGAACAGCAGATACGATATTCGAAGATCCGCCTTGCGCCCGGCATAGTCGATGAGGGAAGCCCTGGCGGTCTTCAAAAGCAGATCGAAGAGGATGACGGCGCCAATGCCAATTGCCAGCACCCACAGTGTCGATATTGCCTTGTTCGGCAGGATCCTGTCGTAGACGTTCATCGTGAAGATGGGCGAGGCGATCGCCAGCACATTGATGAACACCGCCGCCAGAACGACCTTCGAATAGGTCCGCCAGAAAGCGCCCATCGTTCCCGTAAGCCAGTGTCTCCGCTCGATCTTGGCTGCCGAGCCGACCGTCATGCCCTCGGCGACGTTGGCGTAGGTTATCGAGAAGGACACGCCACCACTGATGTGGCTGGCAGCGAGTTCCGATCTGTCGATTGCAGTGCGGCCGTCTTCCTGGGGCGCGGTGACAAATGCACCGCCTTCGGTTTGAGCGAGCAGGGCGATTGGCAACTGGCTGACGCGAAAGACTATGGCGGGAAGGTCGATGCGTCCCTTCAGAAAGTCGCGGTGGCTGAACTCCGTGACTTCCAAGCCGATGCGCTCGGCAAGATGCCTGATGTCGTCGACCTCAATTCGGGTGTCAGAGAGCGGCACGCCAGCGAACAGCACGGTCTCCGCGCTCGGCCTTCCGAGATACCCGGCAACGGCTGAGAAGCAGGCCTTGAACGCCTCTTTTGGGGACAGGATGTTTGGTTGCTGGTTCACGATCTGCCCGCAAGGGATCTCGCTGGACCTTGCTCCGCTTTACTTCTTCCTGACCGGGGCGAGGATATCGAAAGGCAGATCATTCTTCTGCTCCGACGGCGTCCGCGCATAGGTTTCGGTGTCAGCCGTCTCCGGCGCCGCGAACTCGGTGCGGGCATAGGCCGTGGCCTGCTTTGCCGGCTGAAGGTTCATCGTTTTCAACAACTGTCCGGTCGCGGCCAGTAGCCGGTATTGGGCGAACAACGATGCGTAGGATGCGGTATCCGCCAGCGTCGCCGTGTTGAACCGCGTGTTTTGCGCATCGAGCACGTCGAGCAGCGAACGCTGGCCAACCTTGAACTGCTCGCGATAGGATGAAACGAGCTTTTCGTTCGCGGCGGCCTGCTGCTTCAGGGTCTTTGCCAGATCAGCTTGCCGGAAGCGGCGATCCCATGAAGTGCGAACGGCTTCCTCGATTTCCCGCAGCACCTGATGCATCGCAAGACGCTGTTCGCTGGTGCGGCGAATCTGCTCCTGCTCATTGGCCTTGTCGATGCCGCCTCGATACAGGTTCCAGCGCAGCACGAGCCGCGCCTGCATGTCGCTGGCGTCGCCATTGTCGCCATCGATGTCATATCCGGCCCGAGCGCGGCCCTCGGCGACAACGGACGGCCCGAATTTTGCCCGGGCGGCGTCCACCAGGGACGCGGCAGCGTCGATATCGCTGTTGGCCATGTGAACGCGCGGATTGTTTTCACGTGCCAGGCCAATTGCATCGTCAAGCGACCGCGGCAACGCGGCGGAAACATCGCCCGGCCTCGAGGCGTTGACCAGTGGCTTGCCCACGGTCTTGAAAAACCGGATCTTGGAGGCTTCCAGTTCCTCTGTGGCTTCCTGCATGCGGGCCTTGGCGGCAAACAGCCGTTCCTCGGCCTGTTGCCGATCGGCTTCGTTCAGCGCTCCGCCGGCAATGCCCTGCCGGATGTCGCCCAGAATCGCCTGATGGAAGCCCAGATTTTTCTTGGCTTCGGCAACGATCGAAGCCTGTAGCATATATTCGAGATAGTCCTGGACAACCGACAGCCCGATAAATTCCGACCGTTCCAACACCCGGAACGAGGCTCCGTCAACGCGCGACGCTTGGCGATTGAGCTCCGCCCGCCGAGCTCCGTTGTCATAAAGCGTCTGTGTAACAACGACATCGGCTTCCGCCGGATAGAGTGCGTCATCTTCTATGGAGAGCGCTCGCCGGGACGAATTGTCGAGGCGGCGAACTCCGGCCGATGCCTCGACATCGACGCTGGGAAGATAAAGGCCCTTGGCCTGCCGCAACTCGAATTCGATGGCTTCGCGGTTTTCAATCGCCTGGCCAATCTCGGGATTGGATTCAACCGCAACGGCCATCGCCTCCTTGAGGGTGAGCGCATGAGCACTCCCGCAAGTCAGCACCGTAGCAGCCATCAGAAGACCAAGGCGCTTACCTATGGTCGACACAGTAGTCGTGTTCATTTACCCCACCCCAACGTTTCCCGCGTCTTGTTAAACGCCAACCCGAGTTTGACACCCCGGCCACCAGAGTTTGACACCCAGCTTTGACCAATTATGCAATAATTTCACGGAATGCGTGTACTTTTATTGATTTGGCCCAATCTCAAGGTCGAATCCGGGCGATAAGTTTCCGCAATGTGCCAAAAATATCACATAAATAAAACCCGCCACGGCTGCGCGTAGGGCGGACGGCATAAAAAGATAAAATGCAACAGAATGGCCTATGCAAGCAGAATTGCGCCGAGCTTGAATCGGGTAACTGGAAAATAACGCCATGAACATGGGGCCATGGGGCAATGCCCGCCTTGATCACGGTTTCTTGGCTACAATCACCTGCGCGGCTTTCACGATTGGCTTTGCGCCGGGGAGTTCAATCATGAGGTGTCGGGGCTGCTTCCGTTAAGCCCCTCGCCACCTCTGCAATCTATCTAGAGGAATAGATTGTCGAGGATCATGAAGCGCAAGCCGATTTTGCTTCTCCTTTTTGACTCTGGCAGGAGAGCGCTCGTCGAAACTCCTGCCGCGAACGTAACCAACCAGCCCCGCCATGGGGGGAGGACTTGAGTGAAATAGGCTGTCCGCGATATGGACAGCATACTCCATCATATGCTCGAATGTTGAACAAATTTCCATACCCTAAATTAGCAGACAAGAACATAAACATGTGGACGCATGCAGTGGCGGACGACTGATAGAAAGGCGCCAATGGCATCGCCGAAGGCGCGACATTGTCTCGTTTGGCTATGTCACTCCTTGCTGGTCCCAGTGGCAATGACGGCGGGCATGGCAACGGCTGCTTCGATCCGATCTTCGCCCGCTTCCTGGCAAACGTGGATAGGGCGTAGGATCGTCGGAAAGCCTGCAAGTCTTGCGGCCAAACCGCACTGACGCCAAAGCGCCGCATGCTGGGTTGATATGTGCCTGATTCTCACCAAGTCCGATCGCGGCTCACGCCCTCCCACTAGCAGCCCTCCCACTAGCAAATGTCATCGCGTCGCATGGCATCATCAAGGCACGATGTGCCAATATCCGCGTCTGCGCTGGTTGTCCGCCCGTGATCCAAGGCGGCGATAAATCCCAGCCGTCCTTGCAGTTGGAGCGCTAGATGACCGTACTCACGCGCCGCGGACTTTTGAAAACTGCCGCGGTCGCCGGAGCGAGTGGGATCGGGCTCTCGGCAATGAAGTTTGGCGGCTGGGCTGCCGCCGGCCCTGAGCCGGTTATGCTGCGGACAGCGAAGATCCAGGCGAAGCTGATGGATGTCGGCCAGACCAGGGACGTGCTGACCTATGGCGACGCCGGAATGCCCCCTGTGCTCAGGATGAGAAAAGGCGAGCCCTTCGCCGCGCGCCTTGTCAACGCGATTGACGATCCGACGACGATCCACTGGCACGGTATTCGCGTACCAAACAAGATGGACGGCGTTCCGTTCCTGGTCCAGCCTTACGTCTACACCGGCGATCATTTCGACTATGCGTTCACGCCGCCCGACGCTGGCACCTTCTGGTACCACCCGCACTGCAACACGCTGACCCAGATCGGTCGCGGCCTTACAGGCGTGATCGTGGTCGAGCATCCGGGCGATCCGAAATTCGATTCCGAGGTGGTCCTCAATCTGCGCGACTGGCGTCTCGGCGACGACGGCCAGTTCATCGAGCAGTTCCGGCCGCGCGATGCCGCGAGAACCGGCACATACGGCACGGTGCGTACCGCCAACTGGCTCGATCAGCCGCAATATGACGCGCTGGCTGGCGGCCTGGTGCGGCTGCGGGTCGCCATCACCGACGTCACGAGGATCTATGCCTTTCGCGTCGACGGCGCTGAGGCGACAGTCATTGCGCTGGACGGCAATCCGGTGCCGCAGCGTTTTTCACCCGATGCCTTGCTGCTTGGGCCCGGCCAGCGCATGGAACTCGCCATACGCATGCCCGACGACGAGGGGGCTATCGTGAGCCTGCGAGATGTCAGGGGTACCAAGCCAAAGGTGCTTGCGACCCTGCGCGCGACTGGAAGCTCGCTCAAGCGGGACATTCGTGACGTTGCACCGCTGGAGGTCAATCCGGTGAAGGAGGTGGATCTCGCCGCTGCCGAGCATATTCCCCTGGCGCTCAGCGCCACGGCGGAAAACATCCCGAGCGACGGCATCTGTGGTTCACTTGGCTACAGCTTCTGGGCGATCAACAAGGTGCCGTGGTCAGGCGATACATCGGATCCGACCGCGCCACTGGCCGAGTTGAAGCTCGGAGGCAGCTATGTCATCGACATGGAGAACCTGACGCCGCAATCCCATCCGATGCACTTGCACGGCATTAGCTTCAAGGTGCTGTCGTCCTCGACGCGCCCGGTTCAGCCATTGATCTCCGATACCTATCTCATCCAGCCCAACGAGAAGGTGAGCCTGGGCTTCGTCGCCGACAGTCCCGGAGACTGGCTGCTGCACTGCCACATCATCGAGCACCAGAAATCGGGAATGACCAGCTACTTCAGAGTGGTGTAACGCCTCGCTCGACCAATCGTACGATTGGCATGGGTTCGTGCGCCCCCCACAGTCAGGGGCGTTTGCGCCTGCTTTGACTGGCGAGAAATTGCCACCGACTGCCGGTTTAGTTGGCAAAAGGAGGCGATTCCCTGCTATTGCCGCCTCCAAATCAAGAACCATGGACGCTCCCGCATGACCAATGTCGCCCTGACCGGGCTTGCCCGCGATCTCGCCAGGCGTGCGGCCGAGGGCCGCCCGGTGCGCATTGGCGTCATCGGTTCGGGCGAGATGGGCACCGACCTGGTCACGCAAGGCATGCTGATGCCTGGCATTTCGGTTTGCGCGGTCTCGACCCGTCGCCCGCACACCGCGCGCGCGGCCATCCGCATTGCCTATGGTGACGAAGCCATGGCGGTCGAAGCCGACACCGCATCGAAGGTCACCGGCGCCATCGAGAGCGGCAAGATCGCCATCACCTCCAACGAGATGCTGGTGACCAATCCGCTGATCGACGTCGTCATCGACGCCACCGGCAAGCCGGGCGTTGCCGCCGATTTCGACCTGATGGCGATGGAGCACGGCAAGCACCTGGTGATGATGAACGTCGAGGCCGACATCACCATCGGCTGCTATCTCAAGCAGCAGGCCGACCGGCTTGGCGTCGTCTATTCGGTCGGCGCCGGCGACGAACCGTCAAGCTGCATGGAACTGATCGAGTTCGCCTCCGCGCTTGGGCTGACCATCGTCTCGGCCGGCAAGGGCAAGAACAATCCACTCAACCACGATGCCGTGCCGGACGACTATCGCGAGGAAGCGCTACGCCGCAACATGAACCCGCGCATGCTGGTCGAATTCGTCGACGGCTCGAAAACCATGGTCGAGATGTGCGCCATCGCCAATGCCACCGGCCTGGTACCTGATGTGCCTGGCATGCACGGCCCGAAGGCCGACCGCGACGACCTTGCCAGGGTGCTGATTCCGCGCGAGGATGGCGGTCTGCTCACGAAGAAGGGCGTCGTCGATTACACGGTCGGCAAGGGCGTCGCGCCCGGTGTCTTCGTCATCGTCGAGGCGACGCATCCGCGCATCATCGAGCGCATGGACGATCTGCATATCGGCCACGGACCCTACTACAGCCTCTTCAGGCCCTATCATTTGACCTCGCTGGAAGTGCCGCTGACCGCCGCCCGTATCGTGCTTTTCGGAAAGCCCGACATGGTGCCGCTGCCGAGGCCGGTGGCCGAAGTGTGCGCGGTCGCCAAGCGCGATCTCGCCGCCGGCGAGACCTTCGATGCGATCGGCGAGACCTGCTATCGCTCCTGGACGATGACCGTCGGCGAAGCCCGCGCCCAGCGCGCCGTGCCGGTCGGCCTGCTCGAGGGCGGCACGGTGCTGAAACCGGTCAGGAAAGGCGAATTGCTGACTGCCGACAATGCCGCGCCCGACCAGACGACGAGGCTGTTCGCCCTGCGCCGGCTGCAGGACGCGATGCTGTACGGAGCGAACTGAGGTTCTATTTCCCCAGTTCGATCGACCGCAGCCGCGCCGCTTCGACCGCTTCGGTCAGCAGATTTGTCAGCCGGTCCTCGCCCATCAGCACGCCAAGGGCCGCTGCCGTCGTTCCGTTGGGGCTGGTCACCTGCTGGCGCAGGACACCTGGTTCCTCACCACTTTCGGCGGCGAGCGAGGCCGCGCCGTAGACCGTCTGCATAGCAAGCAGCTTGGCGGTCGCTGTCGGCAGCCCGGTCTTCTCGGCGGCGACGGTCAACGCTTCGATGAAATGGAAAATGTAGGCTGGCCCCGATCCCGACACGGCGGTGACCGCATCCATCAGGCCCTCGTCTTCGATGGTGGCCACTTGCCCGCTCGCCGAAAGCAGATCGGCGACGAAGCGCTTGGTGTCGTCGGAAACCAGCCTGTTGGAAAACACCACCATCATGCCCTTGCCGATCGCCGCGGGCGTGTTGGGCATGCAGCGCACGATCGGCGCGCGGTTGCCCAGGATCGCCTCGAAGGTGGCGACGGGCGTGCCGGCGGCGATACTGACGAAGGTGGTGCGGCCATCGCCGAAACGTTTGTAGCCGGCGGTGACGTCGCGGATCACCTGCGGCTTCACCGCGATGACGACGAGATCAGGCACGGCATCGGCTGGAATATCGCTGGCATCTGCGGCCGCGCCGCAGCCGAGCGCTGCCGCGCGATTGCGTAGTTCTGCATTGGGCTCGACCACGAAAACCGACGATGGATGAAGCTTGCCGGATTTCAGCCAGCCGGCAAGCATGGCGTAACCCATATTGCCGCAGCCGGCGAGAACAAGCCTGATCGTCATGGAAACCCCTCCGAAGGAAGGCCTTCACATAGACGCTCGCGCAACCGTGGGGAAGCCCCGTCAGGACGGAGAAAATCGCTCCCCGCGATCGGGGTTGCGCACCGCGATAGGCCGCAGCGACACTTGCCTGAGGCCAAGCACGCCGAGCACGAAGAATAGCCAGACCGGGTCGCCGCGATGAAAGAAGAAGCTTTCGAGGAAAGCGTTGAGCGCCGTGAACAGTACGACCATCATGAAGAAGTCGCCGAGATAGATGTTTTCCTTGCGCAACGGAATGCGCATGTAATCGCGCAGCGGCGCGATGAGGAAGGTATAGACCGCGACGCAAAGTGCCGGAATGCCCATCAGCACGGCGATGTCGAGATAGCCATCATGGCCGTGGACGATGGTTCGGATGTCCCAGGGCCGGTCGAAGGGCTGGTCCTGGTTGAGCAGCAGCGGCGTGCCCCAGAAGCTTTCATAGCCGTAACCGGTCCATGGCTTCTTCGCCAGCATACTGCCGGCGAACTCCCACAGCGTCGTGCGGCCGGTATAGGTGAGGTCGGGGAAATAGATCGCCGCCAGCTGTTTCACCGGCGCCAGGAAGACGATCCCCAGCGTGCCGACCGCCGTGGCCATGATCGCCAGCGCAAACAGGATCGGGGTGCCGAGCCGCATGCCCACCAGGCTCGGAAACATGACGATCAGGATCGAGAACGGCACTAGGCCGGCCGTCGTCTTGGAGCCGGTGTGCAGCATGAAGATCATCGCCGCGCAGAAGATCCCCGCGCCCCAGAACCGCTGCCCGCGCCGGTAGAGATAGAGCCCGGCGAAGCTGAAACAGGCCATGATCGGCCCGGCGATGTTCTTGTGGGTGAACACGCCGCGCCACAGGCCCGCATGCTCTGGTTCCTGTGAGTCGGCCGTGTGCATTGCCTCGTGCGGAAAGACGATGAGGCCGAGATAGGACAGTCCCATGACCACGACGGCAGTGAAGATAATGACTTTTGAGAAAGCTTCGGCGTCGCGCGGCAGCACCAGGATCGTCGCCATCGTCAAAATGCCGATCAATGTGAACGAAGCGGCGCGCATGGCCGACGGCGGATCGGTTGCCATCACCACCGACAGGAAGAAGAAGCCCAGCATCAGCATCCAGGACGGGCTGAGCAGCGAACGCATGATGCGCGGATCGGCGAAGGCCATCAGCGAGAAGATCGAAACAGCACCGAGTGAGCTGAAACCGAGCTGATTGACGATGTCGCCGCCTTGACCGGTCAGTTCGGCGCCGGCCGGCTGGAACGGCCGGAAGGACACCATGATGACGGTGAACAGAAGCGCCGCGATAGCGGTCGCCACGCCTTCGCGCGTGAACGCGGCGCTGAGCGGCGCGCGCTCAGTTTTTCTCAGGCTGGCGGTACTGCTCATTGGCATATCCGAATTCGGCCATCACGCGGCCCAGCGCCACATGGACGGGGTAGATGGCGATGGCCGGCGATCCCGTTCGCGCCAGCTGGGCCATGCCGCGAAACGGCGAGGCGGCAAGCAACGCCAGGCTCTTCAGCAACACCTTGGCGCTGGCCAGCGGCGTGCCGGCGCGCTTCTTCTTTTCGACCAGCGTCGAGATCACGCCGTTGCGCAGGCTGCGGGCACGGATCCAGTCGGCTTCCACCCGCCGGGCCGGAACGGTTTCCTGCACCTTGGCCTCGGCGCACCAGCCCAGCACAAAGCCCTTCTGCGCCGACCGGCTGAGAAAATCGGAATCGCCGCCACCCATGAAGTTGAATTTCAGGTCGAGAAAAGGCGGCCCCATGGCGGTGAGCACGTTGCGGCCGATCAGAAGATTGCCTGATGAATAGAGCGCCGGCACTCGTCCTGTCTCCCGGTAGGGAGGGGCGAAGACCGGATGCTCGGCCCATCTCGCATGGGCGGGGTCGGCAAACACAGGCACCTGCGGGCCGCCGACGATATCGGCGCCCAGCGCCTCCGCTGCCCCGCACATCCGTTCCAGCCACTGCGGATCGGCGATCTCGTCATCGTCGATGACCAGCAAATGCCTGAAGTTGGGGAATTGCAGGATCGCCGTCTGCCAGCCGGCATTGTACGCGCTGCAATTGCCGCGCTCATGCGCGATGATCACCAGACCTGACATCTCGCCGCGCTCGAACAGCGGCAGCGCCGCCTTGGCGCCTGCACGGGCCTCGGCTTCGTTCTCCACGACGATGACGGCAAAGCGCCTGGTGGTTTGCTGTGCTCGCAGCGACGCCAGCGTTTCCAGGACCTGCTCGGGGCGCTTGAAGGTCGGCAAGGTGACGACCGCTTCGACGGCCTCCACGTCAAGCCGGGGAGACCGTCCCGCGATCGATACCGAACCGTCCGATGGCAAAGGGATCATCCGCGTCCAGCCGCATGGTGAGTTGGGTTCTGGTAGCATCACGATGATAAGGTTTCGTTAATCACCTTGCACGGAGAAGCCCGCCAGGCAGGGGCTTTCGGCCGTTGATTGTGCTCGCTTAATCAAGGGTTCACCGCGCTTTGCTACCCGCTGCACCACAGGATAGGTGAGATGCATCTGCTGTTCGCCACATCGATCGTGCCCGACGGCGCACTCGCCTCGGGCTACGAGATCGCCAATGCCGCGATCATAGCCGCCTTGCGGCGCGCCGGCGCGCGCGTCACCGTCATCGGCTTCACCTGGCCGGGAAAAGCCGCGGCCGATCCCGAAAACACCGTGGTTCTGGGTGCCATCGACGTACGCACGGAAAATGCTTCTGCACGGCAAAAGCTTGCCTGGGTCGGCAAGGCGATGCTTTCGGGCCTCACTTTCGCGTCGGTCAAATTGCGCGCGGTGTCTGACAGCGATGTTCTCGCCGCCATCGAACGCGCCGGTCCCTTCGACGGCTACGTGCTGAATTCCGTGCAGTTCGCCGGTGCCTTCGAAAAGCTGTTCGGTGACCGGCCTTCGATCTTCGTCGCCCACAATGTCGAGCATCTTTCGGCGCGGGAGAACGCCGCTGCCGCGGGCAGTATCTTCCAGCGCCTGCTGTTTCGCCGCGAGGCGAGATTGCTCGAGACCATGGAAGAGCGGCTCTGCCGCCGCGCGCGCTTCGTCTTCACGCTGGCCGAGGAAGACCGCGCTGCACTCGGTGTCGCCTCTGACGACCGTTCGGCTGTGCTGCCATTGGTAACCGGCGCCAAAGCGCCAGCGCACGAAGGCGTGCGCGATATCGACTTCGACGCAGCCCTGATCGGCACCTGGACCTGGCAGCCGAACCGCATTGGCCTCGACTGGTTCCTGGGCAAGGTGGTGCCGCATCTGCGGCCCGGCTTCCGCATCCGCATCGCCGGCCGGATGCCATCGGGCGTCACCTCCACGCATCCGGGTGTCGAATTTGTCGGCCGCGTGCCGGATGCGCAGGCCTTCGTGCGCAGCGCCGCCGTCATCCCGCTGATCAGCACCGCCGGCAGCGGCGTCCAGTTGAAGACGATCGAGACCTTCGAGCTCGGCCTGCCTTCCGTCGCCACCAGCCGCTCGCTGCGCGGCATCGACCACCGTCCGGCCAATTGCGTCGTCACCGACGATCCGGTCGACTTTGCCAAGGCGCTGGAGGCCGCGGCGGCCGACATCCGCGACGTTGACGGCAGCACGTTCCACCGCCGGCAGGTCAAGGCGCTCGACGCCGCCATCCGGCTCGGTCTCGAAAAGCTTGCGCCTGTCAGGCAGGAGGCGTTTGCATGAACATGCATGCCGCCCGCGCCGCGTCCGGACCCGACACGCTGAAGACGATTCTCGGCATCCCGGTGCTCGCCATTCGTTGGGACGATGCGATCGCCTTGCTGAACCGCCTGATTGCCGAGCGGCGCTTCACCAAGGTCAGTTTCCTCAACGCCCACAATGCCAACCTTGCCTACACCGACCCGGTCTTTGCCCAGGCGCTCGACGATTTCCTGATCCTGCCGGATGGCATCGGCGTCGATCTCGCCGCGAAGCTGCTCTATGGCGCGCCGTTTCCGGACAATCTCAACGGCACCGATTTCGTGCCGGCCTTCCTGCAGGCCTCGACAAAGCCGCTGACCGTCGGGCTGCTCGGTGCGACGCGCGTCAACGCCGAAGCGGCGTCCAGGAAACTGGCGGCGATTGCCGTGCAGCACAATTTCGTGGTCATCCATGACGGCTATTTCTCGGCTGCCGAGGAGGCGGGAATAGTCGATCGGATCGAAGAATTGCGACCGGATGTGCTGCTTGTCGCCATGGGTGTACCGCGCCAGGAATTGTGGATCGCGCGCCACATCGACGCACGCCATTGCACGCTGCCGATCGCCGTCGGAGCATTGCTCGATTTCCTGAGCGGTGCCGTGCCACGGGCGCCCTTGTGGATGCGCCGGCTGCGCCTCGAATGGCTGTTTCGGTTGGCTGTCGAACCGGGTCGCCTGTGGCGCCGCTACATGGTCGGCAATCCCTTGTTCCTGTGGCGCGTTGCCAGGCAGAAATTCTCGCGTGCGCCTGCCGGAGGTGCCAGGTGAACAGCCGGTTCGTGCCAGGCGCCGCTATCACCCCCAGCCCGCTTCGCGAGACGCCGACGGCGGCGGTGGTGACGGCAAGCTATGCGCCGGATTTCGAGCGTTGCCGCCTGTTGTGCGAAACCGTCGACCGGCATGTTTCATGTGTCGCGCACCACTATATCCTGGTCGAACATCGCGACGTCGCGCTTTTCCGTCAGTTGGAGACCAACCGCCGCACCGTCGTCGATGAGCGCGAATTGCTGCCGCACTGGCTGCGTGCCTTCGACGATCCGCTCAGCCTGTTCCGGCGGCGCATCTGGCTCAGCCTGAAGACCCAGCCGTTGCGCGGCTGGCACGTGCAGCAGTTGCGTCGCATCGCCATCGCAGCACACGCCAGGGAAGACGTGCTGATCTTCTGCGATTCCGACGTCGCCTTCCTCAAGCCTTTCGATTGCGGCGCCTTCTGGCACGACGGCAAGGTGCGACTGTTCCGCCGCGACGGCGTGCTGGCGGACGAAGGTTATGAGGAGCATCGCATCTGGTCGCGCAACGCCGGGGCGGCACTCGGCATCGACCCGTCGCGGACATCGACCCACGATTACATTTCGACGTTGATCGCGTGGCGGCGCGACACCGTGCTGGCCATGTGCGGCCAGATCGAGAAGGTCCATGCGCGCTGCTGGGTCGAGGTCGTCGGTTCGGCGCGCAAATTCTCCGAATGCATGATCTACGGCCGCTACGTCGACGACTTGCTGTCGGGGGCTGGCCACTTCCACGGTTCGGAAGAGTTCTGCCGCGTCCACTGGACCGGCGAAGCGCTGTCGGATGACGAATTCCGCCGCTTCATTGCCGCCATGGCACCGGAGCAGGTAGCGATCGGCATGCAATCCTTCATCGGCACCGATATCGGCCGCATCCG
The DNA here is from genome assembly GCF_900103325.1 of Mesorhizobium qingshengii. Classification (GTDB taxonomy): domain Bacteria; phylum Pseudomonadota; class Alphaproteobacteria; order Rhizobiales; family Rhizobiaceae; genus Mesorhizobium; species Mesorhizobium qingshengii. The sequence continues at coordinate 140,463 of NZ_FMXM01000016.1, read as the reverse complement.
CCGCCTGATCGGGCTCGACTAAAGCCTGATCCCGGAAAAGATCATGCTCAAATGACGGGTCCTAGACCGGTTTGGCCGGCTTGCGCATCGCCGAATAGGTGAGCAGCGTCGAGGCGAGATACAAAAGCAGGAAGACGGCGTTGAGCGACAGCACCAGGTTCGGCGTGTCGAGGATGGTCGTCAGCACATAGGTCAGCAACACCGCCTTGAGCCCGGCGAGCAGTCCGAGATTGAGCGCCCGCACCAGTGTCTGGCCGCGCGCGAACAGGAGCTCGGCCTGGTATTCGACCAGATTGCGCAAGCCCGGAACGCAGACCGCCAGTGCCACCAGCGGGGCGGCCTCGGCGACATTCTTGCCGAGCGCATTGGGGAAGAAATGCAGCACGATGCCAAGCGTCGCCAGCGCCAGTGTCGAGACCGCGAACACGCCGCCCTCGATGCCGCTCTTCACCGCCAGCCGTGACAGCAGTTCGGGCGCCCGCATCATGCGCTGCACCAGCATCATGGAGAAGGTGCGGATTGGAATCGCCGTTAGGTCGACCAGCCGCATGATGATGGCGTAGATGCCGGCCAGATGCGGTCCGCCGATTGCCAGAACCAGAAGTTTGTCGAACTCCATCTGCAGGTAGAACAGCACCTCGGCGCCGGCGACGTAGATCGAATCGGCCAGCCGCCGCAAATAGAGCTCGACGCGCAGCCGCAGCCGCTGGCGCGGATAGAAGAAACCGAAAGCAATCAGCAGCGAGGCGGCATTGGCGCCGATATAGAACCACGACCATATCCAGACGCTGTCTTGCGCCCAGAACATGAACAGCACCGCGCCAAGCGCCCGCAACGCCGTCGCCAGGATCGCCAGCAGGGCGGCACGGCCGAACTTGCCGAGGCCGTTGTTGACGATCAGCGCCACCTCCACCGGTCGCCACAACAGCGCCTCGGCAAAGACGATTGCCGCAAACACCGACAGCGGCACGGTATCGGCGAAGAAGATCAGGTAGACGCCGAACGAGGCCGCGGCCAGCAGCGGCAGCGACAGCGCGCCGAGCAGCAGGAAACCGGCGGTGAAGGTGCCGATCAGATTGGGGCGGATGGTGGCGGTGCGATAAAGCGCCGAGATGAAACCGAAGGCGAGGATGCGCGACAGCATGACGCCGGCCGCCGAGGCGGTGGCGAACATGCCGAATTCGGAAATCGACAGCGTGTTGGCGAGAGCAATGAAATAGGCAAGTGAAAAAACCAGTCGCCCGCCGGCGCCGCTGATCGCCGAGAAATAGTCGCGAAGCAGCCCCCGTCGTTCGGCCAAAAAGCTGCCTATCCGGGCGAGGAGCCGCCTTTGCGGTATGTCACTGGCCTGCGTCATGTGTCGCTGAAAAGCATAGGCGGGAAAGCTTAACGTGCCGTTTTGGAGCCTTTGGATGTGTTGAGAAAACCATGCAACCGAAGAGGGAAAGTGCACGTTCGACCGCGAAAAATTAACCTTTTGTTTTCCATGCCTGTTTAGCGTGACTTAACGAATGGCCAACCGCCGTTCGCAGGCCGCCAAGGGTAAAGCTCCAGGACAATGGTCGACAGGGAAAACCGCGAGGACTGGAAGCGCGAGCGATCGCTGCTCGCACTGGGTCAGGCTGTGCGTGGCGAGGATGATGCCGAGGCGTTCCTGGTCTCGATAGGGGACCGGGCAAACTCGTCATGGCGCGAGGATGCCGCCACGCGCCATCGTCTTGCCCGTTCACGGCGCGAGGCGCGCGCAAACCCGACACCGTCTGCTGCGGCTGGAGCAGAGCGGTTCCAGCCTGGCGAGCAGCCAGCTGCAGCCGCACAAGGTCACGCCAGGCGCTCGCAGGAGGAAGTCGACACCGGCGATTTGCCGACAGCCGCGTCGCGCGCAAGGACGGCCCCCGAAGAGCCTTCCGGCACCGGTCGCCCTCATGGCGCGCCCGGGTCTCGCTATGCGGACGAAGTGGATGCATCCGTCGGCAATGGTGCGGACAGCCAGCAATGGAAGCCGCTGATCGATCCGATGCAGGTGGTTCGCGGCGTTGCCAGGTCGAAGCTGCTGATCATCACGACGACGATATTGGGCGCAGGGCTCGGCGTCGCCATCGCGCTGTCGACACCAAAGAAATACGAAGCCACCACCGAACTGATCATCGAGCCGGGCGACCTGAAGCTTTCCGATCGCGATCTCACCCAATCGGTGGGTCAGCCCGATGCCGCGTTGGCTGTCGTCGAAACCCGGATCAAGATGCTTACGTCCGGCAATGTTCTCAACAAAGTCGTCGACAAGCTCAATCTCGTCAACGATCCCGAGTTCAACGGCCAGGGTTCCGGCGGTCTCGGCGTCATGTCACTTATCCGCTCGATACTGTCGCGCCATGATGGGCCGGGCGGCGTCGATCAAGTCCGCCGCCGGGCGCTGGCGGTTGGCAACCTGGCCGAGAGCCTGTCGGTCGAGCGCACCGGCAAGACCTTTGTCATCTCCGTCAGCGCCACCACCCAGAATGGCGAGAAGTCCGCTCTCATCGCCAATACGATGACGAGCGTCTTCCAGCAGGAGACGGGGCAGTACCAGTCCGACATGGCCGGCCGCGCGACGGGCGAACTGACGTCCAAGCTCGACGAACTGCGCAAGGGTGTCGAAGCGGCCGAGCGCAAGGTCGAGGATTTCAGGGCCACGCATGACCTTGTCGACGCGCAAGGCCATTTGATCAGTGACGACCAGATGCTGAAGCTTAGCGAGCAGCTTTCCGTCGCTCGCGCCCGCACGCTGGAACTCAATGCCCGGGCAGCGTCGGCGCGTTCGATAGACGTCAATTCGGTTCTCACCGGCACCTTGCCGGAAGAGATCAACTCCAACACCATGAGCGACCTGCGCTCGCAATATGCGGCGCTGAAGCAGGAGGCTGACCGCGCCGCGATCCGGCTCGGGCCACGTCATCCCGAACTCCAGGCTCTCGACGCCCAGCTTGCCGGCGCGCGCGAGCGCATCGCCGCCGAACTGCGCCGCATCGCCTCTTCGCTGCAGGTCGACCTGAAGCGCGCGGTCCAGCTCGAACAGGACCTCGCTTCTCGGCTGGCGCAGGCGAAGGTCCAAAGCGGCGACGTCAACAGCGACCTGGTTACTTTGCGCGAACTGGAGCGCGATGCCACCGCCAAGCGTTCCGTCTACGAACAATATCTTCTGCGCGCCAAGGAAACTGGCGAACAGAAGGACATCAACACCGCCAACATCAATGTGATCTCCCCCGCCCAACCCCCACTCGAGCCAAACGGGCCGTCGCGAGCCTTGGTCGCGTTGGCCGGCCTGCTGCTGGGCTTTGCTTCCGGTGTCGGCCTTGGCGCCATGCGCGGCGCCTATGAGAGCCTGCGCGAGACCGCCACGTCGCGTTCGCGTCGCGCCCCCAGGATCGACGAGCGCCGCACACCTTACGAAAACAAGGCGTATCAGGCAGCACCCCCGCCTGCGCCACCACCGCCCGTGGCGCCGCCGCCTGTTGATCAGGCTGAGACCGCGCCGGCCGAAGGTTCCGGTCGGATTGGTGCGTTGCTATCGAAGGTGCGCAAGGCTTTGTCCCGCAAACCGTCCTCGGAGGAGCTTGTAGATACCGGCGAGTGGGTCTTGCCCCTCGCTGAAAACGGCGAGCCCACGGAAGATCCGAGGTACCCCGTCTATCCCGAGCCGGCGGCTGCCTTTGCTCCTCGGCAACCAGGTTCGGCGGGCCATCCGCCGTCACCTTTCCAGCCCGGCGCCCATCTCCCCTATCCGCAGCAGATGGCGCAGCCACTGCCCTCTCACATGGTACCGCAGCAGCGGCCACACTCGGCCGCGCAGCCCTATCCCTATGCGCAGCCAATGGGCTACCCGCAAGCGCAGCCCTGGCAGCCGCAGCCGCCGGCTGGCTACCCCTATGCGCGGGCCATGGCGCCCTATGCCGGGCAGATGCCTTGTCCACCTCAGCCCGCCGCAGCGGCCTATCCCCAGCAGCCCGCTTCGCCGCAGCAGGTCGCGCAGCCATCGGCGGAGGCACCGCGCTCCCCAGAGGACGTCGAGCAGCAGGCTCCGATCGAGGAAATCCGCGCCAGCCTGCGCGAATTCCGCGAAGCGGTCCGCGAACTCACGGAAAGCCGTGCTCGCCGGCGCTATTTCTGAACATCGAATAAAAGTCGCCGGTTTCGAGTTAACGGCATGGGACGGCGCTTTGACGAGATTGCCCGGCCGAATTTTCGTGAAGATGCCGCGCTGGGAGAGATCCAGAGCGCTCCGCTTCCAGAAGCGACGCGCTTGGGCATTATGGTGTTGAAGGTGGTTCATGGCTGAAGTGATTGACGGAAAAAGCGTCGCCGAAGACGTGGTGCGGACGGTCAAGACCCTGACGGCCGAACTCATTGCCAAAGGCAAGGCCAAGCCCGGTCTTGCCGTGGTCATCGTCGGCGAGGATCCGGCGAGCCAGGTCTATGTCGCTTCCAAGTCGCGCACCGCCAAGGAATGCGGCTTTCACTCTGTCCAGCACACGCTGCCGGCCGAGACGTCCCAGGAAGCGTTGCTCAAGATCATCGGCGAGCTCAACGCCGATCCGGCCATCAACGGCATCCTGGTGCAGCTTCCGCTGCCTGCCCATATCGATGCCGGGAAGATTATCCAGGCGATTGCGCCGGAGAAGGATGTCGACGGCTTCCACTTCATCAATGTCGGCAAGCTGGGCACCGGCGAACTCGACACCGCCTTCGTTCCCTGCACGCCGGCCGGCTCGATGCTCTTGATCGAGCGCGTGCGCGGCAAGGATCTGTCCGGCCTCAACGCGGTCGTCGTCGGCCGTTCCAACATCGTCGGCAAGCCGATGGCCAATCTTCTGCTCGCCGCCAACTGCACCGTCACCATCGCTCACAGCCGCACCAAGGATCTGCCGGCACTCGCCCGCACGGCCGACATTCTTGTCGCCGCCGTCGGCCGGCCGGAGATGATCAGGGGTGATTGGGTCAAGCCAGGCGCCACCGTCATCGATGTCGGCATCAACCGCATTCCGGCACCGGAGAAAGGCGAGGGCAAGTCCCGCCTCGTCGGCGACGTCGCCTATGCCGAAGCGGCCAAGGCGGCCGGCGCCATTACGCCAGTGCCCGGTGGCGTCGGGCCGATGACCATTGCCATGCTGATGGCCAATACGTTAGCCTCGGCCTACCTTGCGGCCGGATTGAAACGGCCCTCCTTCTGACCTCCTTCTGAGAGCGCCAGCTTTGCCGAACCCTCCTGTTCCTGTAGAACGGCCGGTCATGAATGATCCCGTTCAAGGCGGCCGGCAGTTCGCTTTCCTGCTGGTCGACAAGTTCTCGATGTTCTCGCTGGCCGCCGCGATCGACACATTCCGGTCGGCAAACCGGTTGCTCGGCCGCGACTTCTACGGCTGGACCACGGTGTCGGCCGACGGCGATCCGGTGATGGCCTCCAACGGCCTGCCGCTCAAGATCGACTACGCTGTCGCCGACTTGCCGCCGGTCGACATCCTTTTCGTTTCGGTCGGTCTGACGACGGAATTTCCCGGCAAGAGCAAGGTGCTGGCGGCGCTGCGCAGCTGGGGCCGGCGCGGCAATGCGCTGGGTGCGCTTTCGGTCGGATCCTACCTGCTGGCCGAGGCCGGCCAGCTCGAAGGCTATCGCTGCACCATCCATTGGGAGAACCGCGCCGGCTTCGTCGAGCGCTTTCCCGACATCAACTGCACAGGCAACGTTTTCGAGATCGACCGCAAGCGCTACACCTGCGCCGGCGGCACCACCTCGATCGACCTGATGCTGGAGATCGTACGCGGCGATTTCGGCTCCAACCTCGCCAATGGCGTCGCCAACCAGTTCCAGCACGAGCGCATCCGCTCGGCCGGCGACCGCCAGCGCGTCGGCCCGGAACGCGACCTGACCGGCAAGTCGGAGAAGCTCAGGCGCATCGTCGAACTGATGGCCGACCACCTCGATGAGCCGTTGTCGGCGGTGCAGCTCGCCAAATCCGCCGGCCTGTCGGTGCGCCAGGTCGAGCGCCTGTTCCTGCGCCATCTCAGCGTCACGCCCGGCCGCTATTACATGCGGCTGAGGCTGGAGCGGGCGCGTGAATTGCTGCGCCAGACCAACATGCCGATCCTCGACGTGGCGATCGCGACGGGCTTCACCTCGCATTCCTATTTTGCCCAGAGCTACCGGTTGCAATTCGGCAGGCCGCCCTCGGAAGAGCGCCGCACGACATACTGAGCGGGTTTTCGCCCCCGCCGCTGATGCCTGTCCTTCCATGCTCCGTGTCCCGGCTTGTGTCCTGACGCAGCGTCAAATAGCTTGCCTCGCTAAACCAGGGCGGACTCAGGAGATTGCGATGGCGGGACTAGCACGGAGCGTCGCTGCGGCGATCCTCCTTTTGTCGATGACGACGTTCGGCTTCGCCGCGAACAAGGTCATCATCATTCTCGATGCCTCCGGCTCGATGTGGGCGCAGATCGACGGCAAGCCCAAGCTCGAAATCGCCCGCGAGTCGCTGAGAACCGTGCTTCAATCGACCCCCGCTGATGAGGAAATCGGCTTCATGGCCTATGGCCATCGCGAAAAAGGCAGCTGCGACGACATCCAGTTGATCGTGCCGCCCCAGGCTGGCTCGGCAAGCGCCATTTCGGCCGCCGCCGACAGTTTGAAGTTCCTCGGCAAGACGCCGCTGACGGCGGCTGTCAAGCAAGCCGCCGAAGCGTTGAAATACACCGAGGACAAGGCCACGGTCGTTCTCATCACCGACGGGCTGGAGACCTGCGGCGGTGACCCTTGCGCGCTCGGCAAGGAACTGGAAGCGTCCGGTGTCGATTTCACTGCCGACGTCGTCGGCTTTGGCCTTACCGCTGACGAAGGCAAGCAAATCGCCTGCCTTGCCGACAACACCGGCGGCAAATATATCCAGGCGTCCGACGAGAAGGCGCTGCAGGACGCGCTTGTCGAGACAGTGGCGGCTCCCGCGCCAGCACCCGAACCGGCGCCTGCTCCGGCCCCGGCACCCGCACCGGAAAAACCGGAATTCAATTTTCTGCCGACCGCGGTGCTGGCAGAGGGTGGCGATCCGCTCACCGACGGTAATGCCTGGGAAGTCTACAAGGCGAAATCCGACGGCACGCGTGGCGACAACGTCACCACCGAATACGGAGCCTACAAAGCCAATCTGGAACCGGGCGACTACATCATCGTGGCGCGCGACGGCGAGGCCAAGGTTGAGCAGACGATCAAGATCGAGGCAAGCCAGGTCTACAAGCCTCTCTTCATCTTGAACGCCGGCACGCTCATCATCCATCCGCGACCGAGCGAGGGGGCGGATGTTGTCGATGGCGCGTCCGTCGTGATTGATTATCCGGGCGCTGACATGCCCGCGACCTACTATGGGACCACGAAAGCCGTGTTGCCGGCAGGTGACGAGAAGGTGACTGTCACGATCGGGCAGGGCGTGGTCACCGAGACGATACCGCTCGCTGCCGGCAAGACCGTGGAAAAGGACATGATCGCCGGCGTCGGCCATGTCGTTGCCAATGCCTATTACACCGCCGGTGGCGACAAGGCGGACGGTTCGGGAATCGGCTTCAAGATCGTGAAGGCGAAAAAGAAGATCGACGGAACCAGGGACGAGGTGACCTATGCCTATGGGCCCGACAGCAAGTTCGATCTGCCGCCCGACGACTATGTGCTGATTGCGACGGTCGATCTCGCCGTCGTCGAGCAGCCGTTCACCGTCAAGGTCGGCGAATTTCAGGATGTGAAGATCGCCATGAATGCCGGCGTGCTGGCGATCACCGCGCCCGGAGCCTCGAAGATCGAGATCTTCGAGACCAAGAAGGACATCAACGGCAACCGAAAGTCGCTTGGCTACGCATACGACCAAAAGTATCAGGCGGCGATACCGGCGGGCGACTACGCCATCGTGTCGGAGAAATCGGACAACAGCTCGAAGGAAGGCACCGTGACGGTCAAGGCCGGCGAGCGAGCCGAGCTGACTGTGCAATAGAATCGTATGCATGACCGCAAAAGGGCGGCCATAAGCCGCCCTTTTTCATGAATTGCGCGAACTGCCGTCACGCCGTTCCAAACGCGCTGGCGCCATGGTCGGCACGGCCGACCAGCTGCCGGAACCCGGCGAACAGTTCGCGGCCGAAACCGAATTCATTGCCGATCAGATCGACTTCCGCCGTGCGGCGCAGCGCGAATTCCGGAGCCGGCACAAACACTTCCAGCGTACCTGCATCGGCGTCCAGCCGGATGATGTCGCCGTCATGGATCCTTGCGATCGGCCCGTCCTCGACCGCTTCCGGCGTCACATGGATCGCCGCCGGCACCTTGCCGGACGCACCCGACATGCGCCCGTCGGTGACCAGCGCCACGCGCTGGCCGCGATCCTGCAGGATGCCGAGCACAGTGGTCAGCTTGTGCAACTCCGGCATGCCGTTGGCCTTCGGACCCTGGAAGCGGATGACGGCGATGAAATCGCCTGTCAACGTGCCTGCCTTGAACGCCTCGTTCAGCCCTTGCTGGCTGTCGAACACCTTGGCCGGCGCCTCGATCATGCGCCGCTCCGGCTTCACGGCCGAGGTCTTGATCACGGCGTGGCCGAGATTGCCCGACAATACTTTCAGACCGCCGGTTGCCTGGAACGCCTTGTTGAATGGCGCCAGCACCTTTTCGTCTCCGCTTGTCCGCGGCGAGGCCTCGCGTACCACACCGCCGTCGGCGCCAAGCTTTGCCTCGACGGCATAGGGTCGCAATCCTTCGCCCCACACGGTCTGCACGTCCTCATGCAGGATGCCTTCGTCGAGCAGTTCGCGGATCAGGAATCCGAGTCCGCCGGCGGCGTGGAAATGGTTCACGTCGGCAAGACCGTTCGGGTAGACCCGGGCCAGCAGCGGCACCGCTTCCGAGAGATCCGAAATGTCCTGCCATGTGATCGCGATGCCGGCGGCAGCCGCCATGGCGATCAGGTGGATGGTGTGGTTGGTCGACCCACCGGTCGCGTGCAGGCCGACGATGCCATTGACGATCGAACGCTCGTCGATCATCCGGCCGACCGGCGTATAGGCGTTGCCGAGCGCGGTGATCGCCAGCGCCCGCTTGGTAGCTTCCCGGGTCAACGCTTCGCGTAGCGGCGTGCCGGGATTGACGAAGGAAGCGCCCGGCGTGTGCAGGCCCATGATCTCCATCAGCATCTGGTTGGAGTTCGCCGTGCCGTAGAAGGTGCAGGTCCCCGGCCCATGGTACGACTTGGACTCGGCCTCGAGCAGTTCGGCCCGCCCGGCCTTGCCTTCGGCATAGAGCTGGCGGACCTTGGCCTTTTCGTCGTTGGGCAGGCCGGTGGTCATCGGCCCGGCCGGAATGAACACCGCCGGCAGATGGCCGAAGGTCAATGCCGCGATCACCAGCCCCGGCACGATCTTGTCGCAGACGCCGAGATAGACGGCGGCATCGAACATGTTGTGCGAAAGGCCGATCGCGGCTGCCATGGCGATCACGTCGCGCGAAAACAGCGACAGCTCCATGCCGGGCTGGCCTTGCGTGACGCCGTCGCACATTGCCGGCACGCCGCCAGCCACCTGCGCGATACCGCCAGCCTCGCGCGCCGCGTCCTTGATCAGCGCCGGAAAGGTCTCGAACGGCTGATGCGCCGACAGCATGTCGTTGTAGGAGGTGATGATGCCAAGGTTCGGTACCTTGTCGGCGCCCAGCGCCAGCTTTTCCGAGGGACTGCACACCGCAAAGCCGTGGGCGAGGTTGCCGCAGGACAGCACGGCCCGGTTGGCGGTACGGTTCGACGCTTCGGCGATGCGGCTAAGATAGCGCTCGCGCCCCGGTCTGGAGCGCTGGCGGATGCGCTCGGTGATGGCTTCGATGTCGCGTCTGGCGGTCATGGTGTCGGTCCTTTCAGGCGAGGTCCCGGAACACAATCCGGCTGTCTGCCGGGACCCACAGCAAGTTCAAGTCAGGGGGCCCAGAAAACCTCTACGGGCTTCGGTGCGGCATCGAGCACGGCGCGAATTGGCTTTCGCGGTCCGGGCGCAACCGCGCCGTCGAAGGCGGTTCGCTTGTCGTCGCCCTCTATGTGAAGAGCGATGAAGCCGGCATCGACGATGCGCGCCAGCGACAGGGTCAGCCGCGGTTCGCCGGCGCTGGCCGCGTGAACCGGCAGCACGATCCGGTCGGAGGCTGGATCGAGCAGCTTCGGCAAATCGTCGGCGTCGGGAAAGAACGAGGCGGTGTGGCCATCCGGTCCCATGCCAAGCACGACGACATCGAGCGGCCAGGGCAACGACCGGAGCGCCGCATCGTCCGATGCGGCGGCATCCTCGATGCCGACGGCCTCATGGTATAGCGGCACGAAACGGGCTGCCTTGGCCGCGTTCTGCAACAGATTGGCGGCCACCAGGCCTGCGTTGGAGCGCGGTGAGGATGCCGGCACGAAACGCTCGTCGACCAGCGTCACGATCACCTTGTCCCAGGCGATCGGCAAGGCCGAAAGCGCTGCGAAGAATTTTGCCGGCGTCGTGCCGCCGGAAACCGCCAGCAGCGCCGTGGCGCGCTCGGCAATCGCCTTGCTCAGGCGATCGGCAACGCGGCCGGCCAGCGCAATGGCCAGTTCCGGGCGGCCGGAAAAGGCATGCCAATTGTAGGCGGCGCTGTTCAGTTGCTCTCGTGCCATGTCCGCCCGTCACGTTCGATCAGTGCAATGGAGGCCGAGGGCCCCCAGGTGCCGGCCGTGTAGCCCTGCGCCTCCTGCCTGGCGCTTTCCCAGGCGTGCTGGATGGGGTCGATCCACTTCCATGCCGCCTCGACCTCGTCGCGGCGCATGAACAGGGTCTGGTTGCCGCGGATGACATCCATGATCAGCCGCTCATAGGCGTCCGGCGCGCGGCCGTGGAAGGACTGCGCGAAACTCATGTCGAGCGGGATCTGGCGCAGTCGCATGCCGCCCGGGCCCGGGTCCTTGATCATGATGAACTGCTTGACGCCCTCGTCCGGCTGCAACCGGATGACCAGTTGGTTGGCGAAGATAGGTCCCGCGCTGTCACCGAAGATGGAATGCGGGATCGGCTTGAACTCGATGGCTATCTCCGAAACCCGGGTCGCCAGCCGCTTGCCGGTCCTGAGGTAGAACGGAACGCCCGACCAGCGCCAATTGCCGATCTCGGCCTTGATGGCGACGAAGGTCTCGGTGTTGCTGTCGTGGCCGAGTTCCTCGACATAGCCCTTGACCGGCCCACCTGCCGAGGCCCCGGCGCGATATTGCCCGCGCACAGTTTGCTTCGGCGCCTCGTTGCCATTGATACGCTTCAGCGCGCGCAGCACCTTCAGTTTCTCGTCGCGCACCGCGTCGGCGTCCATCGACGACGGCGCTTCCATGGCGACGAGGCACAAGAGCTGCAGCATGTGGTTCTGCACCATGTCGCGCAGCGCGCCGGCCTTGTCGTAATAGGTGACGCGGTCTTCCAGCCCCACGGTCTCGGCCACGGTGATCTGCACATGGTCGATATGGGCGGAGTTCCAAAGCGGCTCGTAGAGCGCGTTGGCAAAGCGCAGCGCCATCAGGTTCTGCACCGTCTCCTTGCCGAGATAGTGATCGATACGGAAGATCTGGCTTTCGTGGAAGTCGTCGCCGACCAGATCGTTGAGCGCACGCGCCGAGGCAAGGTCGCGGCCGATCGGCTTCTCCAGCACGATGCGCGAGTTCGGCGTGATCAGATTGTGCTCTTTCAGCTTGTGCGAAATGTCGCCGAACAGCGCCGGCGCCACCGCCAGATAGAAGGCACGAATGCGGTCGCTGTCGCCAATCTCTTTCTTGAGTTTGTCGAATCCAGCACCGCTCGTTGCGTCGGCCGAGACGTAGGAAAGCCGTGCCAGGAAGGTCTTCAGCTCCTGGGCGTCGATATCGGCCGCCTTGACGTGCTCGGAGATCGCCTGCTTGGCGAAAGCCTGGAATTCCTCGTCGCTCATTTTCGAGCGCGACGTGCCGATGATGCGCGTCGGTTCGGAGAATTGATGGTCGCGCTGGCGATGGTAGAGCGACGGCAGAAGCTTGCGTTCCGACAGATCGCCGGTGCCGCCGAAAATGATGAAGTCGAACGGGTCGACGGGGATGATCTGGCTGGTCATGGTCTGTCCGCTTTGACGCCGGTCGCAAGAACGCGGCTGATATAATCTAATCGATTTAAATATTCTAGTGCCATGGTGTCACATCTGAGTGTTTGCACCTGCCCCTTGACAGTCCGAGACCTCGGAGGCTTGTCGACAGCGCGGCTTCGGAAGCCTTCGCAGCTGCAGCATAGAGCGGGATCGAGGCGAAAGCCAAAGGAGAAATCGACGATGGCCGCACATCTTTCGACCGCCTTGGCCAGAAGCCGTGGCGTTGCGCCGGTGTGCGTCGCTGGCGCGCTGGACTATCCTCACCAATCATGAGCGGGAAAAACATGCGTCTGCAAAACAAGGTCGCCGTCGTCACCGGTGCCGCGTCGGGCTTCGGTGAGGGCATCGCCAGGTGCTTTGCCAAGGAAGGCGCAAGGGTCGTTGTCGCTGACTTGAACGCCAAGGGCGCCGAACGCGTTGCCAAGGAGATCGGCGAAGCGGCGATCTGGACCCAGACGGATGTTTCGCTGCGGTCCGAGTTCAACGAGATGGTCTATGCCGCGAAAAGCGCCTTTGGCCGCATCGACATCATGGTCAACAATGCCGGGTTTACCCATCGCAATGGCGACATGCTCGAGGTCGATGAGGAAACCTTCGACCTGATCACCGCTGTGAACATGAAGGCGATCTATCACGCAGCACTTGCCGTGGTGCCGATCATGGATCGGCAAGGCGGAGGCGTCATCCTGACCACGGCTTCCACCGCCGGCATCCGGCCCCGGCCCGGCCTCACCTGGTACAATGCGTCGAAGGGCTGGGCGATCACCGCCACCAAATCGATGGCGGTGGAACTGGCGCCGAAGAACATCCGCGTCAACTGCCTCTGTCCTGTCGCCGGCGAGACCGGCATGCTGGAAAAATTCATGGGCGCCGACACGCCGGAGATCCGTGAAAGGTTCCGCGCATCGATCCCGCTCGGCCGGCTTTCGACGCCGTTCGATATCGCCAACGCCGCACTCTGGCTGGCTTCGGACGAAGCCGCCTTCATCACCGGTGTAGCGCTGGAGGTCGACGGCGGACGCTGCATCTGAGAGCGCTTGCCATCCGGCGTCGATTTGACTTGGCCGATGGGCTGGCGGCATAAAGCCTTCTTCGGGCTTTAGGGACCGTGCCGTGAGGAACGCCAGACTGCGGAAAGTTCACGAAGACCTGCGGCAGTATGTCAGGGCCTTCAAGGCAAGACGCGCCCGATCCAAAAGCAAGGCGGTCTTCATCGGCGTCACCGGCAGTTCCGGCAAGTCGACGGTGACGGCATTGCTTGGCCACATACTGGCCGGTCATGGCTCGGTCTACCCGCAGATTCTCGCCAATACGATCAAGTCTCTGGTCGCCACGCTGTACAAGCGCATGAAGAAAAATGGTGAGGTCGACTACGTCATTTTCGAAGCTGGAGCTTCTGGCATCGGGTCGATCAAGCCGATGGCCGAAATGCTGCTGCCGCATGTGGCCGTCGTCACCATGGTTCGCCTCGAGCATTTTGGTGCATTCAAGACGCTGGAAAACGTAGCCCGGGAAAAGCGCGCCCTGGTCGATGCGCTGCAGCCGGGCGGCTTTGCTGTCCTCAACGCCGATGACCCTCACGTGCTTGGCATGGCTGCCGGCACTCGGCATCGTAGCGTTACCTTCGGCCTGTCGGAGCGGGCGGACTATCGTGCGAGCGATATCCGCGCCGCCTATCCGGACCGGCTCAAGCTTTCGATCCATTGGCGCGACGGCGTCCTTGAACTCGAGACGCCGTTTCCGGCGGAACATTTCTGGCTGCCGACCGCCGCGGCCGTGGCCACCGCGCTTGAGCTTGGCGTACCGGCAGAGACGATAGCGGCCAGGGTGGCGACGTTCCAACCGTTGGCCAGTCGCTGTGAGGTGCTGGTCATCGACGGTGGCCCGCAGTTCCTCGTCGACGCCGCCAAGGCGCCCTGGCATTCGATCAATCTTGCTCTCGACATGATGGCCAAGGCCACCGCCACGCGAAAACGGATCGTTCTCGGCCAGATTTCCGACTATGCGGGTTCAACCAGGAAGTACCACTACGCCTACAAGACGGCGCGCGAGATCGCCGATCAGGTCATCTATACCGGCGACAATGCGCATCGCTCGCGGGCCGGGCAGGCTGATCGCGACAGCGGCCGGTTTGTTGAGTTGCGCACTCCCCAGGAAGTCTCCGACCATATCAAGCGGACCGCCGTGGCCGGCGAGCTGATCCTGCTCAAGAGTTCTGCCAATCTGCACCTGGAGAGAGTGGCGCTTGCCTGGACGCACGATGTCAAATGTTGGGTACCCGTTTGCGGCAAGCGGGAGGGCTGCGGCACCTGCGGCCTGTATGAAGTGCCTTTTGAGCAGCATCGCGACTATGTCAGGCAACGCAGGCGCGCCAGAAGGTGGCGGCGTTTGCGACGCATTTTTGGCGGCAGGTCGCGGTAGAGCTTCTCAACACCTCCGACGCATCAGGCGCCGGTCTTGATGTAGGTCTTGTAGATCCAGCCGGTCTTTCCATTGTAGACGATCTGGCACCATTTCTGGCAGCTCATCACCTGCACCGAGGTTTTGGCGGGCACCGTGCTGATGGCGGCCGCGTTCTTCTTCGGGCCGCTGCGCATGGTCACGGCCCTCAGGATGCGGCCGGTACCGGCGGCCACCACTTTCGGTGGCTTCGCCTTGGCTTGACTGTTGTCATTCCGGGTTGCCTCGGGCTGCTGTTCCGACGCTTGCGGCTGCACCGCCGGGATGGCGGCGGTTTGCGCGCCATCGGGATCGCCGCCCGCCGCGCTGGTGGGTGCGGCAACCTTGGCAAGTTCGGTGGTGGCGTCGGTATCGGCTGCCGGCTGCGCGAACGCCGCCGGTTTGTCCGGCGCTTGTTCAGTCTGGCTCGCCACCTGGCTGGGGGCAGGGGCGGCCCTGGACTGCGAATTGGTCCAACGCGGATCATTGGCCGCGAGCGCTTGCATGGTGGCTTCCGCTCTCGCCACCGTCGGTGAAACCTTATTGGACTTGCGTGCCGCCTGCGGCACGGCGGCGGTGGCCACCGCAGCCCCCACAGGGGCGATTTTCGTCGTCTTCACCGGAATGGTCGGAATGGTCTGCTCGGGGCTCGCCGCCCCTTGCCTCTCACTGGCCGGCATTGCCAGCCACAACGCCACTGCGGCAACGCCAAGCAGTGCGGCGGTGCCGATCGCGGCGATCACCAGATGCGAGTTGGAACGGACTTCCTGCCAGAAGGACGGCCGCATGTCGTATCCGAACTGCATGGCAAAGCGCCGACGTTCCGGCGTACCGAAACTGAAGGGCTCTCTCACTCTTGCCACCTCCATAAGCGGGCCGATGTTCTTTCGATCGGTGCCGGAAGTCCGGCGTCTGATCGGCATCGGTCCCAAAATCAACGCGGGCAGGCCCGCAGCAATCCCCGAACAATCGCCCAGAACCGGCATCCTTCGCCCGCGATTGTGGCATCAGTGCGCCAATGCCAAGGATTCTGCCCCTTTGCCGAGTATTGCGCAATGCGTCGGCCGGGCAACAAATATTACAATATTACATCAGACCGGAGCGGCTAGATCCGATCCCGCAGCGCGAACCAGTTGAGAGCGAGGAAAAGCAGCGGCGCGCGGAAGCGACGGCCGCCGGGGAACGGCGGAATTTTCAGGTCCTCGATCAGTTTCAGCCGGTCGCGGTTGCCGGCAACGGTTTCGGCATAGAGCTTGCCGAAGAAGTTCGACAGCATGACACCGTGGCCGGAATAGCCGCCGGCCGAGATGACATTGGGCATCACTTCGCGCACGAACGGCTTTCTCGGCACCGTGATGCCGACGTAGCCGCCCCAGCCATGCGTGATCTCGACATCCCTGAGTGCCGGGTAGAGTTCCGTGATCTGACGGCGGATGTGGATGTGGATATCCTTTGGATCGTTGACGCCATAGATTTCACGTCCGCCGAACAGCAGTCGCCCGTCCTTCGATCTGCGAAAATAGCGCACGACGAAGCGGGAATCGTCGACGGCCTCGCCGCCTGGCAGCACTTTCGAATCCGCTCCCAGCGGCACTGTCGCACCGATGAACGAACCGATCGGCATGATGTGCGCGGCACTCACCGGCTCGAGCGCGCCGCCATGGGCGTTGACCGCGATCAGGCATTTCTGCGCCGACACCGTGCCTCTCGGCGTCGAGACCTTCACCTTGCCGCCGCTGGAAATGATGCCGGTCGATGGCGTCCCTTCGAACAGTTGCGCGCCGGCTTGCGCCGCCACCCGCGCCGTGCCGATCACCAGCTTCATCGGGTGTATGTGGCCGGTGCCAGTGTCGCGCGTTCCGCCGAAATAATGCGTCGACCCTAGCCGCTCCGCCGTCTCCTTCGCATCCATGAACGAGATATGTGGATAAGAAAACCGGCTCGCCATGATCTCGGCATGCGCCTTGTAGTCATCGACATAACGCGGCTTGTGCGCCACGGACATCTGGCCGGGCATATATTCGATATCGATCTGGTTGGCGGCGGCGAATTCGATGAGATGCGTCTTCGCCTCTTCGGCAAGATCGAACAGCGCCTTGGCGCGGGTGAAGCCGTACTCGGTTTCCAGTTCTTCGGCCCAGGCGCGCTGGCCGGTGCCGAGTTGGCCGCCATTGCGGCCCGATGCGCCATCACCGAAGCGGTGGGCCTCGATCAGCACCACATTGGTGCCTGCCTTGGCAAGGTGGGCGGCTGCCGACAGGCCGGTAAAGCCGCCGCCAATGATGACGACATCGCATGTCAGATCGCCGTCGAGCGTCGGGTATTCTGGCCGTGGGCCGACGGTGTCCTCGTACCAGGAACGGCCGGGGGAGATGGGGGATTGGTATGGCATGATCGGCAAAGACTCGGGGATTTGGAAGGGGGTACATAGCGAGTAGTGAGTAGGGAATAGGGAATAGGGAAGATTTGAAAGTGGAGTGTTGATCCGAGCGAGGTCACCTGCCTCATCATTTCTATTCGCTATTCGCTATTCGCTATTCGCTATTCGCTATTCGCTATTCGCTATTCGCTATTCGCTATTCGCTATTCGCTCCTGGCGTCACACATTCAGCAGCAGATATTCCCTCTCCCACGGGCTGATCACTTCCATGAACGTCTCGAATTCCGCCCGCTTGATCGCCGCATAGGTCGCGGCGAAGGACTTGCCCAGATGCGCGCGGAGTTCCGTATCGCCCTCGAACAGGTCGACGGCTTCGAGCAGGCCGCGCGGCAGGTCGATCTCGTCGGCATTGGCTGTGGTCAGGACGGGAGGCTCGGCCTTGATCTTGTTGGTGATGCCGATCAGCCCGCAGGCCAGCGATGCCGCCAGCGCCAGATAGGGATTGGCATCGGAGGAGGGGATGCGGTTTTCGACGCGCCGTGCCGCCGGATCCGAGCGTGGCACACGAAACGCAGTGGTGCGGTTGTCATAGCCCCATTTGTTGTTGACCGGAGCCGACGCCGCTTGCGTCAGCCGGCGGTAGGAATTGACATAGGGTGCGAACATCACCAGCGCGTTCGGCACATGCTTCTGCATGCCGCCGATAAAATGGAAAAAGTCCTCGGTTTCCGACCCGTCCTCCGCCGAAAAGATGTTCCTTCCGGTCTTCTTGTCGATGATCGACTGGTGGATATGCATGGCGGAGCCCGGCTGCCCCTGGATCGGCTTGGCCATGAACGTGGCGTAGATCTCGTGCTTGAGCGCCGCCTCGCGAATGGTGCGCTTGAACATGAAAACCTGGTCGGCCAGTTCGATCGGGTCGCCGTGCCGCAGATTGATCTCGAGCTGACCGGCGCCCTCTTCATGGATCAGCGTGTCGATCTCGAGGCCCTGGCTTTCGGAGAAATGGTAGATGTCGTCGATCAGTTCATCGAACTCGTTGACGCCGGCGATCGAATAGCCGGCACCACCGCCGATTGCGCGCCCCGAGCGTCCGACCGGCGGGGTCAAGGGATAGTCCGGATCCGGGTTCTTGCGGACCAGGTAGAATTCGATCTCGGGCGCCACCACCGGCTTCAGGCCACGCTTGTCGTAAGCGGCAACCACGCGCTTCAAGACGTTGCGTGGCGTGAACTCGACCGAGCGGCCATCCTGGTGGACGAGGTCGCAGATGACCGCGGCCGTCGGGTCCTCTTCCCAAGGCACAACCGTCAGTGTCGACAGATCGGGCATCAGCTTGAGGTCGCCGTCGTCCTCGGGATAGTGAAAGCCGTTGCCATCCTCGGGATAGCCGCCGGAAATCGTCGTCATGAAGACGGCCGACGGCAATGCCAGCGACGTGTTGGAGGTGAATTTCTTCGACGGCATCATCTTGCCGCGCGCGACGCCGGCCTGATCAGGTGTGATGCATTCGATATCCTCAATGCCGCGCCATTCCAGCCAGGCGCTGACTTCCTTCCAGTTCTTGACGCCGCGGTGGTTTTTCACGAAGGCAGGCGTACGGGCGCGTCCTCCGCGGCTCGACGGACGGACTTCCTTTTTTGCAGGCGGCATCATTCACCAGATTGGGTTGCGGATTTCGGAGTATAGCCGTGCCGGGTGATGGAAGGGAAGGGGAAGCGCCACGACAGAACCGTCAGAAGCGGTCGATAGCGATTGTATGAGTCATATGGGCTTCCCCGACAGGGTATCCAGCCACCGGTGCAAGGCTGCGGCATAGAGCCTGCGCCACCCGCGTTGCGGCGTGCTGAGAAACCAGGACCGACGCAGATCCCAGGTCTCGCCGCATAGGTCCCGGAGCCTGGTATTGATGATGCCTTTCCCGGACAGTGGATAGACGGAGAACTCGGAAAAGAAGATCTCGCCGTCCTTCTCGTAGAAATCACAGCGCATATGGTCGAATGGCGCCGTCAGCGTTTCGGCGATCTTGCGCATGTGCAGGAATGAGGCCGGCAGGTCGATCCGCACCCATTGTTTGCCGCTTCCAGCGGGCGGCGGAGCATAGGTGCCATCGCGGTCGAAGTGGCACTTCTGTTCGTTGCCATCCTCATCCCGGCGCGCGGCATAGACATAGGCCGTTGTCCCGTTTGAGACATGGAACTTGTATTCGAGGCGGATAGGCTGCCCCTCCTCAAGCAGCATCTCCTCCACCAAAATTCGTCGCACGGCGCCCTTGTAACCCCATTCTCCGAACTTCCGGCCGTAGCGGCTGCGCATCCAGCGCGATGTTCTCCGCAGCAGTCTGGCTTTGTCCACCGCACCGTTGCGGATCATCATGTTCCAGCGGCAGCCATGATTGGCCTTGACCACAACATTGCCGGCAAGCAGCTCAGCCGGTATCTCTCTCGCATCAAGCCCGGACCACAGGACCTTGGCGCTGACCAGCTCGGGGCACGCGGACAAGGCATACGCCTTGGAGGCGAGCTTGTCGCACGCTGTGGCGAAGAAAGGGTTGTGGTCGAAAATCTTGCGCCACAGGAATTTGTCGACATAGGATGCCGGTCTGGCCGGGTCGGGCACCATGCTGCTGTGATTGAAGGTACGCATGCAGATTGCAGGATGGCGCAGAAAGCACCATGCTCTCGCCAGGCTCAGTATCGCTCGGTCTCTCGCTCGCAATGACGGCATGCTTATCTCGAATGTCCGTGCATGGCCGCTGGCCGCCGTCTGACAAACACGTCTCGGGTCATGTTGCGCGAGATGCTTGTGCGGCCTGTGATTTCGAGGCGGGGGTCGAGCGTGCGCTCGGCGCTTTCCGCCCAAAGCCGGCCGAGCGAATAGGGCTCCCACAGGACGATCTGCACGTCATCGGGCGCGGTGTCGGCGATGCGCGATACCACTGCCGCCTTTGGCGACACCATGCTGGCGACATAGACGACCTGGGCTCCGCTGTAATCGTAGTCGCAGCCGTCGCGGAGTTCGGCGCGCAGCCGACTGTAGCCAAGCTTCGCGGCGAGCCTGTTGGCGGTCTCCACGGCTTCGGGGACAATGTCGAGGCCAACAATTTCGGGAACGGTCGTCTGGTCATGAATACGGAACATGGTGAATGGCCGTCCGCCGCAGCCGACCATGACGGCACGGCGGCAGTCGTTGAAATCGACATGGTCGAAAACCTCATCGAGGCGCTTGTAGGCATCTTTCGACGAAAGCACGCCAATATCGGTTTTGCCTGCCGCGATCTGTCCGAACGACGTCGGCCCCTTAATATCCTGATCCAGCATCTGCCTGATCTCGGCGACGTCTTGTGCATGCACCATCTGTGCGAAAACCCGCGTCAGGGCCGCTTGGTAGGCGAAGAATTCCGGATGGGTGTCTAGCAGCGCCTCGCCTGTATCATGCCCCATGGCAATGCCGAGGTCGCGGATGCTGTTGATCACTTCGGTCGGCGCGCGGTCTCGCGAGCCCTGCAAGAGCCGCTCCAGGTCTTCCCTCCAAGAACTCGTTTTTTGCATGTCCCCCCACGCGCTTCGTCATCTAGCTAGCAGTGCTTGGAAACAACGTCTACATGACACCTTCATTGCAGGAGGATGGTCTCGGTCATGCAATCTCTGACCACCATAGGCTTCGATGCCGACGACACGCTCTGGCAGAACGAACAGTTCTTCCGCATGACGGAGAAGCGCTTTGCCGCCATGCTTGCCGACCACGGCGAGGAGAAGCATATCTCAGCGCGATTGCTGGAGGCCGAAAGGCGCAACCTTGCCGTCTATGGCTTCGGCATCAAGGGGTTCACACTGTCGATGATCGAAACGGCGATCGAGGTCACGCAAGGCCGCGTGCCGGCCTCGGTCATATCAGGAATTCTCGATGCCGGCCGCGAGATGCTGAGCCATCCCATCGAACCCTTGCCGCATGCGCGCGAGACGGTGGAGAAACTCGCCGGCGCATTCCGCCTCGTGCTGATCACCAAGGGCGACCTCTTCGACCAGGAGCGCAAGTTGGCGCAGTCCGGGCTGGGAGATCTGTTCGACGCGGTCGAGATCGTCAGCGACAAGAATGCAGCTACTTATGCCCGCCTCTTCAGCCGTCACGGCGATGGTCCCGCGAAAAGCATGATGGTCGGCAATTCGCTGAAGTCGGACGTCGTGCCGGCCATCGAGGCCGGCGGTTGGGGTGTCCATGTGCCACATGAACTGACCTGGGTGCTGGAGCATGTCGAGGCTCCGGTTGCCGAGCCGAGGTTCCGCCTGATATCCGATCTCGGACAACTGCCCGGGCTGGTCGACAGCATCATGAACCCGGGCTGATCGTGGGCCTCAGCTATTTGTTTTGCGCAATTCCGGACGGAGAACCGCGACGCACTTTTCCTGGAATTACTCTACCGGCTGATCAGGCGATCGATCACCGGCTGCAACCGTTCGGGTGTAATCGGCTTGGCGACCACCGCGTCGATGACACTCGACAGCCCCAGGCTCTCCGGCGTGCCATTTTTGGTTGAAAGCAGGATCACCGGTGGAAGCGATTTGCCCGAGGCCCGCCGCAACGCATCGATGCCGGACATCAGGTTGTCGCAGTCCTTGTTGTCGGCGCCGCCATCAAGGACAACGGCGCCCGGAATAACGGACCGCAGGACCTTTGCCGCCGTGTCGGGAGATTCCGAGATTGGCTTGAGCCCGGATCGTTCGACGATCTTCGAGATCACCACCCGATTGATTGGCGATCTCCCGACGACAAGCACCTGCGACCGATCACGGATCGTCTCGGTCCTCGGGTCGCGGGTCACCAAATTCAGGCGTTTTGGAGTCTCATCCTCACGATTCACTGGGCACCCAAGTCAACCAAGAAGCTCGCCCCCATTTCAATGCAGAGTTGAAATCTGGAGCGCAATTGGCGTGAGATCGCGGCCCATGTCAAGGTGAAATAAAAGAGCTCGGAACCGTCTCCTGCGGCAGTTAATTCAAGCAACGCTACTGTACTGAGCTGTCCACACGGTGCGTTTCGTAAAAAGCAAATTCACCTGCGCAGAGACTGCGCAGGTGAAGGGCGGGTTGAGCGGATTTCGATCAGCCGTGGCTCTGCTGCGTGACGATCACCGGGATCAGCAGATCACCCCAGTTGCCGTCACCGCCGTGATGCCTGGCCGAGCGCACGAGCTCGACCGAGACGCCTGCCTCGACCGCCTTCATCACGGACTGGTTGAGGCGGTGCAGATCGTTGGCCAGCATGCGGATAGTCGCTTGCTGGTCGACGCTCATCGTGGTGGACTGCTCTTCGGCGCGTTCCTTGACGCGGCTTATCGATGCCATTGGTCTTCTCCTGTATCTCAGCCCTGCTGGGCGTTTCCTCGGTGTTCTCTTTCGTTATTCGGCGGCCGGCTTGAATTGCGCGTGCTCGGTCGATTCATGCATGGCGGTGGTCGACGACTGGCCGCCGGTGATCGCCATCGAGACGGCGTCGAAATAGCCGGTGCCGACCTCGCGCTGGTGCTTGGTCGCGGTGTAGCCGTTGGCTTCGGCCGCGAATTCCGCCTCCTGCAACTCGGAATAGGCCGCCATCTGCCGCGCCTTGTAGCCACGGGCGAGTTCGAACATGCCGTAGTTGAGCTGGTGAAAGCCGGCGAGCGTGATGAACTGGAACTTGTATCCCATGCTGCCGAGCTCCTTCTGGAACTTGGCGATCGTCGCATCGTCGAGATTCTTCTTCCAGTTGAACGATGGCGAGCAATTGTAGGCAAGCAGCTTGTCCGGGTGATGCTTGCGCACGCCCTCGGCGAATTTCTTGGCCTGCGCCAGGTCCGGCTTCGAGGTCTCGCACCAGATCAGGTCCGCGTGAGGCGCATAGGCGATGGCGCGGGCGATGCAGGGCTCGATGCCGTTCCTGACATGATAGAAGCCTTCCACGGTGCGCCCGGCGCCGTAGTCGACGAAAGGCTGGTCGCGTTCGTCGATGTCGGAGGTCAGCAGCTTGGCGGCTTCCGCGTCGGTGCGGGCGACGACCAGGGTCGGCGTGCCCATCACGTCCGCTGCCAGGCGCGCGGCGTTGAGGTTGCGGATATGCGCCGCCGTCGGGATCAGCACCTTGCCGCCGAGATGGCCGCACTTTTTTTCCGATGCCAGCTGATCCTCGTAGTGAACGCCGGCAGCGCCCGCCTCGATGAATGCCTTCATGATCTCGAAGGCGTTGAGCGGCCCGCCGAAGCCGGCTTCCGCATCGGCGACGATCGGCGCGAACCAGGTGTCGACCGAAAGCCCGTTGCCTTCGGAGGTTTCGATCTGGTCGGCGCGCTGCAGCGTGCGGTTGATGCGCTTGACCAGTTCCGGCGCCGCATTGGCCGGATAGAGCGACTGGTCCGGATACATCGCCGAGGCGGTGTTGGCGTCGGCCGCAACCTGCCAGCCCGACAGGTAGATCGCCTTCAGTCCGGCCCGCACCTGCTGCATCGCCTGGTTGCCGGACATGGCGCCGAGCGCGTTGACGAAGTCCTCCTCGTGGATGAGCTTCCACAGCCGGTTGGCGCCCATTTCGGCGAGGCTCTGGCGGATCTGCACCGAACCGCGCAGCCGCTTCACATCCTCCGGCGAGTAGGGGCGTTCGATGCCGTCGAAGCGACCTTCCGGTGCCGATGGGACGAGGTTGTAAAAATCAGTCATTGGTCACTCCGAAGGATTGCTGCGATGTCTTTGGGCACCAGTTATCTGGGGCCTTGGAATATGACTGAATTTACATTGCGGTGCGAAATGAGCCAGAGAATTCAAAGAAAGCGGCCGGATATAAGAGAAAACCTGTGTTGTGTTTGACAGGGAGCTGCTGTAAATCGGTCATAATTGTAAAGGGCGACGGAGCGAAATTGCCGCGAAAGTCGTGTAAATTCCTGTCAAGGGCAGTCGATGGCTGATCAGAAGATATTTGCCGGGCCGCGCATCCGCCGCATCCGCAACGCCAAGGGCCTGACCCAGACGGCGATGGCCGAGGGCCTTGGCATCTCGCCGTCCTATCTCAACCTGATCGAGCGCAACCAGCGGCCGTTGACCGTGCAGCTGATCCTCAAGCTGGCGTCCGTCTACAAGGTCGACCCGCACGAACTGCAGGGCGAGGCAAGGGGGTCTGTCGCCGCCCTGAAGGAAGTATTCACCGATCCCCTTTTGGTTGGCGAATTGCCGGGCGATCAGGAGCTGATCGAGCTTGCCGAGGCGGCGCCCAACGCGTCGGCGGCTGTGATAAAGCTGTTCCGTGCCTATCGCGAGCAGGCCGAGCGCCTGTCCGACCTCAACGAGCTGCTGGCGCGCGAGGGGCGGGCGACGGCACTTTCCGGTGCCCGCCTGCCGATCGACGAGGTGCACGAGATCTTCGAGCGGCGGCCGAACCATTTCGCGGCGCTTGAAGAGGAAGCCGCGGCGTTCACCTCGGTGCTGGATCCCGGCGACGACCTGTTCGGTGCGCTGAAAGCCTGGCTGAAGCGCGAATACGGCATCGTGGTCAAGGTGCTGCCTGTCGCCACCATGCCGAACTGGCGCCGTCGCTATGATCGCCATTCGCAGCGCCTGTTCCTGTCTGAACGCCTGTCGCCGTTCGACCAACTGCGCGAGGTCGCGATGGAAGCCTGCCTGATCCGCATGACGGTTGCCGTCGCCGGCGAGATCCAGGCGCTCAAGCTGAGCACCGACGAGGCCCGCCGTCTCGCCCGCTTCGAACTCGGCCGCTATGCCGCGCATGCGCTGATGATGCCCTACCAGGCCTTTCATGCGGCTGCCGTGCGCGCCCGCTACGACATCGACGTCCTGCGTTCGCGCTTCGGCGTCTCTTTCGAGCAGGCGGCGAACCGGCTGACCATGCTGCAGCGGCAAGGCGCGCTCGGTGTGCCGTTCTTCATGCTGGAGGTCGACAATGCCGGCAATCGCTTTCGCAAGGCCGGCAGCCAGGGCTTTCCGCAAAGCCGCTTCGGCGGCGGCTGTCCCAAGCTCCCCGTGCACGTCGCCTTCACCCAGCCCGGCCAGATTTTCGTCGAGGCGGTGGAAATGCCCGACGGCGCCGAGTTCCTGTGCATCGCCCGCACGCTGGAGGGACCGCAAGGCGCATTCTCCGAGCGCCCGCGCCGCACGGCGCTGCTGCTCGGTTGCGACATCGGCTTTCGTGACGACATCGTCTATGGCGCGGCACTTCCTGGCGCGGCAACCACCGCAAAGGCCGGCAACGTTGCGGCGACGCCGGTCGGACCTGCCTGCCGGCTTTGCGAACGTGTCGGCTGCCTGGCGCGCGCCGAACCGCCGGTGACGCGTCCACTCGGCCTCGACGAGATGGTGACGGGCTTGAGTGCCTTCGACTTCCAGTGACGCCGTGGCAGGGTGCCACAATTGTCGCCGGTCTCTGGCTCACCCCTGGCCGTCGCCTTTGCGTTACGCGAACAGGGTACTTTTCTGTCGTCCCTTGCGCATCGTCCCGTCCACAAAAGCTCGACAGTCGCGCCCATGACCGACACAGCATCATCGCCGAGCCTTGTTTCAGCGCCCGCCCCGCAGCGGGAGGAGCGGATCGGCTTCCTGCTGGTGTTCCTGTCGGCGCTGATGTGGAGTTTTGGCGGCACCATCGCTCGCTTTATCAGCGTCGACGACAGCTGGACCGTGGTGTTCTGGCGCTCCGTGTGGGCTGCCGCCTTCCTGCTCTGCTTCATGGTCTGGCGCGACGGCTGGCGCGGCACGCTGAAATTGTTTCGCGACATGGGCCTTCCAGGCCTTGCCGTGGGGTTCTGCTTCGCCACCGCATCGACCGCGTTCGTCGTGGCACTTGCCTACACCACCGTCGCCAACATCCTGTTGATGCAGGCCGGCGTGCCGCTTCTGGCGGCGCTCTTTGCCTGGGCACTGTTTCGCGAAAGGGTGACTGTCTCGACCTGGCTGGCGATTGCCGCAGTCATCACCGGGGTCGCCATCATGGTGTCGGAATCCCTTGACGGCGCCGTCTCACCGATCGGCGACGGGCTGGCGTTGCTGATTGCGTTCATGTTCTCGATCGCCACCGTCATCACGCGGCGGTTTTCAAGCGTGCGGATGACGCCGGCGACCTGTCTCGGCACGATCCTGGCGGCGGGCTTTGCCGCCTCGCAGGCTTCGACCTTCACCGTATCGGCCGGCGACATGGGCTTTCTCTTCGCTTTCGGCGTGGTCAATCTCGGCCTCGGCCTTGCCTTCTTCGCCACCGGCGCACGGCTGATCCCGGCGGCCATCGCGGCGCTGCTCGGCACGTTCGAGCCGATCCTCGGGCCGATATGGGTCTGGCTCATTCATTCCGAGGTGCCGTCCGGGCGCACCATCGTTGGCGGCGCGGTGGTGGTCACGGCGCTGCTCGTCCATATCGGGCTTGAGTTCAAGCGCCAGGCACGGCCCGAGCGCGCAGGGGTCACCGGAGTGCCATCGCCTAATTGACGCGGTCTGCAGCTTTGCCATTGACAACGTCGTTGCCGCGCGGGCAGGCTGGGAATACGGCAACAACAAGACAGGCGTATCTTGCCAAGTCTCCATGCCGGTCAGATCGAGGCCGGACCACATCGTCGTATCTCTGCCCACGCCACGGCGAAAGCCTCTGACGGCATCGGCACGCCACCCAGGTCGAGACAGGGGCACGGAGCCATCACCCGCCGCGCATCGAACCATCCCCATGGTGTCGGCAGTTCGCGCTTGTCGCCCCCTGGAAAGCCCAATAGTCTGAAACAAATGCCCGGTCGCGCGGGGTCCGCGACGAGCCGGCGAAGGAACACTCATCAAAGGAGAATAGCATGATCCGCAAAGCGCTCTGGCTTTCGGCAACCTCGGCATTTCTGACGCTTTTCACTGTCGGTGGTCACGCGGAGGACCGTGTCGTCAACGTCTTCAACTGGTCGGATTACATCGACAGCTCGATCATCGATGATTTCACCAAGGCAACCGGCATCAAGGTCGTCTACGACACCTTCGATTCCAACGAAATTCTTGAAACCAAACTGCTTGCCGGCGGCAGCGGCTACGACGTCGTCGTGCCCAGCGGCAACTTCCTTGCGCGCCAGATCCAGGCTGGCGTGTTCCAGAAGCTCGACAAGTCGAAGCTGCCGAACATCTCCAACATGTGGGATACGGTTTCGGAGCGAACCGCCAAATACGATCCCGGCAACGAATACTCGGTCAACTACATGTGGGGTACGGTTGGTCTCGGCTACAACATCAAGAAGGTGCAGGCCGCGCTCGGCACCGACAAGATCGACAGCTGGGATGTGTTCTTCAATCCCGACAGCCTGGCCAAGTTGAAGGACTGCGGCGTCTACGTGCTGGACTCGCCGGCCGACATCATTCCGGCGGCGTTGAAATATCTCGGCCTCGACCCGAACAGCACCTCGCCCGACGATATTGCCAAGGCCGAAGAGGCCTTGCTCAAGGTCCGGCCTTACATCAGAAAGTTCCATTCTTCCGAATACATCAACGCACTCGCCAACGGCGATATCTGCCTGGCGGTCGGCTGGTCGGGTGACGTCTTCCAGGCCCGCAACCGCGCGGTCGAGGCCAAGCAGGGTGTCGAGATCGGCTATTCCGTACCGAAGGAAGGCGCGCAGATGTGGTTCGATCAGATGGCGATCCCTGCCGATGCGCCACATGTCGCCGAGGCGCTCGAGTTCATCAACTACATGATGAAGCCGGAAGTCATCGCCAAATCGTCGAACTACGTGCTTTACGCAAACGGCAACAAGGCTTCGCAGCAATTCGTCGACAAGGCGCTGTTGGATGATCCTTCGGTCTATCCCGATGCCGAGACGATAAAGAAGCTCTATACGGTTTCGCCCTACGACCCCAAGACCCAGCGCGTCATCACGCGCACCTGGACCAAGATCGTCACTGGCCAGTAGGCAATCCGACACGGTCCCGGCAGCCACCTGCCGGGACCAATTCTTTTCCGGGGCAAGAAGCAAGAACAAGACGGAGTGGGGACATGAAATCGCTTGGCAGCATCCGCAGGGATTTCGCGCCATGGAATGATCCGAACGCCAAGCCATATATCCAGTTCGACAACGTCACCAAGAAGTTCGGGGACTTCACCGCCGTCAACAATCTGTCGCTGACCATCTTCGAGCGCGAGTTCTTCGCTTTGCTCGGCGCCTCTGGTTGCGGAAAATCGACGCTGCTGCGCATGCTCGCCGGCTTCGAGGAGCCGACTTCCGGCCGCATCCTGCTCGATGGCCAGGATTTGCGCGGCATCCCGCCCTATCGGCGGCCGGTCAACATGATGTTCCAGTCCTATGCCCTGTTTCCGCATATGACTGTCGAGAAGAACATCGCCTTTGGTCTCAAGCAGGAAGGCATGTCCGCGCCCGATATCGAAAAGCGCGTCGCCGAAATGCTCAGGCTGGTCAAGCTCGAACAGTTCGCCAAGCGCAAGCCGCATCAACTGTCCGGCGGACAGCGCCAGCGTGTCGCGCTTGCCCGCTCGGTCGCCAAGCGGCCGAAGGTGCTGCTGCTCGATGAGCCGCTCGGCGCGCTGGACAAGAAGCTGCGCGAGGAAACGCAGTTCGAACTGATGGACCTGCAGCAGAATCTCGGCCTGACCTTCGTCGTCGTCACCCACGACCAGGAAGAAGCCATGACCATGGCCGATCGCATTGCCATCATCGACAAGGGCGAGGTGATGCAGGTGGCAACGCCGGCCGAAGTCTATGAAGCCCCGACCTCGCGCTTTGTCGCCCACTTCGTCGGCAACGTGAACATGTTCGAGGGCAAGGTTGCCGAGCGGACGGCAAAGACAACACGCATCGCCGGTGCCAGCGGAGCCCAGATCGTCGTCGACAACGCCGTCGACACCGCCGCGGGCGCCGACATCGTCTTCGCCATCCGGCCGGAGAAGATCAAGATTTCGTCGAAGAAGCCGGTCGACGCCGTCAATGCGCTCGAGGGCGAGGTCTACGACATCGCCTATCTCGGCGACATGACCGTCTATCATGTCAGGCTCGACGACGGGCAGATGGTGCGGGCGAGCACGATGAACGCGGCACGCATCACCGAGGATCCGCTGAGCTGGAACGACCGGGCCTGGGTTTCTTTCCGGCCCGACGCCGGCGTCGTACTGACGCGGTAGGGGGCGATCATGTCGAACGCCGCCGTCACCGCCGCATCAGCCTCCCCGGCAACCAGTCCCGGAAAATCCATTCTGGCCAGATTGGGGGCGGCCTTCGTCAGCCGTCTGGTCATCATCATTCCCTATGTCTGGCTGCTGTTTTTCTTTCTCATCCCCTTCATCATCGTCTTCAAGATTTCGCTGTCGCAGACGGCGATCGCCATGCCGCCCTATACACCCGTGCTTGATTTCAGTGGCGGCATTTCCGGTTTTTTCGGCCAGTTGAAGCAGCTCAGCATCGATAACTACGCGTGGTTGACGCAGGACGCGCTGTACTTCAATGCCTATGTGACAAGCCTTATCATTGCCGCGATCTCGACGGTCCTGACGCTGCTCGTTGGCTACCCAATCGCCTATGGCATGGCGCGCGCGCCGGCAACGATCCGCCCGACATTGCTGATGCTGGTGATCCTGCCGTTCTGGACCTCGTTCCTGATCCGGGTCTATGCTTGGATCGGCATCCTCAAGCCCGAGGGCCTGCTCAACCAGCTGCTGCTCGCCACCGGCATCATCAGCCAGCCGCTGATCATCCTCAACACCTACACGGCGATCTTCATCGGCATCGTCTACTCCTACCTGCCGTTCATGGTGCTGCCGCTCTATTCGTCGCTCGAAAAGATGGATTATTCGCTGATCGAGGCGGCCAAGGATCTTGGCTGTCCGCCGACCAGCGCGTTCTGGAAGATCACCTTCCCGCTGTCGCTGCCCGGCGTCATCGCCGGCTGTCTGCTGGTGTTCATCCCTGCCGTCGGCGAGTTCGTCATTCCCGACCTGCTTGGTGGATCGCAGACGCTGATGATCGGCAAGACGCTGTGGAACGAGTTCTTCGCCAATCGCGACTGGCCGGTGTCGTCGGCTGTTGCCGTCATCCTTTTGCTGCTGCTGACCGTGCCGATCATGCTCTTCCAGCAGGCCCAGGCGCGTGCCCAGGAGCAAGACAAATGAACGCCACCTGGAGCCGCTTCAACATCACCTCGATCGTGCTGGGCTTTGCCTTTCTGTACCTGCCGATCGTCCTGCTTATTGTCTTTTCTTTCAACGAGTCGAAACTGGTCACCGTCTGGGGCGGCTTCTCGACCAAATGGTACGTCTCGCTGTTCCACAACCAGGGCCTGATGGACGCCACCTGGGTCACGGCACGCGTCGGCGTCATTTCGGCCACGGTGGCGACCGTGCTCGGCACGCTGGCGGCGTTGACCTTGACGCGCTACACGCGGTTCAGGGGCAGGGTGCTGTTTTCCGGCATGGTGTTTGCGCCGCTGGTCATGCCTGAGGTCATCACCGGCCTTTCGCTGCTGCTGCTCTTCGTGGCCGTCGGTCTCGACCGCGGCTTCCTCACCGTCACGCTCGCCCACATCACCTTGACCATGTGCTTCGTCGCCGTCGTGGTGCAGTCGCGCCTGATCAGCTTCGACCGCTCGCTGGAAGAAGCCGCGATGGATCTGGGCGCAACGCCGGTGAAGACCTTCTTCCAGATCACGCTGCCGGTCATCATGCCGGCGATCGTGTCCGGCTGGATGCTGGCCTTTACGCTTTCGCTCGACGATCTGGTCATCGCCAGCTTCACCTCCGGGCCTGGCGCCACCACGCTGCCGATGAAGATCTACAGCCAGGTTCGCCTCGGCGTGACCCCGGAGATCAACGCCGCCTGCACCATCCTGATCGCCGTTGTCGCGGTCGGCGTCATCATCGCTTCGGTGGCCAACAAGCGGCGCGAGGTGCAGCGTCAGCTCGACGAACAGGCCGCGCAACGCGGGTGATGCGGTCTATTCCCCCGAAACGCCGCGGCTGATCGGGGAAATGAACGGCGTGCTCCACGTCCCGCCGACGAAGAACGACGACTGGTTGGGGCCTTGCTGGCCATTGGCCTGCGCTGCCGCCTGGTCCGCCTGAATGACGCCGCCGGACAGGGCCAGTCCCCGTCCCGCGTAGGACGCGATCCCGGAAAGCCAGATCTTGTACTTCGCCGAATTGGCTTCGGCCTTGTCGATCCGCGCAACGCCTTTCGAAATGCTGGCCTTGATCTCGGCGCCGTCGATCGGCAGCGTTCCGTCGGAGACGTCGTCGAGCGCGAAGAACCCGCCTTGTTCGGTATGCTTGAGGAAGGCCGGCAGATTGAGCTTGCTCAACGCACCGGGTCCGAAGGTTGCCGTGACCGAGCCGTCGGCATTGTCGAAGATGGAGTCCCAGGTTCTGCCGGGTCCCTTGAGGATGACCGAGACGGTTCCCGTGCCGACCGGCACCAGCCGCGTCATCCCCGCCGCGGTGGCGAAAGCACCGCCGTCGATGTCGGAGGCCAGCAGCCGGATCTCGACCTGCGTGCCTTCCGGTTTGCGGTCGAAACGAAGGCTGCTCTGGATGTTGCCGCCGAAGGCCGAGGCATCGGAGATATCGAAGACGGAAAGCCCATCCTTGACCTGGGCGGTGGCGGCGACGTCGGCGAGCTGAATGGTGCCCGCCGTGGCGTGCGCCGCCGACAATCTGAGATCAAGGTTGATCCGGTCGGCGAAACTTGTGTCGATTTCGGCCTGACCGGCCCCAGCGGTTGGCGCCAGCGGCGTGAAGGCGGACAGGAACGACCTGAGGTCCAGTGTATCGAAGGCGAGCGTGCCCGAGACCACCGGTTGTGCCTCGCCGAGCGAGAGGTCCAGCGCCCCCATCCCCGGATTGTTGTCCAGGGAGAGCGCGGTGTCGTCGAACTTGACGCGCCCGGCCGTTGCCGTGACCTTGCTCGAAATGCTGACGGAGCCGATCGCGGCGCCCGGAGCGATGCCGGCCTGCGCCCATTCCAGAACCCGCCGCAACGACGGCGCCGAGAACTTCGCCTGACCATCGAAATAGGCGTTTTCGGACATGCTGGCGGTGCCGTCGAAAGAGAAGGTGGCGGGCGCTGCCTTGAAGGACAGCGTGAGCGGCGCCGTGCCGCCGGCAAACAGCACCAGAGGTTTCGGCGAGGCGACGTCCAGGGCGACGCTTTCGCCGCGCCAGATTCCGGTCGCCGACATCGTCGCATTGCTGTTCATCGCCGCCCAGGTCGCCTGGCCGGTCAGGCTGCTCAGGACCTCGACATCCTTGCCGCCGACGGAAGCCACCATGCGGCCGTCACGGAACTCAACGGTGCCGAAAGTGTCGGCCGGCAGCTTGTCGAGATCCGGCTTGGCGGGGTCGGCATTGACCACGCCGCGCGCCGTGTCGATGGAACGCGCGATGCGTCCGCCGGTCGGGACGGCGGGCAGGAAGAGGCCGGTCGCCATACGCTGGACCCGGATCGTCGGCCGCACCAGCCGCGCCGTCGAGAACACCACATCGCCGCGCAGTGCCGCCATCGCGGAGAGATCGACCTCGACCCGTTCGGCCTCGACGACCGGCGGTGCGTCGGTGTCCGTCCATTGCGAAAGCGTCACATCGGTCAGGATCGCCCGGAAATTCGGCCAGACCTCGATGCGGGGCGAGCCTTCGATGGCGACCCGGAAGCCGCTCCACGCACTCATTTCCCAGGCGATGCGGTCGCGCACGATACGGGTGGAAGCGATCAGCGGCAGCGCGGCAACGATCAGCGCGATGACGATCACGGCGGTGCCGATCGCCCATACGCCGCGCCGGATCAAAGGAGATGGCATCTCGCCTCGTATGCTTTCATTCCGACAAAATCGCCTGACGGGTGTAACCCCAGTCGTCACTACGACCTAGGGCTGACGCATTTCAAGTCTTTATGGCCCGGCGATGGCATTTGCGCACATCTGGCTGTATCGGCCGAACAAAATCTTGCTCTGCTGCGCTGCGATATGCATAAGCGATGCAGCCTGATGCATGTCGCCCAAAGCCTGCGCCGAGAGGGTTCGTGGCGGTTTTGGGACAGCGGCATGCCTAAAGCAGAGTTTAAAGCGCGTTGCATGGATTCTCTCAGACGCGACACGCTTTAAGGAGGAAAGATCATGGCTGCCGACGCACCACTCTGGACCCCGACACAAGACCAGATTGACGCCGCGCCGCTGACCGCTTTCATGGAGGCTGCCATGGCGAAAGCCGGCGGTACCTTCTCCTCCTACGCCGACCTTCACCGCTGGTCGGTCGACGATCGCGAGGCATTCTGGAGCCTGGTGTGGGATTTCTGCGGCATTGTCGGCGACAAGGGCGAACTCGTGCTCGCCGACGGCGACAAGATGCCGGGCGCCTCCTTCTTCCCTGACGCAACGCTGAACTTCGCCGAGAACCTGTTGAAGAAGACCGGGCCCAGTGACGCAGTCGTCTTTCGCGGCGAGGACAAGGTCGAACGCCGGCTGTCGTGGAACGAGTTGCATGCGCTGACCTCGCGTTTGCAGCAGCTTTTCCTGTCGCTCAAGGTGAAAAAGGGTGATCGCATCGCGGCTATGATGCCCAACATGCCGGAGACGGTTGCCGCCATGCTGGCCGCCGCCTCGATCGGCGCCGTCTGGTCATCCTGCTCTCCCGATTTCGGCGAGCAGGGCGTGCTCGATCGCTTCGGCCAGATCGAGCCTGTCGTCTTCATCGCGCCGGACGGCTACTGTTACAATGGCAAGGCGATCGAGGTCGCCGACAAGATCGCCGCGGTTGCGGCCAAGCTTGGCACGGTCCGCAAGGTTCTCGTCGTAGACTATCTCGGCACCTCGACCGATGTTGCCGCAACCATTGACAAGGCGGTAGCGCTGGAAGAGGCGCTGTCGCCGTTTGCCGTCAAGCCCGTCGGCTTCGAGCGGCTGCCGTTTGCGCACCCGCTCTACATCCTGTTTTCTTCCGGAACGACGGGCATTCCCAAATGCATCGTCCATTCTGCCGGCGGAACGCTGATCCAACATGTCAAGGAACACCGGTTGCACGCCGGGCTGATCGAGGGCGACCGCTTCTTCTATTTCACCACCTGCGGCTGGATGATGTGGAACTGGTTGGTGTCGGGCCTCGCTTCAGGCGCGACGCTGCTGCTTTATGACGGCTCGCCCTTCCATCCCGACGGCAATGTGCTGTTCGACTTCGCCGATGCCGAAAAGATGACCTTTTTCGGTACCTCGGCCAAATTCATCGATTCCGTGCGCAAGGCCGGTCTCAAGCCGATCCGCACCCATGATCTGTCGACCGTGCGGGCGATTTCCTCCACCGGCTCGCCGCTGTCGCCGGAGGGTTTCCGCTTCGTCTATGACGGCATCAAGAAGGATGTCCACCTGGCCTCGGTCTCCGGCGGCACCGACATCGTCTCCTGCTTCGTGCTCGGCGTGCCGACGCAACCGGTGTGGACCGGCGAGATCCAGGGTCCCGGCCTCGGCCTGGCCGTCGATGTCTGGGACGACGACGGCAAGCCGGTCAGGCAGGAGAAGGGCGAACTGGTCTGCACCAAGGCCTTTCCGGCGATGCCGATCGGCTTCTGGAACGACCCCGAGGGCAAGAAGTACCAGGCGGCCTATTTCGAGCGCTTCGACAACGTTTGGTGTCATGGCGATTTCGCCGAATGGACCATCCATGGCGGCCTGATCATACACGGCCGTTCCGATGCCACGCTCAATCCGGGCGGTGTGCGCATCGGCACGGCGGAAATCTACAATCAGGTCGAACAGATGCCCGAGATTCTGGAGGCGTTGTGCATCGGCCAGGATTTCGACAATGACGTGCGCGTCGTGCTGTTCGTGCGGCTGGCCGCGGGCGTGCGGCTGGACGATGATCTGGAAAAACGCATTCGCTCCAAAATCCGCACTGGGGCGAGCCCCCGCCACGTGCCGGCCAGGATCGTCGCCGTCACCGACATCCCGCGCACCAAATCAGGCAAGATCACCGAGCTGGCGGTGCGCGACGTGGTGCATGGCCGCGCCATCAAGAACAAGGAGGCGCTGGCCAACCCCGAAGCGCTGGAACTGTTCAAGAACCTGCCGCAACTGGCCGAGTGACCGGGCAGTCGTCATGGTTAACGAAACCTGTCGGTAGAATTTACCTAGATTTCATGAGTGGTACACATTCGTAAACTTTCCGCAGCGCCAGTAAGGAGTTGTTAAGGCCCGGCGGCGATAGTCGCATGTAACTTGAGGGAGAAATCCCGTTCCTCCACAATCCCCGGAGGATCTGAATTCGCTCAAGCCCCCGTTGTGACAGCAATCCCATCTCTTAAGGCGTCCTTTGGGCGCCTTTTCTTTTGCCGGGGCAATTCCAGGAAAAGTGCGAACGGGTTTCCGTCCGGAATTGCGTCCAGAATATAGAGATAGATCAAACTGTTGGAAGAGGGCGCGGTTATTCCGCGAGCACGCGGGTCGACGGAAACGCGACCTCGACCAGGGTGCCTTCGCCCGGCGTCGAATTGATGGTGAACCGGGCGCGGTTCGCCTCCACCATCGCCTTGGTCAGCGGCAATCCAAGCCCGGTGCCGTCACCGCGTCCGCGCTTCAGGGCGTTGATCTGCTTGAACGGCTTCAGCGCCTGCTCGATCTCGGCCTGGCTCATGCCGATGCCGGTGTCGCGCACCCGCATGACGACGTCGCCCGACGTCTCATAGGCGGTCGAGACGATCACCTGGCCGCCAGCCTGGGTGTAACGGATGGCATTCGACAGGATGTTGAGCGCGATCTGGCGCACGCTGCGCAGGTCCGCCACCACTTCCGGCAGTCGCGAAGCGAAGCTGGAGCGGATGATGACGCGTTCGCGGTTGGCCTGCGGCTGCATCATTGCCACCGTCTCTGCCAGCGTGTCGTTGAGCGACACCGCCTCGTAAGCCATCTCCTGCTGGCCGGCCTCGATCTTCGAGATGTCGAGCAGGTCGTTGACGAGGTCGAGCACGTGATTGCCCGAGCGGTTGATGTCGCGCAGATAATCGCGGTAACGGTCGTTGGCGACAGGGCCGAACTTCTCGTCGACCATCAGTTCGGAAAACCCGATGATGGCGTTGAGCGGCGTGCGGATCTCGTGGCTGATGCGGGCGAGGAAATCGGTCTTCTGCGAGGACGCGCGTTCGGCCACCGCGCGCGCTTGCGTCAGGTCCTCTTCGGCCCGCTTCCATTGGGTGATGTCGCGCACGACGGCGCAGAAGCCGCTGTCGTTGGGCAGTCGGCCGATGGTCATGAACAGCGGAATGAAGCGCCCTTGCGCCTCGCGCCCGATAACCTCGCGGCCGTCATTCATCACACTCGCCACGCCGGGCTCGGACAGTCCGTTGAGATAGTCGCGCGCCGCACGCTGGCTTTCGATGGCAAACAGCGAGGCGAACGGCTTGCCGGTCACCTCGTCGCTGTCGAAGCCGAACAGCGCTTCGGCCGGGCGGCTGATCGAGCGGATGGTGCCGTCACGGCCGATCAGCACGACGCCGTCGGTCGCGGTGTCGATGATGGTGCGCATCTCGGCGATGCGTGCCTTGAGCTCCGAAACGTCCGGCTGTGTCTGCTCGTCGCCGACCGCATGCGGGGCTGCCGGCGTGTCATCCTCGCCGGAGCGGCGCACGACCAGCATCAGCGCCTTGCCGTCGCGCCAGGGAACCGAGCGCAGGATGGCCTCGATCGGGAATTCCTCTCCGCCACGGGTCTTCAGCCGCAGCGCGCGATCGGTGCCGTCGGAGGCGCCGTCATCGGCGTAGGGGTCGGCAAACAGTGCGCCGAGACCGCCGGCATCCGCCAGGTCATCGAGCGCCTCGTAGCCGGTCAGGTCGAGGAATTCCTCGTTCGCATAGTGCAGCTGATCGCCCGAATGGATCAGCAGCGGCACCGGCAGCTTGCTGAGAAGCGAGGTATCAGGGCCCCGGTTTTCATCCCCGGCCGAAAACGCCGACGGCACGAACCCTTCGACCTTGAGCGGTGGCACCTGCAGGCGTGGCCGCTCGACGCGCGCCTCCAGGGCATCGCTCGCGTTGTCAGTCTCCTCGGCGGACGCAACGGCCTGTTTATCAGGCGCGGCGCCCTCGTCGGGCTGCGCCCAATCCTCATTGTCCTCGGCGTCGCGAAAATCCGCCGACGTCATACTATCGTCGTCCGCAGCCGGGTCGTTCGCCTGTGATGTGCTGCTGGCCGCCGGTTGCGCTTCAGCGTCGCGAGCCTCGGCTTTGGCTCGACCTTCCGTCGCTTCCGCAGATACCGGCGCATCGTCGCTGTTGTCGGCGACATAGGTCGGTTCATCGTCGCGGTCGGCAAGGTTGAGCAGCGAGCCCGAAGGACTGGACCGAACGGTTTCCTCTCCCGCCGTCTCATCCGGATGTTCGCCGTCGAGCCGTGCCAGATCCTTCTCGTCCTCGGCATCGATATCGGCGGGCTCGGCTGTGCTTGCCTCGTCCGCGGCGTCAGTTGCCGGCTCGAGGTCCGCATTCACTGGTCCAGCATTCGGGGTGGCGGCGTCCTCTGTCGAGCCGCCATCTTGCGTCGACAGGATCGTGCCGGCGGCCTCGGATTGCGGCTCTGCCTGGACTGCTGGCGCCAGCTCAGGCTTCTCGGCCTCTGGGGGCTCAACCGGGGAACTGTCCTTCTTCAGCCGTTCGCCGATCTCGCGGAACGCACTGCGTTCCAGCGTCGACAGACCCTTGTCGTTGGCTGGCTGCCGATGTTCGGCCAGCCGGATCACCTTGTCAGCAAAGCGCCGCTCCGGTTTCGGCACGATGGTCAGCGCCGGCACCTCGCCCTTGAAGGGGTCTGGCGTCTTCGGCGCCTCGGGCGCGGGTTCGACGGTTTCCGGTTCTTGCGCCGGCGCATCGCCATTGGGAACGAGCGCCATGCCGATGGCCTCGGGATCGACGACCGCGTCGCCGGTGCGGGCAACGCCGAAGCCGCGGAAACCCTCGAAGGCACGGCTGCGGCCATAGACGGGCAGGGCGGCCAGGTCGACAGGTATCTTGAGATCGGTACCGACGACCGGCCACAGCACGGAGCGGCCGGACCAGGTGTCGCGCCGCTCCAGCAGACCGGCGATCTCGCCGGAGGCATCGAGGCCGAAGGCTGCCGCGACATCCTTGAAACGCCGGCCGATGACGTCGGCAGCGGGCTTGCCGACGATCTCGGCGAATTCGGGCGACAGCGCGCTGAACTTGCCGTCGGCATCGGTACGCCAGACGAAGCGTATCGGCGCCGCGGCGCGGTCTATCGCCGGAGCGGCCGGCGTCGCGGTCGGCAAGGGGGTATGGACATCATTCCGCTTCGTGCTTTCCTCGGGGCTCTCGGGGACAGCCTCTTCGGCCCGCGCATCGGGTTCGGGCGGTCGGCGCACCTGTTGCCCCTCGTCCTCGTCGGTGTTGAAGTACCAATGATCGTGCTGCGCCGGCGTGTTCCCTGCCGCCGGAGCTTGCCCGGCCGCGTCGGCGACCTCATGCAGTTCCGATGCCGGGATAGCTTCGGCCGGTTGCGTGGCGCCCGGTTCGTCCGTCGCTGTCTCGGTGCGCAGGCTCGGCTCCGACTGGT
The DNA here is from genome assembly GCF_900103325.1 of Mesorhizobium qingshengii. Lineage (GTDB taxonomy): Bacteria > Pseudomonadota > Alphaproteobacteria > Rhizobiales > Rhizobiaceae > Mesorhizobium > Mesorhizobium qingshengii. The sequence goes on along the minus strand of NZ_FMXM01000016.1, from coordinate 101,943 downwards.
CAACAGCGTCGCCAGCCGGCGCGGTCCCGGCAGTGGGTTCGGGGCGTTCGCCGGTTGTGGTCCTGTCGTCGAGTTGGTCCTCGTCGATCACCACCAGCAGATGCCGTTCCTCGGTCAATCTTGCGAGACCAGCCGGAAAGGAGGCAGTGCGGCCGGGCACGAGGCGCTTGACGATGCGGTCGCTCTCTGCTGCGACGTCAGCGACGAGGGCAGCCAGCGTCCCCGGCAAGATGCCCAGTGCCGAAAACCCTTCCGACGCCGCCTCGATGTTGCCCTTGGCATCGATGAAGGCGATGAAATGACCATCTTCGGTAAAACCGCTGATGGCGCGAGCGGCGATCTCGCCGGCACTGCGCGAGCCTGTCTGCGCCGCCGGCACCGCCAGCATGATCGCTTTCTCAGCGTCCGGCATGGTCACCGCGCTGGCCAGGAAGCCGACCGCGCGGCTGGTCATGCCGGTTGCCAGCCGCACCATGATAGCGCGGTCGCGGCCGATCTCGGGAAATCCGCTGGTCGCCATGATCTGGCGTCTCGCGATCAACGGCAACTGCGCCGAGGCGCCGATGATGGCCTCGATGTCGGGATAGCCGAACACCGCCGCACCTGGCCCGTTGGCCCAGATCACCTGCTCCAGATCCTCCGACAGGATCGCGATCGCGTCGCCGGCGGCAAAGCGCTGGCGGACCGCATCGAGCACGGCGACGTCGAGGAAGGAATATTCGGACGGCATGCGCTTGGCGAACCCTCACGGAGCGGCGAATTTGCAGTTAACGCTTTGTTAATAAAAGCCGGAGGCGCGAAGGTCCACAAGCCAGAACGTGCAAAGGTCGGAATTTGGGCTCTTGGTTAACGGCCGTGAAAAATTTATGGTGCACTGCAACAAAGATATTGCAATGCACAAAAATTGCCTTTATATTGCCATCATAACTGAACGAGACGGCTTTCTGTCAAAGCCGCTGCCGCTGAAAAGGATGGAAAAATGTCCAGGACCAAGACCGCCGAGACCATCGAAAACGTTGAATTCCCGAGCTTCGACGCTTCCAAGGCCACCGACCAGATCCGCGCTTTCGCCGAAAAGGGCGTTGAGCAGTCGAAAGAGGCCTATGCCAAGCTGAAGACCGGTGCCGAAGAGACCCAGAAGGCTCTGGAGTCGAGCTACGAGACCGCCAAGACCGTTTCCAGCGATCTGTCGCTCAAGACCATTTCCGCCCTGCGCGCCAATGCCGAGGCCGGCTTCTCGCATCTGGAAGCCCTGATCGGCGCCAAGTCGCTGTCGGAAGTCGTCGAGCTGCAGACCGCGTTCCTGCGCAAGCGCGTCGAGATGACCGTCGAGCAGGCCAAGGACTTCCAGACCGTTGCCACCAAGGCGGCCGAGGACGTCTCCAAGCCGATCAAGACCGCCTTCGAGAAGGCGATGAAGGAAATCAAGGTTGCCTAACATTTACGCATGATCGGAAGATGCAACAAAAGGTCGCATTTTCTTAAAAACGATCAGGCATATGATGGTAGCCATCAAGGAATACCCGGCAAGTGGAACCTCCTCCCTCTGCTCTCCGGGGTGACCAGCCAGCACCTCCTCCCGCTGGCTCGTAACAGGAAAAGGCCGGCACCTCCTCCCGCCGGCCTTTTTCTTTGTCCGACGAAAAGTCGATGCCGTTGTGGGGAAGAGACCTTTGCCGAGCAAAAGTCTTGAATTAAGATCCATTAGCCCGTAAGGACGCATCGCCGAACGACAGAGCGGATCATGGAGAGCGAACTTTCCACCTTGGTCTGGCTCGGCAAACGTGCCGTTGTAGCTCAGATGGTTAGAGCGCCGGATTGTGGATCCGGAGGTCGCTGGTTCGATCCCAGCCAACGGTACCACCACTTTCCCCAATAAAATCAAACACATATGCGGGTGACAAGTTGGCCGTTGCATCCTCCCATGTCGCGTCCATGTTGCAAGTGGCTACCGTTGATTTCCAAGGGTTCCCTGTCACACTCCGCTAGTCCATGCGACATGGATGCGACATGGGGACGATCTATGGAATTCGTGAAATGCAATGTCCCATATGCTGAGAACGGCGACATCCAAGATCAGTTTGAGCGGCTGTTTGTCGCTTACGGCTGCCCTGAGGAGATGGCTCTCATTTGCCGCACTACCGAAGATCGCAAGGCGGTTGTGTATCTTTTGACGCCGACTGCATCAGAACTGTACGGGCAAATTCCTGCGATATGGGAATCGGCGCACGACGTTGCCAATCACAGGTGGATGTTCCTCGCAGGCCATGAAAAGACGCGAATTGCATACGCCAGCCTCCAGAACTAGATGCCCGCCACCGTGCGGGTCTGAAACGGATGCGCCGAGGCGGCGCCCGTCAGCTTAAAATGCAACAAACATCATTATATCGCGTTGAGGCTCGTTCGAGATGGAGCTTCAAAGATGGATCCGACCTCTGCTGCAGTGATGGTTTTGCTCTCTTGCAGTCCCGGCCATGCTGTCTGCAAACCTTTCGAACCTTCACCGGCCAAGTTCGTATCCCTTGACGAATGCCAGGTAGCTTTGGCCAACAGGCTCGCAGGTGCCCCCAAACGGGGAAGTTCTCGGAAGATGCCGCTCGGTCGACCCGTCCGCTGCTGGTTCCCTCCCTGCCGGGTATAGGACGGTCGTCGTCACGCGGGGCACAGGGGTGGATGTGGTGAGCAGTCGGTATATCGTCCTGCACAAGGAATAAGCCCGCCACCGTGAGGCAGCAGGCTTGCGCTTGGCAAGAGCTGCCGGGAATATCTGGCTTCGAAGAATAAACCTACGACTTGACCGCCTGCCGGCATCCGTTTCGTCAAGCGCGCCCTTGCGGGGGCGGAGCTTGCGCGCGCGATGCTTCAACAATGAAAGCGATGCTCTGTTCGTTGGTGATGGCTGCGACAGTCTGCGCCGCGGGCGCTGAAACTACCAAGCGAGAAGCCTTCGAAGGCTGCCTTGGCGCCGGCATCGACAAATTCAAGGATTTGTGTGAACCGGCTGACCTGGTGGCACGGGCGATATTGTTCGAATGCAAGCCACAGCTTTACGACCGATCATGTCCGGGCCTTCGATGCCGCCGCCGTTGGATGCTCGCTCTTAGCAAGGGGTTTTCTGGACGTGCACGCGGCCACGCTATCCCGCACGTGATCGCGCCATAAACGCATTCCGCGACCACACAAGAGACAGCACGCTAGCGCTTCTTCGGCTTCGGCGTGATCTCCTCCACTCTCACCTTGTCGCCGATCTCCTTCGCCCGCCGCCCCATTCACGGCAGCGGCGGGCCGATCTAGGTGTTTAGACCCGATCTTCGGCAGACGAAACTGAGGGAGCATCGGCCGCCGCAAGCACAAACCTTTGTCGATCACTTACGTTCCAATGCACTTCGATCGAAGGTCGGCTTCCAGTCGCGATTCCGCTCCCGCTCTGGCCTTCGTAATCAGGAACTACCGTGAAGAAGACCGGCCGACGATCTCGGCCCGCGGCCTTGCAACTCGAGCAGCTGAAGAGCCCGACGAGATCCTGCCATGATCGGCGCCGAGCCGGTCGATCAGCGCCTGGATGTCGAGTTCAGTCGATTTGCAGCACATCGGATGCCCGCAATCGACGTACATCGTCTCACGGGCGGCCAACGTGTCGGCGAGGGTCTTTTGGGACATGGCGATCTCCATTGAAGGGGTCGCCGCAACGGAAGGACTATATTCCTCGTCTGGGGCTCGGTGGCAACGGCTATTCGGTCAAGCCAGGCTCGAAATGCACAATCGCGTCGAGGATCGTTTGATAGAGGCTGTCGACCTCCTCGTCGATCTCTTCTCGCTTGAGCCCGAGCGCCTTGGCGTCGGCAATCAGCTTATGCGTGAGCTCATCGACGGAGATGACATCCGCCTCCGTCGTCTCAGGGACGTTGTGGCAAGCCATTGATGGAGGAAGTTGATACCGCGTGTGCTCATGCGGCGATAAGCTGCGCGCGAATATTAGGTTCCAGATGCGGCTGCGCCAGCGCGCGTTTCTTGCTGGCCGCTATCCTCTACGCCGCCGAAGCGCCCCGCGCGTCCTGGCGCTTCCCTGTGGCCAGCGCCATGCACTGCTGTTCCGGTTCGCTGAAATCGTCAGGCGCGCCCTTGCGGGGTTCGATTCCTCTTCTGCCTGACCGGAAGGGATCCGTCATTAGCGGCACCGCTCGTTGAGTTTGCCGGTTTCGAGATCACCTGCCGAAAGAGAAGGGCGAAACGGTAGTCCCTTGACGGGACAGGTCGGTTGAGAGCACGCGAAAGTGCGTCCGCAGTGCGCTGGTCGAGTTCAAGCATCACGTTGTCGTACGTGTCGGAAACCCCGCAATTGGGGCAAGATAAGAGGTCAAGCCCGTGCGGCCTACTGACGTTGCAAAGTGGCCCTTTGCAACGATTGCAGCCGATTCGGGGAGCGCTTTCGATCATCTGAATCCATCTAATCCGAATGGCGCGCCTCGGTCTTGATGTAGATCAACGAACGTCGCATAGCCCCCAGCGAGCTCACGGCTCCGGCTTTCTGCAAGTCCATGAACTTTGCATGTCTTGCGCGTAGAAAAAGGGGGTGCCTTGGTCAAAGCGGCAGATTGCGGCCCCGACTTGCAAATCGGCGACGTTGCTCTTGCCTTTCAGATGCCGCCCGTCGGGGTCGATCTGATAGGGAGCGAGTCTAGTGCAGCGGATTGAAGTGGGAGATGTCGAAATACGGATCGCCAGGTCCAACATCAAACACCTGCAGACGCTCGCCACGGAGCAAGGCGGCTCTGGAGTGGAACCGCGTGCAAGCGGCGTTCGCAGTTTTGATCTGAAGTGGCTCCCCGGGCCGGATTCGAACCAGGCGACCAACCGGTTAACAGCCAGTTGCTCTACCGCTGAGCTACCGGGGAATAGTGGCTCGCATATATATGGCGCTGCTATAGCAAATTCGTTTGGCCTTGCAAAGGACAACGTCCTCGTTTCGAAAGATTTTTATACGGAAATCTGTCGAAATCAATGTCTATTGCGCTGGTCCTTGCAGGCATTGTTGTGGTTTCCCGCCGATTTTTGCAAAACGTGTCAAAAGATTTCAAAATGTTTCTGTATTGGTATGGAGAAACACTTTGTTGCCAACTTCGTGTTTGCAAAATTCCTCGGTAATGCCTGTTTCGGTGTTGGCTTATCAACTCGAGACGAGCAGCGATCCACGCTCGAAGGGCATGTTTTACAAAGAACAACCGGTCTAGATAGCGCCAGGCACTAAGCGCCCCAGACAACCGCCTGCTCATGGCGCTTGATCAGGTGCTTGAGGTTGTCGAAACCCAGACGGATGTGCTTGGCGAAGGCATCGACGGCCGGCGCACGTGGCGTATCGGCGAGCCTGAGCAGGCCGAGCGCCCGCTCGGGGTGCGGGATCGCGACCGGCAGTGCGGTGATCGCCTTGTCCTTGCGAAAGGCGAAGACCACGCTGTGCGGCAGCACGGTCAGCGCATCGGTTTCCTTCATGTAGTTGATGGCACTGGTCAGCGAACCGCCGGAATAGCGGATCTTTATCTCGGTGGCGCCAAGCGACAGCAGCAGGCTACGCATATCCTCCAGCAGCGGGCTGCCGGGCGGCGGCGCGATCCAGGGATAGTCGAGCAGGTCTCCGGTCTTCAGCTTGCGCCGCAGCAGCAACGGATGCGTTGCGCGACAGGCAACGACATTGCGGCCGGGCAGGATTTCGCGGAATTCCATGCCCGACCCTTCTTCCAGGATGTCGATCGGACACACGGCAAGATCGATGCGGTCGGCGTTGATCGCGGCGCGCAGATCCGAGAGATAGCCGTAGCTCTGGTCGACGCGCACATCCGGATAGGCGTTCTGGAAGTCGGCGATCATGCCGGAGATCAGCGCGTCCATGAAGAACGGCGTGCCACCGACTCGCACCACGCCGGAGCGGCCCTGGCTGAAATTGGCCACGATGTCGGAGGCTTTGCGCGATGCCGCCAGCATCACTTGGCCATGATCGGCCAGTGCCCGGCCGAGCGGCGTCGGCTGCAAGGGTCGGCGGCCTCTGAGAAACAGTGGTTCGCCCAGCCGCTTCTCCAGCATCGACAGCGTGCGCGACACCGCCGGCTGCGACAAGCCGACAAGAGCCGCTCCCTCGGTGACGCCGCCGGCCTGCACTACGGCCGCCAGCTGGATCAAATGCCTTTCGTCGAGCTTCATAACGATATGGTATATAAAACCAGGCAGAAATCATCATTTTTGTGTCCGGCCTGCGTTATTGTTCCTCCGTGAGATGAAACCGGGGAGGAACATGTCACAGACCGGCATACCGTCGTTCAACGAGGCCAACTCCGCCGAGATGGTCGCCCAGCGCCTGTCGAAGGCTAAGGCCGGGCCGTTGCCGCGCTTCCTGGCAACCGTCGTTGACCATCTCCATCAGATCGTCAAAGAGACCCGCCCCACAGCTTCGGACTGGCGCCAGGCAATCGCCTTCCTCACTGAAATCGGCCACGCCAGCGACGACAAGAGGCAGGAATGGGTGCTGCTGTCGGATCTGCTCGGCGTCACCGCGCTGGTCGAGGACATCAATTCCCGCCGCCCGAGTGGCGCCACGCCCAACACCGGGCGCGGTCCGTTCTATCGCGCCGATGCGCCAAGGCTGCCGCTCGGCACCAACATTTCGCTCGATGGTGTCGGTGCGCCGCTCACCGTCTCGGGGCGGGTCATCGATTTGGATGGCATGCCGATACCAGGCTCGACGGTCGAAACCTGGCAAGCGAATGCGCAAGGATTCTATGAAAACCAGCAGCCCGACCTGCAGCCGGAATTCAACCTGCGCGGCGTCTTCATCACCGACAGAGACGGCCGTTTCCACTACCGCACGGTCAAGCCGACCGGCTACGGCGTGCCCGATGACGGCCCGGTCGGGCAGATGCTTGGCCGGCTGAATTATCCGCTCAGCCGTCCGGCCCACCTGCATTTTCTCATCCGCGCCGACAATTTCGAGACGCTGACCACGCAAGTGTTCGAGCGTGGCGATCCGCGTCTCGGCGAGGATGCGCTGTTCGGTGTCAAACCGGAACTGGTCGGCGACTTCAAACGCGTCGGCGACGGCTGGTCGCTCGACTTCAGCTTCGTCATGGCGATGGCACGCAAGGGGAACTTGGCGGCATGACGAGGCAATTCACCTACTCAGGCAGCCCGGCACATATCGTCTTTGGCAACGGCGCGTCATCCGAGGTCGGCACATGGGTCGAGAAACTCGGCTGCAAGCGTGCGCTGGTGCTGTCGACGCCGCACCAAGCGGCCGATGGCGAGGCGCTGGCGAAGCGGCTTGGACCCCTGGCGGCAGGGGTCTTCTCGGGTGCGGCCATGCATACGCCGGTCGATGTGACCGAGGCTGCATTGGCCAAGGCGCATGATGTCAATGTCGACTGCGTCGTCGCACTCGGTGGCGGCTCGACCACGGGCCTCGGCAAGGCGATCGCGTATCGCACCGACCTGCCGCAGATCGTCATCCCGACCACCTATGCCGGCTCCGAGGTGACGCCGATCCTCGGCCAGACCGAGAACGGCGTGAAGACCACCGTGCGTGATGCAAAAATCCTGCCGGAAGTGGTGATCTACGATCCGGAACTGACCGTCGGCCTGCCGGTGGCGATGAGCGTCACCTCCGGCCTCAACGCCATGGCGCATGCCGCCGAGGCGCTCTACGCGCAGGACCGCAACCCGGTTTCGACGCTGATGGCGACCGAAGGGCTGCGCGCTCTGAAGGCGGCACTCCCGGTGCTGGTGAAGGAGCCGAGGAACCTCGCCGCACGGGGTGACGCGCTCTACGGCGCCTGGCTGTGCGGCACCGTGCTCGGCACGGTAGGCATGGCGCTGCACCACAAGATCTGCCACACGCTGGGCGGTTCGTTCGACATGCCGCATGCCGAGACCCATGCGGTCATGCTGCCGCACACGATCGGCTTCAACGCCGTCGCCGTGCCCGAATTGCTCGAGCCGGTCGCCGACATTCTTGGTAACAGCGCCGGTAGCGGTCTGTACGATTTCGCCAAGTCCGTCGGGGCGCCACTCACATTGCAGGAGCTCGGCTTCAAACAGGCTGACCTCGATCGCGCCGCCGAGATTGCCACCAAGAATCCATACTGGAATCCGCGGCCCTTCGACCGCGCCGCAATCCGCGCCCTGTTGCAGGACGCGTGGGAGGGAAGACGCCCGCAGGACTGAAGACGAACAAAGCTGAAGGCAACAAAGGGAGGAACAGCAATGATCACCAGACGCGAATTCATCAGGAATACCGCCGCGACCGGCATGCTTGCCGGCACATCCGGTTTAGCGATGCCGGCGATCGCGCAGAATGCGCCGATCAAGCTCGGCTATGTCAGCCCGCAGTCCGGCCCGCTCGCGGCCTTCGCCGAGGCCGACAAATTCATCATCGACGGCTTCCTGGCAGCCACCAAGGCGGCTGGCCTCAACTACGAGGTCGTGGTCAAGGACAGCCAGTCGAACCCCAACCGCGCGGCGGAAGTCGCCAAGGAGCTCATCGTCAACGACAAGGTCAATCTGATGCTTGTCGCCTCGACGCCGGAGACCACCAACCCGGTCGCCACCACCTGCGAAGCCGAAGAAGTGCCGTGTCTGTCTACCGTGGCTCCATGGCAGCCCTGGTTCATCGGCCAGCAAGGCAATCCCGGCGACCCAGCCTCGTGGAAGCCGTTCAACTACGCCTATCATTTCTTCTGGGGGCTGGAGGACGTCATTGCCGTCTTCACCAACATGTGGGCGCAGGTCGAGACCAACAAGAAGGTCGGCGGTCTCTTTCCCAATGACGGCGACGGCAACGCCTGGGGCGACGGCACGGTCGGCCTCCCGCCGGTGCTGGCCAAGGGCGGCTACGGGCTGACCGACACCGGCCGCTACCAGAACCTGACCGATGATTTTTCGGCGCAGATCAGCGCCTTCAAGGGCGCATCGTGCGAAATCATCACCGGCGTGATGATCCCGCCCGACTTCACCACCTTCTGGAACCAGGCCAAACAACAGGGCTTCACCCCCAAGGTGGCGTCGATGGGCAAGGCGCTGTTGTTCCCGCAATCGGTCGAGGCGCTCGGCAAATCCGGCCACAATCTGTCGTCGGAAGTCTGGTGGACGCCGAACCATCCGTTCAAGTCGTCGCTGACCGGCGAAAGCTCGGCGCAGGTGGCGCAAGGCTTCACCAAAGCCACCGGCCGCCAGTGGACGCAACCGATCGGCTTTGTCCATGCCCTGTTCGAGATCGCCGCCGATGTCATGAAGCGGGCGGGCGAGGCCGGCGACGGTGACAAGGTAGCGGCGGCGATCGCCGCGACCAAGCTTGACACGTTGGTCGGGCCGATCGCCTGGGACGGTGCCAAGCTTCCGCCCTTTGCCGCCAAGAACATTGCCAAGACGCCGCTGGTCGGCGGCCAATGGCGGCTGAAGGACAGCGGCGGCTACGATCTCGTCATCACCGACAACAAGACCGCGCCGACCATCCCGACAGGCGGCAAGATGGAAGTGATCGGGTGAGTGGGACGGCACTTTACCCTCCCCCTTGTGGGGAGGGTTGGCGAGCGAGCTTTGCAAGGCGGAGCGAGAAAGACGGGGTTGGGGGCCAAGGAAAAATGCTGGTGCGAAGCAACCCGATCGGCTTTGCCGATCGACCCTCCCGACAAGGGGGACGGTGAGCGCATGCCCATCCTCGCGCTTTCCAATGTCTCGAAACGCTTCGGCGCCCTGACGGTCGCCGATGCGGTTTCGTTCGAGCTGCGGCAGGGCGAGGCACTCGGCATCATCGGCCCGAACGGCGCCGGCAAATCGACGCTGTTCAACCTGATCACCGGCAACATCGCCGCAGACGCCGGCACCATCGTCTTCGACGGTCGCGACGTAACAAAACTGCCGCCAATGCAACGCTGCCTTGCCGGCGTCGGCCGCTCCTTCCAGATCCCACAGCCATTCGAGAAGCTGACTGTGTTCGAAAACCTGCTGGTCGCAGGCGCCTTCGGCGCGAAAAAGACCGAAGCCGAGGTTGGCGACCGCTGCGCCGAGATCCTGGTCGAGACCGGGCTGATCGGCCGCGCCAACCATCCGGCCGGCGGCCTGAGCCTGCTGCAGCGCAAGCGGCTGGAGCTTGCCCGCGCACTGGCGACCGAGCCCCGGCTGCTGTTGCTGGATGAAATCGCCGGCGGCCTGACCGAAGACGAATGCGGCATGCTGGTCGACACGATCCGGACCATCCACAGAGCCGGCATGTCCATCATCTGGATCGAGCATGTGCTGCATGCGCTGAACTCCGTCGTCGAGCGGCTGCTGGTGCTCAATTTCGGCAAGATCATCGGCATGGGCACACCCGATGCCGTCATGGCGTCACGCGAGGTCCGCGAAATCTATCTCGGGATCGAAGTCTGATGGCCTTGCTCGAGACAAAGGGGCTGACTGCCCACTATGGCGACTTCCAGGCACTGTTCGGCGTCGACATCGCGCTCGACCCGGGCGAGACCATCGCCATCATCGGCGCCAACGGTGCCGGCAAGACGACGCTGATGCGCTCGATTGCGGGCATTCTCACCAACCAGCCGAAAGCCGTGCTCTTCGACGGCGAGGAAATCGGCGCGATGCCCGCCCCCGACATCGTCGCGCGCGGCATCGCCATGGTGCCGGAGGGGCGAAAGCTGTTTCCTTCGTTGAGCGTCGAAGAGAACCTTCTCATTGGCCGCTATGGCCGCGCCGTTGCCGGGCATTGGAGCCTCGAAACGGTCTACGAGCTGTTCCCGATCCTCAGGGAGAGGCGCGCCAATCCGGGCACGGCATTGTCCGGCGGTCAACAGCAAATGGTGGCGATCGGACGCGCCCTGATGTCCAACCCGCGCGTGCTGTTGTGCGACGAGATCAGCCTTGGCCTGGCACCAGTCGTCATCAGGGATATCTACACCGCCTTCCCGCGCATCCGCGCGGCGGGTGCTTCGATCGTCGTGGTCGAGCAGGACATCGGCCAGGCGCTGAAAGTCGCGGACCGCGTCTACTGCATGATGGAAGGTCGCATCACGCTTTCCGGTGCCCCGGCTGCGCTGACGCGTGAAAAAATCCACGCCGCTTATTTCGGGGTGGCCTGACATGGCCTGGCTCGACACCATCATTCAGGGCGTTCTGCTCGGCGGTCTCTATGCCCTGTTCGCGGCGGGTCTCAGCCTCGTCTTCGGCATCATGCGGCTGGTCAATCTGGCGCATGGCGACCTCATCGTGCTCGCTGCCTTCCTGATTCTGATGCTGGTCTCGGCCCTCGGTCTCAATCCGTTCCTTGCGGCCCTGTTGGCGATGCCGCTGATGTTCGCCATCGGTTGGGCGTTGCAGTTCTTCCTGCTCAACCGCACGCTCGGCACCGACATCCTGCCGCCGCTGCTTGTTACCTTCGGCCTCTCGATCGTCATCCAGAACGGCCTGCTCCAAGGCTTTGCCGCCGACAGCCGCCGCATCTCGGTTGGCGGACTGGAATCCGTGTCCGTGGCGCTTGGCCCGATCAATGTCGGCGTCATGCCGCTGCTGACACTGGCCTCGGCCATCGCCGTGATCGTCGGCCTCAACCAGCTCTTCTACCGCACATCGCTCGGCCGCGCCTTTCGCGCCACCTCTGATGATCCGGTCACCGCCGGATTGATGGGCATCCAGCCGAAACGAATCTTCGCCACCGCCACCGGAATCGCCATGGTGGTGGTGACGATTGCAGCACTCTATCTCGGCACGCGCGCCAATTTCGATCCGACCATCGGACCGGCGCGGCTGATCTATGCCTTTGAAGCGGTCATCATCGGAGGCCTAGGCTCGCTCTGGGGAACGCTGTTCGGCGGCATCGTCATCGGCATCGCGCAGACTTTTGGCGCCGCGATCAACCCGGAATGGCAAATCCTGGCCGGGCATCTGGCCTTCCTGGTCGTGCTCCTTGTCAGGCCGCGCGGGCTCTTTCCAAGGGCAGTGGATTGAGCGCCATGACCGACCTCACACTCACACGCTGGAAGGTTGAAACGCGGACGAAAGCATCGAGTGCTTTCGCCATCGTCGCCGCACTCATCATCCTGCTCGCCTTGGCCGCACCGCTGTATCTCTCGCGCAGCGTGCTGCAGGATCTGTTCTTCATCCTCACCCTGCTGGTGCTGGCGCAGAACTGGAACCTGCTTGCCGGCTATGCCGGGCTGGTCTCGGTCGGCCAGCAGGCCTTTGTCGGCTTTGGCGCCTACGCCATGTTTGCCCTGGTGATCCTCGGCGGGTTCGACCCGCTGGCCGCGATCCTGCTCGCCGGTATCGCCAGCGCCCTGCTCGCGATCCCGACTGCCTTCTTCCTATTTCGCCTGCAGGGCGCCTATTTCGCCATCGGCAGCTGGGTCATCGCCGAAGTGGTTCGCCTGGCGCTGGCGCAATGGAAGATGCTGGGCGGCGGCACCGGCACCTCGCTGCCGCGCGAGGCGACCCGCGATATGCCGGCGCTGAAGCTCATCGGTGAGCTGTTCGGCGTCAAATCGTCGGGTGCCGGCGACATCCTCACCTACTGGCTGGCGCTGCTCTTGGCCATCGCCACCATCGGCCTCGTCTACCGCCTGCTGCGCTCCAAGCAGGGACTGGGGCTCGCCGCCGTGCGCGACAATCAGGAAGCAGCACGCTCGGTCGGCGTCGACGCGCGGCGCATGAAGACACTGGTCTATCTGGCCGCGGCCTTCGGCACCGGGCTCTGCGGCGCGCTGATCTATGTCCAGAAAGCCCGCATCTCGCCGGACGCCGCCTTCTCCGTCATCGACTGGACTGCCTATGTCATCTTCATCGTCGTCATTGGCGGCATTGGCACCATCGAAGGGCCGATCGTCGGCGTCATCGTCTTCTATATCCTGCAGAACCTGCTGGCCGACTATGGCTCCTGGTATCTTCTGATCCTCGGGCTGATCGGCATCGTCATCATGCTGTTTGCGCCGCGCGGCCTGTGGGGCCTGTTTGCCGAGCGCACCGGCATCCAGCTTTTTCCGGTCCGCCGCCGGCTGATCGGTGGACCTGTACCAGTAGCCAAAAAGGGAGGGCCGCATGGCTGACATTTCTACCGACGTGCTGACCATCGGCACCGGGCCCGCGGGCTCGGCGACGGCAGCGCTGCTTTCGACCTATGGGGTCGAGAACATGGTCATCAACCGCTATCGCTGGCTGGCCGCGACGCCGCGCGCGCACATCACCAACCAGCGCACCATGGAAGTGCTGCGCGACCTCGGCAAGGATGTCGAGACGGAAGCCTACATGCACGCCACCGAGCAGGATCTGATGGGCGAGAACGTGTTCTGCACATCGCTCGCCGGCGAGGAGATCGGCCGCATGCGCAGCTGGGGCAAGCACCCGCTCAGCCGCGCCGAGCATCTGTTGTCATCACCCTCGCACATGAACGACCTGCCGCAGACCTTCATGGAGCCGCTGCTGTTCAAGACCGCCTGTTCGCGCGGCACGCAGTCACGCATGTCGATGGAGTATCTGTCGCATGTCCAGGACGCCGACGGCGTCACCACAACCTGTCGCGACCGCTTGACCGGCAAGGACATCACCATCCGCTCAAAATATCTGGTCGGCGCCGATGGCGGCAATTCGTTGGTCGCCGAACATGCCGGCTTGCCCTTCGAAGGCAAGATGGGTGTCGGCGGCTCGATGAACATCCTGTTCAAGGCGGACCTTTCGAAATACGTCGCCCACCGCCCCTCGGTGCTCTACTGGGTGGTGCAGCCGGGCGCCGATGTCGGTGGCATCGGCATGGGCCTGGTGCGCATGATCCGGCCGTGGAACGAGTGGCTGATCGTCTGGGGTTACGACATCAATCAGCCGGCGCCCAAGGTCGACGACGCCTTCGCCAGGAAGGTGGCGCGCGACCTTGTCGGCGATCCGGAACTCGAGATCGAGATCCAGTCGGTGTCGACCTGGACCGTCAACAACATGTATGCCACGCAGACTTCCAAGGGTCGCGTCTTCTGCATGGGCGATGCCATCCACCGCCACCCGCCGTCGAACGGGCTCGGCTCCAACACCTCAATCCAGGACGGTTTCAACCTTGCCTGGAAGCTCGCCCATGTCCTCAAGGGCAAGGCCGGTCCGAAACTGCTCGACAGCTATTCGCAGGAGCGCGCGCCGGTCGCCAAACAGATCGTCTCTCGCGCCAACAAGTCGATCGAGGAATTCGGCCCGATCTTCAAGGCGCTCGGCCTGCTCGATTCCATCGACCCGGTGAAGATGCAGTCGAACATGGATGCGCGCTGCGACGACACGTCGGCAGCCGAAGCGCAGCGCGCCAGGATCCGCGAGACCATCGCCTTCAAGGTCTATGAATTCGACGCGCATGGCGTCGAGATGAACCAGCGCTACAAGTCGAACGCCATCGTCACCGACGGCCAGAAGGAGCCGGCCTTCGAGAAGGATGCCGAACTGCACTACCAGCCGACATCCTGGCCAGGCGCCCGGCTGCCACATGTCTGGGTTCACTCCGACAAGGGCGACAAGGTTTCCACACTGGACCTGACCGGCCACGGCAAATTCACCGTTTTGACCGGCATTGGCGGCCAGGGCTGGCTGGACGCCGCCAGGACGGTCGGCAAGGAGCTGGGCATCGACATCACTGGCCATCTCATAGGTCCGCGCCAGCCCTGGCAGGACTTTTCCGGCGACTGGGCGCGTGCCCGCGAAGTGCGTGACAGCGGCATTCTTCTGGTGCGTCCGGACCAGCATGTCGGCTGGCGCAAGGATGCGATCAGCAGCGACCCGGCAGCCGACTTGCGCCGGGCTCTGACGGCAATTCTGGACAGGTGAGGACCGATATGGAAGCGCACGAGAAAGGCTTCTTCACCGAAGAGAATTCGGTCGAGGTCGTCACCGGTCGCAACAAGAATGCAAAGAGCGAACGGCTGAAGACGGTGATGGAGGTCATCACGCGGAAACTGCACGAGGCCGTCAAGGAGATCGAGCCGACGCAGGACGAATGGTTCGACGCCATCCAGTTCCTGACCAGGACCGGGCAGCTGTGCACCGATTGGCGGCAGGAGTTCATCCTGCTCTCCGACGTTCTCGGCGTCTCGATGCTGGTCGACGCTATCAACAACCGCAAACCGTCGGGGGCTTCGGAATCGACGGTGCTCGGGCCTTTCCATCTCGCCGACGCACCGGAACTGCCGATGGGGGCCAACATCTGCCTCGACCACAAGGGCGAGGATATGTTCATCCATGGCCGCATCCTCGATACTGAAGGCAAGCCGATCGCCAACGCCGTGCTCGATGTCTGGCAGGCCAATGACGAGGGTTTCTACGATGTGCAGCAGAAGGGCATCCAGCCCGACTTCAATTTGCGCGGCGTCTTCCGCACCGGCGCCGATGGCCGCTACTGGTTCCGGGCGGTGAAGCCGAAATTCTACCCGATCCCCGACGACGGCACGGTGGGCAAGCTGCTCCATGCGCTCGGCCGCCATCCCTTTCGCCCCGCGCATCTGCACTACATCCTCAAGGCCGACGGCTTCGAGACACTGACCACCCACATCTTCGACCCCGACGACCCCTACATCAATTCGGACGCGGTGTTCGGCGTGAAGGAGAGTCTGTTGGCGCAGTTCAAGCGCATCGACGATCCGGCACGCGCCAAGAGCCTCGAATTCGCCAATCCTTTCTGGGACGTGGAGCACGATTTCGTGTTGGCGGCAGAAGGAGCCTAGACGGGGCACTTCCGCACAGCTTGGCGGTCAGGCCTTCTGCCGCCTCACTTGTTACAGAGGCGTGGATTTCCGGGGGCAGCACCGAGCTCCGACCGTGCCAGGCGTTTCGGCCTCATCCATTCGCCGCGCACCCGATGCGCATGACATCGGTCACTTGACCGTGGACATTCAAGATGTCAGCAGCGTGGGCTTCCAGAAGCAGCCGTTTGCCCTGCAGATCCAGGCAGGCCGGCGAAGAGAGCCAATATTCCTGGCCGTCGATCCAGAGAGCGTCAACCTGTTCGATCCTGGCAGCGAGCAGCGCGTCGATATTTAAGGCAAGCGGGGTAGCGGAACGACGTTGTCCAACATTCAGGCATAACAGAGCGAATGCAGACAGCTTGCGTCAGCCTGCATGGGTGGCGCCGACATCTCGGCAGGTGGCTCAGCGGTTGTTTGCAATGAGTTCCGCCAGGCAATCGCCAGCCTGGGTTCCCGGCACGCCTAGATCTCTGACACTGTCCATGTGATTGCGGTTCGCAAGAACGAGCGACTTTACTGGCGATCCCTGGCGCAGCAAGCTCGCCTTGAACCGATCGGCTTGATGATGGAAAGGCGGCGTCTCATTGGCTCCGACCAAAACCGTCACCTTGGTTTGAGCATCATGGCGGTAGGCAAGCGGCGTAAACGTGGCGACTTCCTCATCGGTGATTCCAATCTCGGTGGCGAGAAAGGAATCCTGGAGCGGTTTTAAGTCGTAGAGCCCACCAAGCAGAAGGGCGGCCTTCACATTAGAGGGGGTGTGCTCACTGTTGAACAGAAACGTCGCAAGATGCGCTCCAGCCGAATGCCCACTGACGGTCAGCTTTGCCGGGCTTCCGCCATGGTCGGCAATGTTGGCCAGGACCCACTGCTTGGCGCGGCGCACCTGGTCGACGATCGTCGCCATTCTGACCTTGGGCATCAAGGCATAATCGAGGATCACGGCAATGGCCCCGGCCTTGGTAATCGTCGTCGCGACGTATGAGTAGTCGCGCTTGGAGAACATCCTCCAGTAACCGCCATGGACAAACATGTGCACCGGCAGGGCCGATCTTTTGCCCGCGGGAAAGAACATGTCCATGGTTTCGCTCGGATCCGGTCCGTAGGACACCTCCGCTGTCATCGCAAGGGTGGCGCGGGCCGCCTCGCTGCGGTCAACGATGTCCTGCACGATTTCGTCAAAATCCGCGACATGGTCACGGATACGGAAAGGATCGGCTTGCATTCTTGCTCCGCTCAGATGCTGACGGCGATGTACTTCGCCTCCAGGAACTCGGCAACGCCGTGCTTCTGACCACCTTCGCGGCCCAGCCCGCTCTGCTTGACCCCGCCGAAAGGCGCCGCCGGATCCGACATCAGGCCGCGGTTCAGGGCGATCATGCCCGACTCGATCTTCGATGCCACACGCATTCCCCTGGCCAGGTCACGCGTGTAGACGTAGGCCGCGAGACCGTATTCGGTGTCATTGGCCTTGGCGATGGCATCCGCCTCGCTGTCGAAGCGCATGATCGGAGCCACCGGACCGAATATCTCCTCGTGTACCATTGCGGCGTCGGCGGACACGTCGCGCAGCACCGTCGGCGGGTAAAAGTAGCCTTTCCCTTCAGTGACCGCCCCTCCGCACAAAACCTTGGCGCCACGGGCAACCGCGTCCTGGACGAGGCGGTCGATCTTGTCCACGGCCTTCCTGGTGATCATCGGACCGCACTCGGTGTGCGAATGGGTGCCAGCACCCACGGTGAGGGCGGCCATGCGTTTGCTCAACCCATCCGTAAAGGCATCATGGATGCCGGCCTGCACGTATAGGCGGTTGGCGGCCGTGCAGGCTTCGCCGGCGTTGCGCATCTTGGCAATCATGGCACCGTCGAGCGCTGCTTCCAGGTCGGCGTCGTCGAAGACAATGAACGGTGCGTTGCCGCCAAGTTCCATGGAACAGGAGGTGACGTGTTTCGCGGCCTCGGCAAGGAGCACGCGGCCGACGCCGGTCGAACCGGTGAATGACAGCTTTCGCACGCGTGGATCGGCCAGCATGGCCGCCGTCACCGGCCCGGGGCTCGAGGTCGTCAGGACGTTGACGACGCCGGGCGGCACGCCGGCTTCCTCGTAGAGCGCGGCAAGCGCATAGGCCGTCAGTGGCGTCTCGCTGGCGGGCTTCAGGATAACGGTGCAGCCGGCCGCGAGCGCCGGAGCGATTTTGCGCGTCGCCATGGCGGCCGGAAAATTCCACGGCGTGATGAGCACGCAAATGCCGATCGGCTGGTAGTCGACAATGATCCGGTTCGCGCCCGAGGGCGCAAGGCCGAACTCTCCGCTGATGCGGACCGCCTCCTCGGCGTTCCAACGGAAGAACTCGGCGGCATAGGCGATCTCGCCGCGCGCATCGCGTAGCGCCTTGCCGTTCTCCAGCGAGATCAGCGCAGCCAACGTCTCCGCCCTTTCGGTCATCAGTTCGAAGCAGCGCCGCAGGATTTCCGACCGCCTGCGTGGCGGGGTCTCGCGCCAGCCGGCCGCTGCCTTCGCGGCCGCGTCGACGGCGGAGGCGGCGTCGGCGAGCGTGGCATCGGGAACCGCCGCGATCACGGCTTCGGTCGATGGATCAACCACTTCGATCACGCGGCCCTCCGACGAGGGCTGCCAGCGGCCACCAATGTAGAGACCGTGCGAGAACGTCGCGTAGTCGAACATATCTTGATCCTCATCGGATATGCCTGCGGAAATGTTCATTGGATGACCTCCTGGCCGATCACATCATGGTGGCGGACATGTCGCCGTCATAAGCAGCCCTGACCAGACGTCGCATCGCGGCGAGGTCGAACGGACGCGGATTGTTCTTGATCAACCGGTCGATGCCGAGCGCCTGCTCAGCCGTCCAGTCGATCTTGTCCTCGGGAAGCCCCAGTTTCGCCAATGTCGGTGTGATGCCGATGGCGCCAAACAGCCGGCTCACCTCCCGAATGGTGGCGTGTGCCAATGCATCGACATCGCGGCCGCTCAGAGGGGAAAGGCCGAGAGCAGTGCCGACTTCGGCAATCTCCGCGGCGGCGGCGGCAAGGTTGTAGTTCATCACATATGGCAGCATGGTGGCGACGCCCAGACCATGCGGAGTATGGGTTAGCGCGCCGACGGGATACTGCACCGCATGGGCGGCGGCCGTTCCCGCCGTGCCGAAGGCGCAACCGGCGGCCAGCGCTCCCATCATGACGTCGGCGCGCGCATTCTCGTCGGATCCGTCGCGATATGCCTTTTCGAGACTGCGGCCCAGCAGCCTGATAGCCAGAAGCGCGAAATGGTCGGTCAGGGCACTCTTGCCGACGAAGACATGCTGCTGCGGCAAATGAGGATCAGCGCCGCGTTTGGCCGCTGTGAAGGCCTCGATTGCGTGCGTCAGTGCGTCGGCGCCTGCGATCGCCGTCAGGAAAGGTGGACAGGTGGCGGTCAGATCCGGGTCGCAAAGCGCCACGGCGGCGATGAGATGAGGACTGGCAATCCCCACTTTCAGCGTCCGATCCGGGTCCGAAATCACGGCGACGGGGGTCACCTCGGAGCCTGTCCCGGCCGTTGTCGGCACTGCGATCACGGGAAGGGTAGGGCCCGGTACCTTGAACTCGCCGTAGTAATTCTCGAGCTTGCCGCCATGGCTGAGCAGAAGCGCGGCGCACTTGGCCATGTCGAGACAACTGCCGCCGCCGATTCCGATCACCATGTCCGGCTTGAAGGTCTTCGCCTCCGCAATGCAGGCGGCGACGCTGTCGCGGGGCACATCCGGCAGCGTTCGGTCGTAGACCAGCGTCTCTATCGTCGTGTCGTGCAAGCCAGCAAGAATTTCGGCGAACTGCGATGTCGCCGCGAAACGCTCATCGGTACAGACGAACGCGCGCCGGCCATATTTGGCGGCAACGGCAGGCAGCACGCGGCGCTGGCCTTTGCCGAACAGAATCTCGCGCGGCAGGCGCGCCGCTGCAAACAAGGTCATGAACGGGATCCTTCGAACGCGGATTGCAGGCCAGGAGATTTAAGTTCGTTCCAGAGACCAACCTCGACGCTCCGGGACATTCCCATTCGATATCCCCTATTAAATCGTATAGGATATAGGATTGAATTGCGCGGAGCATCGTGTTAGTGGGTGCTTCTGTCAAGAGGCAAAACAATGCAGAACCCGGACCTGACGGTTGACGACGAAGCCCGCCCGACCGGCCGTATCCAGCGCGCCAACAGTCTGGCTGGCGACGTTTACGAGGCAATCTTCGCGCAACTGATGTCTTTGAGAATTGCTCCGGGATCACGCATCACCGTCGACAATCTCGTCAAGGAATTCAACGTCTCGCATACCCCCATTCGTGAAGCGCTTGGCCGGTTGGAGGGTGAGGGGCTGGTGGTGAAGACCCACCTGATCGGCTATCGAGCCGCCCCGCAAATCACGCGCCGGCGCTTTGATGAGCTTTACGAACTGCGTCTTCTGCTTGAACCTGCTGCCGCGGCCAAAGCCACCGCAACACTGGACGACGAGCGCCTTGCCGTGCTGCAGGAAGCGGCTGGCGTCATGGCCCGGCGGGTGGGAAAAGACGAACGCCTGCGCTATTCGAACTTCGCCCGTCAGGATGCGATCTTCCACGACAAGATCGTCGAATTCGCCCAGAACGAGCTCATTCGCGAAACTCTGAATCACCAGCATACCCACTTCCATATCTTCCGCTTGATGTATCACTCGCGGGTAACCGAAGAGGCGCTCGACGAGCACGAGGCTATTCTCGCTGCCTTCTCCGCGGGCGATCCCGACGCCGCCGAAAAAGCCATGCGTGCGCACATCGAGAATTCGCGGGACCGGCTCCTGCCTGCGTTCGAGTAGCCATTGCGATGTCGCCTGTCCGGAGCACCGTCAAGTTCGACGCGCCGCTGGTCTCAAAGGCAAGCGCGAAGGATGTATTTTTCAAGTCCCCTTTGTCCCGATTTCGATCTCATGGAAAGGCGAGGCGCGAAGTGCGCCTCGCCGTGTAAAAAGCCGAGAGGAAGAGCCATGCCAGGCAAAAAAATACTTATGCTGACCGGTGAATTCACCGAGGAATATGAAATCTTCGTCTATCAGCAGGCAATGGAAGCAGTGGGGCACACCGTTCATGTCGTGTGCCCCGACAAAAGCGCCGGAGACCTGATCAAGACATCGCTGCACGACTTCGAAGGCGATCAGACCTACACCGAAAAGCCCGGTCACAACGCGCTTATCAACAAGACATTCTCCGACGCTGAGAAGCAGCTGAACCAATACGACGCGGTCTACTGCGCCGGCGGCCGTGGCCCCGAATACATCCGTACCGACAAACGCGTACAGGCGATGGTGCGTCATTTTTACGAGGCCAAAAAGCCAATCTTCACGATCTGCCATGGCGTGCAGATTCTGATTGCAGTGGACGGCGTCGTTCGCGGCAAGAAGGTGGCGGCGCTCGCGGCTTGCGAGCCAGAGGTGACGCTTGCAGGCGGCACTTACATCGACCTGTCACCAACCGATGCCTTTGTGGATGGTACGATGGTTTCGGCCAAAGGTTGGACGGCGCTTGCGGCGTTCATCCGCGAATGCCTCAAGGTGCTGGGAACGGAAATTCGCCACGCCTGAGCCTTTTGTCCCGACGCATTCCTGAGGGGATGCGTCGGTCGATCGATCATTCATCAAGTCCAATCAGCGAACGCATCAGCGTCGCTCTTGCCGAAGCCAGATGGGCTCGGCAGGCCCGCTCAATCCGTTCAGGATCGCGGCTTTCGAGCGCATCGATATAGGCGAGATGCTCAAGGATTGCAGCATGGTTGCGCTGCTCTTCATCCTGCTTGTTCCACTGGTAGTGGTAGTGAAAAATGAAACTGATAATATCGTAAAAATCGTCGATGAAGCGGTTCGGTGAAGCCTCGTTTATGAGCCGATGAAACCGGTTGTCGAGGCCGGAAAAGTCGTGAAAGCGGCTTTCGATTCGTGCCAGCAACTCGATATGCGCGATCTTGAGCGCGGCGAGCTTGTCCCACAGGGGCGAACTGTCGGGCTGCCGTGAAAACAGTTGCGCCGAGCGCAGCTCGAACATCACCCGGATCTCGAACAGCTCAAGTGCGAAATCCTCCGTGAAGCCCTTGAAAAGCCAGCCCGTATTCGGCCTTTTCTCGATCAGCCCAAACCGGCTGAAGCGGATCAGGAACTCGCGAATTCCGTTGGTCGCAACACCGAACTGCCGCGCGAGCTCGAGCTCGTTGATGCTGGTTCCGGGCTTGGTGTCACCCCGCAGCATCCATTCCATGAACTGTTGTTCGACATGCTTGGCGCGAGACGTTGTTTCGACGTCTGGATAGTAGTCGTAGTCGCCCACCGCGCGGCCCGTCGCCCTCAGGCCATCACGTTCGGTAATGAGTTCGCGATGAACAAGTTCTCGCAGAACCTTTCTGACCGTCGTGCGGCTGACGCACATTCGCCGTCTGAGTTCATTTTCGGACGGAAGTTCGCCGGCCAGTTGTCCGTCGCGCAGCATAGTTGCAGTTCGATTGAAGGCCTTCTTGTAGACGGTGTCGGTTCTCATCGGATTTCCCTTGGGAACAATACCTTGTCCTTTTTAGCATGAACTTTATCCATAAAAAACAACTTGACCCGACGCTGCAGGTTGTTTTTTATCGATAAGAAGAGGACCAGAAATACGACATGAGTTTTTGACGACGCGGCTTGCACAAGCTTCGGCGGGGAGGGGAATTTTGCCTGAAACAGGAAACACCGGCACCACTCTCGGCGACACCGCACTGCCAGCATCGAGGAAGCCGGAAGCCGTGCCCGGCCTTGCGCTTGGTTTGATGCTGCTCAGCGCTGGTCCGGTCGTCATCCTGATGCTGCTGATCGCAGTGCTGAGCTTCCTGTCACCCTATTTCCTGACAGGGCGCAATCTCAGCAACATCCTCGCCCAGACCGCCGTCATCTCGG
Organism: Mesorhizobium qingshengii; assembly: GCF_900103325.1. Taxonomy (GTDB): domain Bacteria; phylum Pseudomonadota; class Alphaproteobacteria; order Rhizobiales; family Rhizobiaceae; genus Mesorhizobium; species Mesorhizobium qingshengii. The sequence goes on along the minus strand of NZ_FMXM01000016.1, from coordinate 79,266 downwards.
TTGTCGCAATGGGGCAGCATCTGGTTATCCTGACGCGCGGTATCGATCTCTCCGTCGGCTCGAACGTCGCACTGGCTTCCGTCGTCGGAGCGCTCAGCTTTCATGCCGGCGCTCCCGCCATCGCGGTGATCGCGGTGATGGTTGGTTGCGGTGCGGCGGTGGGCGCCATCAATGGGCTCTTCTATGTCTTCGGCCGCCTGCCGCATCCTTTCATCATCACGCTGGCGACGTTGAGCATCGCCAAGGGATTGGCGCTCCAACTGGCCGACGGGCGCGCCATCCCCGGAATGCCGGACGCCATCGATGCGCTCGGGCGCGAGGCGGTCTGGGGTCTGCCCGGATCGGTTTTCGTCGTGGCGGGTGTTGCCGCGGTCCTTTTCGTCATGGCCAAGACGATGGTGTGGGGGCGCTGGATTTATGCCGTCGGCGGCCGGCCGGACGCCGCCGTGCGCATGGGCATTCCCGTGTCCTGGGTACTGGTTTCGGTCTATGTGATCTCAGGGCTGTGCGCTGGCATTGGCGCGGTCATACTTGCCGGCCGTACCGATGCTGGTTCGCCATTGTTCGGCAATCTGCTCGAACTGGATACGATCGCGGCGGTGATCATCGGCGGCGCCAGCTTTCTTGGCGGCCGTGGCCATCTTGGCCATGCCCTGATCGGCGCCCTCATGATCGGTGTCATCCGCAATGCGCTCAATCTGCTCAACGTCAACGTCTTTTTCCAGCTCATCGTCATCGGCGTGGTCATCGTCATAGCGGTCGAGTCCGATGTGCTGCGCAACTATCTCGAAGGGCGCGTGCGTGTCATGCAGGCCGGGAGGCAGTCATGAGCGCCATTGCGGCTAATGCCGATCACGCTGTCACCGCCGACCATCCGGTGCTGGCTGTCCGCGGTGCCACCAAGCGTTTCGGTTCGGTCCTGGCCCTGGACGATGTCAGCATCGAGGTACGGCGGGGCGAGATCGTTGGCCTGCTCGGCGATAATGGCGCTGGAAAATCGACGCTGACCAAATGCATCAGCGGCGTGCACCAACTCGATGCCGGCGCGATTCTATTGGACGGCGCGCCAACGCAGATACGCTCCCCTGCGGATGCGCGCTTCGCCGGCATCGAGACCGTCTATCAGGACCTGGCGCTGTTCGACAATCTGACGCCGGGACAGAACTTCTTTGCCGGTCGCGAGTTGGCCTGGCCGCAATGGCTTCCGCGCGGGCTGCGATTTCTGCAGCAGCGCAGGATGGACACCGAGACCCGCGTTCTTCTGGCAAATCTCAAGGTCACGTTGCCACGGCTGGATGCCGTCGTCGCCATGATGTCGGGCGGACAAAGACAGGCGATCGCCGTGGCCCGCTCGACTGTGTTTGCCCGCAAGGTCGTGATGCTCGACGAACCAACCGCTGCACTTGGCCTGCGTGAATCGCGCCAGGTGCTCAATCTGGTTGCGGCGCTCCGCGACCAGGGCAACGCCGTCATTCTGATCACCCACAACATGGAGCATGTCGTCGAACTCGCCGATCGCGCCGTGGTGCTTCGCCAGGGCCGCAAGGTCGGCGAACTGGTGCCGACCAAGGACAACAAGCAGGAGCTGGTTTCCATGATCGTTGGAGCCTGATCCGTTCGAAATTTGGGGACCGTACCGGTCCGCAAATGCCTGAAGCGTCTTCCGCCGGAAGACGCCTCAATTCCAAGGGAGGAATGGAATGTCAATAAACAGAAAATTATTCGCTGGGCTCACCATCGCCGTTGCGTTTGCGATGCCGGCTTCGGCCGCCGACAAGATCAAGGTCGGCCTGATTACGAAATTCCCGGTGCCGTTCTACTCGACCATGGAGGATGCCGCCAAGAAATACGCGGCCGCTCATCCCGAGATCGAACTCGTCACCGGCCAGGGCCAGGCGGCTACCGACATCGAGGGCCAGATCGCCCTGATCGAGTCCATGATCACGCAAGGCGTCAAGGGTCTGGCCATCACCCCGGTCGATCCGACCGTCGCACCGGCGCTCGACAAGGCGGTCGCCGCCGGCATCAAGGTCGTTCTCGTCGACAACAGCATTCCTGACTGGAAAGGTCAGACAGCGCTGGTTTCGACCAACAATCTCAACGGCGGCAAGATTGCCGGAGAGTACCTGAAGACCGTGCTCAAGAGCGGCGACAAGATCGGCATCCTGCAAGGCGTTCCGGGAGTGCCGGCTCTGGACGACCGTGTCACCGGCATGATGGAGGGGCTTGGCGACGTCAAGGTCGAAGTCGTCGGCAAGGGCGCAACCAATTGCACGCTCGAACTTGGCACGTCAGTGACCGAAGACATCCTGACCGCCAATCCCGATCTCAAGGCGATCTACTCGGCCTGCGGACCGCCAATCCCGGGAGCCGTCAAGTCGATCAGCAATGCCGGCATCGCCAACGACAAGATCATCCTGGTCGGTTTCGACGCCTGCTGCGGCGAGATCGAAGCGATCAAGTCGGGGGCGGAAGACGCCAGCGTCGCGCAATTTCCGGCAAAAATGGGCGAGCTTGGCATCGACACGGTCGTCAAGGCGATCGGCGGGGAAACCGTCGAAGCCAATGTCGACACCGGCGCCGGACTGGTGACGCTGCAGAACGTCAAAGACTTCGAATAGGCTCCACACCTTGGCCCGGCGGTCATCCCAGCCGCCGGGTTCTTTCTGGAGCATTTCAGGATGGTCCGCATGAAAGCGCTGGTATGCCGAAAGCCCGGCGAATTGATCTTCGAAGATCGCTCGGCACCTGGCCAGCCGGGCCATGGATGGGCGCTGGTCCGCATCAGCCATGTTGGCATCTGTGGCACCGACTACCACATTTTTGAAGGCAAGCATCCCTACCTGGCCTATCCGCGTATCATGGGTCATGAACTCTCTGGCACCGTAACCGCGGTGGGCGAAGGCGTCGCCATCGAGGTCGGTGAACGGGTCGTGGTAAATCCCTATCTTGCCTGCGGCAAATGCATTGCGTGCCGTCACGACAAGCCGAATTGCTGCGTATCAATCGAAGTGTTGGGCGTTCATCGCGACGGCGGCATGTGTGAAGAATTGCTGGTGCCTGCCGCCAACCTTTATCCAGTCGCAGGACTGTCGCTCGTCGATGCGGCAGCTGTCGAGTTCCTGGCGATCGGAGCCCACGCGGTGAGGCGCTCCAAGCTTGCTGCTGGCGTCCGTACGCTGGTCATCGGCGCCGGGCCGATCGGACTGGGCACGGCATTGTTTGCGCGTATTGCAGGCCAGACGGTGACGATCATGGACATGAGCAGGGAACGGCTCGACTTCGCCGAAGGTCAACTCGGATTTCCAGTCATCGATGGTGCTTCGGGGTCACCCGTCGACCTGGTGCGGGAGAGAACCGATGGCGATTGCTTTGACCTCGTTTTCGATGCGACCGGCAGCAAGGCCTCGATACAAGCCGCGTTCGGCTACGTGGCCCATGGCGGCGCCCTGATAATGGTAAGCGTCATCAAGGACGAGATCAGCTTCTCCGACCCCGAATTCCACAAACGCGAGATGATGTTGATCGGCAGCCGCAATGCGCTTCGCATCGACTTTGACCACGTCATGGCGGCAATGCGGGATGGCACCATTCCTGTGGCCAAGCTCATAACGCACCACACGACCCTTCAGAACAGTCCGCATGATATTTCTCGTTGGGCACATCAGAAATCGGGACTTATCAAGGCCGTGATCGCCTTTTAGCCCTCCGAAGGCCGGGCCTCTGCTTGGCGCCACACGTCTGGGATGACGACCTCAATCCGCTTGCTTGGCGTCACGTCTCGAAGAAAGTGAGAAGCTCGAGAAAGGCCCGTGCAGCGCCGTTGACGGGAGCCGACCCTTCACCGCGCAAGTTCGCATTCACCAGCGCAGCGCACATCAGGGTCTGCTCGATTGAAATGTCCAGGGCCTCAGGCCGTCTCTGCTTTGGAGCGCAGGCGTTCTGTCGATGACGCCAAGGCCGATTTTGGACTTGGTGCACTGGCCGACCGGCAGGACCAAGAAGAGTTTTCATCAGGCCGTGGGCTATGCGCGCCTTGCTGCTCTTGTCGAAGCCTCACCGCGCGATAATTCCCTTGAAGGCGTGGGTGCTTCTCCCTCTTGACAGGAGCCGACCATGAAACATCAGACACTCGATCAACTGCATGCGGTCGCCAAGATTGAATCTTCGGCTGCATATTCGGCAATGACACGGAACCAGCGTATCGAGCGCTGGGCTGAACTTCTCGAGCAATATCCCGAGCGATGCCTTGCAGCGTTTGCAGGTACCGAATATTTACCCCTGGAGGAACGTGCGGGCGTGCGTGGGGAAGGATCACCAATCGCTGTTGCCTTCGAAGACCCGGTGCTGCGCGCTGCGGGCCTGAAGGATGACACGTATGGCGAAGCCAAGCGTTTCTTCGAACTGAGCGATTGGCAACTGCACGAGATCGTCTGCGATTGCCATGCCGGTGCTACGATGAAAGCGCGCTGGGCTGCCGCGCGAGTCCGCGCAACAGTTCGAGGGAATGGATTCTTTGCATGGCTGAGGCAAAGGATCATGTACTGAATTGGCCGGCTTGAGGTGAGGATCGTTGCGTGTCTGTGACCGCGATATGATCCCGCTGACCCCGGTTTGCGAAGTGACAGTCGATGCATGCCCTTGCGCTCGCGGCCAATAAGCTCGCGGGCCCTTCAAGCTTATGCCTTGAAGTTCCTGGCTTCCTGTTCGACTTGTCACATCATGCCGAACGTCCCGTAGGCTTCGACCGCGCTCATGCCTTCCCGGATCGCCTTGGCGACCAGCCGTTCACCGCGCACTTTTTCGAGCACCAGCCGAACCACCTCTTCCTCCACTTGCCGTGGAATGACAATGACGCCTTCCTTGTCCGGCGAAAGCCTCATAGTCCAGCGCTCATCGGTGGAGCAGTCGCCCCAGCCTTCCTTTTCGCTGCCGGCGGAAAGAGAAGGGCCGCGGCCGCGAAAATGGTTGGTGAGATGGGCAACGATGTGGGTGGCGCCAGCCTGCCTACTTCACGCCAATGCCGGCGGTCAGGCCGCCATCGATCTTGTAGTCCGCGCCGGTGCAGAATCCGGCTTTCGCCGAACACAGGAAGGCGATGAGTTCCGCCACTTCTTCCGGCTCGCCGATGCGCCCGATCGGATGCGCTTCGCCGAAGCGCTTGTAGGCGGCCTCGACATCGGCATCGCTGCCATTGTCACCGCGCGCGGCCTTCTCCAGGATCGGGGTGCGGATCGAGCCCGGGCTGACGGAATTGACGCGGATGCCGGAGCGCGCATGGTCGAGGGCCAGAGCGCGCGTCAGCGTGTGGATGGCGCCCTTGGTCGTGGCATAGGCGGCGACGTTCTGCTGGCAGGCGAAGCCCTGCACCGAGGCCACGTTGACGATGGCACCGCCGCCTCGGCGGGTCATTTCCGGAATGCCGAAATGCGCGGTCAGGTAGATCGAACCGACATTGACCGACATCGCCTTGTTCCAGGTCTCGAAATCGGTGCTGGTCGCAGTTCCATATGGATGGACCGCCGCCGAATTGACGATGATGTCGAGGCCGCCGAACCGTTCGACGCCGGCCGCCAGCGCGTCGCGAACCTGATCGGGCACGGAGACGTCGGCGCCGATGACCAACGCCCCAGCTCCGGAGCCTTCCAGTTCCGCTTTCATCGCTGCGTTTGCCGCGCGGTCGATGCCGCAGGCGATGATCGCGGCCCCCCCCGACGCAAGGCGTCTGGCGGTTGCCAGTCCGATCCCGGTCGTCCCCGTCACCAATGCCACCTTTCCGTCGAACTCCTTCATTGTGGGAACTCCTTCATTGACGACCGGAAGCCGGCTCTTCCGGCAGGAAACGCAAGGCGAAATCGAGATGGCGGCTCATCAGGTAGGCGTAAGCCAGCCTGTCGCGCGCGCGCAGCGCCGCAATGATCTCGCCATGTGCAGCCCTCGTATCGGCCAGCACCGGACGCATTTCCTTGCCGATGGTCATGATCCGCAGGATCACGGGGGAAAGGAAGGAATACATGTCCGCCAGCATGCGATTGTCCGCCAGACTGATCAGCGCCATGTGGAAATTGAAATCGTTCTCGGCGGCCTCTTCGATCGAGCGGCTCGCAATGATCTCGGCGTTGATTTCGTCGAGTGCTTCGATCTGTTCGTTCGAGGCATGCAGGATGATATGGTCGCCGATGCCGACTTCGATGATGCGCCTGTAGCCCTGTATGTCGGCGAAGGACGAGCGCGAAATATCCATGTGCGCGGCGAAAAAATTCTGGATGGCGATGCTTTGCCCGTTGGCAAGGATGGCGCCGACGCGGGGCTTGGGCTCGATAAGCCCGTAGGTGCGGATGGTGCGCAACGCCTCGCGCACCGTATTGCGGCTGGCGCCGGTGAGTTCGCTGAGCTCTCGCTCGGTCGGCAGCACATCGCCGACATTCAGCTGCCGCACGCGGATGAGATCAAGAATCCGCCCGGCCGTCGTGTCGACCGCGGACCTGCCGCTGATGCGCCGCGCGGCGGCATTCTCGCGCACGGCTTGGGAGGCTTTCAACGTCACGGCTTCCTCTAATTGTTGGACCAGCATATTCTCAGACTTTGGAGAAAACAACCGATTTTGGCCTTTATTTCTGAGACTACGACCAGGATGAACCAAGAATCTCAAGGATTGGTGGTCGAATTTTTGGTTTGACTCTCATCGTGGTCCAACAATAAATTTGCCGACCTCTCGTAGAAGGATAGTCGCAATGGAACAGTGCTGGCGCTGGTATGGACCGGACGATCCGGTGACGCTCGATCATGTCAGGCAGGCAGGTGCGACAGGCGTGGTCTCGGCCTTGCACGATATCTATGACGGGCGCGCCTGGCCACTCGAGAGCATCCTGGAGCGCAAGCGGATCATCGAGGCGGCGGGGCTGACCTGGTCGGTCGTCGAGAGCATTCCCGTCCATAACTCGATCAAGATCGGCTCGGCGGAAAGGCTTCGCTATGTCGGCTGGTACAAGGAAACGATCCGTGCGCTTGCCAAGGCCGGCATCGCGACGATCTGCTACAATTTCATGCCGGTGGTCGACTGGACCCGCACGGATCTGGCCTATCGGCTTCCGACGACCGGTTATGCGCTGCGTTTCGATGCGATCGACTTCGCGGCCTACGACCTGTTTGTGCTGAAGCGCAGGAATGCCGAGGCCGGCTACACTGCCGCCCGTATCGCCGAGGCGGAATCGCGACTGAGGGAACTGAGCGGCGAAAAGATCGACAGGATCGAGCGCAACCTCATCGCCGGCTTGCCGGCGACCGAGCGCAGCTACAACCGTGACAGTTTTCGCGAGGCCTTGGCCGAATACGATTCGATCGGGCCGAAGGAATTGCGTGACAACCTTGCCTGGTTCTTGCGCGAGATCATTCCGGTGGCCGAGCAGGAGGGAGTGCGCATGTGCATCCATCCAGACGACCCGCCATTCTCGCTCTATGGCCTGCCACGCATCGTTTCGACTGCCGAGGACGCGCGGTTCATCCTCAATGCCGTTAACAGCCCGGCCAATGGCCTGACGTTCTGCACCGGCTCCTACGGCACGCGCGCCGACAACGACATTGTCGGCATGGTCAAGGAATTCGCCGACCGCATCCATTTCGTCCACCTGCGCAACATCACTATCGAGGATGACGGCTCGTTCCATGAAGCCGAGCATCTCGAGGGCGGCACCGACATGGCGCATGTCATTCTCGCCTTGATGCGGGAAGAGGCGCGCCGTCGCGGCGAAGGCCGTGCCGACTGGCGCATTCCGATGCGACCAGACCATGGCCATCTGCTCGCCGACGATATCGGCAAGACCAGGATCAATCCCGGCTATTCGCTGATTGGCCGGCTGAAAGGCCTCGCCGAACTGCGCGGCATCATGCGCGCCGTGGAGCGGTTCGGGCTGGCCTAGGGGCGCCAGGCAGACGAGGGGTCGCTGTTTTCGCCTCGTGTCGTGCTCTGTCTACGAAGGCCCCATCTCCAGCGATGTATGTGCCTGAGGGGGGCATCTGTTGGATCCTCATGCGGCAGGCTGCATGGCCGCCCTCAGCAGCATGCCGAACAGGTCGCGAGGCTCGTCGGGGTCAGCGAGCAGATCGAGTTCCTCATAGAGGCCTGTTGCTTGCAGCTGGTCGCGAACATACCGCAGTGCCGAAAAGTCCTCGATCGCGAAGCCGACTGAATCGAACAGTGTGATCTGCTTGGCGTCCCGGCGTCCTTGGGCTTTGGCGGCAATCACTTCCCAGAGCTCGGTCACCGGATGGTTGGAGTCCAGCTGCTGGATCTCGCCCTCGATGCGTGTCTGTGGCGGGAACTCGACGAAAATGTCGGAGCGCAGCAGGATGTCCTTGTGCAACTCGGTCTTGCCGGGACAATCGCCGCCGACGGCGTTGATGTGGACGCCGGAGCCGACCATGTTGTCGGTGAGAATCGTGGCGCACTGCTTGTCGGCGGTAACGGTCGTGATGATCCCGGCACCTTCAACCGCTTCCTGCCCGGTCCCACAGATGGTGATGTCGAACCCCATGCCAGCCAGGTTCCTCGCGCATTTCAGCGAGGCTGACCGGTCGATGTCGTAGAGCCTCAGCCGGTCGATGCCGGTCAGCGCCTTGAAGGCGATAGCCTGGAATTCCGACTGGGCGCCATTGCCGATGATGGCCATGGTGCGCGCGCCGCTCGGCGCCAGATACTTGGCCGCGACAGCGGACGTAGCGGCGGTGCGCAGCGCGGTCAGGATGGTCATTTCGGTGAGCAGCATAGGGTAGCCGCTGCCAACATCGGCGAGCACGCCGAAGGCAGTGACCGTCTGCAAACCCTGGCGCATGTTCTTGGGGTGGCCGTTGACATATTTGAAGCCATAGAGGCGTCCATCGCTTGTCGGCATCAGTTCGATGACGCCGTCGTGGCTGTGCGAGGCGATGCGAGGCGTCTTGTCGAAGAGCTCCCAGCGACGGAAGTCTTCCTCGATATAGTTGGCGAGCTCAGTCAGGAAGCGCTCGACACCGATGGCGATCACCAGCTTCATCATGCGGTCGACGCTGACGAAGGGGACGATGTTCAGTTTTGCCGTGGTCATGATCAAAAGCTCCCGGAATGGCTACGAGTCGGGCGTTCCATGATGCGACGTCCCATCAGGCTCGCCGTCAGGTCGACCATCAGCGTCGCGGTTCGGCCACGCTCGTCCAGAAAAGGGTTCAACTCGACCAGATCCAGGCTGGAAACGAGGCCGCTGTCGGACAGCATCTCCATCACCAGATGCGCCTCACGGAACGTCGCGCCACCGGGAACCGTGGTGCCGACCGCGGGCGCGATCGACGGGTCGAGGAAGTCGACGTCGAGACTGACATGCAGCAGCCCGTCTTCGGCAGATACCCGCGCCAGGAAGGCGCGCAGCAGTGGCGCGATGCCATGCTCGTCGATGGCGCGCATGTCGTGCACGGTGACCCCCGCCTGGTTGAGCGCGCTGCGCTCGGCCGGGTCGACGCTGCGCAGGCCCATGGCGCAGATACGCTTGGGATCGACCACTGCCGGCAGATCCGGGAAATAGCCACTGAAACCCGGCTGGCCGCTGGCATAAGCGAGCGGCACACCGTGCAGATTGCCGCTGGCGGTGGTGTCGAGCGTGTGGAAGTCCGGATGCGCGTCGAGCCACAGCACGAACAGCGGGCGTCCGGCCTCGGCGGCGCGGCGGGCGAGACCCGACAAGGTCCCGGCCGAGATCGAATGATCGCCGCCGAGAAAGATTGGCATGCCGTCCTTGCTGGCCACGTAGGCGGCCTCCGCAATGGCGGATGTCCAGGCCGATACCTCGGGCAGGGCCTTCAGCGCCAAATTGCCATGCACAACGCGCCGCACCGGAATTGCCTGGACGGCGCCCATATCCTCGACAGAGTGGCCGAGGCCGGACAGCACTTCTGCAAGTCCGGCGGTCCTCAGGGCACTCGGCCCCATCTCGCATCCCATTCTGCCAGCGCCGTCCTGCACCGGCGCCCCGACGATTCTGCAACGCATTGTTTTTTCCGCGGCTCAAGTTCGAATGGCCGCGAGGGAACCATGGCGAGCCGGCGATATGAACAGGCACAATTGGCAATTCGAAAAGCCTGCTTTATCATAATGGCATCACAACTGATCAGATTGGTAAGACTCTATGGATGCGCTGGACGAACGGCTCGTGACCTTGCTGCGGCATGACGCGCGTCGCAGCGTGTCGGACCTCGCCGTCGATCTCGGGGTCTCGCGCGCCACGGTCAGGGCGCGTATGGAGCGGCTGGAACGATCTGGCGAGATCATCGGCTACACGGTGGTGCTGCGCGCCGACGCCGTCGATCAGCGCATCCGCGGGATCATGCTGATTGAGATAGAGGGTCATGCCGCCGACCGCGTGGTTCGGGCGCTGGGCGGCTTCCCCGAAGTCTCGACCATCCATACCACCAATGGCCGCTGGGACCTGGTGGTCGAACTCGGGACCGCCTCACTGACGGATTTCGATGCCGTGCTACGGCGCATCCGGCTCATAGCCGGCATAACCGGCAGCGAAACGAGCCTGCTCCTGGCCACGCCGCGCACGACACGGGCACGACTGACCTAGCTGCTGCGAGACGACGAAGACTGACGGCCGACTCCAAAGCCGAACTCGGAGCCTATGGAATGCAATTCGGCTCCGAGCCGGCTCCGCTATGGGATCACCACTCGGCGAAGGAGCCGTCCTTGTGGCGCCAGATCGGGTTACGCCAGCGGTGCCCTTGCTTGGCGCGCTCCTTGACAAAGTCCTCGTCGATCTCGACACCCAGGCCCGGGCCATCGGGAATGGCGACATAGCCATCCTTGTAGCGGAAGACATCCTTGTTGGCGGCATAGTCGAGCAGGTCATTGGCACCGTTGTAGTGGATGCCGAGGCTCTGCTCCTGGATGAAGCAGTTATAACTGACCGCGTCGAGCTGCAGACATGCGGCAAGCGCGATGGGCCCGAGCGGGCAGTGCGGCGCCACGGCCACGTCATAGGCTTCTGCCATCGCCGCGATCTTGCGGCACTCGGTGATGCCGCCAGCATGCGACAGGTCGGGCTGGATGATGTCGACGACGCCTTCCTCGAAAACCGACTTGAAGTCCCAGCGGCTGTAGAGCCGTTCACCGAGCGCAATCGGCGTCGAGCCAAGGGCGGCGATTTCCTTCAACGCCTCGCGGTTTTCGCTGAGCACAGGCTCCTCGATGAACATCAGCCGATAGGGCTCCAGTTCCTTGACCAGGATGCGCGCCATGGGCCGGTGCACTCGGCCGTGGAAGTCGACGGCGATGCCGATGCTGGGGCCGACCGCCTCGCGCACCATGGCGACGCGCTCCACAGCGGCATCGATCTTGTCGTGGCTGTCGACGATCTGCAATTCCTCGGTGCCGTTCATCTTGAGCGCCAGGAAGCCCCGCGCCACCATTTCCTTCGCACCGGCGACGACCTCCGCCGGCCGGTCGCCGCCGATCCAGGAATAAACCTTGATAGAGTCGCGCAGCTTGCCGCCGAGCAGCTCATGCACTGGCACGCCGAGCGCCTTGCCCTTGATGTCCCACAGTGCCTGGTCGATGCCGGCGATGGCGCTCATCAGGATCGGCCCGCCGCGGTAGAAGCCGCCGCGATGCATCACCGTCCAGTGGTCCTCGATCAGGCGAGGGTCCCTGCCGATCAAATAATCGCCAAGCTCCTTGACCGCCGCCTCGACGGTCGGCGCCCTGCCTTCGACAACCGGCTCACCCCAGCCGGTGACGCCGGCATCGGTCTCGATCTTCAGGAACAGCCAGCGCGGCGGCACGATATAGGTGGTGAGCGAGATGATTTTCATGCGGTCTGTGTGTCTCAGTTGTTCTTGAGTTTTTTTGCGCTGACGAGATCGCGTGCCGCGAGGTCGAGAATTCGATTGGCCGCGCCGCGCGCCGCTTGGGCATCGCGCATGCGCAGCGCCTCCACCACCTCGCGGTGCGCCGCCACTGCTTCCATGCGCCGCTCGAGCGAAATAATCGCCGTCGCTTCCAGCGAGAATTTAAGCCCAGTGTCGATCAAATTGCCGATCTGGCGAAAGATCGGGTTATGGCTCGCGGCATAGACGATCTGGTGGAAGGCGATGTCGGAGCGCGAGAACATCGCGAGATCCTCGCCGGCGCTTGCCATGCCTCGCCAGGCCGCTTCGAGATCGGCGATCTCCTGCAGTGTTGCGCGCGTGGCGGCAAGCTCGGCGACCAGCGGCTCGATGGCGCGGCGTGTTTCGAGGATGGCGTCGAAAAGCTTGTCGTCCAGCGCATGCGGTGCGTGCCAGGCCAGCACCTGCGGGTCGATGATATTCCAGTTGTCCTCATTGCAGACGATGGTGCCGACACGCGGCCGTGACAGCACCAGTCCCTTGGCGGCCAGCACCTTCAGGGCTTCGCGGATGACGGTACGGCTGACGCCATACTCGACGCCAAGTTCGTTTTCGGTCGGCAAGGAGGACCCGGCCGGGTAGCGTCCGGAAAAGATGTCCGAAGCAATCGCCTTGGTCACATCGGGCATGACACGCGGGCGACGGATGACCGCTTCGCCCTGTGCCTTCTTCAAGATATCGGTCACCTCGGCCCTCCTCCAAAGGCGGCGAATCCGCTGGTTTCGCACAATCTGTCCGGCCTAACGGATGCAGATCAATTGCGCCAGAGATCACTGACCCGAGCATGTACATTAATTATCATACCAGATCAATTGACGGGTATGATAAAAGCGAATAAACACTCCGGCACCCGGGCTGAGCGCCCGGCCTATCGCTGGGAGGTAATCATGCGACTTTTAAAAACCGCGCTCGTCGCGGGTGCGCTTGCCGTGCTGTCCGTCACGACGATCGCTTCTGCCTATGCTCAGGACACCAAGATCGGTTTCATCGTCAAACAGCCCGAGGAGCCGTGGTTCCAGGACGAATGGAAGTTCGCCGACCAGGCCGCCAAGGAAAAGGGCTTTACCTTGGTCAAGATCGGTGCCGAGGATGGTGAGAAGCTGATGTCGGCGATCGACAATCTCGGCGCCCAGGGCGCCCAGGGTTTCATCGTCTGCACGCCGGACGTGAAGCTTGGCCCCGGCATCGTCGCCAAGGCCGCCGCCAACAAACTCAAGCTGATGACCGTCGACGACCGCCTGGTCGGTGCCGACGGCAAGGCGCTGGAAGAGGTGCCGCATATGGGCATCTCGGCGACCAAGATCGGAGAGGCCGTCGGCCAGGCGATCGTCGATGAAATGAAGGCGCGTGGGTGGAAGGCCGATGAGGTCGGCGCGATCCGCGTCTCCTATGACCAGCTGCCGACAGCGGTCGATCGTGTGGAAGGCGCCATCTCTGTGCTCGAGGCAAACGGCTTCAAGGCCGCGAACATTTTTGATGCCCCGCAGGCCAAGACCGATACGGAAGCCGCGCTCAACGCCGCGACGGTCGTGCTCAACGCCCATGCCGACATCAAGAAGTGGGTCTCCTTCGGCCTCAACGACGAAGCCGTGCTGGGCGCCGTGCGCGCCTCCGAAAGCGTCGGCATTCCGGCGGACAGCATGATCGGCGTTGGCATTGGCGGCGCGGATTCGGCAATCAACGAGTTCAAGAAGCCGACCGCCACCGGTTTTGTTGGCACGGTAATCATCTCGCCGAAGCGCCATGGTTATGAGACGGCGCTCAACATGTACGACTGGGTTGCCAACAACAAGGAACCGGAGAAGCTGATCCTGACCTCCGGCGCGCTGGCCAAGCGCGACGACTACCAAAAGGTCCGGCAGGGCCTCGGCATCGAATAATCCTCCCTGTACAAACAGGCGGCGGCTCATCCCGCCGCCTGTTTGCCATGGCACAAGAAGGATCGGCGCGGTGTCCTTTCTCGAATTCTCCCACATCACCAAGACCTATCCGGGCGTCAAGGCGTTGTCGGACGTTTCGTTCGGCGTCGACAAGGGCGCGGTGCATGGCCTGATGGGCGAGAACGGGGCGGGCAAATCCACCCTGATCAAGATTCTCTCCGGCGACCAGCATGCCGACGAGGGCGAGATCCGCATCGACGGCAAGGTCCAGGCCTATGCCTCGACCAGGGATGCTTTCGACAATGGCGTCATCGTCATCCACCAGGAACTGCAGCTCGTTCCCGAACTCACCATTGCCGAAAACCTCAGCCTCGGCCGTTTTCCAGCCAGCGCCGGCATCATCGCCGGCCGCCGGATGCTGGACGATGTCGGCGCGAAGCTGAAATCGGCCGGCATCGACATCGACATGCGCCGCAAGGTCAAGACGCTGTCCATCGGCGAACGCCAGATGGTCGAGATCGCCAAGGCGATCATGCTCGACGCGCGTGTCATCGCATTGGACGAGCCGACCTCGTCGCTGTCGTCGCGCGAAAGCGAAATCCTGTTTGCTCTGATCGATCGCCTGCGCGGCGAAGGCAAGGTCATCATCTATGTCTCGCATCGGCTCGACGAGGTGTTCCGCCTCTGCGACAGCCTGACCGTGCTGCGCGACGGCAAGCTCGCGGCGCACCACGTCTCGCTGAAAGGTGTCACCCGCGACCAGGTCGTCGCCGAGATGGTCGGCCGCGAAATCTCCGACATCTGGGGTTTTCGTCCGCGTCAGGCCGGAGAGGTTCGCCTGAAAGTCGACAGTGTCTCTGGGGCAAAGCTGAGGGCGCCGGCAAGCTTCGAGTCGAAGGCCGGTGAGATCGTCGGCTTCTTCGGGCTGATCGGCGCCGGGCGTTCGGAACTGATGCGGCTGGTTTTTGGCGCCGACTCGCGATCAAGCGGCACCATCAAGGTCGACGGCAAAATGGTCCGCGCCACCGATCCGCATGACGCGATCCGGGCCGGCATCGTGCTGTGCTCGGAAGACCGCAAGCATGACGGCATCATCCAGGGCCGTTCGATCGAGGAGAACATCAACATCTCGTCGCGGCGCCATCACGCGCGCTTCGGTGTGCTGAATCGCGCCAGCGAGATCGCGACCGCCGAGACCTTCATCAAGAAGCTCAAGGTGCGCACCCCCTCACGCAGGCAGGACATCATAAACCTCTCCGGCGGCAACCAGCAGAAGGTCATTCTCGGCCGCTGGCTGTCGGAACAGGGCGTGCGGGTTCTCATCGTCGACGAGCCGACGCGCGGCATCGATGTCGGCGCCAAATCGGAAATCTACGAACTGCTCTACCAGCTTGCCGAGGATGGCATGGCGATCGTCGTCGTCTCGTCCGAACTGCCGGAGGTGATGGGCATCTGCGACCGCATCCTGGTGATGTGCGGCGGGCGCATCAGCGCCGAACTCGTGCGTGACCAGTTCGCCGAAAAGGCGATCCTGGCCGCCGCTCTTCCCGACACGAAAACCCCCGACGCGATCGCATCCTGAGGACTTCTGCCATGACCGACCAGTTGAAGAAAATCCTGCTCGGCGAACAGGGGCTCGTCGTCATCTTCCTCGTCGCCTTCGCGCTGGTGTCGGCTCTGGTGCCGAACTTCCTCACCGACCGCAACATGCTTGGCCTTTTGCAGTCGGTGGTCACCGTCGGCATCGTCGCCTGCACCATGATGTTCTGCCTTGCCGCGCGCGACTTCGACCTCTCTGTCGGCTCGATCGTCGCTTTTGCCGGCATGGTCGCGGTGATGGCATCGAACGCCACCGGCTCGATCCTGCTTGGGCTTCTCGCGGCAATCGCCTGCGGCGCCTTCGTCGGCTTCATCAACGGCGTCGTCATCGCCAAATTCCGCATCAACGCGCTGATCACGACATTGGCCACCATGCAGATCGTGCGCGGCCTGGCGCTGATCGCGTCGGACGGCCGCGCAGTCGGCATCAACAGCCCGGATTTCTACCAGCTGGCGCTGTCGAAATTGCTCGGCATACCAACGCCGATCTGGGTGCTGGCCCTTCTGTTCGGGGTATTCGGCTTCGTCTTGAACCGCACAGTCTTCGGCAAGAACACGCTGGCCATCGGCGGCAATCCGGAGGCCTCGCGGCTTGCCGGTGTCAATGTCGACAGGACGCGCATCTGGATCTTCACGCTGCAGGGCGTCGTCTGCGGTATCGCCGGCATCCTGCTCGCGTCGCGCATCACTTCCGGCCAGCCCAATGCAGCGGTCGGGCTCGAGCTCTCCGTCATCTCGGCCTGCGTGCTCGGCGGCGTCTCGCTCGCCGGTGGCCGCGCCACGATGTCGGGCGTCATCGTCGGCGTGCTGATCATGGGCATTGCCGAAAACGCCATGAACCTGCTCAACATCCCGGCCTTCTACCAGTACATCGTGCGCGGCGTGATCCTGCTGCTCGCCGTGCTGCTCGACAATCTGCGCTCATCGGCACTAGGGCGGCGTTGAGAAAGGGGCAGGGCATGTCGGCCTGCAGCCGCGCTATAAACGGCGCACGGTGCAAGATGCGAATGACCGTCTTCGACTGGAGGGAGAACCATGACTGAGCGCCTGTCCGGCAAACGCATCTTCCTGACGGGCGCGGCGCAAGGCATCGGGCTGGCCCTTGCCGAGGCCTGCCTTGCCGAAGGTGCAAAGCTGTTCCTGGTCGACCAGGACGGTGCGTTGCTGGACAAGACCGTCGACGGCCTTGACGCGCCGCAGGGCCATGTCGGGCATGTTGCGGCCGACATCAGCGACGCCGTTGCTATTGCCGCTGCCGTCGGACGGGCAGCCGCCGAAATCGGCCCGATCAACGCGCTGATCAACAACGCCGGGATGAATGTGTTCTCGACGCCGCTCGATGCGACCGAGGAGCTGTGGAACCGCAATTTCGACGTCAACGTCAAGGGTGCCTGGAACTGCAGCAAGGCGGTGTTGCCGGGCATGATCGCAAGCGGCGGCGGCGCCATCCTCAACATCGCCTCGACGCACAGCTTCACCGTCATCCCGCACACATTCCCCTATCCAGTCGCCAAGCACGCGCTGCTCGGCCTGACCAAGTCGCTGGCGCTCGAATATGCGGGGCAGGGCGTGCGCGTGAATGCGCTGGCGCCCGGCTATGTCGAGACGCAGAAGGTCATCGACTATTGGAACAGCTTTGCCGATCCGGCCGAGGCGCGTGCCAAGACGATGGCGCTGCATCCCGGTGGCCGCATCGCCTCGACGCGCGAGATCGCCTTGGCCGCGGTATTCATGATTTCCGACGAGAGCCCGTTCATGAACGCGGCCTGTCTCGTTGTCGATGGTGGGCTCAGCCAGTTGCAGCACCCTGCTTGATTGCAGTCGAGCAACACACAATGGCCTGACGATCTCGCAACATCGCTCCCTCCCAGGGCCGCAATTGGTAAGGTCCACTGATGGCGCGTCGATCCACGGACATCTCATCCAAATCGGTTGGTCGGCGTGCCTCGGGCGCCTGTCCGAACCGCGAACAATCCGCCCTCGTGCGGGTTTGCCTGCAAGTGTCCAACGGTCATGGTAAATCGCGCCGACGTGACGAAGAGAGTATCGAGGTTCTCGCCACCAAATGCGCAACTCGTTGGCCAGCTGCAGGGCAGTTCCACGACTTTGTCGAGAACGCCATCGGGAGAAATGCGGACGAGGCAGCCGCCGCCCGCAACGCGACAATTCCAGACATAGCCCTCCGCATCCATGCACGACCCATCTGGCAGACCGCGCGGAAAACCTGAGAAGAAAGGGCGCCTGTCGGTTATTCGCGATTGCACCCTATCCCAGCGATAGCGGAAGATCTGGTTCTTCGTCGTGTCCGCCGTGACGAAGATGTCATCCGCCGTCCAGACCATCGTGTTGGTGATACCGAAACGATCGGTGCTGAGCGCCTCCACGATGCCTGTCGTGTCGACGCGATAGATCCGCCCCGCATCTCGCGAAATATCGAGGGGAAGATCGTCCGGGCCGATATTGTTTTCCATGGTCCCGACCCAGAATGAGCCGTCCGGGGCGACCACGCCCTCGTTCAACCGGGTGTTCGGGCTATCCGGTTCGATCTTCGCGATCATCCTGAAGGTTTCCCCGAAATCCCACAGCGCCACGTCCTTTTGCAGCCCGACGATTGCGCCGCCGTCATTGCACAGGCCGATCGAGGTTACGAGGTCCGGTGCTTGCCAGCTCTGGTGATCGAGAGTGTCCGGATCAAGCAGGTGGATACGCCGCCCGATGATGTCCACCCAGATCAGTGTTTTCCTGTTTTCGTCCCAGATCAGGCTCTCCCCGACGATATCCCGGGCATCGAACACCAAAATTGCCTGCGTCTCTTCGCGATCCATTCGCTCCCCGTTCGTGCCCTTGGTGGCTTCGCTTGACAGACAACATTTCACAAAGATATATGCATTTCAAGAAAACATATCATACAGGTTTGGGGCAAGTGGTGAGCGATCGCAACATGACGCAAGAGGAGACCAATCCCGGCCTGGTAAGCGCCGCCATTCAGGCCATCACTCAACATATTCGCGTCGAGGGACTTGGCCCTGGCGACCTTTTGCCAAGCGAAGCCGATATGACCCGCAAGCTCAGCGTCTCGCGGACTGTGGTGCGGGAGGCGTTTCGGTCGCTGTCGGCGATGCGCCTGATCGATATGAGCGCCGGTCGGCGCGCCAGCGTCGCCAAGCTCGACATTGGTGCCATGTCGATGGTGATCGAGCACGGCGTCACCACCGAACAGATCAGCGTCCACCAGGTTTATGATGTGCGCCGCACCATCGAAATGCGCACAGTGGCGCTCGCCGCACTCCGTCGGACCGACGCGGAGGCGGCAGAAATAGAAAAATACGCGCGGCTGATGCGTGAGAACTGTCGCTCGCCCGAGATCGTCATGGAGCACGACATCGCATTCCATGAGGCGATCGCGCAGGCCTCCCACAACCCGGTGTTCTCGTTGATCATCAATGCCTTCAGCGGTGTCACGCGACGCACCTGGGTGATCGGCTGGCGCACGCGTGCCACCGAGGAAGAGCAGATCAAGATGATCGAGGGTCACGGAGATATTGCTCGGGCGATCATCGCGGGGAATCCGCAGCTTGCCGCCGAACATATGGCCGCGCATTTCGACAAGAGCGTCAAGGCGCTGATCGATGCGGGGATCGCATGAAAATCCGCTCGATCGAGACCATTCGCATCGAAGAGCGGCCCAATCTGCTCTGGGTCGAGGTGCATACCGACGAAGGCATCACAGGCCTTGGCGAGACCTTCTTCATGGCGCGCACGGTCGCGGAATACCTACACGAATATGTTGCGCCACGCGTAATCGGCCGCGATCCTCTGCAGATCGATCTGCTTTCCGCGGATCTGGTTGGCTATCTCGGTTTCCGCTCAAGCGGCGCCGAGGTTCGCGGCAATTCCGCTTTCGACATCGCGCTCTGGGATATTTTCGGCAAGGCGACAAACCAGCCGATCGCGCAGCTTCTTGGAGGCTTTTCGCGACAGTCAATCCGTACCTACAACACTTGCGCCGGCACCGAATATATCAAGGACGGCAAGGGACAGACCACCGCGAACTATGGTCTCGGCGCAAGGCAGGGTTATGACGATCTGAACGGGTTCCTTCATCGCGCCGATGAATTGGCGGCGGAGCTCCTTGAAGACGGTATCACGGCCATGAAGATATGGCCCTTCGACCATGCCGCCGAGAAAAGCAGGGGGCAGGATATTGCCGCCGCCGACCTCAAAGCCGCGTTGCAGCCTTTCGAGAAGATCCGCAGGGCCGTCGGCGAAAGGATCGACATCATGGTCGAGTTCCATTCGATGTGGCAGCTCCTGCCCGCTATCAAGATCGCCAAGGCGCTCCGACCCTATGGCACATATTGGCACGAGGATCCGATCCGCATGGACAGCCTCGCCGATCTCAAGCGTTATGAGGCCGCGAGCCCAGCGCCGATCTCGGCGTCGGAAACTCTAGGCAGTCGCTGGGCTTTCCGGGATCTGCTGGAGACTGGTGCTGCAGGCATTGTGATGCTGGACATTTCCTGGTGCGGCGGACTTTCGGAAGCACGCAAGATCGCAGCGATGGCGGAGGCCTGGCACTTGCCAGTCGCCCCGCACGACTGCACCGGGCCAGTGGTTCTGGCGGCCTCCACGCATTTGTCCCTCAACGCGCCCAACGCACTCGTACAGGAGAGTGTGAGGGCATTCTACCGGACCTGGTATCGCGACCTTGTGACCGCGCTGCCGGAAGTCAAGGACGGCATGATCACCGTGCCACCCGGCCCCGGCCTCGGGCTGGAACTCAATCCCGACCTCGGTCGGGCCTACACCGTCCATCGCCGCGTCTCCGACAAGGCAGACATCTGAAGAACACTCAACGGGAGGAATAGTAATGAAACGACTGACTCCAACGCTTTTGCTCGCCACGACGCTGTTTGCCGCGCCTTCGATCGCCAGCGCCGACGGGCTCAATATCGTCTTTACGCACCATTCATCGGCCTCGAACACCTTCTGGCAGGCGGTGAAGA
Source organism: Mesorhizobium qingshengii (assembly GCF_900103325.1). Taxonomy (GTDB): domain Bacteria; phylum Pseudomonadota; class Alphaproteobacteria; order Rhizobiales; family Rhizobiaceae; genus Mesorhizobium; species Mesorhizobium qingshengii. The sequence goes on along the minus strand of NZ_FMXM01000016.1, from coordinate 58,868 downwards.
AGGGCTTTGACGATGCCTGCGGCAAGGTCGAGGCCAAGTGCAACATGATTTTCACGCAGACCGAAGGTTCGGTCGAGCAGCAACTCGCCAACATGCGCGCAGCACTTGCCGCCAAGCCGGATGCCTTGCTCACTTCGATCGTCGACAACAAGGCGTTCGACGACGTCATCAAGGAGGCGCGAGACGCCGGTGTCTTGGTAATTGCCGTCAATGTCGATGACACCGAAGGCGCCAAGGGCAATGCCCGGCAGGCCTTCATCGGGCAAGGTTTCGTGCCTGCGGGCTATTCGCTCGGCAAGGCGATTTCCGAGAGCTTCCCGAAAGAAGGGCCAATCAAGGTTCTGGTCGGCATTTCCGCACCAGGCCAGAACTGGTCGGAAAGTCGCGGCGCAGGCGTGATGAAGTTCCTTGAAGAGTACAAGGCGGCCCATCCCGACCGCCAGGTCTCATGGGAGCGGATCGACAGCGGAACGGACCTTGCGGTCACATCCGATCGTGTCGGCGCCTATCTCAACGCGCATCCCGACACCACCGCCTATTTCGACACCGGCTTCTGGTGCGCTGGCGTTGCGCGGTCCCTGCAGGATCGCGGTGTCGCGCCCGGCAAGGTCCTCCTTGGCGGCTTCGATCTGGTGCCGGAAGTCCTGCAGCAGATGCAGAAGGGCTATGTGCAGGCCCTGGTGGACCAGCAGCCCTACATGCAGGGCTTCATGCCAGTGATGGAGGCCTACCTGAACAAGAAGGTAGGTCTGGCACCCTCCGACATCGATACGGGCCAGGGCATCGTGCGCCCGGACCAGGCCGACGCGATCATGACGCTTTCCGCGCAAGGTCTGCGTTAGGCCTGCACGCGCACTGCGTTCACCCGGCGGCGCTCGCGCCGCCGGGTAGTCCCTCGCCTCGAATTCCTGGAGCCTGCCTTGAAACGCCTCTTCAAGACCTATCTGGAAAAGCCGGAACTGGCGGGACTGATCCTGCTTGTGCTTCTGGTGGTGATTTTCGAGATTCGCTCCGATGGCGTGTTCCTCAACCAGGACAACCTTCGTGGCATACTCGGCATTCTGCCCGAAACGGGCCTCGTCGCCATCGGTGTCACGATCTTGATGATTAGCGGCGAGTTCGACCTGTCGGTTGGATCGGTGTTTGCGCTGATGCCGATGTCCATGGCCGTCCTCATGGTCGAGGGGGTCCCTTTCCCTCTTGCCTTGCTGGCCGGCCTGGTCGTCTGCGCGGTGATCGGATTCATCAATGGCTACGTCACGATCTGGTTCGAAATCCCAAGCTTCATCACCACGCTCGGCATGCTGTTCATCGCCCGATCGCTGACGATCGTCGTCTCGGGCGGGTTTCCGCCCCTGCTTCCCGTCGATCTACCGAACTGGCTGTTCACCTCGTTTGTCGGTCCCGGCCACATGTTCCGCATGTCGTTCCTGTGGTTTGTCGGAATTGCCGTGCTGACTTCGCTGATGCTTTCCCGGACCAATTTCGGCAACTGGGTAAAGGCCACCGGCGGCTTCCATCCGGCTGCCGCCTCGATGGGCATCCCGACCGCCAGGGTGAAACTCGCATGCTTCATGCTTTGCTCGATGCTGTCCGGTTTCGCCGGCATGTTGCAAGTGCTGAGACTAGGCTCTCCTTTGCCATCCATCGGCGAGGGTCTGGAACTCCAGGCAGTCGCCTCGGCTGTCATCGGCGGTGTTTCGCTCGCGGGTGGCATCGGTACGGTCGCGGGCGGTATCATCGGCACGATCCTCATCCGCATCATCGACAACGGGCTTGTGCTCTCCGCCGTTGACGCGAACTGGTTCAAATTTGCGATCGGCTTCCTGACAATCTTCGCCGTCGTCGCCAACGCCTGGATGCGCAAGCGCGCCAAGGCGATCAAGATGGAGGGCTGAGGCATGGACGACGCAATCATCTCCGTCCGCAATCTTCACAAATGGTACTCCGGCGTCCATGCGCTGAAGGGTGTGAGCCTGAACTTCAAGCGGGGCGAGGCACTCGGGCTGATTGGCGACAACGGTGCCGGCAAGTCGACGCTCATCAACATTCTGTCTGGGGTCCATACAGCCGATGAGGGCGAGATCCTGGTCGATGGCAAGCCGGTGCGGATCGCCAGGCCGCGCGATGCGATGAACCTTGGTATCGAGACCATCTACCAATACAATTCCATGGTTCCCACCATGTCGATTGCCAGGAACCTGTTTATCGGCCGGGAACCCACGCGGTTTTCCGTATTCGGCGTGGGCATCCTCGATCAGAAGAAGATGGGCAGCGAAAGCATCAAGGCGATCGCCAATGTTGATCTGCATCTGCGCTCGCCCGATGCGCTGGTTGGTGAACTGTCGGGGGGCCAACGGCAGGGCGTCGCCATCGCGCGCGCCATGCACTTCAAGTCGAAGGTGATGATTCTCGACGAGCCGACCAACCATCTGTCGGTCAAGGAAACGCAGAAGGTGATAGGCTTTGTTCGTGGCCTGAAGGAGCAGGGTGTCACTGGTGTTTTCATCAGCCACAACATGCACCACGTTTTTGACTGCTGTGATCGTGTCGTCGCGATGGCGCGCGGCGAGATCGTGCTCGATAAGCGCATCGAGGAAACCTCAATCGACGAAGTCCACAACGTGCTTTGAGAAGCGGGGAATGGTGATGACGAACCTTTCCGGCAAAGTTGCGCTCCTGACGGGCGGTCTGGGTTCACTCGGCCGTGCGCAGGTTGCCGCACTTGCTCGGGCCGGTGCTCGCGTGCTTTTGCTTGACCGCCCTGAGAATGTCGAAGGACCCAGGATCGCAGCTGAATTGGCGGCGGCAAACAAGGGTGCGGTCGCCTATATCGGTTGCGACTTGAACCAGCTGGCCGAAGCCGAAGCGGCGGTCAAGGCGCTCGCCGACGAAGAAGGCGCGATCGATATTTTGATCAACAACGCGGCGCTTATCATCAACCGTCCGTTCGAGGAATTTTCGCTCGCCGAATATGAGGATCAGATCCGCGTGAACTCCTCGGCTGCCTTCGCGCTGGCGCGCGCCTGCGCTCCTGGCATGAAGAAGAAGGGCCACGGGAGGATTGTCAATTTTTGTTCGGTGACGCTGAACGGTCGCTGGGAGGGTTACGTGCCTTATGTCGCCTCGAAGGGCGCCATGCTGGGTCTCACGAAGTCGCTGGCGCGGGAATTGGGACCGCACGGCATTACCGTGAACGCCGTATCGCCGGGTGCCGTCGTATCCGAGGCGGAAGTGCGCGTTTTCGGAGAACGGCTCAAGGAATACAACGACTGGATTCTGACCAACCAGAGCTTGAAGCGTCGCATCGAGCCGCAGCATGTCGCCGATCTCGTGCTGTTCCTTGTCTCCGCAGCCTCGGACATGATCAGCGGCCAGAACATCAGCGTCGATGGTGGCTGGTAGCCGTGGCGTTCCGTCGATGACAAACAATGATGCGGTCGAGCTTGCCGACGGGCGCGCAAGCCTGGTGGTGAGCCCTCGCGAGGGCGCCGCCATCCTGCGCTACGATGCACTTCGACCCGGCCGGGCGCCCACGCCTCTCATCAAGCCATCGACGGGCCTGCTGAAGTTCGGGTCTCAACTGCTGGTTCCATGGTCGAACCGTATTTCCGGCGGGGGCTTCGAGTTCGAAGGGCGCTTCCATGCTATAGAACCCAATGTCGAAGGCGAGCCGTTCCCGCTCCATGGCGACGGTTTTCAAAGACCGTGGCGGCTGACGCGACGAAGCGGTACTGAAATGGAGCTGGTTTTGGCAAACGGGGCAATCGGGCCCTATCGCTACCATGCAAGCGTCCGCTACGCGCTGGAGGACGGCGCGCTGGCTGCGGTGCTGACCGTCGAGAACCGGGCCGCCATCTGCCTGCCCTACGGGCTAGGCTTCCATCCGTGGTTTCCGCGCAGCCCGCACACCTTGCTCCAGGCATCGGCGAGAAGGGTCTGGCTGGAGGACGAACGCCACCTGCCGACGGCGGTTGTGTCGCTCACCTCCCGCGCGGACTGGGATTTTTCGCAAGCAGCGCTCCTTCCCGACACCTGGGTCAACAACGCATTCGAAGGCTGGGACGGCCGCGCCTCGATCACCCAGCCGGATGATGCTGTCACTGTCACGGTCGACACATCGTCGACGCTGAACGTCTTCGTTCTCTATTCGCCAGCGCGAGATGCCGGTTTCTTTTGTTTCGAACCTGTCTCGCACACGGTGGACGCACATCACACCGGCGGCCTGGACCCACTCGAGCCGGGTGGATCGATAACCGCGCATATGCGTCTGGGTTGGGGTGAGCTGTAGCATCGGTCGGCAAGCGCGATGCGCTTTTCGACGCTATCAACCGGGTGCAGTTGTCACCAGACTGCCCGCACCGGACCTACGGTGTCAGCCATCCGATGCGCGAATTGGCGAAGGCAATACTGATCTGACGCGAGGATGAGGATGCGGGCGAGGCGCTGCGGTCTTGCCCCGCGTTCCCCAAGCACTGCCTGGCCGTCCAGATCGCCGACAAATCCCGTTGATTTTCGCGGGGGTCTCATGGGCTTGGCGGGTCAGCAACAATGGTCCATCATCGATAACCGGCAGCCAAGCGTGGACGATGCCGCGGCCAGCGACCTGTCGCTGATCATGGTAGAGCTTTTGCCGAGACCCTGTTAGAGTTTCCGATACGACAGGGCGGCATCGCGTCGCGCCTGCCGAGGATCTTCTCCCAGTCAAGCGGCGAAATGTTCAGGAGCGGATAGTTGCCTGGGCTGGGGCAGAACCAAAAGGGACCGGGGGCACGAACATGGCTGAACGGAATTACACCCGTCAGCTGGCGACAATCATTTCTATCGATGCCGTCGGATTCTCGCGGCTGATGGGTCTTGACGATGAATCGGCTGTCGCCGCATTCGAAGAACGGCGCGACATCATCGCCGACAGCTGCAGCACCTTTGGCGGCCGCACTTTCGGTGATGCCGGCGACAGCATCATGGCCGAATTCGGCAGTCCAATCGAGGCGCTGCGCGCGGCGTTCGATTTTCAGGACCGCATTGTCGCGCTCAATTCATCGGTCGCCGAAGCCATGCGCATGCCCTTCCGGGTCGGCATCAACACCGGTGATGTTATCGTTCGGGACGGCCGGCTCTACGGTGATGACGTCAACATCGCCGCCCGGATCCAGGAATTCGCGCCGCACGGTGGTCTAGCGGTCTCGGAAACGACCTGGCACCACGTCAAGGACCAGACGGCGGCCGAATTCACCGATCTTGGCGAATTCATGCTCAAGAACATCGCGCTGCCGGTGCGCGTTTTGATCGCGGGGCGCATTGGCAGCGGGTTGTCATCCGCGCCGTTGGTCGCGGCCGTGCCGCCCGACAATGGTCAGCAGAAGCTGTCGTCCAAAGGGCCGCCCGCGATCGCCGTGCTGCCGTTCCAGGGCGATGGAGGCGAGCGCGACGTCGGTTACATGGCCGACGGCATAGCCGAAGACATAATCTACGGCCTTTCCAACAGCAGATGGCTCTCGGTGATCGCCAAGAGCTCCAGCTTCCAGTTTCGCGATGACACTTTGGGAACGCGGGTAATCGGCAACGCCCTCGGTGCGCGCTACATCGTCAGCGGTACGCTGATGCGCAATGGCGGGCAGATCCGTCTGAGCACCTCGCTTGCCGACGTCTCAAACGGGCGATTGGTGTGGTCGCAGCGCTTCGATCGCAACCTGGTCGATATCTTCAGTCTGCGCGACCAGATCGGTGCGGAGATCGTCTCGATCCTCGACAAGGAGGTCGACCGCGCCGAACAGGCGCGGACCTTCCAAGTGCCGTGGGAAAGCCTGGAAACATGGCAATTGGTGCGGCGCGGACGCTGGCATATGAACCGGCGTACGCGCGGCGACACGGAAATCGCGCTGGAGTTCTTCGAAAAGGCTTACCGGGAAGACCCGAATTCGAGCGCGGTGCTGAATGAACTGGCATGGTGGTATTTCTGGCGGGCCTGGCTGCGGTTCGGCGACAGCGACGATCTGGACAAGGTCCAGCAATATGCGCGCAAGGCCTTGCTGATGGACAGCCTGGATGCCCGCCCGCACGCTCATCTCGGCGTCACCGACATCATGAGGGGACAGCCCGGATCGGCGGTGGATCATCTCGAGGAAGCGCTCCATATCAATCCGAGTTTCGCCTTTGCGCGCTCGGCGATGGGCAGTGCGCGCCTGCTGCTCGGCGATGCCGCCGGTGCCATACCGTTCTTTATCGACACGGAGCGGCTGAGCCCATTCGACCTCTACCGGTTCCACAATCTGGGGGAATTGGCCGCGGCTTACAGCTTCGTTGAGAACTGGCCGTCCGCGATCTCCACAGCGAACCGATCGCTCGATCTGTCGCCCGGCTATTTCTATGCCCGGGTCCTGAAGATCGGCGCCTTGGCAAGAAGCGGGCGCAAGGAAGAGGCCAAGCGGGAGATGGCCATATTCACGACCAGACATCCGGATTTTTCGGAGCAAAGGGTGCGCTGGATACCGTTCGCGGACAAGGCGGCAAACGAGTTTCTCATGGCCAATTTCGAACTGGCCAAATAACGTGCTGCGAACGGTGCGTAATCAAGGTGGCCGAAGAACGATAACTGTGAATATATTCACATACGCGGGACGGCTGCAAACCTAGGCCATGGGTAGCCGGCATCGCAATGACGTGGACAGCCGGGGGGCCTGAACGCGCATGATCAGGATAAAGTATTTCGATGCCATCCGCGCGGCAGAGAAGAGCCAGCGTCCGCTGTCTGAAATGCCGCCATTCGACTTGGGGCGTCTCCGCTCCAAGGGCGTTGCGTCGCGCATCGCTGGCTTTCTCTTCAATGATCCGCGCTGGGCGCTGGCGCTGCTGCGCCGGTTCTGGCCCAATCTCGCCATAGGCAATTTCCTGCTCGTGACCAGGAATGCCGACGTTCGCGACATATTGGAGCGCGGCGATGAATTCGAGACGCCTTACGGGCCGGAGATGACCGAGCTGGCGCGCGGATCGAACTTCATTCTCGGCATGCAAGACGGCGCCGACTATCGGCGCATGAAATCGTCGGTATTGAGCGCTTTCCCACCGGCGGAAATCGAGGCCCTGGTCAGACCGATTGCCGCGCGGCATTCACAAGAAATCATGACGCGCGCCGGCCCCGGCTTCAACGCCATCGCGGACCTGATGAAGATCGTTCCGGTGCGCATCTGCCGCGATTATTTCGGTCTTGAGATCGACGACGAATCCGAGTTCGCCGATTGGGCCATAGCATTGAGCGCGCTATTTTTTTCGGATCCGACGGCGAGCCCCGCCACGCGCCAGCTCGCGGTGGTGGCCGGCGACCGGCTGATCAAAGTCATCGACCGCTCCATCGGCGCGATCCAGGAGAGGGGGGCCAAGGATGAGCAGCCGCTGGCAAGGCTGGTCCGCCTGCTGGATCAGGATCGCCTGTCGCTGCCCGACATTCATTCGATCATGCTTGGCATGATCACCGGCTTTGTTCCAACCAATGTGCTCGCCGGCAGCAACTGCCTCGACGTGATCCTGTCCCGGTCCGATGCGCGGCAAGCTGTCGATGCGGCCCTGGCCAGCAACGACACAGGCAGGCTGGACAAGGCGATTTTGGAAGCCATGCGCTTCAAGCCGATCTGGGTTGGTCCCTGGCGCTACACCGCGCGCGACGCAACCATCGCCAGGGGCACGCGCCGCGAGCGCTTGGTGAAGGCCGGAACAGTGGTCATGCCATCAACGCTGTCGGCGATGTTCGATCCTGAGGCGGTGCAAAGTCCCAACCGCTTCGACACGTCGCGCCCGCATCGCGACTACCTGGTCTTCGGGTACGGTATTCATCAGTGCATCGGCGCTGAAATCGCCAGGATCCAGATCGGCGAAAGTCTTCGCGCCCTGTTCCAGAAGCACAATGTCCGCCGCGCGCGCGGCAAAGCCGGGAGGATGACGCAGGTCGGCGCTTACCCGGACAGCCTCAAGGTCGATTTCGATCGGCCCGCCCTTTGCAGCACGGTCACCCATTCGATGGTGACGGTGGTCTGCCCGATCACCCGGGCTGCGTCACTGGACGCCATCCGCGACAGGGTCGCCGCGCTCGGCAACCCGACCAGCGACGAGGTTCGCGCCGCGCTCGATACCGCCGGCACCATCCATTTCGCCAGCCTGGCTGTTGTTGCCACTGGTGAGGCCGACGACGCCTCCGGCGGTGAGGCGGGAGCGCTTGTTCTCGAAATCTCTGGCGACGGCAGCACCGAAGACGCCATCAACGCCATTACGCATGCCATCGGACATAGGCTGCAGCCGATCTTCAAGGACGTGTGCGACCTGCGTGACGGCGATGCGCTGGACAATTTCCTGCGCAAGCACAGTCTCGAGATATCACCGTCTTTCGGCAGCAACGCCGGACTGGTCTTTTCCGGCACACCGGGCCATTCGGTGCAGCGCATCCTGGCAGAAGCCGAGCTTGCCGATGCGGTTCGGCCCGTGGTCGAGCAGCCGCGCGCCACCAATGGCGGGGCGGCCGCCGTGCTTGACGAAGCCCGCCGGCACGTCCGGTCCCTGGGAAAGTTCGACTGGGCATTCGAGCCCGCCGAAAGCCTGCTCGAACGGCCACCCGGAAAATGGTGGCAAGCCATAACGACGACGCTGCTGGCGCCGGCCGTGCTGGCCACCGTCGCCGTGCTGGTGCTCGCCTGCTGGCGGATGACCTATGTGCTGGTGTTCGGCGATCCGGCCGGCGTCACCTTTGGCAACATTGTCATAGCCGGCACGGCGCTTCTGCTGACCGTGCTTGGAATTCTGGCGCTGGCAGCGCTGATCCTCGGCCTGTGCTTTCTCGCCTTGCGGCGCATGGAAGACATTGATCGCCCGCACAGCACGCCGGTCGACCTCGGCGCCCTCGACAAGATCCTGGCCCACGAGGACCAGCCTGGGCAAGCCCAGAACCATCTGACGGCGATCTCGACGATGAAGGTTGGAACGTTGCGGAGGCTGGCGCTCAGGCTGTCGTTCTACCTGATCTCGATCTCGGCGCAGAAGGTCTTCAAGCCGGGGTTCCTTGCCACCATCAACACCATCCACTTCGCCCGCTGGGTGCTTTTGCCCGGCACCAACAGGCTGATGTTCTTCTCAAACTATGGTGGCAGCTGGGAAAGCTATCTCGAGGATTTCATCGCCAAGGCTGCTGCCGGCCTGACCGGCGTATGGAGCAACACCGAGGGCTATCCGCGCACACGCTGGCTCTTCCTCGACGGCGCGCGCGACGGCGACCGTTTCAAGCGCTGGGCGCGCCGGCAGCAGATACCGACCCTGTTCTGGTATTCGGCCTATCCTGGTCTCAACACGACGCGCATCCGAGCCAATTCCAGGATCAGGCGCGGGATCGCCTCTGCAACGGGCCATGAGGCGCGCGACTGGTTGAGCCTGTTCGGATCGTTGCCGCGCCCGCAGGCCAGGAAGGCGGAGGCCGTCGGCCCCGCGGCGGCCTCACCGTTGCCCGTCGAACAACTGGAAACCGGCGAGATCCAGTCCTTGTTCTTCGGCCCGTTCGGATCGCTAGGTCATGCCCACATGCTGGCGATCGCCGTGCCGGAAAGCCTTTCCAGGGCTAGGCGCAAGGCCTGGCTGGAATTCATCGTCGAGCACACCAGCTTCGGGGACGGCGTGCCGCCTGCGCGGGCGATGACCGTTGCGTTCGGTCCCGATGGCCTTCGCCGTCTCGGATTGGAAGGCGGCGTCGACGACAACCCGCTTGACACATTCCCCGTCGCCTTTCGCCATGGCATGGGCAATCCCGAGCGCAGCCGCATTCTGGACGATCTCGGCGAAAGCGTGCCCCAAAAGTGGCAATGGGGTTCGCCGCAGAAACCTGTTGATGTGGTGGTAGTTTGCTACGCCGAAAGTCCGGAGAAGCTGAAGACCGAGATCGGTACCGCAAAGAGAAAGATGACGGCCGCGGGCATGAACCTCGTCTCGGAACTGCCGCTGGCGGTAAACCGCGACGGCAAGCGCGCTGTCGAGCATTTCGGCTTCGTCGACGGCGTCTCGCAGCCGATCGTCAGGGGAACCGCCCGCGCCAACATCGGTGCGGCGCCCATGCATCTTGTCGCGCCTGGCGAGTTTCTGTTCGGCTATCGCGACGAGCATGGTTTCTATCCGGCGTCGCCCTCCGTCGACGCGTCGCTCGACCGGACCGGCATCCTGTCGTCAGTGCGCCGCAACCGGCAGATACCAGGTCTGCCGCCGCCGCCGCGCGACTTTGGCCGCAACGGCACCTTCCTCGTCGTGCGCCAGTTCGAGCAACACGTCGACACCTTCCACGACTATTGCAAGGCGGCAGCTATGCAGGCGGCCAGCGAAACCGACAACCCGGCGATTACCCCGCGCTGGGTCGCCGCCAAGATGCTCGGCCGTTGGCCCGACGGCACCTCGCTGGTGCGCAATCCCGACGGCCGCCCGGGTCGCAGTGCCGATAATGATTTTGCTTTTGGCGTCGAGGATCCCCAGGGGCATCGCTGCCCGCTTGGCTCCCATGTCCGGCGGTCGAACCCCCGCGATTCGCTGGGCGAGGACCGCGAAACGCAGATCAGGATCGGCAAGCGCCACCGGATCATCAGGGTGGGCCGCAGCTACCAGAAGCAAGACAAGAAGGGCCGCAAGGTCGAAAAAGGACTGCTCTTCATGTGTCTCAACGCCGATATCGAGCGGCAGTATGAATTCATCCAGCAAACCTGGGTGTCGTCGACCTCATTCCAGGGGCTTGTTGCCGAAAAGGACCCGACGATCGGTTCGCGCGACGGCGCCGGCAGGTTCACCATACCATCCTGGGAGAAGGTCACGGTGCTGAAAGGCATCCCGCAATTCGTTACCACCCGGGGAGGCGGATATTTCTTCATGCCGAGCCGGTCAGCATTGCGCTTTCTGATTTCGCGACTCTGATTCGCCCCGGCGCCTGCGCGGTCAGTCGTCGTCCTGCGACTCGGCGATATGGCGAAGCGCGCCGGCGTCGGCTATGCGCAAGCCGCCGCGCTTGATGGCAATGATCTGCCGGTTGCGCCAGTCGTTGAGCGTCTTGTTGACCGACTCGCGCGTGGCGCCAAGGAACTCGCCCAGTTCCGACTGCGAGATCGGTATCCAGCCTGCGCCGTCGGCCAAGATGCCGCCCAGAAAGACCAGCCGTTTTGCCAGCCTCGCTTCGATGCCGAAGAAGGCCTGATCCCCGAGTTCGCCACTGACCCAGCGCAGCCGCGCGCACAAAAGTTCGATCATGGCGCGCGCCAGAGATGGGTTTTTCTCAATTCGATCAAACAGTTGTGTTCGGCTGAGCGAAACCAGCTCACATGCGGTAAGACAGATCGCGGTGGCCGTGCGCGGGCGTCCGTCAAGTGCTCCGATCTCTCCGACCAGGCTGCGCGACAGCTCGATATTGGCCACCAGCTTTTGGCCGCCAGGCGAATAGAGCGAGATTTCCACCGTGCCCTTCATCACACCGTAGATGCGGTCGGCGGCATCTTCCTGGACAAACAAGTGCTGGCCGGCGGCGTAGCGTTCGAGTTTGCAACCAGCGAAAAGAAGATCGAACTGGCGCGGATCGATCCGCGCCGGGCGCGGCAGATTATTTCTGTCGTTCGCGCTGGCGGTTGGCATGCGGCTTCCCAGTGTTGTTGTGACATGGACAACTGTAGGGCAACGGCGCGACCGATTAAAGCAAATGTGTTTTTGAGGCGGCGCTTCGAGGGTCCGACCTTTTCAGGCTCTTTGCAGATGGCGCCGCCCGAAAGACAACAAGGAGACACAACACCTCATCCCGGTCGGCGCCTACCCACTTTGGGCTGCCCCCTGTCAAAACCGTCGTTGTGAGGTTAACCACGTCGCCATCGGCATGGACCCAAAGCGGGCGTCGAACGTTTCCCATTCATGGAAAATCACCAACACAGATTTTATTGTCACATGGAGGCAGGCGGAACCTGGGCGGTTTGGGACCGCATCACCGATGCTCCGGCAAGCTTGGGAGGGCGTGACCTGCTTGGTTGCACATCCCAGCGGGCAAACGCCGCGGAAAGCGTGCTGACGCGTATCTATGACAACCGATTGGATGCGCTTGCCGTTCGCATATCTGGGATAGCGCACTCTCGACCCCACTGACGCTAGCTGCCCACCGACAATGGTACGACGTGCGGTTGGCGCGGTCCTTCCGCGATCGCACTATTTTGCATTTATTTAGAATCAACTAATTTTACACGGCGGCGGAGCCCAATCCCGCCGAAGGCCAGCGCGGGTTTCAGGCAACTGTCGATAGGTGCCGCGCTGGCCGCCAGGTGGCAGATAGCGCTAGTGCCTTTCCTTGGTCGTCAGCACCGTGCGCCAGTGCGGCTCTCGTATGCCATATGCGAACAGACCGACATCTATCTATCTGCGAGAAAGCAAGAAGCTCGGCGCACGTCGTTGATGCCAGAGCGCAACCGGGTCACGCCGGTGCGCCGGACCGTGGCTTAATTCTTCTTGGGTGGCGAATTTTCGGAGTTCACGGGTGCCCGCCCGCGGATTCCCCTGCCTTAAAACCGTGGACCCACATATCGGGTGGCTTCCATCCACAATGCAAGCGCGATTGCGGCGGAACGTCCCTTCACTTCGAACTCGCGGCCCCGATAGCTTCCTGCCGCAATCCACACGGTCTTTGAACGCTGATAGATCGTGATGCCCTGGGCACTCGCCCAATCACACAGTTCTTCGCCCTTTCGATACATTATGGCGCCGGCCCAGCTCGGTGTCCCTCGAACCGGCAATGCCGCTTCACAATTTGGCAAAAACCACACTCCGCCGACGCGAAAGCGATGCGCTCTCGGTCCTTCTTAGCCGCCACCATTTTTTCTGTCTCACCCTAACGTCCTTCAAGGATGTAGCGCGCGGCTTCTTCCGCCTATGAAGAACTTCACATTGTCAGGCAGCCTTGATGGCGGCTTCGTCGATGACGGCGCGGCCATCGACGGGCTGGCGAGATCAATCCCGATCATCCCACAGTTATCGGGCGCGCTCCTTCGGAACCATACGCCCTCAACTGAGCTTGCATCCTGATGGAAAGCGCCACGTCGAGCGCTGCGTGGCTACGCAAGGACCAACACCTTGTCAGATGGTTAACAAATCGTTGCTGGTGAACTCCAGGCGTTGTCAGACGCGGAGCAAGAATGCAGCGAACAGTCAAGCCGCCTCGATGACTGCAGCCTCGGAAATTCATAATAGATAGGCTAGTTTCTACTTTGCAGCGAGGCGCGCTAGACCTCTGGCCATCGCTGTCGATGCAGACGACTGTTGCCGTCTGTCACATTGAGTCGCAAATTTTAAATCGATATCTCAGATATAGCTAATATTCATATCTCAAAGAGGGAGTAAATAAATTTTCGTCTAAAATTTGTTTCATCAATTATAAAACGGTCTGATAACCTCGGTCTCGAACAAGACTCGATCTTCCCCGGAAAATACACCACAAGATTCTCGGGGGCTGATTGTCGCCCAGCTATGGAGGCCTATCATGATCATTCGCATTCTTACCGCAATTTCTCTCGCCGCGTCTGTCGCTTCCTTCTCGACGGCCAGCTTTGCTGAGTCTTTGGTCAAGGTTCCGTCCGTCGAGGCGGGCAAGTCGGGTGCCGCCGGGGAAACCGGTGGCAAAGCCGGTGGCGCTGGCGAAACCGGTGGCAAAGCCGGTGGTGCTGGCGAAACCGGCGGCAAAGCCGGCGGCGCCGGGGAAGGTGGCGGTAAGAGCGGCAAGGGCGGCTGATAGTCCTTGTAGTTTCTGCCAAGACAGGAAGCGCACCCCTGCTGGCGTCAATGCTGGCAAGGGTGCTTTCACCGCGTGCGAGAGTGCCGCCGCGCACGATTCAGGGCTGGCGCCCTCAAGGGGGGCGGGTTCAAAGGGCCTGAGGGGGCTTAAGGGCTTCGGCCACCTATTCAGGATGAGGATCCCAATCGAACAGTGATTGTCATGGCTCGGTTGCGGAAGGCTGGACCGATCAGCGCGATCGACACTGCGCCGAACGCCTTTGGCGTTGCCAGATGCAGGGATGACTGACAACCCGGCTGGCATCTTCGCCGCCAATTCACTGACGAAGATCATTCTGGACCGGGGTCCTGCGATTGAGCCGCGGCGCCTGGAAGGGTCCAACTGCTGCTCTCGACCCACGCACAATGATTCAAATTGGATATCCACATACGCTCGTGCGTGCGTCGAAATTCCAGCAGCGCTTGCAGTTCCGCCCCGCCCCGCTCGTAGCTGGATTCTGGATCACCGAGCGTAAGTTTGCTGGCGGCTTGCGAGCATAGCTTCGCGTGCTGCAGTCCCAATTGCAGGAAATTCACCCGCATGGAGGCTTCCTGGTCTCCCTTCGCAGAGGAGACCGCACTGTCGAGCAGGGCTTCGGCTGGCGCGAAACTCTCCTCCGGATAGATCACATGCGCAGCTTTCGCCCAGCTTCGCCAACGGGAGGCCCCAAGGGCCTCGAACGTGTCATGCAGCCGTGAGCGCCCATTCGACGTATACGCCTCCCAGAAATCGAAATATTTCTTTACGTCATCCGCCGCGGGTCCGAAGGCCGAATAATATTCTGACAAGATCGAGCTGGCGGATACATCTGGATGGATCTGCAGGCGCATCAACAGATAGATATTTGGACCTTGTGTCGCCCAATGACCGGTCAGGGAATCAAAATCAGTCCCGATCATTCCGTTACTTGATGCTTTTTGGAATTCGTCGGAGAATTGGCCTGTAAAGATATGTGGCATGCAATAGCCATCAAGAAAGTAGTTCGTCCTCATGAGAAGGCTTGCATCCGTCTCCGCCCATCCTTGCCACTGATCCTTGATCCAACCTTGCTCTTCATGACTTCTTGGATAAAACCAGGATGACGGGCAGAAACCGATTATGACATTCGAGCCCAGCTTTATGCCGGTGGTCGGCGCGGCGAAGTAGTTCATATAAGCGTAGCCCACGACGACCGCGTTCGAATTGTATTTCGCGGCGATCTGCTGGATCGCTTGCCATGAACGCGCGTACCGGTCGGACACGAAAGGCTTGCCGGCGATCTTCGACTTTGACGGAATGAACTCTCGATAGTTCGGCGGCTCAGGCCCATCCAGCGCCTTGCACGCGTCGCACTCGCATTGGCCAGGGATGTCATTCTCAACCGCGTTCACGAAAATTGGAGGGTGTTCCAGGGGCGCGCTTCCATGCTGGCGCCACTGTGAGACAATCTCTTCGCGCAGGCCCGGATTGGAAATGCACATCGAGAAGCGCCCCCAGGGCCTCGAAGGTCCCCGTTTGCCGTTGACCAACTGAAACCATTCGGGATGCTCTCCGCCATACTGTTGCCACCAATTGACGAAGGCATGCCCGTAGTTCGCCGGGATTCGGCGGCCCATGCGGTTGCGGCGCAGAAACGCAGCCTGTGCGCTCATGTATTCTTCAGCCGCAGCGGCGGTGAAGCCCATTTCGGGATGATCCTTAGCCCTCAAGCCCGCGGCTGAGCGCACATGACGCTGCACGAACCGAGGCGTTACGACACAATCTTGAGCAGGGACCACTACCGACTCTGCTCTTGGAACAAACGTTCCCAGTTCGCCTGGCCATAGCCATCGAACCGCGAAGTAGCGATCGAGAAGCTCGTATGCGCCGAAAAGTGTTCCCGCGGACGTGCTTTCATCGAGAGGGCTGCCGGTCGTGTCGTGTCCTGCGATACACAGGTGGCGGCCGATGGTCCGAATAGCGCACGACTCCGGCCCCAAAGCGTCAAAATTGATGCCGGCCTTTCGGGCAAAATGGGTATCGCCCAGAAAGATGTGGGCTTTGTCCAGGCTAGCCGAACTTACGTTGCTCTCCTTCACTATGGCAGGTTGGAAGCCGGTCGCTTTCTGAATATGCCAGCCGAATTCCGCGGCGGCATACCGTACGGAATCATTCGGCCTGTCCGATGTGACAAGTGTGAAGGCCGGTCTGCCTCCCGCCACCAATATCACGCCATCGCCTGGTTGATCGCGCGCGCCGGCTGGTTGATCATGCGCGCCAGCTGGCTCGCAAACGCCCAACCCGTGTAACAGGCTTAGGAGGGTTCCCTGGGCAAACGTCCTTCGCGACAATGCTCGCATGCCAAGATCTACCTACACGATCATCCAGGGAGGTAACCGCGTCAGTGTCGATGTCCTTGGCGGCTCGCGCATCGGTGCCATCCTGCAAAAGAGACCCGCCGCATCGTCTGGTGCGGCGGGCGATCAAGCGTTGCGCATCAAGCGGGGGTGGGTGCCTGGTGCGCGCAGATCATGACGTGAACGGTACCGCGATTAGGCGACGTGGTTCCAGATAGGTCTCTGGTCGTTCTCGTTAAACTTTTGGGTAGGGGCGAAGGATATCCTTGCTTTCAATGCTTCGACGCACGCTAGGCCAAGTGGGCGGTTGGCTCGTGTCCAGCGCCAAATCCGCGTGGCAGAGGTCCCAGATCCGCGTGGCAAAGGTCTTTGGCGGCTATGCGTCGCAAAATGATGGCGAACGTCAGAGAGCCTGGAGCAGTCAGGTCGATGTCGTTGTGGCAAGGCGGTTGGCGCTGGCCGAGCCGGCCGCAATTCTGGCCGGTGGTGTCCGATTCATCTTGATTTGCGTCAAGGCCGCGGCCGCGTGATCGCTGTAACAATGCGATGCGAGCAATCTCAACTGCCATATTCACCTTGCTCGGTGTTCTCGCAGCGGGGGTTGTCGCTGGCTGTTGCCGCAATAGCTGTTGTGGCCGGGGTCGAAGACAACGGTTTCAGTTGGTGGCCTCGCCCGAGGGAGGCCCAATGATGATGGGCCAATGGGTGGGCAGCCTGAAGGGGTAGGTGCGGCTCGGACCAGATGTCCGATCGAATTGACGACGCCCTGCAACGGAGCCCGAATGAATGCCTCGGAATTACGAAGAATGGCGGACGTTAGCTAGCGCTCTTGGCGTTACCGTCTACCAGCGTTCAAAGACCGTGTGGATCGCGGCCGGACCCTACCGAGGCCGAGATATCGAAGTGAAAGGCCGGTCGCCAACAATTGCGCTGGCTTTGTGGAAGGAAGCAGCGCGTTACACCGGCTTGGGCAGGTAGTTCGGAACGGCGAAAACAATACAGGGACGGTTATCCCGCCCCGCGCGAAATCAAAATTCAAAAGCGGCTTGCCTTAGGCCTGCCCAGAGGACGAGCCAAGCCACCGATGTCAAGCAGCCTGGTACCGCTTGCGAAATCATTTTGTTCGGGTGATTTCGAAGCTGACCGGCTGTCGAGTTTCAGCAGACAGATGCCGGCAGGCGAGCATCCGCGCGCCGGCATCCGATAAGCTTCAGATTTTGTCGGTCTAGCCAGCGCCTCCAGTCTTGCCGCCGGTTTCACCGGCGCCTCCGGTCTTGCCGCCGGTCTCGCCAGCACCTCCGGCCTTGCCACCGGTCTCGCCAGCGCCTCCAGCCTTGCCGCCGGTTTCACCAGCGCCTCCGGCCTTGCCGCCGGTCTCGCCAGCGCCTCCGGCCTTGCCACCGGTTTCGCCAGCGCCTCCAGCCTTGCCGCCGGTCTCGCCGGCGCCTCCAGCCTTGCCACCGGTTTCGCCAGCGCCTCCAGCCTTGCCACCGGTCTCGCCAGCGCCTCCAGCCTTGCCCCCGGTTTCACCGGACGAACTGACTTTGACACTGGGCTCGCCAACGGCGCCGGCATGAGAAATCCCGACCGTTCCCAGAGCAAAGAATGCCCCCACCAGCAACTTCGCCGTAGATGCAATTTTAGTGCTCATATCATCTCCTGATATCCGAGCCCCCCGCACAATTAATAATAGGATTCTCCCGGGAAGGTTATTCAAAACCTTGATCGAATTGGACACATTTAATGACAGTATGATACAAGTTTATCTTTTCCGTCATGCCGGTTTGATTGAGTAATTAAAAGATATGATTTATCATACGGTTCTGGTAGTTGTGTAGCAGTCGGCGGAAATAGCAACTTTGGCCATTTCAAAAGGCCAAATATATATGGAATATCTGATGATTTTTCACGCGCAAGCCGTGTTTGGGTTCAGCAATTTCCAAGAAAACGCCGAGCAAGCGCGGCACGACGCGCTTGGCAACCAGCGGACGGTGTACCTTGGCCGTCACGATCGGTTACCACTTTTGGCTGGATTCAATACCACCAAGGGCAATTGACAGAATTGGCACCCAGGGATGCCATTGGAGGCTCCAGATGCGGGGGATCGGGAGCATATGCTCCCGATTTGATGTTGGATAATTCGGCAAACGAGTGATCCAAAAGCTGCTCCGCATTTGCCACGGACGACAATTATCGTCAGTCGAGAGCGGATTATGGACTCAGACCCCGTCGATCATTTGGGATTAACCGTCAAGATCGTTTCGGCCTTTGTCAGCAGGAACCAGGCCTCCCGTTCTGATCTGGTTGATCTGGTCCAGAATGTCGGCCGCACGTTGCAAGCCCTCTCGGCAGGCGGGGAAAAACCCAAACCGAAACTCGTTCCCGCCGTGCCGATCAGCAAGTCGGTGACCCCCGATTTCATCATCAGCCTGGAGGACGGACGCAGGATGAAATCATTGAAGCGATACCTGGCTTCGATGGGAATGACACCGGCAGATTATCGCAGGAAATGGGGTTTGCCGCCGGACTACCCATTGGTCGCGCCGAATTTCACCGAATTGCGGTCGCAAGCGGCCAAGAGGATCAGGCTTGGACAACGGAATGCCAGTGATCAGACTTCCGCAACCTGACCAAATGGGCTGCCGCCTCAGGCCTCGACGGCTATGATAGCTTCGGTCATAGTATTGCAACTGCCTTATGCGAATTACAAATTCGATCCGCTGTCCGATACAATTCCAGGTAACAGCTGGATCGGGAGTGGGGGGGGGTGGAGATGGCCGCCCACCGTCTCGCAAGCCTGTTGCTGTTTCCCTCCCGATCGGCACCACCATGATTGAAGACTGCAAGGACTTTCCGGAAGGCGCCCGGCTGGAGACGGATTTGTGCATAGTCGGAGCGGGCGCGGCTGGTCTTGCGCTCGCCTCGCAGTTGGCGGGAACGCGGCATCGCGTCTGCGTCATTGAAAGCGGCGGCCTCAACTATGAGCATCGGCGTCAACGACTGTCGCGGGGTCAATCTGTAGGCAGGCCCTATGAGGCGCTGGACCTTTGCCGAACCCGCCAGTTTGGCGGCAGTACCGGCAGGACTGGTTGGGGCGGATGGTGCAAGATGCTCGATAGCGCCGATTTCGAGCATCGGCATTGGATCCCGATGAGCGGGTGGCCTGTCGATCGCAAGTCGCTACTTCCCCACTACGAATCGGCCGCCGACTTGCTGGGGATCAAGAACCTACTGGCTGACGAGCCGGCCTCCGCGGCTTTACGCACGAATGGACCACTTTTTTCCGAGCGCTGCTTTCTCAGCCCCGTCCCGGATCTCGGGGCAACGCTGCATACGAGACTACACACGGCAAGGAACGTGCAGGTTATCCTGCACGCCACAGCCCTTCGGCTTGACACCGACGATTCTGGGAGACGGGTTCGCTCCATCGAGGTAGCCAGCGCGCCGAACAATCGATTCCAGGTAGAAGCGCGTTTCTTTGTACTGGCCTGCGGCGGGATCGAAAACGCACGCCTCCTCTTGGTTTCCAACCGACAGATGCCGAATGGGATCGGCAACCAGCATGACCTGGTTGGCCGCTATTTCATGGAGCATCCGCGAGTAAGATGGGGGAGTCTGCGAGTCAGTCGACCTGACAAGACCGTCGCCCTTCACGTACCTTCTGTCGGGACTCGCATGGCTGATTTGTCGGGGCCCGCGGGCGGCGGCATCAACGATGCATTCGGGCTTGTGCTGCGCCCGGAGATCCGCGCAAGCGAATGCCTTCTCGGCTCCCGGACGTGGATCAAGCCGGGGCCTTGCGTCAACGATATGGATGGCTCCGAGGCCCTGCAGTATCTTGCCTTCTGGCTGCGCAAGGGTCGCCTGCATCGCGACCTTATCAAGAGTGGCCGTACGATCTTTCGGCATCCCGCGGGATCAATCTCGTCAGGCATCGAACGCATCTGGCACTCACGCCGGCGCGCCAGGCATTTTCACTTTGACACCATCCTCGAACAAGAGCCGGACCCGGAAAGCCGGGTTACTCTGGATACAAAGCGCGACGAATTCAATCTCCCGCGCGTGAAGCTGGAATGGAAGGTGGGACCTCTCGTTCGGCGCACACTTGAGCGTATGCAGACCATCATCACGGAAGAGATGCGGCTGCTGGGCCACAGAAGCGACGTCCAGGCTGGCACCATCGAGATCCCGACCGGCGGGGAAGACATCCCATACCGTTGGGTCAGGCACCATATGGGTACAACGAGGATGAGCAACGATCCGCGAACGGGTGTGGTCGACAGCAAATGCCAGGTGCACGGCCTCGCGAACCTTTTCATCGCCGGGAGCTCGGTCTTTCCGACCGGGGGAAACGACATGCCCACCCTGACCATTGTGGCACTCGCCATTAAATTGGGCCAGAACCTCCAACAATGTCTTGAGTAAAGATCAATTCCAGGTTGGCGGAGCGCCCAATTGACCTGTGGCGACCGTTGTTTGGAGACCGGACCGCGAGAATTTCCGAAGTTACCACTTTGCTCCACAATGGTACATTTGCAGCTTTGCTTGACCCGTTTGGAGATAGCGGCGAACGTTGCAGCTTTGAAAGTGGCAATGCATCAAATATCGGTCTACAATTTGGGGCATAGGCTGCATCCGGCTTAGCCGACTATCCATCCTGTTGACGGGTACGCCTTTCGGTGAGGTCGGTCCGACGCTTCGACAGCTGTCCGCCTCGGAACTGACCCTCACGAATACGCAATTATATTCACGCTGTGCGTTTTGTCACACCGCGCTCCCAATCCACAAGTTATTACTAATACCTTAAGAAGGTAGGTTCCTAAGGGATTAAGGAGGTGGCTCTCGAAGTCGAATTCTACGTTGGGGTGAATTCTACGTCGCAGTGAAAACTCGGGTTGGGGGTAAGCCATGACAATTCTGTCGAACAACGATCAGCCGATCAATACCGATCTGGCTCTCTATTCAGCTGTTGCCAATACCAATCATATGGGACCTGCTCCCTTACGGGAGGGGATGGAGATAGCGATCATCGACGATCGGCCGCTGATGTGCGACTGCTTCGCCAGAAGCCTCGAACTGATCGAGCCATCATTTCGCATCCAACGCTATCCGACCGTCGAAGCGTTCGACGCCGCGAGTCCGGAGGAGACCGAACGGGTTTCGACGGTCTTGCTGTGCGTCATGTGGTCGAATTCTCACGCGGACTATCATCTTTCACGGATTGCCCATCTCAAGGCAACCAGACCGTCTCTGGGAATCGTGATGCTGTCGGATATCGAGAACTTTGACGATATCGTCAAAGCGGTGGAAAGCGGCACGCGTGGCTACATTCCCACGAGCGTCAGCTTGCAGGTTGCCGCAAAGGCGATCCAGCTTGTCGCGGCGGGCGGGACCTTCATACCGCCCAGTGTTCTCTTCAGTTCGGGCCAGGCAATCAGGGACAGCCAACCAGCCAAGCAACCGCAGAGCGACAATGTTTTTACGTCGCGCCAGATGTCGGTGATCGAAGCGTTGCGTCGAGGCAAGGCAAACAAGGTTATCGCATACGAACTCAACATGTGCGAAAGCACAGTCAAGGTGCACATCCGCAATGTGATGAAAAAGCTACGCGCCAGAAATCGTACCGAGGTAGCTTATATCCTTAACACGACGCCATATGATGGTGTTACCATGCGGAATTGAGACATGGCTGCCGCCTCGGTCAAAGGGTGATGTTTTTTTGCCCGCGGCAACCATGCTGGATGGCTTTCTCAGGCCCACAACCTTGAGGGCCTGCGGGGATTTCAACATTTTGCAAGGGGCGAGGAAAGGTGAAACAGCCGGCTGAGCGATATTCCGTTCCGCGGACTGAGAGGGAGGCCGCTCCCGCGGCTGATCGGAACACGTTACAAAGCCTGGATTTGAGCGATATCGAACATTTCCACGCAGTTCGTCCATCCACGCTGGCCGAGATGAACCGCCGCTGTCATTGGTTCCATCTCGATGACGGTGATGTCCTGATCCCGGCCGGCGAAAAAGTCGATCGGGTTTTCTTTCTTCTGGATGGCGAACTCCGCTTCCCTGTTTACACCCGCACAGGCAAGATCGTGTGGCTCCCATCGGCGCACCAGGGATCACTCGTCAACGGAGCAGCTCTGAGCGGCGAACTTCCTCTGGTGCCTTATTCGATTGAAGCAGCGGGACCATGCACCATCGCTTCCATCGGAAGTCGGACCTTCCTGGATATAATCAAGAACGATCCCGAGGCGCTTCAGGCCCTCGTCCAAATGTTGGTCGAGCGCCAGCACCTGATTGTCGAGCATATCGTTGAACTCTCGACACTCAGCGTGCGATCGCGCGTTCATAGCGAATTGCTGCGCTTGTGTGCTGAAAATATCGAGACGGGCGGTTCGGCCGTCATTTCTCCCATTCCCACACACACGGATTTGGCCAATCGCATCGGTACGCATCGTGAAGCCGTGGCCCGCGAGCTCAGCTACCTGCAGAGTGTCGGAATAGTCCTGCGCCGCGCAAAGGAGCTTCTTGTGCCCGATGTGTCCCGCCTGACGGACTTGCTGGCAAGGTCCGACGACTAATCGGCCATGGTGGTTTCAAACCAGTGCTGCAGCGGCGCTCTTATCCCCGCAGCCAGGCGGATCTTTTGGTGTTCAAGGCCAGCCACAGCCGCGCGGCACTGGGTTGCGCTGTCGAGCGATAGATCTTCTGATGATAGACGAACTCATAGGGCCACAGTTCGAGGGTACGGTTCGCGAAGTGCGTGAGGATCCAGGTGATCGCCCCTGTCACGACAATGAAGGCGCCCATCGAGACTGCGACGTTGGCGGTGAAGAGATGAGCGTGCGAGAAGGCCGCGCGGGATAGGAAATACGTGTAGGGATGCACCAGATAGAGGCTGTAGCTGACCGTCCCGAAGTAGCGCAGGAGCCGGTTGCCGAGCAACAGCGCCGTCAAGCTGTTCCGCGATACCGCAAGGCAGAAGTAAAGCGCCGTCGCCGCAACCAGCAAGGGTACCTCGGCATTCTGGAAATCGGACCAATGATAGTCGTAGTGGCCGCGGGTCGAAAGAAAGACGCAGGCTGCGAGGGCCGCGCTCTCGGCAAGGCGGTGGTGACCACGACTTACCCATTCATATCGGTCGTGGGCGAGGCGGATCAGACCCCCCGCGAGAAAATACAGGGCGATCGGATACCTGGCGATAAAAAGCGCGGCAAGGAGGCTTAGGGCGGCCAGGCCAAGCTTGCTAGGGCGACGAACAGCCAGGAACACGAACGCTGCCATAAACACGTAGAACCAGACTTCGAAAGTCAGGCTCCATGCATTCGGAGTCAGCTGCTCGGTGCGGGCGAGAAGATTCAGGAATGTCAATCCAGCCAGAACCGACGTGAGATTGTTGGTTTCGGGATAAAGGTTCGTTGTGGCGTTCAGCAGGATGAAAAGCACGCTGAACGCGAAGAACAGAGGATAGAGTCGCATGAAGCGTCGGGCGGCAAACTCAGTTGGGCTGTAGCGTATCGCGCTCGGCAGGATAACGAAGCCGCTGATGACGAAGAAAAGACAAACCCCGAAAGTGCCGAAGTTCCAGAACGGCGTGATGCCGTCGACATAGGCCGCATTGGAGGCGTAGACGTGCTCTGCCGTGCCACCCAGGAGATGCGCGAAGAACACCATGAGCGACGCGATGCCGCGCAACCCATGCGCGGCTATATTGAACGAATTGTCGCCAATTGGCTTCGCGGATGGCTTCGCGGCCGCTTCAGCGGCCAAATGCTGGGTATCCGACAGTCTCACAGGGCTGGAATGGGTGGCAGCCATCTTGAGCTTCAAACCTGACCTTGGCAGATCGTTTCACCCTACAGCAGTCCATGTCTTGCAATCCTTGGGGAAATAGGCGGATACCCCCAGCCCAAAAGTGGGGGGCAGCCAGGAACAATTGACCGGAATGGTTAGCCAGGGTGGGCGGAAGCCGTCGACGGAAGATCCGGTCGAGACACGGATCAAGATCGTCCAGCGTCATGATCGCGGCATGCCTGATGGCGGTCGTCGGGAGCTGTTGCGAGATGGGGTGCGCTGCCGCCGCCGGATGTGGGCGGTGCCCCAACCGCGGCTTGGGCATTACAAAACCTTTCAGCGGATCGTCGGCCACGTAAACGCGGCTGACGCCCCACGGCTCTGCCCAGCTTTCGATCTTTTGAGAAGCAGGCGGATGTGGCTCGCCGAACCCGGATCCCAAGTGGCCCGTGCAGACAGTAAGTCAAATGCCTTCGAGAATGCGGGCTCCCGCCTGCGTCAAGAATGGCCAGCCGCCCTTCGCCCGTTTGTCCGATTTAAGGCACGTACTACCCCTTTATTGCGGGCGGGTATCAGCACGTAGGCGCGCTATACAGGGTCAGTATGCCAACCTACCAAGATCATAGGCCCAGCCTCGCTGCTGGTGTGATGTTGGACTCTCGGAAACTCCCGGGGTCGGCATCGCAACATGCAGCCCTGGCGGCTCCAGCCTACCGAGCCGACATTGATGGTCTACGCGCCATCGCTGTCGTTTCGGTTGTGCTGTTCCACGCCGGTTTCACCGTGTTCAGCGGCGGATATGTCGGCGTCGATATCTTCTTCGTCATCTCCGGCTACCTGATAACCCAATTGATCGCCAGGGATTTGCGAGCAGGCGAGTTCTCGGTCTGGCATTTCTATGAGCGGCGTATACGGCGCATTTTTCCGGCGTTGTTCGCCATGCTGGCGGTCTGTACGTTGGCATGCGCCTTCATCTTCCTGCCTGATGACTTCAGGCGCTTCGGTCGCAACTCCGTTACCACGGCCCTCTTCTCGTCCAACATCGGGTTTTGGCTGAAGACGGGTTATTTTGACGGGGAAACTTACGACCAGCCACTCATTCACACCTGGTCACTGGCGGTGGAGGAGCAGTTCTACATCCTGTTTCCACTGTTCTTGATATCCATCTGGTGGCTGGGAGTTCGCAATGTTCGCATCCTCCTGGCGAGTGCGGCAGGAATTTCGTTTCTCGCAACTGTCATGGTGATGCAGTACGACGCTACTGCCGCCTTTTACCTCACTCCGTTCAGGGCGTGGGAGTTGCTGTTGGGCAGCCTCCTGGCGCTTGGAATCTTCCCATGCCTCGCCAGGCGCTGGCAGTGCGAGGTGGCGACAGGGGCCGGATTGCTGCTGATCCTTGCTGCCGTGTTGCGCTATTCCGATGTGACGTCATTCCCCGGCGTCGCGGCACTCCTTCCATGCTTCGGCGCTGCCCTTGTCATTCACGGAGGAAGTGCTGCGAACTGCTCAGTCACACGACTGATTTCAACAAGGCCGTTCGTCGGCGTGGGTCTGATAAGCTACTCCCTGTATCTTTGGCATTGGCCGCTGATTGTTCTGGTTGGTTATCTGGCAATCGATCAGCTCAGTTCGCTTAAGTCTGCCGCCCTGGTGGCTGCCTCATTCACGCTGGCGTTCATGTCCTGGCGATACATCGAGCGCCCGTTGCGGGTACCGTCGCGGGTAGCCCGCCCCGTGCCAGTCTTGGCTGGAGGCGCTTTGGCCATCGTCGCCGTGGCAATGACCGGTTCGGTCATCTATCTGGACAATGGCTGGCCGACCCGCTTCTCCAAGGATGTGAATGTGTTGTCCAGCTATGCCTTGTCCGCCAATCCTGAAGCGGATGAATGCGCAAACGTGTCTCTTCAGCTGGCTGCGAATTCCCCCTGTACGATAGGCGCCTCCGCGAATGCCCGGATCTTTCTATGGGGAGATTCTCATGCGGGGGCGATGTTCGGTGCAATGTCGGAGCTGGCCGCGCATGGCGCAAGCACGGTCTACGGCGCGACCCCCCGTTGTCCCCCTCTCCTGGGCGTCGGAACGGACCGAAATTGCATCCGGGGAAACGATTTGCGGCTTAGATACGCACTCGGCCACCCGGAGTTGAAGACAGTCATAATCGCTGCCAGATGGTCCCTCTATCTCGAGGGCCGCGCGATCGAACTGGGACCAGCGGAACGAAACGGCAATCTACCGCAGTTGCAGGACCGGAATGGCGTTCAATTCGACCGCTTCTCCGTCGAGGCGCGTCAAGCTTTCGAAACATCGCTCAGGAGAACCGTGGGTCGACTCCTGCAAGCCGGGAAAAAGGTGGTCATCGTCTACCCTGTCCCGGAGGTGGGTTATGACGTGCCCTCCACGGCTGCCCGGCTCGTAGCGCAGGGCCATGCCTTGCGGGGCCATGCCCTGTCCAGCTTCAGCATACCAGAAAGCCTCTATCGGGAACGACAGCAGATTGCATTTGGTATTTTGGACAGGCTGGGCCGACATGTCGGCCTCATTCGCGTATATCCGACGCAAGTACTTTGTCCGCAGGACCGGTGTGTTGCCATAATGGATGGGAAACCGCTGTACTTTGACAGCCACCACCTCAGCATCCCGGGTTCCAGGACACTCGTGCCATTGTTTGCAAGAGCTTTGCAACGAGGCGCCTGACGCCTCGACAGGCACTAGCGGAGGTGTCGGCGACCCTGAGCGTCAACGATGGTATTGTCTCCGACGTTGGCGCTGATGTGCGCGCCGTTGTGGATCAGGCAGTCGGCGCCGATCTGGACGCCCAGCAGCACGGTTGCGCCCATTCCCACGACAGTCCTCGCTCCGACGCTCACGCCGCCGGCGAGGATGGCGCCCGGGGTCAGGTGCGCACTGTCCTGCACGATGCTATCGTGGCAGACTATGCTTCCCTGGTTGACGATGACGTTGTTGCCGATCGTACAGCGCGGACCGATGCTCGCGCCGGCCAGAATATGACAGCCATGTCCGATCCTGGTTGCCTTGGAGACGATCGCGGAAGGGTGGATCACAGGCGGCAGAACGAAGCCCATGGCCAGGGCGCGTTCAAACATCGCCCGCCTCACCTCGCTTGACTGCGCACCCCCGATGCCGATGAAGGCGTAGCGCGTGCCCTCGGCGAGCAAACGCTCCAGGCACTCTTCCGTACCGATCACCGAAATGCCGCCGCAGACGTGCTGCCCAACAGGCAGAGCGTGATCGGTGCAGCCGAGGATGTCGTATCCGGATCCATCGAGGGCATCGATCAGACAGGCGGCGTGGCCGCCGCCACCGATGATGACGGCCCGCCGCGTGGACCCGGAAGGAATGACGGGCTGGAACTCGTCCGGTCCTGCCACCATGGCCCCGGATCGGCGGCCGGCCGCCGCGCGCACCTCGGCTTCGCCGATGCGGCCGTTGGAGGGACTGACATCCGCAAGGTCGATCCCAAGCTCGGACGCGGCCTTGCGGGCTTTGGCCGTTATCGCGATCTCGTTGACGCCGACATTGGCCGTGCTGGTCGTACCGGATGCGGCATTCGCATTTTCGTCGACGATTTCGCACAGCACCGCGCCGACAGTGACGAAGTCACCGACCTTGCTGTCGAGCCGGCCGATAATCCCTGCCTCCGGAGCATAAACCTCAACCGCGGCCTTCGTGGTCTCGAGGACGAAGAGAATAGCCCCTTCCTCGACCCTCTCACCCTGCACGACCCTGATCTCGATCAGCTGAAGATTGTCCTCGTTGGCGTTAACCCGCGGGGCTTCGACAAGCACACTCATGAACGCTTAGCCTCTCGTGAACAGATCGATGCAGGCCGCCTGGATGGCGTTCACACCCGGCAGCAGATCGTCCTCCCATTCGCGGCTGGAGGGAATGGGGTGATCCGGTCCGGCCAATGCGCTGAAGTGCTTGACCCGGCCGATCAGGGCTCGGGCGCATTCGGATGCGAAGCCCCAGCCGGGAGAGCCTTCCTCCACGGCGATAACGCGGCTGCAATTGCCGACCTGGCTCAGGATATCCTCGCCAGGAAATGGCGACAGCTGTTCAACGGCCACCACGGCGGTCGCGATTTCTTCCTCTTCAGAGAGCTTGTTTGCGGCCGCAACCGCGTGCTCGACGCAACCCCCATAAGTCAGGATCACGATGTCTGCATCCGGAGGACGTGGAAGCGCGGCCGCGCCGAGCACGGGCCTCGAATACATGACCTTGTTTTCGATGATCAGGTGAGGGGATCGGGAAGCGAAGGCCCGATGCAATAGCGCACCCGGATCCGCATACTCATGCGTGGCAAGCACTGTAAGGCCGGGCACGCCGCAAAAATGCTTTTCCAGACTTTGCGAGTGCGTCGGCCCGTAGCCGCGCCGCCCACCCATGGGAGCGCGGATAATGATGGGGACCTCAACCTGATCGTTATACATCCAGCGGAACTTGGCAGCGTGATTGATGATCTGGTCGGCGGCAAGGGCGATGAAATCTCCGAACATCAGCTCGACGATCGCGGGCCTGCCTTTGAGGGCCAGCCCAGCCGCCATGCCGACAATGCTACCCTCGCTGATCGGCGTGGTCCAGACACGATCCCGATAGGCCGAGGAAAGTCCCTTGGTGACTTTGAATGCGCCGCCATAGGGATCGATAATGTCCTCGCCCAGTATCACCAGGCGCAGGTTGGCTTCCATGAGATCGTGAAGCGCGCGATTGATCGACTCGACGACACGCATGGGTCAGC
Organism: Mesorhizobium qingshengii; assembly: GCF_900103325.1. Lineage (GTDB taxonomy): Bacteria > Pseudomonadota > Alphaproteobacteria > Rhizobiales > Rhizobiaceae > Mesorhizobium > Mesorhizobium qingshengii. The sequence continues at coordinate 30,199 of NZ_FMXM01000016.1, read as the reverse complement.
CTCGCGCCATGGCAGCAGCGGCGGCGGATTCGACCGCGCGGTCCACGACAGATCGACAAAAGGCGTCGATCTCCTCGAAGTTCGCGACGCGCCGGCGCATCGGGGGGATCGGATCCCTGGCTCGAGCTTGCTCGAGGCGCAAGGCTGGCCGAGTGTCATCTCCCTTGCTGTGCGGACCAATCCGTTCGGTTCGCAAATAGAGCCAGCAGGGGCGGGATTCGGCGCGGACATAGCTTACCGCCTCTTGGGCAAGCTCGCATATCTCGACCGGATCGTTGCCATCATAGGCGAAGCTGCGGATACCGAACGGTTCGGCCCTGGCGACGATCGAACCGGAGACGGTCAGATTCTTGGGCGTCGTTTGCGCGATTTCGTTGTCCTCGATCACAAAAAGGACTGGGGCACCGAAAATGGCGGCGAGGTTCAAGCTCTCGTAAACGGCTCCCTCACCCATCGTGCCATCGCCCAGGAAGACCACCGCGACAGCGCCCTCGTCCTTTCGCGCCAGCGCGCTGCCAACCGCCACGGGCGCTATGCCCCCCTGGATGCCATTTGAGTGGAAGTTGCGGAAACACAGATGCTGACTGCCGCCGCGTCCCCCGCAAATGCCTGTCACTCGCCCCATGATCTCGGCTATCAGGCCTTCGACTTCGCCCGAATAGGCAATGAAATGACCATGGCAGCGGTGGTTGCTCCAAATAATATCGCGGTCCCGGTCGAGGGCGTTCACCACCCCCACCGCATTGGCTTCCTGTCCAATGGACGTGTGCGTCGTGCCGAACAGGAGCCCCTGGGAAAAAAGATCGAGCAAGCGCTCCTCGACGAGCCGGATGAGCATCATCTGCTGATAAAGCCGGACCTCGATCGGCAATTCGAACCCGAGCAGCGTATTGCCTGCCTTGGGAAGGGCAAGGTTCTGCAATGCCGAAGTCGTCACGATTCTCAGCTCTCCAAGGGAAGACGCTGGAACGTCTCTATCTTTCCTGATCGCATGCTCGTTCATCATGCCGCCTCGAGCTGGCGAGCGGCCCCTACCAGGATGGATCGCGCCGTCGATGCCGCCGCCGTCGTCTCCTCGGTCGTCCAGGACGGGTCGACCAGGAAGGCTATGCTTGTTTCCCCGAGCTGGCGCGCGACCGGAAGACGTTCGGGAGGTGCCACGCCGGCATCCGCGAAGGCATGTTCCAGATAGATCTCGGAGCAGCTTCCCGAGAAGCATGGAACGCCTGCCGCATTGATGGCCGCGATCAGCTCGTCACGCGACCATCCCGAGGAGAGCATCTCCGGCTTGATATAGAAATAGCATCGATACCAGGCATGCCGGTGCGCCGGATCGAGCCGGGGCGCGCGCAGCATCGGCAGATCGGCAAGCGTCCTCAACCAGATGTCGGCATTTTGCTCGCGCTGACGAACCCAGTCGGGCAGGCGTTCGAGTTGCCGCAAGCCGAGCACGGCCTGGATCGATGTCATGCGCCAGTTGGTGCCGATGCTGTCATGCAGCCAGCGAAACCCGGTCGCCCGATGTGGGGCAAAGACCAGATTGTAGTTCTTGCCGTGATCCTTGAGGCTCCAGGCGGCGAGCCACAATTTCCTGTCGTCCATTGCGACAAGCCCACCCTCGCCGCCGGTCGTGATGATCTTGTCCTGGCAGAACGAAAACGCCGCAATGTCGCCGAAGGAGCCGATTGGTCGTCCGTTGTATTCGGCTCCATGCGCCTGGGCGCAATCCTCGATGACCTTGATGCCGCTGCGCTTTGCAAGTGCCATGATCGGCGCCATGTCGCATGGCCACCCGGCGATGTGCACGACAATGACGGCCTTCGTTCGCGCCGTTATCTTCGGTGCGATCGTTTCAGCCGAGAGGTTGCCCGAGATCGGATCGACATCCGCGAAAACAGGTGTTGCGCCGGCAAACATGACGCAAGCAGCGGAGGCGACGAAACTGCGGGGCGTCACGATGACCTCGTCGCCGGCGCCGATGTGGAGGATTTTCATGGCAAGATCCAGCGCGAGCGAGCCATTGGCCAGCGCCACCGCATGACGTCGGCCGAGGCTGCGTGCATAGGCTCGTTCGAAGGTCTTCACATGGTCGCCTGTCCAGGCGTTCACCCGGCCCGATCGCAGAACCTCGACCACATCGGCTATCTGCTCTTCGTCATAGATTGGCCAGCGTTTCATCTTGGAACACTCCAGCTAGAACTCAGATGACATTTCTCAAAAGGACGAAGGCCTCGGCCGCCCTCAAATGGACGGCGGTGCCCCTGACAATCGCCAGCGCCCGCAAGGTTTCGATCGAGCGCTCGTGCGGGAAGGCCTTTATCTGCGAGGCGAACATCGACGCGGCTTCGAGTTTGCGGGCGAGCGTGGCTTCGATGTCCATGAAGACGTTCGGCACGAAACTCGGCGTCACATAGGGTGCATTCCAGTTCGTCTCGGACACGGTCTCGTAAGCCATGATCGTCCGCGGGTATTGGGCTTGGACGGGACGAGCCGCTACCAGTGACGACAGGAAGATCAGCTGGTGGTCCATGTGCACATCGCCGACGAAGGGGATAAGCAGCGTGTCCGGCATGACCTCCCGCAACAGGGTCTGCAGCGCCGTGTTGAGGGTCGTGTGCGGCGTCTCGGCGATCTGGGCTGCCGGCAGATCAAGCCAGTGCGTCTGGCGTACGCCCAAATAGGTATGGGCCGCCGTCGCCTCACCGCGAACCCGTTGCGTCATCTCCTCGGTGAAGGCCGGTGGGCAGCCTCGCGTAACCACGGCAACATGGACTTCCCCGCCTTGTGCGGCCACCCGGGCCATCGTGCCGCCACACCCCAGGACCTCATCGTCCGGATGCGGCGCGATCACCAGAACTCGACCCAGGGCAGGGCTCATGACCGAACCGTCCCGGCGGGCATCGCCTTCACTGCGTGGTCGACATGGCGGCGGTCGACGCGTTCGCCCAACAGCGCGACTTGCACGGTCAGGACCAGAATGCGCAGATCGAGCCACAGGCTGCGGTTGCGCACATACCAGAGGTCAAGCGCCAGCTTCTCGCTGTTGGTGAGGCGGGTGTTGCCGTTCACCTGCGCCCATCCCGACAAGCCGGGACGGACCGTGCCACGAATACGCCCCAGCTCGCCGAACTCGGCGATAGTGGCCGGGAGCAACGGGCGCGGCCCGATGAAGGCCATGTCGCCTCTGGCTATAGAGAGAAGTTGCGGCAGCTCATCGATGCGTATGGAGCGCATGAGCCGCGTGGCTGGAGTCTCACGCAAGGCGTCAGGGAGCAGCGCGCCATCCACATCTCGCCCCTCATGCATCGTGCGAAACTTGCAGATCACGAAGGGGCGAGCTCCCAGCCCGCTGCGGGACTGGCGGAAAAACAGTGGACGGCCCAGACTCGCCCAGACTATAGCGGCAGCCACGATCCATAGCGGCAGGCTGAGAACCAAAAGCACCACCGAAGCAATCCGGCTGGGCAGCGCCCGGCCGAGCGGCACTCGCGCAGCCCAGTCGGCGGAACGGGCTATCGGGTTGCTCAGGCCGATCATTGCGTCGGTCCGACCTGGACGGTGGATGGGGTGGCCGCCACGGTCGCGTCCAGACGGTTTGCCATGTCCAAGGCACCGTCCAGCCGGTTTATTGACACCAGGATCGTGTCTCCGGCCGCAACCGGGTCGTCGAGGGTCACAACCTTCGTGGCGGTCTGGCCATTTACCTTGCGGCGGATCTGGTACGTGAACGCGATGGTGTTGTTGGTGCGTGTCTGCTCCGCCGCCAGTGAGCTCAACAGCAGGATCTGTTCCTCCGTCGACTCGCGGACCGCGATCAGGCGTTCGATTTCAGAGTTGTGGGCTTGAAGATCCGTCAGTGCCGTGTGCGTCCAGGTCTGGGTGGCATCGTCCAGGTCACGTTGCAACTGGCTCAATTCTCGGCGCACGGTCGACGCCTGATTGTAGATTTCAAGCAGATGCGACTGCTGCGTGGTGGCCTCGCGCTCGGCGTTGGAGAGGTCTGTAATTGTGACGAGACCTTTCTTGTTGAGGGCCCTGATGCGATCGAGATCGGCTTGCGCCGAAGCGATCACCGTCTTCTGGATGTCCGAAAGCTGTTGAACATTGGCGAGGGCGACGTTCACTTCGTCGATCCCCTCCGAGAGCTGCTTGCGACGTGTGCTCAGCGCGTGTTGATCCGTTTCAAGGATGCGCTGCTCCGTAGGAAGCAGCGTTGCGATCAGATTGGCATTCATGAGGCCTTTGATCTTGGCCGGCAGATCCAGTTCCGAGATCTTGTCGCTGTTTGCCAATTGAGCCTTGATGCGCGCCGCGGCGATCGCTTCCTTGGCGATCTGCACCACGCTCTCATCAAGGGTTCCGCGCAGCCGGGCGCGCGTCACCACGCGGTCCTCGGCAGTGGCTCCGCCTGTCGACTGGCCGCCGGCAAGCGCCACCGCCTGCTCGACATTCAGTGCTGGCTGGTAAGGAAAAGAGCCTGGCGCCTTGACATCCCCAAGGACGAAAATCGGACGGAAGCTCACCACCGCCAAGGAGATCCGGGGATCGTTGAAGAACTGACGGTCAATGAAGGTCTTGCGAATCTGGCCCAGGGCTTCCGGCACTGTCAGGCCGGCGACCTCGAAACTGCCGATCAGCGGAATAATCACGGCGCCATCGCTGGCCACTGTCAGCTGTTCGGCAGGAAGCGTATCGTCAATGAAGTCAAACGACACTACGTCGCCGACCGAAAGCTTGTAGTCATCGCTGGCGGCGGCCCAGGCAGCAATCTGGGAACCCGCAAGGATCGCCGCAATCGCGAAAACCGCAATCCCTGCGTGCCCCAACGCTTTCGCGACGAATGTACTGGTCCAGGCGCCTATCGGCCGCCCGCTCCACCCGGCATTGCAACAAGATCCCATAGCAGCCCGCCACACAAATTTCCTGTGAAAGACCCTAGCGACACCTGCGCGAACGCAATGAGTCATACCTTTGGTGAAGCGGTGACAAATTTCGGTCTCGTGCCCACCCAATTTGGCCAACTGGATGTGAGTCGCAACCAACGTATGGTGCGGCTGGGTACCGTCGGCCGATTGAACGCTTCCTCTTGGCGTAGCGTTGCAGACAGCTGGGAAGCTTCCGTGCACACGAGTGTTCTTCACACAATAACCGGTCTCAACGTCGGCGGTGCCGAGATCATGCTTGCCCGTTTTCTAGGCAAGCTCGACCAAGATCGCTTCTCGTCTTCGGTTCTGTCCCTGCTTTCTCCTGGACCGTTGGCCGCACAGGTGGAGCATACAAAATCCAAGGTCATTTCGCTGGACATGGCGGAACGGCCGCGTCCAGGCGATGTCGTTCGGCTGACACGGTCGATAAGCAGGGCGGCGCCCGATCTCCTTCACGGCTGGATGTATCATGGCAACGTCGCGGCAATGCTCGGCTCGGTGCTAGGGCTCAATTTCTCACCGGTGATCTGGAGCATCCACCACACAATTCGCGATCTCGCCGACGAGAAACCGTTGACGCGCCAGCTGATCCGGCTTTCGGCCTGTCTGTCGAGTCGCACCAGCGCGATCTCATATTGCTCACGCGTCGCCGCTGCCGATCACGAGCGTCTGGGCTTTGATCCGCGCCGCAGGGTGGTCATCCCGAACGGGACCGATTGTGATCAGTTTTCTCCCTCGGCCGACGCCGGCGCGAAGCTGCGCCACCTGTTCGGTTTGCCGCCCGGACGGCTGATAATCGGACATGTGGCACGCTTTCATCCCATGAAGGACCAGGTCAGCCTGGTCCGGGCCATCGGCCGTCTGCTGGCGCTGGGGCACGACGTTCAGGGCGTGTTTATCGGAGACGGACATACCGACGGCCCGGTGCGGCTAGCCGCCCGCGAGCTCGGCATAGACGACCGTATTACAACGCCGGGCATTCGCGGTGACATCGCCGACCTCATGCCGGGCTTCGATGTCTATGCGCTTTGCTCGGCTTGGGGCGAGGCCTTTTCCCTTGCCGCGGGCGAGGCGATGGCGAGTGGCGTGCCGGCGGTGGTTACGGAGGTCGGCGACTCCGGCTGGCTGGTCGGCGACAGCGGAGTGGTCGTTCCGCCAGGGGATAGTGACGCACTGGCCGCGGGATTGATCAGGCTTGTCAAGCTTGAGCCGGCCGACCGTCGCGCTTTGGGTCAGCAAGCCCGTCGCCGCGTCATGGAGAACTTCTCTCTTCCGCTTTACGTCGGTCGGCACCTGGAACTCTACGACGCGGCTCTGGCGCGCCGTCACCATATCCCGGATCGATAGGAGCAATTGGTGGTTGCTGTGCATATGAATGGCCGAGATCATCCGCCGTCCGCCGCCGACAATGCGACGCGCCGCAAGCGGATCGTCGTGGTGGCGAGCCTGACGCGTTCGCTTGTCAACTTTCGCATCGAGCTGCTTAAAGCCATGGTCGCCGCGGGGCATGACGTCATCACGCTGGCCCCGGATGCGGATGAACAAGCGATCGCCAAGCTCCAGGAAATTGGCGTGACCTTCCGGCGAATTCCGATGGCCAGGGCAGGTACAAATCCGCTGGCCGATCTGCGAACGCTCAAGGCGCTCTACAGGCTGATGCGCCGCTTGGCCCCGGACATCGTCCTGGCCTACACGATGAAGCCGATCATCTATGGTGGGCTGGCTGCCCGCCTTGCCGGAGTACCTCGGCGGTTTGCACTCTTTACCGGGTTCGGCTTCATATTCAGCGGCAGCATGACGGGACTGCGCGCAACTGTTCTGCGCTGGTTGAGCATTGGTCTCTACCGCTCGGCTCTTGTCGGCTGCGAAGCTGTTTTCGCTTACAACGATGCCGACGCTTCCGACATCAGGCGCCATGGGATGGTCTCTGCGACGACGCCGGTGATCATGGTTCCAGGCTCAGGAGTGGACCTGACGCTGTTTGCCGCCAGCCGTCCACCGTCGGGACCTCCCGTCTTCCTTCTGATTGCTCGCCTGCTTCGCGAGAAGGGGATTGCCGAGTTTGCCGCCGCCGCGCGCATCCTGAAGACCAGGTACCGTACCGCCCGTTTCCAGATCCTCGGACCGTTCGATCCCAGCCCTCTCTCAATCTCGAAGGCCGAAATGGATGAGTGGACAAAGGAAGGCGCCGTGGAATATCTCGGCGAAACACACGATGTCGGCCCCTATCTGACTGCATCCACGGTGTTTGTGTTGCCTTCCTACTACCGGGAGGGCATCCCCCGCAGCGCGCTGGAGGCCTTGTCGACAGGCCGGCCAATAATCACGACCAACGCGCCTGGCTGTCAGGAAACGGTCATCGACGGTGAGAACGGTTTTCGGGTCGAGCCGCGAGATGTAGATGCTCTCGCCTCGGCGCAGCGGGCTTTTCTTGAAGATGAGCATCTCGCCGCAAAAATGGGCGCCAATTCAAGAAAGCTCGCGGAAGAACGCTTCGACGTTCACAAGGTGAACCATACCTTGCTCGAGGCTATGGGAATATAGCCGGTCGAGCGCGATCGGCTACGCGGCCATCGACAGTCACCGACAATCAAGCGGGGAAATAGCGCTTTATCTGCTGCCGTCTCATATAGGCCTTCCGCAGGGCGCCACGGGCCAGTTGGAAAGGGTCGACCCGATTCAACACCCAGCCGATCGATGGGCCGCCGGCGAACCGCAGGCGCTCGACAACCTGGGATAGAGCCTCTTGCGTGGTGCTGTCGCATGCGGCCACGACCACGATGGTGTCCACCGAGGCAGCAATCCTGATTGCGTCTTCGACAAAGAGCACGGGCGGTGCATCGATGATCACCACGTCGTACTCGAACCGGAATGCCTCCAGCAACTTGGCGAGTTGGCTGGAGTTGAGCAATTCAGGCGAAGTCAGGTCGTCGGCGGATGGCGCCAGCACATCCAGTTGCGGAATTTCAGGGAGCGTCTGAACGATTTCCGCCAGAGCGCAATCACCGTTCAGATAGTCGTTGAGTGTCTTGCTGGCGGAGCCAAGCCTCATGGCGCCGTGGAGGCTGCGGGTCCGCAGGTCCAGATCGATCAGCGCTGTCAGGGCGCCGTCCATTCCAGCTGCCATGGCAAGGCCCATTGCCGTCGTTGTCTTGCCTTCCTGCGGCAAGCCGGAGCTGACCAGGATAACATGTTTGCCTCGCCCGCCGTTCATCCGGGTGCAGGCACCGTAAAGCGATCGGAACGCGTCGGAAAAAGCCGACCGCGGTTGTGATAGCAAGGTTTCCAGAGGCGGCAGGGTGCGTTGCAGGAACTTCTGGGGCAACTGCGGAATTGACGCCAGAAGGGGAGCGCGGATCAGCTTCGATACCCGTCGCGAATCCCGTACCCGCACATCCATGCTTTCGAGGGTCAGCACAAGAATCAAGGCCAGGACAAGCGATGCGGTGAAACCGCCCGCAACCATCAAACGAAGCTTTGGAAAGGAGGGACTCGTCGGGATCTCTGCCGCGGAGACGGTGCGCACACCAGGCGCGACCGCTTCGGAAAACGGATCGAGGCTGCCGAGCCTGCCGGACACGAGGTCGTAGAGCTTTTGCTCGGTTGTCAGGTTGTTGTTGAGCTCACGCAGCTTTGCTTCCGCCAGGCTCCTTTGGCGCAGTTCTTCGTTGGAAGCCTCCAGGCTCTTGGTGAGCTGATCCACCCGGCCCTCGTCGACACGCACGTCATTTTCCAGGATGGCAATCGTGCGCAGCATCTCTTGAGAAATCATCGCACGGACGGCCGCTATCTTTGCATCGGCCTCCTGGACCAACGGATGATTTCGACCGTAGTTGCTGGCCAGTTGCGCGCGGTCCCTCATCGCGGTCGCTTCGTCGTTGCGCAACGACGTCAGAAAATCCGACGAGAGCAAGGGATCGACGTTGGCCCCGGTGTCGCCAGTCTTGGCCGCAAGCCTGACCTGGGCGAGGCGCGCTTGCGCTTGCGTGTACTCACCTCTCGCGGTGCTGAGCTGCTCATTGGCTTGCTGGATCGAGGCGCGCAGCAGATCATCGCGCGGATCGCTGGAGACACCATGTTCATTCGCGTATTTGGCGATCTGGCCTTCGATCGCGGCAATCCGTGACGCAACCTCGGTCGATTGCTGTCTCAAAAAGCCGACGGCGTCCTTGATGTCCTGCCGCTTGTTGTCACGAGACCATTCCACGAACAGCCTGGCCGTTGCATTGGCTATCTTGGCCGCGGTCGCTGCGTCGTCGTTGACGAACGAGATTGTCATCGCCGCGCTTTCGCCGGAACGGTCAACCGACAGGCTCGCCAGGTACAACGAAATCGCCCGGTCCTGCTGAACAGCCTTGGGCGGGAGAGACGTATCCTGTGTGTTGCCGCCGGTGACGAGAGCGAACATCTTTTGCGGTATCGAGGCGATCAAGCCAACGGCCTGCGACAGCAGCCCAGCGCCCGAAGTTCCACCGGCTGTGGCCGGCGGCAGATAGGTGTTGAAGTCAGGATCCTCGATGAGGTCGAGCCTGTCGACAACCAGGCTGGCAAATACGCGAGAGGTGATCAAATCCGCCTCGGTGTCCATCCGCGACTTGTCGGGCTGCTGGTTCGGCTGCGCCTGCGCGGTGTCGAGAGGATTGGGGTTGTCGGTTTCGACAACGATCATGGAACGAGCCGTATACGTCTTGGGAAGTTCGAGGGCGGTGACAAGCGCAAGGGCGGTCCCGGCAATGATGATCGCAATGATCAAGGGGAGGCGTCTGCGGAAGAGATTGTAGAGCTCCCGAACGCCGAATGTTCGTTCCTCCAATGGCTCGGACGAATCCTGAAGGAATGGTCCCAGTCGGTTCCACACGCTGTTTTCGTCGATCAAGCTCACAGATCACGCCCCTTAGATTTATCCTCGTCGGTCTCACCGGTCTTCCAAAGCCGAGTTTGGAGAGCCAACCCAAGCGACAAGTTTTTACCATGGATGCGCTGACGCGAGCGCGTTCAAGAGGCTTAGTCGCGGCAACGGAATTATCCGAAAGGATAGCGTGGTTGGCCAGGGGCCCATCTTGGCAGATACACCGAATTGCATGTCCATGAGGCTGGTGAAAAGAAGCCTCAAGTAGATTTCAGGAGTGAGGATGAATCACGCCGGGACTCCTCGCGGGTACTGGGCAAAGCCCGACCGCAGGCCGGCTGCCCCGCCCTTGCCAAAGGTGACTGGGAGAATCGGACTCTGGTTGGCCGCCGCGTCCGTTTTCCTCGCTCCCTTCAACATCCTGCGTGTCGACACATTCTACTTTACCGCCAGCGATGCCTTCGCTCTGGCGGCTGTCTTGGCGATGGTGCTCGGGAAATCCTTTCCGCTCGCCCCCTTGGCAGCAGGGACGCTTCTGTGGAACGCCGGGATCGCGCTGTTGTGTGGCATGCTGCTGCTGAGCAGCCTCGTCGTCGGAGATCCAGGGCGAGGCTTCGTCATCTCGGCGCAATATCTGTACGCCTACTTTCTCCTGGCCTTCATGCTCGTTTCGCGCCCCTGGGCCGAAACCGTTCTCTTGATAAAGGCGTTTACCTGCTCGATCGCCTTGATGTGCCTGCAGGGAATAGTGGTGATCGACGTCCTGAAGGGACAAGGCTCGAGTTTCGTCAGCGGCAATGGCCGTTTTATCGGCTGGGTCGAACGCGAAAACGAGTGTGCGTCGCTGATTGCACTAGCGGTTCCCCTGTTGTTGTGGATGGTGGCCTCGGGATGCGCGCGGCCTCGCTGGGCCTGGATCGGAGTGCCGCTCTTTGCGTATGGCATTGTTCTGACTGGATCCAACACCGGCCTGATTGGTCTCGTCTTCGCGCTCACCGTCTTCGTTGTCATGACGGGGTCGTGGCGCCGGATCATCTTGCTGGCGGGATCGTCGCTGGCCACGTTCTTTATCGTCATCACGTGGGGCCGCGACTTCCTGCCAGCCGTCTTCCAACGCCGTGTTTTGAATGCCTTGCAGAATGGCAACATCGATGAGGCTGGCACGTTTGCGGACCGTATGCGGCTTATCAATGAGGCCATTGGCAAAGCGGACAACAATTCGCTGCTCGGCATCGGTGCTGACCAGTATCGACTGGTCAGCGAACTGCATGCTCCTGTCCACAACACCTTTCTCTTGATATGGGTCGAGGCGGGGCTGCCTGGGTTGATCGGCTTTCTGCTCCTGCTGGTCGCCGGCATAATCGTCGGGATGCTCGCTGCCCGGCTTCGCGAAGGACGAATAGCCGCCATTTGCACGCTGGCGACGGTCCTCCTCTTCGCAGCGTTGGCCAATGCGCTGCCGCATCTTTACGGTCGTTTTTTTGTCGTGCCCCTCCTGCTTGGGATAGCGCCCAGTGTTGCGATTTTGCGCGACGGCCCAGCCCCAAGATCGGTCGCCCGCTTCCTTCGTCGTGCTCGCTCCGAGCGGGCTCGTTTGCAGCCTCCCCAACGCAGACCGATCTGAGGCACACCAACTGAGCTTGCCGAGTTCACAAGGTCAAATCGACGCTGACGGAAGAGCTGGATCAGGATCAGCAAGAGCGAGCGACGTGCAGAGACTACTTGCCCGATGGTGACGCTTCCGGGGAGATGAAACGAGCGAGAGCGAACACGCCGTCGACAAAGTCTTCTCCCTGGATAAGCCGACCAACAACCCAGCGTCCCTGGGCATCCTGGCTATCGATGAGTTGACGCACCTTCGAACTCAGTTCGTCAGCGCTCAACTCATCCGCGGCACTGATCCACAGCCGTTGATGGGAAGCTGTCAAGCCACGCTTGGCAAGCTCCAGCCGGGCGAAAACCGGCTCAATCTCGGCACCGGTTTTCATGCCGTAGTGTTGCCAGAGGTTCTTGTAATCGAAGGTCACCTTGCCGCCATCATCAATGTAAAGCGGCCGATTGGTGTTGAGTTCGTAGAAACGTGCCCATTTGCCATCGGGCAGGCGCGCCGCTTTCAGCCAGGTGGCCGCGGACACCGCCGCGTCAAGCAACCGCGCATCCTTGTCCTGTTCGTTCAACTCGATCAGGTAATCGATATTGCCGGCGGTTTCGCGCGAGACGACGCCTGGCGGCTCGAACTTGCGGCCCCATACTGGCTGCATCGAACGATCGTAACCCTGAGCCCAGCCCTGTTGTGGCTCAGGCAGCTGGGCCGCAAGGAGAAAATCACCGACCTTCTCCGCTGTCTTGAGATATGCTGGATCACGATATGTGCGGTAGGCGTTGAGAAAGAGACGACCCATATCGCGAGGAAGATTGTCATTGACGATGAAGTAGGGCGGACGGTCAGGCTTCTGCCATTCGTGAGACCAACTGGCGGGGATACTCGCCTTGGCTGCTGTCTCTACGTCCGCACCAGGCGCGGTTCCTGTGAAGAAGACTGGAAAGGCCCCATTCGGGTACTGGACTTTCATCAGTCGGCGGAGTGCCTTGTCGATGCAGGTACGCACGTCCGGATCCGAACCGCCGCTCGCCCGGTCGAACCACATCAGAAAATTCAGCACGCTCTGTGTGTTGTTGTCGTCGAGTACGGTCTCGTTGCGATGCGGATTGTCCTTGATATCGTGACAAGACTTCCCGCCCACCTTCAGTGCGCGGTAGCACCACGTCGCCGCCTTTTGCGGGTCGGTCTCGATCTTGTAGAACCATCCGCCGGACTCCAGCTGCGTATTCACCAGGGCCGTTGCAACGACCTGGGCAGACTGAAGCCATTGCTTGTCGCCGGTAACTTCGAAAATGCGCAGGAAGGCAGCTCCGACGGCCGGCGTGCCAGGCGGCTGCACCCAGCCAACACTCGCGGGCACGGCACCGCCTTCGCCCACCCTTTTTAGGCCATCGAGCGAATATTTCCATACATAGGTTCCCGCTACACCGAGATGATCGCGGAAGTAGGTGCCCGCGCGCTCGATCGCGCCCCGCGCCTCGGCCACAGTCGGTTGAGGTTCTCCGGCGAGTGCGGTACCGCACGACAGCGCGACAGCCAGAACCGAGGCGATATGTCTTGGCACGGCGACGCTCCCGCCGGGCATCAGGCGGCAGCGTCGCGTGGAGGCATGGCCGCCTTGGCCGAACCGCGTATCACATGAGGCACGAATGACGCCGAGGCGGCCGCCGCGGGTTTTGCCTCCCCTCTCCGGTAACTGGGGAGGAGCTCGGCAACAAGGTCTAACACTCCCGCGGTGTCGCCAGCCCTGGCCGAGCGACGCAATTGCGAAAATGCCTTGCGAAGCGTGTCAAGCGGCACCGGGTTGGGCACGGCGCCCAAGACCCCGGAAATCGGAACGTCGACACGTCTTTCCCTCTCGTCAAAAAGCTCCTCGAACAGCTTTTCACCAGGCCTGCAACCGACAATTTCGATCTTGATGTCTTCATCGGGCCGATACCCGGCGAGCTTGATCATGCGGCGCGCCATGTCGATGATCTTGATCGGCGCGCCCATGTCGAGAACGAAGATTTCTCCTTGGCCAAGTTTCTTTTCCAAGCCATGGGCCGATGCCTGCAAGGTCAGTTCGACCGCCTCCCTTATCGTCATGAAGAAGCGCTTCATCTCCATATCGGTCACGGTCAGCGGACCGCCGCGGGCGAGTTGGCGCTTGAACAGCGGGATCAGCGACCCGCTTGAACCCAGAACATTGCCGAAGCGGACAGTCATGAAGCGGACCGGGGTTTCGCTCGGGACAAAAGCGAGGTCCAGGGACTGGCAATAAAGTTCAGCCAAACGCTTGGTGGCGCCCATGACGCTTGTCGTGTTCACCACCTTGTCCGTCGATATCTGGACCATTGCCTTGGCGCCGCAGAGGCGGGTCGCTTCCGCCACGTTCATCGTACCAATGACGTTGGTAAGAATACCCTCGCAGGGATTCAACTCCACCATCGGCACATGTTTGAGCGCCGCCGCATGGAAGACCAGATCGATCTTATGCCGTTGGAAAATCTCGCCCAGGCGAACTGCGTCGCGCACGTCACAGATATATGGCTTCCGGCTCACACCCGGGAATTTCTCCGCCAGCTCCAGATCGATAGCGTAGAGATTGTACTCGCTGTTATCGATCAGGATCACTTCGGCAGGACCAAGCGCGGCAATCTGCTGTGTAAGCTCGCCGCCGATCGAGCCTCCGGCGCCGGTGACAACGATGCGACTGTTTTCGATCATTCTGGACAGCGCGCCTTTATCAAGCACCGCCTGCGGCCGCTCCAGCAGGTCGGTAAGTTCGATGGGGCGCAGTTCGAAGCGATTCTCGTGTTTGGGATTGCGCAGCTCCAGGACGGGGGCTGGGCGAGAAACGGCGATGCCCAGCCGTTCGGCCCGGTCGATCAGCGCGTCGAGTGCCGGGTCGACGAGACCAGGCATCCTTTCGGTGAAGATCACGTGCCTGGGCTTGATGCCGCGAGCCTCAAGATCGCTGACGACCGCGTCGAAGTCTTCAATGCTGCCCAGAACCGGCACGCCCCTCAGGAAATAGCCTTCTGTCGTCGCGCCCCTTTCGAGCAGGCCGACTGGCCAGTGGCGTGCATCCTGGTCCCGCTGCAGAGCACGAATGTAGAGGTCCGCCGCATCGCTTGCGCCAACCAGCAACACCGGTACCATATCGCGTCCATTGCCTGCTCTACTCGCTGCCGGACCAAATCGGCGTACCTCGAGGAGCTTGGAGCGGATCCGAACCGAAATGAGCATGGGCACCAGCAAGAGTGCCTCGATCACAATCACCGAGCGGGGAATTGAATCGAGCCGTGTCGCTACAAACATCACGAACACGAATGCCAGCGATGCAACGAGCACCGCGCGAACGATCCCGAACATGTCGCCGATAGACGCGTAGCGCCAGTTACGGGTGTAGAGGCAAGTCACCGGGAAAACGATGGCGCAGGTGAGAAAGAAGCAAGGGAGTGCGAAAAGCAGCGACTGGAAGCTCTCAGGATTGTTGACGTCGCCGTCGAGGCCCAACCGCATGAAAGAAGCGAATGACAGCGCCGCGAGAGCCATCGACAGATCGATGACGTACAGAGGAAGATTCTTGCCAACGGCCTTGGTGCGCCCGGTCAGACGTCGACGGAAATATGAAAGGACATGAAGGACTGTCCGCGGTTTGCTGACAAGACGGCCCAGAGCGATTGCGGAGGCTATCAAAAGGGACGGCCCCCCGAGCGGACCGACTGTTTCCAGTGGTTGATCTAACTGGCTCATTACCAGGACCTCGACAAAGCTTCGCCGTCGCGCGTCAAGAGAGCGCGCTAAAATGAACGGCTGTTGAATTCGCGGACACAGATCCACGCGTGCCAACTCTTGTTCATTCAAGAACAAGCTGGCCCGAGGTCATCTGTCTCCGAAGCGAACGACTTTATGGTTGCTATGGAAAGCCTTGCGGACCTCCGGCGCAACACCCGCTTTTGTCCATGGAGAAACTACCCAGGTCACAAGAGAGACTTTAGCGGGCTCAATCCAAAGAGGTACTTCCGCCAGCCTGACCCAGCCAGCCCGACAGGTCCTGCTGCACCAGCGCACCCAACTTCTCGACATCGGCCGCATAAAAATTGACAAGCCGGGATCGCAGCCTCGGGGTAAACGGCGGATAGGCAATCTGGCCGGCCAGGGCGCCCCGTGCGGCCGCGAAAACAGAACTGTCCCTGAACGGACGAACCAGCGGCTTTAATGGTTTCATGATCTTGCGCAACCGCGGCCCAATCATTGGTTCCCTGCGGTCTTTCACCTTTTTCGCGACGGGCATCGCCGTTGCGGCCGCGGGGAGACCCAGAAACTGCCTAACCTTGCTCAAATGCTCCACAGGCCTTGCCACCATTTCCTCGAAAAAGAGAACCAGCACCCGATCCTTCGGATAGAGATCGAGATAAGCCTGCAACTGCGCGCAGTAGAGGCCGCCGACAAGAAAGCGCCCCTGGGAGCCCATGCCCGCATCGAGATAGGAATCGATGTCACGACCGACCTCGCCGCGGCGATAGAGCATGCAATAGTCTGAATAGGCACGTTCGACCGGGTTGCGAAGCTGTACGATCAGCCTGACATGCGGCAGCAGGTCGTGGACCCTTTGAGGAGCCGAGGGGGTATCCAGGTAGGAATTCGACTTTTCGCCTACGAGTTGTCCTGCCTGAATCTCCGGAAACTGACGGAAGTACCAGTCGTCGCCTCGATCATGGAAGCGGCTGAAATAGTGCAACTCGGGATCTGGCATGCAGACGGCCGGATCTGCCTGCAGAGATTGCTGGAGCCAGGTCGTGGCACTTTTTGCCGCGCCGATAATAAGAAAGTCGATGTCTTGCGCCTGCATTTGTCAAACCCTTATGTGCCGATCTTGACTTGCAACGTCACGCGCCAGGCCGGTGCCGCGAAGGGGAGTGAAGCACCCCTTCGTAGATTTCCGTGACACTTTCGACATGCCGGTCGGTGCCGTATGAGACGAAGGCCTGGTCTCGTGCTGTCTGGCTGATCCTGGTCCAAAGGAGCGGGTCCGAGAGCAACCGCCATAGCGGCTGCATGAACCCCCCGGTGTCTTCGGGAGCAACCAGGAACCCTGTCCGTCCATTCTCGATTGCCTCCGGATTGCCTCCATGATCGGTCGCGACCACCGGCGTACCAAGAAACATCGCCTCGATCAGGGTCCTTCCAAAAGGCTCTCCAACGGCGGGAACGACGAGAACGTCTGTGGCCGCCAGGAAAGGCTCGATCGGGCTGCGAAAGCCCATGAGGCGGACCGTTCGACCGAGCCCGCGCTCGGCGCAACGTGCCATGGCGGCGGCTTCGAAATCCTGCGAGCCAGCCGGCGAAATCCCGAACACGCAACCGACAATCGGGATTTGAGGATACTCGCGCGCGAAACGTTCAATGATGTCTATGAAGAGAAGGGGGCGCTTTCGCTCGATCAGGCCGCCGATGAAGCTCAGGACTCGTGTGCCCGGCTCGAGGCCAAGCTCGTCCAGGAGCGCGGCCTTGGCGGCGGCCCTGTCAGGAATTGCCGATGGGTGATCGAAGGGGCTGTGGATGACGCTCAATCGTCCATTCAGGGATCTGATCGGATGTTTCGGCCGCGAAAATCGGGACACTGTCACCATACGATCCGCGATCAGCGGCCCAAGAACATTGGCGCCCTTCGCATCGGGATCGCCGCGATGATGCCAAACCAGCCGTGCGCCCGCCAGCCGTGCGGCGATGCCCCAGTTGACATGCGTTCTGCCATCGTTGGTATGAACGATGTCGAACCGTTGCTCCCTGATGAAACGGAGCATGCAGGGGAGCGTGGTGGTCAGGTAGTTTGCGATGTCGCCTAGGCTCGTTCCTTTCGCCGGCAGCGTTTTCGACAGCGGGAGCCCCGTGAAAGGTTGGCCTTGTCGTTGCAGAAAGGTCGCTAGGGGTCCGGTCGGCTCCTGCAGCACCAAGACCGGCTCGACCCGCGATCTGTCCAGATTCTGGATGAGCTTCAGTGCCGAGATGTGACTGCCCCCGACATCGTCACCGACAAATGGAAAGCAAACCCGTATCGGCTCCTGGCCAGCCCCGTCGCTCATCGCCCGCTACCCGGTTGCGCTTCCAAGATAACAGCCTCGGTCGAGATGGCTGACGATCAGCTCCGCGGCCTCATCGGCGCTCAGATCTGGCGTAATCGTTATATGTGGAGCTTCGGGGCGCTCATAAGGACTGCCAATGCCAGTGAAATTCTGGATCAACCCGTTTCGGGCGCGTTGATAGAGGCCCTTCGGGTCACGACCTTCCGCCACCTCCAGCGGCGTATCGATGAAGATTTCGATAAACTGTCCGGCGGCAAAGAGGTCGCGCGCCATCCGGCGTTCCGCCCGGAATGGTGAAATGAACGAAGCCAGCACTATCAATCCGGCATCGACCATCAGCTTGGCGGCTTCGGCCACACGACGAATGTTCTCGACACGGTCGGCGTCGGTAAAGCCAAGGTCCCTGTTCAGGCCGTGGCGAACATTGTCGCCATCCAGAAGATACGTGTGCTTGCCGATTGCATGAAGACGCTTCTCCACGAGATTGGCGATCGTTGACTTCCCGGCACCCGAGAGGCCTGTGAACCACAGCAGCGCCGGTTTTTGGCCTTTGGCGATCGCTCGCGCGTTCATGTTCACGTCCAGCGCCTGCCAATGGATATTGCTTGCCCTGCGCAGGCTGAAGTCAATCATTCCAGCCCCGACCGTGTGATTGCTTATCCGGTCGATGATGATGAACGCGCCGGTGTCGTGCACTCGGCAGAAAGGATCGAAAGCAAGCGGCGCCTGCGTCATTATATTGACGAAGCCGACTTCGTTCTTTTCAAGGGTTTTCGTGGCGAGCTTTGCGAAATTATTGATATCCACCCTGTGTTTTATATGCGTGACGCTAGCACCTACGGCGCTGGTGGCGAGCTTGATCAGATACGGACGGCCGGGGATCAACGGATCGTCATGCATCCAGAGCACATGCGCCGCAAACTGATCGGACACCTCCGGGCGTTCGGCCGCGGCCGCCAGAACGTCGCCGCGGGACACGTCGATCTCGTCTTCGAGCATCAGTGTGACAGCCTCGCCGGCGCCTGCCTCGGGCAGGTCTCCATCCTGGGTGACAATACGCTTCACCAAGGTTGTCACGCCTGAGCGTGCCACCGCTACGCGGTCTCCCGGCCTTACCACCCCGGCTGCAATGGTGCCGGCAAATCCGCGAAAGTCGAGGTTGGGACGATTGACCCATTGCACCGGCATGCGGAATGGGGCGGCGCGACGGTCGCTCTCCACCTCGATGGACTCCAAGTGCTCGATGAGTGTCGGGCCCTGATACCAGGGGAGTTTCGCACTTCTGGAAAGAACATTGTCTCCATAGCGGGCGGACAGGGGGATGGCCTGCAGCGAAACGAAGCCGAGCGGCTCCGCAAAACTTCGATAGGCCGTCTCGATCTCGTCGAATACAGCCTGCGAATAGCCGACCAGGTCGATCTTGTTGATCGCAAGAACAACGTGCCGGATTCCGAGCAGGGAAACGATAAAGGAATGTCGGCGGGTCTGGTCGAGGATTCCCTGCCTTGCATCGACAAGGATGATCGCAAGATCGGCGTTGGAGGCGCCGGTGGCCATGTTGCGGGTATATTGCTCATGCCCGGGCGTGTCGGCGACGATGAATTTGCGTTGCTCGGTGGCGAAGAAACGATAGGCCACATCGATCGTAATGCCTTGTTCGCGCTCACTGGCGAGGCCGTCAACCAGAAGGGCAAAGTCGAGATCGTCGCCAGTCGTGCCGTGCCGACGGGAATCAGCCGCAAGTGCCGCGAGTTGATCTTCCATCAGCAGCTGGGTGTCGTAGAGCAGCCTGCCGATCAGTGTCGACTTGCCGTCGTCCACGCTGCCGCAGGTGAGAAACCGCAACAGGCTCTTCCGCTCATGGGCATGAAGGTAGTGCGAGACGGTCTCGCAGTTCGACGAAGCTTCGAGTTCCTCGGTTTGAGCAAAACCCAGCATCAGAAGTACCCCTCACGCTTTTTCTTTTCCATTGATGCCGCCTCATCATGATCGATCAGGCGGCCCGATCGCTCGGAAGTCCTCGCGACAAGCATTTCCTGGAGCACTTCGGGAACAGTCGCGGCGGTGCTTTCGGTGGCCGCGGTGAGTGGGTAGCAACCAAGGGTGCGGAAGCGGACAGAGCGCATTTCGGGCACTTCGCCCGGGCGCAGCGGCAGACGGTCGTCATCCACCATGATCCACTGTCCGTCGCGCTCCACGACCGGGCGCTTTGCCGCAAAGTAGAGCGACACGAGGGGGATGCGCTCCCTCATGATATATTGCCAGATATCGGTTTCGGTCCAGTTCGAGAGGGGGAAGACGCGAACAGACTCCCCAGCCTTCAGCCGGCCGTTGTAGAGGTTCCACAATTCCGGACGCTGGTTCTTTGGATCCCAGCCGTGACTATCGCTGCGAAGCGAAAACACTCGCTCTTTCGCGCGGCTTTTTTCCTCATCTCGCCGCGCCCCGCCGAAAGCGGCATCGAAGCCGAACGAGGACAATGCCGATTTCAACGCTTCCGTCTTCATGATCTGCGTGTAGATCGATGAGTTGTGGGTAAAAGGCGTGATACCCTCGGCGAGACCCGCCTCGTTGCGACGCACCAGCAGATTCAAACCGAGCCGCGCGACGGTCTCATCGCGGAAGCGGATCATCTCCTTGAACTTCCAGGTCGTATCGATGTGGAGCAGGGGAAACGGCAATTGCGACGGGTAGAAAGCCTTTATCGCGAGGTGCAACATCACCGCGGAGTCCTTGCCCACGGAATACAACATCACAGGGTTACGCAACTCGGCCGCCACCTCTCGAATAATATGGATCGATTCAGCCTCGAGCCGCTGCAGATGGGTAAGGGACGGCGACGAGGGAGCGGGGCGTCGCTGTGCTATGGGCAAGGTGGCTGAAGCTTGAGGTGCAGGAGTCATCTAGATTGCCTTTGAGGAGGAAAGACTTGCCGGATTGAGGCTGTCCGCTGGCCGTATTTGCCTGTCGGTGTGAAGAGTCTTGAACGCCTGTTGCAATGAGAGCGCCAAACCTGTGGTCCACAGTATGCCCAAGACGATGTGGGCGATGTTGCCGCCCATTGCACCGATCCGCGGGATCAGCAGGAGTGCCGTCACGTGGAAGGCGACTGTCGCAAGGACAACGATTCGCAACACCTCGCGCTGCTTGCCCATGGCCAGCAGGGCGGATCGGGCGGCAGAGCCGGAAAGCACGAAGGCGACCGCCACCATCTGCACGATGACGAGGTTGGCTGCGCCGAGAAAATCGGGCCCTGCGGTCCAGACGAGCAGCGGCCGAATGAGCGCCGCGACAACCAGGATACAAAGGATTCCAAAGCCGAGCAGCATGGCTTCGGCCTGAAAGATCGCCCGCTTGAATTCCTTGATGCTTCCCTTCGCCCAAAGGCGGGCTACATCAGGATAGAGGACATTCTGCACCTGGGGGCCGACTTGCTGGCCGACGCGTCCTATGCGCTTGGCGATTTGGTACAGGCCCGCTGAAGCCGGGTCGGCGAGGAAACCGACCAGCAACGTATCGAGTTCCTGCGCGCTCACGCGCAAGGTGAGCGAAATGTTTGAAGACCACGCGAAATTCCAGATGCCGGGAAAGCGGCTTGTGATTCCCGCCAGGGGCGCGCGCAGGATGTTGTGGACGCCCTGTCTGTGCAGCGCCCTCATTGTCAACGTCAACAGCGTCAGGGAGCCGAGTATCTGGGTTCCTCCCCAAACCGCGGCGAAATAGGCGAGATCAGCTTTAAGCAGCACGCCGAGGAGGCACAGCAATACCCGCAAAACCGCGTTGAGCAGCTGTCCATAGGCCAGGAGGCGGAAGTTGCCGGCCATGCGCTGCACCGCGACCGGAACACCTGAGATCTGGAACAGCAGGACGCTGGAATACAGAACGAGAAGATGCACGATTTCTGCGGACCAACCGAAGAATGGTGCGACGAGAAGGGCGACGCCCACGGCGATGACCCAGGCGCAAACGGCGGCGCCAACATCGATAAGCAAGCCGAATTTCATGAGAATGCGCAGGCCATCGCGGCCCTCGGACGCATTCAGGCCCGCCGCATATTTGATGATTGGCTGCCACGATTGGAAACTGACAACGCGCTCGACGACCCGCGTGAACGCGATAATCAATGCGAGCTGGCCATAGCTTGCCACGCCAAGTGCGCGCGCCGAAAGCGTAAAGGCTACAAGCCCAAGCAATGAGCCGAGAAAATTGCCCGTCAAAAGGTGTGCGATATTGGCCAGGCGCGTGCGGCCGGCGCTCCTGTGTTTGAGGGCCTCCATCACACGTCGACCCAGTCCTCTGATCATCGCAATCGTTGCCAAACTCACCCCACACCCCGTCCTTGCGGAGCAACACAGATCCCAGATCCAGCCAGAGCACTGCTGACGTCTTCCATCATCGGCGGAAAAGAAGAACCCGCCACAACCAAGTTCGGCTCTGTTGCAACCTCAATCAGTCAGGACCCGATCATTGCTACGACTGATGGCCTAGCCCATTAGCGGTAAGGAATTCACGGCCCGCCGGACCTGGTCATGCATCTGAATTCAACCGCTTCCGTCACTCGCGCCGCGGGTCTGCCTGCTCGCACCGGATTGCCAGGACGATCGAGGCTGCGCGCATGGACCGCCCGCCAGGTTTCAATCCGATGGCAAGCCTTCAATTATACCGCGAGAAATGGGTTCCGCCGCGGCAAAGCAACTCCTTCGCGGCCGGGGTCAACCATTCGGTGCAGGTTCGCTCGATCAGCTCGGCCTGCGCGTCAGTGAGGTAGTCGGCGAAGCCTCCGACCTTCCCGCGACGCATGCGACGACTTTCCGCATCGCCACGGTCATACACATGCGCCGGCAGGCCCCCCGCCACCTCATGTTCACGCATCGCTTCAAAACGGGAAGCCTCGATAGCCTCCTTGAGGTCCGGCGCGGACGGGACATGCCCGAGAAACCGCAGGATGCGCGAGGATGTGCCGACAGGGTCGTCTGTCAGTTCTTCATAGCTCAACACGGCATGCCTGTGATGCGTCAGGCCCTTCGCCCAGTTGTTCAGATAGACAATGAGGGCGGGCAGACCTTGCCGGTAATCGTAGATGAAGGCATCCATATCGCCTTCGAAGCGATGCTTGTGGCGCGTTGCGTGGAAATAGGCTGATACGACCACGTCGCGCGGATCGCGAACCATGAAGATGACTGGCCGGCGGAAGAACAGCGTTCGCCTGTAGTCGAGATGCGAAACGAGGATGAGCGGCACCCGAGGGCGCTGTTCCGCGTAGCGGAAAGCAGGAATCCCGCGTTCCGGATCAAGGTCGAAGTTCGGAAGAACTTCAAACATGCGGAAGAGATCGACATTCCCGTCATGCGCTGTCCGGCTGAAATAATCCGATAGGATATGCCTGAACCAGGTTCGCCCCGATTTCGGATAGGAAACAAGGAATGCATCTGCCCCGGAGCCAGCCCAGGTCATTTTGATGCGTGTTTCCATCTTGCGCAAAGCGCGACCGGTGGTCAGCATGGCGAGAGCTCTTTATTGCCGCGCGACGCCAGGGCAGCGCGAATGACTTGGTCCCAGTTCTGCATTACATATTCGGGGGTGAACCTGGCGGCACTTACTCCCGCCGCCGCGCCTAGCTTCTGGCGCAGGCTTTCATCGCCTAGCAGCCGTCGAAGGCCGGCCGCGAGCGCATCGACATTTCCGCTTTCGACGAGAAGTCCATTCTTCTCATTTTCAACCATCTCCCGAGGCCCCCACTGACAGTCGAAGGATATGACGGGCAGGCCGGCTGCCATGGCCTCCAGCAGCACGATCCCCCAACCTTCGTAGCGGGACGAAAGCACGAAGGCATCGGCGGTTTCCACCCAGATGCCGGGCTGGCTGGTTATCCCGGGCATTTCAACGCAGTCGTGCAGGCCCAGGCGATCACGCTCGGCCTCAAGCTCGGCGCGGTCGGGACCCTCGCCCCAAATTACCAATTTCCATTCGGGGAAATCGCGGCGGACGTTGGCGAATGCCTTTAGCAGAAGGTCGAAACCTTTCTGGGGGACCAGACGGCCGACGGCGACGAGCAAGTTGCCGCCCCGGCGCGGTTTGCCAGCCGCGGGCAGATCGACCGGATTGGGAATGACCCAGCTTCGCTTGCGCATGGCAGGGCTGAAGTAATTCAGCGCTCCCTTGGTCATGGTGACCAATCCGAAGGCGGATGGATAAAGCGTCGCCCGAAGAAACCGCCAGATCGGGCCCACGTCCTGCAGGGCAGGATTGTTACGCTCCGAAACCACAACGCTAAGGCCGAGCCCTCGACTTGCCGCCAGCGACATCACGTTGGTACGCGTGAGAAAGCTCAGGGTCACATCCGGGGCCAACCTCCTGAGCGCTCGGCGCAGAAGAAATACCCTGCGAGTGCTTGCGACAATTGCCCCTAACTTCGATCGTTTCACCTGTGGCAATCCCAACCGCTCTATCCTGACCGCGGGATCGAAAGGATAGTAAGGCGGGGGACCGGGTGGCTCGAATGTGACCAAAGTCACGAGCCAGCCTCTTGCGGCCCACTGGTTGGCGAGAACGTTGACGACATGTTCGGTGCCGCCGGCGCCCAGTCCAGGTAGCACGATCAACACATGCGGCCGGCGCGAGCCAATGCGCAGACGCTCGGCCGCAACGGCATCGCCATCCGGAAGTGCCAAGCCGACGCCATAGTCCATCGACAGTTCCAATCCCAAAGCCCTGATCCCCCTACTATCCGGCCTTTTGTCTCCCGGAAGACTTGGACATTGGGATGCCTCAAAGAGGATCGGGTACCTCTAAAGGCGGACTTGGGCGTAGAAGCGAAGCGAACAATAGAAAAGAGGCGGCGTCCGCTGTCGCTTGCGGCCGTGAATTGGAGTCAGGATTTCATGCGCATAGCCTTTGTCGGCGCGGTGGAAGGATCACGCGTTGCGTTCGACGCCCTCGTCGAAGCGGGTATGACACCGTCGCTGCTCGTCACCCTTGCGGTCGACGCTTCCGCACGCCACTCCGATTTCGTCGATTTGGCAGGTCCGGCGCGCGCAGCGGGAGTAGAAGTCCACCTGACCAAGAATATCAACGCGCCCGATACAATCGCGAAGCTTCAAGAAGGTCGACCCGATTTGACGCTGGTGGTCGGCTGGTCGCAGATCTGCCGCGCCGAATTTCGTTCGGTGGCCCGCTTCGGCTCGGTAGGCTTCCATCCGGCGCCGTTGCCGCGCTTTCGAGGCAGGGCGGTGATCCCCTGGACGATCATCGCGAACGAGAAGGAGACTGGGTCGACATTCTTTCGGCTCGATGAAGGCGTCGACAGCGGTCCGATTGTCCTGCAGAAACTCTTTGCCGTCGCGCCGGACGAGACCGCGCGTTCGCTCTACGAAAAGCACAAGCGGGCCCTGATGGAGATGACCCCCCTCGTTGTGTCAGCGATCGCCCGTGACAACAGGGTGGGCGTTGCGCAGGACGACTCCCTCGCCAGCTACTGTGCCAAGCGTTCGGCGGATGACGGGATAATCGACTGGACGCAGACGGCCGAAAGTATTCTGCGTTTTGTTCGCGCTGTTGGCGATCCCTATCCGGGCGCCTTCACCCTCGATGGCGGAGCCAAAATCATCGTCGACGAGGCACGCATGTTTGCCGGGCGAGGGCGCTACATAGGGCTGACTGGCCAGGTGCAAACGCATACCGACAGCGGCTTTGCCGTGCTTTGCGGCGACGGAGCAACCATTGAGGTGTCATCCTGGCGCGGCGGCGCCAGACCGAAGATACACGCCAAGCTGATGTCGGCCTGACAGGGTCCCGTGTTGGCCCTTTCGTGTGCCACGGTCGCACGCGCGGAATCTAAGCAGCGCACTTGAGCGCCTGGTGATTCCGGTTGGCGATAGTCGCTAGGCGGCGATTGTCGGCCGCGATGGCCATTCTTCCAGATACCAACGTATGAAGGCAGCCACCCCGTCCTCTACGCTGGTCTTGGGGCGAAAACCGGTAAGGGCCTCCAGGAGGCGCGGGTCGGCATAAGTCGCCTGCATGTCGCCTGATTGCATCGGCAACATCTTGCGGATGGCACGTTTGCCGAGACAATTCTCGATGGTCTCGATGAAAGACAACAGCTCCACCGGCTGGCCAACGCCTATATTGACAACACGCCACGGCGCCACGGGTGACAGCGTGTCGACGACATCCGGGCCAGACACCGGCCGGCCGGCCACCGGCACACATCCGATGAGCCGGACGATGGCTTCGACAAGATCGTGAACATAGGTGAAATCGCGTTTCATCCCACCTTCGCCATAGACTTCAATCGGGCGCTCGTTCTCGATGGCGTCGACAAACTTGAAGAGCGCCATGTCGGGTCGACCCCAGGGGCCGTACACGGTGAAGAAGCGGAAGGATGTCGTTGGGATCTGGAAAAGATGCGAATAGGAGTGTGACATCGCCTCCACCGCCTTCTTGGTCGCCGCGTAGAACGTCAGCGGCCAATCGGTCTTGTCGGTCTCGACGAACGGGATTTGTTCATTCGCGCCATAGACCGAACTGGTGGAGGCAAGCAGCAGATGTCTTGGCTTCAGATCGCGAGCAAGTTCGAGGACGTTGAAGGAACCGACCAGATTGCTGTCGGTGTAGCTTCGCGGATTGTCGATCGAGTACCGCACACCAGCTTGCGCGGCCAGATGGACAATCACATCGGGCATGGCCGAGTCTGCCGTCCGCCGGAGGGCATCCATGTCTTCCAACTGCCCGATATGGAAGCGGAAGGCGTCGTACCGCTGCAGCAAGGCATGTCGGGAATGCTTCAGGGCAACGTCGTAGTATGGCGTCATCCCGTCGAAGCCGGTCACGGAGTGACCTTCATCCAGCAGGCGGCGCGCCAGATGGAAACCGATAAATCCCGCGGTTCCGGTGACGAGATACCTCATTCGGCGGCCGCGGCAAAAACAGGACTATCCCCTGCCACTCCCTCGCCGACGTTCACGTATTCAAATCCATGCTTGCAGATATCTTCCCGCCTGTAGATGTTACGTAGGTCGACCACGACCTGCTTCGACATGGTGCGCGACAGCCGTGCAAAATCCAGGGCACGAAACTGGTTCCACTCCGTGACAATCACCAGGGCATCGGCACCCTTGGCGCATTCATACGCTCCCTTCGCATACTCGACGCTCGCGCCAAGCATGAGCCGTGCTTGTTCCATGCCTTCGGGGTCATACACTCGAACATGCGCCCCGAAATCGATCAAGGCTTGGATAATCGAGAGGGAAGGCGCGTCACGGACGTCATCTGTGTTGGGTTTGAATGTGAGGCCGAGTACGGCCACTGTCTTTGCTCGAACATTGCCGCCGCAGGCGAGTACGATCCTGCGGGCCATGATGCGTTTTCGCTGGTCGTTCACGGCGACCGTCGTTTCGATTAGCCGTAGCGGCGCGCCGCTGTCTTGCGCCGTCTTGACGAGCGCCAGCGTATCCTTTGGAAAACAGGACCCGCCATAACCAGGGCCTGCATGCAGGAATTTCGGACCAATGCGGTTGTCGAGCCCGATGCCCCGCGCCACCTCCTGGACGTTCGCACCCACGTTCTCGCAGAGATCTGCGATCTCGTTGATGAATGTAATCTTGAGCGCCAGGAAGGCGTTGGCCGCATACTTTGTCAGTTCCGAGGTGCGACGCCCGGTGAACATGATCGGCGCCTGGTTGAGATAGAGCGGCCGGTAGACTTCCGCCATCACTTCACGGCTGCGTTCGTCCGACGGCAGACCGATAACGATCCTGTCCGGACGTTTGAAGTCGTCGATGGCAGCTCCTTCGCGAAGGAATTCCGGGTTCGACACGACTGCCACATCCGCGGCCGGATTACAGCCGCGAATAATCCGTTCGACTTCATCTCCGGTTCCCACTGGCACCGTGGATTTGACCGCGACCACCGTAAAGCCGCGAACCGCTGCCGCGATTTCACGCGCCGCCTCGTAAATATAGGAAAGGTCGGCATGACCGTCGCCTCGCCTCGAAGGCGTCCCGACGGCAATGAACACCACATCCGCGTCTGCGACTGCCGGCGCGAGCGCGCTTGTAAAGGCGAGCTGCCCTGTCGCGGAATTCTTGGAGACAAGGTCTTCGAGACCTGGCTCGTAGATCGGCATTCTTCCAGCTTGAAGATCGACGATTTTGGCCTCTGCCTTGTCGATGCAGACAACTTTGTGACCAAAGTCAGCCAAGCATGCCCCAGACACAAGACCGACGTAACCTGAACCAACGATTGCAATGCGCATGAGCTCGCCACTCTGATGATGATATCCTTCTTTGATTAAGCCAGTAGCGATCAAGAAAATGGAGCGCGAAATCGGATATGGCATTACCTCTTCCGAGACCGCCGCGCTCTGAAAACACCGGTAGGCGCCATTTGATTGCGCTAAATGCGGATAGCCTTCCAAAGGGGTTAGGCCCGCGCGACACCTCCCCGCCAAAACGCCAATGAAGGGTATGTGCCCGGATACCTTCAGCACTTGTTGGCAAGCGCTGAAGGAAGGTGCTCACTGGGCCCCGTTTCCGTCCAGCGCCTTTACGAGGCTGCATTGAGACGCGGGAAATTTCGCTGCGCTTGCGGCAGCAAACGCTTGATCTATCGCCGATTTCCG
This sequence comes from Mesorhizobium qingshengii, assembly GCF_900103325.1. Taxonomy (GTDB): domain Bacteria; phylum Pseudomonadota; class Alphaproteobacteria; order Rhizobiales; family Rhizobiaceae; genus Mesorhizobium; species Mesorhizobium qingshengii. Next base: position 2,127 of record NZ_FMXM01000016.1, on the reverse strand, counting down.
GCTCAGGCCATTGTGCAGGAACATTTGCCCTTTTTTTCGAAACAGATCTCGCTGCTCGCAAAAGACGGCAGCTGACCAACCCGGGCCGCTCCGATCAACCGAATTGGACACGTACGAACAATCGTCGGGCCGAGACGATTTCTTCTGGCATCCTGCCAGGGCTTTTTGGGCTGCCTCCACGCCGGAACGGTGTCCCCAAACAGCGGTCCAACTCCCGTCTATTGATCCGGATATCGCTTCCCAGGCGTGTTTGCCAGGATCAAACCGCATCAACTGATTGAACTCTTTCTTCGTCAAAGCGTTGGTCTGCGGCCGCTTCGTTTGTCTTTGCCATGCCCTTAAAGCGTCCAGTGTTCGCTGATCAATCTTGCCATCCGGAATGCGAGACAGGAAATTGCCCTCGAATAACTTCGCCTGGGCTTGATAGACCTCTGTTTGGTTCAGCTGGGACTGCGCGACGGAGCGCTCCGGCATCACCAAAAGCGCTAGGCAGAAGGCGGCGACGCTCGCACGGCGACTTTCCATCTCTCTCTCCGCTCTGGCTATATCGGTTGCAGCTGTGCCCTCATTGCCAGTGGCCGCAATGGAACCTGCCATCGAGCGAGGCTCCATTGCGGCGGAATGCCGGATAATCAAAATGCGTAGTTGGGCGCACGGTTTGTCTTCGAACCATCACCTGCAGCGGTGGCTGGTTTTGCGAAGAGGAAAGCCCCATCCCTGGAGACCAGATCCGCCGGCATCATCTGGAATTCGCGCTGCGAATGCGGCACATCCAATTCCCTGTCGACGATATGCCAGAGGTTGTCGAAGAACGACCCGTCGGCCAGCCGCAAACTCCCGCCCTTCAGCGGCTTCGTGGACGAGAAAACCGTTGCGGGATTGGCCCACATGTCGGCAATCGCCACGTCGTAGTAACCAGGATAGGCGGTGTTTGGCTTGATGATGGCGAAGGGCGTGTTCTTTTCAGGCCAGCCTATCCGTCCCACGGTCAGGCATTCGCCTGGCTCGGGCAATCTTGCCTTCACCAGATAGGCCAGTGCCGCATTGATGCCTCCGATTTCCGAAACGACGTGTGCCGTCAATCCCGCGCGGGCCAGCTGCATCAGCTCTCTGGCCTGTTGCTCGTAAATACCGGCCAATGTCAGAAAAGCCAGCCATTGCTGGTGCGGGCAGTCATCCTTGGCCTGGCAGAGAAGTCGCCCTGCCTCCAAGGCGGATTCGATCCTTCTTTTGTCCGCTTCCGCGAACGCTTCCCGCGCCGGACGAATGTGTTCGGCTAGCTCCATCAGTTCCTTTGAAATGTTCTTCATTTCCTCCCTCTCCCCGATCGATATCCAGCCAGCACCTTATTATTACGTTGGTTTGGCGTTGCGTAGAACTCGTCCAAGGGTACTGCGCGAGATGCTATCGAGGCTCAACCAACCTATTCTGTCGGGTATGGCTACACTTTCGGCTATACCTGCTTGTTGGCCTTCATGCCGACATTCGACTGCGGAACGCTGCATATCGGGCATTGTGAGTGCTGACGCGGCAAGCCGTTGCTTGGGATCGCGCCGCATATTTGTGCATTTATGCAGGCGCTTGTTCCCGGCGGAAGAGTATGAGCCGATTGAAATGAGGGCGACCGTATCATTTCGGCGAGGGTGCCTACCCGACCTGACCTAAATATCCGCGCATTAAGTGGTAGTCGCACGACCTCGGAAATTCCGAATGGCGACGAAGGACGAAACGCCACTGGGCGAATAGACGTAGTGGCAGGGATCGTTCAAACATCTTGCGCATACAAACCGCTTCGAGCCATAGCGGATGCAATCTTGGTTGAGTGAGAGGGACTTCCCTGAACTCGATGACCGCAGCATTCGTGACCATGGCACCGGCTCCGGCGGGGTGGCGGTTCAGACAGCCGAGTGTCATTCCGGGTTTCGGATTGACGCTCGGCTTCTCGCTTGCCTACCTCACGCTGATCATCCTCATTCCCTTGTCCGGGCTGGTCTGGCGCTCGGCGGCGCTCGGCTGGACCGAGTTCTGGGCCATCGCCACCGACCGGCGCACCGTCAACGCGCTGGAGATCAGCTTCGGCACCGCCTTCGTCGCGGCCGCCGTCAACGTCGTCTTCGGCACGCTCGT
>NZ_FMXM01000078.1 GCF_900103325.1 Mesorhizobium qingshengii | reverse complement strand
AGCTGCCGGATTGCTCGGCCGCGTCCCTTCTAACGTCACCACTCGCATTCAGCAGCTCGAGGCCGAGATCGGTGTGCCGCTGTTCCAACGCGACAAGAAGCGCATGACGCTGACGAACGAAGGGCAGACTTACCTCGACTTTGCCGATCGGATTCTGAATCTCGCCGAAGAGGCGCAGCAGCTCGTCAATCCGTCGGGGCCGATCGGCACCTTACGCGTTGGCTCCATGGAGAGCACAGTGGCGAGCCGGCTTCCGATTCCACTTGCCACCTACAACAAGAAGTGGCCTCAGGTGATAATCGACCTGTCGACGGCCCCTACCCGGCAGCTCATCGACGCGCTGTTTGCACACCGGATTGACTGCGCCCTCATTGCGGTGCCTTCAGGAGAATGGTGGCTCGCACCGACGGAGCTTGATAAGATTGCGATCTTTCGGGAGGAGCTGGTGCTGCTATTGCCGCCCGAACATCCCGTCGTGCGCGATGCGAGTGACATCAAGCCGAAGGCGTTAGCCGCCTTTGCACCAGGCTGCACATACCGCATGCTTGCCGAGGAATGGCTGACTGGATTCGGCACGCTCAAGGAGCGCTTTGCGGTCCAGGAGGTGAAATCCTACCACGCGATGTTTGCCTGCACGGCTGCAGGCTCCTGCGTCAGCATTATTCCTCGCAGCGTCGTGGACCTGATGCGGCATCTGGGACCGGTCCAAGAGCATCCGCTAATGTCCGTCGATACCTATCTGGCTTGTCGACCGGGCTTCGCTACGCCGGCCTTTTCCGAGTTTCGCAAGACGCTTGAGGCGTTTTCGGACATCAAGGATCAGGGCGATGCATGAGAAGGCTGCGACCGAGGCCACAGTCGCGGCCGCCTTGGTGTTGGTCATCGGCATGGGATTCGGCCGCTTCGCCTTCACAGGTCTCTATCCGCTGATGGTCGTCAACCAGCAGATTACGGTTGGGGGCGGCTCTTATGCGGCGTCGGCAAACTACGCCGGATATCTGATCGGCGCCCTGCTGACCGCGCTGCTCTCGGGTGTCCCAAGTCGCAAGCTGTGCATCTTCGCAACGTTCATGACAGTTATCACTCTTTGGCTTTTGGCGTTTCCCTTGCCGGAATGGCTTGTCGTGACGATCCGCGGATTTGCGGGCCTTTTCAGTGCTATGTCCATGGTGGCCGCTTCGCATTGGCTCATACATGATCACAGACAGCATAGAAGCGCTCCGGCGCTTTACTCGGGGGTAGGTCTCGGTATTGTCGTTTCGGCTGAGATAATCGCCGTAGGCCGTCTGACCTCTCTGTCGAGCTACACGATCTGGTTTGCCCTCGCTGCCGCGGCGCTCGCTGTGACAATCATATCCGTTGCGATGCAGGGTCGGGCAGATGGCTCAAAACCTCATCAAGTTCAATCGCAACTTGCCTCAGAAGAACAAAACCCAATTATGCTCGGCGCAACGAGGCTCATCCTGATTTACGGGCTCGCGGGCCTGGGCTATATCATCACTGCGACCTATCTGCCTCTTCTCGTGCGCAGCGCGGGTGCCTCATTCGACCCAGTGCATATTTGGGCGATGTTCGGCCTAGGGGCCGTGCCATCTTGCTTTTTGTGGCATGCTCTGGATCAAAGGTGGGGGACCCACCGCAGCCTCATGTTGAACTTGGTCGTTCAAGCCACGGGTGTCCTCTTGCCGGTTCTCCACACGCCCGCAGCCTACATCGTCAGCGCGTTGCTTGTCGGCGGGACCTTTATGGGGACAGTGACAATTGCGATGCCCGCAGCTCGCAAACTGTCAGGGAAAGTTCACTTCAACATGCTTGCGATCATGACCGCCGCATATGGAGTGGGACAGGTCATCGGTCCTCTGATGGCTAACGCTCTCTACCTCCGGACCGCCTCCTTCGATGCCTCGCTTGTCATCGCGACATTGGCTCTGCTGGTCGCTGGCGCACTCTGCTTTAGCAGGAGCCCTACGCACCTCGATGAACCGGCACCTTCGCCACGGAGTAGTACAGCACCGTGACGACCTTCACTTCAGTATCGAATACCTATCGCCAGGCCAAAGTAGATGGACTGGATGCCTTCTATCGGCCGGCCGGCCCCACCGACGCCCCTACCATCGTGCTCCTCCATGGCTTCCCTTCGTCCTCGCGCATGTACTTTGCTGATCCCGCTGCTCGCGGACACTTATCACGTCATCGCGCCCGACTATCCCGGCTTCGGTCACATCGAAGCGCCGTCCCGAGATCGCTACAGCTACACCTTTGACGCATTAGCCGCGTCCATCAGCGCCTTGCTCGCATATTTAAAGATCGACAGCTACGCGCTCTTCATGCAGGACTATGGCGGCCCGGTCGGGTTCCGCATGGCGCTCAGCCGTCCCGACCAGGTGAAGGCGCGCTCATCATCCAAAACGCCAACGCTTATCGCGAGGGCCTCGGCGCTAATTGGTTCGGCCTGAAAAATAGGTTGAAGCCTTGTGCTGCAGGGATTCCCAAGGTTTGAAGTATTGGAAAATGCCAGAAATCGAATCTGATCCTGTCCCTTTCTGGTGTTTTAACGATGCTGCCATCCCGTCCGACACGCAACAGGAATGACCTCTTCCGCGAACGTCTGGACGCGATCGTCGGGTCTGATGCGATGGGCACGGTTCGATGAGGCGTTGGGCCGCTTCTACCGTCCGGTCGTCAGGCCGGCCAAGCCGACGCGGTTGATGGTCGGGCTGCATTACCTCAAGCACGGCCATGACGTGTCGGACGAGGAGGTGGTGGAACGCTGGCTGGAGAATGCCTGTTGATTTCCGCCGAGAACCGACCCGGGATTGGGCGGTTTTTCCATTGAGAAGTGACCCATGTTTGAACCCACCCCTGCTGGCTGATTGCAGG
>NZ_FMXM01000083.1 GCF_900103325.1 Mesorhizobium qingshengii | reverse complement strand
CCGAAAAATACCCAATTCTCCATGCCGTCCGAGACGGCGTAATTGGGGAATTTTACTTCGGCACTTTTGGGGAAATTTCACCCGGTATTGACACCGCATCGAGGAAATGACGAGCTTCGTCCTCGAAACCGACGAAAACATCATCGGCACAGCGCACGATAATCATATCGCCCGTGACATCGCGCTGTCGCCAGCCCTAAGCCGAGAGGTAAACACAGCGAAGGTATATTAGCCAGGAGCGGCGAACTCACCGGCCCTTCCCCGTTCCCTTGTCATCCACAGCCACGAGTGCCTCCCACATTTGTTGTCAGATCATATTCTGGGAAAATTGAATGGCCATTTGGCTGGGGAAATTGGCTGCTTGCACAGGGTCGGCCGGAAGACGTGCTTGCAGGCCCTGCAAATAGTCTTCTGCGTAGCTTTTCGCCATTGAAATCGGCAGATCGATACCGACCGTGGCAGCCTCCTCCATCGCCTTCTTCACGAGTCCGTTACTAATTGCAAGCTTGACCTGGGGTCCAGCGACAAGGCTCAGCGCTTGCGCGCCGATATTGATGCCAGCGTCCAGCAGCGCCTGCTTCAAGTTGCCGCCGGTAATCGCTGTACGGACAAGATTTGCCGCTTGCGCCTCGAACGCTAGCGTCATTGAAACGGCATCGGCCACTTGGCCCACGACCGGAATGAAGCTCAATAGACCCACCGCCGTCGCAGCCCAATCATTCACTGTCGAGTATACCTTGAGCACGTCGCCGACTGCGTGGATGAAAGCCCCGCCGTTTTTCTTGGGTGACTTGGCATCAGGTTGATCCGCCCGGCCCATCATCATGTCCGAGACGGCTTTCTGATCCGCTGCGGTTTCCGGCGCATGGGTCTTGGGCTGCTGAACGGCGCCGTTCGCATACGACATGCTCCCGTAGAAGTGAACAAAGTCTTCTTTGCTAATGTCACCGGAGTCGACAGTATGCCCGCCGCCGAAATCGAAGAATGAATTGTGCGACTTATATCCCGTAATCGAATTGTTCAGAAGACTGAAGAGGAGAGGATCGGAAAGTAGCTGAACTGACGCCTCCGTTACTCTTTTGTCGAGTCCTTTGTCTTCAGACATGCCTGTCAGCTTTTCACGCGTTAGATCGCCGCCCTCGAAAAAAGCTAGCTGATTGCTGCTGATAGTCTTTAGGACATTCAGTTCAGCTTGCGTGAGACTCATCGACGATGAAGCGGCCTGCAGAAAATCCTCTTTATGGACCTTACCTGAAGCACCACCGCACACCTGCATCCATTCATCTGGATGATTGGTGAAGTATTGAGCTGCTGCAATGACCTGGGGCGGACACTTACCGGCTCGCGATTCGCCGACAACGATCTGTTTGAAACTAGCCAGGCTCATGACCTTGGGCAAATTTTCGGAATATCGGTAAAGCTCGCGCAAGGCATCGCTCCGGGTCATGAGCGAAGGCTGAACGTTTTTGGTGCTATCGGATGGTATGTAGTTCTGCTCGTAGCTTTGCGCCAGGCTTTCCTGAAATGCGGCGACTGGTGGATGAAGCTTGGAAAATTCGGACAAGTCCCTCGCCGTGATTTTGCCTCCACAGCGACCATCGCCCTGAGAGCCGATGGCATAGAAAAGCTCTTGGTCTTGCTGCAGTCCCTCGATCGCCTCTCTCAGATCCGGTGGAGTGGAGGGATCATTGACCTTGCGGGCCAGCGACTCCCAACTGAGGGGCATTTGGTCCTTGTGACGGTTCAGTACCGCCACGATCTGCAATTCGGCAGAAGTCAGCAAGCCCCCGTTCCACGTTATTCTCGGAGCGGGACCTGGGCCCAGTCCGAAGGGCCTGTGCGCGCAGTTCCTTAGTATCGCCTCGAAGCACGATACGCTTTGCTGCGGATGAAAAGCATTCAGGATTGGCGACTGCTGTCTAGACTGTGCGCGATTGGCGATAAGGGACGATAAATCCGGCATTTGTACATCCTCAAACGTGATGTTTAGAATTTCTCACAAGAACCCCTCGGGCTCTTGCGTCCTACGAGCTTTGGCAGGTCATAGTTCGGCCTGCGCTTCAAACTACATCGTTCTGCGCCAGCTCCAGGCGCCATTTCAGCAATCGGCGGAGATACCGCTCAAACTTCCGGCTCCACTATGAGCGGTTTAGCTTTCGGGAAACTGACGAGCTTAAGAGACTGCCTCAAAAAGAAGTGGGTGATTTCAATAGGTTGTGATTCCGTCGGATTTGCAAAGATTCGATGGAGCTCACGATGGCCTGGACTG
>NZ_FMXM01000050.1 GCF_900103325.1 Mesorhizobium qingshengii | reverse complement strand
GCGACCGTGCCGGACCAGCCGCTCACGTCCGTCCGGCAGCTTCAGATCCCGCATCTCGGCAAGAAACGCTTCGGCCTCCATCTCGATCGCCTGCGCCAGCAATTTGCGCGCGCCGGTGCGGAGCACATCCGTCAGGGGATCATCGATCTCGTCGGGCTGACGAAGGCGAACAATGTTGATAGTCTCGTTCATGGCGTATCGCTCTCCTTGAGAGGTTCTGGCAGGCTTCAATCACCCGCCTCGATACGCCGCCCTTCTCAAACCGTCATCACCCATTTTCCGCCATAGCTCACCGGCAGCAGGCCACAGGCCTCATGTGGAATGCGAAATTGATATGCAGCCATGGCAAGAGCGAGCCTGTAGTCCTGTCTCTAATGGCTGCATACTAACTGCGCATATAAGGATTTCAGAAAGATGCCTTACAGCCGTCTCATTGAAGACTTGATTTATCGAATGACGCGGAGCCAGGCGGATGTCTTGGGACAATAAGGTCGTTTGGTCGGAGGGGTTATTCCTCCGACCGCAGCATTTTCAGCAAAACGACCGTTACGTCGAAAAGCTGGTGCGCAGCAGAACGGCCGCTTTGCAGCGTTATGGCTGGGGCATCACCCAGCTCCGGCTCAATCGCGAGCTGCTTGGCTTGGGTAAGATCGCTATCGAAACAGCGTGCGGCGTTTTGCCGGACGGGACTCCGTTCAGCATTCCAGATGACGCCGACCAGCCCACTCCGTACGGCGTTCCGGGCGATCTCCGCGACTCACTCATCCACGTGGCAGTATCCCTCTATCAACCAGGGGCGGTAGAAACGGATGCGCGAGCAGAAATCGACGTCCCGGCCCGCTTTGAGGTTGCAGTCCAAGATCTTGTCGACACAAATGCGGGCGAGCGAGGCGGCGCCTCCATTGAGGTGGCACGGCTGCGTTTTCAGCTCTTGCCGGACGTAGCAAATCGCGCGGGGTTCGCCTGTCTTCCTATAGCACGCCTAATTGAGGTCCGGGCCGACGGTCAAATCATTCTCGATGAGAACTACATCCCACCAACTCCTGACTGCGCCAGTTCCCCTGTCCTGTCGAACTACGTGACCGAAATCACCGGCTTGCTTCACCATCGAGGTGAGGCGCTGGCAGCCCGGGTGTCGCAGTCGGGCACGCGCGGGGTGGCCGAGATTGCTGATTTCCTTCTGCTCCAGGCGATCAATCGTTATGAGCCCTACTTCGAATACCTTTCCAAAGTAGCAGGCGTGAATCCGGTGGGGCTGTACGGCCTCACGGTCCAGTTGGCTGGTGAGCTGGCCACGTTTTCACGGGACGAGAAGCGTCCCCCGTCCTTCGCCGGCTACAAGCACGACGCTCTGTCGCACACTTTTGCGCCGGTGATCAGTTCGATTCGATCCTCGCTAAGCACTGTGCTAGAACGGACGGCGATACCTTTGCCGCTGCGGGAGTATAAATACGGTGTCCATCTCGCCGAGGTGCTTGACCGTTCGCTGTTTACGACCGCGAGCTTCGTGATAGCCGTGCGAGCCGATGTTGAGACCGAGCGGCTACAGCGCGAGTTTCCCAGCCAAATCAAGATCGGCCCAGCTGAGAAGATCAAAGAGTTGGTCAATGTCGCGCTGCAGGGGATCAGCATCAACCGTCTCCCGGTCGCCCCAAGGCAGATCCCCTTCCATGTCGGCGTCAGTTACTTTGAGATCGATCAGCAGAGCCGCCTCTGGAAGGACATGCCTCATTCCGCTGGCCTGGCGCTGCACGTGGCCGGTGATTTCCCAAATCTCGACATGGCACTCTGGGCCATTCGGTCCCAATAGCCACCATTCGCGAATGCGGGTTCAACATGCCACTCGTTCTACGTGTAACGAATACGGGACCCGGCCTATCGGGTAAACGCGGTATGAGCTGGCTAATTGAGTCAGTTGGCGGACTGTCGGTAGGCGTGTCCGAGGACAATGGGTTTGTTCTGTCGGATGATCAGCAAACAGTCTCGACGCACCGCTTCTCGATCGAACGTGCGGAGGGGAAATTCTTGCTGATCGAGCCCAACGGCAATGGCACATCGTTGAATGACGGGGCTAAGCCGCTGCCGTCGGACCTGCCTGTTATCTTGGAGGCCGGTGATATCGTTCGAATTGGCGGATACATGATCAAGGTCGATGTAGCTTCCATGGAGGATTCTGCCGAAGGCGAGCCGCGCACTCTAGGCGCACTTGAGGCGTCGGATCTTCTGGGGGTGGTTGAGATGGCTCCTGCCATGTCGGTTGGTAAGACCACTCGACTCTCGTTCGTCGAGTCCTTCGATAGAGACTTTCCGCCGTCGTCGTTCTTGGACGCCGAGCAAGACTTATCGCCAGCCACCGCTGGAGCTTGGCAGATGGACAGTTATCCAGATCGTATACCGGACCAGTGTGGCATCTTCGTGCAGCCGTTGTCGTGCGTCGAGATCATCCCGGAGGAGTGGGATCTTGCGACAGAGCTCTCAGCGGAACAGGCGGCGAGAATTGGGCCAAGCTTCACCAGCGTCAACAAAGACCCTCCTGTAGAAACCGGCCTAGCCCCGTCACCGCCGGCGCCTGAGCAGTTGTCTCATCCGATCGTGGCTGGGCAGACAGAGTCTGGCGGGCAAAATCATGCTGCTATAGCGGCCTTTCTCACCGCCTGTGGGCTATCTCTGGCAGATCTCGGGCAAGCTGATATTTCAACGATCATGGATCGTGCGGGGCGGATGCTTCTGAATTCCTTCGTCGGTCTCAGTAGTACCGTCTCCGCTTGCCAGCACGCCCGGCACGAATCCGGCCATCAGTGTACGAGCACCGCGCAGCCGATCGAAAACACCCTGAAGTTGATGCTGAATGCCAAGGACGCCTTGCGCAGGGCTCTATGCACCGACATCCCGCGGCTCCTTAATGGAGACGTCGCCGTCGAGCAGGCCCCTGCTGACATCACAGCGCATGAGGGTCCGATGCTAACGGCACTGCACAAGGCTCTACCCAGTGCCCGTGAACGCCTCTGTCCTAAAGCGATCGAGGCGTCGATTGTCCGGAGCAGGAAGCTCTGGCTCGGCAGCCGGAAAGCTAGGCTTTGGGACGAGTACTGCCGAGTTTTCAATGCCGTCGTCTCCGACATCGAGACTGAAACGCTTCAGAGTGTTGAGTCGAGTTTTAGCCTCCGGGTCGTGAGAACATCGCTAGCGTGCACAAGGCACAAGCCATGATAATAGAGTCCGCCCAATGGAACCGGTAGCCATACCGACTGAGGGTACCGTCTTGCGTCCCGACCTCGCAGTCGGCCCTGGCCCTTCGGCTCTTTCGTCACCGCCGATATCAGACCAGCCGCTCTGGGAAACGCTAACGCTTCACCGGCTCAATCCGCTGGTCGCGGCTGCGGCAGCGCTGTTGGGCCTCTGTGCTCACCTCAAGACCAGTTCGGATCAACTTGATGTCGAAGAGTTGCGCTTGCGGGTGTTGCGAGGGATCGATGCATTCGAGCGTGGAATAATGTCGCTCGGACTGCCGACGCGGACGATCAAGATCAGCAAATACGCTCTTTGTGCCACGATCGATGACATCGTGCTGAATACGGCTTGGGGTAGCCACAGCGTCTGGACAACGCGAAGCATGGTCGGAACGTTGTTCGGCGAGACTTGGGGCGGCGATCGCTTTTTCGAGCTTCTAGAGCAAATGAAAAAAAACCCGACAAACGACCTCGACCTGCTGGAGTTCCTCTACTACTGCATGCGGTTGGGCTTCGAGGGTCGCTTCCGGGTGGCCGCGCGTGGGGCCTCCGAGATAAGCGTGTTGTGCGAGGACACGTACCGCCTGATCCGGGCAGCGCGTGGTAAGTTTGAGCGTGACATATCTCCACACTGGCAAGAACGGGCCGCGGCGCGAAGACCGTCCAGTAGATTCGTTCCATCTTGGGCCGCAGGCGCTACCGGGGCAGCAGCCCTTCTGTCGCTCTATACCGGGCTATTATTTGCACTCGATGGCCAGTCGGATGCAGTCCTTGCTAGGCTGGCAACTCTAGAGCCGCGTGGAGCGGTGAGCTTGGCGAGGACCGCAGCACCGCCCCCAGTCCTGAGGAGTGGCGATCGACTGCGTCGCTTTTTAGGCGCGGAAATTCGCGATGGGTTGGTCGCTGTCACGGAGGATGCGCACCAGATTGTGGTAACCATCCGTGCCCCAGGGATGTTCGACTCCGCAAGTTCGATCGTGAAGGATACGTTCGTTCCGCTTTTTCTGCGGATTGGGCGAGGCCTGAACGAGCAGCCCGGGGCGGTTCTTTTGACCGGACACACAGACTCGATGCCGATCGGATCTCGTGCTTATCTTTCCAACCAAGACCTCTCAATGGCACGTGCCAAGGCAGCGGCTGACATTATCAGATCGACGATGAGTGAGTCTGGCCACTTGCGGGAAGAAGGCAGAGGTAGCGGAGAACCGATCGCTTCGAACCAGACGCCAGAAGGCCGCGCCAAGAACCGCCGGATCGAAATCATAATCACGAAGCCACACTGAGAGTTAGCCCCATGCAGTCATTCAAGAGAGCGCTCGATGGCCGCTGGCTCGGTGTCATAGCAGTCGCCATAGCTACTGCTATGATCTTTATTTTTGGACGGCACCTCTCAATTGGAGGGTTTATCCCACTTGACAGCCTTGGTGAACAACTTGCGGCGTCAGCGTTAATGCCGATCGCGTACGTCGTGATTTACATGATCCAAGGCAACGTTCAAGACTTTTTCCTTGGACGAGTGTCCGGCATGCTGGAGGGGATCGGGACAAAGCAAAAAGAGGCGGATGGTGGAGGATCGACTTCTTCCGATTGGGACGGAGCGCGAGCCAGCGCCGCTGCCGAAGCAAAAGCCATGTCAGCTCGCTTTCGCCAAACTCGTATTACGCTAAAGCGGCTTCCTCGACACAGCGTTCTCGGCAAGCCGCGGCTCGATCAACTGCCGTGGTACGCGATTATCGGCTCGCCCGGATCGGGAAAATCCGCTGCCCTTGCCAATTCTGGCCTCAGCTTCCCATTGGAGGAAAAACTCAGCCGGAAATCGGGCGGCGTGGTCGAGGCCACGCGCAATTGTGATTGGTGGTTCACGGATCATGCCGTGCTCATCGACACTCCCGGATACTACATGGTTCAGAAGCGCAACCCGGAACAGGACAGAGCGGTATGGCAGGGCTTCCTTCGTCAGCTCAGCCGCAGGGGTCGGCACCAGCCGCTGAGCGGGGTGTTGGTATCAATCGCGATAAATGAGCTGAGCTCGTCATCCGAGGAGGAGCTCTTAGATCACGCCAGATGCATCCGGCAGCGGATCCTTGAGCTGTATGAAGAACTCGGATTGCGGCTGCCGATTTATATATTGCTCACCAAGAGCGATCTAATAGCGGGATTTAGCGAGTTCTTCGACGACCTCGGCCGCGACGGGCGCGAGGCCGTATGGGGTTTCACTTTCGCGCAACAGCCATCGGAAAGTGAAGGCGATCCGATGGACTCTTACGCTGCAGAATATGACACACTCGTCGGGCGCCTCAATGACAGGCTGCTTGAACGACTGCAGCAAGAGAGCAACATCCACCGGCGCGCGCTTGTGTTCAGCTTCCCACAGCAGGTCGCAAGCCTCAAGCATCTGTCCCATCAATTTCTGCAGGAGGCCTTCGCTCGCAACGCCTACGAGGTCCCGATCTTGCTCCGCGGCATCTACTTCGTGAGCGCAATGCAGGTGGGTGCGCCCTTTGATCGCATTGCGGGGGCCAGGTCTCCGACCTTCGGCATCTCTCTGCCGGCCACCCCTATTTCATCCGACCAGAAGCGTAGTTATTTCATCACTCGTTTGCTTCGTCAGGTCGTCTTCGCCAACGCTGGACTTGTTGAAGCCCATCCCCGTGTCGAACGCCGACAGCGGTGGATTCAATATGGCTTGTGCACGACAATCGCGGCAGCTATGGCCTCAGCAGCTGCCTTCTTGATAGTCAGCTACAGCCGCAATGTCCACTTGATGGAAGGGGCTCGTCTAGCGGCCAGCAGCTATGCCGAGGAAGCGGGGAAACTGCGCCTCGACCGGGTAGACAGTAGCGATCTCCGACCAGTTCTGCCGCTGCTGGAGCGGCTGCGCACCGTGAAGACCGACTATGACGAAGCCGCCAGAGCGGAAAACAACTTCTCGGGATTAGTTTCAGCTCAAAGTGAAAACCTTCGGATACAAGCGCATGAGGCCTATCGCCGGGGCCTAGAGACGATCTTGCTGCCCCGCCTAGCTTTCCGACTGGAAGCACTACTAGCGGAACACCAGGACGACCCTCCGTTCCTCTATCCGGCGCTGAAAATTTATTTGATGCTTGGGGGGCGTGGACCGTTCCAGCCACAGGACATCAATGAGTGGATGACCCTCGACTGGGAGGGGATGTATCCAGCTGAGGCCGACGCCACCCTTCGTCGTGCGTTGGCCGATCACCTTGATGCCCTTTTGGACAACCCGCCGCTAACTATCGATCTCAACAGCGAATTGATCGAAAAGAGCCGCGCAAAGCTTCAGCGCCTCTCGATGCCGCGTCGTGTGCTCAACATCGTCACAAACAGTACTCAGGCCGCCAACTTGCCAACATGGCGTCTGTCCGACCACGCCGGATCGATGGGGGGGGACGTCTTGATGCGCAAATCAGGACAGCCCCTCAACACTGGCATCGCCGGTATTTACACCCTAGCCGGTTTCCATGGGACATTCCTGCGCCTGCTGCCACAGGTAGCACACGCGGTTGCTGCAGAAGGTTGGGTTCTTGGCGACCAGGCGACCACTTCCACAGGTGAAGCGGAAGAGACGTTGCGACGGGCGGCGATGGATCTCTACTTTCAGGAGTTTGCGGTTGGTTGGGACGAACTCATTAATGACATTTCGCTGCGGCCAATGGCGAGTGTCGATGACGCTTTGCGAACGCTGAACGCGCTTTCAGCACCCACCTCGCCGGTGCGCTTGTTCCTTGCCGCAGCGGCACAGGAGACCAAGCTCGGTGAACCGCCCGAACGCGACACGCCGACCGAAGGTAAAGGCAGCGCTCAGAAGGAACCATCCGAAAGCGATCTTCAGTCAATCTTCCGATCGCCGACTGTCGCCGACACTCCTGAAAGCCATGGCCAGCTCTATACGGATGTGCATTTTCTATGGCTACACCAACTTGTCGATGTGCCGCCCAACAGCCCCCCAGGTGCTCAAGCGCCGATCGACAGCGCTTTAAGCGATCTTGCTGCTCTTTACCAATCGATTGGTGAAATGCAGGGCCTCGCCGGCTCACACTCGTCGGTGAAGGGTGATGAAACCGCTATCGCGATCCGTAAAATCGAAGCGGGAGCCGCCAATCTGCCGCCACCCATTCGGCAATGGATCCTGAGCGTGGGCCGGTTAAGCTCGAAACTGTCCATGAGCGAGGCAAAACGTCATGTCGCCAGCTTGTGGGCAGAAGGTGCTGGCGACTTATGTCGGCGGGTAACCGCAGGACGGTATCCCTTCAGCCGCAAATCCCGTCGAGACGCTCCTTTAGAAGATTTCGCTCGGCTGTTCAGCAGGGATGGGCTTATCGACACGTTTTCTGCGCAGTATTTGGCTCCCTTTGTTGATAGGTCTTCGGGCCCGCGGGAAGTACAGTCCACGGGAAGCGTCGATTTACAAATCGACCGGGAGTCCTTGGCACAATTCAAGCGAGCAGCCGCAATCCGGGACTCTATGTTCAAGGATGCCGGTCGTCAGCCGTCAATCGAGTTTCTGCTAACCGTCGCTGATACCGATCGGTCGACCGACGAGGTGGTGGTTGAGATCGACGGCCAGCAAATCACGCAGCGACGAGGAGCATACAAACCTGTGCGTTTCCGTTGGCCCACTGTCGGCGGCCTCGGTGGCGCTTCGGTCACTTTCAACGGCTTCGCGCCTGCTGCCCTTTCGAAGGTAGGCCCCTGGGCCTTGTTTCGACTATTGGACGAAGGGAAGGCGATTCCTCAAGTAGCGACCGACGAGGTTTATGTACGGATAGCGGCTGGCCGCCACTGGGCGACATTCATCCTCCAGGCGGACACCCTGAACAACCCACTATCTGGCAACATGCTATCGCGATTCCGATGCCCACAAATCTGAGGAGGCCCACTGTTGCTGCCACACGTACGTCCTGCGGCTCCTACAGAGAGGTGCTACCACAGGAGGATTTCATCTGCACGAGGCGCCACTCCGAGACTGCCTCTCAAATGCCGATGGGACTGGCAGAGTCCACGGCCGATCCCCGTACAAGCGGACTGACGCCGTTCTTCGCCAAATTAATAACCAGGACGGTCGTGCTTAAATCCCGATCATGGCTTTGACCTACTGCGCGTGAAATGCCGTGAGAACTAATCGGGCGGGATTGACGACTCTTTGCGGGCCCATCCTTAAACGTAATTGAATCTGCGTTAACCAAAGTGGAGATCTATAATGAGCCAGGTACATGGTACACAAATAGCGCAGCGGTTCTTGTCCGTGATGAGGAGCACCCAATCCGACGAAAGACTGGAATTCTGCTTTGCCGTCGGTACTATTGTCATTGCCGGAGAAAAGAAGCCGGTGGTGTTAGTGCGGAAGAAAGGCTTGACGAGTCTGCGGCGAACTCTGGAAGATATGCGCTATAAAACTCCCAAAGGTGTTCAGGAGCCCATTGACTTCAAGTTTCTGAGATCTGGTACAGGAAGGATGAACCAAGAGGGCGTCATCGTCGTACGGCTGGCCAAAGGAGGCATGGCCAAATTTATGGCGATCAAGACCCAAATGAGGCGTTATTTCAAGGACCTGAGAGTAAGCCTCCCGGACATACAGGAGGCTGAGCCCCTGAGTGAAGAAGACCTCAACCGATTTGAAATCGCAGCCCAGGCGAACTCTGACGACCTGCCTTCGGATGAAAATCAGGAAGTCGTCAAAGAGAATGTGGCGGAAGGCGCTCCGGAATCTCTCTCTGAAGGACTGAAGCAAACCATAGCCACTTCGGCAGCGTCAATCGCAGCTCACTCCAATCGGATTAGTCGGCAAACGGGGTTAATGCAAACCGCTGAGCTGGGCCCATTGACTAATAAGATCGCCGATTGGCTCAAGGCAATACTGACGGCAACGCCGCTTGAAGAGCGAGAGAATGCCCTCCACAACTTCACTTGCAGGCTGCTATTAATGCTGGCCTACGACGACAATCGGAGAAATCTCCAATATGTGGACGAGGCACCCGATGGCGATGAGATGCAAACAGATCGCCCAACGAAGCCGGATGAAGCGGGCGTAGACGACGGCGCTGAGCGTGAAGCGATCGTCATAGATGGGATCGATCTCGAACGTGTTTCGAAAGACCTGGTCGATCAAGACGAGGTCGTAGAAACCCTGTTCCGAATGACCAAGGCAGAGGCACAAGAGCGACGGCTTCCTTATCCTCTGGAAACCGCGAGCTCCGACAGACTCGCCATGCTGGTGTCGTCGAAATGGCCCAAAGAAGAAGGCAATGCTGCCAACAGGTGCGATATTGTGGAGCGTCTAATTGCCGTGGTGGAGCAGCAGCTGGGCAACGATAATCAACTGATCGCCCTGCTTGGCCTCAATAAGATCGATAAGCTGGAAGAGGATTTCGCCACCACAGTTCGCAGCATGCAAGCTAAATGGCAAGTGTGCCGCGAGGCCGTGTTGGTGCATTGGGAGGACACGAAGAGCAAAATCAACAAGAAGTACGACGTCGAAGCCCTCGGTGGTACCTGGAAGTCTGTCGACGAGATCATCCTGAAGGTCAATGATGCGGTCTCGAACCAGCTTAGCGCTCTAAATGAGCAAGAGGCCGAGCTAAAAGTTGGCGTGATCGCGCGCGGTGAAGCAATTGTTGAATCGATCCTTCACGACCTCAACAGTAACCAATTCATCCAACTGCTTGACAATCCTCCGGCGGCCTTCGCTCCGATACCAATCGGGGAGACGCTGCGGGAAGGAATCGGGAGTGTCGGCAGCGAACTGAAGCGCATCAAAGCCTCTCTCGCCGCGGCCGCACCCGCCGCATAGCCGCTCAAGTAATGCCCTAGCCCGAAAAATTCATGGTGGGTTGGCGGATGTAGTGCAAGCCGTTGAAATAACGTAGGATTTGGTTGCTAAGGCCGATCCGACTCATTTCCCGGAGACCACACCCGCCATGAATGATCTTACGCTGCCGCTGAGCGGCTTGTCATCTGTCGGCGGCAAGTCCGTCGTCGCCCGTTTCGACGGAGGCATGTTGTCCTCCGGCGTTGTCACATTGCAAACAACGTGACAACGCCGGCGGAATGGGCACGAAGAAGGGGCGGCATGGCACTGTAAAGTTATCAGCGGATTGATGCAGCGATAGCTGGCCGGGACGGCTGTCACGCTGCGGCGAGACACGCGATTTTGTTCCAGATTTGCATGGC
>NZ_FMXM01000074.1 GCF_900103325.1 Mesorhizobium qingshengii | reverse complement strand
CCTGCAATCAGCCAGCAGGGGTGGGTTCAAACATGGGTCACTTCTCAATGGAAAAACCGCCCAATCCCGGGTCGGTTCTCGGCGGAAATCAACAGACCGTCGCAATGCCGCGTTGCCGAGCTTCGCGGGGACTTGTGATGCGCGCAACCACACCGTCGAGCAGAATCTCGCCGCCGCTCGCCTGATGGTAGCCAGACAGGATCTTGATCAGCGTCGACTTGCCAGCGCCGTTGTCGCCAAGCAGGCACGTCACCTGCCCTGGATGCACCTGCAATGAGACGCCCGTGAGCGCTTCGATGTTGCCAAAGCGCTTGCTAACGTTACGCAATTCCACCAGCGGCTGTGCCATGGCCATCGATCCCCTATCTCACGCTCAATGCCAGCTTGCGCACGTATGTGTTGGCGGTCACGGCAAGGAGCACGAGGGCTCCAAGGAAAAGCTGCACCCAGTCCGTGTTCCAGCCAGAATAGAAAATGCCAACGCTGATGACTCCGTAGAGCATGGCTCCAAAAGCAAAACCGAGTACCGAACCGTAGCCACCGGTCAACAGCACGCCACCGATCACCGCGACGATCGGCGCCTGAAACACATACCCCTGTCCGTTGGTCGCGTTACCGGAGTGGAACTCGACGGTCTGCATAATTCCCACCAATGAGGCCGCAAGCGAGGTCCCCATGAAAAGAACTACCTTGACCAGCGATGTCGGAACACCCGCTCCGCGCGCTGCGGACAGATTGCCTCCGGTCGCGAATATCCAGTTGCCGAAGCGCGTGCGGTTCAGGAGCCACACACTCAAAATCGTAGCCACGACCCACCAGATGATAGAGACGTTTGCCTGTCCCCACCGGGCGGCGAAAAGCGCGTCAACTGCCGGGTCGGACACCATGGACGACGACACGGTGTTCGTCAGGAGCCTGGCAAGACCAAGCGCGGAGCCGGCTACAGCGAAATTGGTCGCAAGCGTGACGATGAAAGAGGGGATGGACGTCCGCACCACCAGCAGACCGTTGATCAGACCGATCAGTAAGGCCGTTGCGATTGTCAGCGCCAGCATCAACCAGACATTCAGGTCATAAATACCTGTTCCAATCGAGAGTATGATTGAAGACGAGCCCACCACGGCACCGATCGACAAATCGAGCTCGCCCGCGATCATTAGGAGACCGACCGCTAGACCGATGATGCCGAGTTCGGCCGCAACGTTCAGCCAAGCAGCCGTCCCGTTGAAGCTTACGAAACTCGCCTTACCGGCAACAACTGCGAAGACCCCGTATACGAGAAGAAGCGCGCAAAGGGCGCCGATCTCCGGCCTCACGATAATGCGGCGAAGTTTCGACTGTGCGTTTCGGTCTGCTACAACCCCGAAACTGGTGTCTGATGTCGTTACCGTACCCATTCCGTACGCCCTTTCGCTTCGAGCCTGCCGCTCAGCTTGGACGATCGCGCGGCATCGCTGCCGCGCGATCCCCAAGGCAGGGAAGACTAGTTAATTCCGCGGATGCCCAAATATTGCTTGTTGATGTCAATTACTTTTTGGGCGTCTTCCTTGGTGAGCGGGACCGGCCCAACGATGACGCTCTCGAGTGGTGACAACCCGTACCGGACATGATGCACCGCCTGAACGATGCTATAATATCCATCAAGGTAGGGCTGCGGGTCAAAGACCGCCGCGACCTTGCCGTCGCGTAGGTATTCGAGCACCTTCGTCGAGATGCCGTTCGACATGATCTTCACTGAGTCTGGCGCTTTACCCGCATCGGCTACGGCCTGCACCGCCAGCTCCGCTTGAGCTGAGCCGACCGTCAAGATACCGTCCATCGCCGGATCAACCTGCATCGCTCCCTTGATTGCCTGCAGCGTTGCCTGCGGATTCGAAACGTCCTGGTAGCCGAGCGTGATCACCTTGCCCTTACCTCCCGTCGCCTCAAGCGCCTTGACGTAGTTATTGCAAAGAGCTTCCAGCGACGGATTGCCAGCGACGCTGTTGATGCAAATGCCGTCTTTGACCCCGAGCTTCGACGCCTCTTGTCCCGCCTGCGTCCCAATAGCCGGTGGGTTAAAACCGACGAAACCTACGGCGCCGAGGTCCTTGAAGTTGCCTGGACCATCACTCAGGATTACCGGGATTCCCGCGGCGGCGGCCCTTTTGATGATCGGATCCATGGACTGCGGAAAATAGTCGCCCACAATCAGAACATCCGGCGTCGTTGCCACGGCCTGATCCAGGGCACGTGTAATCTCCGTCTGCGCGTTGCTCGGGTCCTGGATGGTCGAATACTGATACTCGACGCCCATGGCCTTCGCTGCGTCATCCGCGCCCCTTTTCAAAGCGCTGAAGAACGGATCGAAAAGCGGCCCCGAGACCATGATGATCTTCATCGGTTTGTTATCGGCAAGCGCAGGTCGCGCAAGAGTCATCAAGGCGATCGCAGCAGCACCCATTATTCGAAGATTGGCAGTTCTCGTCATTGTTCCCTCCGTGGCCCCCTGTCCATGTTGATCCAAACGTGGGTATGGATACCCAGGTTCTGACTTTGCGCCTGAAGCCTCAAAAAGAAAAATGATGAATTTGTATCAAGGTCATCTCATACGCAGATGACCCGCGCATTCACCGCGTGCCATGACTACTGCAGCCGACGCATTTGGAACGGCTCGCGACCTGGGGTCCGAACAAGATCGCGAAATCGTACGCTAGTGTCGAACGGAATCGGTGGCCGCTTCTACAACGTCGGCTCCCACCAATGACATGGCGTCGAGAAGACAGGGGGCCGGTTCCAAGTGCAATTGAAGGACCGATAGAGCCAATGTCGAACGCGACTTAGGTCGGGAATGACCGATGGCGTCGCGGGCCGGTTCCGTTGCAAAGTTTTGTCTGGTCAGAGAATTTGCTAGAGTGGTGGCGACCTCATGCGGCAGCGAGGATTTCGAACTGCTCGGCGAGAGACGGGTTCGGATTGAAGGCGTACCGCGCCTGTAGTTTGCGCATCATGTGGACCATCTCGATGCCGGACAAGGTTACCGCAGCGGCGTGCGTCGATTTGAAACCGAGCATCGGCCGCACACGGCGCTTGATGCGCCGATGATCCTGCTCGATGCGGTTATTGAGGTATTG
>NZ_FMXM01000015.1 GCF_900103325.1 Mesorhizobium qingshengii | reverse complement strand
GCGTTGAGACCCAACGGCAATGGTCCGACAAGGCCATTGCACGAACCACCCCAACATTGCTCGGTCTCTACACCCTCGTATCGCTATGGGCCTGCGATCTGCTCACCAGCACCACCACCCCATACGCCGCAGCGTGGTACCGAAAAACCAGCCTGACGTTCAGCGATGCCATCGGCGCAGTCCGCCTCGAAATCTGGATCGGCGATATTAATCAACACTCCCCGCCAAACCGGGAACGACAAAATATCCCGCCACAACGCATCCTGCGAATGGCGCAAGCACTATGCTTCGCCACCTAAACGTACAAAGTCGAGCTGAGGCAACGGCCAAAAGGATCAGCCGCATCGGCACGCCGCCAAATCGACGCCTGCGATGTCTCCTCCAGCCAGTGCGCTTTCGCCACTCGTTAGACCGGTTTTCGTGGCGAGACCTGTCCACGATTGCCCCTTCAAAAGCCCAACAGTCGTGCGAGGAGGCCGAGGAGCAGTATGCCTGCCACCACCTCGAACGCCGTGCGGTGCTCGGCGGCGATGACGTGTGAATGGGATAGCTAAGTGATTGAGCGAGAATGCTGCGTCGGCTTGCTAGTTGAACGACAAGCCGCTCTCTGTGACGATCGAGATTGGTTTCGTTAGCATGTGAATGCCTCTCACCGATCCCGATCGGCTGGAGAGGCAGTCGGGCGCTTGGAGATCGAAACGATCCAGGCGCGGAGTTCTGGTGCAAATGGCTTCTCTAGCGCCGAACGGTCCCAGGCGAGGAAATAGGCACCAGACAACTTTATCCGCTGATCGAATGGAACGATGAGCCGGCCCGCGGCGATATCGTCAGCGGCCATGGACAATTGAGCAAGCACAAACCCCTTTCCATTTATCGCAGCGTCGATCGCGGCGCTCGACAAGGAAAAGGCAACTTCGCCAGACGTCTTTCGATGTGACGCACCGATCTTGCTTGCCCATTCAGCCCAGCTTGGCGGCGATTGATGATCTCGTGCCCATTCTATGCCCAGGAGTGGAAAATCAAGAACATCCGAGGACTTGCGGACAGGCCGATTGGCCAGCAACCCGGGAGCACAAGCAGGAACCACCCAATCCGTGAACAGTTCGACATAGTGATCGTAGTCATGAACCTTGGCGCCGTATGAGATTCGGAAATCAACTTGATCCTTGTCAAAACGCGGCTCCTGCTCGGCGCCGACGAGACGCACCGTCGCACCCGCGTGACCTATTTGCCAATCCAGAAGCTTTGGCGCGATCCATTTGCTGGCGAGCGAGGGAAGGCAGGAGATGGTCAGCGCGCTTTCCGACCGCGCCCGCTCGACGATGTGTTGGGCGTCGCGGATCTGGTCGAAACCTGACGAAATGGCCGCATGGTAGGTTCGTCCCCAAGACGTCAGGGCAACGTTCCTGCCACGGCGCTCGAGCAAACTGAGCCCGAGCACATCTTCAGCCTTGCGGATCTGCTGGCTGACCGCACCGACGGAAACGCCAAGCTCGTGGGCCGCGGCCGTTACGCTGCCGCGTCGACCGAAAGCCTCGAAGGCCTGTATCGCGCGCAGGGGGGGCGTTTTATTCACCTGGTATGATCCTGGGTTCGGCTTGCTTTAGCATTTCTAAAATAGAACGCAGATGCAACCCCTATGTCGTCTCTCACCCGAGAGCTATTCGTTTTGGCGTTCACAAGCTTGGGAGGACGCCATGTTTCTTCGAAACTGTTGGTACGTTGCCGCATGGGACCATGAGGTCACAGACCAGCTGAAGCCCATTCGTATCCTCGGCGAAGATGTTGTCCTCTATCGCCGCACCGATGGTGCGGTAGCTGCCCTGGAAGACGCCTGCCCGCATCGCAAGCTGCCGCTGTCCATGGGCCGCATCAAGGGTGATACGGTCGAATGCGGCTATCACGGTCTGACTTTTGACAGCACAGGAACCTGCACGCGTGTACCCGGTGCTGAAAAGATACCGCATGTTGCATGCGTTCGTTCCTATCCGATCGCCGAACGTTACGGACTGCTCTGGATATGGATGGGTGAAGCCGAAAAAGCGGATCCTGCTCTGATTTTCGAGGTCGATCACTGGGGCGATCCGGCCTGGGGCGTCAATCGCGGCGAGTCTATGTTGCTCGATTGCAATTACCTCTACATGACCGACAACCTGCTCGATCCTTCCCATGTGTCATGGGTACACCAATCGTCTTTCGGCGGTGTTCAGGCAATGGAGGATGCGCCGCTCGAAACTACCGTGGGCGCGAACGGCGTGACCGTGTGGCGCTGGGTGGTCGATGCCAAGCCGGCGCCGTTTTATGAGCCCTTCCTCAAATTCGCCGGCAATTGCGACCGCAAGCAGCACTACGAGGTGCGCTACCCCTCCAACGCCATCATCAAGGCGATCTTCGTGCCGGCCTGCACCGGCGGCGAGGGCAAGCTGCTGCACGAGGACGTGTTCCTCATGGACAGCTACAACTTCATGACGCCGGTCGATGAGAACCAGACGAAATACTACTGGTTCCAGATGCGCAATTTCGCCCCCGACGACATGGAGGTTTCGCGTCAGTTCGCCACCTCCGTGCGCGGCGCCTTTGACGAGGACCGTATCGTGCTCAATGCCGTGCACAAAGGCATGGCCAACAAGCGCACGCCCAATCTCGATCTAAAGATCGATGTCGGACCGCTGCGCTTTCGCCGCAACCTGGCCAAGCTGATCGCCAGCGAGAGCCAGCAATTGGCGGCTGCCGAATGAACGCACTGACCGCTTGCGACACCATCGCAAGAAGCGGGTTTCGTGACCTGAAAGTGGTCGCGAAGGTGCGCGAAAGCGCCATTATCACGTCGTTCCATGTCGAGCCCGTCAATCCACAGGACTGGCGCGACTTCCAGCCGGGCCAGTTCCTGGTGTTCCGGATTCCGGCAGCGCGGGAGGGCGCCGGCGAAAGGGGATATGTGCTGCGCAACTACAGCGTCTCCTGTTCCCCCGACAGCACTCGCTATCGGATCAGCGTGAAGCGTGAAGCAGCACCTGCGCCGGGGCTGCCCGACGGGGTCGGTTCGTGCTTCCTGCATGACCGGATCGAGGTCGGCGATGTGCTTCAGGCGGAAGGGCCACGCGGCGATTTCGTGCTCGACAAGGGCAGCAGCCGTCCAGTCGTGCTGCTCAGCGGCGGCGTCGGGCTGACGCCGATGGTGTCGATGCTGCATGCACTGGCTTCCATGCCGGACCGCCGTGCCGTCTTCATCCACGCTTGCGAGAACGGGGGCGTACATGCCTTGCGCGACGAGGTGACCGGCCTGGTCACGACCCGGCCCGGCCTGACCGCGCACTACTGCTACCGGTTCCCGTCCGCGTGCGACAAAGCCGAGCAGCGCTTCCACAGCGAAGGCATGATTTCGCGCGAGGTGCTGCAGCGGCTGCTGCCGATCGATGACTATGATTTCTACCTCTGTGGCCCACCGCCGTTCATGCAGGCGATTTACGCTCTGCTTCGCGAGCTTGGCGTGCCGAAGCATCGCATTGCCTACGAATTCTTCGGCCCGGCGACGGTGCTTGAGCCCGATGCCGTGCCTGTGGTTCCGGCGCAGCCGGCAAGGATCGAGCCGGCCGGGGAGGCGACAACCGTGGAATTCCGGAAGTCGGGCCTGACGGCCGTCTGGGATGACTCGGCCGCATCGTTGCTCGACTTCGCCGAGAACCAGGGTCTGCTGCCTGAGTTCAGCTGCCGGGCCGGCATCTGCGGCACATGCAAGTCGCGGCTGATCCTGGGCGACGTCATCTATTTCGAAGAACCGCTGGATGAGCTTGGGGCAGGCGAAGTGCTGCTTTGCTGCTCCAAGCCGCGCGGATCAGTTGTCCTGGATATTTGACAAGATTGTGATGCCGCGTGTGGGCGCGGGGAAACGGAAGTCGGGATTTGGAACAGTCGGTCAAACCAGTGTCGAGCCTGCCGCTCAATCCGCATATCGCCGCCTTGCCGCCCTACAATGCCGGCATGAACATCGCGATGGCGCGGGCGCTGAGTGGCCGCCACGATATTGCGCGGCTGGCCAGCAACGAGAACCCGGATGGATGTTCTCCCGCCGTCATGGCCGCTTTGGCCTCCTCATCCTTCGAGCCATGGCGTTATGCCGATCCGGCCTGCACGGCGCTCCGGTCGGCGCTTGGCGAAAAACTGGCGGTCGATCCCGGGCTGATCGTTGCCGGCAATGGTTCCGAGGAGATGATCGCCGCCATCTCCCGAGCCGTCCTGGTGCCGGGCGCCTCGGTCGTCACGACGGTGCCGAGCTTCGGCCTGCATGAGATAGAGCCGCTGGCGGCCGGGGCCGATGTCGTCAAGATTCCGATGACACCCGAAATGGGGTTCGATCTTGCCAGGCTCGAGACGGCGATCGCCGCTCGGCCACGGATCGTTTTCATATCCTCGCCGTGGAACCCGGTCGGGCCGGGTCTCGGCCATTCCAGCCTGCGACGGCTGATCGGCGCCGTGCGGCCCGGTACGCTTCTTGTCCTGGATGAGGCCTATTTCGAATTCGCCGATCCCGGTGCGCCCGACGGCATCGAAGTCTTGCGCGACAGCGGTATCGACTATGTGGTGCTGCGGACATTCTCGAAGGCCTATGGCCTGGCGGGACTGCGCGTTGGCTATGCCGTCTGTTCCGGCCTCGAACTGGCAAGAGTGACCGCGGCAGCCAAGACGCCGTTCAACGTCAATGCTGCGGCGCAGACCGCCGCCGTCGCGGCACTCGCTGACGAAAGCTGGATGAAGGCGTCGGCGAGCCGCGTCAGGGCCGAGCGCGTGCGCACGTCCGCCGCACTTGCCGGCCTCGGCTTCGGGGTTGCCCAATCGCAAACAAACTTTCTGTTCTTCGACTGCAAGGGCGACAGCTCTAGCCTTGCCGCCGGTCTCCTGAAGCAGGGGATCATCGTCAAGGCGTGGCGCGAAGCCGGCTACGAACACTATCTGCGCGCCACCATCGGCTTGCCGGCTGACAACGATCGGCTGATTACAGCGCTTCGGGAATTGGCGGGGCGATGAGCAGCCTCGTGTCTCCCAGGCAAACGAACTGGATCGAGCAAGCTGTCCCGTTGCCGGTTGTCGACGCGATCCGCGATGTCGTTGGCGGCTCGAATGTCCGCATCGGTGATGATGCCGGGGCGATCGACCTTGGTTCGAATGGGGCGGATCGCCACGCCGGAATCGTCGTTGCGCCTTCATTGACCGACGAGGTCGCGGCGGTGGTGCGCATCTGCCGCCAGAACGAGATTCCCATCGTGCCGCAAGGTGGGAAGACTGGTCTGGTCGGCGGCAGCGTTTCGCGGCCGGGCGAGATCGTTCTTTCCCTGCTACGCATGAACCGCATCGAGCGGCTCGATCCGCTCGAACGCGTGGCCGTGGTCGGCGCCGGCGTCACCCTCGAAGCCCTGCGGATGGCCGCGCTCGAACACCGGCTGGAACCGGGCATCGACCTTGCCGCGCGCGGCTCAGCGACGATCGGCGGCATGGTGTCCACCAATGCCGGGGGCGTGATGGCCTTTCGCCATGGCGTCATGCGCCACCGCGTGCTTGGCCTGGAGGCCGTGCTGGCCGACGGATCGGTCTATTCCGATCTGACCCGGGTGGTGAAGAATTCCGCCGGCTACGATCTGAAGCATCTCTTCATCGGCGCCGAGGGCACGCTCGGCATCGTCACCCGCGTGGTCGTGAAGCTCGACCCTTCGCCGCGAGCCACGGTCACCGCGCTTTTCGGACTGCCGTCTGTCGAAGCGGCTCTACAAACCATTCGCCTGGCACTTGAATCGGATGCCGGGCATCTGCGCGTGGCGGAGGCGATGTGGACCCGGTATTTCAGCCTGGCCGCCGCCGCGCATGAATGGTCCGAACCCGGCGTGCCGTTGGACCAGCCGCTGTTCCTGCTGCTGTCGCTTGGCGGCGCGCGCGAAGAGGCGCTGCGCGAGGATTTCGAGCGGATCTATTTGGAAGTGATGGAGCGCTATCCCGAAGCCACCGGCATCATCGCCGGCTCGCGGCGGCAAGAGGACGACCTGTGGCGGTTGCGCGAGGACACCGGTGTGCTCTATCGCGCCCATCCCAATGCGCCTTCCTTCGACGTTTCGGTGCCTCTGTCGGAAATTCCGGCCTATCTCGACAGAATCCTGCCCGGCCTCGCCGCGATCGAACCGGGTCTGGCGCCCTATGTCTTCGGGCACCTGGCCGATGGCAACCTGCATATCATCCTCAACCGTCAGGGTCCGCTGGCGCCTGACATGGCGGAGGCTGTCGAGGGCGTCCTGTATCACCAACTGCGGGAGATCGGCGGTTCCTTTTCCGCCGAGCACGGTGTCGGGTCCAAGCGCATCCATTCGCTGCTGGCGACGGCCGACCCGACGAAGCTCGCCGTGATGGAGCGGGTGAAACTTGCGCTGGACGATCAGTCGATCATGAACCCCGACAAGGTGCTTCCCTCTGACGCCTGGTTCGTCCGGTCCTCAAGGCCGCTCCTTTATGGCAATGAGCGCCGATTGCCACCTCACAACGCGAGCGATCACAACGATGAATAGCCCCTCGGTGGAACGACAGGGAATGAACGGATTGACCGCAACCGCCAGCGGTCCAGTGGGATCGACCATGCGCCATGATGAGCCAGCACCAGCCTACGCCTGTGATTTCGCCACCCTGCGCCAAGGATTTCGCGAAGCCGCTGAGCGGGCTGGCGCGGAACTGTCGGAATATGTTCATCCGCTGAACGGTCCGGATGGCGAGACGCTGGCGACGGATGTGGCGCTGCTTGGCCGCCGCGATGCGCGCAAGCTGATCGTGCTCATTTCCGGCACGCATGGTGTCGAGGGCCCGTTCGGCTCGACCTGCCAGACCGCCTGGCTGGGCCAGAAGAACCTGCGGCGCCTGCCCGCCGACACGGCGATCCTTGCCATTCACCTCATCAATCCCTGGGGCACGGCATGGTCGCGGCGCGTCAACGAGGACAATGTCGACCTCAACCGCAACTTCATCGACTGGTCTTCGAGTGCTCCGGTCAACAATGGCTATGCGGGCCTACACGACGCCGTGGTCTATCGCGAATGGGAAGGGCCAGACCGCATAGCGGCCGATGAGAAGCTCGCGGTTGCGCGCAAGAGGCTTGGGCATGCCGGGCTGGCGGCGATCGTCGAGGCCGGCCAGTATGAGTTCGCCGACGGCATGTTCTACGGCGGTGGTGGTCCGGTCTGGTCGAACCGCACATTGAACGAAATCCTGAAGACCTTTGCCGGCGCGGCACGCCAGGTCATCGTCTTCGACCTGCATACCGGAGCAGGGCCTTACGGTTATCCGGCTCTGCTTTCGGTCGCGAGTTCCGAGCATGCCGGCCTTGCCTGGGGAAAATCCATCTTCGGGCCGGCGCTGGTGACAGTGCTGACCGGCCCAGGCGCCAGGACCGGCACCGGCATTGCGGCGACAGCGACCGGCTACGTCTCCGACGCCGTCCTCAAGGCAATGCCAAATGCGCGCGTGCTGCCACTTGTCGTCGAATGTGGCACGCTGGACGGGCCGACTGTCATGGAAGCGGTCCAGGCCGACAATTGGCTGCATCTGTTCGGCAAGATCGATTCGTCGCTGGGCAAGCGGATCCGGGACACGCTGCGAGTTGCCTTCCTTCCGAATGACCCAGACTGGCAACGCACCTGCCTAACCAGCAGCCTGCGCTATTTCGACCGTGCGCTGGCGGATCTACGGACTGTCAAGGTAACCCAGGACGCGGCCATCGGCAGCGAACAGACGCGGCCAACCGCTCCCGCCGTGGTGGCGGATCCGGCGCCCGCTGAAGAGGCGAAGATCGCCACGCCGGCCGTGCAGATCGACGAGCTTCACAAGAGATTTGGCTCGCTTCTGGTGTTGAAGGGCGTCAACCTCACCGCCCATGCCGGCGAAGTCATTTCCATGATCGGCTCGTCGGGCTCGGGCAAGAGCACGTTCCTGCGCTGCATCAATCTTCTGGAACAGCCGGACGGCGGCAAGGTCGCCATCGACGGTGAGGTCATCAAGATGAAGCCGCTGTCGAACGGCCGCCTTGGGCCAGCCGATATGGCGCAGGTCGAACGCATCCGTGCCCGCGTCGGCATGGTGTTCCAGAACTTCAATCTGTGGCCTCACATGACGGTGGTGGAGAACATCATCGAAGCGCCCCGACACGTCTTGAAGGAGCCCCGCGAGAAGGCCATCGAACATGCTCACGCACTTTTAAAGAAGGTCGGGCTCGCCGACAAGCACGCCCATTATCCCGGCCAGTTATCCGGTGGCCAGCAGCAACGGGCGGCGATCGCCCGCACGCTGGCGATGCGGCCCAAGGTCATCCTTTTCGACGAACCGACTTCGGCGCTCGATCCCGAACTGGTCGGCGAGGTGCTGCGGGTGATCCGTCAACTGGCGGAGGAAGGCAACACCATGATCCTCGTGACGCATGAGATGCAATTCGCGCGCGAGGTCTCCCACAAGGTTCTGTTTCTCCACCAGGGAAAGGTGGAGGAAGAGGGTGCGCCAGCGGAGCTGTTCGGCAGCCCGCGCTCGGAGCGTCTGCGCCAATTCCTGGCACGGACGTTGTGAGGAAAGCCTGCATTCTCGAAGCGTCCGGTTCGCACCGGACAACGGCAATGAAGACCAACAACAAGGGGAACTGATATGAAATTGAAAGTCTTGACGCTGCTCGCATGTCTCGCGGGAAGCATGGGAAGCGCATTGGCCGCCGAAGGCGAGTTGTCCATCGGAACGGAAGGTGCCTACCCGCCATGGAGCATGTCCGACGCCAATGGCAACGTCACCGGTTTCGACGCCGATGTCGGCGCGTTGTTATGCACCAAACTCGCGGTGACCTGCCATTTCGTCGTGCAGGCGTTCGATGGGTTGATCCCGGCGCTGAAGGCCAAGCGCTTCGACGTCATCATCTCGGGCATGTCGATCACCGCCGATCGCAAGAAGGAGATCAATTTCAGCGTCGGCTATGCCGAACTGGCCAACATGTTCGTTGCGGCTAAGGGTTCTGATCTGGCCGCCATCACCGACGTCGACACGCTGCTGAAGTCGCTCGACGGCAAGAAGGTCGGCGTGCAGGCTGGCACCACCCACGCGCATTTCCTCGAGAAGCGCGCGCCGAATGCCGACCTGAAAACCTACGACACGCTCGACCAGATGCAGATCGACCTGGCGAGCGGCCGTATCGACACGGCTTTCGCCGATCAATCCGCCCTGCAGGATTTTCTGGACAAGCCCGATGGCAAGAACTTCCAACTGGTTGGCGTTGAGATCAAGAGCACGTACGACCCAACGCTTGGCGAAGGCATCGGCGTCGGCATCGCCCAGGACAACGCCGAACTCAAGGCAAAGATTGACAAGGCGCTTTGCGAGCTGATCGCGGACGGATCGATCGGCAAGGCAAGCCAGAAATGGTTCAAGACGGACATCTCCCGGCCCTGCAAATAACGCCTTGGATTCGTCGCATGCGCCCGGACCGCCGGGCGCATGCACTTCAGGCACCACAGACTAGGGCAATACAGATGGAATTCGGTCTCTGGCAGGTTTGGGAAGCAGGTTGGGTGACCGCCATCCTGCGTGGAGCGTCGATAACGATCCTTGTCGGTCTCGTCAGCATGGCGGCCGGGCTGGTGATCGGCATTGTCTGCGGCCTAATCAAATGGGCCCGGATATTTCCGCTCTCGCTGCTCGTTGATGCCTATACGTCGCTGGTGCGCGGCGTGCCCGAACTGCTCATCATCTACCTCCTGTTTTTCAGTTCGGTTGAATTTGTGACCAAGGTCGTGACCGCTTTCGGCTATGCCGGTGTCGCCGAGAACGGCTATGCGTTCGTCATCGCAGTCATCGCCATCGGCGCGATCTCCGGCGCCTATTCGACCGAGGTCGTGCGTGGAGCCTTGGCGGCGATCCCCGATGGGCATATCGAGGCCGCTCGCGCGCTCGGGCTATCGGGCGGGCGGATCTTTCGCCGCATCATCGCGCCGCAGATGCTGCGCATCGCGGTTCCCGGTATCAACAATGTCTGGCAGACCACGATCAAGGACACGGCCCTGGTCTCGGTAGTCGGCCTTCAGGAGTTGATGCGCATTTCATTCGTTGGCGCCAATTCCACCCGCCACCCGTTCGTCTTCTACCTGATCGCGGCTGTGGTTTATCTGGCCATTACGCTCGTCAGCCAGGCCGGGTTCGACGGCATAGAACGCCGCCTCAGAGTGAGGACGAGAAAGTAGTATGATGGATCTCATCCAGCTAGCGGTTCCCGTCCTTCTCAAGGGCCTGTGGGTGACGGCGGCACTGACGTTCGTCTCGGTGCTGATCGGCTTCAACCTGGGCCTCGGCCTGGCGCTGATGCGGCTGTCATCGAACCGCTTCCTGTCAGGCTTCGCCAAATATTATTCCAATGTCTTTCGAGGCACGCCACTGCTGGTACAGATCTTCCTGTTCTATTACGGGCTTGGCCAGCTTTCCCTGATCAGGGATAACGCGGCTTTGTGGTGGGTGATTAGCGATGGCGCGCGCTGCGCCATCCTAGCGCTTGCGCTGAACACGGCTGCCTACACGTCCGAAATACTGCGCGGCGGATTGATGTCGGTTCCGGTTGGTCTCGTCGAAGCGGCCCAGGCGTGCGGCATGTCGCGCATGCTGCGGTTCCGGCGCATCGAGTTTCCGCTCGCCATTCGCCAGGCGCTGCCGGCCTATGGCAATGAGCTCATTCTCGTCGTTAAGGGGACCAGCCTTGCCTCCACAATCACGGTGCTCGAAATAACCGGTTACGCCAAACGGCTCATGAGCCAGACCTTTGCTATCTTCGAGATCTTTGCCATTGCCGGTGTGCTCTATCTGGTGGTCAATCTGATGTTGATCGCGATCGTCCGCTCCACAGAGCGTTTTCTCATGCGCCACGAGTCGCAATCCCGCCAAGGTTCTAGCGCCCCGCGCTCAAAGGAATCTGCAGCAGTTTCGTAACGCCGTTCCTGTCGTTGGACGCCGGCGCGTCTGCATCGCTCGATTGCTGAAGACAGGGTAACCCGATCGGGCGCAACCCAAGTCGGTCGCCGGATTGTTCACTCCCTATTCCGACAAGCGCCTTGTGGCTCACGCGGGACTGCCAATGCTTGCAGCATGAGAGAGTCTGATTGCACCAGGGGCAAGATTTGCCGTCGCGAATACCACTGTCGACCCCTTGCGTCGCCCACAAACGCCAACACCGAAAGCGGCTCCTCCTTCGTGATAGCAACAAATCATCCAAAGTTATTACGAGCTAATATGAGAGCAAAGAGTGATGCAGAACGATGGTTTAGATCGCGCTTGCGTTGTGAGGAGCGCTGAGCACTATTTGCCCTCGACCTGTTCCGCCGAGGCCAACAGCAAGTTCCGCAGCCTTGCCTAAACCAATGGCGTGAGAGGCAAGGATTTTCTGCGCTTCGGCCGCGTCTTCATGAGTCAATACACTTTGCGGCTTCAGCGGCCGGCTGCCGCGGCGGAATTCAGCCGGGCTAAAGCCGAAGCGACACCTGAACTTGTTGTAGAAGACAGCTGGATTGCCGAAGCCGTTACGCTCCATGATCATCGCGATCGTACTGTCTGTTGTCCGCAATTCCTCGGCCGCGTTGTCGAGTCTCAGGTTCTGTGAATAGTCGCGATAACCGATGCCAAGATGGCGCTTGAAGAGACGCGATAGGTGGCTGAGCGTCAGGCCCTCGGCTTCGGCGATCTCGCCCAGATGTTGGGTGTCTTCGCATCTGCTGATTGTATGCATGATGCGCAGAATACGGGTGCGGCTGTCCGACCGCAGTTGAGCAGTCGATGAATCCGGCTCTTCGTGGCGCATTGAGCGGTAGATATAGCACGCGAGCAGATTGGCTATTGTTTCTCGTACCATTCCCTCCTCGGGATGGTTCAATTGATCCAGCGCGAGTCTTGCCATGAAAGCCTTGATTGCAGCGACCTTGTTCATGAAGGGGCGGCTGTGCAGAAATGTCCGACAGAGATACTGGCGAGAGGCAAAGCCGGGCAACCCCATACGCTCGAAATGGGCGACATCCAGGTGCGCTCCACAAATAAGGGCATCGCGCGAAATCGACGTGGAATTGTGAGGAACGTCGGCATTGATGATGATCACGTCGCCCTCACCCATCTCGCAAACTTGTCCATCGACCACCAGCCGGAAGTTGCCGCGCAACACGAAGAGGATCTCCATTTCGCGATGCCAGTGATACGGAACATCGGCATAGCCATGCACAAAAACCTGACAGTGCGAACTCTCAGCCGGCGCCTTGCTTTGAAAGCCGCAATCACGCTTTTCGAGGCACGGGTCGGTCCGGATGTAGGCGATGTTCATCTGCATTCTCCCTGCTTTCAACTGCAATAAAATATCAAAAACTGTCGTACCGCTAGCGCAATTCTCGCGACTAGAAGGTGCCGTTTTGCTGTGCAATGAATTTGTCACTCTTTGAGGCGGCCGCAAGGCTTCCAAGCGAGGAAGCCCTCTAGCGGCTGCCAGATACTCGCTGAGACAGTGTGGGATGGAATACCAATGACGTGGAATATCTCCGACAAGGAACTTGAGGCGCTCGTTGGTCAGATGACCCTCGAGGAGAAGGTCGGGATGGTGAGCGGCTATGGCCTTTGGCGCACGGCAGCGAACTATCGTCTGAACATCCCAGAAATACTGATGACCGACGGCACCTACGGCGTGCGTTATTCAATCGAGCAGATCGACGGTGCGCAGGACAGCGACAGCCAACTCGCGATGTTCCTAAGCGTGGTCAACGCGGACGTATCGCGCAGTGTGGAAGGTGCTTTTGGCTCGACCCGCCCGGCGACCTGCTTTCCCAATGGCTCCTCCTTCGCCTGCTCCTGGGATGTCCAACTTGCCCATGAACTAGGAGAGGCACTTGCCGCCGAATGCCAGGCCTTTGGTGTGAACATCCTTCTTGGTCCGGGGATCAATATCCGCCGCACGCCGCTCGCAGGGCGCAGCTACGAATATTACTCGGAGGATCCGGTGCTTACCGGCGAGATCGCCGCTGCGGTGATCAATGGTCTGCAGGAAAACGGCGTAGGTGCGTCGCTCAAGCATTTCGCCTGCAACAATTCCGAGGTTCAGCGTACAACGATGAGTTCGGTGGTCGAGGAGAGGGCGCTACGCGAGATCTATCTGGCCGGCTTCGAGCGGGCGATCCGCAAAAGCAATCCCTGGACCGTCATGAGCTCCTACAACAGGCTTAACGACGTGCAGGCGGCGGAAAATCACTGGCTGCTGACGGATGTCTTGCGCGGCGACTGGGGCTATGACGGCGTTGTGGTTTCCGACTGGCACGGCATCAAGGATCGGCCTGCCTCGATGACCGCAGGTAACGATCTCGACATGCCGGAAAGCGGCGCCCGCAAGCAGGAATTGCTCGAAGCGGTCCAAGCCGGACGCGTGCCGATGCAGACCCTTGATCGCTCCTGCCTGCGCATATTGAAGCTCGTGCGCAAGGCCCGGAAGGGCATCAGGCCAAATGCGATCGCCGACCACAAAAAGCACCATGCTCTTTCACAGCGCATGGCAGCAGAATCGATCGTGCTGCTGAAGAACGAGGGCGCACTGCTGCCAATCAACCCGGAAACGACCCGCCAGATTGCCATCGTAGGTGCTGCGGCGACCGATCCTGTCATCCAAGGCTCCGGCTGCGCAACGACGCGGCCGAGCGAGGTTGATATCCCGCTCGATGAAATCCGCCGTCTCGCTACAGGCGCGTCGGTCAGCTATCACGCAATCGATGACTTCGCCGCCGGCGGCAACGCCGAACAGGCGGCTCTTGCGGATATTGATGCTGCCGATGTCGTGCTGTTCTTCGGCAACACCGAAGTCGGCTATGATGGCGAAGGTTCGGACCGTATGCACCTCGGCCTGAACGATGACCAGGACGAACTCATCGCCGCGCTCTCGAGGCGCAACCGCAAATTCGTCGTGATACTCGCTACGCCTGATGCCGTGGTGATGCCATGGATCGACCAGGCCGCGGCGGTGTTGGCAGTGTTCTTCGGCGGGCAGGGGTCAGGTCGCGCAATTGCCGAGGTGCTGTTCGGCAAACAAAATCCCTCCGGCAAGCTGACAGTCACCTTTCCTATCCAACTCGAAGACACACCTGGCTTCCTGACCTATCCCGGCGAAAACAATCGGCACATCTATAGCGAGGGTATCCATGTCGGCTACCGCTCCTACGACAAGCGCAAGCTTGCGCCCCTGTTCCCGTTCGGTTTCGGCCTGAGCTACTCGACCTTCGAATATTCGAACATCTCGGTCGACGCGGATCGCATCAATGCGGCGAGCACGATCAAGGTGTCGTTTGATGTTACGAACACGGGCAAGGTGGGCGGCAAGGAGATCGTCCAACTCTACAGCCGGGTGCACGCGCCGCGCCTCATTCGGCCGCTGCGCGAACTCAAAGGATTCGCCAAGGTCGACCTCGATCCAGGCGAGACCAAACGGGTCGACATCGTCATCGAGGCCCGTGACCTCCGTTACTATGACCCGGACCACGGCCAATGGCTGCTGGATGCGGGCAAGCTGTCGATTGAGATCGGCGCATCGTCCCGCGACATCCGCCTGGAAAAGACCCTCGACGTGGATGCGGCATCACGGCCCTCGACAATCCTCAACGTCGAAAGCCAGCCCTTCATGGTGCTTGAACAGGAATTCGCTCGGAAGCGTTTTAGCGCCTTTCTCAAGGACCAATTGGAAATCGACGACGCAAAAGCCGAGAAGATGATGGAGTACTGTGCGGGGTCCTTTCTTGGGATCTACAACACGGTCGCTTGGGTTGCCGGAGACAAGATCTCCAAGGCCGACATGGCGGAATTTCTCGATGGTTTGAACAGGGAAATGGGAGCGACCATCAGTAAGGCTGCATGACCGAATCCACGGGGGCAGCATTTGCTCCCGACGCCTATCGCATTCTGGACTGGGTCCACGAAAGTTCGAAATTTACAATCAACAACAACACCAGAGAAAGCGAGAATTGATATGAATTTCCGACGTCTTTCATCTACGATGGTGCTTCTTGGCGTGCTTGCGGCGGGCTCCTCCGCCTTTGCCCAGACCGTCGACGTGCAGCAATATTGGACCAGCGCCAGCGAGTCCAAGGCGATGAACACAATCGCCGACGCTTATAAGGCCAAGGGCGGCAAGTGGATTGATAGCCCGTCTGCCGATTTTGACTCGACGCTCGCAGCGGCCACCAGCCGCATTGCTGGCGGCCAACCCGCCTCAGCCGTGCTGATGACGCCGAGTGCGGCGATGCGTGATCTTGCCAAGTCGGGACAGCTTCGGAATTTCGACGATATGGCCGCAGCAGATGGGTGGCAGAAGGTGATGCCGCCGCTGGTCTGGGACAAACTCAACGTTGACGGCCATCTGGTTGGCCTGCCAGTCGGTATCCATGCAGACAACTGGATATGGTATTCTAGGCCGCTTTTCGAGGAGTTGAAGATCGACGAGCCCAAGTCTCTTGACGAGATGTTCGCGGCCGCAGACAAGCTCAAGGCTGCTGGACATACAGCCTTTGCCGTGGGCGGCGAACCCTGGCAGGAGGTCACCATCCTTACCAACTTCATCCTCGCGCTCGGTGGCCCCGAATACTGGAACGAGCTGTTCGTCAAGCGCGATCCTGAAGCGATGAAGTCGCCAATCATCCCAAGGGCCTTCGAACTGTACCGTAAGGTATCGACCTATGCCGACCCGGCCAGCGCAGGACGCTCGTGGAACGACACCACGAATATGGTGGTCACGGGCAAGGCGGGCATGCAGTTCATGGGCGATTGGGCGCGCGGCGAATTCCTGGCCGCCAACCAGGTGGCCGGTAAGGACTTCGGCTGTTTCCTCGTGCCGACCGACAAGCCCGCCTACGCTATCATCGTCGACATCTTCGCCTTCCCGCTCAACTCCGATGAGGATCGCATCAAGGGTCAGACCATGCTGGCGGAAACCGTTATGGATCCCGCGATCGAGGCCAAGATCGCCGCCGTCAAGGGCTCTGTTCCGTCGCGCTCGGACGTTGATACCAGCACCCTCGATGTCTGCGCCGCCAAGGGCGTGAAGGCGTTGGCCACGCCGGGCGTAGCGGTCTCGGGAACCTATGACGCGCTTCCGGGCGACTTGAACGGCCAGATGACGGATCTGGCAACACAGTTCTGGACCGATCCATCAATGGCCAGCGACGCTGCGGTCGAGCGCCTGACGGCCATCCTGCTCAGCAAGTAATGCTATGGCCTCGGCCGGGTGTGGCAATAAGCCTGCCCGGCCGTAATGTTCTGTCAGATCAGGCCGAAGCAGGGCAGCGTGACAAAGCCTTCGCACTTAGGATCGATACGGAATTGATTGCGATGCATGCGCTCCACACTCCGCGAGAGGAGGCCAGATGACACGCTGGTTGCAGCGACAGGTCTATCGGCCCGACATTGCCGTTGCAGTGTTCTTCGCCATGGTCGCCGTCTTCTTCTACGGTTCTATCTTCTGGACCTTCTTTATGTCGCTGACGCGCTCGACGCTGATGCCGGACTACCAGCCGATCGGGTTTGACCAATATATCAAGTTGTTCACCAATCACCGTTGGCTGGTGTCATGCCTCAATATGGTGATTTTCGGCGTGCTCTATATCGTTGGTACGCTTGCCTTCGGCATGCTGCTCGCTGTCTTTGCCGACCGCCGCATCGCGGCGGAATCCTTGTTCCGAACAATTTTCCTTTATCCGCTTGCAGTCTCGTTGATCGTCACTGGTCTTTCCTGGCGCTGGGTACTCGAACCCGTCAACGGCCTTCAGGCGTTGGTTCGCCAGACCGGCTGGGAGAGCTTCACCTTTGATTGGCTGACCAATCCCGACCGAGCAATCTATACGTTGGTCATGGCCAGTATTTGGCATTCGGCCGGCCTGGTGATGGTCATCGTGCTTGCCGGTCTGCGAGGGATAGACAATGATCTGTGGAAAGCGATCCGCATGGAAGGCATACCGCTCTGGCGCGCCTATCTGCAGGTTATCTTTCCCGGCATGCGCCCGATCATTGCTTCCTGCGTTGTGCTGCTGATGTCGGAAGTCATTCGCGGCTATGACTTGATCATTGCCATGACCAAGGGCGGCCCGGGCATCTCGACGGAAATGCCAGCAAAATTCGCCGTCGATTACTACTTCGCCCGCGTCAATCTAGGCTTAGCTTCGGCTGCATCGATTATGATGCTGGTGCTGTCGCTGGTTCTGCTCGCGCCTTACTTCTACACGGAATTTAGGAGGCGCACGTGAGCTATGTTGTCTCGTCCCGTAACGCCACTTTCGGGTCTCGTGCCGCGCGTATCGGCATGTACGCATTCCTGGTCGCCTCGGCGATCTTTTTCCTCTTGCCGCTTCTGCTGGTGGTCATTAATTCGCTGAAGCCGATGGAGGAAATCCGTCAGGGCAACCTTTTGGCGCTACCGATCAACCCGAATTTCGACGCCTGGGTTGCGGCGTGGCAAAGCGCATGTTCCGGTCTCGACTGCGGAGGGGTCCGTCCGGGCCTGTGGAACTCGATCAAGATCACCGTGCCCGCCGTGGTGATCTCGACACTGACCGGCGCATTGAATGGATATGCGCTGGCACAATGGAAATCGAAGCACGCTAACCTGATCATGCTGCTGGTGACGGTGGGACTGTTCATACCCTACCAGGCGATGCTCTACCCGACGGTGAAGATCCTCAGCACCGTCGGCATGTTTCGGTCCTACGTTGGCATCGTCTTCGTGCACGTGGTCTACGGCTTGCCATACACCACGCTGCTGTTTCGCAATTTCTACATCGGTGTGCCGGATGAGATCAGCCGGGCCGCACGCATGGAGGGTGCGACTTTTCTCAGGACCTTCTGGTCAATCATCCTGCCGATTTCGACCAACGTCCTCGTTGTCGTGGGCATTCTACAGTTCACAGGCATTTGGAACGACTACCTTCTCGGCCTGATTTTTGCCGGCAACGACAGCATGCCGAT
Organism: Mesorhizobium qingshengii; assembly: GCF_900103325.1. Lineage (GTDB taxonomy): Bacteria > Pseudomonadota > Alphaproteobacteria > Rhizobiales > Rhizobiaceae > Mesorhizobium > Mesorhizobium qingshengii. The sequence goes on along the minus strand of NZ_FMXM01000015.1, from coordinate 157,490 downwards.
GACGGTGCAACTGACGAATATCGTCAACAATTCACGTGGCGCCGCATTCCCGAACGTCAATATGGCAGCGGCCCTGATCACCGCCATTCCGACGCTGCTCGTCTACTTCCTCTCCGGTCGTTATTTCGTGCGCGGCATTGCCGCTGGCGCGGTGAAAGGCTGAACATGTCCAGTGTATCCGTCCGCCAGATCAGGAAGTCCTTCGCTGGCCTCACCGTTCTTGATTCCGTCGATATGGAAATCGCACCCGGCGAGTTCGTTGTCATTCTCGGTCCGTCCGGCTGCGGGAAGTCGACGCTTCTCAACGTGATCGCGGGCCTCGATGAACGCGATGCCGGCCAGATCTTCATCGACGGTATCGATGTCAGCGACTTGGAGCCCAGCCAGCGCGGACTTGCCATGGTGTTCCAGTCATATGCGCTCTTTCCCGCAATGACAGTGCGGCGAAATCTCTCCTTCGGAATGGAGATCGCAGGCAGGCCCAAGACTACAATTGCAGAGAAGGTTGCCTGGGTGGCAAAGCTGCTGCAAATCGAAGCCCTGCTAGACCGCAGGCCAAGCCAATTGTCCGGCGGCCAGCGCCAACGCGTGGCGATCGGCCGGGCTCTCGTTCGATCTTCCAGCATTTGCCTGTTCGACGAGCCGCTTTCCAACCTCGATGCGAAATTGCGCGCGGAGACCCGCGTCGAACTCAAGCAGTTGCATGAGACTCTCAGGTCGACAATGATCTATGTGACACATGACCAGACCGAGGCCATGACGATGGCCGATCGTGTCGCGGTAATGCACAAGGGCAAAGTCGAGCAATTTGCCCACCCGCAATCGATCTACGAAAAGCCAGCGAGCCTGTTCGTCGCAGGCTTCGTCGGTTCGCCGGCGATGAACTTTCTGCAAGGTCGACTGGACCACGCTGGCAGATTCCAGGTTGGCGATATTGGGATCGACACGTCAGGCTACGGTTTCGAAGATTCATCGCGAGAGCGCGATGTGGTGCTTGGCATCCGCAGTGAGGATGTAAGCGTGGTGGATCAGGGGACGCCCGAAAGTATTCCCGCAACGCTTGCGTTTACCGAACTGCTAGGCGCGGACGCGCTCAGCTGGTTCCAATGCCTGGGCAAGCGCTTCAGTGTTCGGCTTGGTGTGAACGAAGCACGGGCGATGCAACCGACCGTCGGCCTCTGCTTCAACATGGCCAAGGCATCTTTCTTTTCGGCGGCGTCGGAGCAGCGGATTTGACGACTACAGGGTCCCTCGACGTATCAAATGGCGATGGTGCGAGAAATTTCGCAGACATAAACTGGCTGAATGTGCGGGTAATCAGCCAGTTCGTCGAGGGTCACCTCATTGGAGGGCCGTCAAAGTCGCAATCAATGTGCTACCTATTGTAATACAATTTGACTGTGGAAAGAAAAAAGAACAATAAAAACAATAGCCTATCGATGCGGTCGCGCGTGCCTTCTCTTCGAGCCGGCAGTCCGTAGATGAGGTTCGACACCGTGCCGATCGAGACAGCCCGCGCGGTGAAAGGCTCGGTCTCGGCTACGCGCAGTTGGCGCGTATTGCCGGTCTCACTGACACGATCGGCGCGCTTGCAGATCGCCCCTTTTCTGACCGTGACATTGAGCTGCTGGCTATGCACCGCTTCCAGCAGAGTACTTGGATTGCCCTGCGTCGCCGCAGCTTTGTTTGGCTGGAAATGTAGCTCCGGATAAAGTGCGCGATCTCAGATGACAGCAGACGATTTGATGATTGCGTCTTTAATGGCTCACGGTCGAGGACAATTTCGGGTTCGGTCTCACTTACGGGAGCAGCTTAACATCGCCATGTTTCTCGCTCCGCATCGGGCAATCTGCGCTCGCAGAGCGCGGTGGAGAAATTTGAATGCGCGGCCCTCTGCCCGAGAATGCGATTCGAATCGCTTCAGCGCCCAGAAGACGTCGCTACAACATCGAGCGGGTTAATCCGCCATCGACAGGCAGGGCCACACCCGTCACATAGGCGGCCTGCTCGCTCGCGAGAAACGAAACGACTGCACCGAATTCCGAAGGGGTTCCGTAACGCCGGATCGGTATCTCGGCTTGGCTTTCGGCAGCGATCACGCTTGGATCGACGCCGCGATCAACAGCATCCATCCTGTCGAAATAGGTGGTTCGCTCGGTAGCAAAACGTCCGGGAAGGACCAGGTTGACGGTCACGCCGTCAGCAGCCACTTCGCTTGCCAACGTCTTGGCCCAGCCAGCAAGCGACGCACGCAAGCTGTTCGAGGCGGTCAAACCTCCGATCGGCTCCCTCACACTCGTGGAAGAGACCACGATAATGCGGCCGAAGCCACGCTTACGCATTTCCGGCAAGAAATGCGTGGCGATCATGATCTGATGGAGCACCATCGCCTGGAACTGTTCGATCCAGACTGTGGGCTCGAACTGTGACGCTGGAAATGGAGGCGGCCCGCCTCCATTCAGCAGAACGATGTCGGCGTGACCCATCTGGCGCGTCGCCTCGCCCAGCATGTCACGCACACTAGCCTGATCGAAAAGATCGCAGCCAAAGGAGTGCGCCTGGATGCCGCTCTCACGCAGTCCGCCTCGCGCAGTGGCGAGCGTTTCCTCACCTCGGCCAACTATGCCAACCTCGACACCTCGGACTGCCAGCGCCTGCGCGACCCCGAAGCCGAGGCCCTTGCTGCCGCCAAGTACCAGTGCCTTGCGTTCACTCTTGAGATGTCCAGTGGACATGTTACGCCAACTTTCCTGGTAGAAATTTGTTCTGCGATGACGCGATCTCGGCAATGGCCAGCACGAGCAGACCAATCGCCTTTTCATCGGTCGAGAGATGTACCGAAGCCCTGAGAACTTCGTCGATGCCGCGGTGGGGCAGGTCGATCGGCGTGTAGCCCTTGCCATTCTTGCCGATCGTAATTCCGCAGCTTGCAAGCAGTTCTTTTGCCCGATCGCATTGCACGCCGTTGATCACGAATGTGACGAAGGCAGCCATTTCCGCGCCGAGATCGAGAATGGAAACGCCAGGAATTTCGGCTAGGCTTTGACGAAGGGCGCTTGCAACTTCGTTAAGGCGGATTCGGGTATCGGCGATGTTGGCTAAGAGCGCCTCGTCCATGGCCTGGATAAGCCCAAGTCGCAACGCCACAGGGTATTCCCCAAATTCGAGGGCCCGTGCTCCGTCGTGGAGCCGGTGGCGCTCGCCCTGGAGCATGGCCGAATGGTCGTCGGCACTTGAGGGCTCAAGCTTTCGCGAAAGGTGTCGAGAGATAAACGCCAACGCAGTCCCACGCGGACCCCGCAAATACTTTCTCCCACAGGCGACAAGGGCGTCACAGCCGATGACATCCACATCAATGGGTATTTGACCAATTGCCTGACTTGCATCAATCACAAAGGCCGCACTTGTGCCCTTGAGAATGTCGCCCAATCGGGCAGCCGGGTTGATCAGCGCACAACTGGCACCCACCCACGTCATCGCCACAAGCTTCACGTCATCGTCGAGGATGCGTCGAGTCGCCTCGACGTCCACCGCTGTTGCGACATCATTCGGCATAACTTCGATCGTTGCACCGCAGGCTTCCGCCTTTCGCCGAAGAGCAATCAGATTTCCAACCCATTCCTGCCGGCTCACGAGGATGCGGTCGCCCTGCTTAATAGGCATCGCGGCTATGAGGTTGCCGTAGAGTTGGCCATGGCCCGTGCCGAAGGCGATCTCATCGGAGCGGCAACCAAGCAATTGGCCGGCGACGCGATAGCCGTCGGCCAACCTGCCGGCGACACTCGCCTCCGCTTCCATCGGCCCCATAAGCACTTCCCGATCCAGATGATCGGTTATGGCCTGCAGAGTTGCCGCTGTAGGAAGGCCAGCGCCGGCATGATTGAAATGTGTCACGGAGCCATCGGGTTTTGTCAGCATGGTTGCCCCTGTTGTGTCATCGGACGTGAAACACCGCATCGATCTCCACCGGCACGTTGGCCGGGAGGCCGCCCATGCCGAGTGCACATCTCGCATGTTCGCCGCGAGATCCGAAAACCGCTCTCATGACTTCCGAGGCGCCGTTGCCGACCTGCGAATAGTCCGTAAACCCGGGAACGGCGCTTATGAAAATATTCATTTTGGCGAGCTGCACGACGCGGTCCAGATCGCCGTCGAGGGCCTTGTCGACCCAGTAGATGATGTTCGCAGCGCAGACGCGGGCGCTCTTCTGTGCGGCTTCGAGGTCGATCTCGCGCCCCACCTGACCGGTGGAGGGGATGTCATCGAGAATCTCGGGTATCTGGCCGGACACGTAGAGCACGTCGCCGACGCGAATCGTTGGCGCGAACGGCAGATCGGGCCTTGAGAGGGTCGGCCAGTCAATCCCGCAAGCTTCAAGTCGCTGCTTATAACTCACTTCATCACTCCCGTCGGTCTGATCGATCGGAAGCTTGTCATGGCGCCAAAGTCGCGTGTAGTCTTATATTTCTTAGGGCAATATAAGGGAATTTGATGGAGCGGAACCTCGACATCAGGCTGTTGCGGACCTTCGTCATGGTCTCGGAGACCGGCACCGTCAGCCGAGCTGCTGACCGATTAGCCAGGACGCAGGCGGCCGTGAGCATGCAACTGCAGCGGCTGGAACTGGACCTCAACGCCAAGCTCCTCCTGCGGTCGCCAAAAGGTGTGACGCTTACCGATGCCGGCGAAACCTTCCTCGCCTATGCGCGAAAAACCATTGCGCTAGGCGAAGACATGCGCCGGCAACTGGAAGGCCGCAAGTTGAGCGGTCGCGTCCGGTTGGGGATGGTCGAAGATCTTGCAGTCACTCGCCTCCCTTCGGTGATTGCGGATTTCCGGAGGCGTCATCCGTCAGTCGAGATTGAGTTGACCTCGTCAAACAGCGCCGACCTCGCGAAAATCCTTTACGACGAGCGCGCCGACATCGTCGTGGCCGACCCCGCCCGCTGCACTGTAACGCCCTCAAGTTATCTCTCCAGGCAGCTGATCTGGTGCGCAAGTCGCATGATGGAACTTGAAGACGGCGCCGACCTTCCCCTCATAATTTTTGAGGGATCCTGCGCCTGGCAAGACAAGATGCTCAGTGTGCTCGCGGAGAAAGGTATCAAATGGTATTCTGGCTGCCGGGTATCTTCATTCGCCGCCCTGATATCGGGCTTGAGGGCAGGCTTGGGTGTAGGATTGCTCCTTCCGGAAGGGCTGCCGTCAGACTGTCACAATCTGCAAGGGCAGTTCAATCTACCCACAGCGCCAATCGCGGAATTCGGCGTATATGTCTCACGCAATCCGCCACTGCTTGTTCAAGAACTGGCGGCATTCCTTCGAGCGGGTTTTTAGGAACTTTTTCATTGAGGCACCTCACACTCCGTGCCACTCGTAAGCCTTGCATCCGGGTCTAAATTCATGGAAGATTGCGAAAATTGTCTACTAAACGGAGCGCGAAACTCGCCAATTCTGGGCGCTCGAACTCTCGCGGTATGTGGCGTCCTCTTCTCACATAGAAATGAAATCCTCTCAACCCTCTCTGCGAGGCGGCGAAGGCAAACAGATGGTCCGAGAACGGGTCTTGCTTCAGCGTTTGTCGCAAAGTTTTCGCTGGCTCAGCCGCAATTGCCGCATCGGCGATGGGCGGCCTGGTCGAGGCCGACGCAAGCCCAACGACGCAGAGTGAATATCCCGTACAGAAGGTCAATCGTTTAGCGCGCGAGCTCGCATTGGCGATGGATGACTGGATGAACGATCTGGCAGAGCCGGGACACTATGCCCATTGGGTCGCCCACGTTCATCCTGCAAGTCTCGTTGAACAATCGGTCTACTTTGAAAATTCTATGAGACCTTCGCCAGATCGCGAACTCGTCCGCCTTCGCGTCAGACCTGTCCGAGGTGATCGAGTGTGGTCGACCCGCTCTCTGGATCCACGGGCATACTCACGACAGTCTCGACTATCAGGTCGGCAGCACGCGCATTCTCTGTAATCCGCGCGGCTACGATGACGAGAACATCGCATTTGATCCGGCGCTGGTCGTGGGGGTGTAGGCCAGCGGACCGTTAGGCGTTCGCTATTCACGGAACCGTAGGCCGTGAGTGATGAACCCGCCCGCCAAACTGACGGCCTGCCCGCACCGCGGCTCGCACATGAGCGGATCGAAAATCACGTCTGCGAGTTTGACGAGTGCGGCAAGCGCGCGCCGTTCGGATTTGCAAAGCCCAGACAACCATCGCACTGGTTCTGTTTCGAGCACCGCGAACACGGCGCCAGGCATCTGGCGGGGGCGAGATGATTAGTCGACCAAGAGAAGCGAACGATTATCCAGACCGCGTCATCGACTGCCAGGAGGCGATGGAGCCCGGCTTCCAAGCCATCGTCGATTGCATGCTGGAGGCCGGCTGGTCGCGCGGCGAAACTCTTCGGTCACTAAAGCGGCTGATTGCGGCGGACAACATGACCCAGAAAGAGAACGCCAGGACGGAAACACAGCTTGCCATTGCTCGGGCCATGATGCGCGCGGGCAAGCCGTTTTAGGGGTCGGCGGTGGTGTTGGGGTGAGGCTTAGGCTTAGGCTTAGGCCGCAATCCCGCTCCCCGGCTACCACATTTGATATTGAAAACGGCCGGGGGCGAGCGTTATTAAAATGGACGTTTCCCCATTGCTTTCTTGGGAGGCTGCGATGGATAACGTGACGCCTAACGGCAAGGTCCAGCCTTGCGTTGAAGTGCTCGAAGCCTGCGGAGAATGGTTCGTCCGCGTGGTCGACGGCGACGAAGAACTCACCCGATCATTCGAATTGGAGTCGTTCGCCCTAGCCTTCGCAGAAGGCCAGCGAATACGTCTCGGGCTTGCTGATTTCGATCGGCTATAGCGCTGGCCGGGTTCGAGGCGCATACTTGCCGAATGAGCCGCCCCCTTCCCCTGCCGGGAAACGACAACGGCAAGCCTGAAGATCACCTGGCAGCAGCTACCATGGCGCTGCGCGAGGCCATCAAGGGTCAGGACAATCCTGGCGAGATGGTGAAGGCCATTCTTGCCTTGACTCGTCCCGCAGGCGCTGCCCTGCCGTAGGTGATAACGCTTTCGTGCGTACTCTGGAGCGCTTCTCTCCTGCCTGTCCTTCATTCGCAGGTTTCGGCCGGACCAGGGCTGAACTATAGCCTACCTAGCCGGCTGACGGCATATTTTCCGAGCTTACGGCGAGGCCCGGTTTCCTCTGCGGGGAGGTACCGGGCCGTCTGCCATGCGCCGCACATCTTGGCCCTGATAGTCAGGAATGCAGGTAAAGAACACCGGTCGCCGATCGCGGCCAGCGACCTTGCAATGCGAGCAGACGAACAACCCGACAAGATCTTCATGCATTGAGCCATGGCCAGACCCCAGGCGGTCTATGAGCGCTTGTATATCGAGTCGGGTCGATCTGCAGCACACCGGATGGCTGCAGTTGACGTGCACGCTTTCGCATGCGGCAAGGGTATCGGCGAGAGTTTTGAGAGGCATGGCGATCTCCGTTGGAGGGTCGCCGCAACAGGAGGATTATATTCCTCGGCTCGAGTTCGGTGGCAAGGCCTATTCGGGCAGGCCGGAGTCGTAATGCACAATTGCGTCGAGGATCGCGCGATAGAGGCTGTCGACCTCTTCGTCGATCTCGCCCCGCTTGATGCCGAGCGCCTTGGCGTCGGCAATGAGCTTATGCGTGAGTTCGTCGACCGAGATGACGTCCGCCTTCGTCGTCTCAGGCACGTTGTTGGCCAGCCATTGGTCCAGGAAGTTGATTCCGCGTGTGCTCATGACCGCTTAAGCTCGGTGCCGATATTAGGTTCCACCGCCTTGACGACGCTTAAATTGTAACGCCTTGGGCTAACGCCCCAGCGGCTGTCTCGACAGTGAGACGAGCTCGGCCTCATCCTTTATCCCGGCCATGTAGTTGGCAATGATCCGGGAGGCCAAGCGGCCCTGCGCATCGGGTGATTGGTCGTCGACGAGTTTGAGTTGGTCGAAAACCCGCCCGAGCAGGGCCAGTTCGGCACGATTAAAAATCCCGGCGTCCACAGCTTTTCGTCTAATCGGCATCTAGTCCTCCTCTCTGAAATCCTGCAGCGAGGCGTGGCGGAGGTCTTCCTCGCCTCGCAGGTGCTTCACGCGGCCGATGATGCCAGACTTGACCCATTGCGTCGCCGGCCGCTTCATGCCCTTCGGCGCCGGCCCGACGCGCTCCTGGACCCGCTTCCACAGCCGCTCGCGGATCGCCTGGCTGGAATTGATGAATGCCGAGCCGACATAGCGGCCGGTCTGCCGGTCGGCCATCAGGGCAAAGGCCGGCTTGCCGGCCTCACGCTCGACGCCGAGCAGCTCGTATTCGTCGACCGAGTAGCATTTCGCCTTCAGCCAGCTTGCCGACAGGCCGCTGCGGTATTTGCTGTCGCGCCGCTTCGATACCATCCCCTCGAGGCCACTCTGTTCAAGCAGATGAAAGATCGCCTTGGCTTCGCCAGGCAGCGGCTCGCTGAACTGGATCCGGCCGCCAGGCTCGATCATGCTGGCCAGGATCTCGCGCCGCTCCTCGAGCGCCATGTCGCGCAAATCATGGCCATTGAGGTGCAGCAGGTCGAAGGCTACGAAATAGAGATCATGTTGGCGACGCATGATCGCTTTCCGCAGTTCGCCGAAGTCGGACAACCCTGCTTCATCGAGCACAATGATTTCGCCGTCGATGATGGCGCTTTCGGCCCCGAGGCTCTTCGCCTCCTGCACCAGGTCGCGATATTTGGCCGTCCAGTCATGCCCGTTGCGGGTGTAGATCCTGGTGCCGTCGTCGTCGATGATCAGCTGCGATCGATAGCCGTCGAACTTGACTTCGTGAATCCAGCCGCCGCCTTCCGGAGGCCGGTCGACCAGGGTCGGCATCAACGGTGCGACGAACTTCAAACGCATGCACGGACCTCTGACAGACCGCCATTAAATAAGATTAAGCTAAAATAGTTCCGGAGCTTTTGCGACGGCGTGTTCGGTCGCAAATGAAGAACGATCCCCAAGCGCGCGCAGCGTTGCGGCTGATCAGGGTTACCGTGGAAGAGCACTGCAGCCCGGCGTGCTGGCCAGTGAGGAAGCCGTTGACAGGGCGGAGGCGATCGCCGCCGCGATCATCGCAACGGTAGAGCAACTCCAGTTCCAGGCGATGGGCCTGAGTATCAAGACCTTACATTGCCGGCTTGTAGGCGTTCGGAAGCAGGAAGCTTCTGCTGCCCAAGAGAGCGCCATGCTGCGGCGAGGCGCTACTGGCGGTGATGGCTACAATCAGATCGATAACCGCGTTCAAACGGCCCTAGATTTCGCCTGCAAGTCGGCGAGGCGGCGGATTGCGAGTTCATATCCGAGCACCCCAAGACCTGCGATGACACCGTCGGCGCGGCGCGACATGTAGGAATGGTGACGAAACTCCTCACGCTTGTGGATGTTTGAAATGTGCACTTCGATGACCTTGCCGTCGAAAGTGTTCAGGGCGTCAAGGATGGCGATCGATGTGTGGGTGAATGCGCCGGGGTTGATCACGATGCCGAACGCCTGTTCCCTCGCTTCGTGGATCCAGTCGATGAGTTCGTACTCACGATTGCTCTGATGGAACCGCAGTTCGTGGCCCAGCTGCTTGCACAGGTTGCGGCACGCTTTCTCGACATCCTCCAGCGTTTCATGACCGTAGATTTCGGGCTGTCGTTTGCCCAAGAGGTTCAGGTTCGGGCCGTTCAACAAGACAATCAAACTCATGGTTTCTTCTCCCTTGGCGATAGAAGCCTGATGCCCGTCGTCATGGTCTAACGTGGGCCGTTTCATCTGCGCGGAATGCCGACCGGTTGCAGCCGCTTCCTCAGAGCTGCAATACGAAAAATTGCATTCGACGCGCCATAGCCTTTGTATCCGGCGCGTTGCACGATTTCGAAGAAGAAGCCTTCGGCAGAGGTCGGGCTGTATATCTGGAAATACTCTCCGCCGTCATCCCGGTCGTAGAGTATATCGTTTGCTTTCAGCCGTTCCGTCAGGGCGGGATCCAGGCCGAGCCTGGCTTCCAAATCCTCATAGTAGTTCGGCGATATGGCCAGGAATGGGAAGCCATTCTGGGAGAGCCGTTCCGCCGTCGAGAAAATGTCTTCGGTTTGAAGGGCGATATGTTGGATACCGGAGCCGAAATTCTCGGCAACGAAGCGGCCGGCAAGGGTATTTTGGTTCTCGGCTCCATTCATTGTTATGCGCAGGGAGCCATCGCTGTTTTCGACGACCTGGCTGCGCACGATGCCCGAGGGATCGACAACGTCGACGACGGCAGATTTGTGCGACTCCACGAGCGACATGTAGAAAAGCAGGCATGTCGGCAGATCCTCGTAGCGCATCGTCTGGGCAACGTGGTCTACCTCCGTCAGCCCGGCCGAGACCGGGTTCGCCGGCTCGTCCACGCTGACAAATTCGTCGGCCCAGGCGCGATCAAGCCCGGCTTTCTTGTCCAGGAAATACAGAAGGCCGCCACCAGCGCCGTGAACGGCAGGTATTTCCAGTTCATGCTGTCCGGCCGCCGGCGAAAATTGGTCGGCGCCGAGCGCCACCGCACGCTTCACGACCGCGGCCGCATCATCGACAAGCAGCCCCAAGGCGTAGGCAGAGGTGCCGCGGACGGCATAGGAGGCGCCTGCAAAACCCTCTCTGCCGGTATTGATCACGATGTTGATCAGGCCCTGCCGGAAAAGCACGGCTGACCTGGTCTTGTGTTTTCCGATCTTATTGAAGCCCAGGCTGAAGAGGAGCGCTTCCAGCCGGGAGCCGTTTGCCGAGTCGGCCGCGAACTCGACGAACGCTACGCCCTCGACAATGCCCCGCGCCGGCATTGGAGGCACGGACAAGGCTGTTTTCGGCTCCTCGCGTTTGACCTGGTCACCGAGATGGATCAAGGATCGCCAACCATCCCTGGCGATTGTGGCGGCGGAGCCACCACGGAACTGATCGTTGAATATCTCCAGCGAAAAGTAGCCATCATAGCCGGTCGATACGACCGCCTGCATGAAATCGAGCACAGGCAGGTCGCCTTCGCCCGGCATGTTGCGGAAATGGCGGCTCCAGTAGAGCAGATCCATGTCAAACAAGGGCGCATCGGCGAGTTGGACGATGAAGAGTTTTTCCTGCGGGATGGAACGGATCGAGTTGATCTCGATCTTTCGCGAAAGCGTGTGAAAACTGTCGAGGATGAGACCGACGCTCGGGTGATCGGCGCGGCGCACGATCTCCCATGCGTCGCGATGGTCGCTTATATGACGCCCCCATGCCAAGGCCTCGTAGCCGACGCGAAGTCCGCGTCTTGCCGCCCGATCGCCGAGCTCGTGAAAATCGGCCGCCGCTCGCTCCAGGCCGCCGAGTGCCGCCGGGGACACGTTGGAACATACAAGGACAAGATCGGTGCCGATCTCCTGCATGAGATCGAATTTTCGTTCCGCGCGGTCGAATGTCCGGGACCGCAATAGGTCGGGCATACCTTCGAAATCCCGAAACGGCTGGAACAACGTGACCTCCAATCCCAGGTCGCGAGCCATCCTGCCCACCTGACGCGGGCTCTCATCCGAGGTCAGGAAGTCATTCTCGAATATCTCGACCCCATCGAAGCCGGCCTTGGCTATGACCTTGAGTTTCTCGCTCAGGTCACCGCTGATGGAGACGGTCGCTATCGAGGTTTTCATTTTGGCCAAACCCTTAGCATCACAGCCGATGGATTCCCTCTCGGATATCCGCGGCGACCGCTCGAACGGTTATGCCGCGAATTGCTTTGCTGTCCCCACGAAGGCCTCTGCCCAGAGCGCCAGCGCGTGTTCATCATGCCTGGCCGACACATAGTGGCGGCCATAGACGCTGTGCATCGACATCACGCCGTTGCGCCTGAGTTCCACATGGAGCCGCGAGGTGAAGCCGGGATCCGAAATTGCAATGGCCTCGCGATAATTTGTCGGCTCCTTGTTTCCGCGCCAGACAGTGAAGACCGTTCCGTAGCCGCTGGTGCAAATGGATATGCCCTCGCTGGCGAAGGCGCTTACCGCGCGTTCCCGCAATTGATTGCCAGCTCGCAGAACGGCTGGATAGTCGACGGTGTCGACGACGCTCATGGCGGCCTTTACCGCGGCACAGGCCAGCGGATTGCCGTTATAAGTTCCGGCCCTGTTGACCCTGTGGTCATCAAAAGCAGTGGCGAGCTCGGGAGAGCAGAGCAGGGCCGCGACGGCGACGCCGTTTCCGATGGCCTTTCCGACGGTTGCCATGTCGGGTTCGACACCGAGCAGGTGGCTCGCCAGTCCCGGATGGAGGCGAAACCCCATCAGGACCTCGTCCATGATGACCAAGGCCCCGTGCTTTCTGGCAAGCGAGGCCACGTACTGGAGGTAGCCTGCCTCGGCCAGGATACACCCCGCGTTCGCCATCATGGGTTCCAGAATGATCGCGGCTATATCGGTGCATTCCGCGAAGAGGAGATCAGCGTCTTCCTTGTCGTTGAAGCGAAGAAGCAGCGTATCGTCCTTCGACGGCCGTTCGTTCGAGACCATGGCAGCCTCATGCGATCCGGCATTGCCGAATGCCACGTCGTCGAACCAGCCGTCATAGCCGGCCGCCATCTTGACGATCTTGCGGCGCCCCGTAACCGCTCTCGCGGCACGGCATGCCAGGTGCACGGCCTCGCTGCCCGAGTTCAAAAACACCACCTTGGTGAGATTGCGGGTGTGGGATGCCAGACTGGCCGCGGCCTCCTCCTCGAGGGCGTGGGCGTAGGCCGGCATTGAGCCCCTGTCGATCGCCTCGTGGATCGCTTCCGAAACGTCCGGATCCGTATGCCCCAGGAATGTCGCGCCGAAGCCCAAGGCCGTATCGACATACCGCCTGCCTTGGTCATCCCAGACATAAGGACCCTGTGCCTTTGACACCAGGAAACGTCGCCCGTTCAAATCCGGCACTGTTCGCCCAGCGCTCGAAATACCGCCAACCAGATGCTGCATGACTAAACTCCAAACAGGCGGGGGAGCCACTCGGTCAGCGACGGGAACGCGACCAGCACGGCGACGCAGACAATGCTCGCGATCCAGTACGGAACCAGCCAGACCGAAACCGACCACATGTCGATCTTCGCGACCTTGCAGACTACGAAGATGTTCGTTCCAATCGGCGGCGTGAACAGACCGATGCCCAATGTCATGGTGAACACGATGCCCGTCTGGTAGGGCGTCAGCCCTGCTGCGAGCGCAATTGGCACAAGGATGGGCGCGAGGATGATGAGCGCGGGGCCGAGGTCCAGCCAGAAGCCCACGACCTTCAACAATGCCAAGACCAGGATGATGGTGATCAATGGCGACGTGTGCAGTCCGGTAATCCACGCGGCTGCGTTCGCCGGTACCTGCTCCACGGTCAAAATCCACCCGAATGGCGTGGCCAGAGCCATGATCATCATGATCACGCCCGTCGTGGCGACAGCGGCGGCCGCGGCTGAGTAGAGCGAACGGATCGGAAGTTCCCGATAGACCAGGATGCCGACGAGGAACGAGTAGACGACCGCAAGGGCAGACGCTTCCGTCGCCGTGGCAATGCCGCCGATTATGGACCCTAAAACCAGAACAGGCATCAAGAGCGCCGGCAAGGCACCAATGGCATCGCGGCCGATTTCTCCCCATGACGAGGGTGTGTCGTTGCGCGGGAAATTGTTGCGCCGCGCGACGATGTAGGAGGTCACCATGAAGGTCGCCGCGATAAAGGCGCCAGGAACCAGCGCGGCGACAAGCAGGCCGCCGATCGATGTGCCTGTCAGGACGCCATAGAGGATCAGGATGACGCTCTGCGGCCCGATGATGCCGAGCGTTCCGGACGCCGCGGTCACAGCCGCTGCGAAGGCTTTGGGATAGCCACGCTCCGCCATTGCCGGGATCATGATCGCGCCGACCGCGCCCGTATCAGCGGTGGCCGACCCGCTGATACCGCCGTAGACCAGGGCGGTGGCGACGTTCACCAATCCCAGGCCGCCCCTGATGCGCCCGAAAACATGTTCCGCCATCCGCATGATCCGCGCGGTCAGCCCACCGCGGTTCATCAACTCGCCGGCAAACAGAAACAGCGGAATCGCGGCCAGCGTTATGGCGTCCGCCCCCCTGATCGTCTGCTGGGCGAACCAGGCGAACGGCAAGCCAAGGTTGCCGAAATAGATCGTCAGCAGGCTGGCGATGCCCATGCACCAGGCGATCGGGACACCGATAAGAAGCAGGAACGAAAAACTTCCGATGAGGATCGCGATCGTCATTGCGCTTCGCCTTTCCCGGCCGGCGAAGACAGCGAGCCCAGGACCCGTGGAACACGTGAGGCGGCGATGCAGACCGCGGACACGCCCAGGATCAACACCGTGACGGTGATCACGCCGGTGGGCATCCGCAGCACGGAAGTTGGCACCGCCCATGACCGTTGCCAGACCGCCCAGCCACTGACCATGAAGGCAATGCCGATTGCCAGCAACGCGATCGTTCCGATGATGTCGAAGACCGCCCTCAGGCGGGCGGGAGCGCCGTGGTTCAGCGCTTCGAATGCGACGTTTTCACCCCGCAGCTCGGCATTGATCACGCCGATGAAGGTGATCCAGATGAAGGCGATACCAGCGATCTCGAAGGACCATTCGACGCCTCCAAATTCGAAAAAGCGCGCGATGACGCCGAGCAGTGTCGAGCCGAACATGACGACGAACGCGGCCACGCCGACGAGCTCGAATGCGAGCACCAGCCACCCCCGCCCGCCCGGCGGGGGATTCAAGGAATTGGGCTCCATGGGGATCACCTCAGTTGGAGGTCGCGGCTTGCTTGACCGCGGACACCAGATCGGCGCCCCACTCACTGGAAAACTTGTCGTAGACAGGTTTGACGAGCGCAACGAACGGCGTCGTATCCACGGTGGTCACCGTGACGCCTTTTGCCTCAAGCTTCTTCTGGGTTTCGGCGTATGTCGCCGTCAGCTCGCTGCGATACCAGGCAACGGTATCGGAGGCGGATTTCTTCACCGCGGCCTGTTCGTCTGGCGTGAGGGTCTCGAACTTGTCCTTGTTCATGTACCACCAGTTGGCAGTCCAGATATAGTTCGAGATCGAAAGGTTCTTGACCACCTCATACCATTTGGAATCGTAGTAGTCGCGCATTTCGGGTTCGACGGCCGCAACGACGTGCGATTGCAGCGCTGTGTAGACCTGACCGAAAGGGATGGATTCGGCGAGCGCGCCCAGTTCTTTCATCGTGGCCAGAATGACCGGGTTTGGCGGCGTCCTGATCTTGACTCCGGCGAGGTCGGCTGGCGTTACGATCGCCTTGCTTGTGGCGAATTGGCGAAAGCCTGAATCCAGAACACCGAGCATGAGGTAGCCACGGTCTTCGCCGAGGCGCTGCACCTTTTGTCCCTGCTCGCTGTCGAGGAATTTGTGGACGTTGTCAGCGTCGCGAAACAGGAACGGCAATGAAAGCACGTTCAGGCGAGGGTCGATCGCATCGACCGCTCCGCCAAGGCCGATGTCGATGGCACCTGCGCCGACACCATCGGCAATCGGGCCTTCATCGCCCAGCTGGGCGTTTGGAAATATCTGGATTTTCACCGATCCCTTCGTGGTATCGGCGACTTCGGCTGCAAACTTCTCTATCGCCTTGTTGATAAGGCTATCTGGAGACGAAGCATGGGCAAGCCGCAATGTCGTTTCGGCGCTTGCCTGCGTCACCCACAGGCCTAAGCCGCAGATGACGCCGCTGACGAGCGAGGCAAGAATCAGGCGAGGTTTCGTGGTCCTGGTCATTGGTTCCCCTTTGCGATCTTGTTTGTTGCCGCGGTTCTAAAATAACGGCGACAGCGGACCTGAAAACCGCAGATTTGTTATTGCAGCATAAGCGTCGCTGATACCTCGCCTGCCGCGGATCGGATCACGGCAAGCAGCGCATTCCTGGGCGATGCGAAAGGGCCAAGGTCAGATTTAGTGTGCTGTAGGCGTCATCATCTGACATAATCAACAGGCGAAACCTTGGATCCGGATGAATGCGCAATCTCGACAGCGATGCATTGGCAGCCTTCGTCGCGGTCGCCGAAACAGGCAGCTTCACCGCCGCCGCCGAGCGGCTTGGTCGAACCCAGGCCGCCGCCAGCATGGCGGTCGGCAGGTTGGAGGAACGCCTCGATCTGCGACTGTTCGATCGAGGACACCGCCGCGTAACGCTAACGCCGGTCGGAGAGCGGCTGCTGGGCTACGCGCGCAGGATTCGCGCGATCGAAGACGAGGCCCTTGCGACGCTTCTCGAGGGCAGAAACGAAAGCCGGGTGCGATTGGGCATGCCGGATGACTATCTGACCTTGTTCGGCACCGCGCTTATGCAGCGCTTCGTTCCACAACACCCGACGGTCAGTCTCGATCTTCAGTACGATTTTTCGCACCGTCTGGAGTACATGGTCGAGAATCGCGAACTGGACATAGCGATCATCACGCAGAACGCAGGGAATCCAAAAGGCGAGGTCATCCGATTGGAAAAACAGGTCTGGTGTTCCGCGCCCAACAGACGTCCCGAGCAAGCAAGCTGCGTCCAACTCGCTCTTTTCCCCGATGGGTGCCGGGCTCGCCCGCAGATTTTGTCTGCTCTCGAGCAGGCGGATCGGCGCTGGCGCATTGTCTATTCGTCTTCCGATATCGCTGGCATTCAGCTGGCGGTTGCTTCCGGCGATCTCTTGACGGTCCTGCCGGAAGCCGCGGTGCCAGCGGAGTGGCGCAAGCTGGAGCCCGAAGATGGGATGCCGGACCTCCCGCTCTTGCGCCTGGCGATGGTTCTTCCACAACAACCGCGCTTGCCGGTCAGGCAACTCGCAAACTTCCTGAGAACAGAGTTTCAAAGCACGGTGCTCGTACCGTTTTCCGATCGGGTGTCGAAGCCTCAAAGCTTGCCCCACTAGGGCTCTTGCTACTCAGAGGTCATCCGGCAGCGCAACCTGGTGCGGCCAGTCGCGGTCGATCGCCAATGGCGATGGTGAGCCCCGACTGCGGTTGACCACTATTCGAAATGCATGGACTGGCCGCGCATCATTGCCAGCTTCAGCCTTGCGAATAGGCTGGGATGGTTTGAACGCCAGAAATTCCGCGGCATTCCGGCTGTTTGATCGCAGGCCTTGATTGCCATTTCTGTGAAAAGGACGGTCGCTCAATGGGCCTGAGCGCGCTGATTTCGCCGTCCCTACCATTGACAGAACTCGAGGGGCTGTGACGCTGGTTGCATGAGACGCTCCCTCGGCGGCCTCGCGGCTAAGGTCCACGCGCTCTTCGATGCCGAGGGGCGCCTGGTCAACCTCGTCCTGACGCCGGCGAGGCGGTCGAATGTCGCATTTGACCTTTTGATTATGTTGCAACATAATCGCTGTGATTGCTTATGACAAGCAGGAGTTGTGGCACTCGGTCCGTGGCGATATGCAGGTGAAAGGCCGTGTGTATGGACTTCGCGACGGCACCATCTAACCCTTTGACGCAGATCGCGGACCGCGAATTATCGCATGATGAAAACCAGTCTTGATCACCTGCCATTGACGAAGCAGCGGGAACTCGCCCGCATCGTCGAGATCCTGCACGAGGAGTTCGAGGATGCGCTCAAGGGCAGCTCTTCCGAGTTCAAGAAAAAGGGCAGGATTCTCAAAATCATCCTGTTTGGGTCTTACGCGCGCGGCGATTGGGTCGACGAGCCGCACACCATGAAGGGCTACCGTTCAGATTTCGATCTGCTGGTTGTCGTCAACAACCGCAAGCTGACGGACTTTGCGACATACTGGTACAAGGCAGCCGACCGCCTGTTGCACGATCGCGGTGTTTCTACCCAGGTCGGACTGATCGTGCACTCTCGCCGGGAAGTGAATACCGCGCTCAGGCAGGGGCAGTATTTCTTCTCCGATATACGTCGCCAGGGCATCGTGCTTTATGAACTCGATGACGAGCCTTTAGCGGAACCAAAACCTCAGAGCCCCGCCGATGCGCTCAAATCAGCGCGTGGGCATTTCGAGGGCCGGATGCCTTCCGCAAGGAACTTCTACCGCTTATTCAATACGGCGTTGGCAGACGGCATGCTTAGAGAAGGTGCCTTCTTGCTCCATCAAGCTATTGAACAATCGTATTCGACATTCTTGCTAGCGAGGACTAGCTACAGCCCGCCATCGCACAATTTGAACTTTCTTCGCACGTTAGCAGAAGAACATGATCTGCGGCTGACTGAGGCCTGGCCGCGCGATCAGCAGCGTTTTCGCGCATGGTTCAACACGCTCAATGAGGCCTACGTCAAGGCACGATATTCCGAACACTACCAGATCAGCGTTGAAGCGTTGGAGTGGCTTGGCGAACGAACGGCGATCCTGCATGACCTTGTCGGGTCTATCTGCAGGCAGCATCTGGAAATGCTTGCCCAACAAGTTTCTGCTGCGTGAGCTCGATGCTTACAGGAGGACCAATTTGATCACACCAAGGGAGATCGGATCAGGCTGTTGAAGAAGGTGATGTGATTGCCAGGGACGACACGGAAAAGTCGAGACGGACTGTCTCGATCGTGGCTCAGCTAGAGTTTTGACGTCCGGCCATACTTAACCCCTGCGTCGGACATTCACGCAGGAACATCATCATGCTGAAACCTGACAGACAAACTCCGGCAAACGTTCATGGGAAGGCAAGCGAACTCGCCACTTCGGCAACCCTTGACGGCACCGCGCTGGTCGCGGCCTGGTGTGCCCTTTACGCTCGCAGTGAGGGTCGGGAAGCCGATTATCGGTTCTGGTTTAGGATCTTCGAAAGTCACCTCCCGCGAAAGCAAGGTTAGGCCTCCAATGCGAGGCGATGGTCATTGCGCGGACCCGAAATGGCGCTTCCACGTCGGGCTAGTTCGGCGTCAGCCAGACCTATTTGGGGCGCCGCTCAAGATTTTGAAGGTGATCCAAGCGAACCTGGCTTTCGCGGCCAAGCGCTCGGCGGAGCAACGCCACCAGACTGTCGATCGCACGCCCGTGAGCGGGGTTACGCGGCCGTCGTGCAAGAAAGTCGTCAATCGTCATCCAGCGGGCGGGGTTTGTGGTCCTGCCCGGCCTCACAAATTCAATGTAAAGGTGCAGAGTTTCGGGTTCGAACACGATCATCCATGCTCCGTCGCTATCTTCGGTCAGATGGTAGATTAGGGCGCTCATGGCAGTCACTCCTCAGCCCGGAAGTTTGCCGATCCGGCTGGGGATTTCCATCCTCAGAAACGGGTATTGACGCCTGACAGCTGTGCGCTTGCCCCTCGCTCTGGCGAACGACGGCTATTTTGCTCCGCCATCGACAATGGGATTGCCTCAGAGAGATGCCACAGGTGCAAGGACTATACCTGTGAGCTATCGCCTCATGTTGGCCGTTTAGAGTGCCTTTCTCACTGCCTAAAACCAGACATGCCAACGACCATGCCGGAGATCGCGGTTGCGCCATGGGCGGACGTTCGCAGGACGTTTCCAGAGCGGTCATTCGTGCGGCAATGTCCTGCCCGCTGGCCGGCGCTTTCCTGAGGTTGTCATGCGGCCGCTGACCGGAAAGTGAGAAGAATTCAAGATGCTTGGTCATGCCGGGAAGCTTCAGCGAAAAGGACCCGGCGAGCTCGCCGACCGAAAGCCCAGGTTCGTCTATCAGCCGTTGCTGGACGCCGCGCCGGGTGGAATCGGCCAACGCCCGGAACGTGCGGTCCATGCCTCAAAAGCTGTTTGCGGTTGAGCAGACGCAGGACCGCCGGGCACGCTCGACTGACCGGCGGGTTTCCGCACATCCTGGGGAATCTCCCCGCAGAAGGGGGCGCGTCGGCGAACGCAGCGTCGATCAGGCGGAAGGCTTTCCCTCCAGGCCTTCCAGATAGTGGCCCAGTAACTTCCAATCAGCGGACCATTGACTTCCAATCAGCGGACCATTGACTCCCATGCCGGATACCCGTCCTACGTGAAGCTTATGTGAAGCGCGGAAAGATGATGCGGTGGACGCGGAAGCGATTTGCGAAGCGGTGACACGTCCGACTAGCCGCTTTAGGTAGGCGGGGAGTTCCCCCTTTGTCGACCTCTGGCACGTCGAATTATTCCGGAAGGGCCGAGCGGACAGCCTACACACTGAAACTCAGTGCTTAGTTCTTCCGTATCCAGTTTAATGATGCCGTATATTCGCGGTGGCCTTAAGGAACCAAGTGACCTTGCGAACGGATTATTCCGGAAGCCGCAAAATGTCTGCGCGAGTCAGAATGTGAGCCGGTGCTATACCGCGCAGGGACAGGCTCCCTATGATCGTATCCATCGGCGCTCGACGGTCCTAATCGCCGCGCACAGAAAGGCCTCGGGTCAAATACGCCTGAACGGTCGCGCCGACGTTGGCGATGATCACCTCATGCTCCATCGCAACACAGGCGGGAAGAGCCAGCACATATCGCGTGAGTGCAAGTCCAAGGAACTGGCTCGCGATCAGGGCCGCCCGTCTGTCTGCATCCTCGGGGCTGCTAATCGCCGCAACCGCAACTTGGAGCTGGCCCTGGAAAATCTCTATCAAGCGCTGGCGAGCTTCCTCACTGCTGACGGCCGCGCGAAGGAGCGCGCCCAATTCCCCGCCGGACGGCGCTTGTTCCCACCGGGTCAGAAAATGCCGCGTCAGGTGTGCCCCGAGGTCATCCTTTGGAAGGCGAGTCAGATCAGGTAGGCGCAGTTCGAATTGAACCGCCACCGCAAACAGCCCATCCTTACTGCCGAAGTAGCGGATCACCATGGACGGCGCGGTTCGCGCCTCTGCGGCCACCAACCGGATGGTCGCGCGATCATACCCGTGTATCGCGAAGACATGGCGCGCGGCAGCCAGAATGCGGTCACGGTTCGGTTGAGACCTAAGCGGCCGCTGCGCTTGAGACCTCGCACTTTTATTTACGAGGTTCTGAACCAAATCGCCTCACGCAACGTTGAATGCGAACACCTGTTCGCATTTTTTGGAGTATGCCATGAACGCGCTACCTTCTCATCCTGAAATCGTCATCGTCGGGGCCGGCCCAAGCGGACTGGCCCTTGCCGCCGAACTTCGACGGCAGGGGGCGACACCGTTGGTGCTCGACCGGCAGGCGGAAGGCGCGAACACGTCGCGCGCCGCGGTTGTGCATGCGCGGACGCTGGAGGTCCTTGCGCCCCTCGGAGCAACCGCTGCACTGCTCGCGGAAGGGGTCAAGGTTCCGATCTTCCGCATTCATGATCGTGACAAGGTGTTGATGGAGGTCGACTTTTCCGGCCTTGATACCCCGTATCCATTCACAATCATGTGCCCGCAAAACCGAACCGAGGGCATCCTTCTGGAACGGCTGCGCGCGTTTGGCGGTGAGGTCGAACGTCCGGTGGACGTGGTTGCGGTCAATGTGCGGGGCAACGGCGTTGATCTGGCAATCAAGCGAGATGGCAAAGCTGAACAGCAGATCCAAACCAACTGGCTGATCGGCTGTGACGGCGCCCATAGCGTGGTGCGCGCCGCCGCCGGTGTCGCCTTCGAAGGCGGTGCATACGAGGAAAGCTTCGTCCTTGCCGATGTCCGGATGAACTGGCCGCTCTCCCGCGATGAGGTCAGCCTGTTTTTTTCGCCTGCAGGATTGGTGGTGGTCGCGCCGTTGCCGGATGAGGGCTATCGGATCGTCGCTACCATTGACACGGCCCCCGAGCATCCCGATATCGCGTTCCTGCAGCGCATTCTTGACACCCGCGGGCCACAGAGCGCGGGATCGACAATCCAGGAAATTGTCTGGAGCTCGCGTTTCCACCTTCAACATCGTGTCACCGCCACGCCACGCGTGGGACACATCTTGCTATGCGGAGACGCCGCGCATGTGCACAGCCCGGCAGGCGGGCAAGGTATGAACACGGGCATCCAGGATGCCGTATCCCTCGTTCAACCTCTGCTCGAAGCTGTCGGGTCGAGCGCCACCACCTCGCTGGATGCATGGGCGGCGCGCCGCCATGAGATCGCGTTAGATGTGGTCACGATGACTGATCGAATGACACGAGCAGCAACCCTTAAATCCGCGCCAGCACGTTTGCTGCGCAACACCGCACTTGCGATCGCCGGCCATATTCCTGGCATGCCTGCCAAGCTGGCGCGGCTGCTGGCCGAGCTTGATAACCGTTAGTTGTGCACCTAGAATCACTGTAAGTGTCTGATTTTATTATCAAAACAAAATAGATGATGGCTGGGGCGCCAGGACCCTCAATGCACATTTTTCCTACCGAAATTATACAATGTTTTCCAATACATAAGGATACGGCGCTCCTTCGGTCGAGCAAAATTTGTAGCAGTAAACTGTAGGCTGTTGACCGCCTGACTGCACTCGGGCAACGCTTGGACTATGCCTTGATCGACCGGCCGCTGGCGATACTCGTGACGATAGATGGAGCAAGTGGATTGAATCAGACGGTTGGTACCGATGTGCGATACTCCGCCGCACGACGACAGATAGCGAGAGGCCAGTCCGCCATCTGGTGGTTTGACGGACGCCTCGCCAACGCCCGCTACGGGGTGAAGTGGTAACCCGGGAGATCGAACAGTGGGCACTGCTACCCACACCAGCAGCGGCTAATGCGATGCTTTCGGGTAGCGGGTGTCCCGAGCTAGGTACCTGAGGAATCGGTTGGTGAGATAGCCGAGGCCGCAGCCTGCGCAGCGACTGCAAGCTGGGACATGACGCTCTGGGCTGCACGCGATGTCTCCTCGCCAAGAGCCTCAGCCAACCGGACCTGGGCGCGCTCCCACGCGGCCATTGAGTCGTTCATCAGCCGGCGCCCTCCGTCGGTAAGTACCAGGCGTTTGCCGGTTCGGCCCCGCCCCCCATGGCTGCGCACGAGATCCCTCCGCTCGAGGCTCTTCACGTTGCGGCTGAGAGTGGTGGCGTCGACCCCAGCGCGCGCCGCCAACTCAGCGAGCGTTGGTTCGTGGCTGCCGCCAATCCCCACAAGAAGGCTGAACTGCTCTGCGGTGATCCCCAAGGGCCGAAAGCAGGCATTGTAGTAGCGCGTGAGCGCCCGCGCTGTGACCCGGGCCTGGAAGGCCGGGCACTCGGTTTCGACGCGGCGATAGAGATCAGAAGCCTCTGTCATTTGCAGGTCTCGACAAGCTCCCACTCACATAATACTGTATATGCAGTATTGTTAGGGAGCCGCGCCATGACGGCCTATGTCCACGTCAATCTGCGTATAAAAGATCCGGCCAGGCAAGCCGCACTGGCGCCGCGCTTTCAGGCGGCGCTACAGACAGCAGGAGGCCGCATCCTCCACTTCGGGCCGGTGGCCCAGATGTTGGAAGGGGACGTGGCGCCATTGCCCATGGCCGGCATCTTCGAATTCGCGACCCTGAACGACGCGCTGGCGTTTTATCAGTCACCGGAGTACGCGCCGATCAAGGTTGAGCGCGACGCGGCGCAGGAAGCACGCATGTTTGTCGTAGACGCAGGCTGAGGGGTACCAAGACCGCGGTCGTCTGGCTACGGACGGGTCCCGCTCCGTTCGCGATCTTCGCAGCAAAGGGCTGCCTAGGAAGCCGCTGCCCCCGCTCCCGATCACGTACCGCCTGCTCTTCAGCCGCTGACAGGCGGACGGATCAACATCCGGCTGATCCGTGAAAATTGGCCCGATGTTCTGAGGCTCCCTGCCGGTATGGCCGCTGGAGCCGTCGTGCAGAGTCACAGGTTCCGGCGCGAAGCTCGACCGAGCCGAGCGACGCAAAATCATGGCGCTTGCTCAGTCTCGACAGATTGACGTGATCCTGGTTACTGAGCTTTCGCGTTGGGGACGCTCAACGATCGATCTACTCAATACGCTCCGCAAATTGGAAAGCTGGAATGTTCCGTCATCGCCATGAACGGGATAACCTTCGATCTGTCATCTCCACACGGGAGGATGCTTGCGACCTTCCTGTCGGGCATTGCGGAATTCGAACGTGACCCCATCAGTGAGCGCGTCAAATCCGGTCTCGCCGCCGCAAAAGCGCGGGGAAAGAAACTCGGCCGCCAGACAGGCCAACGTCCGAAAGGAGATCGCCTCGCCCCGAAGGTGCTCGCCGTTGTCGCCGAGGGGCGTAGCTATCGCTGGATCGCCCGCGATATGGCCATCAGCAAAAACACCGTGGCTGATATCGTTACGCGAACACGGGGCTCTCATCTGATGTCGGAGAACTGACTATTCGCAACTTGTCATCGGTTCAGGCTTGTCATCTTAATGGATTTTGATAGTTCGGAATTCCGGCCAACTCGAAGGAAAACGATATGCCGGATTTCTCCACAATCATGCTTTTTGCCACCGCGTGTGTCGTGCTCACTGCCACGCCCGGGCCCGATATGCTTCTCATTGCGTCACGCAGCATAAGCCAGGGGCGAGCTGCAGGGTTTCTGACCTATGCCGGTATAGCACTCGGCACATATTGCCATGCCCTCGCAGCAGCGTTGGGAC
This sequence comes from Mesorhizobium qingshengii, assembly GCF_900103325.1. GTDB lineage: Bacteria > Pseudomonadota > Alphaproteobacteria > Rhizobiales > Rhizobiaceae > Mesorhizobium > Mesorhizobium qingshengii. Next base: position 132,991 of record NZ_FMXM01000015.1, on the reverse strand, counting down.
TTTCACAGCTTTTTGTCGCAGTTCCAATGGCATACGAGATCATTCGCTGGGCTGGCTGCGCCTATTTGATGTACTTAGCTTGGAAAACTATTCGTTCTGAGGGCACGCATTTCTCCCCTACATCGACCCTAAAACGGTTCTCAATGAAGCGGATTCTCGGCGAAGGTCTGGCAACAAATCTTCTAAATCCGAAAATGGCCCTCTTTGTCCTGGCGTTGTTTCCTCAGTTTGTGCACCCAGAGGCGGGGGCACTCACCGTCCAAATGCTGGTTCTGGCTACCGTGCTGAACGGAATCGGCTTTGTCGTAAATGGCTCGGTTGTCTTGCTGAGCGGACATATCCGCAGTCGTGTCACCGGTTTGGTCCGGTTCAGGAAGCTGCCGCAGTATCTTCTCGCGACAGTCTTCGCAGGATTGGCCTGTCGTCTCGCATTGGGAGTCAGAAACTAACTGCATCCCATCCGACCAAGCCGGGCGGTTCTCGCGGGAAGCTTAAGGTAGTATTTCGCTCCCTCCTGCAAACGACCCCGTCTTGCTGACGCCAACGGCACGCATGACCGCCGCGTGCCCAGCTCATTGGCCCTGGCCACCACGATCCGGGCGCGCCAGACATGCTTCTGGGGACAGTTGCGGTCATCGACGATCGCCTGCAAGCGCTTGCGATCGGTCGAACTCAGATGGACGTGACGCCAGTATGCGTCCCGCAGACTCGCACGCCGCCAAGGCCATGGGAATCCCGACAAGGACTCTTACGTCGACATCAATCCACGAGCGTCCACGTGAGCAGCTTGCCGCCATGCTTTGACCCTTGCGGACATCGTTTTTGCACTGCCTATCAAAAGTGGCGACATGTGGAATTGGACTGTTCGGGCTTTCCTGTTTGTGAGGCGTGGCAGAGGCACGCGGAAGAAAGCCTTCGTCGACTGGATCGGTCCGGATTTTCCTCGACAAGTCGAGGATCGTAGTTCGCTCCAGATCTCTGCATGAAATTTCTTCAACTGAAGGTGAGGAGCCTCGAGTTGACGCTCACTGGAGCTGGACGCGATATCCCTTTGACGGTTCGGGGGAATTTTCATGAAGTTGTTTGCGCGTTGGAAAACAAATTTGGACAAACACGCAGTCTGCGCGGGTTATTTTTTCCGCTCTTCTGCGTCCGTGATTGCAATCGCCGCGAGCGTATGGGCCAGTCAATCCCAGGCCGAGACGATTACCATTTCGACTGCAACTACCGTCCCGGTGTCGTCCGTCGTAGAGTCGACAGGAACCGTCAACGTGACGCAGACAGGTTCCGTGACAACGCAGTCCGGAGGCAATCACGCCATTCAACCCTACCTCTCTCCGGGATTGGGGGTCTGGACGGTCAATGTCGACGGCTTGGTCAAAGTCCTCGATGTGGACAATGACGTGTATGGCATCTGGCTACGAGCGGGCGGAACAGTCAATGTGAGTTCGACCGGAAAGGTGGAGGGTTCGCGCAAGGGCTTGGTGATTGAGGGCGGGGTGGCAGACGTCCAGAATGACGGGTTGATTTCTGGCAGCCAGATAGCCGTTCATGTCCTTGCCGGTGGCAATGTCGAAAACCGGGGCACCCTGCTTGGAGGCGTTGTCTTCGCGACGTCTCCGACCCCCGGAACGTTCGTCAACAAGGGAAATGTTTCGAGCAACGGTGGCGGCTTCGGCGTCATCATGAATGGGGGTGGATCGCTCAACAATTCCGGAACGATCGAATTCACCAACATCGGACAAGGTCTTTGGAGCCGCGGCGACTTCACCTTCACGAACACCGGCACCTACACTGCTAAAGGTGACGCTTCTTTTTCCAGTCCGATCTATGGGGTGTTGCTACAGAACGGCAATGTGGCAGCCGATAATTCCGGAACCATCGAAGGTCGGGATGTCGGCCTTTTCGTTTCGCAAGGAACGGCGGATGTTACCAATTCCGGCACGATAACAGCCACCAAGGTGCATGCCGTCGCATTGCAGACGACTGGCGCCGCGTCCTTCACGCAAACGGCCGGCGCGCTGAACGGAGGAACCCATGGTCTCTCCGTTGTAACCTCGGGAGACACCGAGGTCACCATAACTGGCGGCGTCGTGACTGGCGGACTTTCAAGCGCAAACGGCATTGGTGTCAGGTTCGGCGGCAGCGGCAAGACACAAATGAGTGTGGCAAATGCGACCATCACAGGAGCGCAGGCGGCGATACAGGGAGGTACGGGATCGTTCGACCTGTCCCTACTTCAGGGAAGTATCATCAATGGCGACGTGAAGCTCGGTTCGGGGAATTCGAGCCTGAAGCTGGAGACCGGTGCATCCGTTCAAGGAAACATCGATGCCGAGGCCGGAACCAATACACTACTGCTGACAGGTTCGGGCAGCGGCAGCTTCCAGGGAAATTTTCTGAATTTTGCGTCGGCCAAAGTTGATGCCGCAGGCGGAAAATGGGCGCTTGGCAGCGACGTCACTCTTGTCGACGGTATGGAACTGGTCGCTGGGTCGCTTGCCGTCAACGGCAGCCTGAACGGCACTGTCGCCGTGAGAACGGGCGCCGGGCTGGGGGGCACCGGTACCGTCGGAGCCATGACGATCGATGCCGGCGGCGTGCATGCGCCTGGCAATTCGATCGGCACGCAGGCTATTGCCGGAAACTACGTCAACCATGGCACGTTGCAGATCGAGGCGACACCCGCCGCAGCCGACCAGGTCAAGGTTTCCGGCACGGTGGATATTTCCGGCGCCACGCTCGACCTGCTTATGTCGCCGAACTCGGCTTCCAGCTGGAATATCTCCAACGGACCTTTCAACATCATCGACAATGACGATACGGATGCGGTGACCGGCGTGTTCGGTGCCGTCAACAAGAACCTTTTGTTCCTGGACGAGAAGCTCGACTACGCCGGAGGGGACGGCAACGACGTGACGCTGGAACTGATCCGCAACGACATCGAGTTCGCCGAGGTCGGCATCACACCGAACCAACGGGCGGTCGCTGGCGCCATCGACAGTCTCAATTCCGGCAATCCACTGTGGAACGCCATCGCCCTGCAAGGTGACTCCGAGGCCACCCGTACCGCCTTCGACCAATTGACTGGCGAGATCCATGCCTCGGCCAAAACAGCGCTGATCAATGACACCCGCCTCGTTCTCAATGCAATCAACGAGAGGCTGCGCGCGGCCTTCTCTGGAACTGGCGCCACTGCTTCGCTGCCCGTGATGGCGTTCGGTGAGGGAGGACCGGAACTCGCTCCCGCCACGACCGATCAATTTGCCGCCTGGAGCACCGCCTTCGGATCTTGGGGCCATGCGGAGGAGGATGGCAATGCGTCGCTGAAGCGCTCCACCGGTGGGGTCGTGTTCGGTGTCGACGGCCCTGCTTTCGAAACCTGGCGCCTCGGTGCGATAGCCGGATATAGCCACACTAATATCGACGTAGAGGATCGGGCCTCGTCCGGCGATTCCGCAAACTACAATTTCGGGCTCTATGGCGGCGCGCAATGGAACCAGTTTGGCCTGCGCACCGGCGCGGCTTACGTATGGCACAACATCGAGACCGGCCGCACGGTCACCTTTCCCGGCTTCGCCGACAGTCTGCAGGCCAAATATGGCGCTGGCACTTTCCACGTCTTCGGCGAGGCCGGCTACCGTATCGATGCCGTCCCGGCAGCCTTCGAGCCCTTCGCCAACCTGTCGTATGTGAGCCTTCACACCGATGCCTATTCGGAAAGCGGGGGCGCAAGCGCGCTTCATGCCGAGAGTCAGACCACAGAAGCAACCTCTACAACGTTTGGGCTGCGAGCCTCGACCAGCTTCGACCTCTCGGGCATACGGGTCACGACAAACGGGACAATCGGCTGGCGCCATGCCTATGGCGATACAATCCCACTCTCCACATTTACCTTTGGCGGCTCCGAAGCGTTCGACATTGTCGGCGTGCCGATCGCCAGGGATGTCGCGGTCGTCGAAGCCGCCATCGACCTGAACCTTACAGACGACGCCATTTTCGGTGTGACCTACAGTGGACAATTGGCTTCAGGCAGTCAGGATCACACCTTCAATGCGAGGGTGGGCGTGGAGTTCTAGACGGACCGAAGAATACGTCGTGGCCGCCGCCGGAAATCATCGTTCTAGGATTGCCACCTTTTGCGACAGGTAACTTAAGCCGCGCGGCGCTCCCTCATGAAGCCATTGCGAAGGTGGGATTCGAACGAGCGCACCGCCGCGCTGGCGTTCTGAGCCGGGCCGTAAAGATTGATCGCAAAAGACGGCAGGCGAGGGACCTCGCATTCCGGCCCCAGAATCTCAAGGTCAGCGGGAGCATATGTTTCAAGCCATACCGAAACCGCAAGGTCGGCGCGGGTCGTCGCTGCGGTTGCTTCCATACTAACGTTCTCGAATACGGTGCGCCAGTCTCGCCCCGCCTTGTCCAGCGCCTCTATGACCGCCGGCCGAAACGCACAGGTCTCCGAAACCATCGAAACGGGAAGGGGCTTCTTGCGATAGGCTCGTCCTTGCTTCGCGCCGGCCCAAACCAGTCTTTCGACGCCCAGGCAATTGCCACCTGACGATGAGGCCCTCTCCTCAACGATAGCCAAGTCGATCTCCCCACCAAGAACGAGCTTCTTCAGTTCCGTCGATGAGCCGGACAGCAGGGATACCTCGACCAGGGGATACGCTTCCACATAGGCTTTCAGAATTGCCGAAAGCGTATTTCCGACGAGGTCGAGCGGCACGCCGACCCTGACGCGGCCAGAGGGACCAGTGGCGGTCATTTCCGAGATAATCTCGTCGTTCAGGCTTAGCAGGCGGATAGCTCTGCTCCGGAGACGCTCACCGGTGCGGGTCAGGCGCAAGCCCCTGCGGTCCCGGATGAACAGCGATGTTCCAAGGGATTCCTCCAGGCGTTTGATTTGTTGGCTGACGGCACTTTGCGTCAAATGCAAAGCGTTGCCGGCGGCCGTCATTCCGGCATGTTCAGCCACCGCAACGAATGTACGAACAAGGCCGAGGTCGAGAACGTTGATCATAGCCGCCATCACGTTTTCTAATCCTGTGCATTCCTAACATTCTTTTCCTTGCTGGCAACACCGATGATAGAGATGCCTTACCCAGGCACCGATGGACCTTGATGGCGAACTGCAACCAGCCGGTGCCGCTATGTCGAGACGTATGCTTTGCGTACGCGTGGCGGACCCTGTCCCGCCGCCGCGTAGCTCAGATCAGGAGGCGAATGAATGGTTCGAGCTATCCAGATTGGTGCCGTAGGCGGTCCAGAAGTCCTGAAATCTCAGTCTGTCGACATTGGCTTGCCTGGGCCCGGGGAAGTGAGGCTGCGCCACACAGCAGTCGGGGTGAACTACATTGACGTCTACTACCGCACGGGACTCTATTCTGCGCCCTTGCCGTTCATACCCGGTATGGAAGCCGCGGGCGTGGTTGAAGCGCTCGGGCCGGATGTCGAATCCCTGAAGGTCGGCGATCGGGTGAGCTACGCAGGGGCGCTTGGAAGCTACAGCGAGGCGCGCATCATAAATGCCGACAGACTGATAAGCCTTCCCGAGAATGTTTCCAACGATCTTGCCGCGGCAATCACGCTGAAGGGACTGACCGCCCAGGTACTCCTGCGGCAAGTCTACAAAGTGAAGTCGGGCGACACGATCCTGATCCATGCTGCGGCGGGTGGTCTTGGACTGCTCATGACACAATGGGCCAAAGCGCTCGGCGCAATCGTTATCGGAACCGTGTCGAGCGAGGACAAGGCCGCAATTGCCAGAGAGCATGGTTGCGATCATCCCATCGTCTACACGCGGGAGAACTTCGTCAGCCGAGTGCGAGAGATTACCGATGGAAAGAAACTTCCTGTCGTCTTCGACTCCGTAGGAAAAGACACGTTCCTTGGATCACTCGATTGCCTGCAACCACATGGCCTGATGGTGGTGAGCGGGGCTTCGTCGGGCCCCGTGCCTCCCATCCAAGTTTCGCAACTGGCGCAGAGGGGGTCACTGTTTCTGACGAGAGCAGTGGTCTTCAACTACACCGCGACGCGCGCCGATCTCGAGGCCGCTGCGGCCGATCTTTTCGCAATCGTTGGCAGCGGGAAGGTCCGGGTCTCCGTGAACCAACGCTATGAGTTGGCGCAGGCGGAAACAGCGCACCGCGAACTCGAGAATCGTAAGACGACTGGCGCCACCATTCTTTCCCTTTAACCTGGAGAACCACCATGACGCGCCACGCGATTACATCTGAAAAGCTCGCCCCTGTCGCAGGACCTTTTTCACCGGCCATGAAAGCCACCAGTGCCATCTACCTCAGTGGCCAGGTGGCTCAGGATCCGGTGACGGGAAAGTTGATCCCGGGTGATGTCAAAGCGCAGGCTGAGCAGATTTTCGCAAATCTCAAGGTGGTTCTGGAGGCAGCGGGCAAGACATTGGCCGACGTCGTTCGAGTTGGGGTCTATCTCACTGACATTTCGGACTTTGCCGCGGTAAATGAGGTCTACGCGCGCCACTTCAACACGCCATTTCCGGCCAGAACATGTATCGGAGTCGCGGCGTTGCCTTTGGGTGCCACTGTCGAAATCGACCTGATTGCTAACTGAAGGGCCGCGGCATGCAATCATTCCATTTCGTGATCGCGAATGTTTTTGCGGAGACCCATTTCGGCGGAAACCAACTTGCGGTCTTTACGGACGCGAGGGGATTGTCGGATCTGGCAATGCAATCCATTGCTAAGCAGATGAATCTTTCGGAGACGACTTTTGTGTTACCCGCAAGGGACAAGGTCAACGCCGCCAAAATCAGGATATTCACCCCCCAGGCTGAGTTGCCATTTGCCGGGCATCCGACAGTCGGCACTGCTGCAGTACTCGGTCAGCGGGGGCTGGGCGCAGGCCAGTTCGTTCTTGAAGAGGCGATCGGCGACATTCGGGTCGATGTAGAGTTGCGCGGCGACCGCATAGCGGCCCGGTTCCAGATCGATCGTCCTATCGATTCTCCTGGTTTTACACCTACGAATGCACTCGTGGCAGATTTGCTCACATTGGCTGAAGCGGATATTGCCGCAGCCTGGTTCGCAAGCGCAGGTGTCCCATTCTGTGTTGTCCAGCTTGCCGGGCGCGAAGCCGTTGATCGGGCTGTCCTTGACCGCAATGCCTGGAACGCGAAACGAAAGGACCTGTGGGCGCCAAACTTCCTTTTATTTGCAGGCAAGCCTACGTCCGAGCGTCTCTATGCGCGGATGTTCGCGCCAGCTCTCGGGGTCGATGAGGATCCAGCCACCGGCGCGGCCGCTGTTGCCCTGGTCGGTTCGCTGGCAAAGCGTGTCGTTGCCGGGGATGGAAGACTGGCAATCACGATAGACCAAGGCGTAAAAATGGGGCGGCCAAGCGTCATCGAAGCATCTGTGGATGTGCGAGCCGGCCAAACTTCAAATATGCGGGTCGGCGGTCTGACAGTGATCCTGGGCGAGGGCTCCCTCGCTGTCCCATCAAACTAAGCAGGATAGCGTCATAACCCACAGCCTGTGCAGCGGGTAACACATGCAGTTCACGAAGTTCCGCCTGAGTGATCCCCTGAATCACCTACGGAGGATTCTGGGGCAACTAGAGAGATTGGGTTTTGGACTTGAGTTTGTCCGCCTTCGCGCCAGGTTCTTCCGGGTTTTCGGACGTGTGTATCCTCTATCGCGTTGCTGGAAATCTGACCTCGCAAACGATTGTCGAGCGGACCGCCCAGTTGCCGGGCATGGAATCCCTCAGTCATGGAGACGCCACCCAAGGGCGCACCGCTGAACGACTACGGCAAGAAGACATTCCGCCGTGAAGGGCAGACACATCTAAAAGAAGATGGACCGGTCGAGGGTTAGCCGATCTGCTTTCTCATGTAGACGGTGATTCCGCCCATGAATGGTTCACGTCTGTCGGTCACATATCCGATCTTTCCATAGAGGTTCAAATTGGTTTCGAAGGCGGCATTCGTGAGCAATCGGATTTCTCGAAGCCCAGCCGACAAAGCCTTCTTTTCGGCATGACGCAGTAACTCCTGGCCAACTCCTCGGCCTTGGTCTTCTGGCCTTACAGCAATGTTTTCAATCCAAAGATGATCATCGTGCAGGATCGTCTCGATCAACCCTATCAATCTTGAATCCAAATGGGCGAGGTCGAAGTCGTGTTCCTGGACGGCCTTCTCGTAGTCGACGGTCATCGGCCGCGGTTTTCTTCCGATGATCGGGATCCATTTCGCATAAGCCATGCAGACCACGTCTGTGATCGGTGCCACGTCTCCCGGTTCGGCCGGTCGCAATCTGATGGTCTGCTCAGAGGGCATGGATGCTCCTCAAGTCGCTCGAGTGTTCTTTTATTGCCTCACTCATCGTATTTTCCCGTACGCGGTTTGTCGGTTCCAGAAGCTGATACGCTGCATGATCCCCGGATGCTGATGGAGTATCGGGATCCAATGGAGAGTTTTTCAAGCAAGTTCCTTTCGTCTTTTGCTGAGGGCCGCTCATGTGGGGAATCGCACCCCACGATGACCGAAAAACATGTGGCGATATGGGGATGAACGCGACTGATCTTTGGATGAGGGGAACGTTCGGCCTGAGGACTGAATGTCGGGATGCGGTCCCGCGCTCAACCCAGTCTTCGAACAGAGGAAGCCCGAAGGATTGACGCATGTTCGGGATCGCCTACATCGCCTATTCGACGTTGCCGGCGCGCGGCTTGCGTCGAGCGGTGTTCCAATGACCGTCATGTCGGCCAGTTGGATTGTGCTGGGCGTAGCAACGACTATTGGGTGCCCCCTGACAGCGGTGTTGCTTTCGACGCCTAGCATAAGGATGTCCGCTCTAAACGTCGCCCTGTTCTGTGGAGCTGTTGGGGCTTGGTTGGTTGGATTTGAAGGCGCGCTCTATCCACTGCTGGCCTCCTTCTTCGTAGGGCTTGGCTGCTACGCCCGCGATCATCACCGCCTGCGTAAGACAGCGGATCAGCAATGCCGCCTACGCCCGCGTTTTCAGCCTAGCCGCGACCTCGCTCGGTGTTGGCCAACTCGTTGGGCCGGTACTCGCAGGCATGCTTGCCGATCGGTACGGTTCGGGCGCAGTCACCATCTTCGCAGCCGCCAGCTACGCATTGGGAGTCGTTTGGCGGTGACCGATGCGTGTTTCGGCCGCAGGGCGAAAGGGATGCTTTCAAGGGACTACGCCAAACGTGATTTTGGGGGCGCTTGACGGCGACGTTGCCCTTAGACCTTGGCGGTGCCTGACAGAACCTCGACGCATTGGCCGCTGGCTCTGGACCGGATGCCGTCAGGTGTCTTGCGGGCTTCAACCATTATCAGGCTGGGCCTTCCCATCTCGATGCCTTGGCTTACTTCCAGGGCAAGGCTGTCTTGCCCAGTTCGCGAAAGAACCAGAGCAACCATCGCGGCGTTTGCGCTGCCAGTGGCAGGATCTTCCCACGTTCCGCTTATTGGCGCGAACATACGGGATCGGACCTTGTTGCCGTCACGAGAGTAAAAGAGGACGGAAAAGCGTGTGCCGCTTGAGGGATGAGCTGCGGCGGCGCGTCGGAATGCGGGCAAGTCCGGGGCAGCCGTAGCGAGGGCTTGGCGTTCAACCTCGACAATGACGAACTCGACACCGACCGAGGCCGTGATAGGAAGGTGGGTGGAGGTGATAATTCCGGTTGAGGGAATTCCGATGGCATCAGCCACCGATTGGACACTTATTTCCATACCCGTACTTAGTGGCTGGGGCGCATCAAGACTGGCGCGTTGGATGGATCGGTTGAGATCCCTGTCGAGGCGTACTTCAACCAGCCCTGCCTTCTGTTCGAGGCGGAGGGTGTCAGAGCTTTCCTTTGCGCCAACGACAAATGCGGTCCCGATTGTAGGATGTCCTGCAAACGGCATCTCGTCCGTTCGATTGAAGATACGGACCTTGGCTGTGTTTTCGGGATTGTCAGGGGGAAAGACGAACGTCGTCTCGCTCAGATTGAATTCGGCGGCAAGCTGCTGCATCTGTTGAGTGGAAAGTCCCGACGCGTCGGGAAAGACCGCGAGCTGATTGCCCCCGAAACGACGATCGGTGAAGACGTCGACAGTGATAAACTCATACTCTTGCAATTTGTCTTCCCCATCTGTGTCGTATGATTTGGCATTCTATTTCTTCGTCAGCCTGCCCCTGAGAAATGCGATAATTTCATCCCGGGCGGCTATAGTCGGCTGACCCTGCTCGTCGATTAGGTGCACGGTGACAACGCTGTGAGGAGAGCGCACGTGCTTCTCAAAAAACGGCGGCACATCCTGTTTTGCCGCGCTGTCAGGTAGAACTCGTTCGACGAAATGGTTGCCAAGCGCCTGGCGGTACGTCGCAAACCGCTCGGCCCTGCAAAAACGATCACCCTCGAAACGATAAGCCAGCACGTCCAGATTTTCTCTGTCCAGGCGCTTGCGGATCGTTGATATCTCCTCTGCGGAAATTTCAATTCCTGCCGGATTGTCGAGCGGCAATGAGGGCTGACATAGTACCGATGCGATCGTTGCTTCGTCGAGCATCATGCTCAGGGCAAAATTGCCGGTAAAGCACATTCCGATCGCGCCCACTCCGACACCGCCGCACTCATCCAGTGCAATTCTTGCCAAAGCTCGCAGCCACTCCGTTACCGGGCTGGCAAGACCACCTCCGAGAGCCCTGAAGTCCGTGCTTATGCATGTTCGCCGAAAAACTGCGGCGCCCTCGTCGGCGCTCTGCACGGCACCATCGCGGCCGAACAGAGAAGGCATGTACACGGTAAACCCCGCATCCCGCACCCATCGCGCGAAACGGGCGACGTGAGGACTTATTCCCGGCATCTCCGCCATAATGACGACAGCGGGTCCACTACCGCTGACATACACTGTCTTTGGCTGGCCGAGCGCTCGGACCTCACGACGCTTGAAGTCAGCCAAATCGTCATCTCGGTTCAAATCTCGGTGCGGCATACGAGGTGACACAATCGCTGTAAATCAGATGTTCGATTCGAAAGAATGTCTTCCAACTTGTTCCAGCGCTCCCTCGCGCGAAAGGAGGGCCGGGGCGGATGACTCGATGCGATCGAGCCCGAGGAAAGGGATGTAGTGTCAAAAGGTGGCTACATTTCCTGTCGCCGGCAACTGAAAGTATTTCACGTGCCAGTGATTTGATTTCGCGCGCCGCAAGTGACAAAAATCTGCCGTTTGGCCGAGACAGGCGCGCCAGCAGGTGAAAGGCCATTGACTGCCAGCGAAGGCCCACACTTCGTCACCCTACCGGTCGAACCTCAACTGTGGAGTCGCGCGCAGGCAACCGTAATCCGCCGCAGGGCTTCCCGCAGTTCTGCCTCGGAGGTGGCATATGAGATGCGGAAAAATGGCGACAGCCCGAACGCCACGCCGGGGACCACCGCCACATGCGCATGTTCTAGCAGATAGTCGCACAGGTCGCTATCTGAATCGATCCGCTGGCCGCCAGGTGTCATTTTCCCGATCAGACCTTGGCAACTCGAGAAGGCATAGAATGCGCCTTCCGGCATCCGGCAACGCACTCCGGGAATGGCGTTCAATTCGGCAACGACAAGATCGCGTCGGCGACGAAAGCTCAATGTGCGTTCCGCCAAAAATCCTTGCGGGCCCGACAATGCCGCGCCCGCCGCCGCCTGGCTGACAGATGACGGGCAGGAGGTCGACTGGCTCTGCACCACCGCCATTGCTTTTATCAACTCGCGGGACCCGCCGGCATAGCCAATTCGCCAGCCGGTCATCGCGTAGGCTTTCGAGACACCGTTGACCGTCAGTGTTCTCTCTTTCAGCTGTGGTTCGAGCCCAACCGGTGTGACGAAGCGAAAATCGTCATAGACGATGTGTTCGTAAATATCGTCCACCAGCAGGTTGACGTGGGGATGCCGCAGCAGCACCTCTATCAGGGTTCGATATTCGTCTTCGCTATAGGCTGCGCCAGAGGGATTGGAAGGCGAATTGAGGATCACCCACTGCGTTTTGGACGTGATCGCATCGGCGAGCTGCCTCGCGCCTAATTTGAACCCGTTTTTCGCGCTGCACGAAACACAAATCGCACTGCCCCCGCCGATGGCGACGATGTCTCGGTAAGATGTCCACGCGGGGGTAGGGATGATCACCTCATCCCCGTCATTCAATGTCGCCATCATGGCGTTGAACAGGATCTGCTTGCCGCCGGTCGCTACCGTAATTTCGTCGGTGGCGTAGTCAATTCCGTTCTCGCGACGGAATTTTTCTCGGATCGCCTGTTTCAGCTCGGGTGTTCCGTCGAGGGCTGTGTATTTCGTGTCGCCGGCGTGGACCGCATCGCAGGCCGCCTTCTTTACGTGGTCCGGTGTATCGAAATCCGGCTCGCCCGCGCCCAGGACTATTACCGGAATGCCCTCCCGCTTCATGGCCTGGGCTCGGGCGCTGATCCTCAGGATCTGCGACACACCGATCGCCGATATTCGGGAGGCCGACCTAAAGTTCACCTTGTCCATCACTGGCACCGCGGTCATTGCTTTTCTCTCAGTCGATATCGAAAGAGACGCCCTGGGCGAGCGGCAGCGCCTTGGAATAGTTCACCGTGTTGGTGGCGCGGCGCATATAAGCCTTCCATGCATCTGAGCCGCTCTCGCGGCCGCCGCCGGTTTCCTTTTCGCCGCCGAAGGCGCCGCCGATTTCGGCTCCCGACGTGCCGATGTTGACGTTGGCGATGCCGCAATCCGAACCGTCGACGCCGAGGAAGCGCTCGGATTCCTGCAGGTCGCGGGTGAAGATCGACGACGACAGGCCGGCTCCGACCGCATTGTGCTCATCGAGCACGGCGTCGAAATCCGAATATTTCATCACATAGAGGATCGGTGCGAAGGTCTCTTCCGTCACCGGAGCCACCTGCTTCGGCATTTCGACCAGCGCCGGATGCACATAATAGGCATCGGGATGGCCATTCTCGACCCGCTTGCCGCCGGTCACCTTGCCGCCATGGGCGGTGGCTTCCTTCAGCGCCTTCTGCATGGCGTCGAAGGCGGCCTTGTCGATCAGCGGCCCGACCAGAGAGGACGTCTCCAGCGGATTGCCAACCGAGACGCTTTCGTAGGCCTTCTTGAGACGCGGAACCAGGGTATCATAGACGCTGTCATGCACGAACAGGCGCCGCAGCGTGGTGCAGCGCTGGCCGGCTGTGCCCATGGCGCCGAAGGCGATGGCGCGCAGCGCCATGTCGAGATCGGCGGTCGGGCAGACGATGCCGGCATTGTTGCCGCCGAGTTCCAGCACGGCACGGGCAAAGCGCTTGGCCAGGCGTGGGCCGACATCGCGGCCCATGCGGGTCGAGCCGGTGGCCGATACCAGCGGCACCTTGGGGTGATCGACCAGGATTTCGCCGACGGCGCGATCGCCGATCAGCACCGGCGCCAGCCCCTGCGGCGCATCCGTGCCGAAACGCTTGACGGCGCGCTTGAAAATCGCCTCGCAGGCAAGTGCGGTCAGCGGCGTCTTCTCCGACGGCTTCCACACCACCGCGTCGCCGCAGACCAGCGCCAGCGCCGCGTTCCACGACCATACCGCGACCGGGAAGTTGAAGGCGGAAATGACACCGACGACGCCCAGCGGATGCCAGGTTTCCATCATGCGGTGTCCCGGACGCTCGGTGGCGATGGTCAGGCCGTACAATTGCCGGGAAAGACCGACGGCGAAATCGCAGATGTCGATCATCTCCTGCACTTCGCCGAGGCCCTCGGACGGGATCTTGCCGACCTCGATCGACACCAGCCGGCCAAGCTCGGCCTTATGCGCGCGCAGCTCCTCGCCGAGCAGCCGTACCAGCTCGCCGCGCCGCGGGCCCGGCACCAGCCGCCAGGACTGGAACGCCTTGTGCGCGGCATCGATGGTCTTGGCCGCGTCGGCCGGCGAGATGGTCTTCAGCGCGGCGATCTGCTCGCCCGTCACCGGGCTGCGCACGATGAGGTCGCCACCGACAAGCGCCTCCTTGGCGACGCCCAGTTTCGCCAGCAGCCCCGATGCTTCGTTTCGGACATTCATGTCTCACTCCTTCTGTTTTTGAAATGATCGGATGCGTGTCAGCTCACCCTTACAGCTCCGAGCTCCGACGCGGACGTCACCTGCTTGAGAGCCGCTGCAAATCGTCTGAGCTTGAGAGGGGTATAACGGTCATAGAGATGTTGATTGCGGCGACCCAGCGCATGTTCGGCGCTGAAGCTCCCGCCAAACATTTCGACGGCGACGGAGTTCACCTCGTGGCGCAATGACTCGATCAACGAGCCTTCGACAGCCTCCCCAGGGTTCTCGGCGATGACAAGGTTGAAATGAATGCCCCCATCGCCGATATGGCCGAAGTCGCAAATCTCCACGGTCGGGAAACACGTCGACAATCTGCTTTCCATTTGCGTCCGAAAGCGCATCGAGTCACCCCGACGGAAAGCAAGGTCAAAAGCCACGAGATGACCAGCGGCTTTCACACCTTCAGACAGGGCGTGGCGCAGCCCCCACATCTCTCGCGGCGGCCCGACAAATGCGTCGATCAGCGGCTCCGCTGGGTCTCGCCAGATTTCTTCCAGAGCCGTCTCGAGGAGCGCTTCCAGTGGCTCCTCTGTGCTACGACGCGTCCACGACCGGGACACTTCGACCAGGATGACAAACGATGGCACCTGCCCGCCCGGGAAAGGATTCTTCAGCGCAGGCGAATGAGCGAGCGCATGGCGGATTGCCGAACCTGACATGCCCTCGAACGCACTCAGCTGCGATCCGAGATGCTCCTCCAAGGCCGCAAGCAAGGCCATTACATGGCTGTCAGACCTTGGCACCAGATAGGCGGTCGCCGATTGATTTAGCAGCCTCTCTAGGTTGAGCTCGCATTCGGTAACTACGCCGAATGCCCCTGACGTGCCGATGAACAGATGCTTCCAGTCCGGTCCTGTGTTGTCTTTTCGCAGCCCAGTCCCGAGGTTCAGTATGGTGCCTTCATCATCCGCAAGCACGACTTTAAGGCCGAGGACGTTTCGTCTCACGTCACCGAACCGTATGAAACGCGCGCCGCCGGTGTTGGTAGAGACCATCCCTCCAGCAGTAGGGTCAGCGCCAAGGTCGATAGGGAAGAACAGCCTGTGCGGCGCAAGCCGGGCATTGATCTCGGAGAGCCTCAGGCCGGCATCCACTCTTACGGAGCGGTTGAAGATGTCTGGCTCAAATATCTTGCGCAAGCGGTCGAGGCTGAGGACGCCCTGCGCGCCGGTCATATCGGGGATAGATCCGCCGACAAGGCCAGTATTCCCCCCTTGCGGCACGAGAGCGATCTCGTTTCGGCAGCAATAGGCGAGGAGACGGGAAACTGCGATCGTGGAACTCGGCCTGGCGACGAAAGCCGCGCGGCCTTCATCGTGCCTTGCACCCGTCTGATAAGGCACCATATCGCCCGGTTCGGTCAAAAGTCCGTTGTCGTCCAGCAAGGCACGAAGCTGCGCTATGTGGCTGCTAGCGATCATGGTCAGGCCACCGAAGCCTTGCGCTCGAGTAGTCGCAGGCAGTGTTCGAGCGAGGCCATCTCGATACCGGCGTAATGATCGAACTCATTCAGGATTCTTGCACCCAAGGCCTTTTCAAAAACCTTTTGGTGCGGACTGGCGACAAACTGTTGTGTGTCAGCGTCGCCGAGGTTGGACTGGAAAATGCCGGCAGCGCTGATGGGCAGGAAATCCTGATAGATGATCGGCTCACAGTGGATTACGCCCGATTCAATCAGCGCATCGATATTGCCCTGCGCCACGCCACGTGGTGCGGTGTTGCCACTCAGCGAGTAGAAAAAATAACCGAGCCGGGCCTTTCTGATCGCGTCCCAGTTGTCGGGGAAAGCCTGGAAGGATGTTTCCAGCGCCTCGCGGTATGCTTGCGCGTTTGATCCATCCGTGCGCGGCCGCACCTTGAGCCGGGCCTGCGTCAGGAGTCGGTCGTAGAGCGCGCGCCCCTTTGGAGTGAGGGCGATCCCCCGTTGCTCGATCTCGCCGAAGCGAGCCGTGTGCGATCCGTGATGCACTTTGCCTGAAGCGTCGCGGAAGGACACCGATTCCTCGATAGCCTTGAATGAGGTCTGCCGAAGCAGAATGGGGCAATTTCGTCGCGGCGGTCCCTCGACTACCGCCTTAGGTATCATGCCGTGTTCGACCATTCGTCCATGAACCGCATCGATATCGAGCGTTCTCGGCGTCAGGTGATTGATATGCGGCCCTTTGAAGGAGACGACATCAGCGATCAGGCGATGGGCATCATGCAGCCGGCGATAGAGCTCGCGGTCCACACTGGCTTCGCTATGCCAACGAAAGGTGTCGAGTACTTCCGAAACGAATATGGCCACGTCCCCGGACTCAAGGCCTCCTTGGCTCTCCGCCTTCTCGACCAGCGACATCACCACGCTGGAGAAGATGTCACGGGTCGAGACCAGTCTGTCCGCCTCCTGGCGAAGCTCTTCATCCTCGATGAGGTCAAGCCGCAGGAGCGAGGTGAATATCCTGAACGGGTTGATCGCAAGCGCTAGGTCGCTGACTGGCCGGAAAGCAGTAGAGTGGACAGGAATGCCCGCCTCACTCAGATCGTAGTAACCAACGGGAAACATGCCCATGATTGCGAACACGCGCCGCGCCATGGCAAGCTCGCGGGGGGTTCCCAGTCGGATGGCTCCGTGACGCTCCTGAGATATCCGGTCCAGACTTTCGGCCGCGTCTAGCGTTGCGAGAAAGCCTGGTCCTTCGACAAGCGCCTGCCGGTTTACATCGGCGACCAGAGACATCAGCGTGCCGTACGCCGGAACCTCCAGGCGATACATCTCCGACATCGCGGTGGAAAACGCCGAGCGAATGTCGTTGGATGTGGCGAAAACATTGCGTTGCAAAGTGTTCTTCCCTCTGTAGGCAAAATGAGAGATCATTCGCAAACAGAGTGATATCGCCGTTTAACCTCGATAGATTGCGCTGATTTTGACTATGTTGATGCAAGGTAAGCACAATGTTAGGTAGGAAACTGATTCTAGATATGGTCGCTGTCCAGGCATTCGAGTGCGCGGCGCGGCATGGCAGCTTCACACGCGCGGCTGCGGAGCTTAGTCTCACCCAGAGCGCGGTCAGCCGGCAAATAAAGGATCTCGAGAGCCGCCTGGGTGCACAGCTATTCGAGCGCATTCGTCAACGGGTAGTGCTTTCCCAGGACGGGCGACGTTTGCTGCCACAGGCGCGAAGACTCTTGCAGCAGACCGAAGACATAGTGTTGCGCACCATGTCGGCCGCTGACGCCAGGCTGAGCCTCAGCGTCGCTACCTTGCCCACGTTCGGCAGCCGTTGGCTCAGCCCGCGTCTCGCCAAATTCTTGACCCTGCATGCGGGGACTGTCCTGAATGTGGGCTCACGCTCCGCCACATTCGAATTCGAGGAAGAAGACTTCGACCTCGCCATCCACTACGGCAAGCCGGTTTGGGCTCGGGGGATATGCACTTATCTTTGCAGTGAGCTCATTGTGCCGGTAGCAGGCGGCGCGCTAATGGGACAGGTTGGCCATTTGACGCCATCGTCGTTGCTTGCGAGGCCGCTTCTTCATTTAGCTACCCGCCCCAAGCTTTGGCAGCAGTGGTTCGAGACTGTCGGCGTGGTTACGGACCGGGCGTATAGGGGGCATCGCTTCGACCAATTTTCGATGATCGTCGAGGCCGCGATTGGCGGCATGGGTTACGCGCTGTTGCCCCGTTACCTGATAGAGCGGGAGTTGGCCTCAGGCGACTTGATGGTCGTATTCGACGCGCCAATGGAAACCGACAACAGTTATTACGTGGTTGTGCCCGAGGCCAAATCCACAAACGCCCTCGCCAGGGACTTCATCGAATGGCTTCTCGCGGAGATAGGTGCCAAGAACGGGTAATACAGCGCGACATCTACGGATACGATCGGCTGCACATGCCGTTCACCATCCAGCCGATCATCGTGTTGTAGTCGAAAACCGGCCGGTCGGTGGCTGTCTGGATCGCTTTTGAATATGGCGGCAGGTCGCTGCATTCCAGCACTATCGCGCCGATCGCCGGATGATCGGCGATCAGTGTTGCCGCGACCGAAACCGCTTCCGCCTCTATGGCAGAGGAATCGAGCGATCCGGATTCTTCAAGCACGGCGCTGCGGAATTCCGGTTCGTCTTGCATGCCTCGTATGATGATTGGCAAGTCTGCTGCTATCCCGCACGCTTCGAGGTGAGCCTTGTTCAAGCGCTTACTGTTGGCGGTTATTATTCCGACCGGGCGCCGCGTCGTGGTGTGGACAAGCGGCACTTGCAGCAGGCTGGACAGGCATACCGGAATGCTCAGCGCCTCAGAGACTTCGCGCTGGAACAAGGCCATGAAGCCGCAGGCTCCGGTTATGGCGCGGACACCTTCTCGCTCAAGTTCCCTTGCCGCGTCGAGAACGGGCTGCAGCAAGCTACTGTCCGATTGGTTCAGCAGTCGGTCGATGCTTGCGCCCCCGATTGCCTTGTAGCGGACTGGGAAGCCATAAGTCCCGGCGTTACTCACATTCCCGACGACATAGGGTATCGAGGTCTCCAGCGTCAGGATTCCTATCAGCTCACCCGTCCATGACTGGGGACGTCGCTTGAGATAGATGCGCGTCATGCTTCATGCACAAATTTCGTAGTGAGATAGGCGTCGATGCCCTCGCTGCCGCCTTCCAGGCCCCAGCCGCTATTCTTGATGCCGCCGAACGGCGCTTCGGGAAAGGCGACCGAAAATGAATTCAGACCTATCACGCCAGCTTGTATCTCGCGGGTGAGCTTTCGCGCGGTCCCGAGGTGGTTGGTCATCGCATAGGCGGCTAAGCCGTAGGAAGACGAGTTGGCCAATTCCAGGGCCTCGTCGATATCGTCAAAAGGAACGATTGGCGCGATTGGGCCGAACGGTTCGTCGACCATGACACGGGCTGTCGGGTGAACGTCCGTGATGACGGTGGGGGTGAAGAAGAAGCCAGGTCGGTCCAGACGTTTTCCTCCGGCCAGCAAATTCCCGCCACTGGCAACGGCATCCTCGGTCAGCATTGCCATTGCCTCGACGCGCCGATGATTGGTTAGTGGTCCCATCTCGACAGCCGGATCAAAGCCGTTGTCGATTTTAAGCGCCGAAGCTCGGGCAGCAAACCGTGCGGCAAAAGGTTCGTATATTCGTCGATCGACAATGAAGCGGCTTGCTGCATTGCAGACCTGGCCGGCATTTCGAAACTTCGCGGCCGCCGCCATGTCCGCGATGCGAATGGCGTCGACATCTCCGCAGATGATCGCGGGGCCATGTCCGCCCAGTTCCATCGTCATCCGTTTCAAGTTTTCACCGGCGAGGCTCGCCAAGGCACGTCCTACCGCGGTCGATCCGGTGAAGGAGATTTTCGCAACGTCGGGCGAGTGGATAAGGTGTTTCGAGATCTGCGATGGGTCGCCAAAAATCAGGTTCAGCACGCCTGGCGGCAATCCCGCCGCCAAAAGGCTACCGGCCAGTAGCGAAGGGGCGGCGGGAGTCTCCTCAGCGGGCTTGGCAACTATGGTGCAACCCGCGGCCAGGGCGGGCGCCAACTTTCGAACAAGCGTGACGACGGGGAAATTCCAGGGCGCGAAAAGCGCGACGACCCCCAAGGGTTCGCGGCTCGTCATGAACCGGCTTTCCGGTGCGCGGCCCATAAAGACGCGGCCGTAAATTCGCCGCGCTTCTTCGGCGTACCACGCCAGCGTGTCGGCCGCGGCCGAAACCTCCGCCATGGCTTCGGAGAGAGGTTTGCCATTTTCCATGACGAGGGCGCGTGCGATCTCGTCGGCATTGAGACGGACCTGCCGAGCCCCTTCATGAAGCGTCGCTCCGCGCCGCCATGGCGTGGTGTCTCGCCATGCCGGAAAGGCTGATTTGGCCGCGCCTATCGCTTCCTCGAGGTCCGCCTCCCGGGCGATCGGAAGCAGTCCGATTTGTTCCTCGGTTGCCGGATTCAGCACCGGCCGGCATTCGCGCTCGAATTGGCCGATCCTTCTTGATCCCACGAGCAGATTGATCTCGGGATATTTCATGTGCGCCGACCCAATAGTGAAACATCTGATTGAAACGATAGTATGAATCTATCGTTTGGACAAGTGTCTCTCCGGCGCGAAGCGCTCGTCGCCTTGGGTGGGGATTATCTGGGTTTGGTCGCGGCTCCTGGCGCCTTCTTCCTTGTGGTCGGCTGCCGCAGCACCGTGGGCGGAGCGCGCAGCCCGGCACTTACGAATTGCACCAGCCCGGCAATCAGCCATTCATGGCGGTCGATGGTGGTAGCGCGCTCAGCCGGCGACACGACGAGTTGCGCGGCTGGTGCCAGATCAACGAGAATCTGGAGGGTCGCGCCGCGGGCACAATCGTAGCGCAGCGCCAGTTCGGCGCGGGATA
Source organism: Mesorhizobium qingshengii (assembly GCF_900103325.1). Classification (GTDB taxonomy): domain Bacteria; phylum Pseudomonadota; class Alphaproteobacteria; order Rhizobiales; family Rhizobiaceae; genus Mesorhizobium; species Mesorhizobium qingshengii. The sequence continues at coordinate 112,541 of NZ_FMXM01000015.1, read as the reverse complement.
GGTTTGGCAACACCTTCTGCAGCACGTCAATGAAGCGCTCGTGCAACGGACGGAAGTGGTCCGCAACGACGCTGTTGGTGGCGGCCTGAGCTATCGTCCTGACTTGCAGCAAGAGCAGCAGGCGATCCCGGTTCTCGCCTGAACTGAGTTCGGCCATGGGCCGGACCAGGGCATCGGCAAGGCTTTCCAACGGCGGCAACCTGTCGGGGTAGGCCCGCTCGCAGGCCTTCAGTGCCTCGAGGCGAGCTGCGACGATCGGCTTCAATGCGGATTCCAGCGTGCTGCGGATCAACTCGTCCTTCGACCGGAAATAGTAATTCACCGCCGCGAGATTGGCGCGCGCGGCCTCGGTGATCTCCCGCAATGTTGCGCCGTCAAACCCTCTTTCGGCGAAAAGTCGGTTCGCCGCATGAAGAATTCTCTCTCGTGTGTCGGTTTCATCACCTGTAGCTGAAGTGGCGACGATGGGGTCCTTGGCGCCTGACTTTCGAGGCATTTCGAGAGGCCTTTCGAATCGATCCTGACTGTCGTCTGCATCGTGTTTGATCTCTGCTTGACAGTAAATCAAACATTTGTATCATACAAACGTTTCAATGGGGAATTTGAAATATCGTCGAGCCCCCTCATCGAGCGGGAAGACGTCTCAGGAGGTGGAATTGCAAGTTGACCTGACGAAGAAATCCGCCGCGGACAAAGTCGAATTGTATGCGTCTGGAGGCGAAGCAAAGCGCATCTACGCACGCATTTGGCGCGGTCGAACCCGGCCAGCCGATTTCGAAGCCTACACGCAGTATCTGTATGAGTTCGGCGTGCTGAAGATCGAGCGCATGCAAGGCAATCTCGGTGTCCAGATGTTTCGCAAAATCACCGAGGAGGCGGGCGAGTTCACTGTCACATCGTTCTGGCCAACGCTCGATGCCATTCGCGTGTGGTCTGGCGATGACCTCACACGCACCCGTCATTTGGAGAAGGACCCGGAGTTCCTTCTGGAACTGCCTGAAAGGGTGACTCTGGTCGAAGTCTGCGCGAACGACTGGCTGATCCCCGAGTAGGTCCGCTTCCTACCTGTCAGGCAATCGAGCCGCGACCATTTGCGGCTCTACCACGCGTCGCGACTTCGGTCCCATCCCGATGGGGTCCAAAAATAAAGTAAACAACAACAGCAAGTTAAGAGGAGAACGCAATGAAACATAAATTGAGTTTTGCCGGCGCCGCCATGGCGATTGGATCCTTGGTTCTGGCAGGGCAGGTTCACGCTGAAACCGTCCCCCCAGTAACTGACCCGCTTGGAGTTCTGGTTCTTCCGAAAGGCGCGCCGCTCGAGATCGGCGGGTATTGGGTGCTCTCCGGATCCGATGCGGCGCTCGGCGTCGATCAAAAGCGCGGTGTGGAGCTGGCGATCGAAGACTGGAAAAAGACCCTCGTTGGTCACCCGATCGTATTGGACGCCCAGGACAGCCAGTGCAGCGCCGAAGGTGGTCAGATTGCCGCCACGAAGCTTGCTTCGAATCCCAACACCGTGGTGGTGATCGGTCCGTCCTGCTCGAGCGAGGCGACGCCCGCCGCTCCAATACTCTGGAAGGCCGGGATCGTGGATATCGGCACCTCGAGCACGGCACCTTCGCTTACGGCTGCAGATCGCAACGCCGGCTTTCATGGGTTCGCGCGGACGGTGTTCAGCGATGCGGACCAAGGCAAAGGTGACGGTAATTACATCTTCAACGTGCTGAAGGCGAAGAAGGTCGTGACAATTCACGACGGCAGCCCCTACGCGTCCCAACTCGTCGCGGAGTTCGTCAAGACGTATGCTGCCCTAGGCGGAACCGTTCTCTCGCAGGAGGCCATCCAGCCAACCGATGTCGATATGCATCCGCTGCTGACGCGCATAGCCGCGGAGAAACCGGATGTCATCTACATGCCTATCTTCGTCGCTGCGGCCGGCCAGATTGCGCGCCAGGCGAAGACGACGACGGGTCTGGAGACGACGCAACTGATCGGCGGCGGCTCCCTGATGACCGGAGACATCATCACCGCTGCCGGAGACGCGGTCGTTGGCATGAAAATCACGTATCCCGACATTTCCCCGGAGGCGTTGGGCAAGGGTTATCCGGACTTTGTCGAGAAGTATAAGAGCGCCTATGGCGAGGCGCCTGTCTCAGGTTACCATGCGATGGCATACGATGCGGCGGCAATCGCCTTCAAGGCGATTGAACAGGTCGCAAAAACCGACGACGAGGGAACGACTTACATCGGTCGGCAGGCCTTGCGCGACGCGATCTTTGCGACCGATACGGACGGCATATCAGGACGCATCAAATGCGATGCCGACGGCGAATGCGCACAGTTTAAGCTGGGTGTATTCGAGTACGTGAACGCTGACCCCACCACCTTCAAGATCGGCGACAATCCGAAGAAAATCTATCCGTAGTCGCCAAATCCCGTGGGCTGGCGCCGGCGTCGATCGCTCGCGCCAGCCCTTGCTCTTGCAGGAACAGTCATCATGACATTGTTGGTGTCAGCGTCTTCGTTCATTCGAAAGAGGCGGTCTGCCGTGCGCAAGGATTTCGCGTGGTTCGTGCGTCGTGGCCTTTTGTTGTGCGCGATACTCATCGTCTGCGCCGGGATAATCGGAACTGTCCGAGCCGACAGATATTCAACAGAGCAATGGTTCGATCTTGTGGCGTTCGGCCTTACGCTTGGGGGCGTCTATGCGTTGATCGCGCTCGGATACAGCATGGTCTACGGCGTCTTGCGGCTCATCAACTTTGCTCACGGAGACACCATGACCGTCGGCGTGTTCATAGCCTATTTTGTCGCCAGGGGGCTGGAACATACCAAGCTGTTTGAAACCAGCCCGGCCGTCGCGGTGGCCATCATCCTGATTGTTGGGGCGGTGGTTTCGGCATTGGTTGCCTTGCTAGTCGAGCGCTTCGCGTATCGACCGGTGCGCGCCAGCGGCGGCTTCGCGCCGCTAATCACCAGCATTGGTATGTCATTTCTGCTTCAGCAGACGTGTCGTGGCATGTTCGGCTCGGGCGTCAAGGCATATCCCGATCCAGGTTGGCTGCAGGGGTCCATGAGGATCGGGACATTTTCAGTCCCCAATGTCGAGGTCATGGTCCTCTGCGCGGCCGCGCTGGTGATGGCGGGTCTTTATCTGGTGGTCAACGGAACGCGGATGGGCACGGCCATGCGCGCCACAGCGGAAGATCCGCGCGCTGCTGTGCTGATGGGTATCGATATCAACAAGGTGATCGCATTTACCTTCCTGCTCGGCGGGTTGACCGCCGGAGTAGGCGGCGTGCTGTACGCCCTCATCTACAAGCAGGTCTACTTCATGATGGGGTTCCTGCCTGGCATCAAAGCATTCGGAGCAGCTGTTCTCGGGGGCATTGGCAGTATTCCGGGGGCAATGGCCGGAGGCATAATCCTCGGCCTCGCGGAGGGAATAGGCCCCACTCTCATTCTAGACGGTTTGGGAATCCCCGCTCCCTACCAGTTGCGCGATCTGTTCGCATTCGCGCTGCTCATAACAGTTCTGATCTGCAGGCCGCAGGGCCTGTTCGGCGAAGCACCCGCGCGTCGCGCATAAGGACCGAACCATGCTGCACATGTGGGAAATGCCCGAACCGCGCCAACTAGCGGAGCGAAACAATACGATCCCTGTAATCCTTCAGGCCATGGCGCGGCCCATGCTTGCTGGCCTCGCCTGCGGCCTTGCGGGCTTATACGCGGCTTTCGTCGGCATTCTTGTGCTGATGCATGGGCGGGTGATCATTGTTGACGTGCTTACCCTTGGCCAGTGTGTTCTGTTGCTGCTTGGATTGGCCGCGGGCGCAAAGTCCCGCACCGCCACCGCTACCCGCGCCATCCTGCCGGACTTGGCTCGTGGTGCAGTGGCCGGATCGGTGTACGGCGCGGCGCTTGCTTGTGGTCTGGCGCTTTTTCAGATCGCCTTCTTGCGGACCGTGCTGGTCTCCCTTTCGCCCGAACTTCGGCGAATGCTGTCTTTCGGGCTTGAATCCGGTCCCGCCATGGTGACGCTTGTCGTCGCCGGCGGCGCTCTCGGAGTGGCCGGTTCCCTGTGGAGCCGGCTGGGGGGAGAGCAGCGCAGGGCCACTCTGACCGCTGCGACAGCGGTCATTGTGGCAGGCACCTTGCAGCAACTCCTGCAGACCGTGCTGCAACGCTTCTCCTTTACGAAGGCCATCGGAGATCTGCTGTTCAGCTGGGCAGGGCTAAAATGGCAGGGGGCCCTGCTGGTCGGCGCGGTCGCGGCTGTCGTTGGCTCACTCTGGCCAATAGCCAAGCGTGAGTTCGGCGCGCGTCAGCCGACGCTGCATGCCTTGCTGAGCGACAATCGATCGGCCTTTCAACTAGCGCTTCTTCTCCTCGGACTTTCCGTGCTGCCAGCGCTCGCTGGACCGTACATCGGCCAAGTCCTGCTGATGGTGGCGCTCTACACGTTGATGGGCATGGGATTGAACATCGAGGTCGGCCTTGCCGGTCTGCTCGATCTGGGTTTCGTCGCCTTTTTTGCGGTCGGGGCCTATGCAACCGCGTTGCTCACGGCGGACAGCTCGGTTGCCCTGTCGGCCTATACCTCGATTCCCGCCCTGAGTTTTTGGCTGGCTGTACCCATTGCGGTCGCCTTGTCTGTGATCGTCGGCGTTCTTTTCGGCCTTCCCGTTCTTGGGGTCAGGGGCGACTATCTCGCGGTGGCCACTCTCGGCCTCGGGGAAATCGTAAGGGTCATCGTCCTGTCGGATTTCGCCGCGCCCATACTAAACGGAGCCCAAGGCATCTTGCAGGTGCCGAGGCCATTCGTGGGCTCGGTCGAGCTCAGCAGTCCGGTCAGCCTGTTCTACTTGACGCTCGTTTGTTCGATGTTCGCTGCGTTCGTGGCGTGGCGACTACAGGCGTCCCGTCTCGGCCGCGCCTGGATGGCGCTGAGAGACGACGAAGAGGTGGCGCAGGCCCTCGGCGTCAACCTCGTCAAGGCAAAATTGCTCGCCTATGGCCTTGGAGCCGCCTTTGCGGGGCTCGCCGGAGCGATCTTCGCGACCATGCTGACTTCTGTTTATCCGAACAGCTTTAACCTGCTGCTTTCAATCAACGTGCTTGCATTGATCGTCATCGGCGGAATCGGGAGCATTGAAGGCGTCATTGTAGGTGCCATTCTTCTTGTCGGCCTGCCTGAACTGCTGCGTGAGTTCGGCGAATACCGGTTTCTTTTCTACGGCGCGGCCCTCATCGCCATCATGATCATGCGACCCAGGGGGTTGTGGTCGACAAGCCGGCCATCTGGGGCGATGCCGGGAGGATTGCGATGACATCGGCCCTTCTGCAAGTCAGCAACCTCAGCAAAAGTTACGGCGGTCTGCGCGCGGTCGCGGATCTGAATCTCAATGTGCTGCCCGGCGCCATCCACAGCCTGATAGGGCCAAATGGCGCCGGCAAGACCACGGCCTTCAACTGCATCGTCCAATACGTGCCCCCGAGCACCGGCACCGTCAGCTTCGCCGGGCAGCGGATCGATGGCGCCCGGCCTGATCAGGTGGCGGCCGTAGGCATTGCAAGGACGTACCAGAACATCAGGCTGTTTGGCAGCATGACAGTGCTGGATAACGTTCTTGTCGGCCGGCACAGGCACCTGACGATACCTTGGTGGTCATCGGTGCTGTGCCTTCCTGGCGCCAAGCGGGAGGAAGAGGCGGCCAAAGCCGAGGCCAGAAGGTGGCTGGACTATGTTGGGCTCAAGAGCGTCGAGGACCTTCCTGCGACAGCATTGGCCTATGGCCAACAACGCCGCCTTGAGATTGCCCGAGCGCTCGCCTCCAATCCAAGCCTGTTGATGCTCGATGAGCCAACGGCGGGGATGAACCCCTCCGAAGTAAACGAGATGATCCGCTTCATAGGCAAGCTCCGCGAAGACCTGTCGATGACGATCGTAATGATCGAACATCAGATACGGCTGGTCATGACTCTGTCCGACCAGGTCACGGTCATGCACCACGGCACGGTGATCGCGGAAGGTACTCCTGGTGAGGTGCAGCGCGACCCCGACGTGATCGCGGCCTATCTAGGTCACCGTCGAGGGACGCCTGAAGTGCATTCCGCAAAAACAAAAATGTAGTGAGGCGGACAAATGTCGTTGTTGGAAGTTGTCGACGTGGATGTCTTATACGGAAATGTGCGCGCGATACAGGGCGTTTCGCTTTGCGTAGAGGCTGGACAAATCGTTACTCTGATCGGCGCCAATGGCGCGGGAAAATCGACAACGCTCAATGCCATCTCAGGTGTCTTGCCCATCAGTCGGGGCGCCATTCGTTTCAAAGGACAGTTGATCTCAGGATTGGCGTCACACGGCATCGTCCGACTGGGCATAAGCCAAGTTCCTGAAGGCCGCCGCATCTTCGGCAAGCTTACGGTTTCGGAGAACATCTCCCTCGGCTCCTTCGTCCGCAACGATTGGCATGAAATACAGCAGGACAGGGAAAGAGTGCTCGAACTGTTTCCACGGCTGCGCGAGCGCTTGAGACAGACCGCCGGAACGCTTTCCGGCGGGGAACAGCAAATGCTGGCAATGGCTCGCGCGCTCGTGGCAAGACCCGCCTTGATCCTCCTGGATGAGCCGAGCATGGGGCTGGCGCCGATGCTGGTCGAGCAAGTTTTTGAAATTATCAAGGAGATCAACAGGCAAGGCGTCACGATCTTGCTCGTGGAGCAGAACGCCTTCGCGGCGTTGGAAATTGCCGATCAGGCCTATGTGCTGGCCAGCGGCGCCATCTCCCTGACCGGCTCAGGAGCTGAGCTTCTTCGGCACGAACAGGTCATCTCTGCCTATCTCGGCGAAGGGTGAAACGATGGCCGGGCAACAGTATAGCCACATCGTCGTGGGCGGTGGATCCGCTGGCTGCGTGCTGGCGAACAGGCTTTCCGCCAAGTCCGCAAACCGCGTGCTGCTGATCGAAGCCGGTCGGGACACTCCGCCCGACCGGGTCGAGCCGGCGATCCTGGACAGCTATCCCCGCATAGCCTACTTCAACGAAAGAAATCTTTGGGCTGACCTCAGGGTCTACCTGCAGCCCGTTCCCCACAATTCGTCAGCCAAGCCGCCACTGCGCCGCTACGAGCAGGCGCGGTTAATGGGTGGTGGATCGAGCCTGAATGACATGCAGGCCAACCGCGGCACTCCCTATGATTACGACGAATGGCACGATCTCGGAGCCAGTGGTTGGCGTTGGTCCGACGTTTTGAAATATTTCCTCAGGCTCGAGAGGGATGTGGACTTCGACGGTCCCCTCCATGGAAAACAGGGACCAATTCCGATACGCCGGATCATGCCAGCGGAATGGCCACTGTTCTCGCGAGCGGTAGCGACAGCTCTTGCCGGGTCCGGGTACAGAGATATCGAAGACCAGAATGCCAATTTCGGCGATGGTTATTTCCCGATCGCGATTTCCAACCTTTATGACCGGCGCGTTTCCACCGCCATCGGATACCTGGACAACGCGGTTCGGCGGCGCGCCAACCTCCACATTCGCGCCGACTGCCTTGTCGCGGGGCTGGTGTTAGAAGGCGCGAAGGTTGTCGGCGTCAGCATCGAGCATGCCTCAGGTGTAGAGACGGTGAACGGGGCGGAGGTGATCCTGGCGGCCGGCGCGATCCACAGCCCGGCGATGTTGCTGAGGTCGGGAATAGGGCCCGCGGGAGACCTGCGCCAGTTGGGGATCGATGTTGTCGCGGATCGACAGGGGGTTGGCCACAACCTCCAGGACCACCCGACGATCTCGCTCTCTGCTTTCTTGCGAAAGGATTCCCGACTGGGCGACCAGTTGCGGCGGCATACGCATGTTGGCCTCCGCTATTCCTCGAATTTGCCGGAGTGCGAACCGCAAGACATGTACATGGTCGCGCTCAGCAAGTCGGGCTGGCATCCTGTCGGCAAACAACTCGGCTCCCTCACCACCTGGGTCAATCACCCGTTTTCCACGGGCAGGGTTTCATTGCAGTCCGCTTCACCACACGCTGAGCCGCAGGTGGAATTCAACCTTCTGCGTGACCGGAGGGATTTGCTCCGACTAACGGCGGCCATGCGTAAGATGATTGCGCTGTTCGACGACCCGACCTTGCGGGGTCAGGTAACGGACTACTTCCCATCCAGTTATAGCGAAAGGATTCGTGATCTTGGCAAGGTATCGACCAAGAATCTGGTTCTAACAGGGATCCTCGCCCAACTTCTCGATGGTCCAGGTGCACTGCGAAGAGCGCTTATCAAGCACGTCATCACGGAAGGCGCCACCGTCGACCAGATCAAGCATGACGACGATGCGCTGGAGGAATTCGTGCGCCAGAAGGTGCATGGGGTCTGGCACGCTGCGGGGACATGCCGGATGGGGAACCCATCCAATGTCGATACCGTGACCGATCCGGATGGAAAAGTGGTTGGTGTGCAGAACCTCAGGGTCGCTGACGCATCGATTATGCCACGCGTGCCGCGCGCCAACACGAACATCCCCACAATCATGATCGCGGAAAAAATCAGCGACTCGATACTAAACGCGTCTTCGTAAGGCGACAGCATCAATGCGGACTTCGGAAGGACAGACGGAATGAACGGCGCAGACGCCTTGCTGATGATGTTGCGCGAGTATGGGGTGGAGGTGATTTTCGGTGTCCCCGGCGATACCAATGTCGCGCTCTACCATGCGCTCAAGCGAATGAAGGATGCGCCGGTGCACGTCGTGTGCCGTGACGAGCGATCGGCTGTCTTCATGGCGGATTGCTATGCCAGAGTTTCAGGCAAGCCGGGCATCGCCGAGGTGCCCAGCGGGGCGGGCGCGATGTACGGCTTGCCGGGAATAGCTGAGGCGAACAAATCGTCCGTGCCGCTCATCCTACTTGTCAACGACATTCCACAATTGGGGGTCGGACGTGGCACGCTGACGGAACTGCCGATCGAAGCGATGTTCCGTCCGATATCGAAGCATGCCGAAACATTAAACCGCGTCGAAAAGCTGCCGGAAACGATAAGGCGAGCATTTCGCTTGGCAACAGCGGGAAGACCCGGGGCGGTGGTGCTCGCCTTGCCTGAAGACCTGCTCTACGAGGAACTGGACGCTACGCCGCACTTGTTGCGTGCCGAACCGCAGTGCCGAAGTGCTCCAGCCTTTCGGGTCCTGCCGGAGGAAGAGATTATAGGCCGCGCCAGCGAGGCTTTGATCTCGTCCAAGCGACCGTTGATCGTTGCAGGGGGTGGCGCGAACCGGTCGGCCGCTGGAGAAAGCCTTGTCAGGCTAGCCGAACATCTGAACATCCCTATTGCCACAACGATCACGGGCCAGGGGGTGATAAGCGATGATCACAGGTTGGCGATCGGCATTATCGGTGACAACGGCTTCCATCCGCATGCGGTGTGGGCGTTAGGGGAGGCTGACCTAGTGATATATGTCGGTTGCCGGATGGGATCGGTCGCGACCATGAACTGGAAGTGGCCCCCGTCCGACAATGGCGCCAAAATCATCCAAATTGATCTCGATCCCGACATCATAGCTAACACACGCGATGTCGATTTTCCGCTGATGGGCGATGCACGGGCGACGATAGACAGGTTCTTCGCCAAGACGAAAGGCGAAAGTCTGCCTGCGAGAGATTGGGTCGTGGGGATCAACAGCCGCCGGATCGAATTCTGGAGGACAGTGCAGAGCGAATTGCGCAGCAGAGAGGTTCCTATACGGCCCGAACGCGTTATTGAAGCGCTCAACCAGCATCTTCCCGCCAAATGCCATGTCATGTCGGACGCCGGAACGTCAACGCCCTATGCGACACGTTTTCTGAAGCTGACACATCCGGGATCGAAGCTGGTGATACCGCGATTTTTTGGCGGGCTTGGATACGCCATTCCCGCTGTGGTCGGCGCCTATTTCGCGGCACCCGAATTCCGGCCGGTGGCGCTGTTCGGCGACGGATCGCTCGGCATGTCGGCAGGTGAATTGGAGACTCTGGCGCGCCTCGAAGTTCCCGCCGTTCTGATCCATTTCAACAATGGATGTTTCGGGTGGATAAAAGCGTTGCAGCGCGTAATGCACAAGGGCGAGGGCAATGACGGGACGTTTGGGGTCGAGTTCGGCCGCCATGACATGAGCAAGCTTGCCGCGGTCTACGGAATTCGAAATTTCCGTGTCGACACGATCGAACAGCTTGATGGTGCATTGAAGCAGTCGTTCGCGTTGCAGGAGCCGTGTTTCATCGACGTCGCCGTGGAATCCATAGCCGATCGCCTGCCGCCAGTGCATTCGTGGCTGAAGAAATTCGGTGTGGATCCGGGGATCATAGGCGTGCAGGCGACGTTCTAGCCAAGCCAACTCCTAGCACCGGAGCAAGGTCCGCGTTTCGGGCCAGAGATTGGCGGTCAGCGTCGCAGCCGGCTCGGCTCTAAACGTCCGGCCTGGCCGGCCCACGCCTGAATTCGGTCCACTTCCAAATCGTTGTGGCCGGCTGCCTCATCAGGCCAGAAACCGTCGGAACGCAACAGAGAAAACACAGGCTGCCCTCGGTCATTGATACTGGTCCCACATCGGTTTTGGCGCACTGCAGGCGTCTACGGCCCCGTTATTTGGCTTCCGGCGAGGCTTGCGATGTCCGCTGGCATGCCGCAGGAGTTCGCGAGCCTTGAAAACAAACGCTGCGTGAATATCCCTCGGCCACAGACAGGATTTCTCGTCGATCAATTCCCAGTCTCTGCAGCGTAAAATCGCTGAGCTTGTTCAGTTCTGTATGTGCCTTTCGTCGGATGGCGTTTTTCAGCAGCAAATTCCCCAGGGCAGCAGTTGAGAGAAGCCAGCGCATCTAGCAAACGGACGACTGCGACGGGGCAAAACGGTTGTCTTGCACTTTCTTTAAGTTGATCATAGGAAAAATCCTCTGTCGCTGCATGGGACGATTAGTTGACGTGTCTGCGGCTATGAAGATTTTCTGCTGAGCCGAATCGCGAGTAGTGCAACGTCGCCGTTGCGCACCGAGACGATGGCGGTGTTGGATCTCGCCGGCAAACGAGTGTTTCTCAGCGCGAGGGAGGAATGTTCAGGCATTCCGTTTGCGACTGGACAAGCTGGTTGGAGTTCATGGTTGCGCTGCTCGTCGCATTGCTGCCGGCCGCTGCCTGCTGTCGAGAGAGCCAGGGGTTTTATCGGGAGCGTTCAATTGGTCTGGCTCGCCAACGACATCGACCGACGCCTGGATGCCAGAAGAACGACGGCAACTCCGGCCACGATCAAGGCCATGCCAGCCAGGCGAACGACGTTGAAGGTTTCGCCCAGGAAGAACCAGGCGGAAAATGCACCGAAGACTGGCACGAGCAATGCGAAGGGCGCGGTGGCTGCCGCGCCGTACTGCTTGATCAGATGACCCCAGCCGGCAAAGCCGGCGGTCGTGGCGACGAAGCCTAGAAAGAAGACTGCGCCGACGCCTTGCCAGGCAGGGTGTCGCAGCGAAGCCTGGATCACGTCGTGACCTTCGTAGAAAGCGGACAGGGCCAGCAATGGCAGAGGTGGAACGAGGCAGAGCCACGTCACGAAGGCCAGCATGTCGACCTTGCCGGAACGGCGCACGAGGATGTTGCCTAACGCCCAGCTCGTCGCGCGCGCGGCGACGCAGGCCAGGCCGGTGATGGTGATGTCGTGGGTTGCGTCCGTCACTGTGGAGCCGATGATGCCAAGCCCGCCAATGGCAACGGCGATGCCGACGATCTGCCATGGAACGATGCGTTCGCCAAGCAGTCCGGCGGCCAACAGCACGGTCAGGACAACCTGCGTCTGCATGAGCACCGAGGCCAGCCCCGCAGGCATTCCGACCCGCATGCCGACGAAGAGAAAGGCGAACTGCCCGGTGAACCAGACCATGCCGACGAGGATAAACCATCGCCAGGACAGCGGCGGCTTCGGTACGATGAAGATCGCCGTTGCCGCGACGCTGAACCGAAGCGCCGCGAGCAGGAGTGGCGGGAAGCTCTCGAGCCCCAACCGAATGACGACGAAATTGAAACCCCAGACGGCGGCGATCAAGATGCCCAACAATTTGTGACGGGGCGTCATTGGCGAATCTCGATCTCTTGAGAAGGAAATTTACTCGTAGTGGAGCAGAAGGTGGCAAGGACGTCGAAGGGCCGGCCGGCTGCGGCCGCGCCGTTTGTGCCGCTCCCGCTAAGCTCGTTCGTCGCCAGACTCGAGCAGCGCTTTGGCAACATCCTTCCCACGGTTGACCGGGATCACCTTGAAATGGACCAGATCCGCCCAGGCCGCCACCCACCGCTGGAACAGGCTGACGTCGTCGCATTCCATCAACTGGAAGCACTGCGTGAGATCAGCACTTACCCAACTGTCGATGAAAACCAACCCATCGGGGCATTGCCTGCCCTTGTCGCGAAATCGCCGGTAGACGGACACCGCGTCGCCATTGCAGAAATCTTCGATGACCATGAACATCATAGCTGGCGGCCCCTGTAAGGCGGATCGATCGTCGTAACCCGACCGGAATGTCAGAATGTGAGCAAGTGAAATCTGTTCACCCAAAGGGTGGAGGTTTCTTGGTGCTCTTCGAGAAAGCCATAGCCGAAGTGAACCAAAAATAGCAGGATTTGGCCAATTATCCGTCGCATTGGGTATTGGTGAAATGAGTGGAAGTGCGCTGCGTCCCGCCTGCAGGCGCTCTTGCCGCAGGATTTCGCGAAAGGAGCGCCCCTCCGCCAAACTGCTCTATGCGACGCTGATTGTTCAGCATGATGCTTCGGATATCGCTTTGTTGCCGATCTTTCCAAGGCGCGCGCGGTAGCGCCGTGAGAGTGCCTGGAGGCATGGCGCCAAACCGAACATTTGGCGCCGGCCGGGACTTCCTGGCCCGTTCGCGGTTACGTCGGACGGTGTTTGGCGGCGGTGCGCGCCTCGATGGCTTGGACGACCGCGATCATGTCCAGCTTGCCATGACCGAGGGCCGAAGTCTCCTCGTAGAGGTCACGGCAAATGTCGAGCAGCGGCGATGCAATCCCATTCTGCCTTGCGGCCTCGGAAATGAGTCTGCCGTTCTTCAGCACGTCGGTAATCGCTGCATGTGCGGAAAAATCGCGCGCCACCAGCTTTGGCGCTTTGAGACGGGAAATATCGCTCGCGATCTGCCCGGCCGCGAGCACCTCCACGAGTTGATCCAGGTCCAACTCGCTCTGTTTGGCGAAGTGTATTGCCTCCGCCAGGCCGGTCACTGTCGCCAGCAAGAAGGTGTTCACCGCAAGCTTCATGAGCAGCGCCTTCGGCACGTCGCCGCAGACGATGGACGTTTTGCACATCGATTCCAGGCACGGCTCGAGAGCTGCAATGGCCGAGGGTTCACCGGCGAGCATTGCAATCAATTGGCCCGCCTCGGCCGGTTTGCGCGAGCCCGACACCGGGGCTTCCACGTACGAGCCGCCCGCCGCACTGATCTCCCTCTCCAACTGAAGCGAATAATGCGGAGACGTTGTCCCCATATGGACAATCACGTGGTTCTGGATCCGTGTCATGAACCGTGGGCCAGATCGATCAAGCACCAAATCGATTGCCTGGTCATCCGCCAGCATCAGAATCACGATGTCCGCCGAGGCGAACAATTCGTCCAGACTGTCGGCGACACGAGCGCCGGCCTGCTTCAGCGGCACGGTTTTTTCGACCGATCGATTCCAGACGGTCAAAGGTCTTGTCTTGGCCAGATTCATCGCCATTGCCGTACCCATAGAGCCCAGACCGATGAAGCCTACGCGCAAGGTCTCGACCATCAATCGACCTCCTTGTGGAATACCAAATTGGTGGGAACGGTTATGCGAAAACTTGGCCACGAGAACCGGACACAAAGTGACAGCGGCCTGGGAGGACGCCAACTGACAATCCTTCGATCGGCATGAGCAGCTTTCACTTGTCGTGACAAAGCAATCGGGCGGAATAGCGCAGTTGGGGACTGCTTTCTTCAAACGGCATCCTAGATTTGTGGATCCTTTTCGCATGGCTGCACAATCCGAAATCCAAAGCCGGTTTCCTGTTTCGCCTGCCAGTCGCTGCGGGGGACACATCGTCGTTCGCCAATTGCGCGGTTCGGAGGAGAGCGCTTGCGACGCATTTTTCGGTCAACTGCACTGGTACGACGTAAGATGGAGATTTGGAGGGCCGAGGACTTCCGGCGGCTGCCTGCTTCCCCGTCGTGAAGGATTTTGCCAAAGCCTGGCCTTTGCGGCTTCGAGTGAAGCAGGCGATATCCTGGGAATCATCAATGTCGAATACCTGGACGCCGACACGGCCGAGGTTGCCTTGATCGTCCGGTCGGACCTCAAGCACCAAGGTATTGGGGCCTTGCTGCTTTCACACGTCATGAACTGGTCACGAACCAGCGGGCTCAAGTGGCTGACCGGTCATGTCATGACAGACAACAAGGCGATGCTTCGTCTGGCTTTGGCGGCAGGGTTCATATGTGTGGGAGGGGATCAGGCGCTGGTTGAACTGAACTGGCCTATCGATACCGCGGCTTGATTGGTAGCCTTGCTCTTGGCAATGGACGGAGAGATTCGGAACTGCCATGAACCCGCGTATATTGGGTCGGGCAAATCGCGCGTCTTGGGTGGTCGGATGGAGTCATGGAAGCCAATTATCGAGGAGGGATCGGCACCCCTCTACGAACGCATCGCCGACGCGATTGAGCGGGATATCCACGGCAACCGGCTGGGTCCTGGAACGCGCCTGCCTCCGCATCGTGACCTCGCGCAGACGCTCTCCGTCAGCATCGGCACCGTAACAAAGGCTTACGGCGAAGCGGAGCGGCGCGGTCTCCTGTCTTCGCAGGTGGGGCGAGGATCTTTCATTTCGCCAGCCGCTACAGAAAGGCTGATTTCCGCCAATGCCGAATCTATCGACTTGGCTCACAATTTTCCTCCGGTAGGGTCGACGCCGCGGCATTTGGCGGATGCAATGGCGCGGCTTTGGCGCCATCAGGACTTTGCGGCGACGAGCCGCTATACCGCTGCGGAAGGTCTCGACAGCGCACGCAAAGCCGCCACCCGATGGTTTCACCGTCGGCTCGAACTGGATGCTGCTTCATCAAGTAAATTGGTTCAGACGAATGGGGGACAACATGCGCTTTCGCTGCTCTTGGGGACAATGTGCCGATCGGGCGACACCGTATTGTGCGAGGCGGCCACTTTCCACGGTTTGAAGCTGATCGCCAAGACCGAAAACCTCAAGCTGGAAGGCGTCGCCCTCGACACCGAAGGCCTGGTTCCCGAGTCGCTCGAGAAGGCCGCCGCTTCGACGGGCAGCAAAGTCCTATACACCATACCAACTCTGCAGAATCCAACCGCAATCACGATGTCCGCCGGACGACGCCTGGAAATCGTCGAAGTCGCCCGACGGCATAACCTGTTGATAATAGAGGACGACGCATATCGAGCCATCGCCGGTCCCGCGCATATGCCACCCGCGCTGGCCGACCTTGCGCCAGAGAGAACATTCTACATCGCATCGCTTTCGAAATGCATTTCTCCAGGCCTTCGCCTGGCCTTCGTCATGCCGCCCGACGTCTCGTGGCGTGAACGAATACTGACTCGCGTGGTCGCAACCGGTTACGCTCCACCATCGCAAAATGCGCTTGTATTCGCCCAGTGGGTCGAGGATGGTGTAGCCGATGCCATCATCGATAGCATTCTCGCGGAAATGCGGCTTCGCACCGCGATTGCCCTGGAGGTCATGGGCGAAACTGTCTCCCGGCCCGGCGCGCCACAGACTTTGCACATCTGGCTACCCCTCGATTCCCTGGCGGCCGAACGCGCATCCGGTCGTGCTCTTCGGGCTGGCGTGCAAGTGACGCCTCCCGACGCGCCTTTGGTGAGCGAAGGCGTAACTGGGTTGCGGCTTTGCCTGGGCAGCGTCGCCGACAGGGCTGTGCTTGGACACGCTTTGCGGATCGTGTCTCAGTCGCTCGGTGAAGAGGTGTTTGGGCGCTCGAGCGCCATTGTTTGACAGACAACTCGTCGACGTTGGCAACGACCTGCTACGCCTGACCGTGCACGATCAACCTGGACGAAACCGACGGGCCGTTCACCGCCATCCGGCCGATATACGATCCAGACGATGCGGGGTTCGGCGCCTGGGGCTTGAGTTCCTGCAGGATCCAGTTTCTGAAGGACTTTATCTCCGGGCGATCGAACGATTTGTGAGTGCCCACGAGCCAGTATCGTGTCGCCACCGGAACCGGCGGTCCGGCGATCTCAACGAGATCGCCGGCGGCGATGTAGTCATCCATCACCGGCTTGCGGCCAATCGCAATGCCAAGGCCCTGGATCGCGGCTTCGGCCGCGAGCTGGATCGTATCGACGTTGATGCTCCGGCATCCCGAGATCGCCGCTAGGCCCTTGGCCTGAAACCATGCTGCCCAATCTTCCGATGCCGCTGTGACGTGGATCAACGGGACTTGCCCGGTGAACCGGATTTCGTCGCGAAGGCCATGCTTTCGGAGAAGGTCCGGCGAACATACCGGTACGAACGATTCGGCGACCAATTCAGCCCATGACTCCGTCGGGCGCGAGGAGGTCGCCATCCGTATGGCGAGGTCAAAACCCTCGGTAAGAAAATCGACATGCCTGCGAGCAGTATCGATCGTGATACTTATGTCAGGGTAACGTTCCGCGAATTTTGGCAGTCTGGGCAGCAGCCAACGGGTGGCGAAAGTCGGAGCCACGCTGACGGACAGTGTTCCGGTTGCCTTCCGGCGTCCGGGAAAGACTTCCGTGGCGCTCGCTAAGATCGTCAAGGCATGATGTACTTCCGCCGCATATGCCTCGCCGGCCTGTGTCAGCGTCAAACCGCGCGCATCTCTCTGAAAGAGCTCGGCTCCCAACCAATGCTCAAGCGTACGCAGGCCGTGACTGACGGCGCTAGGGGTAACGTGTACTTCCTCGGCCGCCTGCTTGAAGCTTCCAAGCCTGGCCGCGGCCTCGAAAAGGCGCAACGTATTCATAGGTGGAAGCCGAAAGCCCATGACGTTACCTTTCCCAGAATCCGAAACGGATGCGCAGCGCCGACGACAAGACCATCAATTACTCGTCCAGCCAATGTCTATAAGTCAATGATGATATTGTACCAGATACAATTTGGGCGCATGCAGGCCTGATGGCTGCGAGAGCGTTGAGCGGTTCTCACACTCGGACAAGTAACAATCGTTTGCCGCCACCACCCGCCTGGCGCTTGTTTGGCAACCTAGAACTGGTGCCCGGGAGTGCTCTGTGAGGATGAATTCAGCCCAATCGCGCCTCGGTGCTAGCTCGAAGTTGGCCAGGCAATTGCGTGTTCTGTTCCGAGCTTCGCTAAATCGATTGGTGGTGAGAAGGCTGCTTGAAATGGATGATCACGAACTCTGGGATCTTGGGATTTCTAGGCACGACGTGCGCCAGGCGCTGAGATTACCCTTGTACGTGGATCCATCGCAGGCGCTTTCCAGGCTGAAGGAGCGGGGACCGGAATGCCTCAGATCGTGCCCTGCAGACTATCCCTGACCGCGCCAGATGAGACATGGTCGCGATCGTCCATCGACCACTGCAATAGAAAGGCACACAAGCCGACGACCGCCATCGATACCCAAGCAGTCATATATGATGCAGTAAGGTCGTAAGTTACCCCACCTAACCAGGCACCTGCAAAGCCACCGATTTGATGGCTTAGAAACACTATGCCGAAAAGAGTGTTGAAATGCTGGAGGCCAAACATCTTCGCCACCAGTCCCGATACAAGGGGAACAACTCCCAGCCAGAGAAATCCCATTACGGCTGCAAACGCCAAGGTCGAAAATGCAGTTACCGGGAACCATATGAACGCAATGATGGCAACCGTACGCAGCAAGTAGATGAGTGCCAGGAGCTGTTTTGGCCGATACCGGGTACCGAGCCGGCCCGTGACATAGGATCCGACTGCGTTGGCGATTCCGATGACGCCAAGCGCGATAGCACCAAGCTCGGTCGATACGCCGCAAATTCCCAGATAGGTCGGCAAATGAACGGTGATAAACTGAAGCTGGAATCCGCATGCAAAAAAGGCCACGGTCATGGCCATGAAACCGGGGTGAAGGATAGCCCTGCCGACCGCCTCCCTGGCGTTCAATGCCACTGCTTTGTGATCTTTGGCCGGTGCTGGCTTGCCGCCAATAAACAGGGCGATCACGCCAATTGTGGCTGCAACCACGGCGAATGACAAAGCCGCTGTCTGCCAACCGTCGGTGTCTATGATTGCCTGGCCCAAAGGGGCTATCACAAGTGTTGCCACGGAGCCGACCGCTGAAACGACGCCTACCGCTTGCACCCGCTTTTCCGGTGGAACACTTCGCGAGACAGCGCCGAGGACCACCCCGAAACCACATCCAGCAATCCCTATCCCGGCAAGTACGCCAGCGCCAATGTTAAGGCCGATCGCAGGGCCGCCCCACGCCATCAACAGCAGACCGGAAGCGTAAAGGGAGGCACAAACAACCAGCACGGGGCGCGGACCGTATCGGTCTCCAAACATCCCTATCACCGGCTGCGCCAATCCCCATGTCAGATTTTGCAACGCCAGGGCGAAGCCGAAAGCACTTGCGGACACGCCAAGGTCCGCGCGCATTGGCTGAAGAAAAAGGCCCAAGCTTTGGCGTAGGCCCATACAAAGTGACAGAACGGCGCCAGCCACGACCACTGTTAGCACGGGGGAAGGCGCTGGGTTCGTTGATCTTGTCTGGCCCGAACGCGCGAAGAATCCAGTCAACAGAAGCACTCCCGGGTCGTTGGCTGGCCAACCTTAGACCAGCCAACGCGCATCAGGCATGCGAGAACCGTTCACCTGCCCGGAGCATCGTTCATCATGCGATCAGTCCGCAAGTCACGGCCGAGAGACTCTCACAGCTGGCTGTAGTTGTATTTTCCGTCGGCTCCCTTTTTCCAACGATAAACGACATAGTCGGGATTCGTGGTGTCGCCCTTTTCGTTGAAAGTCCGCTCTCCCAGAACAGTGTGGAACACGCCGTGGCTCTTGATCTCTTTTGCTACTGTCGCCGGATCCAAGCTTTTGGCGGCCTTGGCGGCCTCAGCAATTACCTGAACCGAGGCGTAAGCATACAGCGTATAGGCCTCAGGCTCGAATCCGGCTTTGCGGAATGTCTCGACGACCTCCTTCGCGGCCGGACGATTGCGGGGATCCGGCGGGAAGGTAAAGGTGAAGCCGTCTATAGCGTCGCCGGCAATCGACGAGATTTCCGTGGACACAGTCCCATCATCGGACATCACCGTTGCCTTCAGGCCTTGGTCAATCAGTTGGCGAAGGATGAGGCCGGCCTCTGTGTGGAGCCCACCATAATAGACAACCGAAATGCCGGCGTCCTTCATCTTCGCGATCAGTACCGAGAAATCGACGTCTCCGGGATTGATGCCTTCGTACATCACCTCGTGAACGCCGGCTCCGTTCAGGGCTTTCTTAGTTTCGTCAGCGACGCCTTGGCCATATGGCGTCTTGTCATGGACGATGGCGATCTTGGCATCCTTGAAGTTCTTCGTGAGGTATGCGCCCGCGACGATGCCTTGCTGGTCGTCGCGTCCACACATGCGAAACGTGTTCCAAAGGCCACGTTCGGTATAGCGAGGATTGGTCGAAGCGGGCGTTATCTCGAGCACGCCATTCTCGGCCAGAACTTCCGAAACGGGAATCGAGACGCCTGAATTGTAGTGACCCACCACGAATTGAACACCGTCGGCAACGAACTTATTGGCCACCGATATACCTTGTTTGGGGTCGGACACGTCGTCTCCGACAACGATCTTGAGTTGTTCCCCATTCACGCCGCCTGCTGCATTGATGTCGTCGGCGGCCTGCTGGGCACCGCGCAGTATCTGGGCGCCGAAGGCGGCGTTTGGTCCTGTTATGGGGGCGCCCACCCCAAGGAGAATTTCGGCGTGCGCGCTTGCTCCCAATGCGGCAAGTGCTGCCACGGCAAGAGTTGGGATAAGTCGTCTTCTCATAGCTGTGCTCCACTTCACGGGACGGTGAGAATGCTGGCCTTTCCCGCAGCGCTCACCCCTCGCCACGGGAATTCGACGGACTGATAGGGTCGGAAAACGGCTTCTATTCCCTACTAGGGGGGCAGGCCGAGCGGTCAGACTTTCTCAACCTCGGACTTGCCCAAAAGGCCGGATGGCAGGAAGATCAGAACCACAACGAGGATTGAAAAGGCCGCGACGTCCTTGTAGTCGACCGAGAAATACGCCGACCAAAGTGCTTCGATGAGGCCGATCGTCAACCCTCCAAGCACGGCGCCCTGGATCGAACCGATACCGCCGAGAACTGCGGCGGTGAAAGCCTTGACGCCGGGTATGAACCCACTCGAGAACGAGATTACCCCATAGTACATAATGAACAGTGTGCCTGCCACGGCAGCCAGGGCCGCGCCCATTATGAAGGTTAGCGATATGGTGCGGTTGACATCGATGCCGAGCATTGCTGCCATCTTCGGATCTTGCTCGCAGGCTCGCTGTGCCCGCCCCAAAGGGGTCCTGTTGACGAGGTACCAAAAGATGGACAGCAACACCGCTGTGACGCAGATGATGACGATCTGCTTCAGCGCGATGACAACACCGAGGACCTCATAGGTTTGCGAAATCATGGGCGGTATCGGTTTGTTGCGCGGACCTTGCACCACCTGCACGAAGTTCGACAGGGTGATGGATACTCCGATTGCCGTGATCAGCGGGGCTAAACGAAATGATCCTCGCAAGGGGCGATACGCTATGCGTTCGATGAGCCAGCTCCAAAGGCTTGTCAGAAGCATTGCGACCACGACCATGACCAGCAAGGCCAATGCCGCCGGGACCGAATAAAACAGGGTTACGAGGATGAGGAACACGATCAACGCGACAAAAGCCCCGAGCATGAAGATATCGCCGTGGGCGAAATTGATCATTCCGATAATGCCGTAGACCATCGTGTAGCCCAGGGCGATGAGCGCGTAGATCGCGCCCAACGTCAGCCCGTTGAAAACCTGTTGGGCGAAATATTCCATTTAGGCCTCTTGGGAATTGGAGACTGCTTTCTGTGCGCAACAGAATGCGTGCGGGTAGGGCACCTCAAGCGAGTTGTTCTCGCGCGCAAGTGAGGAAATCTCACACCTAGGGATGACACGTCTCGCGCATGAGCGCTGCTAATGCCCGGCTGAACATAGCTCGCTTGCCCTGCACCCAATGCGCTCGCTACCAAGATGGCCTACCCACACGACTTCGGGTCGCCTGCAGCTTGTGGATGAGCTTGCGGACGGCCTGATGGAACGGTCAACAAACGGAAACCGCGAAGGGGTTCCCATTCCTGTCGCGCGCTCGGTTACCTGTTGACCGTTCCACTTTTTCTGGCGCCGATCTTGCGTTGCGAAGCGTTTGGCAAGTCGTGTGTCAGCAGGACGGATTGATGAAGACTGTGCCCGGACCGATCGAATTCTGGTTCGAATTCAGCTCCCCGTATGCCTACTTCGCCGCACTTGATATCGACGCCTTGGCGAGGCGCCATTCAAAATCGATAGTCTGGCGGCCCTTCCTGCTTGGTGCCGTGTTCCGGGTAACCAGAATGGAGCCGTTGCCGAGCCAGCCGATGCGCGGCGCTTACGCGATTCATGACTGGGAGCGACTCGCAAGACTGCATCGAGTGTCCTTTTCATTGCCCTCGGTGTTTCCGATCATCTCGCTTGCCCCCGCGCGGATGACTTACGCCATGGAAAGCATGCGACCGGAAATGGCCGGCGCCTTGGCTCGTCATCTGCTTACCGCGATGTACCAACGGGGAGCCGACATAGCCGATGCCTCAGTCGCTGCGCGCCTGGGCGCGGAGCTCGGACTTGACGAGCGCATGCTTGTCGATGTTGCGTCCGATCAACGTTGGAAGGATGCGCTTCGGGCCAGAAACGATGAAGCCATCGAGCGGGGCATTTTCGGATCTCCGTTCTTCGTTGTCGAGGGAGAGGCGTTCTGGGGATCGGATCGTTTGGCGATGGTCGACCGGTGGCTCGACAGCGGCGGCTGGTAGATTTCCTGCCTTTCTGTGACAGGATGCCTGGCAAGCTTCCGGCGGCGTTAGTTGGACGCAAGGGTTCGCCGTCTTACGATCCAGGAACCACGACCGCGAAACGAGCAACCTTAAGGGAGCCCTGGGGCACAATAGAAAAAGGCCGGCTTGGGCCGGCCTTTTTCTGCGGCATTTGACGGCCTGTCATTTCATGTCCACGATCTTGCCGTCTTTCCACGTGAACAGGCTGAACCGTGGCGAGCTAAGGTCGCCGTTTTGGCTATAGGTCAGCTGGCCTATGGCGGTCTTGATCGGCTTTCCGTCCTTCAGCGCCATCGCGATGGCGGCCGTGTCGGTTGACGTGCCGGCCCTTTCGATGCCGGCCTTCAGCACCTCCACGGCAGCGTATGCGTTGAGGGTGAATGCCTCCGGCGGAATAGTTTTCTCCTTCAGTGTTTTCACCGCGTCGGCGGAAGCCGGATCCTTGGTTGCATCGCTGGCGTTGGTGAAGATCGTGCCGGCGGCGCCGTCATTGGCGATCGCCCAGTATTCCGTGTTGGAGAGGCCCTCACCACCAATGATCTGGGCCTTGACCTGAATGTCGCCAAGCTGCCGGGCGAGAAGTCCTCCCTCCGGATGGAATCCGCCGAAGTAGATCACTTCCGCCTTCTCCGACTTGAGCCGGGCAACCAGGGCCGACAGATCTTTCTCGCCAGGTGTCACAGAAGCATAGACGACTTCGTTGATGCCTCCGCCGTTGATCACTTTTTTGAATGCATCGGCAAGTCCTTTGCCATAGACCCCGTTGTCATGGATAACCGCGACACGCTTGTCCTTCAGGTGCTGAAGGACATAGTTCGCCGCTACATCGGCCTGCTGATCATCGCGGCCGCAGGTGCGAAAGACGTTCGATAGACCGCGCCCCGTCAGATCTGGGGCTGTGGCTGTAGCGGTCACCATGAGGATGTTGTTCTCGGCAAAGACGTCGGACGCCGGAATTGCCACACCGGAGGTCACGGGGCCGACGACAAAATGGATTCCCTCCCCGACAAGCTGGTTGGCAACCGAGACGCCCTGTTTTGGATCGCCAGCATCATCAGCGAGTTTGAGGACGACCTTTTCACCACCTATCCCGCCTGACTTGTTAATGTTCTCGACGGCGGCCTGCGCACCGTTCTTGACTAGGTCGCCATAGGCAGCGATGGGGCCGGTCAAGGGTGCGACCAGAGCAATTGTCACGTCGGCTTTCGCTGCCGTCGCAACAGTCAGTGAAGCTGCCAGCGCGAGGCTTAGTGATTTTCCAAAAAGCATTGTTCTCATTTCCCCTTTGTGGTGCCGACGTGAAGCAGAGGTAGATCGCAAACAGGGCGGCACCGTTCTGCCGGCGGACAATGGCGACGCGGGAATGACCGGGCAAAGGAGAATTGTTCAACGGCGCATGAGCGCCGCTCAGGGCCGACACTCAAAGCGACAGCCGCGCGAAATGCCCAGTCGGGCTCACCAACATGAGCCAGACCGGACGAGGGGAACTGATATCAGGGAATCAGGACGACACTACCGGTCGTCTCTCGTCTCTCGAGTTTCCGATGGGCCTCGCCGACACGGTCGAGGGGAAACGTTTCGCCCGCGAACCGCTCGATCTTTTCGCTCAAGATCATCCCGAAGAGCGCTGCCGCCGCCTTTTCCAGCCATGCGCGGTTGCGCGTGTAGTGAAACAGAACGGGGCGGGTAACGGTAAACGAGCCTGATGCAAGGTCCGAGACCGCAAAATTCTTGATGGGACCGGATGACTGCCCAAAGCAGATCAGCGTGCCAAAAGGCTTGAGGCACTTGAGTGATCCCGGATAGGTGTCAGCTCCGACTGAGTCGAACACTGCATCGACGCCAAGCCCGTCTGTGGTCAGCTTGACCCGTTCGACGAAATCCTCGGACCTATAGTCGATCACATATTGGAATCCCGAGCGGCGCGCGGCGTCGCATTTGGCAGCACCGCCCGCCGTTCCAATTGCGGTTGCGCCAAGATGAGATAACCATTGGCCGGCAATAGAGCCCACGCCGCCGGCGGCGGCATGAAACAGAATTCTGTCTCCCCGTTTAACCTTGAAGCTTTCGTGGAGGAGGTAGTAGGCCGTAAGGCCCTTCAGCAGCGAACTGGCCGCATCCTCGTCGCTGACACCATTCGGAACTTTCACCAACGCGTCCTGGGAAATACTGCGATGGGACGCATAGGCACCGGTGGGCACGGTGTAGGCTACGCGATCGCCAACAGCCCAACCCGTTACACCCGGGCCTAGTTTTTCGATAACGCCGGCGGCTTCGCTTCCGACGACCAGGTCCTTTTCCACCGGCCATGCGTAAGCGCCCGAACGGTAGTAGGCGTCAAGAAAATTGAGCCCGACGGCAGTATGACGAATTAGAACCTCGCCCGCTCCCAGGTCCGGCAATTCGATCTCGACCTTGGTGAGAACATCGGCGCCGCCAGGATGGGGCGCGGTCATGGCGTACGGCATTTGGGTCTCCGTTCTGGATACTTCTGATTGCAAGGGGTGAGAGCCGCCAGCCGTCGACATGCAACTGGCGATGATGTCCGCAGTCCCGGAATATCCTGGCGATATCCCTGGACCGAGCGAAGTTCAAAAAGGCGGCAGGATGTGTGATGACTGCGGCTGATCTATCGTGGGCTTCCTGGGAAGGCGGGCCGTGATTTGCCGTTGACGCGGCATGAGCCCGTCGGGGAAGTACTGCAGCATGATCTGCAAGATCAAGCCAACTAGGAACAGCCTGACGAAAGGTGCGCGGTGAGCCCAGTCACCCGAAAGCCGGGAGCTGAAAAGTTCCGAAGCCGACCACATCGTCCATATGACGGCGGCACCCAGCATGGCGCCGCGGTTGCTGCCGTTTCCACCGACAATCAACATGACCCAGACAAGGAATGTGACTTGCAATGGGTCGGTTGCCTCAGGCCCAACAAACTTGAAATAGTGGGCCGTAAGAGCCCCGGCCAGCCCCATGAAGGCCGACCCAATGACAAACCCTTGGATTCGGAAGGTTTCTACATTCTTTCCCGCTGCGCGGGCAGCCGGTTCGTTGTCGCGAATGGCCTGAACTACGCGCCCCCAGGGCGATGTCCTCCCCCTTTCGGCGAGCCAGTATGCGACCATCGCCAAGATTAGGACTACACCCAGAAACGCGAGCGGCGCCCAGATTCCCGGCAATTGCTCGAACGGCCGGGATATGTTGGATATGCCGCGTGTTCCCCCTGTCGCCCATTGCTCGTTCTTGAAAATCAGTCTGAGGATTTCGCCGATGCCAATGGTTGCGATCGCCAGGTAGTCCGCACGCAAGCGAATGCATATACGAGCCACCGCCCAGGCGATGAAGGCAGCCGCGATCATCGCAAGCGGCCAGGCCAGCACGACGGGAAGATCGAATCCGCCAATGTGCTTCGGGGTTTCGGACGTCGTCAAAATCGCGCTTGCATAGGCGCCGACAGCGAAGAAGCCCGCAATGCCCAAATTGAACAGCCCGGTAAGGCCCCACTGGATGTTGAGCCCCAGCGCCATGATCGAATAGATCCCGATCATGGTCGCGAGCGCTATGGTGTAGTTGCCGTAGCCGACAAAAATTTCCATGTCACTGTACCCTTCCACCGAACAAGCCGTTCGGACGCCAAATGAGCATTGCAACCATGATCGTGAACGCCACACCGGTCTTGTACCCGGGCGACAAAAGGGCATCGCCGCCAAACCATGGGTAGCTGCTCAGCTCTTCCGCGAGGCCGATGACCAGGCCACCAACCATTGCCCCGTATGGGCGCCCGAGACCTCCGAGGATGGCAGCCGCCGACATCGGCAGAAGCAGATCCCAGCCCATGTTGGCCTGAATAAACCCGTCCCAGCCCAGAAAGACGCCGGCGACCGCGGCAAGTGATCCGCCAATAACCCAAGTCGCTTTGACGATTGCCAAAGTGGAGATACCGGTCAGGCGCGCCAGTTCCGGGGAGTCACTCACTGCCCGCATCGCCTTGCCCAGACGGGTGTAAGTCAAAAGCAGGTGCAGGGCGACCATCAGGACGATCGCACAGCAGACGATCCAGATATGCCTATCGACAATTCGAAACGTGCCAAGGAAGTCGGTCGAACGTTGGATGCCACGGACATAGTAGTGCGACTCGACCCCGTAGAGCAGCTGGATCGAGGCCCTTATCATCAGCGCGATACCAAACGAGCTGATGGTCAACACCAGCGACGGCCTTCTCATGAGCGGCCTATAGAAAAAATGATTGATGCAGAGGCACAAGGCCGATGTGCAGACCATGGCGATTGGCAAGGCCAAAACCGGATGCAGGCCAAACAAACCAATAGCGGTGAGCGCAAAATAGGCCCCTGCGGTCATGACGTCGCCGTGGGCGAAATGCGTGAAGCGCAGCACGCCGAAGAGCAGTGTCAGTCCGATTGCGCCGAGGGCGTAAATCGAACCAGAAACGATGCCTGGAACGAGATATGCATTAATGAAAACGAGCAACTGATCCATCGGCTAGCCCCCCAAAAACATTTCCGCGACTTCCCGGTCGCGTACGAGATCGTTTCCGGGGCCTTCATGCCGGTTTCTGCCATCGACGAGCACATAGCCGCGATTAGAGATCATCAATGCCTGCCTCGCATTCTGCTCCACCATCAGCACCGAGGTCCCGTTGGCATTGATACCAAGGACAAGGCTGAAGATTTCCTCCGCGTATTTGGGACTCAGCCCGGCAGTGGGCTCGTCAAGAAGCATTAGTGTGGGATCGGGCATGAGTGCGCGCCCCATAGCCACCATTTGGCGCTGCCCGCCGGACAAGCACCCAGACTTCTGGTATCTTTTGTCACGCAGTGGCGGGAACAGTGTGTAAATACGCTCGAGTCCGGCCCTGACATGCGAGCGAGGGCTGAAGTATCCGCCCAGTTCCAGATTTTCCTGAACCGTTAGGGAAGGAAATATATTCTCGGTTTGGGGAACGAACGAGACGCCTTTCCTGACGATAGACTCCGGGCTTTTGCCGGTAACGTCTTCGTCGCCCATCCTGATCCTACCCTCGTGGATGTTCAACAGTCCGAAGGCCGCCTTCATCGCGGTGGACTTGCCGGCGCCATTGGGCCCCACGATGGCGACGATTTCGCCCGCATCGAGGTGAAGGTTGACCCCGTGGAGGATCGGAACGTCCGGACCATAGCCTGCCACGATGCCTTCGAGGGACAACAGGCTCATTGCAAGGCCCTCACGGCAGAGGATCCCAGATAGGCCGCAAGCACCCTGTCGTCCTTCTTGATCTGGGACATGTGACCTTGGGTCAGCACAGAACCCGACGACATGACGACAACGGTGTCGCAAAGACTGGTGATCATATCCATGTTGTGTTCGATGATGCAGAAGGTCGTGCCGCGCTCGCTGTTCAGCCGCATGATCATTTGGCTAAGTTGCGCGAGCAGCGTTGGATTGACGCCTGCCCCCGGTTCATCAAGAAGGACCGTCCCGGCTCCTGACATCATGGCCCGGCCCAGCTCGACCAGTTTACGCTGTCCGCCTGAGAGATTGCCGGCGGGCAGGTCGCACACTTTTTCCAATCCGAGAAAGGCAAGCGTGTTCCTGGCCTCTTGAAACACTTGCTCTTCGCGCTCACGCACAAGACCGGGCCGCAACCAGGCCGTGATGGGGTTTTCGCCTGGCTGGTTAGCCGGCACCACCATCAGGTTTTCCAACACTGAGAGTTTGCTGAATTCGTGCGGTATTTGAAATGTGCGGACCAACCCTCGATGAAACAGGTCGTGCGGGGCAAGACGTGTAACATCCACGTCGTCGAGGGTTATTCTTCCGCAATCCGGGGAAAGAAAGCCTGTTATAATCGAAAAAAGAGTCGTTTTGCCTGCGCCGTTCGGCCCTATGAGCCCGGTAATTGAGCCTCTTTTCACATCAAAGCTGCAATTGTCTACGGCTCGTAGGCCACCAAACGATTTGCTTATGCCTTTTATCGAAAGCCCCGTGCCAGGCGGCGCTGCCTTCGATTGAGGCACGACTATATCTTTCATGGTCATTCCTTGGAGATATTGTCCGCCAGGCCGGCCGCCTCTGACGACGGCCTCGTCTAGACCATGCGGAGCCTGGGTTCCGAAAAAGCCGGCCGGCAGGTTTTTACAGGGTGCTATCGGCGCCTATCTTCCCAACGCCACGGCAGGGCTGACGACGACCTCTCCGCTCTTAACGGTCCACTCCGCAAACACGCCTTCGATATCTCCGTTCTCGTCGAACTCGTGGTCACCGGCCGCGCCGCTATAGTTGATATCCTTGCCTGCCTTGATCAGTTGAACGGCCTTAGCCCAGTCGCCGGGACCAACCACTTCGCCTGGAGCATTCGCAACGTCGCGAACGGCATTCAAAATTGCCCGCCGATCGGTGGATCCGGCCTTCTCGATGGCCAGGGCAGTGATCATCGCGGCGTCATAGCCTTGCGCGGTGAAAGTGTACCCGAAAGTGAATTTGTCGGTATGGCCGTAGAGTTCCTTGAAACGGTCGCTCTGAGGACCGACCGCCGCTGTCGGCACACTGCCGATGATACGCCCTTCCAGATTTTCGGCACCGATGCCGTCTAGCAGGGCGGATACCTTCATGCCGTCGGCTACGGCAAACTTTTCGAACAGGCCGGATTCAAGCGACTGACGCATGATTGTGAGACCGCTCGAGTCGCCAATCGCGAACAGAACAAGGGTCTGCGCTCCGCCGCCTGCCAGGGTTGCTAGTTCGGCCCGGTAGGACTCCTTCTTGTCTTCGTGGACACTGTCGCCGGCGATCGTTCCACCGCCTGCGAGGTATGCAGTCCGAAAGGCTTCCGCCAAACCGACGCCATAGTCGTTATTCACATAGGTAAGCGCGACTTTGGTGATCCCCTTGGATAGCAGCATCCGAGCCATGTATATGCCCTGGAAGTTATCCGATGGGACGACCCGGAACAGAACACCTTTGTCATCGAGTTTGGTGATCTCGGGAGACGTTGATACAGGCGACACCATCAGAACGCCGGCGGGTCCCGCCACGTTGCTGGCAGCTGGTATCGTTTCG
Source organism: Mesorhizobium qingshengii (assembly GCF_900103325.1). Taxonomy (GTDB): domain Bacteria; phylum Pseudomonadota; class Alphaproteobacteria; order Rhizobiales; family Rhizobiaceae; genus Mesorhizobium; species Mesorhizobium qingshengii. Next base: position 83,376 of record NZ_FMXM01000015.1, on the reverse strand, counting down.
CCCGAGCAAGTTCCGCCAACGATCGCGGCCACTTGCTCGACGTTGACGAGCTTGTTTGCAGCGTCCACTCCAACTTGGGCATTGCATGCCGTATCGGCAGAGATCAGCGTTGCCTGTTGACCCAAAATACCGCCGGCGCTGTTGATTTCATCGATAGCGGCCTGTTCAGCGGCAAAGACTTGTTTGACCAAGTCCGCAGCCGGTCCGGTCAAGGCAGACAACGATCCAATTCGAATGTCTGCCCGCGCAGCGCTGCTCTGTGAGACCACCAACCAAAGACACAAAGCAGTCGATGTAACGAGTTTAGGATATGATTTTTGCATTGCTCTCCCCCTTGTTTCAATTTTGCCAGCGCCTTCCCGAAGGCCGCCGGCATTAATCAGCGCCGGGTCCAGTATCCGAACTCGGCTTTTTTTGCCTATCTGGCTGGTCTCGACTGGAATTCAGCGGGATCATTCTCGACCCGATGTCCTGGCCACAGTCGGACGCTTCGTTGACGCTCTCATATTTGACGTGCGCTGAAAATATCAATATCTGGAAGACTAAGTTCTAATAATTAGAGCGTGGGGGCGCGAATGGATTCTGGTCCAAGATACTTTATAGAGGTGGCGAAACAGGGCTCCTTTCGCGCCGCGTCCGACCGATTGAACGTGGCAGCTTCAGCCATCAGCCGTCAGGTTAAGCTGCTCGAGGAAGAGTTCGGCGCCGAGTTCTTTCAGCGAAGCGTCAAGGGTATCGAATTGACCGCGGCCGGAGAGGCCTTCCTCTCTTATGCCAAGGGAATCGAAGCGGAGCGCAATCGCTTGCGCCAGAGCCTCGACGATCTCAACAACCTGAAGCGCGGTCATGTTCGAATCTCATCGATAGACGGCGTCGTAGCCGGTCCGTTGTCGGACATAATAGCCAATTTCCGTGGTAGGCATCCGGGGATCACCTTCGACTTGCGAGCCATGGGAACGGACGCTGTCATCGAGGACATCCGGATGGGAAATGCAGACATAGGGATCGCTTTTCATTCGCCTGCCCGGGATGGCGTGCACGTCGCCCATCGTGTCCAGGATCCGCTCTATGCGATCGTCGGAAAAAGCCATGAACTTGCTGTCCGCGATGAAATCACTATTGCGGAACTTCTCGAACTGCCCTTGGCGCTTCCAGACACCACCTTCGGGATAAGAAAGTTGGTGGACGGATGGTGCGTTACGCAGAAATTGCACCTCAATGTGGTCCTCGAAACCAACTCGATCGAAGCCCTCCGTGGCTACGCCCGTTCAGGCGCTGGGGTGACCCTGCTGCCGTTTCTGTCATCCAGGCGGGATGTCGAGACGGGAATGGTGAAAGCAATCAGACTTGACGTGCCAGAACTGAGGTCGTCATCAGTGGAGGTGTGCGTGCATGCCGATAGGCTTCTGCCAATCGCGGCTGAGGCCTTCCTCAAAAGCCTGGTGGCGCTTTTGGTCGGCGAGCCACTGGATAGCGCGGATGCCGACGTCGACACCCAGTACCAATGAAAAGACGGTCGCTCTAATTTTTAGAGCGGCAAGTTCAATATTTTGATATTTTAAGCGCACCTGCGATGTGACAGTTTCCTGCCAACAAGGTCGGTTCGACCGGCATTTCTGGCGAGGGAAACGCATTGTCCAAGGATAGGATCTACTCACCGTTCGACGGGCAGCTCGTCGGCGAAATGCCGATAGCTAGCGAGGCTGAGGTCGAGGCTGCCATTGCAGGTGCCGTTTCATCTTTCGAAAAGTTCAGACGCTTGCCGCGCTTTGTTCGTGCTGACATCCTTCAACGCGCCTCGGAAATACTTCGGCAGCGTCGGGAAGATGCTGCCGCATTGATCTCCGCCGAGGCAGGAAAACCACTTTATGATGCGCGCGGCGAGGTCGCCAGATCGATCTTCAATCTATCAAATGCGGCAGCTGAAGCCAGGCGGTTTTCCGGCGTGGAAATTCCGCTCGACATGGATGGTGGCATTTTCGAGTACCAGAACACCGGGGTTGGCGGCGCCCGAATGGATCTCGCCAGCGTGAGCCATGAAACGATGATCGCAGGAAGCCGTCGCGTAGGTTTGGCGCGGAGGTTTCCAATCGGGCCGATCCTGGCAATTGCACCGTTCAACTTTCCCTTGAATCTGGTTCTCCATAAGGTGGCGCCAGCGCTTGCGGTCGGCAATTCGGTGGTTTTGAAGCCCGCGCCGCAAACGCCACTTACGGCGGTTCTACTGGCCGAGATTCTCAAAGACGCGGGTTTGCCCGAAGGCGTTCTGACGGTCGTGCATTGTCCCGTGCCGCTCGCCGAGCGCATGGTTAGGGACGACAGGTTTCACATGGTGACCTTCACAGGATCGGCTGCCGTCGGTTGGCATATCAAATCCATAGCCGGAAGAAAGAAAGTCGCGCTTGAACTTGGTGGCAACGCCGCGGTTATTGTTTGCGCCGATGCCGACATTGATCTTGCGACGACGCGCTGCGTTCGCGGCGGTGTGGTGTATGGCGGGCAATATTGCATTGGCGTACAGCGAATTCTAGTAGATCACCGTATTCGCTCGGCGTTTCAGGATAGTCTGAGACAAAAGTTACTGAACTGCAAAGTGGGCGATCCAGCCCTGGCCGACACGGATGTCGGTCCGGTTATCGACCAGAAGTCCGCCGATAGGATCAAGCTGTGGATCGACGAGGCACTTGCCGGCGGCGCCGAATTGGTGATCGGCGGTGGTAAAGCAGGTTCCATCATCGAGCCGACGCTTCTGGCGAACACCAAGGCGGGGATGAAGGTCGAGGACGAGGAGATCTTCGGGCCTGTGATGACGATAAACTCGTTCTCGGATTTCGACGAGGCGGTCCTGCGGGCGAACAGCACGCGCTACGGGTTACAAGGTGGCTTGTTTACCGCTGACATCCGCAAAGCCTTTAGAGCCCTCGAGGACTGGGACGTCGGGGGGCTGATGATCAACGACGTGCCCATTTATCGCATCGACAATATGCCTTTCGGCGGATGGAAGGAGTCTGGGCTCGGCCGCGAGGGCACAAGGTTTGCCATGGAAGAGATGACAGAGATCAAGCACTTAGTGATCAACTACAATTGACACGCAGCCGAATTTCAGGAGGAAATCATGGTAGAAAAGCCTGCTTCGAATATAAAACCGACAAAGATCGGCCTGGTTGGCGGTTTGGCGATCAGAGCTGGCGTATTCTACTACGATAAGATCTTGGAGAGGTACAATGATGCTAAAATTCCGCTGCATCTCACGCTAAGGCACGCCGACGTCAACACTGTGTTGGGCTATATAAGTTCTGCAAATCGTGCTGGCCTTGGAAGCTATTTAGGCTCGTTGGCAAATGAATTGTTCGATGCGGGCGTGGACACCGTGGCTATAACAGCCGTTGCACCACACCTTGCGATCGACGACATCAAGAAATCATCGAGGGGTCCTATCATCAATGTCCTTGAATCCATTGAAGGTGGCTTAAAGGCCGCCGGCTTGGAGCGCGTTGCCATTTTTGGCAACCGGGCCGTGATGGCGTCGGATATCTTCGGTTCTGTTCCGGAACGCATGGTGGTCAAGCTCGATCCCAAGGAAATCAACGTTGTCCACGACACGTACAACGACATCGCGTTGTATGGGAAACGTGGGACTAAGGCGGAAGTCGAGTATTTCAGACATTTGGCCAATGATCTCATCATCAAGCGGGGAGCCCAGGCAATTGTCCTGGCGGGAACGGACTTGTCGTCTTTCTATGCAGAACAGAAGCCGGAATTCCCGTTCCTTGATGTGGCCGAGCTGCACATCAATCAAATCCTTGCGGGGATCTGAACTCCCGCAATCGCGAAATCATTGCACTCAGGACTGCTGAAGACATGGCAAGTGTTGCAAAATTGAATGTTGCTGTGTGGCGATACGATCGCACGCAAGCGCTCTATGACGGCAGAATCCCGGTCGGAGGGCGAGAGGTGGTGATGATCGACAAGCCGCTCGAGGAGATCTTCTCCAAGGCATTCACGTCGGCCGAATACGAAGTCAGCGAGCTCTCCTTCAGCAATTTCCTGCGGATGCGGGTCGATGGCAAATGTTCCTATCTGGGCATTCCGATCTTTCCCTCCCGCAGTTTTCGCCATGGGGCATTCTATGTTGGCAAGGATGGCCCCATCAATCATCCCCGCGATCTCATTGGCCGGAAGGTAGGCGTTCGGGAGTATTCGATGACGGCGGCGCTGGCGGCGCGGGGAGGGCTGCGTGACCAGTTCGGCGTCGAGGCGGGCCAGATGCGCTGGGTGGTTGGCGATGTGAACGAAAGGGAGCGTGACACCATCCCGATTCCAAACCTCTACAAGGGAATATCTATCGAGGTCGCGGCGGACGGAGCTCTGCTGGACGACTTGCTGCTGGCTGGCGAGATCGACGCCATTCTTGCATACAAACCAATAAAGAGTGCCATGGAACCCCACGCCAGATCCAGGCGGTTGTTTGAAGATTCCGAAGCGGTCGAGAAGGAATATTACGCGAAAACACGAGTGTTCCCCATCATGCATCTGATCGGTGTGCGCACCGCCGATGCAAAGGCGGATGCAACACTCGTTGGGGATGTGTACGGGGCATTTGCCGAGGCGCAGAGCGTTGCTAGCGCCGATCTTGCGTACGAGCAGGCGCTCAAGATCGGCCTTCCGTGGCTGCGTCAAGAATTGGATCGTACCAAGGCGATCATGGGCCAAGATTATTGGGCCAGCGGCTTTGCCGCGAACCGTCAAGTGCTCGAAACAATGATCAACTGGTCTTTCCTTGACGGGCTAATCTCCCGAAAGATCGAGCCGGAGGAGCTTTTCTTCAGCGAGATGCTGGCAACTTAAAGCGCGGAATATTCCAAGCAGAATATCTCGGTTTTCTCGGAAGCAGCTTGCGTCTGCAGTAAATGAGGAATTTCCAACATGTCATTCTTTAGCCGATTTCCCACCATGGACGAGGCTGTTTCGGCAGCGCTCCCGCGCCAACGCGGACTGTACATCGATGGCAGGTGGGAGGAGGCCGAAGGCGGCGAGACAACCACTTACAACCCCGGCAGGGGAACTGAACTCGGGATCGTTGCGGAAGCCAATGTGCGGGACGTCGAAAGGGCTATAGCAGCTGCGCACAAGGCCTTTTTGTCCTGGCGCAAGACCAAGCCAATGGAGCGCGCGGATCTGCTGAAGCGCGTCGCGGCGGTATTGCGTGAAAATGCTGAGGAACTGGCGCTGCTGGACTCCGCCAATTGCGGAAATCCGGTAAGAGCGATGACGCGCGACGTGTTGGACGGCGCGGCGCTTATCGACTACTTCGCCGGCTTGGCCATCGAGGCCAAGGGGGAGGTCATGCCGGTCGGGGAAGGCAAGCTGAATCTTACCTTGCAGGAACCCTACGGGGTTTGCGTGCGCATACTCGCTTACAACCATCCGCTGATGTTTGCGGCCGGCAAGCTGGCCGCGCCCCTTGTGACGGGAAACACCGTGATCCTCAAGCCGCCACCGCAGGCGCCGCTGTCAGTCATACGCATGATGGAGCTCATTGATGGCATTCTACCGCCCGGTGTTCTTAGTCTTGTGACCGGCGGCATCGAGTGCGGTCGGGCACTTGTCTCGCATCCGCTGACACGGGTCGTGGGTCTTGTCGGTAGTGTGCCAGCCGGCAGATCTGCGGCGATCTCGGCTGCAGAAGGTCTGAAGCACACTGCACTCGAACTTGGCGGGAAGAACGCTCTTATCGCCTATCCCGATGCCGACATTGACCGCACCGTCGACGGCGCCGTCAGAGGCATGAATTTCGCTTGGTGCGGACAGTCATGCGGGTCGACCTCGCGGGTCTTCGTTCACGAAAGCATCCACGACGAGGTGGTGAGCGGATTGCTTGAGAAGATCACTTCCTTCAAGCCGGGGATTCCTACCGAACTGGCGACCACCATGGGAGCGATAATTTCTCCCGCACAGCTCGGCAAGATCAAGAACTACATCGAAATCGGCCGCAATGAAGCCGGTCTCGTCTACGGCGGTACCACACCGGCGGAGGTGGAATTGCAGGGAGGAAATTTCATCGATCCGACGGTCTTCATCGATGTCGACATGTCCAAACGCATCGCTCGGGAAGAGATATTCGGCCCAGTTATTTCTGTCATCAAATGGACGGATGAGGAAGGGATGTTCCGCGATGTCAACGCCGTCGAATATGGCCTGACCGCATCAATTTTCACTACCAATCTGAGAAATGCTCACCATGCTTCCAGGCAAGTGGAAAGTGGATATGTATGGGTTAACGATGCCGGACCACATATACTTGGAGCACCATTTGGCGGGTATAAGATGTCTGGTATCGGTCGCGAAGAGGCTTTTTCTGAGCTTTATTCGTTCACTCAAACCAAGAACGTGCACATCACCCTGTAAGCCAGGTTGTGAGCCGCACGCATTGTTTCGTTCAACTCAGAGCCAAAGCGGCGATTGACCTCGGGTATCGACAGCCCGCCGCTCCAACCGTCCAGCGCAGGAAAGACCACAAAGTCGTGAAGATCGCCCTCATTGGTTTCGGCGCAATTAATCGCCACGTGGTGGATGTTTTGAGCAAGGCCGCGCCCGAAGTCCAGATCGTGGCCATCGGGCTTCCTGCGGACCAAGAATCGACTGCGGCGGTGCCAGGCGCCAGATTGGTGACCGAGCCTGAGTCGCTTCGCGAAATCGCACCGGACGTAGTGGTCGAGGCGGCGAGCCGCGAAGCGGTTTCGATGTGGGGTGACGCTGCTTTGATGTACTCCCGCACATTCATAGTTTCGTCGGCCAGCGCACTCGCGGATGATGCATTTTTTGAACGGATGCGCAGGCTGGCGATTACGAATGGAAGCCGGCTCATCGTTTCTCCTGGTGCAGTCGCGGGCATTGATGGGCTGGCTGCCGTGTCATTGGTTGGCGTCGACATCCTGCACCACCAAATCATCAAGCCGCCCGCCGCATGGCGCGGAACGGCAGCCGACGGGCTGCTGGATGGAGTCGCCGCTGCTCCGATGTCGTTTTTTAGGGGCACTGCCAGACTGGCGGGGAGCACATTCCCTGCGAACGCCAACGTCGCAGTCATCACGGCAAAGAGCAGCGGTATCGGCCTCGACGCGGCCAGCGTTGAACTGGTGGTCGATCCGTCTGCGACTGAGAATAGGCACAGGATCAAGGCTACCGGCGTTTTTGGCACTATCAGCGTCGAGGTGCACAATAAGCCGCTGGAGACCAATCCGAAGTCTTCTCAACTCGCAGCGTTGGCGCTGGTGCGGCTGATCTTGTTGCAGATGCCAGGGGTGCGTTTCTAACCAGCCTGGATAGGCGTCCTGCCGCCTTACGGGCAAGGTAGGCATACCTTTCTGAAGATACGAAAGTTGGCTTCGATGGAACGTGAGACGTACGATTACATCATCGTGGGAGCGGGTTCCGCTGGTTGCACCTTGGCCTATAGGCTTTCCGAAGATGCAGATGTCCGCGTGCTTGTGCTTGAGGCCGGCGGTTGGGACTCAAATCCCCTGATTCACATACCACTTGGCTGGCCGCGCCTTCTGCTCAAGCGCATCGACGATTGGATGTACTTTTCAGAGCCACAGCCTGAGATCGGCAACAGGCCGATGGAGTTTGCGCGTGGAAAAGTCATTGGTGGCTCCTCCTCGGTCAACGCAATGGCATATGTGCGGGGAAATCGAGCGGACTATGACCGCTGGGCCGCCAGCGGCCTGCAGGGGTGGTCGTACAACGAGGTCTTGCCATATTTCCGGCGCCAGGAGACGTGGGAAGGGGGCGCCGATGCCTACCGCGGAGGCGGCGGTCCGCTCACCACGAGGTTCTCGCGATACAATGATCCGCTGGTCGAGGCCTTCACAGCCGCGGGTCTCGCCGCAGGGCACCCATACACTTCCGACTACAACGGCGCACAACAAGAAGGATTCGGTGAATGGCAATTCACCATCAAGGACGGCCGCCGCTGTAGTGCGGCAGCCGCCTATCTCAAGCCAGCTTTAAGACGGCAAAACGTGACATTGAAACTCAAGGCCCTTGCCACCCAGATCGAATTCGAAAATGACCGCGCGACTGGTGTCAGATACCTGCAGCGTGGATCGGTGCGCGCCGTATATGCGGACCGCGAGGTCATCTTATGTGGAGGCGTTGTCAACTCACCCCAGTTGCTCAATCTGTCCGGTATCGGCGACCCGGGCGAACTCGCGGGCGCAGGCGTGCGGACTCGAATAGAACTACCGGGCGTGGGCAAGAACCTCCAGGACCACATATCGGCCGCGGTCAACTACCGCCGGCGCGAGGCCGGCCCTTTGTACAGGCGAATGCGCGCCGACCGGATCGTTCGCGACCTTGCGAGTGCGTATTTCCTCGGAAAGGGTATGGCCACGGATCTGCCGTCCGGAAGCATGGCTTTTCTCAAGAGCTCACCGGATTCACCGGTTCCCGATCTGCAATTCAAGCCTGTCGCCGCTCCGATGACGGCTACGCCGCATCTGGGCCCCCTCTATAGGGGATATGAAGATGGCTTTGCGCTTCGGGCAATCGTTATTCGGCCGGAAAGTCGCGGACACATCAGCCTCAAGACCAGTGACCCGAGAATGGCTCCTCGCATTGTCCAGAATTTCCTTACGAGGGAAAACGACCGGAAACTGCTTCGCACGGGCCTTCGCATGGCAAGGGATATTGGTCGCCAAGGGCCGATGCGAAAATATGTTGATCGAGAAATTGCCCCGGCTGGGTTTTCGGACGGTGAGATCGACGAGCATATTCATGCGACCGGGATCACTGTCCATCATCCCCTTGGCACGTGCAAGATGGGTACCGACGCAGATCCAATGGCGGTTGTAGACACGAGCCTTCGGGTTCGCGGGACGCGAGGACTGAGGGTCGTTGACGCCTCTGTCATGCCCGATCTTGTGGGAGGCAATATCAATGCGCCAGTTATAATGATCGCCGAGAAGGCCGCCGATCTTATCGCTGGCCGCTCGTTGCTTTCGAGCAACTGACGCGCTCTGCAGACGAGCCGGCTCCAACACGGGCCGTTGAATATTACCATGGATGGTTTGAACCGATGCAAGACGTGAGATGGGAAAGGGATTCGCTCGGCGAGGTCTCCGTGCCTCGGTTTGCCTACTACGGCGCCCAGACCGTCAGAGCCCTTGAGAATTTCCCGATTTCAGGCGAGCCGATCAACAATTTGCCAAATCTGCTGAAGGCCCTTGCATTGATCAAGATGGCTGCCGCAAAGGCCAACTCGATGAATGGGCGGCTGAACAACGAAAAGGCGGCCGCAATTGAACTCGCCTGCGAGGACATTGTTCAAAACAAGCTTGCGTCCGCCTTCCAGATCGACCTTTTCCAAGGTGGGGCTGGTACCTCCACCAACATGAACATCAACGAGGTGATCGCAAACAGGGCCCTTGAACATATGGGCCTTGAGCTTGGGCGCTACGACATCATTCACCCGAACGACGACGTAAACATGTCGCAGTCGACGAACGACGTGTACCCGACCGCTGTCCGGCTCGCCATCATCATGACCAACGCCGTTCTCTCCGAAGCGCTGGACCGGCTAGCTCGGGAATTCAGCCGAAAAGGCGATGAGTTCCATTTGGTTCGCAAGCTTGGTCGCACACAGTTGCAGGATGCCGTTCCGATGACACTTGGCCAGGAGTTTCATGCGTTCGCAACGGCTCTCTTCGAGGATGTCGACAAGCTTCGCCAAGTGAGCGCCGTCTTCCTGGAAGTCAATCTTGGCGGCACTGCCATCGGGACGTCCGTCAATGCTGATTTCAACTATCGCCAACAAGTCATTGCCGAACTTTCGCGACTGTCAGGGTATCGCCTCGTGTCTGCCCAAAACCTGATAGAGGCGAGCTGGGACACCGGAGCGTTTGTTTTGTATTCCGGCATGCTGAAGCGACTTGCTACCAAGCTTTCGAAGATCGCCAGTGACCTGCGATTGCTGTCCAGCGGTCCGCGCGGAGGCTTTGCCGAGATCATTCTGCCGCCAATGCAGCCCGGTTCATCAATCATGCCCGGCAAAGTCAATCCAGTCATTCCAGAGGTTGTGAACCAGGTTGCTTTTCATGTCATAGGCATGGACCTGACAGTCACGCTTGCCTCCGAGGCAGGTCAATTGCAGCTCAATGCAATGGAGCCGGTGATAGCGGCGAGCACTCTTGGTTCGATGCGACTACTCACTAATGTCATCAACGTGTTTCGCGAGAAATGCGTTTGCGGTATCGAAGCGAATGAAGCCCAATGCCAGGCGCTTCTTGAAGCCAGCACAGCGCTCGCCACTCTGCTGGTGCCCGTCCTTGGCTATGAAAGAGCTGCAACGGTCGCAAAACATGCTCTGGATTCAGGCCGTCATCTGAGAGAAGTCCTGCTGGATCTGCCGGAGGACATCCGCTCAATCGCACTGGAGCGCTTGGTTGCGTTCACAGATTAGAGTTTCGCCAACAAATCTGCAGCCCGACCGAGTTGATCGAGGCACCATATTTGGCTAATGCAGGCGCGCATCTCGTCAGCAGTGGCGCCGCCTCGAAATTCAGCAAGGCGTATAGCCTTGGCTTCCAACTCTTGTTTCGCAAGCGTGTTGCTGGGGTCGCCCTTGGGCTCGTCGACGCGGGCAGTCAGTTTGCGGCCGCCAACCGTCGTGACGCTCACCTTGCCGATCCATTGCTTCGGATAGAGGCCATCGACCTCGGCGTCGATTTCCATATGCACCTTCGAGTGGAGGCGCGCAACACGTTCATCGGCAAGTGCGTAGCGTTCGAATGCATCGAGGTCGGCGACGCCATGGACTGCGATGAGCCCCAACACCGTGCCCATGGAGAATTTCGCCTGGTGGATTGTTTGAGGAATGTCCACCGCGCCCAGCACATCGATGGCTCCCTGGTGGACATGGGCCACGACGTCTGCGATGTCGTCCGGGCCCAGCCCTTCGCGGCGCATGAGAGATTGCAGCGCGTCGGCGGCCGGGTGCGTGTGCCGACAGGACGCATGCCACTTGAAGGAGGTTTCCTCGGTTGTCCAACGGCTGCCGAGCCCATCTATCAGGCGGGTCGGATCGGCATCGCTGGACATGCCGGCAGCCATGCCCTTCTTCCCTTCGAGGATCTGTGCTGCGCCCTTGAAACCATCGCGGGCCAAATAGGCAGCAAACAGGCCGTTGGAGGCCGCTCGTGCTGTATGAAGCTGTTTGGAATCTGCCGCGTCGCGCAAGAATTCCCAGAACCCGGCCGCCTGGGTGCCGGCGGAACCGAGTGCATGGTTGAGGCCAGACGCGTCCAGCCCGAGCAGCTTGCCTACGGCCGCGGCCGCGGCGACAGTGCCAGCCGTGCCCGTGGTGTGGAAGATCTCGTAATGTGAGCGTCCCAAGAACTCTCCGACGCGGATGCCCACCTCATAGCCGGCGATGCAGGCAGTCAGCATTTCTCGCCCGGTCTTCCCCTCAGCTTCGGCAACCGCCAACACCGCCGGAAAGATTACCGCGGCGGGGTGAAAGACCGAGCCGTTGTGAACGTCGTCCTGTTCCACGACGTGGGAGGCGGCCGCATTGACCATCGCCGCGAAGTAAGGACTTGTGCGCCGCCTCGTCGGGATGATGGTGCTTGGGCCGTCCGCCGGCCCCATCATACGGGTAAAGCTGTCGATGATCTCGACCTGGCGCGCGCCCTTGCCGGCGAGAGCCGAGCCGAGCCAGTCGATCATCAGTCCTTTCGCGAAATGAACGACGCGCGGCGGAATCTGCTCGAAGTCGAGTTCGGCGATGAAGGCGCAAAGTCTGGCGGTCGGCCAATCGGCTGTACCCGGGCTCATCAGTTCCTCCTTTGCATGCGCCTCTAGACCAAGGCGGCCCGGCGGAGGATCCGCCTTGCCCGCTCGATGACAGGCCGATCCACCATCTCGCCATTCACCTGGATAGCTTCGCCCAATGAGGCTGCGCCAACGATGTCGCGCGCCCAGGCGATTTCGCTCAAGCCAGGGCGAAAGGCGCGGCCGATCGGCTCGATTTGTCTCGGATGAATCGCCATCTTGCCGCCGAAGCCCATCTTCATCGCGTGGCGTGCGTCATCCTCGGCGATTTCGGGACTGCCGAGATCCGTCGTTATGCCGTCGATCGGCGCGGTGCGACCAGCCGCGCGCGAGCGCCAGACGATTTCGTGGCGCGCCGCAAGCAGGCTCAGCCGATCATGCGCGCAACCGAGATCAAGCGAAAAATCAACCGAGCCGAAGGCGACGGCAACAACGCCAAGCGTGGCCAGTATATCCGGCAGGTTGGCGAGACCGAAGGCGGTCTCGACGAGTGCGATGACACAGACATCGCGCGCAACCCGACCGGTGAGGTTGGCAATGTCTTCGGGACGCTCGGCCTTGGGCAGCATGATGGCGACGCCGTCGAGGCGCCGTACGGCGTCGATATCCGCTTCGTACCAAAAGGTGCCGGCGGCGTTGATGCGGATCGTTACTGGAGATTTCAACGCGGCCGCATGAGCAACAACCGCCTCCCTTGCGTGGTCCTTGTCGGCAGGGGCGACGGCATCCTCAAGGTCGAGAATGATCGCGTCCGTCCCGCTGTTGTCGGCCTTGGCAAACCTGTCCGGCCGCGAGCCCGGCACAAAAAGCGGCGCGATAGGCGTGACGAAGCTCACCATTGCGCCGTGGCCTTCACCGTTGTTTGCCCGTCCGCCGATCGTACCTCCAACGCCATGCCGTCCTTGTCTCGGGCCGTTGCGCTCAGGACGAGGCTCTGTGGACCGGTCGCCGGATGCACGCCCCTAAATGAGAAGCGGCGCGGCGACTGGCCGACAATGGCGGTAGCGAAATTCAGGAGCAGCGTCGCCTGGAGCGGGCCGTGGATGACGAGGCCGGGATAATGTTCGACCGCCATGGCATAAGGCGCGTCGTAGTGGATGCGGTGCCCATTGAAGGTCAGCGCGGAGTAACGAAAGAGCAGCACCGGATCCACGTCAACCATGCGCTCGTGCGATGCGGCCGGGGGTGGACTTGTCGGCGGCGCAGGGGGCGTCGCGACGGCATCGGCGGCGCGATAGACAATGGTTTGGTCCTCCTCGATTACCGGACCAGCGTCATTGGCGATGTCGTGCCGGACCGTGACGAAGACGAGCGGGCCGGTGCGGCCTTGCTTCTCCTCGATAGCGGTCAAGGTCGAGCGGCGGTGGATGGCGTCACCGCCGCGGATCGGCGCCATGACACGCAGGTCGCTGCCCGCCCACATGCGGCGCGGAAGCGGCACTGGCGGCAGGAAGCCGCCTTTGGCCGGGTGTCCGTCTTGCCCGAGTTCACGCGCGTCGGCGATGTCAGGCGTCAGGCACCAGTGCAGGCCGGGCGCGACCTGATCGGTCTGCGCCGCGTGAGGACCAAGCATGGCACCGAAGCTGGCCAATAGGCGCGGGGTCACGATGTCCTCGACCTCGCGCGTGCGCCCAACCCATTCCTGCAGCATTGTGCTTGTGTCCGGGCTCATCACGCTTCCTCTTCAGGCGGCGAATTCGGACCGGATCCGGTCCGTATCAGCACCGAGAGCGGGGACGCTGGGGACCGTTGCGAAGCCCCCCGGCCGCCCCGCCGGCACTGGTACTGCGATGCGCTTGCCATCCGGCAATGCCACCTCTGTCCGGCGCAACGCCTTGTGGTGCGGCAGGTCATGCATCGCGCTCACCCGAGCCCAGGCGATCTGCGCCTCGTTGAGACGGTCTATGGCGTCGTCGCAGTCGATTGCCGCGAAGATCGGTTCGATCTCGGCGTCGAGTGCCGTGCGATTGGCCACCCGCCAGGCATTGGCGGCGAAGCGTTCGTCCGCGAACAGATCCTGTCTTTGCAAAACGATGCTGCAGAAGCGCTTCCATTCACTGTTCTGCTGAATGGACACGACCACGGCGCCATCCCGGCAGGCATAGGGCCGGTAGGGATAGATCGAGGCGTGCGCCAAGCCATATCTTTGGGTCTCTCGGCCCGCATATTCGTAGTGCAGCAGTGGCACGGTCATCCAGTCGGCCATGCCGTCGAACATGGCGACTTCGACGATGCGACCGCGTCCGGTCTTCTCGCGCGCCAACAAGGCTTCGAGGATCGACGCGTGGGCATTCATGCCGGTGGCTATATCGGCGGCGGAAACCCCGACCTTGCACGGTGTGTCCTGTGTGCCGGTTACGGCGCAGATGCCGCTTTCCGCCTGCACCAGCATGTCGTAGGCGCGCATGGACGCATAAGGCGTGTCTTGTCCGTAACCGACGATGTTGATGGCGATCAGCCGAGGGAATTTTTTCGCAATTGCATTGGCTGAGAGGCCGAGCCGGTCGATGGCGCCCGGCGCAAGATTCTGCACGAAGACATCCGCCCGCGCCACCATGCGGTGCAGCAAAGCCAAGTCGTCTCTTGCCTTCAGGTCGAGCACCGCGCTCTCCTTGCCGCGGTTGAGCCAGACGAAATATGCCGACATGCCTTCGACGGCGGAATCGTAGTGACGCGCGGTTTCACCTTCCGGGCGCTCGATCTTCACGACGCGCGCGCCGGCGTCGGCGAGGCGAACCGTACAAAGCGGAGCGGCGACCGCCTGCTCGATGGAAACGACAAGCAAGCCTTCGAGCGGGCGGCCGGCATCAGACATTGCGTTGCACTCCGGAGCGGGCAAGCACACCGGGCTTCAGCCGTTCGTTCCTGCCGTAGTCCTCGGATGGGTGGAAGAACAGGCGCGGCGTGCCGTCGATGTCTTCGAGTCTGTTGCGGTAGGCCTCCAGATAGGCCTTGCGGCCATCGTCGCCGACACGGCCCGGCATATAGGCGACGAAGGGTGGCAGCACGTCAAAGCCGGAATAGCGCAGCAGGCCATTGTGGATCGGCCACATCACGGTGAGGATATCGCCGTCGATGCCATCGGGCGCATAGGTGTCGGCCGACGTGCCCGTGGTGGCGGCCACCATGGCGAGCTTTCCCCTGAACATGCCGGTGTCGTATTTGCGGCCCGGCAGATAGGCGAAGCCGCGCGCGAAGACACGGTCGGCCCAGCCCTTGAGAATTGCGGGCATTCCGAACCACCAGACCGGGAACTGGAACAGCACGAAGTCCGCCTGCTTCAGTTTTTCGATCTCGCCGCTGATGTCGGTCGAGAGCGCGCCGGCCTCATAGGCGGCGGTCTGCTCGCGTGGCAGGCTGAAGAAATCGGGATCATTGCGTTCACGTGTGATGTCGCCCGGTCCGGCGACAGGGTTGAAGCCCGTCGCATAAAGATCGCTGACGACCACATCGTGGCCGCCGCGGGTCAAGGTTTCCACCGCGAGATCCTTCATGGCGCCGTTGAAGGATTTCGCTTCCGGGTGGGCATAGACGATCAGGACATTCAAGGCGGCACCTCTTAGTAGGATCGCGGCAGTCCAAGCACATGCTCGGAAAGGTATGACAGGATGAGGTTGGTAGAGATCGGCGCGACCTGATAGAGGCGGGTCTCACGGAACTTGCGCTCCACGTCATATTCTTCGGCGAAGCCGAACCCGCCATGGGTCTGTATGCAGGCATTGGCGGCTTCGTTCGAAGCGTCGGCGGCCAGCATCTTGGCCATGTTCGCTTCGGCGCCGGGGTTCTTGCCGGCTTCGTAGAGGGTCAGCGCCTCGCGCACCATCAATTCGGCGGCGCGCATGTTGGCGTAGGCCCTGGCGATCGGAAACTGGATGCCCTGGTTCTGGCCGATTGCCCGGCCGAACACATGCCGCTCCTTCGCATAGGTGCTCGCCTTTTCGATGAACCATTTCGCATCGCCGACGCATTCGGCGGCAATCAGGATACGCTCGGCGTTCATGCCGGAAAGAATGTAGCGGAATCCCTTCCCCTCTTCGCCGATCAGGTTTTCGGCCGGCACGCGCAAATCGTCGAAGAAGACCTCGGCGGTGGCGTGGTTCATCATGGTGCGGATCGGCCGGATCGTAAGCCCGTTGCCGACCGCTTCGCGCATGTCGACGATGAGGACGGAGAGGCCGTCCGTCTTCTTCATGCCGTCCTTCAGCGGCGTGGTGCGCGCCAAAAGCAGCATCAGATCCGAATGCTCGGCACGGCTGGTCCAGATCTTCTGGCCCTTGACCACGAAATGATCGCCGTCGAGCCGCGCGGTGGTCTTGAGCGCACCCGTGTCGGTGCCGCTGGTCGGTTCCGTGACGCCAAAGGCTTGCAGGCGCAATTCCCCGGCGGCGATCTTCGGCAAGTATCGCTGCTTCTGCGCTCCCGAGCCATGGCGAAGCAGCGTGCCCATTGTGTACATCTGGGCGTGACAGGCGCCGCCATTGCAGCCGGCGCGCTGGATTTCCTCCAGCACGGCGGCGGCAGCGGAGAGCGGCAGGCCAGCGCCGCCATATTCCTCTGGGATCAGGATCGAGAGCCAGCCGGCTTCCGTCAGCGCCCCGACGAATTCGCGGGGATAGGCCATGTCCCTGTCGAGCGCGCGCCAGTATTCGCCGGGAAACCGGGCACAGAGCCTGGCGACCGCATCCCGAATGTCCTGATAGAGTTCCATGAGGGCTTTGCCCGACCTTTCATCGTGCTCCGGACTCGCATTATGGCGCTGGGAACTCCTATCAGCAATGCAAGCCAGGCGTGAGCAGATATCCCGAAATTCGAAAGCTCATGGCGCAGAACCCAAGAGCTGGCCGACCCACACGGCCCGCTCGACAAGGTCCTTGGCTATGTCCTCTGTCGCCTGCCCGGCGAACCGCGCCAGCCGTGAGGCAGGCCGGTCGGCCGGGTATGCGAGGATGAGCCGGCGTACAGGCACGGGATCGATCAGCGGCGCGGCGGTAAGCAGACCCGCGGTCACGTCAGCATGGATAGGGGCGAGGGGCAGGATCGTCCAGCCATGGCCGTTGCGCACCAGGTCCTTCAGCGCCGAATACGAGTCCGCTTCGATGCCGACATCGAGGGTGATGCTGGTCTCCGCGGCGCAGCGTTCAACGATGATGCGCAGCCCGTGCTTGATGCTGGGCAGCAGCAGGCGCTTGCCGGCAAGCGAGGCGAAGGACACGGCGCGCACGGTCGAAAAGCCGGCGTCCGGCGGACCGATCAGGAAGAGGTTTTCCAGAAGCAGCGGGCGCGAGCGCAGCGAACGCGCCATGCGCGGGTCGTAGAGCACCGCGACGTCGACCTCGCCCCGGTGCAGCCAGTCGAGCAAATAGCCGGTGTAGGCGCTGACAAGCCTGAGCTTGGCCTTGGGGTGGGCCTTGCCGAAGGCGGCTGCCAGCGGCACCGAAATAATGTCCGCCACGGTGGGCGGCAGGCCGATCGCCACTTCGCCGGTCAGCGGCGCGTCGGCGGGCGTGGCGGTGACGCGAATCTCGTCTATCTCGGCCATCACGCGCATGGCGTGTGTCAGTACCTGCTTGCCTTGCTCGGACAGTACCATGCCGCGCCCGTGGCGCAGGAAAAGGGCGAAACCCAGCTCTTCTTCCAGCATGCGCACCTGCCGGCTGAGCGCCGGCTGGGCGATGTGCAGCCGGTCGGCCGCCTTGCTGAGGCTGCCGAGTTCGGCGACGTGGATCAAGGTGCGTAGCTGCGATAATTCCATGAGTTATCGAATATCATTATATCTGATCACAAGAAAGAGACGAAGATTGGATCGCATAACCCGGGTAATCTCAGGCCAATCCAGTTCTCGGAGGTCCAAGGTGACGGCGAGCGTGCGAGCAAAACAACCGGAAACAGCGACCCTTACGGTTGATCCGGCGGCTCCTGAAAAGCAGTGGCCAGATCAGGTCTATGACGTGCTCAAGGCCGCCGGCATCAGCCAGATGTCCTATGTGCCCGATGCCGGCCATACCACATTGATCCGCCGCTTCAGCGCGGATCCCGAGGTCGTCACCAATGTCCTGACAACGGAGGAGGAAGGCATCGCGATTGCTGCAGGTTCATGGCTCGGCGGCAAGCGGAGCGTCGTGCTCATGCAATCCTCCGGCGTCGGCAACTGCATCAACATGCTCTCGCTTCCCGTACATGCGCGCTTTCCCTTGCTCGTCCTGGTGACGATGCGAGGCGAATGGGCCGAGTTCAACCCGTGGCAGGTGCCGATGGGGCAGGCGACCGAGGCTTCGCTGAAGGCGATCGGCCTCAGGGTGCTGCGCGCCGAGACCGGTGACGACCTGGTGGAGACGGTGGCGCAAGCCGCCGCGATGGCTTTCGACGCCGACCAGCAGATCGCGGTGCTGATCGGGCAGCGGCTGCTCGGCAAGAAGAAGTGGTAAACGACATGACGCTACCGACAATGGACCGCCGGGTTGCAGTGAAGAAGCTCCTTGACGCGCGCGACGGCGCCTTGGTGGTGACCGGTCTCGGCTCGCCAAGCTACGACGTGCATGCCGCCGGCGACCGCGACGACAACTACTATCTCTGGGGCGCCATGGGCGGTGCCGCGCTGATCGGCCTCGGGCTCGCCCAGGCCCAGCCGCAGAAGCGGGTCATGGTGATCACCGGCGATGGTGAGCAGCTGATGGCGTTCGGTTCGCTGGCGACGATCTCGGTGGCGCGGCCCAAGAACTTTGACCTGATCGTGCTCGACAACCAGCATTTCGGTGAGACCGGCATGCAGTCCAGCCATACCGGCCAGGGCATTGGTTTCGACAAGGTCGCGGCCGCTTGCGGCTTCTCGAAAACCGCCGAGTTGCGTTCGCTGGAGGAGGTCGACACGCTGTGTGAAGAGCTTCGTCGCCCGGCCGACGGCCCGCGCCTTTTCGTGCTGAAAATCACCGCCGAGAATTTGCCGCGCTCGTTGCCCCCGCGTGATGCGGTCGAGGTCAAGAACCGCTTTCGCGCCCATCTGGGCTTTGCCACCTGTTGAGGGTCGATATGCCGCTGGTCAGCTTCCAGAACACGGTCGGCGGGCGGCCCCAGTCGAGCGCCGATACATTCGAGAGCCATGATCCCTTTACCGGCAGGCCCTGGGCGCTGATCCCGCGTGGTGGCGCGGCCGAGGTGGATGCCGCGGTGGCGGCGGCAAAGGCGGCCTTCCGGTCGAAGGAATGGTCTGGCATCACGCCGATCGCGCGCGGCAAATTGCTGGTGCGAATGGCCGAGCTGATCGCCGAAAATGCCGACCGCATAGCCGCGATCGAGACGCGCGACAATGGCAAGTTGATCACCGAAATGACGGCGCAACTGCGCTACATTCCGGAATGGTTCCGCTATTTCGGCGGTCTTGCCGACAAGATCGAAGGGGCTGTGCTGCCGATCGACAAGGCGGGCATGTTCGCCTTCACCCGCCACGAGCCGCTGGGTGTCATTGCCGCAATCGTGCCTTGGAACTCGCCACTTCTGCTTCTGACATGGAAGCTCGCGCCGCTGCTAGCGGCAGGCAACACTGTCGTCATCAAACCGTCGGAACATGCCTCGGCCTCGACGCTGGAGTTCGTGAAACTGTTCGCGCAGGCGGGTTTTCCGCCAGGCGTGGTCAATACGGTGACCGGCATGCCCCTGGATGTCGGCGTACCGCTGGTCTCCCATCCCGACATTGCCAAGATTGCCTTCACCGGCGGTGAGCCCGGCGGCATCGCCGTTTACCGTGCGGCTGCCGAACAGCTCAAGACCGTCACGCTGGAGCCGGGCGGCAAATCGGCCAACATCGACTTCGACGATGCCAATATCGAGAGCGCGGTCAACGGCGCGATATCAGGCATTTTCGCCGCCACTGGCCAGACCTGTATCGCGGGCTCGCGCCTGCTGGTGCATCGCAAGATACATGACCGGTTCGTGGAGGACGTCATAACGCTGGCCGCCAGCGCCCGAATAGGCAATCCGGCGCTGTCCGAGACGCAGGTGGGGCCGATTACGACACAGGCACAGCGCGAGAAGGTGCTCTCTTATCTCGGCATCGCCCGTGCCGAGGGCGCGCAGTGCGTGCTGGGCGGCGGAAAGCCGACGTCGGGTGAACTGGCCGATGGCTGGTTCGTGGAACCCACCATCTTCACCGGAGTGAACAACACGATGCGGATCGCGCGCGAAGAAGTGTTCGGGCCGATCCTGTCCGTCATTCCGTTCGACGACGAGGACGAGGCCTTCGCCATTGCCAATGACAGCCCCTACGGACTGGCCGCGGGGATATGGACCAGCGACATGGGCCGGGCGCTGCGCGGTGCGGCGGCGATGGAAGCGGGTATGGTCTGGGTCAATACCTACCGCGCCGTTTCCTATATGGCGCCCTTCGGCGGCTACAAGAGGAGCGGTATCGGTCGCGAGAGCGGACAGGAGGCCATCAATTCCTATCTGCAGACCAAGACGGTGTGGATAGACACGGCCGGCAAGACCGCCAATTCCTTCGTGATCCGTTAGGGTAGGCTGCATGGGAGACTTGTCCGAATCCGTCAGGCTCGGCATGCCGCTCCCAGAATCCGTGGCCTACTTACAATGACGAAGGGATTGGACATGAGACAAACGGGCAAGGTGGCGGTCGTCACCGGGGCGGCGCGTGGCATCGGGCGCGCTTGCGCCGAACGCTTTCTGGCCGAAGGCGCGAAGGTCGTCCTCGGCGATATCAATGCCGCGGAACTGAAGAAATGTGCCGGCGAAATCGGTACTGCCGATAGCGTGCTGGCAGTCGTTACGGATGTTAGCAAGAAGGACCAGGTCGATGCGCTGGTTGCGGCGGCGGCGGCGAAGTTCGGCCGTGTCGACATCATGGTCAACAATGCCGGCATCGCTCCGGTTCAAGACTTTCTCGATATCAGCGAGGCGGATTACGACAGGGTTCTCGCTGTCAACCTGAAGGGTGCGTTCATGGGCACCCAGGCCGCGGCCCGCCGGATGATCGCGCAGGGCGGAGGCGGCGTCATCATCAACATGTCGTCGATCAATTCGGGCCTCGCCAACCCGCGCGTTGCCACCTACGCGATCTCCAAGGGCGGCATGAACCAGGTCACCAGCACGGCGGCCGTCGCCTTCGCGCCCCACGGCATCCGCGTGGTTGGGGTCGGGCCGGGCACCATCGCAACGGATATGGTCATGGACGGGACATTCATTGATTCGGAGGAAATGCGACGGGCGGTTCTTTCGCGGACACCGCTCGGTCGCCTGGGAACCGCAGCCGAGATCGCCTCCGTCGTGGCGTTCCTGGCCAGCGACGACGCATCCTACATCACCGGCGAGACGATCTACCCCGACGGCGGGCGCCGCGTGCTGAACTATACGGTCCCGATCAAGGAGTGAGGACATGGGTAACTTCGACAAGCTGCATCACATCTGCATCGTCGTGCATGATATCGACAAGGCGCAGGCCTACTATGACTCCATCGGCATTGGGCCTTGGGAGTCCTATCCGCCGCTGGCCGAGTATGAAGAACTCCAGGTGCCGAGCCCCGAGGGTTTCAGGGCGATGCAATACCGGATCTGCAACCTGCCGAGCGTTCAGCTGCAACTTTGTCAGCCGAACCACGATCCTTCACCGCAGCGCATTCATCTGGATACCAAGGGTGAAGGTGTCTTCCATATCGGCTTTGAAGTCCGTGACGCGGACGCAGCCGAGACCAAGGCGAAAATCGACGGGCTTTCCGTGCTGATGCGTGGGCGCCGGGAAAACCGCACCGGCTTCACCTATTACGACACGGTCAACAAGGCGGGCGTCATCTTGCTGACCCGGGCAACCAATCTGCCCGGCAAATGATCTTCCCGCGCGAAGGATTGGGGCTGGACGAGGGGGCGGGGAAACTGGTCAGCTTCCCCGCAATTCCTGAAGGCGCTCGACCAGGAATCTTCCGCTAGTGATGATATGCATTTCCAACAGGCTGACCGCGCGCAACGTATCCTTGGCTTCACACAGTTCGATGAGTTGCCAATGGTCGCGGTCGGACTGCACCTGAATCTCGGTGAGCGTCA
The DNA here is from genome assembly GCF_900103325.1 of Mesorhizobium qingshengii. GTDB lineage: Bacteria > Pseudomonadota > Alphaproteobacteria > Rhizobiales > Rhizobiaceae > Mesorhizobium > Mesorhizobium qingshengii. Next base: position 61,500 of record NZ_FMXM01000015.1, on the reverse strand, counting down.
CCATCATGCGGGTGTATCGTTCCAGTTGCTGGTAGATGCGTCCCACCAATTCGATTGTCGCCTTGCGACCGGACGGCGCGTAGAGCGTCGCGTGGAAATTCCAGTTCAGCTGGTTCGAGTACTCACCTGTTCTGCCCTGTTCCTGGTGCTGTTCTGCGCGTTCACGGGCAAGCGCGAGGTCCGCCTCCGTCATCCTTGGAATGGCAAGGGCAAGCAGCCATGTTTCGATCCGGGCCCGCAACTCGTAGAGCTCGAGGATCTCGTCCAGGGAAATGGAGGTGACGACAGCTCCCTTGTGGGAAACCAGCGTGACGAAGCCTTCCGAATGAAGCTGATGTAGCGCCTCTCGTACCGGAATTCGGCTAACACCGAACTCGGTGGCCAAATGCTCTTGCCGCAACTGGAAGTTACCAGCGTATTCGCCCATCAGGATCTTCTGCCGTATGGCATCGGCGACCTGGGTCGAGATGGTTTTCTTCTGTACGAGCATAAATCAGCCTGGGGGCGGTCGCCTTGTTTTTGATTGGCGCCGTTTTGATTGAAGAAGTGGACGCATAGCACCGTTGTCAATCTGATGCCATGCCGCCCGTTTCGCTTCAGTAGACATGTTCCTCGATGGGCTGGTTGGCGGCGATCCGTTCATAGCGGAAGGCCGACAGGTCAATGGAGCGGTACTCGCCGTAAGCGACGAGGTCACTGACGCCTGACCCGGTTGCCGCCGCATGCATCATGCCGTGGCCGCTGAAGCCGGTGGCCAGCACAAGGTTCGAGACCTCAGGATGTCGCCCGATGATGCCGCTATGGTCGAAAGTATTGTACTCATAGAGCCCTGCCCAGGCGCGCAGCATCCGCAATTGTTCGAAACCAGGCACACGATGGGCCAGCGCTGGCCAGATCAATTCGTCGAACAGTTCGTAGTCCACATCCAGGCCAAAATCGTCTGGCTCGTTCTCGCGCACCGGCGGAACACCGCACAGGAACAACTGACCTTCCGGCCGGAGCCAGAGGCCGCTTGTGTCGAAGATGAAGGGGCAGTTCTCGATCCTTGCCGGTGTCTCGAAGACGAAGACGCATCGCTTGCTCGGAACAACCGGCAGGTCCGCGCCGGCCATCCTAGCAATACCCGCGCTCCATGGTCCGGCCGCGTTAATCACCGTTCCTGCGGCAAGCCGTTCGCCATTGTCCAGCACCACCTCGCCAACTTTGCAGGAAGAAGCCATGGTCAATTTGGTCACGGTCGCGGCAAGATAGTCCACGCCCTGCGTGCGCGCCTTTCGACGGAAGGCCTGCATTAGGCCAGGGCCGTCGAACCAGCCTTCGCTGCCAATGCCAAGTGAGCCGAGGGCGAGATCGTCCGTGTTGAGCCAAGGGAAGCGTCGTGCCAGATCGACCTGGTCGATCAATTCCGCGTCGACGCCCATGCTGCGCTGAATGCGGTTCTTGCTACGTTGCGCATCGGCGCGCTCGGGCGTCGCCAGCACGAGATAGCCTGGCTCATACAACCCGATGTCAGCCAACTCGTCGCCAATAGCAAGCCGCGTGTTTACCTCGCGTAGGAAGTCGATGCTGAACTGCGACATGGCGATGTTAGGCGCTGTGCCGAACTGCTGGCGTATGGCGCTGGTCGACAATGAGGACGATGAGGCCGTGTAGTACGGATCGCGCTCGATAACCGCGATCCTACCATCGAAATCTGAATTGGCAGATAGAAAGTAGGCGATCGAACTGCCGACCACGCCTCCGCCGACGATCACCACGTCATAGTTTGTGCCCATCCTGACCGTGTTTCCTATTTTGAATACCATACGCTGAAGATTGGATACTTTTTGTTTCCAACGCCACCCTTGCATAAGACATAACCCGGCCTTTGGTGCAAAAAAAGGGGTTTGACGGAAAAATTAGAATACATTATCCAATTTCCACGAACGCCATCTGCCCTGGTAAGGTTGGGCAGCCACACCGAGGAACGTTCCGTGGGCCTCATTGCTCCCCGTCTCGACGTCATCAAGCCAAGCCCCAGTATGGCGGTCACCGCTCGGGCAATTGAAATGCGCTCGGCCGGCATCGACGTTGTCGGCTTGAGCGCGGGCGAGCCGGACTTTCCGACGCCCCCACACATCGTCGAGGCGGCCTACGATGCCATGCGCAGGGGTGAGACGCGGTATACGTCGGTGGACGGCACGGCCGCGCTGAAGAAGGCGGTGGCGGAGAAATTCAGGCGCGAGAACAGCCTCGACTACAAGCCCTCCCAAATCACTGTCGCGGGCGGCGCAAAGCAGGTCATCTACAACGCCTTGCTGGCAACGCTCGCCCCGGGTGACGAGGTGGTTGTTCCCGCGCCATATTGGGTTTCCTACACCGACATCGTGCTGCTGAGTGAAGGCAAGCCTGTGGTAGTTCCCTGTACGGAGGCGGAAGGGTTCAAGCTGAGACCGCGAGCCTTGCGGGAAGCCATCACCGAGCGCACGAAGTGGCTGCTGCTCAACACTCCATCCAACCCGACAGGCGCCGTCTACAGCCGTGACGAACTTGCCGGACTGGCCGAGGTGTTGCTCGACTACCCGCATGTCCATGTGCTGACAGACGACATCTACGAGCACATTCTGTTCGATGGGCGCGCGTTCCATACCATCGCCGCTGTCGAGCCGCGGCTGAAGGACCGCACGCTGACGGTCAACGGCGTGTCGAAGGCCTATTCCATGACCGGCTGGCGGATCGGCTATGCCGGGGGGCCGGAGGCGCTGATCCGCGCCATGGCGACAGTGCAGAGCCAAAGCACGTCGAACCCGTCATCCATCTCGCAGGCCGCTACCATAGCCGCGCTGGAAGGTCGTCAGGATTTTCTTCGCCCGCGCACGCTCGAATTCCAGGCGCGGCGCGACCGCGCCTTGGAGTTGTTGCGCGCGATTCCTGACTTCACCTGCCAGACGCCCGAGGGCGCTTTCTATCTCTATCCCAATTGCTCGGCCTTGATTGGCCGACGACGCCCGGATGGCACTATTATCAGCAGCGACGATGACCTCTCACTTTACCTTCTCGATCGGGCGCGGGTCGCGGTGGTCCAGGGCTCGGCTTACGGCCTGTCGCCGCATTTCCGCATTTCCATAGCCACGTCGATGGACCTGATCGAAAAAGCGATCGGGCGTATCGCCGAGGCCGTCGAAGCGTTGCGTTAGTCCCGACCATGGATCTCGACTTTGTCCAAAGACTAATCGAATTTGTCTCGCGTTCGCCCATTGGTGACCTGGAGGTCCAGCGCGACGGAGTTCGCATCCGCATTTCTAGGCAGGCGAAACCGGAGCAATCTGCCTCGTTGCAGTCAGGGCCAGCGCTAGGCACTGCCGTTTCCTCAAATCCGGCTCCGACGGCTCCGTCCATCGCGCGGCATTCGATCCGCGCGCCGCTGACGGGCGTGTTCTACCGTTCCAGTACCGAAGGTGAGCCGCCGCTCGCTTCGGTCGGCGATGTGGTTGAGGAAGGGCAGAAGGTCGGCGTCCTGGAAGCCATGAAGACGTTCAATGTCGTGGAATCTGATCGCGCCGGGAGGATTGTGCAGATCGCTTTCGACGACCATGCCGCCGTGCAGTCCGGCGACGTACTGTTCGTTCTGGAAGACGTGGGGTAAGGGCGATGTTCGACACTGTCCTTATCGCTAATCGCGGTGAAATTGCATTACGCATCCTGCGCGCCTGCCGCGACCTCGGATTGAAGACTGTGGCGGCGCATTCGGAAGCCGATGCGAGCCTTCGCCATGTTGCGTTGGCGGATAGGGCGATCTGCATCGGGCCGGCTGCCTCGACGGAGAGCTATCTCAACATTGCAGAGATCATTACCGCCGCGCAGCTCACCGGCGCGGGCGCCATCCATCCGGGCTATGGTTTCCTATCTGAGAACTCGGCCTTCGCCGAGGCTGTCGAGAATGCCGGCCTTGCCTTCATCGGGCCGTCAGCGGCGGCCATCCGTACCATGGGCGACAAAGTCTTTGCCAAGCGTACGATGATCGCTGCCGGCGTTCCCTGCGTCTCAGGCTCGGAGGGGGCGCTGCCGCAGGATGAGCAATCCGTGTGCGCCAATGCCGAAGCCATCGGCTATCCGGTCATCGTCAAGGCGGCGGGCGGCGGCGGCGGGCGCGGCATGCGCATCGTGCGCGAAGAGCGCGCACTGATGGAGGCCGTGTCGCTGGCGCGAGAGGAAGCCGGGCGGGCCTTCGGCAACCCGCAAGTCTATCTGGAGAGATTCCTTGAGCACCCGCGCCATATCGAGATCCAGATTCTGGCGGACCGGCACGGTACGGCGGTCTGGCTTGGGGAGCGGGATTGCTCCATGCAGCGCCGCCATCAGAAAATCATCGAGGAGGCGCCGGCGCCCGGCATCGCCCGCGAGGCGATCGCCGAGATCGGCGACCTGTGCGCCCGCGCATGCCCGACCATCGGCTACACCGGCGCGGGCACCTTCGAATTCCTCTACGACGACGGGCGTTTCTATTTCATCGAGATGAACACCCGCGTGCAGGTGGAGCATCCCGTTACCGAACTCGTCACCGGCATCGATATAGTACGTGAGCAAATCCGCATCGCACGGGGCGAACCCCTGTCGTTCAGCCAAGAAGACATCCACATTCAGGGTCACGCCGTCGAATGCCGCATCAACGCTGAAGATCCCTATAGCTTCCGGCCGCACCCTGGTCGGGTCGAGCGCTGGACGCCGCCCGGCGGTCCCGGAATCCGCGTCGAATCGCATCTCTACTCCGGCTACACGGTGCCGCCGCATTACGACTCGCTGGTGGCCAAGCTGCTGGCGCATGGCGCGACGCGGGCCGAGGCGATCCGGCGTATGAGCGGGGCGCTGGGCGAGATGGAGGCTGTCGGCATCGCCACCAACGCGCCGCTGCACAGCATCCTGATGGAGGAGCCCGGCTTCGTCGCCGGAGGCTTCGATATCCATCACCTCGAACATCTCATTGAAGGCGGTCTGCTCGAGCGACGAGGCGGCAATGACGATTGAGGAGATCGAAAGGCTGGCCGCCTGGTGCGCAAGCGCTTGCATCGGCGAGATCGAAATGTCGGAGGCGGGGTTTTCGCTGCGCCTGCGGATGCAACCCGCTGTTGCCGAAACACGTGTAGCGGCGGCCAGAGCGCCGGTAGGCGAGACGGTCTTCAAATGCGTGCGCGCGCTCGGCGTCGGCATCTTCCGTCTCGATCACCCAACCACCGGCCACCCGGTTGCCGAACCTGGCCAGACAGTCCGCAAGGGCGAGACGGTCGGTGTCCTGCAGGTTGGTCCATGCCTGAAAGCAGTCTTGGCATCGGCAGACGGCGTGCTGGGCGCGGCGCTGGTCGAGGACGGGGCAGTCGTCGGTTACGGCACGCCGCTCTACGCGCTGGCTTGAAGGCAACAGGCGATCGTTCGAACCATTAGGAAAGCGCCATGACGGCTAAACAACTGCAAGTCGATATCAATTCCGACATGGGCGAGGGCTTCGGTGCGTACAGGCTCGGTGACGACGCGGCGATCCTCGATATCGTGAGCTCTGCCAACGTTGCCTGCGGCTTTCATGCCGGGGACCCCGAGATCATGGCGGCCACTTTCTCGATGGCGCTCGAGAAAGGCGTTGCCGTTGGCGCGCATCCGAGCTTCGCCGATCTGTGGGGGTTTGGACGCCGCATCATCCCGCATTCCGCAGACGAGGTAGAAAGGCTAGTTGCCTACCAGATCGGCGCGGCGCAGGCGCTTTCCGCTTATGCCGGCCATCCGATCCGCTATGTGAAGGCGCATGGAGCACTGGGCAACCTTACCCAGGCTGACCGCAGTATCGCCGAAGCCGTAACGCGCGCGGTCAAGGCCGTCGATCCCAGCCTGATATGCCTGGCCATTGCGCTGGGCTTCCAGGACAGGATCGCGCGCGATACGGGCCTGACGGTCAGGTCCGAGATTTTCGCCGACCGCGCCTACACAGAGGAAGGTTTTCTGGTCTCCCGCAAGCTGGAGGGTGCGGTCATCCACGATGCCGAAAAGGCGGCGGAACGGGTCGTCCGAATGGTCGAGCAAGGCGCCATCGAGACGATTTCTGGCCAGATGCTGCAGACACCGATCGATTCGATCTGCGTTCATAGCGACACACCGGCGGCTGTCACCATCGCCGCGCGCGTGCGGGCCCGGCTTGAAGAAAGTGGCGTCAGCATAAGGGCGTTCTCGGCGGCGCCCTGAGCACAACCTAGTATACGGCGGGTCGAACGGGGTAGTCACCGCCATTTCAAAGCCAGACGTCGCTGGGGCGATGCCCGCGAGGTCGTCCGCAGGACTCCTTCAATCCGGTAGACACCATATGACTTGCAGGCGCGTCTCGTTCCGCTGCGACGATGACCTGTACGATGGGCGCTGGCCTGGATAGGGTTCAATCCAGCCTTACCGAAAATTGCATAGACGAGCTCATGCAAGGCATCGATGTTTAGGACAATGGCTCTACCCATTTTATCCCTCTTGAGCCGTTGCACACTCGCCTAACAGGAAAACTCCAGGTCCCTGGCGAAGGCTCTCAGGTCATTTGCCATCAGGAGAGGCTCTTCGAGAGCTGCAAAATGGCCGCCGCGCGGCATCGCCGTCCATCGGCGCACATCTCGAAACACGCGCTCGACCCAGCTCCTTGGCGGCATCGGCAATTCTTTCGGAAACAAAGCCAATGCAAGCGGAACGTCGATCGCAGTGCCTGGTGGGAACGCAAGTGGGCGGGCGCGAGTTTCCCAATAGAGGCGCATGGACGAGGCAATGGTCCGGGTGAACCAGTACAGTGAGATGTTTGCGAGCATGTCGTCCTGCGAAAATGTGGCACTGCTCAGATTGCCACCGCAGTCGCTCCACTCACGAAACTTCTCGATCATCCATGCCGCGAGCCCAACGGGCGAATCCGTCAGGCCGTAGGCAAGTGTTTGCGGACGCGTAGCTTGGATATGACCGTATGCGCCGTGCAGATCCGCCCATTTTGCTTTTAGTTGGAGGAAAGCGCGTTCTTCAGCGGTCAGATCGCCGGCTGGACTTGCATCATGCGGTGGCGAGAACGTGCCGGGGATGAAATTGAGATGCACCCCGGCAACATGGCGAGCGTCGGCATGTGCCAGACATGTCGCCACGCTGGCGCCGAGATCGCCGCCTTGTGCCAGATACCGATCGTAGCCCAACCGGTTCATTAATTCGGCCCAGAGGTTGGCAATGGCGAACAGGTTGAGACCAGGCTTGCTTGGCCGACTTGAAAAGCCGTACCCCGGTATGGATGGGATCACCACGTTGAAGGCATCCTCTTCCTTGCCGCCATGCGAGGCCGGATCGCGAAGGAGTGGAAGAAGCCTGCCAAACTCAAGGAAACTGCCTGGCCAGCCGTGGGTAAGTATGATTGTCTTGTCGGTCGGAATAGCGGCGCGTGCGTGGATGAAGTGGATGGTTTCGCCACCGATATCTGTCCGGTAGTGCGGATGGGTGTTCCAGGAGGCCTCATGGCTGCGCCAGTCGAAGCCCGTTCGCCAGTGCTGGACGACTCGACGCAGTTCCTCGTGCTCCGTTCCCTGAGCCCACCCAATTCCCGGCAATTGGTCTGGCTCACGCCAGTTTGCAATGCGCCTCTGCAATTCGTCGATATCGGTCTGGGCAACATGGATCGTGAAAGGGCGAATTTCCATGAACGTATATGCTCGCTGCTACGTTGCGAATAAAGCGGATGCGGAAATCGCTGGCCTAATCGCAGTCCTTTGACGAAGAAGAGCGTGATCAAGTCCTTTGAGCGTCTGTCACACTGTCTTGCAAAATATCGACTTGGCCGCGGCTTCCAGTCATCTGTTTGCGGGCTGCGACAAAGGCGTGACGCCACCTGTGAATGCTACGAAGCGCTTCTGTCGCCACTTCAATTGAAACACAAATAAAGCGCAGCCGTGCCCCGATGGGTGCCTGCGCGAGACGCCACAAATCGGCCTCGATCACTGTTGCGATCTTTGGGTAGCCGCCACACGTGTTGGCATCGGCGAGCTGGATGATCGGCTGGCCGGACGGGGGCACCTGGACGGTGCCCGGTACGATGCCGTGCGAAAGTAATTCCAGGGGCGAGGCAAGCGAGAGCGTTTCTCCGGACAGGCGATATCCCATGCGGTTGGCTTCGTTGGCAATGCTCCAGTCGCTGCCACTGAAGGCTGCCTGGGAAGCAGGCGTGAAGGCGTCGAACTCGGCTGCCGGAAGCACACGCAGTTCGATTGCCGAGGCAAAGCCATCCGCCGCGCCGCGCCTCTCCTCTAACGCCACACCAAGACCGCTTGACGGCAGGCGGTATTCCGCTGGGTTTAGTGCAAGCCTGTCACCGCGGGAGAGACCGCGTCCCGCAAGGCCGCCGAAATTGCTTTTCACGTCTGTCGCGCACGAGCCCATGATTGGGTGCAGATCAAGTCCGCCAGCAAAGGCGATGTAGGACCGAGCACCGAAGCGGGGGGCTTCGAGGACAACAGTCTCGCCTGCGCGGATAATCGTGGCCCACCATGGCGGGCAGGGGCGGCCGCCGACGCTTGCGACGCAACAGGCGCCAGTGATGGCGACAGCGGTGTCTACGAGCGCGCGAAGGCGGAATGGATGCATCGCCACCTCGATCCCGGCTGCGGAAGGATCATTGCCAAGCATAAGATTGGCGATTGCCAGCGCGTCCTTGTCCATGGCGCCGCTACGGCTGACACCCAGCGCCAGATAGCCGGGCCGGCCGAGGTCCTGAACCGTGTTCGGTAGGCCGGTAGTAAGGATCTCGATCATGCTCGGATCTCCGAAATAGCGAATCGGATCTTGTCTCCGGGTCTCAGCAGCACAGGCGATTGCGCATTAACGTCAAAGAGCTTTATGTCCGTATGGCCGAGAATGTGCCAACCGGAGGGGGCGGTCATCGGCATGATGCCCGCTTGCGGGCCACCGATGATAACGGCGCCCTCTGCCACTTTGAGGCGAGGTGTGCCGCGCCTTGCCCAGGCAAGCTGTGGGTCTAGACCGGACAGATAGGGAAAGCCTGGCATGGCGCCAATGGCTGCAACGGTGTAGGTGGCCGCGGCGTGACGCTGGACGGCCTCGTCGACTGACATACAGCAATGCGCGGCCCAGCCAGCAAGATCCTCACCCCGTTCGCCGCCATAGCTGACGGGAATAGTGTGATGCGCGCCAGCTACCGCGTGGGCATCGGTGCTGCCCCAGAGCGACTTCAGCTGCTCGGCAATGGTTTGCGGGTCCACGGCGAGCGGGTCAAACACCACGAGCAGGTTGTTCATGCCAGGCACGGCTTCTCGCACACCTTCAAGGGTCAGCGCGGTGTTCGCAACCGCCCAGACCAACTCCTGGGTTGAATCGCTGAAAGTGCCCTGCGCGCCATCGACTAGCAGCGCGCCCAATCCTGCAAGACTGATGCGAGGCGTCTCGGTAGCCATGATATGATCAATCCTTGACCGGCACCGTGTAGTTCAGGACGAGGCGCCCGCCGTCGGGATAGATTGTCTGGCCTACAATGTAGGAGGCATCGTCGCTGGCGAGAAATGAAGCGACGCTGGCAATCTCCGAGGGCTGACCGCATCTGCCGCTTGGCGTGCGCGACAGAATCGTCTTGCGCTGCTCCTCACTCGCCATAACTGAGTTCTTGACCATATCGGTCAGGATGGTGCCAGGGCCGATGGCATTGACGCGGATGTTGTGCGGGATCAATCCAACGGCCATGACTGCCGTTAGTTGCTTGATGCCGCCCTTGGATACGGCATAGGCCACCGAGTTTGGAATGGCCAGAATGGCGTTGATCGACGACATGTTGATGATCGAGCCGCCACGCCCCTGTGCGATCATGACCCGTGCCACCGCCTGACCGATAAGGAAGGGCGCCTTGAGATTGACACGCTGGACCCAGTCGAAAGCTTCCTCGGGGAAGTCGACGAAATCATCCAGGTGGATGACGCCGGCATTGTTGATGAGCACGTCCACGCCGCCGAACCGCTTCTTGGTCTGGGTAACGATGTCGGCCGCCATTTCCTTGGTGCATTCGGAGAGATCCGCCGATAGCCAGAAGGCGCGATCGCCGAGACGTTCGGCATGCTCGCGGCCGCGATCTGCCTTTACGTCGACAAGCACGACATTTGCACCGTCGGCATGAAAGCGCTCGGCACAGGCAAGACCTAACCCTTGTGCTGCTCCGGTTACGATCACGACTTTTCCTGCGTGCTTCACGGCGGTTCCTTTTTTCGAGATTGCTTACCAAATGGATATGTTATCCAATCTATCGTAAACTTGGGTTATATGGCAAGCCCGAGCGGCGAGGGCAAATGACCCGCCGGGTCGATCTAAAGGCAGTCCTGAGCGGTCTTAGGCTTTTTTCAGTGGACCATTTTAGGTCGGTTGACTTTTGTGTCGTAAGTGTGATTGGATAATATATTCACACATTTCACCGAATGAGGGAGAGCGGCGATGGCGGATGTGTCTCGGGAAAGCGAGCTTGTTGATGCGTTCCGCGCTTTTGCAACGCCGCTGATCAGCGATAACCTCGCTCGTGTCCCCGGAGCCGTCGGACTGCGGCCATTCCATAGGCTCAGCGGCGTGATGGCGGGCAGGGCGCTGACGGTCAGGACGCGAGCGGGAGACAACCAATTCATCCACCGTGCACTCGATCTCTTGCAGCCGGGGGATGTCATTGTTGTCGATGGCGGTGGATATGAGGGGCGTGCGCTGGTCGGCGAGATAATGACGAGCGTTGCAGCCTCGCGCGGCGCTGCCGGCATCGTCATCGACGGCGCTATCCGCGACGCCGGTGCCATCGGCCGCAATGGTTTTCCATGCTTTGCACGGTCTGCCATCCATCTTGGACCCTACAAGGATGGCCCCGGAGCTATCAATGTCCCGGTGTGCGTAGGCGGCATGGTCGTCAGTCCGGGAGACATCGTTGTGGGCGACGAGGATGGCGTCGTGGCCTTTCCAGTCGATGGAGCCGCCGCGCTGCTGGTCGCCGTGCGTGCACAAGAAGCGCGCGAGGCCGAAATCATGCAGACCATCAAAGAGAAACGCTATCAGGGGGCGTATGCCAACCCGCCCCGCGGCACTCATTGATCCACCGGCCAAGGGGGGAAGTCACGCCATACCTCCCACAAGCGGTTAGGTAACAAGCAGAATGCATTGCGGGCATGTTACCCGGATGCGCCAACAGGGGAAAATGGAGAGAATTATGGTTGTTTCCTTCAAAACGCTTGCCTGTGCGACCGCCCTTGCCGGGTTGGTCATGACAACGGTGGCTGCGGCTGCGGACATCAAGATCGGCATTGTCGCTCCGATGACTGGCCAACTGGCCAGCGAGGGGCAAGATATGGAAAACGCCGTGAAGATGGCGATCGACGCTGCCAATGCCAAAGGCGGCGTCAACGGCGACAAGATCATCACTACGACCGCCGACGACGCTTGCGATCCGCAACAGGCGGTAACCGCTGGCAGCAAGCTTGTCTCGGAGGGGGTGACCGCTATCGTCGGCGGCTATTGCTCGGGTGCTGTCTTGCCGACATTGAAGATCTATGGTGACGCCGGCATTCCGTTCGTTATCATCGGCGCGAATTCGACCAAACTGGTGAGCGCCAATCAGGGCAACGCCTTCCTCGCCAATTCGACCGGAGACATGCAGGCGACAACGGCCGTCGACCTCTTCAAGAAGAATGGCTACAGCAAGGTCGCGATCATTGACGAAGGCGATGCGTATTCGTCCGACCTGGCCAAGCTGACTGCCGACGCCTTTAAAGTCGCTGGCGGGGAGGTTACCGCCAGGGAAACGACAACCGCGGGCGAGCAGGACTACTCGGCGGTCGTCACAAAGGTCAAGGCAAGCGGCGCCGATGCCGTTTTCTGGACAGCTTACCATGCAGGCGGTGCTTTGCTTACGAAGCAGCTTCGGCAGGCCGGGTTCCAAGGCGGCATGGTACTTGGTGACGGCAACAATTCGCCCGAGTATCTAGAAATCGCCGGTTCAGCCGGTGAGGGCGTATATCTACTGTCCCCACCCACCGTCGACCTTTTGTCTGGCGCGAGCGACTTCAAGGCCAAGTACAAGGAAGCCTATGGCCGTGACGCCGGCGCATATGCAGCTCTCTCCCATGACGTCGGCGACCTGATCGTCGATGCCATCTCGCGGGCCAAGTCGGCGGATCAAAAGGCGATCATAGAGGCGCTCAAGGCAAGCGACTTCAAAGGCATTGCCGGTGAAATCAAGTTCACCGACAAGAACACACTTCAGACGTCGAACTTCCGCCCGGTAATCGCCAAGGGTGGCAAATGGGTGGCGGTCGAATAAGGGCGAAACAGGTTGGCGCCGAGGTAGGTCTTGTGCCGCCTCGGCGTTGTTGCCGATTGCCTGATGCGCACTGAGCTGCGCCTGGCAAGACTTCCTCAATTCTGCACCCGGAGCATCAATGACGCTCGACCTGGTTATTCAGCAACTGGTGAACGGCCTTATCGTAGGATCGTTCTATGCCCTGATCGCGCTTGGCTATAGCATGGTCTTTGGCGTCATCAAGCTTCTGAACTTCGCCCATGGCGACATCTACATGAATGGTGCCTTCGTTGGGCTGATCGTGTTTTCCTTCATGGGCCTATGGGTCGGTAACGGCTGGTTTGGGGTGGTCTGCGCCCTGCTGGTGTCGATGTTGGTTGTCGGCTTGCTCGGCGTCGTCATCGAACGCTTCGCCTATCGTCCGATGCGAAATGCGCCGCGCCTCTCCATTCTTATCACGGCGCTTGGTGCCTCGATGGTCTTGAACGGCACGGCACTCGCCCTGACGGGTGGGCGGCATTTTGCATTCAACACCGACCTTGGTTTCGCCGGTGTCGACATTTCCACCGTTCACATCACCTACACTCAGATGCTGCTTGTCGCGGCCTCGATCGCTCTCATGGCCGGCATGCAGGCCTTCGTCTCACGCACCATGTACGGCAAGGCGATGCGTGCCGTGTCGATCGACATGGGGGCGAGCCGCCTGATGGGCATCGATGTCGACCGGGTGATCGCATTGACCTTCTTCATGGGCTCGGCGCTCGCCGCCGGCGGCGGGGTCATGGCCGGTGCCTATTATGGCAGTGTGCATTTCTTCATGGGATTCATCATGGGGCTGAAGGCCTTCACCGCCGCGGTCATAGGCGGCATTGGCAGCGTGCCCGGCGCCATGCTCGGCGGCCTGCTGCTCGGCCTACTCGAGGCTTACGGATCGTCCTTGCCCTTCGTTGGATCGGAGTGGCGTGACGTCTTCGTGTTTGGGACCCTTATCCTGTTCCTTGTGTTCAAGCCGACCGGTCTTCTTGGACGCTCTGTTGTGGAGCGCGTGTAATGGTCGACGGAGCAACGATTTTGCAAGCGACCAAGCGACCGCGATTGATCCGCTGGTCAGTTGCGCTGGCGGCACTAGCTGGCGCGGTGGTGCTGCCGCAATTCGTCAACGCCTATGTGACGGAGGTGGCGACTACGGCACTTCTCTATGTCGTCCTATGCCTCGGCCTTAACATTGTCGTCGGCTATGCGGGGCTGCTCGATCTCGGCTACGCTGCCTTCTTCGCGGTAGGCGCCTACACATCAGGTATCCTGACCGCGGAATTCGGGTTCAATTTCTGGCTCACTATCCCGGTTGCCATGGCGGCTGCCTGCGTGGCGGGCATCATCATCGGTGCTCCGACCTTGAGGCTGCGCAGCGACTATCTGGCGATCGTGACGCTGGGCTTTGGCGAGATCGTGCGCATCATCGCGCGCAACCTCGACATTACCGGTGGCGCCAGCGGCCTCGTCGGCATCGAGCGGCCGGAGATCTTCGGCTTCAAGCTGATGCAGGTGCAGCACTTCTACTATGCCTTCCTGGTGCTCGCACTGCTAACCGCCTTCGTCTGCCTGAGCGTCGAGCGATCACGAATGGGACGAGCTTGGTTTTATGTTCGCTATGATGAGGACGCCGCCGCCGGTATCGGTATCAACCGTGTCTCCGCCAAGCTGCAGGCCTACATGATGGGGGCGGTGATCGCTTCCGTGGCTGGGTGCCTCTACGCCGCCAAAATGACGGCCATCTCACCGGAGAGCTTCACCTTCAACCAATCGCTTCTCATCCTTCTCGGTGTCGTCTTGGGTGGCATGGGTCGCATTCCTGGCGTCGTTCTGGGTGCCATTCTAGTGGCCTTGCTTCCAGAGGTGCTGCGCGGGGCGGGCACCTATCGTCCATTGGTGACGGCGGTTGCGCTGCTGGCAATCATGCTCTTCAGGCCGAATGGGCTCTGGCCGGACAAGCGAGTTTGACCATGGCTTTGCTCGAAGTACGCGATCTGCGCCTCAGTTTTGGGGGACTGAAGGTCCTTCACGACATCTCGTTCTCGGTTGAGAAGGGCGCCATCAACAGCCTCATTGGGCCGAACGGGGCTGGCAAAACGTCACTCTTCAATTGCCTGACCGGGTTTTACAAGCCGAAGGGCGGTTCGATCAGACTTGGCGGCCGGCCCATCATGGGCTTGGCACCGCATCGCATCACCGCGCTCGGCCTTGCCCGTACATTTCAGAACATCCGGCTGTTCAAGGAAATGTCCGTTCTGGAAAACGTCATGTCTGGGCAGCATTGCCGTAGCCGCCACGGCATTGTCTCGGCAATCCTGCATTTGCCGTCCCAGCTGCGCGAAGAGGAGAGGATACGTGCGGTCGGAACGCACTGGCTCGATTTCGTGGGCATCGCGGAGCATGCGCATCGTCTTGCCGGTGGTCTATCCTACGGCGACCAGCGACGACTTGAACTTGCAAGAGCCTTGGCGTCGACGCCCGAGCTCATCCTGCTAGACGAGCCGGCCGCTGGCCTGAACGAGCGTGAGAAGCTGGATCTGGTACATTTGATCCGTCGGATTCGCGAAGAGACCGGCATCACCGTCCTTTTGATCGAGCACGATATGGGCCTGGTTATGCAGGTGTCGGAGAAGATTGTGGTGTTTGACTACGGCCAGAAGATCGCCGAGGGGAGGCCAGAGGTCGTGCGCGTAGATCCCAGGGTCATCGAAGCCTATCTAGGTTCGGAGGATTGATGGACCCCAATATTATTCTTGCTGCCGACCGTATCGTCACGCGCTATGGCGGCATCGAAGCACTTCATGGCGTTAGCCTGTCGATCAAACGCGGTCAGGTCGTGGCACTGCTCGGCGCGAACGGCGCCGGCAAAAGTACGACTTTGCGCACGCTGTCGGGCCTCATTATGGCGTCCTCTGGCACTGTCTGCTTCCTGGGCGAGGACATAACCAGGGTTCCTGCCCATCGCTTGCCTCATCGCGGGCTCGTTCACGTCCCCGAGGGGCGGCGTATTTTCGGCGATATGACGATTAAAGAGAACCTCGACCTGGGCTCGTTCACCTTAGCCGACGACATCGAGCGGCGCCGGCGGCTGGATCATGTATTCGAACTTTTCCCGATCCTGGCGCGCAGGCAGAATGGCGATGCAAGGAACCTGTCCGGGGGAGAACAGCAAATGCTGGCTATCGGCAGAGCCCTTATGGCCAAGCCGAAGGTGCTGCTGCTTGATGAGCCGTCGATGGGACTTGCGCCGCAATTGATTAAGGAAGTCATGAACATCATACAGCGTCTCAATCGCGAAGGCGTGACCATCTTACTGGTAGAGCAGAACAGCAAGGTTGCTTTGAAGTTCGCTGACTACGCCTATGTTCTGAAAGCCGGCCGCATCGTCCTTGAGGGACCAGGCAGCGATCTTGCGAGCAATGAAGCGGTCATCAGCGCCTATCTGGGTGGCGTTGCCGCGTAGCTTTCAGCGACTGTTCCGCCATTCGTCGCATTCGCTTTGCTGCGCTCCCACTCCCTTCCATGCGATTGAACCTCTATCGCTCCGGGATCGGGACGCCAATGGCTTGGCGCTGTCATCATTTGGTCGGATCGAAAAGCCTCGGCGACTTCTGAAAAGGTCGAAGAGAGATTCGGGGTCGCTGAAACGGGGACTGTCGCTCTCTCGGCTTGCCGCTTTAGCGAGCTTGTCTTTTAGTTGTAGTCTAGTCGTAGTCGCCTTCTTGCCGCGCATGGAGTTCGCCGATGATATCGATGCTGGCGCACAAAATAGCCTGTCGGATTTGGTTGTATTCGCCAGGGCCAAGGTTGGCCTCGGACAAATTGCGGCGAGCCATCACGACTTGGGTGGCGGGATTGGCCTTATCAAAGTCGTCTTTGCGCAGAGCGTCGCGCTGTTCAGCCGGCGCTTGATCAAGATATTCCAACCGCGCTCGGTGTCGCCCAACTATCCCTGAAGAAAAAGTCAATGAATAACAATAGCTTAGCGATTTGTTGGCTGGGGCGCCAGGATTCGAACCTGGGAATGTCGGTACCAAAAACCGATGCCTTACCACTTGGCGACGCCCCAATTGCCGTCAGAGTCGCTTGTGCGGCGCGTTCTTAGCAGAGCAGCCAAAAAGCACAATGCTTATGAATGATGGTGAGAACGCCCGAATGGGCTAACTGCCGTCGCCGCCAAACGGCAAGCGAACGGGCTATTCGGACCAGACCGCCATCTCGTTTCCAGCCGGATCGACAAAGTGAAAGCGCCGGCCGCCGGGGAACGCGAAGATCGGCTTGACGATCATGCCGCCGGCACTTTCGACAGCGCTGAGCGTTTCCTCCAGATCCTTGCTATAGAGCACGGGCAGCGGCTTGGCGGGCGCTTCCGCGGCGTCGGCCTGGAAGCCTCCGTCCAGGCCCTCGGCAAAGGCCGAATAGGTCGGCCCATAGTCGGTGAAAGACCAGGCAAAGGCAGTGCTGTAGAAAGCCTTGAGCCGGTCCAGCGTTCCGCCGGTCGCCGGCAATTCCAGATAGTCGAGTTTTCCAGACAGTTTCATGGCGTACCTCTTCGTTCCCTTTATGTTCTAGTCCTGGGGTTCTGGAGTGGCAAGTCTTTTTGCCGCATCTTCGGACACAACTTTTTCTTAATCGATTGTAGCAGCCGGACGACGTCCCTGACGCCTTGCCTTTCGCACTGCAGCATCATATCGCTCCGAAGTCGGACACGGCGGAACTTTCCGTTTCGCCAATCTTTCCAATCTCCTGCAACCGGAGAGCAAAGCATGACCAAATGGGTTTTCACCTTTGGCGACGGTGCGGCGGAAGGCCGTGCCGGCGACAAGAATCTGCTGGGCGGCAAGGGCGCCAACCTGGCCGAGATGTGCAGTCTGGGCCTGCCGGTGCCGCCGGGCTTCACCATCACCACCGAGGTCTGCAACGCCTATTATGCCAATGGCCGCACTTACCCGGCAGGATTGGAAGAGGATGTCGCGGTGGCGCTCGATCACATCGGCCGGCTGACCGGCCGCCGGTTCGGCGACCCGTCGAAACTGCTTCTGGTCTCGGTGCGTTCGGGTGCCCGTGCCTCGATGCCGGGCATGATGGATACCGTGCTCAATCTCGGGCTGAACGACGAGACGGTCGAGGCGCTCGCCGCCGATTCCGGTGATGCGCGCTTTGCCTATGACAGCTACCGCCGCTTCATCCAGATGTATTCGGATGTCGTCATGGGCCTCGACCACGAGGTGTTCGAGGAAATCCTCGAAGACCAGAAGGGCGGGCTCGGCCATGAGCTCGATACCGATCTGACGGCCCTCGAATGGCAAGGCGTCATCGCGCTCTACAAGGCCAAGGTCGAGGAAGAACTTGGCAAGCCGTTTCCGCAGGATCCGAATGAACAGCTCTGGGGCGCCATAGGGGCCGTGTTTTCAAGCTGGATGAACAACCGAGCCATCACCTACCGGCGTCTGCACGACATCCCCGAAAGCTGGGGCACGGCGGTCAATGTCCAGGCAATGGTGTTTGGCAACATGGGCGAAACCTCGGCCACCGGCGTTGCCTTCACCCGCAACCCGTCGACCGGCGAAAAGCAGCTCTATGGCGAGTTTTTGGTGAACGCGCAGGGCGAGGACGTCGTCGCCGGCATCCGCACGCCGCAGAACATTACCGAGGCGGCGCGCATCGCCGCCGGCTCCGACAAGCCATCCTTGCAGAAGCTGATGCCGGACGCCTTCCAGTCCTTCGTCACCATCTCCGACAGTCTGGAAAAACACTACCGCGACATGCAGGATCTCGAATTCACCATCGAGCGCGGCAAGTTATGGATGCTGCAGACGAGGTCCGGCAAGCGGACCGCCAAGGCGGCGCTCAGGATCGCCGTCGATATGGCCCGCGACAAGCTGATTACGAAGGAGGAAGCTGTCGCCCGCATCGATCCGGCCTCTCTCGACCAATTGCTGCATCCCACCATCGATCCCAAGGCGGCGCGCGACGTTGTCGGCATCGGCCTGCCTGCCTCTCCAGGTGCCGCCACCGGCGAGATTGTCTTTTCCTCCGGCGACGCCGAGGAGCTCAAGACGCAAGGCCGCAAGGCGATCCTGGTGCGCATCGAAACCAGCCCCGAAGATATTCACGGCATGCATGCGGCGGAAGGCATCCTGACGACACGCGGCGGCATGACCAGCCACGCCGCCGTCGTTGCGCGCGGCATGGGCAAGCCTTGCGTGTCCGGCGCCGGTTCGCTGCGCGTCGACTACAAGGCCGGCACGCTGATGGCGATGGGATCGACATTTCGCAAGGGTGACATCATCACCATCGACGGCGGTAACGGCCAGGTGCTGAAGGGCGCCGTGCCGATGCTGCAGCCGGAACTTTCCGGCGATTTCGCCGCCATCATGGAGTGGGCGGATGCCGTGCGCCGTATGAAGGTGCGCACCAACGCCGAAACGCCCCTCGACGCGCGCATGGCGCGTTCCTTCGGCGCCGAAGGCATCGGGCTTTGCCGCACCGAGCACATGTTCTTCGACGGCGAGCGTATCGTCGCGATGCGCGAGATGATTCTGGCCGACACGGAAAAGGACCGGCGCACCGCGCTTGCCAAGCTTCTTCCCATGCAGCGCTCGGATTTCCTCGAACTCTTCGAAATCATGGCAGGCCTGCCGGTGACGATCCGTCTGCTCGATCCGCCGCTGCACGAATTCCTGCCCAAGACCGAGGAGGAAATTGCTGAAGTCGCTACCGCCATGAATGTGTCGCCGGACAAGCTCAGGCAGCGCACCGAGGCCCTGCATGAGTTCAACCCGATGCTCGGCCATCGCGGCTGCCGGTTAGCGGTGTCCTATCCTGAGATCGCCGAGATGCAGGCGCGCGCCATTTTCGAAGCCGCCGTCGAGGCCGGCCGAAAGGCCGGCGCGCTGGTCGTTCCCGAAATCATGGTGCCGCTGGTCGGTCTCGTGAAGGAGCTCGACTATGTGAAGGCGCGCATCGATGCCGTCGCCAAGAGCGTCATGGAGGAGACCGGCGTCAAGATCGACTATCTGACCGGAACGATGATCGAATTGCCGCGTGCCGCGATCCGCGCCCATGTCATCGCCGCCACGGCCGAGTTCTTCTCCTTCGGCACCAACGACCTCACCCAGACGACCTTCGGCATCTCGCGCGACGACGCGGCCTCGTTCCTGGAAACCTATCGGCAGAAGGGCATCATCGAGCAGGATCCGTTCGTCTCGCTCGACATCGACGGCGTCGGTGAACTGGTGCGCATGGCTGCCGAAAAGGGCAGGGCGACGCGGCCGGACATCAAGCTCGGCATCTGTGGCGAACATGGCGGCGACCCGGCTTCGATCCGCTTTTGCGAAGAGGTCGGCCTCGACTACGTGTCCTGCTCGCCCTATCGCGTGCCGATTGCCAGGCTGGCGGCAGCGCAGGCGGCGGTGCTGGTCGCCAAGGCAGGCCACGGATAGGACCCATCCAGATCGAGCTTACCGTTTTGTAAGATAATTCACGCGAACGTGCTGACGGCATCGCGCAATCTCGACATTGTTCCCAGCCAATTTGCGGACGTCCCGCCAATTGTTCCGGAAACAGATGTTGCAGACCTCACCCGCGCCGTTTCGCTCGATCCTGGTCATTCAAACGAAGTTCATGGGAGATCTCGTCCTTGCCTCGGCGCTTGCGGAAAAGCTGCGGCTTGAATTCCCCGGCGCCAGGCTCGTGTTTCTGTGCGAGGCCCGCTTCGAGAGCTTCGTGATCGCCCATGGCATCGCTTCCGAGGTGGTCACATTCAGCCGGGCCCGCATGCGTGGCACCACCCTGGAGCGGGCAAAAGAGCTTTACGCCATGGTGCGGGCGTTGCGCCGCTTCCACTTCGACCTGACGATCGACCTGACCGATTCAAAGACGTCGCGCATCATCAGCGGGTTTGTCAACGCCAACACCCGTGTCGGCTACGACCCTCCCGAAAGGCCCTTGCGTCTGCTGGAGCGGCAGCCCGCCAATGTCTTTGCCAAGCCATATGGTTTTGGCGGCCAGCATTTTCTGTATCGCTATCTTTCGCCGCTCCAGGCGCTTGGCATCGGCCTCCGCGTGGCGGTTCCGCGCATACAACCGCTGCCGGTCGAGACGGCAAGGGCATTGGCACTCCTGGGCAAGCATCATCTGCGGCCAAATGCCTTTGTGGCCGTGCATGCGGGTGCAAGCTTCGAGGGGCGGCGTTGGCAGCCGGAGCGGTTTGCCGCGGCGATCGTCGAGATCACGGGCGAAACCGGCCTAGACGTCGTCCTGGTGGGTGGCCCGGACGAGCAGGGGATTGCAGAACGCATCGTCGCTCGGACAGCGCCAGCGGTCGTCAATCTGGTTGGGCAGTTGTCGCTTGAAAGGCTGCTGGCGGTGCTGGCGCAGGCCAGGCTGTTTCTCGGCAACGAAAGCGGCCCGATGCACATGGCCGCGGCGGCGGGAACCCCGGTTGTCGGGCTGTTCGGTTCGACGAACCCGTCGCGCTGGGGGCCCGTGGGCGTATCCAGCATTGTGGTTCGGCCACCGATACCTTGCCACTGTGTCGACAGGAACCTGTGCAGCTGGCCAGATCCCGGCAAGGCGTTCTGTGTGTGGCGCCTCGAGGTCAAGCCTGTCGTCGACGCGGTGCTTGAACTCCTTTCGCGCACCGAAGTGAAGTTGGAGCGCGCCATCTGAGATCATGCGTGGCAGGCATCGGTCTCACCACGCGGACAGTCAAATTGTCGCGCCTTGCGCTTTTCTGCTATGCACCATCCCGATTTCCGCCTTCATGCGGGTGTTGGGACACCCACTTGAAAATACCGGTCAGGAATTGATGCACCCGCTGCAAAAACATCTCTGCATGCTCGCCATCTCGTTGGCGGTGATATCCAGCGGCAACGCCGCGCCGCTGGTCGAGCCCACGCTGCACATCCAGCCGGATGCAAGCGGGGCGGGTCGCGTTGCGCTGACGCTCGATGCCTGCGGCGGACAGACCGACAACCGCATTCTCTCGACGCTGGTGGAAAACAAGATTCCCGCCACCATTTTCGTTACCGGCATCTGGCTGAAGCGAAACGCCGCCGCCGTCGAGATCATGCGGGCGCATCCCGATCTGTTCGAACTGGAAAATCACGGCGGCCATCATGTCCCGGCGGTCGACACGCCGCAGAAGATTTACGGCATCCGCAGCGCCGGCAGCCCGGACGCGGTTCTGGCCGAGGTCGAGTCGGGTGCCACTGCCCTTGCCAGGACCGGCGAGCCGGCGCCGAAATGGTTTCGCGGGGCAACCGCCGAATACAGCCCGTCGGCGATCGCGATGATCCGCAAGCTTGGCTTCAAGATTGCAGGCTTCTCGATAAACGGCGACGGTGGGTCGCTGCTCGGCGCCAGGGAAACCACCAGGCGCATCGCGGCGGCCAAGGATGGTGACGTCATCATCGCCCACATCAACCAGCCGACCCATGCCGCCGGCGAAGGCGTGGTGCAGGGCCTGCTGGCGCTGAAGGAAAAAGGTCTGACCTTTGTGCGGCTCGACGATGCCGACGGCATCGGCAATCACGGCACCACGGACTAACGGCGGTCCAGCGCATCAGCGCTTTCGGTGCCTCGCGGATCCGAAAAGTGGCTGCCGTCCGCTCAGCCTGGTCTGGCTTCGATGCTGACCTTGGTGGCGTAGAATGCGCCGTGGGCGCGGATTTCAGTCATTTCGTCGAACGGCCGCTCATAAGCCCACATCGCATTCTGGCCGGTCTCGCCGGCAGGCAGGACGCTCCAATAGCTTGCATCGCCCTTGTAGGGACAATGGGTGGAATGTTCCGTGCCGCGGAGCTTGCCGAAATCGATGTCGGCGAACGGAATGTAGAAGACCGGGGGATAGGGGGCCTCGGTCAGCACCTTGGCCCTGGTGGAGGAGGCGATGACCGTGTCCCCGGCGCGCACGGTGACGGTGCCGACATAGGGCTCGATGGCAATGACCTTGTCTGGATTGCGTTGAAAGCCGGGTGCCGGATTGGCGATCTGATCCATGCGGGGGGTCTCCTTGCCTCGACTTTAAAGTGTGTCGTGCAAGTGCGTTGCGCAAGACCTGCTGTCGCCATGCTGCACGCAAGGCCACTTGCGCAGGGCTCGGGCCGACTGTTCGCGCCTTTGAGACGGGCCCTGTCCGCCGAGAGTCAGGCAGCTGCCTTGAACGCATCCATGAGCCCGGCATAGGCGGCTGCGATACCGGCCACCGGGTTATTGCTTCGCGACGCGGTCTCGACCTTCAAGGAGCCACCGCCGGTCGGCAAGGTGAGCAGCAGGAACTGGCGATTGCCGCCGTCGCCGACGGATGCGGCCGCTACGTGCTGGCCTTCACCTTCGTTCTGGACGCACATCTTGAACAGCAATGTGCCGCCGACCGCTTCGAGCGCGCCGCCGACAACTTCAACAAATTCGTCTTCGGAAACAGTCTTTGTATCCGGCACCAGATCGGCCAGGCTTTCGGCAAGCGTATTTTCGAGCGCTTTGTCGTCGAGCTGCGCGTCCATGCGAACCTCTTTCAGTCGCCAATCGCCCCTTGCCCATTAACGAACCTTAACGCCGACGATGGCCGGATTGTGGCGGTCTTCCCAGACCTGTCGATCAATACAGCGCTTCCCCGGGCCGGTGACTGGACAAACCGCCGGTTCGCTCCACAATGGAGCGAAAAGCAAGAACGCAAAAGCGTAGGGGAGGAACGAATGCTGGGACTGATGCAGGAATGGCCGCTGCTGTGCCACAAACTCATCGACAACGCCGAGCGGCAGCATGGCGTGCGCGAGATCGTCTCGCGCTCGATCGAGGGGCCGATCGTGCGCACTACCTATGCGGACATCCATCGCCGCGCCCTGAAGGTCGCCCAGCGGCTGGAACGCGACGGCTATCGCTTGGGCGACCGGATCGCCACGCTGGCCTGGAACACCGCACGCCACATCGAGGCCTGGTACGGCATCATGGGCATTGGCGCGATCTATCACACGCTCAATCCACGGCTGTTTCCCGAGCAGATCGTCTGGATCATGAACCATGCCGAGGACAAGGCAATCTTCGTTGACCTGACCTTCGTGCCGCTGCTTGAGAAGATCGCCGGCGCCGTCAAGTCGCTGAAACAGGTGGTCGTGCTGACCGACAAGGCGCACATGCCGCGGACCACATTGCCGAATGTGGTTGCCTATGAGGAGTGGCTGAATGAGGCGGATGGCGATTTCGCCTGGAAGGTCTTCGACGAAGGCACCGCCGCCGGCATGTGCTACACGTCGGGGACCACGGGCGATCCAAAGGGCGTCGTCTACAGTCACCGTTCGAACGTGCTGCACGCCATGATCGCCGCCATGCCTGACGCGATGGGGCTTTCGTCGCGCGATACGATCCTGCCGGTCGTGCCGATGTTCCATGCCAATGCCTGGGGCCTTGGCCAGAGCGCGCCGATGATCGGTGCCAAGCTGGTCATGCCTGGCTGCAAGATGGATGGCGCCTCGATCTATGAATTGCTCGACACCGAGAAAGTGACCTTCAGCGCCGCCGTGCCGACCGTATGGATGATGCTGCTGCAATACCTCGAAGAGACCGGCAAGAAGCTTCCCTATCTGAACAAGGTCGTTATCGGAGGCTCGGCCTGTCCACGCGCGATCATGACGAAGTTTCAGCAGAATTACGACGTCCAGGTCATCCATGCCTGGGGCATGACCGAGATGTCGCCACTCGGCACGCTGTGTACCTTGAAGCCGGAATATGCCGGTCTCCAGGGTGAGGCCAGGCTCGACATCCAGCAGAAACAGGGCTACCCGCCCTTCGGCGTCGAAATGAAGGTGACCGACGACGACAACAAGGCGCTGCCCTGGGATGGCAAGACGTTTGGCCGGCTGAAAGTGCGCGGCCCGGCCGTTGCCCGCGCCTACTATGGCGGCGCGGGCGCGGAGCAGTTCGACGAGGACGGCTGGTTCGACACCGGAGACGTCGCTCATATCGATGCCGGCGGCTATATGCAGATCACCGATCGTGCCAAGGACGTGATCAAGTCCGGCGGCGAGTGGATTTCGACCATCGACCTCGAGAATCTGGCCGTCGGCCACCCCGACGTCGCGGAGGCGGCGGCCATCGGCGTCCAGCATTCGAAATGGGGCGAGCGGCCATTGCTGGTCATCGTTGCCAAGCCGGGCAAGGAACCGACCAAGGCGGACATCCTCGATTTCATGGACGGCAAGGTGGCCAAGTGGTGGATGCCGGATGATGTCGCTTTCGTCGGCGAGATCCCGCATACCGCCACCGGCAAGATCCAGAAGATCACCTTGCGCCAGCAGTTCAAGGATTACCGCTTGCCGACGGATTGACTGGATGTTGCGTGTCTCGGCTTCAAGCCGCCGCCAAAAGGCACCACAGCGCCGCGCGCCCTTTCGGGCGAGCAAAGGGCGCTGTAGCATTTTTGACTGGCGCATGACCCCGAAAATCGATTCCGATTTTCGGGGTCATGCGCTAAGTCTCTGTTCGGGTTGGGGCAGCGCAGAAAACAATGGTTAGCATTCCTGAACGGCAGACGTCGAAGGCGGCCGGATGGTCGCGGCGCACCGCCGCCTTCTCGGTGGTGTTGCTGCTGACCGTCTTCATCGGCCATCGCTTCGACCTTGTCGAAACACCTGTTTTCTTGTGGGTACTGGGCATTGTCGCGCTGCTGGCGGCCCTGGCACTCCTGTTTGCCGGATTTGCCTTTTCGAGGCTGTGGAATTTCGGTGACCGCGGTGGACGCGACCTGACGGTCGGCGTCCTGCTGGCGCTGCTCGTGCTCACACCCTTTGGCGTTGCCGCCTACTGGGCGACAATCTATCCGCCGCTCAGGGATATCACGACGGATTTCGATGATCCGCCGGTGCTCGACGTCAGCGACCGGACCAAGGACATGAACGTGCTCGCCCCGTCCACGCCCGGCGAACAGCGGCTGCAGACCGAGAGCTATCCACTGGTCAGCGGGCGCAGCTATAATCTGCCATTCGACACTGTCGTGGATGCCGTCGAAACCGTGCTCGATCGGCGCGATTGGGATCTAACCGAACCCTATCCCGATGTCAGCGGGCAAAGCGAGGTGACGATTGCCGCTGTAGCCAAGGGCTTTGTCCTCGGTCTTCCCGCCGACGTGGCGATCCGCGTGACCGACGACGGTGATTCCATCATCGTCGACATGCGGTCGGCTTCCCGCTACGGCCGCTACGATCTCGGCGACAATGCCGCGCGCATCACCGATTTCCTCGCGGAACTGGACCAGGAAGTCGCCGGCCAGGTTGGCGCAGCTCCGGCCGAATAAGCATCGGTGCCTATGTGGCAGGCGTGAAGATGCCGTCGATGGCCGGTGCGGCGTCCGTCGCGACTTGACCGCGCGCCACCAGATCCTCCAGATGGGCAAGCACCGACAAGCCCGCCGCGCCGTGAAGTCGCGGGTCGGTATCCCGGTAGATCGCCTTGACCATGTCCACAATCGTCCGGTCTCCGGCTCTGACCCGCTCCAGGATGGCTCGCTCGCGCATCTTGCGATGTGTCTTCAATCCGCGCATGAAACTGCGTGGTGCCGTCACCGGTCCGCCGTGGCCGGGCAAAAGCAAGCGGTCGCCGCGCTCGATCAGTCGATCCAGCGAGGCCATGTAGTCAGCCATCGCCCCGTCCGGCGGCGCGACGATGGAGGTCGCCCACGCCATGACATGATCGGCCGAAAACAGGATGCCGGTTCCTTCCAGCGCGAATGCCGCGTGATTGGCGGTGTGGCCCGGGGTCAGAACAGTCCTGATCGACCAGCCGTCGCCGTCGACCAGCCCGCCCTCGGGAAGTGCGATATCGGGAGCGAAAGCGGTGTCGGCGCTGGCGTCGAGCGCATTGGTCTCGCCGATATGCAAGGGTCTTGCGGGACGGTGCGGACCCTCCGCCAGCACGACGGCGCCGGTGTGCTCTTTCAGCCGGGCCGCCAGAGGAGAGTGGTCGCGATGCGTGTGGCTGATGAAGATATGGCTGACCGGCCTGCCTGCGATCACATCGAGCAGGGTCCTCAGATGCGTCTCGTCATCCGGCCCCGGATCGATTACCGCCAGCGTGTCGCGGCCAACGATGTAGCTGTTGGTGCCGTGAAAGGTGAAGGGGCTTGGATTTCGAGCCGTGATGCGTTGGACGTCCGGCGCGACGCTCACCCCCTGGCCGTAGGCGGGATCGAAGCCGGTGTCGAATTTGAGAGCCATGGCGGATCGGTGCTTTGTTTCTGGGAACGGCAAAACCGATTGCCGCATAACACGCAAGCCAATATAGGAGAACGCGAGGCCGCGAACATAAGATGGCGGCAATCGGATGGGGAATATCATGGCAATTGCAACAACGATGCGTCCGCTTGTGTCTCTGGCTTTGCCCGAAAACGGCACGTCGCGGCTGGCGACGCAGCTTTTCCTCGCGATCGCCGGCACGCTGGTGCTGACCTTGTCCGCCAAGACCAAGGTGATGCTCGGGCCGGTCGACATTTCGATGCAGACGCTGGCTGTGCTCCTGATTGCCGCCGCCTTCGGCATGCGTCTGGGCGTCGCCACCCTGCTGCTCTATATGGCGGAAGGCGCGATGGGCTTCCCGGTCTTCCAGAGCACCCCGGAAAAGGGCATCGGCGTTGCTTACATGCTCGGCTCGACCGGCGGCTATCTTGCCGGCTTTGTGGTCATGGCGGCGATCGTAGGCTGGGCCGCCGATCGGGGCTGGGACCGCCATCCGATCAAGCTTTTCAACGCCATGCTGGTTGCCGAAGTCGTCATGATGGCGATGGGCTTTGCCTGGCTGGCGCTGCTGATCGGCCCCGAAAAGTCGTGGCAGTTCGGCGTCGTGCCGTTCATCGTCGGCGACCTGATCAAGGTTGCCCTTGCGGCCAGCCTGGTGCCGGCCGTGTGGTCGTTGCTGAAGCGCTCCTGAAGTCTGCAAGAAGCAGGGAGCCAAGTGTCATATGACATCAGGGGGCTGTTGCCCGGCAATGTCGCGGACGGATGCTTCCAATGAAAGTTCTGGTCACCGGCGCTGCTGGATTTATCGGCTATCATGTGGCCAGGCGTCTGCTGGAGCGCGGTGACGAGGTTGTCGGTATCGACAGCATCAACAGCTACTACGATCCGCAGCTCAAGCATGCGAGGCTGCGGCTCTTGGAGGAGGCTAGCCGCAAGACCAACGCCGGCTATCATTTCATCCACGGCAATCTCGCAGACAAAAGCGTGGTTGACGGCTGTTTTGGCGACCACGCATTCGACCGGGTGATCCATCTCGCCGCCCAGGCCGGGATTCGCTACAGCCTGGAAAACCCGCATGCCTATGTCGAAAGCAACATCGTCGCCTACACGAACATGCTCGAGGCCTGCCGTGCCAACGGGGTTGCACACCTGACCTATGCCAGCACTTCGAGCGTCTACGGCGCCAACACCGACATGCCGTTTTCTGAGCATCGGCCGGCCGACCACCCGCTGCAATTCTACGCCGCGACCAAGCGCGCCAACGAACTGATGGCGCACAGCTACAGCCACCTGTTCGGGCTGCCGACGACCGGGCTTCGCTTCTTCACCGTGTATGGCCCCTGGGGGCGCCCGGACATGGCGCTTTTCCTGTTTACCAGGAGCATTCTTGCCGGCGAGCCGATCAAGCTGTTCAACAACGGCAATCACACGCGGGATTTCACCTATATCGACGATATCGTCGAAGGCGTCGTCCGGGCCAGCGACGACCCGGCCGCCCGCAACTCCGCCTGGGACTCCAGCCATCCGGATCCGGCGACGAGCAGCGCCCCCTGGCGCATCTTCAACATCGGCAACAACAACCCGGTGAAGCTGACCGCCTATGTCGAGGCGCTGGAAAATGCACTTGGCCGCAAAGCCATCATCGAGCTGTTGCCGCTGCAGGCGGGCGATCTGCTCGATACGTTCGCCGACACCTCGGCGCTGGATCAGGCGGTCGGCTACCGCCCGGCCACGACGGTGCGCGAGGGGGTAGGGCGGTTCGTCGAGTGGTACCAGGCGTATTTTGGGCGGGGATAGCGAAGGGCACGTCCTTGCGCGAAATTGCTGCTGAGTTAGTGTCAGTCCTGTGAAGTCTGTTCGCGCTCCAAGTATTTGGATGGACAGTTGCCACCCTGGGATGGCTTTCTGTCCGACATGGTCAGGTCGTTTGTCGAGTGCGTCGATTGACAAGCCATTGCATGAAACCTAAGCACGGGCAGTCAAGGCCGGGGGGCTTCGGCATGTCAAGGAGAGCTTCTTGAAAGGAATTGTCCTTGCTGGAGGCAGTGGAACGCGTCTTTATCCACTAACATTAGCAGTCTCTAAGCAAATTCTCCCGATATACGACAAGCCGATGATCTATTATCCGCTGAGCGTTTTGATGCTTGCGGGAATCCGAGAGATTCTGATCATCTCAACGCCGCGTGATCTGCCTACATTCCACCAACTGCTCGGCGACGGATCGGAGTTCGGGCTCGACCTGTCCTATGCCGAGCAACCGCATCCCAATGGTCTTGCCGAAGCCTTCATCATTGGCCGCGACTTCATCGGCAAGGACGGCGTGTCGATGATTCTGGGGGACAACATCTATTTCGGCGACGGGCTGTCGCAGCTTTGCCGCGCCGCTGCATCGCGTGAGAGCGGCGCTTCGGTGTTCGCCTACCATGTCGAGGATCCCGAACGCTATGGCGTGGTGTCTTTCGACAAGGCGACCGGAACCGCGTTGACGATCGAGGAAAAGCCTCTCAAGCCGAAATCCAACTGGGCTGTCACCGGCCTGTATTTCTATGACAATGACGTCGTCGACATCGCGCCGACCATCCGGCCCTCGGCGCGCGGCGAGCTGGAGATCACCGCGCTCAACAACGTCTATCTCGAGCGCGGCCTGCTGCATGTGCACCGGCTGGGGCGCGGCTATGCCTGGCTCGATACCGGCACGCATGACAGCTTGCACGAAGCCTCCTCCTTTGTGCGCACGATCGAGCACCGCCAGGGCATCAAGGTCGCCTGCCCGGAGGAAATCGCCTTCGAACAGGGCTGGCTGACGGCCGATGAGGTGCTGCAGCGCGCGACCCGCCTGGGCAAGAACGAGTACGCCGCCTATCTGCGCCGGCGTGTCGTCGATCTTTCGGAGGGTTAGGCGTGGAGGTGAGGCCCCTTGGCATCGACGGCGTGCTGGAAATCGTTCCGAAGCGGCATGGTGACGCGCGCGGGTTCTTTATCGAAACCTACAATGCCGAGCGCTTTTCGCAGGCCGGCATAGACTTGCGTTTCGTGCAGGACAACCATTCCTATTCCGCCGCCGCGGGCGTCTTGCGCGGGCTCCACTATCAGCTTGCGCCGCGCGCCCAGGACAAGCTGGTGCGCGTCATCCGTGGCAGCATCCTCGACGTCGCGGTCGACATTCGCCGCGGCTCGAAGACCTTTGGAAAATGGGTCGCGCTCGAACTATCGGCCGACAAGGGCAACCAGATTCTGGTGCCAAAGGGGTTCGCGCACGGCTTCGTGACGCTCGTGCCCGACACCGAGGTCCTGTACAAGGTTACCGACACCTATTCGCCCGAGCATGACCGGTCGATCCGTTTCGACGATCCCGCCATCGGCATCGAATGGCCGTCGATGGTTGGCGGGTTCCAGCTTTCGGACAAGGACCTCAAGGCGCCGTCGCTCGCCGCCGCCGAGGTGTTTGCCTGATGGGTGTTGCCAAAGGGTGCGTGAGGACTGCAGCATGAATTTTCTGGTGACAGGCGGTGCCGGCTTCATCGGTTCGGCGGTGTGCCGGCATTTGTGCGCCAACCCGGCCTATCGCGTGACCAATCTCGACAAGCTCACCTATGCGGGCAACCTGGCCTCGCTGCGGCCGATCGAGAATGCGCACAATTACCGCTTCGCTCATGCCGATATCTGCGACGAGAGGGCGGTGCTCGACATCCTGCGGGGGGACGAGATCGACATCGTCATGAACCTCGCCGCCGAGAGCCATGTCGACCGCTCGATCGACGGGCCGGGCGCCTTCATCGAGACCAACATCGTCGGCACCTACCGCATCCTCAATGCCGCGCTGGAATACTGGCGCGGCCTGCCCGAGGACAGGAAGAGCCGCTTCCGCTTCCATCACGTCTCGACCGACGAGGTGTTCGGCGATCTGCCTTTCGATGGCGGTATGTTCGTCGAGGAAACGCCTTACGCGCCGTCGTCGCCCTATTCCGCATCGAAGGCGGCCTCGGACCATCTGGTGCGAGCCTGGCACGAGACCTATGGCCTGCCGGTCGTGCTTTCCAACTGTTCGAACAATTACGGCCCCTATCATTTTCCCGAAAAGCTGATCCCGCTCGTCATCCTCAACGCGCTCGATGAGAAGCCGCTGCCGGTCTATGGCGCCGGCGCCAATGTGCGCGACTGGCTGTTCGTCGAGGATCACGCGCGGGCCTTGGAACTCGTCGCCACCAGGGGCAGGCCGGGCGAGAGCTACAATGTCGGCGGCAATTCGGAACGGACAAATTTGAGCGTCGTCGAGACGATCTGCGACCTGCTCGACATCAGGCGCCCCCGGGCCGGCGGCAAGAGCTATCGTGACCTGATCTCTTTCGTCACCGACCGCCCCGGCCATGACCGCCGCTACGCCATCGACGCATCGAAGATAGGGCGGGACCTCGGCTGGGCGCCCAGCGAGAACTTCGACAGCGGCCTGGCCAGAACCGTGGATTGGTTCCTGGACAACAAATGGTGGTGGGGGCCGATCCGCGAACAGCGCTACGCCGGTGAACGGTTGGGCGAAGCGCGCAAGGAGGGGGTGTGAGGCTCGTTGTCACCGGACGCGAGGGCCAGGTCGCGGCAAGCCTCCTGGAGGCTGGCCAGAGGCACGCCGGCGTGGAGATCATCGCCATTGGCCGGCCGGAACTCGACCTGGCAAGTCCCGACACCGTGATCGAAGCGATTGCAGCCGCGCAGCCGGATATCGTCGTGTCGGCGGCCGCCTACACGGCGGTGGACCAGGCCGAGGATGAGCCCGATCTGGCATTCGCGGTGAACGCCGTCGGCGCCGGAAAGGTGGCGCAAGCGGCAGCCCGGCTCGGCGTTCCCGTCATCCATTTGTCGACCGACTATGTCTTCGACGGTTCGAAGGACAGCGCCTACGTCGAAACCGACGCAACGGCGCCGCGCAATACCTATGGCGCCTCCAAGCTCGCCGGCGAACAGGCGGTGGCGGCAGCCAACCCGCGCCATCTGATCCTGCGCACGGCATGGGCCTACAGCCCGTTCGGCAGGAATTTCCTCAAGACCATGTTGCGGCTGGCCGCCGACCGGGACGAGATCGCGGTGGTGGCCGACCAGTGGGGAAATCCCACCTCGGCACTTGATATCGCCGACGCGATCCTGCATGCGGCGGCGATGCTGCATGGCGACAGGAGCTTCGGTGCCTTTGGCACCTATCATCTCGTCGGCACGGGCGAAACCAACTGGAGCGGCTTTGCCCGTCACATACTGGACACGAGCCGGGTATTCGGTGGTCCGTATGCACAGGTGCGCGACATTGCCACGCATGACTACCCGACCAAGGCGCAGCGCCCGGCCAATTCGCGGTTGTCTACAGCCAAGTTCACCGCGGCCTTCGGATGGACCACCCCGGAATGGCAGCAATCAACGAAAGAAGTGGTATCTCGTCTCCTGAGTGGTGAGACGAGATACGTGAGCAACGTGTGAATACCAGGCGTCAAGGAGAGCTTCGATGACCGTTCAGTTGTTTGTGCCGAGTTTCCGCATTGAAGAATGCCTTTCGGAAATCCGGGAGTGCTTGGAAAAAGGGTGGACCGGGCTCGGTTTCAAAACCGCCGAATTTGAAACGGCATGGAAGAACTATACAGGTCTCCGGCACGCCCATTTCCTGAACTCCAACACGGTCGGACTTCATCTGGCGTTCGAGCTTTTTAAGTCCAAATACGGATGGGACGATGAAAGTGAGGTTATCACAACGCCGCTGACATTCGTTTCGACAAATCATGCCATTCTCTACGCGGGACTTAAGCCGGTATTCGCAGACGTTGATGAATACCTTTGTCTTGACCCTCAAAGTGTGATCGAGCGCATTACCAACAAAACAAAAGCACTGATATTTGTCGGGATGGGAGGCAATGTCGGCCAGTATCAGAAGATTTTGGAGATTTGCCGCGCGCGCGACATCAAGCTTGTGCTTGACGCGGCTCACATGTCAGGTACCCGTGTCAATGGCAGGCACGTTGGCGGCGATGCCGATGCATCGATTTTCAGTTTTCAGGCGGTCAAGAATCTTCCAACCGCCGACTCTGGAATGATCTGTTTCAAGGAAGCAGAGGACGATGAGCGCGTCCGCAAGCTCACCTGGCTGGGCATCAACAAGGATACCTACGCCCGAACCGCCTCCCAGGGGGCGTACAAATGGATGTACGACGTCGAGGAGATCGGGCATAAATATCACGGCAACTCGATCATGGCTGCGATTGCCATTGTCCAGCTGAAATATCTCGACATCGACAATTCCTTTCGGCGTCAGCTGGCGGTCTGGTACCGCCAGCATCTGGATGGCCACAATCATGTCAATGTCGTGCCTACAGCAACAGGGTGTGAGTCTGCCCAGCACCTTCTACAGATACGGGTTCAGAATAGAGACAACCTGATGCTTGCTCTCAACGAGCATGGGGTCTACCCGGGAGTTCACTATCGCGACAACACAGATTACCGAATGTATGCATTTGCCGCCGGCACTTGTCCGAACGCCGCAGCAGCGAGCAAGGAAATCATCTCGCTGCCTCTCCACCTTCGCATGAGCAAGGCGGATGTCGATCTGATTTCCGAGTTGGTCCTCAAATACGCTCAATGAAGCAGCATATAGCCCCATTTGGAGATGGCATCATTGTCTTGAGGCTCGTGGAGGAGCGGGATCTCAAGACAATTCTCGACTGGCGCAATCGCGACGACGCACGTGTCTGGTTCAAGACATCTGACAAACTCGCGTTTGACCGGCATCTTGCCTGGTACAACAGCTATCTCCAGAAGGAGGATGATTTTCTTTTCCTGGTGGAGGTGGATGGACGCTCGGTCGGCCAATGCGGCATTTATGATATCGACGAAAATGCCGGGAGCGCCGAAGTCGGCCGATTTTTGGTCGCGCCAGAAATGGCCGGCAAGGGCTATATTGGTCGTTCGTGCGCAGAGATCGTCCGCTTCGGCACGCAATTCTTGAAACTCTCCTATCTCTTCCTTGAAGTTATGGAGCAAAATACAAAGGCTATTCGCCTCTACACACGTGAGGGGTTCGTTGAAGAAGGCCGTTCCGGCGGCTTGATCCGCATGGGCTTTGGTCGAGATAGAGCCTCATGACCCTAAGGCGCAACTTCACGCCAACGCCCTCGTCGCAAAACCAAGCGGTTATGTGAGCCCCCACATGGCTAGCATCCTGATGATCATAGAGGCGAGAATCGCTACCACTTATTTGCTCGAGCAAATTATGGGGGCGTGTCGAGCGCATGGCGTCGATCACAAAGTAAAATTCCTAAATGAACTTCAGGTCGACGACATTACGACGGATATCATTCCCATGTTTGTGCGGTGTGCAGACCCGCAGGTTCTATCATGGGCACAATTACTTGCCGACGCAAACAGGTCGTATGTATATTATATTGATGATAACTTCTGGCGCATCATCGGAGACAATCCGCTCGCGGCATATTATCGGCACCCAATTGTCAGGAAGTCGCTGGAGTTTGCAGTCTCCCATGCCGAAACCGTGATCGTTAACTCCCCCGAATTGGCAAGATTCGTGTCAAGATTTAATACTCGAGTGGCGGTTCTTCCAACGTTTTTCGACTTTTCACTTATTGAAGGTGTATCTCCATCTTTCACTGAAGAAATCCGAATCGGTTTTGCGGGAAGCCCCTCACGCGTCGATGATCTGGATTTGATATCGCCGCTTATTGAACCGGTCTTGGAGAGATTCCCGAAAACGGTATTCGAGTTTGCTGGTGTTCTTCCAAGGGGAGTTGAGACTGGATCAAGAGTCCGTTTTTTTCCGCATACTGGTGACTATGACACTTACATCAAATTCCAAGCTTCGAGAAATTGGGCGATTGGCTTGGCACCCCTGATCGACCACGAGGCAAACCGCAGCAAGACCGACAACAAATATCGCGAATACGGCGCGTGCCGTATAGCTGGAATCTACTCTAATATTCCACCCTATAGGAATGTTGTAAAAGGATCTGTGACAGGGTTCTTAGTCGAAAATACAACGGAATCATGGTTAGATAAAATATCAGCGATGATAGAGTCACCGGAAGTTCGAATTAAATTGGGCTCCGGGGCATTCTATGATGTTAAAAGTCGATATGAATTGAGATTGGTTTCCGGTGAATGGGCAAATCTATTTACAAAAATAGATAATGACCGATCAAAAAATATAAAGCCACTTAATAAACTAAAGTTTGTATGGAATAAGATATGGAGAAAAATGGAGAGGTACAATATTCATTTGTTAGTTATTTATAGAGAGGGAGGGGTATGTCTAGTTGCACGGCGTATTGTCCGAAAAATACTGATGAGGGTTTAGTGTCTTCTTTTGGCGTGCTCGGCGCACTCTTGACAGCGGATCCGGTCGAGTGGTCTGTTGCGAGCGGGTCGCCTGCTCACGGACTCGTCGTCCCCATCGGCAACATCCTGCCGGCCGAAGCTGAGGAGCGCTGCTACGCAGTGCTGGTCGCCCGCCATGGCAGCGTGGCTCAAACGAAACGGCAAACCCGGTGCGGTTCATGAAGCATAGCTATTCAAGTGCGGACGAGAGCAGGCTGCTCCGAGATGTCATCCGTTCGCTTCTGCTGCATCGCGTCTGGTTTTTCATCGGCATGCAAGACGTCAAGCGTCGCTACCGTCGTTCGTTCATTGGTCCGCTGTGGATCCTCCTCAATCTTGGCGTGTATGTTGGTGCCATAGGCTTCGTTTACGGCGTTATGTTCGGGCAGGACCTGAAGGCCTTTCTTCCTTATCTGATGCTGGGTTTCGTCACCTGGGGGTTGATTTCCGCGTCCATGGTCGACGCGGGCACGGTTTTTATAAGTGCCGAAGGGTATATAAAGCAATTTTCATATCCAAAGCAAATCTATATCCTGCGGGCGATTGTCAGCAGCAGTATGAACTTCGCAATGGGTCTAGCGGCTGTGGCTGTCCTGCAGATTGTTCTGGGAACCTTCGAGTTTACGGGATGGTTATTGGCTATCCCCGGAATTGTTCTGCTCTATATGGCATTGCTTGGTCAAACAACGA
Source organism: Mesorhizobium qingshengii (assembly GCF_900103325.1). Lineage (GTDB taxonomy): Bacteria > Pseudomonadota > Alphaproteobacteria > Rhizobiales > Rhizobiaceae > Mesorhizobium > Mesorhizobium qingshengii. The sequence continues at coordinate 25,887 of NZ_FMXM01000015.1, read as the reverse complement.
TTTTTTCCTATCTAGGTGTCGCTTTCCGTGACCTGCCGCATGCCCTAGCTGGTGTGTTGCAGGTTGTATTCTATCTGACCCCGATCGTCTTTCCTATCAGCGTCCTCAAGAGCCACAACCTGGAGTTTGTTTATCTGATTAATCCGATCTATCACTTGATTGATGTTGTTCGTCATCCAATTCTGACTGCAAGCTTGGCACCTCTTTCTAGCTATGGCTTTGTGTTTGGCTACGTTCTGATCGTGTATTGCATCGCCTGGTACGTGGCTTCACGGTTGGACAAGAAGGTAGTGTTTCTCCTTTGACCCAGAATTTCATACGACTGAAGAACGTCGGCGTGCGCTTCACCGGCAACATGAATAGCGACGGCCTCATAGGTTGGCTAGCCAGGAAGCGGAGCGGGGAGCCGGCCTCCGGCGCCTATGCTGTTGAGGCCCTGAAGGACGTGACTATTGCTATCGAACAGGGAGAGCGGGTGGGGCTTATCGGCCTCAATGGGGCAGGCAAGAGCACCCTTTTGAAGGTGATGGCGGGAATCTACATGCCGACCAGCGGAATCGCGGAGACGGAGGGGCATGTTTGCCCAATGTTCGAATTCGCAACCGGTTTCGAAATGCATCAAAGTGGTCGAGACAATATCCGCATCCGTGGGTTGCTGCTTGGCATGACGCCCGATGAGATTGAGGCGAAACTGCCGGAGATTGAGGATTTTACCGAGCTTGGCGAGTTTCTAGCATACCCCGTCCGGACCTATTCCGCAGGTATGTTCATTCGCCTCGCGTTTGCCGTCTCGACTAGCATAAATCCAGAAATACTCCTCATAGACGAGGTTATGGGAGCTGGGGACATTCGCTTTGCGGAGAAAGCGAAACGCCGCATGTTCGAATTCATGGAGCAGGGAAAAATTCTTGTCTTCTCGTCTCATAATTTTGATTTATTGAAGAGCTTTTGTGCGCGGACAATATGGCTGGAGAAGGGGCGTATCATCATGGACGGTGAGACTGAAAAAGTGATCGCAAAGTATAGGTCATCACAGAAATAATCATGGCCCTGTGTGGCGGAACTGTACGTGATGCCTGCGGAATGCGGGTTCGGAGGAAACATGAAATTCGGCGATTGTGGCCACGATCTTTCCATAAGGCGCATCGACAAAGGGCAGTCAGCACCCAAAGTGACGGTGATCCTCCCCACTTTTGCGCGCGCTAACGGGCTTTTGCAGCTTTCGATTGAGAGTGTTCTTTCGCAAAGCTATGGTGATTTCGAACTCATCGTTGTGGATGACGGGTCGCGCGATGGAACTGCCGATGTACTAAGTGAGTACCAGCTTACCGATTCCCGGATCGCCATCCACTCATATAAGTACAACAGTGGTCTTCCGGCCCTGCGTGTGAATCAGGCGGCGCTTCACGGTCGTGGCAAGTACATTGCCTATCAGTTTGACGATGATCTTTGGACGGAGGACAGCCTAAAGGTGCGCATGGCGTGGCTTGGGCGCCAATCCGTGCCAAGCGTCGTCTATGGCAGTTGCGACGCTTACCGCGCGACGGACGAAGGCGACATATTTCAGCGTGTGCTGGGGCAGGAATTCAACTACGGTCTCCTTCTACATGGCAACTATATCGCAAACAACTCAGTAATCCACCATGCTGCCCTTTTTGACAGGCACGGCATGTACGACCCTCACGTGGTGGCCAGGCGATTTTCGGATTACGATCTTTGGCTGCGTTTCGGAAGAACCGCCCCCTTCCAATGGGTGGATGCGACATGTTCGGTAGTTCGCGGCAACATGGAGAACTCGCTTGGCCGGGATGTGCAGGCAAATTTTACCCGCACCTTGAAATACCTGCAGCTTTGTCGAGATAAGCAACTGAATCCCGCAAATATTTCTCACTACGATATGGTTGCAGCTGACCATTGGGGGAGTAGATTCTCGGAGGCGGAGATACAGCGATACTATAGGGAAGAAGCACTGCCGTTTGTCTCTAGATTCAACGACTATTGCACCCCTTCAGAATTGGCCGTGGCGGCATCCGGAGCCATGGGGCATAAGCGCATAGTCATCTCGAAGCCGGACTACAGCACTTCCGTGGATGTGGCCATTCGCAATTTCGAGAACCTTGAAAACCAAAGAGGTTTTACCAGCACTTTCGTAAGGGAACGGGACATTCCATCCTTCGATACGTCGGACACGGACATCGCCATTCTATATCGTACTGTGGGCGCGGCAGAGAAGTTGTTGACTGACAAGGAGCGAAAGAGGGTTCCCTGTGCCTATCTCATGGATGATAACATGCTTCGCTTCCATGAAATGGGGCCGGAACATTCCTCTATCGCGCCTGGAACACCGGCATACCGCAGCATAGTTGCGCAAATATCCGCCGCTGATGCTGTGATCGGATACAGCGATGAAATAATTGATGATTTTAAGATTTATAACCCTCATACTATTCGCCTCAAAACCAATATCCAGCGGCGCCATATAAAGCGTCGCGATTACAACCGGTCTGGAAAGCTTCGCGTCGCGATTTTTAGCAACAAGTTCCGCGGGCCAATCATTGCTAAGCTCTGGCCAGGACTTCAGCGTGTAGCGTCTGACTATAGAAATGAGGTCGAATTTCATTTTTGGGGGATCGATCCGGGTGATTTCCCTGCTTTGAAGTGCGATGTCCATTTCAAGCCTTTCACCCATTCCTATGACAGCTATCTTGCGGAGCTTAGCAGCACCTATTTCGATCTTTCGCTCACGCCTCTCGAGGGCGAGGCACGTGCAGAACAGAGTAAGAGTCCTATCAAGCTGTTGGAATCGGTTGCCGCCGGCGCAATTAGCGTGATGAGTGATGTAGCGCCCTATAGCCGCTTGCCTGATGAGGTTTGTGTCAAAGTGCGCAATCGACCTGAGGACTGGGCAAATGCGATTGAACGGCTGCTCAAGCTCAAGGTGGAGCAGCGCGAAGAAATCTTGGAGCGGGCACGGTCATATATCGAGAGCTGCTATACCACGGAAATCCAATATTACGATTTTTATGGTGCACTCGCCGCTACAGAACTTCATGCGCGCTTGAGGGACAAGGCAATTCTCTACGCCTTTCATGAGGCCGCTCTGGGAGGGGCAACACTTCATTTGTTACGGCATGCGGAGCTTGTATCCTCATTCGGCTTCAGGGTTGTTGGTTTGGTCCCGCAGAGCGAGAGGTTTGGACCGGAGCTTGCTCGTCTCTGGCGCGAGGCAACTATGGATGCCCCGCTGTTGGAGGACAGTTGGCAGAACGGAATGAATTGCGCCGATGCCTCCAAAGTACGGTCGCGGAATGTGACAGATATGGAGGTTGCTCAACGCTTTGGGGAAAGGTTAGCCAAGCTTGATGTAGGTCTTCTCCATTTCGCCACATGGCAGCCAGCCATGACGGCACTCGGATTGGAACTTGGCGTTCCAATTGTCGCAAGCGTTCATCAATACTATGAGGGGGCTGATACCCGGGCCTTCGCCCATGCTGTTCATTGCTCCTCGGCAACACATGGGGAACGATGGAAGAAAGCGTCGGGGGTCCCCGTGCGCCGCATTGTCTGCCCTGTCGACGGGGTCTATTTCTCACTTTTCACGCCACGGGAGGCTCGGAACTTCTCCTTACTAGATCCGCTTCAGATAGTCGTCTCGGGAACGATCCAGCCTCGTAAGAACCAACTCGCTGCCATCAAGGCGGCCCTACTTCTGCACAAGGCCGGACATGACGTTAGAGTGCACGTGATCGGTTACGATGACCTCCACTCTGACTACACGAAGGCATGCCGCGACTATGTGGCGGAACAGGGTTTGGAAAACCACGTCATTTTCCATGGGTTCGTTTCCGATCCGGAGCGCTTCTACGCAAGCTGCGATGTGTTGCTCATTTCGGCGCTGGACGAATCCATGCCGCAGACGATGCTTCAGGCTATGGCGTCTGGTGTCGCTGTTGTGTCGCCTAGCGTTGGTGGCGTATCCGAATTGATCAAGCATCGCTACAACGGTTTGATCGCCAAGGACGCGTCCCCCGAAGAACTGGCGAATGCCGTCATGGAGTTTCTGGGGTATTCAACTGTGCGGCGAGCGGAGATGTTGCGCAGTGCCTTCCGCACGATAGGTATTCTGGGACGTTCAAGCTATGTCCGCGCGGAATTGATGGACCTCTATCTAAGTGCTTTCAGCAGGTCGGCGTCCGAGAAGTCGATCGAGGCGATCACTGACATCTCGACGACTCGAGTGGGTATGCTCCCTGAGAGGTTCGAGCCCGCTGCGGCTTCCACAATTGCCAGGCTTCATTCGGAGGTAGAAGCCCAACATTTCTCGCGTCCGCTCAGGCTTGCGAGAGCCGTCACTTGGCGGTCGAGCGAGATGTGGGGTATGATTTCCTCCGTCTTTGCCCCGCTTGATCTGTTCAGCCGCCAGCACTTCGGGCGAACGCGACGTGATGAACTGCGCCTGAGCGAGAGTCTCTCGGGCATATCCTACAGGGAGTATACCGTCCATTTCGCGCTTCCCTCCCTGGCGGCCGTCCATCTTGGCATCGTGCCACTTGTCCGGGCCTCGATGGGGCTCATAGGCATCGAGATCGTATCAACCGAAGACAAGATTCTTGCGTCGACGGTGCGCTCCCTCGCCGATGTTGAAGAGGGCCTGCCCGCAAAGTTCTCGCTGAACACGCCTGCGCGCGATCTTCAGGCAGGATGGCGGCTTAGAGTTTTCGTGCGTGAAGCGGACGTACCGGTCACCATCTATGAGGTAGTGCGGCCAGCGGTGCTTTACGGCCCGCTAAAGCGTTTCCCTTTCGCTAAATTCGAGTAGCTACCCGCCGCGTGTAAGCACGCCGCTTCATATCCTTCTGGAAATGGAGCCGGGGATCGCCAGATTTCGAGAACGGAGCGCAGCGCATAACAGGTACGTGGGCACTGGAAGCGCGGTTGAGGCTGAATCGCGCTTAGGAATTGTCAAGTATGGTGCGTAACAATGTAGGCTTGCCCCCCGGAGCGAAGGCCAACGGACTCAATCTCGCCAAGATTCCTCGGCCCCACGGTGTGGATGGCTTTCCGAATAAAAGCATCGGAATATCGTCGGTGCAAAAACTGAACGCCACCAATCGCCTCGTAATTTTCCACTATGTCCTGCCCGTCGCTCGGCCAAGTGGTGAAGATGCATGTTTTCCGAGTGACACGAAGCAACTCGGCTACGAACTGCTCTATCTCCGGAATATGGCCGAGCACCTCGAAACACAGTACCACATCGAATTCCTGATCTCTGAAAACGAGCTCATAGCCGTCCCCGAAAAGAAATTCGCCTTCTGGGAAACTTCCTCTCGCTATCTCGAGCATTTTCACAGACGAGTCGACGCCCATATAGCTGGCATCACTTGGTAGACTCCTCACGAGCTTTTCGTAAATGAGACCGGTTCCGCAACCAACTTCCAGAATGGACGGTGCAGGAGGAAGAGCAACTCGGTGCAAGACAATATCGACTAGCTCTTGGCGATGAGCATCTTCGATCGGCGAATTCTGCCAGATTTTCTGGATCTCACTGGCGATTCCACTTACGTCCCAATTGTCCCAATCTCGGCTCATCGGTTACTTCCTATAATTCTAAGTGTACGATGGGTTGTCAACGGCGCGCGTTTGGCAAGTGAATTGCCTTGACGTGGCGCCCGCGATTGGCGTGTTGATTGCGGATGCAGCGTCACCTTTGGGCGGTCTCTTTCGTCGGAGGCGGGAAGATACCCACATCTTTCCTGTGGCCATAAATAGGGTGACTTTGAGGCAGAACTACAAGGTTTTGAAGGCATCGGCTGATGGATCCCGCGGCACTACTTACTGACTGTGCCGAAAAAACATCTGGCTATGACTTCGAGCCCGCAGTATGCGATACAGCACGGCGGGGGCCGGGGATGGCACTTTGAAAGAGTGATCGGCCACGAATGTTTTCGTGTTCGCGCTTTTCAGGTGTCCATGTCCGAGAGCCTGGAGTCTAGTGCCATCCAATGAATTCCTACCTGGAAGCTGTATTCGGACTCAGGCCGGAGATGCGGCGCGCCTTCATCATGGTCCAGGACGTGGTCATGGTCCTGGTCGCGGTGGCACTCAGCCTCAGCCTTTCGCGGTCGGATCTTTCGTTCGGTGCGCTCTCCAACGAGGGTTTGGCCACCTGGGCGAGCATCGTTGTCATCAGCCATTTGCTGTTCAGGTATAGCGGTCTCTACACCACGGTCTGGCGCTTTGCCTCGACGCCCGACTTTTTCAACATCCTGAAGAGCTGCGCGATTTTGACGCTCACTCTTTACGCGGCTTCGCTGGTGGTTCGTTTCGTCCAGCCGGTCGCCGGCCTCAACGAACGACAGTTCATCGTGTTCTTCCTCGTCTCCTTCACCATCATATCGGGGCCGCGGCTGTTCTACCGCTTCCTGCGTGACGGCGCGAGCTGGGGCATGCTGAGCCGCAAGAGCGACAACGCGTGGACCAAGCGGGCATTGTTCGTCGGCCGGCTCGGCGAAGCCGACCTGATCATCCGCTTCACGCGCACGGCTGAGCCCGCCGACTATTCCATCGCCGGCATCATGGCGACCGAGCAAGGCGCCCCCTTGGGAACGCGTATTCAGGGCGTTCCCGTGGTGGCGACCCGGCCGCGTCTGGTCGATGCCCTGGAGGATTATGCAACCGGCACCAAAAGCCTGGATCTGCTGATTTTCGGCAGCGGTGCCGAGCATGAGATCGAGGAGTATACGGAGCTCGTCCGGGTCGCCCGGCACGGCGGTATAACGGTGGTGCAATTCTCCGGTCTTTCGCAACTGGAACAGCAGGGCAAGCTCGTTCTCGACGCCGTCGAGATGGAAACCATCCTGCGCCGCCCGACAGTCCCGTCCGATATCGAGCGTATCGGCGCCTTCGTCGGCCGCAAACGGGTTCTGGTGACGGGAGGCGCCGGGTCCATCGGCCGAACGCTGGTCAAACGGTCGCTGGAACTGGGGGCCGAGGCGGTGCTGGTCGCCGACAACTCCGAATTCGGCATCTTCCAGTTGAGCCAGTACATCGACGAGAAGCACCATGACCGCCTCAAGGTCCGCATCGTCGATGTCGCCGACCGGCGCCAGATAACGCGCGTCGTCACGGAATTCAGGCCGGACATCATCTTTCATGCCGCGGCGCTCAAGCATGTTCCCTTGCTTGAGGAAAACTGGGATTCCGCCATCCAGACCAATGTTTTCGGCACGCTCGTCTGCGCGGAGGTCGCCGCCAAATGCGGTGTTCCACAGTTCGTCATGGTGTCGAGCGACAAGGCGGTGGATCCGACATCGGTGCTTGGCATGACAAAACGGGCCGCCGAACAGATCGTCAGCGCCTTGCACGGGGCGCCCGCGAGCGAGCCGGGCGGGCGTCGGTCCGCCACCAAGTTCATAGCTGTCCGCTTCGGCAACGTCTTCGGCAGCAATGGTTCGGTAGCAACCATATTCCAGGCGCAGATCGAGGCCGGGGGCCCCGTCACCATCACGGACCGGCGCATGACACGCTATTTCATGACGGTGGCCGAAGCCGTCGATCTGGTCATCATGTCGGCGGCCGATGCGGCATCGCGACAGGGCGGCGACGACTACGCCGTCTATATGCTCGACATGGGCAAGCCCGTGCCGATCCTCGAAGTGGCCGAAACGATGATCCGCATGTCCGGACAGAACCCATACACGGACATTCCGATCCGGTTCACCGGCATAAGGCCGGGCGAGAAACTCCACGAAACGCTGCATGGGGAAGATGAGGAGCTGGTCGAGCTCGGCATTTCGAAGATTTTCGGCCTGAGCACCGATGTCGTGGAATGGTCGGATGTCCAGGCCGCGCTCACGCAACTGCAGCAATCGATGAAGAGCCAGGACAAGGCTTCTTCGCTCGCCGTTCTGGCTGGCCTTGACCGCGCCAAGAGGGCAAGGGGGAGCGCACCTCGGGACGCGACCCCGAAAACGGCCGGGCGGGCGACCTAGACCCAATTCAGAGAATGATCTTGATCGTGGTACGGACAGGCCCAGCCATTCCTGGGTATTTGCAGGGTATTTGAAGCTGGTGAGCAAAGAAGATTCGCGCATTGCAGTCCTGATGGGCACGAAAGACGGCGCCGCCTTCATTGACGAGCAACTGCGATCCCTGGTCGCGCAGTCGCATCCTCTTATCGACCTGTGGATCTCGGACGATGGCTCCGTCGATGGCACGACCGCCATCATCGAGGCCTGGAAGCCCCGTTGGTCCAAGGGGCGAATGACCCTGCTGGAGGGGCCACGGCAAGGCTTCGCCGCCAATTTCCGCTCGATGATCCTGGATCGACGCATCGAGGCGGACTGCTATGCTTTCTGCGACCAGGACGATATCTGGGAACCCGACAGGCTGGAAACCGCCGTCCGTTGGATGCAGGGGCTCGATGCAAGAACCCCGCTGATGTTCTGTTCGCGGACAGCAACCATGACCGAGGCTGGAAGCCTTGTCGGCCATTCGCCGCTGTTTCGCCGGCCGCCGTCCTTTCGCAACGCGCTCGTGCAAAGCATCGCCGGCGGCAACACCATCCTGTTGAACGCCGCCGCACGCGACCTGCTGGCCACGGCCTGCGCGCGCACAGAGTTCGTCAGCCATGATTGGTGGGCCTATCTCATCGTGACCGCCGCCGGCGGCGTCGTCCGCTACGATCCGCGGCCGCTGGTGCGATACCGGCAGCATCCCGCAAACCTGGTTGGCGCCAACGTGTCGTGGCAGGCAAGGGTTTCCCGGCTTGGCCGCCTGTTCAGGGGCGAGTTTGCCGGCTGGACCGATCTCAACCTCGACGGCCTTGCCGTCAATCGCAACCTCCTTACCCCGGATGCGGCGGCGTGCCTCGACGTGTTCACCAGCGGACGGCAGGGCAGTCTTTTCCACCGCTTGGCTGGCTTGCGCAAAAGTGGCGTCTATCGACAGACATTTGCGGGGACCCTGGGGCTCTATCTCGCATTCATCCTGGGTCGTATCTGAGCAACGAATGATGCCTGGCGCGCTTGGTCAACAGATAACCTCATGCTACGTCGACCGGATCGAGGGGCTCCGTACGTGGCGTTGCCTCATGGCTTTGGCAGGGAGCGCTATCAGCCGTTCATGAAGACAGCCAAGCAAATCTTCGACCTTGTCGGCGCGGCCCTGCTGTTGCTGGTCACATCACCTGTTTTTCTGCTCGCCGTTCTTGCGGTTCGGGCATCCTCTCCCGGTCCGGCGATTTTTTCCCAGACGCGGGTCGGTCGCGACGGCACGCTGTTTCGCTGTCACAAGTTGCGGACGATGTACGTCGGAACGCCATCATTGCCCTCGCATGAGACGCCCGCGAACGCCGTAACATCGGTTGGCGAGGTCTTGCGGAAGTTCAAGCTCGATGAGCTGCCCCAGTTCTGGAACGTTCTGAAGGGCGAGATGAGTCTGGTCGGACCTCGCCCTTGTCTGCCAACCCAGACGGAATTGATCGAATATCGCAGACGGCTGGGGGTTCTGTCGGCACTTCCGGGCATAACCGGCATGGCTCAGATCAGGGGCATCGACATGTCGAGCCCGGCGCTTCTGGCCGAAACTGATGCCGCCTATCTCAGGACCGCGTCATTATGGCTCGACCTTCGGATCTTGTTTGGAACGCTCTATCGAGGCTAAGCTGACCATGATCCCAAAGCCCGATCTTGGAAAGATCATGGTCAAACAAGAATTCGAGATTTGCTGAGCCGCGCTATTTCGGCCAGCCGCTCCAGCGTGCCCGTTTCTGGCAGCCAGCCCTCCGACACCAGCAGGGAAGGATCGCATATCTGTGTCGCGGTCATGCTGTCCCAGAACGCCCGCCTGCCAAGCACGGCCGCGGCAAGTCGCATCGGGCCGGCCGGTGCGGCGATCAGGCGGCGAGGCCGTCCAAGACCGTTGCGAAAGGCGTCGATGATGGCTGCAATCGAGACCGGCGGCACATCGGCGCCGACATAGACCGGGCGAAGCGACGCTGAATGGCTCAAAAGGTGCGACACGACTCGCGCCGCGGCTTCGGCTGACATCAGCGAGCGGATTCCCGTCAACGCGCCTGTTGGCAGCGGCAAGCTGGTGTCGGCCAGGCGCATCAACGTCGCCAGGTTTCCCTTCATGCCGCTTCCATAGACGGGAGGCAGGCGCAGCACGGCGGCATTGGGACGGCCTTGCGAGGCATAGGCGCCGAGAACCCTGATTTCGCCCTCGCGTTTCGAGCGTCCATAGACGCATTGCGGGGCAGGGGGCGTGTTCTCGTCGATCGTTGCGCTGACGCCAGCGCCGATCACGGCCCGGATCGAGGAGAGCTGAATGAAGCGTCCGCTCACCTGTGCGGCCGCGGCATGCGCCAGCCGCGCGCTCAATTCCACATTGGCCGCCCGATAGTCGGCTTCGGTGGCGTTGCCCTGATCATTGTTGAGGCCCGCGCAATGGACGACATGGGTCATATCCCTGGTGAGTGCCAGGAAAGCCGCTGCCGGCGCATCGAAATTGGGCATGGGCACAGTGTCGTTTCCCGACCCCAGTTTCTCCGGGCGGCGGGAGGCAAGGCGAAGCTCGGCCCCGGCTTCGCGAAGATGGCGTACGACGGCGCGCCCGATGAATCCCGTCGCGCCTGTGACCAGGACTTTCATTGCCTTACCCGGAACAGCTATTGTGTCACTGATGGAAGAGCCTGGTCTTCCGCCAGTGAAACCTGGTGTCCGGAGGCGAGATATGTCCCGCTCACCAGGAAGACCATCAGCACCGAGTCCAGAATGTCGTGCCCGACCAGGATGCCGGTCATCGCGGAAATCAGATAGGTGATCACCAAGACGACGATCATCGTGGCGCCGAAGCGCTCGATCGGATCGATTCTGTTTCGCAGGACCAGGGCGGCATTTCTGGCGGCAACGACAAAGATCGCCGCCAGCGTCACAACGCCCAGGATTCCTGCCTGCACCAGGGCGGTCAGGAAACCATTGTGAAAGTGGCTGAAGCCTAGAGACAGTGCGAACTGATCCTGGAAGCCTTGCTTTATCAAGAGCTGGGTCGCACCGGCCCCATGTCCGAACACTGGCATCTCGCGGAATGCCTTCAGGCCGATCTCCCAAAGGGCAATACGTATTCCCATCGACGTGTCGTAGTCGCCGCGCGCCCCGAGCGCATCCCAGTCGGAACGCAGGAAGTCGAGGCGTTCGGCAATTGTCTGGAAGCCGAAAGCAGCGATCACGATGCCGACCGCCGCCAGTAGCAGCAGCAGGCGAGCGAGGTTCCACCCTCTTAGTCTCTGTTGGTTGATCAGCAGAACGGCGATGCCGGAAATCAGCAGCGCCAGCCAGACAATACGTGTACCGGAATAGACGATGGCCACCGCTCCGCCAAGCGCGGCGCAGATGAGGGCGATCCTGTGTCTCTCGACACCCGACAGGGCGCCAGCCACGCACATCATCACGGCAAGGCAGAGGACTTGAGCGAACACGATCGCATTGCCGGCCCCACCCTCGGCTCTCATCCCAAGCCAATATTGCTGAAAGATCGCCAGCAGCAGGGCTACAAAACAGGCAGCCATGCTGCTGAGCACGATGATGCGGACAAGCGTGGCCTTAGGCGTGATGCTCCAGGTCGAATAGGAGATTGGAAAAAACAGGAAGGTGACGAGCGGGATCAGGTGTGGCGCATCCCGAACGATCGAGTTGTTGACGATGGAGGCGATGAGATTGGCGGCGCAGTAGGCATAGATCGCGACAGTCAGCGCGATCATGGGCCGGTCGACGTTGAAACGCCTTTTCCTGGAGGCAATCAACAGGACGGACCACAGGCCGCCGCCATTGAACACGAAGCTGACCACCGATCCCAGGACCGGTGGAAAAAAGAAGCAAAGAATGGAGAAATAGATATTGACGCGCGAAGGCGTGAGTTGCTGTCTTATGGAGGAAAGCCGGGTCAATTTTCTGGCTCGCTAATCTCTGGAAACCACATACGGCAGATCTTGTTGAGCGAAATCAATGTGCTCGCCTCGAAATTGCCCGCGCCGTATGATGCGTCTTGCCCGCTTTCAGAGGCTGGTATAGCGGCTGGGCTGCCTTTTCGATAGTGCGTCGGGGGCGATTGCCACCGGAAAACGGCAGCTGGCGCCGGGCGATTGGCGAAGGCTTCTGGGAGACCGCCGCCGCGGTCTCTCAAGCAATATTTTTCCCGTCTTTTCCCGGCAATTGACAGTCCGGGCAGAAATTTCCGGGATTTGGCGCAAGTGTGGAAAATTCATTCCCGAACTGACCGGCGCCCGGGCGCGTCTTGCATTGTTCTGGGCGGCGGCGATCTGCTAGAAGGCCCGCTCGAACAGTTTATCCAGAAGCGAGCCTTGAAGCGGGCGCAAAAGCCCGTTGATTTCAGGCAAGTCTTCTGTCGGAAGGCACGAGAGAACGCTCACAGTCCATGACAACAGCGCTTACGCATCTGCAACGGCTTGAAGCCGAGTCCATCCACATATTCCGCGAGGTCGCGGCCGCCTTTGCCAAGCCGGTCATGCTCTACTCGGTCGGCAAGGATTCGTCCGTGCTGATGCATCTGGCGATGAAGGCGTTTTATCCGGCCAAGCCACCCTTTCCCTTCCTCCATGTCGACACGACGTGGAAATTCCGCGAGATGATCGCCTTTCGCGACCAGATGGCGCAGAAACTCGGCTTCGACCTTCTGGTCCACGTCAACGAAGATGGCGTGCGCGACAACATCAATCCGTTTGATCACGGTTCGAACACGCATACCCATGTCATGAAGACCGTGGCCCTGCGCCAGGCGCTCGACAAATACGGTTTTGACGCCGCTTTCGGCGGTGCCCGTCGCGACGAGGAGAAGTCGCGCGCCAAGGAGCGCATCTTCTCCTTCCGCAATGCCCAGCATGTGTGGGACCCGAAGAACCAGCGGCCGGAAATGTGGAAGATATTCAACACCCGCATCGCGTCAGGGGAATCGATCCGCGTGTTTCCGCTGTCGAACTGGACCGAACTCGATATATGGCAGTACATTCTGCAGGAAGACATCCCGATCGTGCCGCTCTATTTCGCCAAGGAACGGCCGGTGGTGGAACGCGACGGCATGCTTATCCTCAGGGATGACGAGCGCATGAAACTGCGCCCCGGCGAAGTAGTGGAGAACCGGCTTGTGCGGTTTCGCACGCTTGGCTGCTATCCGCTGACCGGCGCCATCGAATCGGATGCCGAAACACTGGAAGCCATCGTTGGCGAAATGCTGACCGCGCGCACCTCGGAACGGCAGGGCCGCCTGATCGACCGCGATGAAGCCGGCTCGATGGAAAAGAAGAAGCGCGAGGGGTATTTCTGACCATGCGCCACATCATGGCAAAGAGCCTCGCTCCCAGCGACGGCGTGCGCGACTATCTGGCGGCACAGGAGAAGAAGTCGCTGCTGCGCTTCCTCACCTGCGGTTCCGTTGATGACGGCAAGTCGACGCTGATCGGCCGCCTGCTGTCGGACACCAAGCAGATTTTCGAGGACCAGCTCGCCGCGCTCGAACGCGATTCGCGCAAGCATGGTACCACCGGCGACGACATCGATTTCGCGCTGCTGGTCGACGGCCTCGAGGCCGAGCGCGAGCAAGGCATCACCATCGACGTCGCTTACCGCTTCTTCGCCACGCCAAAGCGCAAGTTCATCGTTGCCGACACGCCCGGCCACGAACAATACACCCGCAACATGGCGACCGGTGCGTCGACCGCCGACCTGGCGATCGTGCTGATCGATGCGCGGCAAGGGGTGTTGCGCCAGACCAGGCGCCATTCGATCATCGCCTCACTGCTCGGCATCCGCCACATCGTGCTGGCCGTCAACAAGATAGACCTCGTCGGGTTCGACCAGGCGGTCTTCGACCGGATCGTTGAAGACTACGGGCAGTTTTCGCGCAGTCTCGGTTTCCAGACCATTGTGCCGATCCCGATGTCGGCACGTTATGGCGACAACGTCACCGGCCGCTCTGACAAGATGCAATGGTATTCCGGCCCGAGCCTGATCGAGCATCTCGAAACCGTGTCGGTCGACGAGGCCGCTGTCGAGTTGCCGTTCCGTTTTCCGGTCCAGTATGTCAACCGTCCCAATCTCGATTTTCGCGGTTTTGCCGGCACGATCGCCTCCGGCTCGGTTGCGCCAGGCGACGAAGTTGTTGTTGCCAAGTCCGGAAAATCCTCGCGCGTCAAGCGGATCGTTTCGCATGGGGGCGACCTTGCCCAGGCGGCAGCCGGGCAGGCCGTCACGCTTGTGCTTGATGATGAGGTCGAGATTTCACGCGGCAACATGCTGGTCTCGCCGGCCGCGCGGCCGCAGGTCGCCGACCAGTTCGCTGCCAACCTCGTCTGGTTCGACGAGCACGCGCTGTTGCCCGGCCGATCCTACATCCTGCGCACCGAGACCGATCAGACCAGCGCCACCGTCACCGACCTGAAATATCGTATTAACGTCAATGACTTTGCCCATGAGGCTGCCAAATCGCTCGAAATGAACGAAGTCGGCATCTGCAACATCTCGACGCGCACGCCGATCGCCTTCGACCCATTTGCTGAGAACCGCACGACCGGCGCCTTTATCCTGATTGACCGCATCAGCAACGCCACGGTCGGGGCCGGCATGATCCTGCACTCGCTGCGCCGGGCTGAAAACATCCACTGGCAGTCGCTCGATGTCGGCAAGCGTGTGCGTGCCGACATGAAGAACCAGCGGCCCGCCGTGTTCTGGTTCACCGGACTGTCGGGCTCGGGCAAGTCGACCATCGCCAACCTGTTCGAAAAGAAGCTGTTCGCCACCGGCCGCCATACCTACATCCTCGACGGCGACAATGTCCGTCACGGTCTCAACCGCGATCTTGGTTTCACCGATGCCGATCGCGTCGAAAACATTCGCCGCGTCGCCGAGGTGGCGCGTTTGATGGCCGATGCTGGCCTGATCGTCATTGTTTCGTTCATTTCGCCGTTCAGCGCCGAGCGGCGCATGGCGCGCGAATTGATGGCCGACGGCGAATTCGTCGAGGTGTTTGTCGATACGCCCTTCGAGGAATGCGCCAGGCGTGACCCGAAGGGCCTCTATGCGCGTGCACTGAACGGCGAGATCAAGAATTTCACCGGTGTGGATTCCCCTTACGAGGTACCGGAAAAGCCGGAAATCCATCTGAAGACGCTCGGCAAATCGGCCGAAGAGATGGTAGATACCCTGGAACACTGGCTGAACGAGCGCGACATTGCCGAAGACCAATACGACAGCGGCGGCGGCATCTGACGACGGGCTGATGCTCGAAATCTTCGAGCGACTGGCTCTGGCGGCCGGACGGGAGGTGATGCGCGTCTTCCACGCAGGCTACGCGGTCGACAGCAAATCCGATTCCTCGCCCGTTACCGAAGCGGACCGCGAGAGCGAGAAGATCATTCTCGCCGGTCTGCGCACTGCATTTCCCGACATTCCGTGCGTGGCTGAGGAAGAAGCGTCCGCAGGCGTCGTGCCACCCGACCTGGACGGGGCTTTCTTTCTGATCGACCCGCTCGACGGCACCAAGGAATTCGTCAACCGTCGCACCGATTTCACAGTCAACATAGCCCTGGTTCGCCATGGCGTGCCGGAAGTCGGCGTCGTCTTTGCGCCTTGCACTGGCCGCTTCTTCTCCGGCCGGCCGGGCAGGGCGGAATCGCTCGAAATCAATGGCGATTACCAGATCGTCGGCCGCCGGCCGATCTCGGTGAGAACGGCCGCAGCGCCGCTGGCCGTTGTTGCCAGCCGCTCGCACAACACACCGGAAACCGAGGCCTACATTCGCGACCTCGGTGCCGCCGAGATCGTCTCGGTCGGTTCGTCCTTAAAATTCTGTCTTCTCGCCAGCGCCGAGGCGGACGTCTATCCGCGCTTCGGCCGCACCATGGAATGGGACACGGCCGCGGGCGACGCCGTGCTGCGCGCTGCCGGCGGCATGACGCGCACGCTGGACGGTCAGCCCCTGGTCTATGGCAAGCGCAGGCAAAGCGATGACGAGGACTTCGCCAATCCGCATTTCATCGCCAGCGGCAGGGTTGCCGGCGCGGCGTGAGACATCTCAAGGCGGAGATGCCTTCGCCTCACTGTTAGGCAACACATTGGACCGCCCGCGATCTCGCACGTGTCGGGCCGCTCTACCTTCGCGGTGGCCGCTGGGGAAGGGGCAGCTCTGAGATCTGGGTTCGCGAAAGCGCTCGCCCCCGGTCGAACGTTTGAGGAGGGAGAGGCTACTGCTACCTTTGGTGAACGCCGAGGCGAATTCGCCCGGACAGCATGAGCGTCCAAGTGCCAATGTTTTGCGCAAGCGGCTTCCGTGGACAGGTTACTGCTGCCCCCAATGCCAAGAGTGCCGATGAAAACTGCACCCCGGCAGCCCAATATTGTCACGCCGCGCGCGTGACGCTATCCAATGAGAGGCAAGTCTGCCTCACCAATTGCCTCGCGCGCAAAATCGGTCAAAGGCGCGGAGAAGCGATCACCCTTGATGTCTGCTTCCTTTAGCGCCAGTCGCGCCGCTAGAGGCGCACCGACGAGAGTCTCGACCTCAGCGAGTGCCTTGGCCGGGTTCGACCCTCCATGCGTCAGCAACAGCGCCACTCTCCCGGGCAGCTTCGGGCGTCCGGCCAGAAATGCCATCAAAGGAGCGGCGGCCCGGCCGGTCCAGACCGGTCCGGCGATCACCATAAGATCGTGGGGCTGTGCCACAACCTGCGCCACATCGATGGACGGCTTGCGCCGCATGACGCTATCCATAGCGCCGCGAAGGAATCCAACAGCGCCGTCATAGTTGCGTTGGCATCTGATCTCGGCAATCTCAGCGCCGAGTATGCCAGCGAGAGCTTGCGCCACCTTCAAAGTGTTGCCGGTGCGTGAATAGACCACGATCACTGTCTGCATCGGCCGATCCTTTCCCGTTCGCGCGGCCGGCCAGGGCCGGCTCCACAACAATAATAATCTCACGAACCTGGCGTGCAGGGATTGACCCCGATCAATGGAGTCGCGGTGGGCCTACCGTGAAATACCTGCCGAATTCGAGATGGGCCCCACATCAGGCCCCGCATACGTAGCTGCCGAGGATGGTCTCAGGCCCGGTATCCAGGAATGGCTATGGCAGGATGTCGCTGTCGGCACGGACTGAATTTGCCCGCAACAAATATTCACACAAACCACGCCCAGGGGTGTGCGTCATTTGTTCCCGTCAATGGGGTCGGGTGATATCCGGCCGGCCGCGCAGCCTTGGTAGCGAACAGACCTGACGCACCGTCGGCGATCCATGCCGCTGTCAGTCTAACTGCCTCCAGCGCATCCGACCAAGAATCGAGCGGAAAGGTAAGCTTGGTCATATCGCGCTTGGCAACAGAACCCCCGCAATCGGTCCGGATGTCCTCAAATGCGCCGACACCGCTCTTGGTGACCTCGGCTCATCGCATCATCTTTGCCGTCATCGCTCGGGCTACAAATTCGCATTACAGAGTTGCGCGCAGTGGCGGGCATCGTCATCGTGGATGGAGCGCCTGAACTCCCCGGACCGCGAGCCCGCAAAGAACGTGCACAAACTTCGTTGGCAGTTTGAGAATGTGCCGATATGCGGCACAACGATGCCTGCAACGTCGGGCCGGAGAGGCGACCTTTCGCAGTTCTGGTCGCAGGAGGACAGTGAACCGTGACGCAGAAGGGAATTACACTCAAAGACGTTGCGGCTGCGGCCAACGTGTCGCGCGCCACGGCCGCGCGAGCGCTCAACAGCTATGGTTACGTTGGCGACGAGACAGCGCTTCGGGTGCTTGAGGCAGCTGAAAGGCTGGGCTATCGGGCCAACCTCGTTGCACAGGCGCTACGAAGCGGGCAGCTGCCCATCGTGGGGTTCGTGCCCGGCGACATCCAGAATCCATTCTTCGCCCGAATCGCGCACGACATCGAGGTGGAGCTGCGCAAGCATCGCCACAATCTTCTGATTGCCAGCAGCGAGGAGAACGTCGAGCAGGAAAAGCAGTTGCTGGAGAGCTTGCGCTCGCTAAGCATTCGCGGCTTCATCTTGGCGCCGACCTCGGCAACAGACAGCCAGCACATCGTGCAGCTCGTGAGCGAGGGCACCCCGGTCGTGCTGATCGATCGCGTCGTCCAGGAACTGCAATGCGACAGCGTTGTCGTCGACAATGAAGGCGGTGCGCGCGAAGCAGTTGATTTTCTCGTTTCCAATGGGCACGAGCGCATCGGCCTGTTGCGCGACGAATCGCGCATATTCACAGCGCAGGAACGCCTCGCCGGATATCAGAATTCGCTCCAATCGCATGGCATCGGGCTCGATGAATCGCTGGTAAGTGTGTCACGTTCGACTGTCGAACATGCTGTCGACGCCACTATCCGCCTGTTCAGCCGCCGCAACCGACCGACAGCGCTTTTCACCGTGGACAGCCTGATGACCCAAGGTGCGCTTCTGGGTCTGCGCTCGATGGGTCTGTCGATCCCAAACGACGTGTCGCTGGTCGGCTTCGATGACTTTAATCTGGCCACGTTCACCGACCCGCAGATAACGGTCGTGGCTCAGCCTATTTCCGAGATCGGTCCGCTCGCCGCCAAATTTCTGCTTGAACGGCTAGCCGGCAAGAAGATAGCGCCGCGCCATATCCGGTTTCCGACTCGCCTGATCGTGCGGGGCTCTGTCGCACAGCTCCCCGGGCGTTGATCGCCCGCAGAATCTTCCCATTTCGACAAATTTCATCGCGGGGGCTTGCCAATCGCGAAAATGCGTGTCCATTATTGCGATGTGAGATCGATCTCACATTCATCGAATTGATCAAAGACTGATTAGTCGGCGCTTCGACGTTTGCGCCTAGGCAGAGGCGGCTCTGCTGCATCCGGTACAAGGAAGAACCACAATGCTGAATTTCGATAAGGACCGATTCATAAGGATCCAGAGTGGGGCCGTTTCCATCGCCCGCGAGGCGCGCTCGCTCATGCGCACGCTGCTTGCGGAGGGCGTCGAACGTCTATTCTTCATGGGTACCGGCGGAGTGCAGCTTCTGACACTTCCCGCGATCGAGCTGGCGAAGCGCTACTCTACCTTTCCGGTGAGCGCTGAGTATCCGGCCCAAGTCGTTCTCGATCCGCCGGCCGGTCTGGACAATAAGGCAGTGGTCGTCATCCCCTCGCTGTCCGGCACCACGAAGGAGGGCGTCGAGCTCATGGCTTTCCTGAAGAACCGAGGCGTGCGCACGATCTCGCTCACCGGCCATTCGGACACGCCGATCGCACGAGAGGCCGACCACAACTTCACGAATTTTGCCGAAGACGACACCTCGTCAGAGTCGTTCTACCTGCAGACGCTGCTGATCGTGCTGGCGCTGCTGGCCGAGCGCGGCGAATATGATGGCTTCGATGCGGCTGTCGCCGAACTCCAGCTCCTGCCCAGCCTGCTCGCCGATGCGAAAGCCGCCTTCGAGGACAAGGCCGCCGAGCTGGCCACCACCATCAAGGACGAGACCTATCACATCTTCACCGGCGCCGGATCGGTGTGGCCGGAGGCCAACTATTACGGCATGTGTATCCTGGAAGAGATGCAGTGGATCCGCACCCGCCCGGTGCACGCCGCGGACTTCTTCCATGGCACGCTTGAACTGGTGGAGCCGGGCGTCAGCGTCATCGTGTTCAAGGGCGAGGATGCGCTCCGCCCGCTGGCGGATCGGGTTGAGAACTTCGCCAAGCGCTACACCGATCGCGTCCGCACACTGGATGCAGCCTCAGTCAGGTTGCCGGGTATCTCGGCTCAGGTTCGCAGCATGATCTCGCCGGTGCTGCTCGCCACGTTGCTCGAGCGGCTGAGCGCGCATCTCGAGGTGCTGCGCAACCACCCGCTGACGACACGTCGCTACTACAAACGCGTTGAATACTGATCCCCTCTCACCTCTGAAGGAGCTGCTTATGAAACGTTCGCTGCAAGTCGTGGCGGTCACAGTGGCCGCGATATCATCATCATTTGGGCTGTCAATGAGCGGCAGTTCCGCGGCTTCACCGGCTGTCGCGGCCGACCCGAACGCCAAGGTGGAATACAGCGGCACGCTGTCGATCCTGACCAAGTTCGGGCTGCAGCAGTTGTCACCCTATTTCGTCAATCTGGCGCAGGACTATGAGAAGCTCCATCCGGGCGTGAAGGTCGAGCTCATTCAGGAGAGCGATGACAGTGTGAAGGGCAAGACGAAGACGCTGGTCGCGTCGAACTCCTTGCCCGACATCTACTTTTCCTGGACGGGCAGCTGGGGTGGCAACTTCGTGCGCGGCAACCGCGCCGTCGACCTGAGCAAGGTGATCGGCCCCGACACCGACTGGGGCAAGACGCTCTCTCCGGCGGCCGTGAAGTCATTCGAATACAACGGCAAGCTCTACGGTATACCGCTCTATCAGGATGCCAAATTCATGGGCTATAACAAGCAGGTCTTCGGCAAGCTCGGCCTCAAGGCGCCGGCCAATTTCGAGGAGCTGCTGACGAGCTGCGATACTATTCGCAAATCGGGTGCGACCCCGATCTCGCTGGGCAACAAGGAAGCTTGGCCGGCAATCCACTATGCGGGCCAACTGTTGGCCTATAATGTGCCGCAGGCGACGCTCGAACGCGACTTCGATCCGGCGACCGCCGAATACAGCGATCCAGGCTATGTCGCGGCGCTCAAGCAGTTCAGTCAGCTTGTCGAGCGCTGCACCGATGGCGCCGGCGTCAACGGCACCTCCTATGCCTCGGCTCTCCAGGCTTTCACCAACGCCCAGTCGGCCATGTACTATCAGGAGATCATCGAATTCGATCAGGCTGCCACGCCGGATTCAGCGCTGAAGCCTGCCGATTTCGGCTTTTTCAAACTGCCCGTGCCCGATGGCGCCAAAGGTGACCCCAAGTCGATCGAGGGCGCGCCAGAGGGCTACATGATCAATGCGGCGTCAAAAAACATTCCGCTCGCGATCGACTTTATGAAGTTCGTGACCTCCAAGGAAAACGCGCAGGTCCTGTCCGCGCCGCCCTATGGCCAGCCGAGCGCCACCATCGGCGGCGCGTCGGAAAAGAACATGAGCGTGGCGGTGGTCGATGGTCTCAAGGAGATCAATGCGGCCTCGTTCCTGATGCCCTGGCTCGATACGGCCAATCCGCCGCGCGTTGCCGCAGTCTGGCTGTCCGGCCTGCAGGCGCTGGCGGGTGGTTCGATGACGCCGGAACAGGTGATGGACGAGGTGCGCAAGACCGCCTCGGCAGCCAAATAACGCTCACAATGGCAAGGGCATCGGACACAATCAGAAGCGGCGCCGTGGTCCACGGCGCTGCTAGATCGCAAAGGCCAAAAACCTTGCAGGCCCGTTTCGGCAGTCTGTTGTCGTTCCGATGGGCGGCAATCGCCTTGGTCCTCATAGGATGGTTTGTCTACTATCCGATCGTCGACAACTTCATCGTCAGCACCACCGACCAGGATATCTATACCGGCGAGGTCACCAATGTCGGCCTCGCCAATTACGACCGGCTCCTGCATGACCCGATCGTGCTGGTCGCGCTGTGGAACAACTGCCTCTACGCCATCATTTCTGTCGTCTTCCAGGTTTTCGGTGCGTTTTTGCTGGCGGCCCTCATCGAGGATCTGAGGAGCGAACGTTGGCGCCGCTTGTGGCGCGCCGTCTACTTCGTGCCTTCCGCCATTTCGATCACCGTGACCGGCCTGCTGTTCTATTTCATCTACCAGCCGCAGATCGGTTTGTTGGATGCGGTTCTCAGTCGCCTCGGTATGGGGCAACTGGTGCAACCTTGGCTCGGCAATGAGCACACTGCCATCTACGCCATTATTGCCATGAGCCAGTGGCAGGGCTTCGGCTACTCGACCCTGCTATTTGCTATCGCGATCCAGAAGATTCCACGCGATCTCTACGACGCGGCCACGATCGACGGAGCCGGCGCGCTGCGCCGCCTGTGGAGTATTACTTTTCCACTGACCCGGGAAATGACCGGGCTGATGATCATCGTCACCATCACCGGGGCGTTCCAGGTGTTCAACGAGGTCATGGTTATGACCGCTGGCGGCCCTAACAACAGCAGCCAGGTTCTGGGCACATGGCTCTATCAGAAGGCCTTCATCGAGGACAATTTCGGCTACGGTGCCGCGATTGCCGCCGTTATCTTCGTTCTGACCATGCTCACCGGCGCGGCACAGCTCTGGTACACGAAGCGCCGCAGGGTGCAGCTATGAGCGCCACGGTTGCCGTTGGGCGGGCCCGGGATGTCAATGTGTGGGCCGTCATCGCCAGGACGTTCCTCTATTCGTTCCTTGTCTGCCTTGGCGTCGTCGTCATCTATCCGCTGATCTGGATGGCGCTTAACGGATTCAAGGACAATGCGCAGATTTTCGGCGATCCCTTCGCCTTGCCTGCTCATTGGTCGTGGGACAACTATATCCAGGCTTGGAACCAGGGTGTTCGGGGCTACGTGACCGTGTCCATCCTGGTGACTGTCGCCTCGGCCATATGCACCGTGCTCATAAGTGCTTGGACGGCGTTTGGGCTGACCCGGACCAAAATGCCGGCAAAACCGTTGGTCATCGCGATCGTGCTCGGCGGATTAATGCTGAGCCCGACTGTGGCGATCATTCCGCTGGTGAAGATGCTGCAGGCGCTCGGCCTCTACAACACCTACTGGGCGCTGATCATTCTCTACACGGCGTTCCGGGTGCCGTTCACCACCTTCCTGATCCGTGCCTACATGCTGGATCTGCCAAGCGATCTCGACGAAGCGGCGACAATGGACGGTGCGAGCGAAGGCCAGATTTTCTGGCGCATCACGCTGCCCCTGTGCCGGCCGATCATCATCTCATGTGTCATCCTGCACGTTCTGTTCGCCTGGAACGAATATCTGTTTGCAATGATCTTCACGAGCGGCAGCGACGTGCAGACACTGCCTGTCGGCCTGACGTCGATCATGGCAACGCACGGGACCAACTATTCCGTGGTGTTCGCCGCCATGACAATCTCGGCCCTTCCCATCGTGATCGTGTTCTTTGCCGCACAGCGCTACTTCATTCGTGGCCTGTCCGAAGGCATCGGTAAGTAGCAATTTCTGAAAGGACCCTTCATGCCGCAGCTTGCTTTTCACCAGCTGATCGGAGCCGATTATTGCCATCTCCGGGTTCTGGCATGACCCAGCCAAAGCTCGTCGCCGTCGGCGACAATTGCCTGGATGCCTACCTCACGAATGGCCTGCTTACTGTCGGCGGCAACGCACTTAACGTGGCAGCGCAATGGCGACGCAATGGCTGGAATGCACGCTATTTTGGCGCCGTCGGCGAGGACCCCGAGGGTGACGTGGTGCTTGCCGAACTCGCAGGAGTAGGTCTGTCTCCCAGTGATGTCGAACGTCGCCCCGGCGACACCGCCGTCACCCTGCTTCGTGACGAATCCGGCGATCGGAAGTTCCTGCATGAATCCTTCGGGGTTGGCGAAGACTACATGCCGCCGCCGGAGCGCTATGCGGTCATAGCCACAGCTGACTGGGTTCATGTCGGCACCAACGCCAACAGGGATCTCGTCCGCCGCCTGGTCGCTGACCATGTGCCGTTCAGCATCGACGTGTCGACGGCGCATCTGGCGCAGCCGCTCGAAGGCGTGCCGCTGCTGTTTGCCTCCGGACCCGTCAACGTCGATGCGCCGGTCGAGCCTTTGCTTAGCGAACTCCGGGCTGCCGGCGCAAGGCAGGTTGTCGTGACTTGCGGACGCCGAGGCTCCTACTTCGACGACGGCAAGGGCGTCCTGCATGCGCCAGCTACTCTGGTCGACGTGGTCGACACATGCGGCGCTGGCGACAGCTTCATCGCGACCTTCCTGACCGCGTTCCACTTCGAAGGCCTGAGGGCAGCAGAAGCGCTGCACATGGCCTCAGTGGCGGCGGCGCAGACCTGTACTCATCTTGGCGGATTTCCCCAGAAGCCACGTCCGATACCAGAGTGGTTGCCGGCCAAATACGCCAGCATCATCACCGATGCGCAGGGAGCCTGACGTGACGACACTTCGTTTGCGACAGCCGGCGGCAGCGCTTCCGTCCGACCGTTCGTTCTGGCTGCAGGACATTGGCGCGGTCGCGGTGACCGAGCCTTTACAAGGCAGTGAGCGTGCCGAGGTGGTGATCGTCGGCGGCGGCTATACAGGCCTGTGGACGGCGCTGCGCATCCGTGAGCTTGCTCCGCAAACGCGGGTCATCGTGCTTGAAGCTGACCTTTGCGGTTCAGGAGCCTCGGGCCGCAATGGTGGCCAAGTCCATTCCTGGTTCGCCGAACTCGACCAGATCAGCGCCGTCGTTGGTCTCGAAGAGGCACGCCAACTCTGCGCCGACACAGTCGCGTCGATCGCCGAATTGAAGGCGCTGCAACGAGACGGGATGATCGACATGGATTTGCGGCTGGACGGTTGGCTGTGGACCGCGAGCTCGATTGCCCAGGAAGGTGCATGGGAGCGCGCCGTTGCCATGACGGCGGCCGTGGGCGAGAACCGTTTCAGACCGCTGACGGCCGAGGACATCAAACACCGCACCGGTTCGTCGGCATCCTATGTCGGCGTCTTGGAGACCAGTGCCGGCACGGTCCATCCAGCCAAGCTGGCGATCGGCTTGCGTGACCTGGCATTGGCACGCGGCATTGTCGTCCATGAGCGCAGCCCGGTCCTCGACATCGAAACGGGCAGGGCGTGCACCCTGCGGACGGCGCGGGGCACAGTGCAGGCCGAGAAGGTCGTACTCGCCGCGAATGCTTGGCTTTCGGCACTGCCGGAACTGCGGCGCCATCTCTATGTCGTCGATAGCGAGGTGATCGCCACTGCTGCCGTGCCAGAACTGCTCGACAGCATTGGCTGGCGTGACGGTGCCGCGATCTGCGATTCGCAGGCCCAGGTCCTCTATTACCAGCGCACCGCCACGGGCAGGGTGGTCTTCGGCCGCGGAAGCGGCAACGTGGCGTTCGCCGGAAATGTCGGCGCCAGCTTCAATCGCAGCGCCGAGCATGGTCGTGACAATGTGCGGGAGCTGCACAGAGTCTATCCAGCGCTGCGTGGCGTGCCAGTCGAGTATGACTGGTCAGGTCCCATCGACTGTGTGCCTGAACACGTTCCGGTCTTCGATCACCTGCGCGGCCATCCCAACATCTTCTACGGCATGGGCTTCAACGGAACCGGCATCGCGCAGACGCCTATTGGTGGGCGGATCCTGGCCAGCCTGGTGCTGGAGCGAAAGGATCGCTGGAGCGCCAGCGGCCTGGTTGGCATCGAACGCCGGATGTCGCTGCCGCCCGAGCCGTTCCGCTATCTTGGCGCCAAGCTTGTCCGCGGTGCGGTGCGTCGCAAGAACGAGGCCGAGATCCGCAACCGCAAACCGGGCCGGATCACCAACCTGCTGGCCGGACTGAAGCCGGGCCACCACAGGAAATAGGCTTTGTTGAGCACCTTGCCCATCGTCACGCAATCGAGGAGAGCATAATGGCCGAACTGACCCTCAAGCAAATCAGGAAGTCCTACGGCAATCTGAACATTCTCCACGGCATCGACCTCGATATAAAGTCGGGCGAATTCATCGTCTTCGTCGGCCCGTCCGGTTGCGGCAAGTCGACCTTGCTGCGGTCGATCGCCGGGCTCGAGGAAATCACTTCCGGTGAGCTCAAGATCGCCGGCGAGGTGGTGAACGACGTGCCGCCGTCGAAGCGGGGCATCGCCATGGTGTTCCAGTCCTATGCGCTTTATCCGCACATGACCGTCTACGACAACATGGCGTTCTCGATGAAGATCGGCAAGGAAAGCAAGGCCGAGATCGACAAGCGGGTGCGGCAGGCCGCGGAAATCCTGCAGCTGACCAAAT
>NZ_FMXM01000073.1 GCF_900103325.1 Mesorhizobium qingshengii | reverse complement strand
CATTGAACTTGTGCGGCATCGTCGAAATCCGGATCAGGAGACTGAAAACCACCGCTCAATATCAGTCGCCGGGTGATCCACGCAACAACGCCGGCGGCAAGCACCTGCACGTAGGGCTTGGCATAGAAGGCCCTGCGAGGCGCGGGACTCGCGCTGCGGATTGGTGAAGCTAACATCATTTCTCTCCCAACCGGATAGGGGCCGGGCTCTTCCTCCCTTCCAAGGTTTCTCCCGTCGCGACGCTCCGGTCGAACGCTGCTGCCAGGTCGGCCGCAAGTGCCGTGCCAAATAGCGGCGGCGCGCGAGGCTTCACGCCGTGCTTGTGCGGATTTCTGCAAACGCCACTGGCGCGTGCCTCTTATCGAGAGAAGGGCCCAGTGTGGGAGATGGGAGAGTCGCTCCGGGGCCGTTAGACGCAGCCTGGCGGCGGCCAAGCGATTGCCACAGCGATCCCGTATCGTTTGGCGCTCTACAAAATGGCGGGAGTCGACCGGCCGCGTTGTGACATAGGCCTTAAGTTGCTCTGCTGGTGCGATCGCTGTGCTGCATCCGCACCCCCCGGATCAACGGCGCCTGGTTGGGAGTTCGACGCCGGGTGCGGATTTCACAAAGAAACAACGGGTCGACACCCAAGCGAAGCTCCGCAGACGCAGTTCCAGTGCAACGAAAGACGCAGGCTAGACGGCCCTCTTGTTGCCCCACAGCAGAACGTGCAGCTGCGGCAGCACGCGTGCATCGAACCACCTGTCGCCGGTTACCTTTTCAACCAGCCACTCCATGCGTTTCATTATTCCGTCCATATCGACAGACGCGTCTTCGTTGCCAGGACCGGGCGGCGTGTGATTGCCCGGTTGCAGGTAGACCGGAAGGCGCGGAAATCGCTCCGCGGCGCCTTTCGCGTAGACGTAGTCGCTCTCGTCAAAAACAACGAGCTTGAGCACGATTTGAGGCTTCTCCTGCGCTGCATCGACGCACGCCTCGAGAGCGGCCCAATCGGTCATCATTTCGCTCGAAGGCGGCTTTGGGCTGAGGACCAGCACGTCAAGGTCGCCAAACCAGTCCCTGGCCACCGAGCCTTGGGTCTCCAGCGCAAAACGGTAACCTTCACGATGGCCTCGCTCGATGAGCGCACGAAATGGCTGAATGGCCGGATTGCCGCCTGACAGCGACACCATCACTGGCCGACCGCCGGAAAGGGTCACGACGGTTTGCCATACCGCATTGATTGGCATCATCTCCCATTCGCTGCGGAATTGATTGTCCACCGCATGGAGACTGTCGCACCAGGAACAGCGATAGTCACACCCGCCGGTTCTGATGAAGACCGTCGGCAAACCGATGAGCACGCCCTCGCCCTGGATCGTCGGCCCGAAAATCTCGCTCACGCGGATTGCGGTATGCGTATCGGTCATGGCCGGTATTCCGCCCAGGTTTTCGGCGTTTCGCTCACCCGCACGGCCGAAGCTTCGGGCAGGCGTGCCTTGCACCATAGATAAAAATGTCTGGCAAGGCATTCCGCGGTGACTTGCTCATGTCCCAGCACGTCGTTGAGATGTCGGTGGTCGAAGCCCTCGTCGATATAGCGTTTGAATGGCGCCAGATCGTGATAGTCGCGCACGAAGCCGTCGTCGTTCAGTTCCTTCGCCGAAAGCTCCACTTCGACGATGTAGTTGTGCCCGTGCAGGCGCGCGCATTGGTGATCGGGCGGCAACGAGGTGAGCTGATGCGAGGCCGAGAAGTGGAATTCCTTGGTGATGCGGAACATTACGCGGTCCTCCTTCGCAGCGCGTCGAGCCAGAAGTCGGAGTCCTCGTAGTCGGTGGGGTCCGGGTGCCCAGAAAGATGAAATGCCTCGCGCCGCTCGACGCAGGTGCCGCACCTGCCGCAGTGACGCTCGGCGCCCTTGTAGCAGGACCAGGTCTGCGCAAATGGCGTTCCGTATGTTGCACCATCCCTCACAATGTCCGCCTTCGTAAGATTCACATAGGGCGCGTAGACGCGAATCTTCGCGTAGCCGTCGAGCGCACGGTCTTGCATCATCTGGAAAGAGTCGATGAAGGCCGGACGGCAGTCGGGATAAATGAAATGATCCCCACCATGCACGGCAGTCGCCACCGCTTCGACCTTGTGCGCGGCGGCAAGCCCGAAGGCGGTGGCCAACATGATGGCGTTCCGGTTCGGCACCACCGTCGCCTTCATCGTGTCTTCGGCGTAGTGCCCGTCCGGCACATCCACACCGTCTATCAGCGCGGAGCCGGAAAGGCCGCGACCGATTTCGCGGATGTCGATGATGCGATGAGGGACGTTCAGACGCTCAGCGCAAAGGGCGGCAAAGCTCAATTCCTTCCGGTGCCGTTGGCCATAATCGAAAGACAGAAGGCCGGCGAGCTCGTGCTGGGCTGCCACCTTGTGAGCAAGAGTAACCGAGTCCAATCCGCCGGAGCAGACGACGAGAGTCTTCATCATTGGGTCCTTGTTTTAACCGGGTAGGCTGCGACCGGAGATTTCTCTGCGCTCCTCGTACTTCAGGAAATCCATGTTGTGAAGTGAATATGGAGACGAGTTTGATGTGCTGACGCGACAAAGCGCCCAGAGGCGATGCCCCTGCAATAAACACGGACGAGCGAAACGGCACGCTTCAGTGGATGTTCAAAGGCGAGTCGAATAGGCTCTGAAGGAGGACCGAATCTTCGGAAAACAAAGTTCGCGACGCTTCGATCAAGGGCCCGGCGGCAACGCGTTTCGAGGACGCCACCGCGAGGTTTCATGTACAAGACGGCCCGAGAATGGCGTTGCCGCAAAGAACGGACTTACCAGATGGGATACGCCGAAATGCAGATGTCCGGAATGATCACGACATCAATTGTCGCGGCAACTTGGTTGGCCGCCTCTTCGGGTTGCGTAGATCCCGCACATTGCGCTTAAGGATCGGTTCGAACGGAGCACGTCTTCGGTCAATGGCCGCCGGCAAACCCTAAATGATCGGTCGTGACCGACATATGTGAAAAAGCCGGTGTGCGTCGATTGCAATCACCCCAGTGTTGCGCGCAGTTACCTTATGAATGAACTGGATTTGATGATTTTCCAGATGGCGGTCGAAAGCGTCCGCTCGCTCTCCCTGAGCTTCGCTGAAAAAGTCGCGGAGATAGCCACCAGGGGCACCGTAAAGTTAACCGACGGCTGATGAAGATGTGCGAACATTGGCCTGCTGCCGGTTTTTCGGACACCAGGTTAAGCTAACATAGCTTGTTCCTCAAACTCCACGGGGCTCAGATAGCCCAGCGTCGAGTGG
>NZ_FMXM01000088.1 GCF_900103325.1 Mesorhizobium qingshengii | reverse complement strand
AAAATCGCGTGTCTCGCCGCAGCGTGACAGCCGTCCCGGCCAGCTATCGCTGCATCAATCCGCTGATAACTTTACAGTGCCCTCCAGCATGTACCCGAGCCGAATTCGACCTCATCGACTCTGGACAATGGCGCTTGCCGAAGAGCGGCCGGCGATGATTGCTGCGACCGGCCTGCGTTCACGTTAGTCGCACGTAAAAGCACGCCGGGGCAGACACACTGTGCAATCGCTGTGCCGGCCGATGCGGGGTATTGCCTGGGCTTGCGCTGTCTGGTCCGTCCTTTGCCAGCCGGTGCCGGAAGCGTGAATACCCGCTCTACACAGGACTTTTGTCCAGTGTGATGACGTGACGGCTCTGGCGCGCAGCCCCGGGTTGGCGAAGACGTCGTCCCGAAGCGATAGCGCTGGTGCAGAAGCAGCTTCATTTGGAATGGCATGCCGCTTGCACTCTTCTGGTTAGAGCCCATCAAACCACGAAGAAGGCGACTACCATGGCTGACGCGCGAAGCTCCAAACGATCGACAAAGCCGACGGCGGCCGTCCTCGCTGAAGACCGGGACATCGTCCGGTTTGGAGATCCGTCCTCGGAAGCGGCTTTGCAGCTGGGGTCCGACGCCGAGACGCCAGATGATGCTCGCGCATTTGCCAGACATCGGTTTGCATCAGCATGTCAGTGGCCAAGAGGCTCCTCAAAGTTTCGGCAGAGCCCACGTCGGCCGGAAACAGGCAAGTCCAGCCAATACGCTGAACCAGTTCAGCCACGCCGGTCTGTGGCGTGGAGACTCACATTTGCGACTCATACGCTCATCCCGCTACTGGTCATTTCCGGTTGCCAGGAGATTCACCCCGGCTATGAGGAGTGGGTGATCCATGCCGGCTCCGGCGCCGTATTCGCGGCAAGACAGATCGAGGCGCTCGAAGGTGCCCTCATCCCTCATATCTATGCCCTTCGGGTGAGAAAGATCTGGAGCCGGGCCGTTCCCATACACCCTAGTGGGGAAAGCATCGGGAGCGCCGTGGGCATCATGCCCGGCATCACAAGACCCGCCGCTCGGTATTGCACCAGCCCCTGCAAGAATCCAGTGCCAGTTTCCTTTAACGGAGAAATTTGATGACCGGTCAAAAGAAGGTTCCCTTCGTCACGTTTCTTACGCGTGTTCGCGATGATTCAGTCCAGGGCCCCAATCCATACCGCTGGGAAGAAAGAACATCCCACGACTACTTTGCCGGCAAACGGGCCATCCTGTTCTCGCTGCCTGGCGCTTTCACCCCGACCTGTTCGACCTACCAACTCCCCAGTTTCGAAGACCTCTACGAGGAATTCAAGAAGGAAGGAGTTGACGCGATCTACTGCCTCTCCGTCAACGATGCCTTTGTCATGAATGCATGGGGGAAGTCCTTGGGGCTGCAGAAAGTCGAGCTGATCCCGGACGGTTCAGGCGAGTTCACTCGCAAAATGGGCATGCTTGTTGCCAAGGACAATCTCGGCTTCGGTATGCGCTCCTGGCGCTACGCGGCTCTGGTCAATAATGGCGTGGTGGAGCAGTGGTTTGAGGAGGAAGGTTTCTCCGACAACTGCGAGACCGACCCCTATGGCGTCTCATCCCCGCAGAACGTCCTTCAAACATTGAAGGACGCAGCATGACCTGGTGCCGAAGTTGTGCAGCTGCGTTTTGGACGACACTTGCACAAGGGCAAAGCTCTAAAGCGGCGCGTCCGGTGAGGTCATTCAAAGGTCACGCGCAAGCGTCGACCTGTGAGAGATCGAACTGGCCGCGGTCAAGAGCTTCTTAGACAGGAATACCAAGTGACCATGAAATCGTCATTCAGCCTACTTCAGAAACAGTCTCTTGCATTATCGCCTCAACTCATCGAGTCGATTCGCATGCTGCAGCTGAACATTCCCGAACTGCATCAGTTCGTGGAGCAGGAGCTCGAGAACAATCCCCTTCTGGAGCATCCGAAGGGGTCCCGGGATCTGCCCAGGCAAAGGAAAT
>NZ_FMXM01000044.1 GCF_900103325.1 Mesorhizobium qingshengii | reverse complement strand
GCGGCGGATATGAAAGCCATGTTCGCCGCGTCCGCCGTCTCAACAGCGAGCGACGAGGAACCTTGCTCGCCGCCCTTCGGCGCGCCTTCGCAGATCGCATCGTCATCGAGGGCGCCGACGCCGGGCTGCATGTCGTCGTCTGGTTCAAGGATCTCGCTCGGCCGCTGGAAGACGTTTTGATTGAGGAGGCGCGGCGGGCCGGCGTGGGCGTCCATCCGATATCGCCGCTCTATGCGCGTGAAATGGATGATCGTTGCGACCGGATCGGATTGGTGATGGGTTATTCGGCCTTGGCCATGAGGCAGATCGAGAACGGCGTCCGCCTCCTGGCCGGGGTTGTCCGACGTTTGAGCAAGGGCTTGCCCCGTCAGTTGAGCAACAAGCTCGGCAGGGACAGCGATATTGCCTGACCGGCGCCGCCGAGTCCAACACGGTATCGTCCACTGGATTAGCAAAACTCGGCAAAACTGGCTCTGTCTGTCGGGCCAGTGTCCGGGCAGAGGAGGATGCTGGATCGGACTGCGATGCTGTCCCGAAGGGTGGAAGCAGACATGGCAAACGGACATCTCGATCAGATCCTCGGATCCACCCGGAAGCGGGGTGCCGCGATAGCCGTCCTGGAGGGCGAAGCATGACGTGGAATGGAACTCTGCTTCATATCCACGTCGCGCCGGCAGCCTCCTACGAGATGGAGGAGCTGAACGAGGCACAGCTTGTTCCTGGTCGCGGCATCGTTGGAGATCGATATTTTCTGGGAACGGGGACTTACTCTCCGAAGCCTGATGTTCGCGAAGTGACGCTGATCGAGGTCGAAGTCCTGGAAGCGATGGCTCGCGGTGAGCCGAAGATACCGGGCTTCAAAGCCAGGCTCGAGCCCGAAGACCATCGGCGCAACTTGACCACCTTGGGCGTACCGCTCGGTCACCTCGTGGGCAAGCGTTTCCGCGTTGGCGAGACCGTGCTGCGAGCGGCGCGGATGAACTTTCCCTGCAAGTACATCGAAGAGCTTCTTGGGATTCCTGGCCTCTACGAGGGTCTGTTAAACCGTTCCGGTCTGAATTGTGCAATCGAGATCGGCGGCGTGATCCGCCCGGGCGATCCGATCCTTCCCATGGATGAGTGAACCTGCATGGCTGCGCCCCGCATCATCATGAAGTTGACCGTAACCGCCATCCGCAAGGAGCCGGGCGACGTTCTCGTTATCGATTTGAAGCACCCGCGCAAACCGTTTCTGCCGCCGTTCGAACCTGGTTCCCATGTGGATGTCCATTTGGCCGACGGGAAGGTGCGCCAGTATTCGCTCTGCGGCGACCCGAGCGATCTGAGCCGCTACACGATTGCGGTGAAGTTCGAGCAGACAGGCCGCGGTGGATCAGGTTGGATCCACAAGACGGTTTGCCCTGGATTCACACTGCCGGTCTCCGCTCCGCGCAATCATTTCCCCCTTGGCGAAAGCCGCGGCCCGGTCCTGCTCCTGGCGGGAGGTATCGGGATCACGCCGATTCTGGCAATGGCGCGGGCGCTGGAGCGGCTAGGCAGACCCTACGCACTCCACTACTTCACCCGCAGCAGCGAACTCACGCCGCTCTTGTCGGATATTCAAAGCGCCCTTGACCCAGCCAATGTGCGGCTGCATTTCGATGATGAGCCCGAAACCCGGCAGGATCTTCAAACCTTGCTGTCGACGCCTTCGTTCGACCCACAGCTCTACTATTGCGGGCCACCTGGTTTCATGGCTGCCGTCGACCGGGCAAGCGCCCACTGGCCGGCGGGCACCGTGCATTTCGAGGCCTTTCAGCCGCTCGTGCACGACGATGCACCACCAGAACCGTTCACGATCATACTGCGCGACGGCGCATTGGTCCCCGTCGCGGCCGATACGACCGCGCTCGCGGCACTGCGGCAGGCGGGCGTACTGCTCATGGCTTCATGCGAGAACGGCGTTTGCGGGACCTGCGAATGCGGTATGCTGGAAGGTGAGCCGATCCACCGCGATGCTTTCCTGTCCAGGCAGGCTCGCGACAGCCGGTTTATCCCGTGCGTGTCTCGCGCGAGAGGTGTGCTCAAGCTCGATCTTTGAAGGCAGCGAAGTTTCGATGGCTTCGAAGCAAAGGCCATACAAGCGGCCCATCTATCCAAAACGGCGTCCGCAAAGGCGACAGCGAAGATGCTGGTGGGATTCTCACCCGCAAGTTTTCCGACGGCCCCGTGAAAATAAAAGTGCCAGGAGTATTGCTCATAACCACGTCGGCGGATGCACCAAACGCTGGAAGCCAGAGGGTTGCTGCATTCTCGGTCGTTTCCAATTCAACCCAATGTCCAGCGTCGTCCCGGCCATCGCTCAATCGTTGTCAAGCATCTGCAAAAAGCTTCCCGTTCATGTACTTTAGACCGGTGTCGCTCGCGACCGTGACGACCGTCCTACCCGGCCCCAACTCTTTGGCCATACGAATGGCCGCAGTGACGTTGAGGCCCGTGGACGTTCCGACCAACAGTCCTTCCTCCCGTGCCAGTTGGTGGCACATAGCGCGTGCTTCTTCTTCCGGAATGCTGCGCACTTCGTCATATAGATCGCGATTGAGGTCGAGGTGATCAAGCGCCGGGTCATCACCAACCATCAGCGCGGACCGGAATGGAAACGGCACGCCGAGGCCACGCGGTCCGTCGAGCGCGAGCAGGTCTTGCTTAGCGCCGTAGACGGGACCAGCGACGCGGAGAAGATGCTCGGCGTGTTCATGCAGCCGCCGGTGTACCAGACCGCCTATGGCCGCGGCTATGGTACGCTCTACACTGCAATCTATCGGCCTGCAGACGCCTCCGCCGAGCTGATCTGGCCCTCGGCGCTTGCCGCAATCCTGCGCGGCATTCCAGGAAGGCACGCGGACCGAGCAAGGACTGCCGATCGAGATCGTCGACCGCAACGCCTGATCGAGCTTGAACCGGGCCTCGCCGGAGCGAAGGAATTGCGGGCGTCTATTCGCCGATGGACCAGACCGGCGACTCCAGGATGTTCGTCGAACGGCTCGCTGCTTATGCGAGCGAGAAACTCGGCGAGAAATTCCTGTTCGGCACGACGGTTGAAGGGCTGGACGTCGACGGCGACCGTGTGAGCGCTGTCAAGACGTCCGCCGGGCCGGTCACCAGCGATGCGGTGGTGATTTCGATGGGGCCCAAAAGTGGGCTGCTCGGCCGCAAATACGGCATCGACCTGCCGGTATATCCGGTCAAGGGGCAATACTGTGTGAGAACGCGCCGAACAGTGACCCCACACCTTGCAGGTTATCTAGTATTGATTTCACTACGAAAATTGACGTTGGCGGAGGGTCGCGTCAGGCGCGCCTGTCGGAACCCCTCGGGAATCCCGAAAAGAGCATCTGGATCAGAGCGTATGGCTGCGTTCCGATGTCCGATAAAAGATTGGCCGCCCATTCTCCAATCATCTGCGAATGACGGAAGAGAGCGCGAACGCAGTCAGCGTATCGCGCACCCCAGGCAACTCCGCTATCTGCTGCCAAATCTGGCGAATACGGTCGGCATCAGGCGATTCCACTCGCACCAGGAGATCAAAGTCACCGCTCATCACATCGCATGCGACGACCTGGGGTATCTTGCGTAGCGCCTGGATGACGTCGCCACCCCGCATTCGATCATGCCGGTAAACGAACATCAGCGCTGTCGTGATGTGCTGGTTGCCGCCACCCTCGCCGGTGACGATCGTATATCCCTTGATGAACCCTTCGCGTTCCAGCCGCTCGATACGCACCCGCACCGCATTGCGCGACAGGTTCACCTTCGTTGACAGCTCTGCGTGCGAGATGCGCGCGTTGGCTTTCAATTCGCCGAGTATTTGTTCGTCCGTTCGATCAAGGAGATATTTCATGAACACGTCACGATATCAGGAGAAACTGACTTATAGGCAATAATGGCGACTTCCGGCAGGCAGGTCCTGTCTGGTTGGCTGGCGTAGCGTCTGGCGGTCGACGCCATCACGAAGTCCCGCAGCGCTTCGCTTTCCGCACAGGTGAGCTTGCGTATCTCCTGATAACCTTGGAGGAGGGCCCGCGCCCGTTCCTTGTCGAGCGCGCCGGTGCTCTGGCTCGCCCAGTCAACCAGCACATCAGCGACTTCAGCGATGAGAACGTCGTTGTGACGCAGCCTGAAGTTTATGACCCCGCTCACGCTTTCGCCCAGGAAGAAAACGTTTTGATGGTCCAACGCACCATGCACCGACCCGATGCGCAGCTCTGTTGCGGCCCGTTCAGGGCTCCGGTCCAAGACAGTGTGGATTTGCGCCATCACGCGGCCAAGACTTGCGCACTTGGCGGGGCTCGCATTGCTTGTGGCCGATCCTGACACGAAGCTCACGACTGCAACCAGGCGCCCTGCCGCCTGAAAGGTTGCATCGCCTTCGATCGTTCGCATAGGCTTAGGGCAGGGCACGCCGTTATCGTATAGCGTTTCCATTGTCGCGAAGGCCCTTTCCAGATCGAGCGGTTCAGCACCGTTCTCGAACAGGGTTACAATGAACTCGCCTTCCTTGCTCCGAAAAAGGTAGGTGGTTTCCCGGTCTCCATCGGCTATCCCGATGACCGACGACAGCGATGTCATTCCATAGGCTGCGGTAATCGAGATGCGATCTTCATCGGACAGCTCAGTAAAAACAGCCATTTTGTTTCCTTGGTTATGCCGAGATGTTGGCAAACGCCGCGCTGTCCGCGAACAACTGGTCAAGTTGGTTTGGCGCCAAAATTCCCTCTTCTTGGATGAGCTGGCGCAGCTCCCGCTTCTCGGCCAAAGCCTTCTTCGACAGATCAGCCGCTTTGCCATATCCGATGAGTTTTGCCAAAGGCGTAGCAAGAACAAGAGATTGGTCAAGCAGGGTCTTGCACCGATCCACGTCGACTTCGATACCATCGATGCAACGCTGCTGGAAAATCTCCATCCCTCTTGTCAACATTCGCATGGATTGAAGAATGTTGAGGACGATCACGGGTTCCATCGCATTCAACTGCAGTTGGCCCGCACTCGCCGCAAGGGTCACCGTGAGATCGTTTCCGATCACCTGGAAGCCGATCTGGTTCATCATTTCGGGAATGACGGGATTGACCTTGCCCGGCATGATTGACGAGCCGGCCTGCACCGGCGGCAGGCGGATCTCTCCCAGCCCCCCGCGTGGGCCACTGCTCAACAGGCGCAGATCGTTGCATATCTTCGTGAGCTTGACTGCGATGCGCTTCAGGACGCTGGAGAAAGCGACAAAAGCGCCCGTGTCGGATGTCGCCTCGATGAGATTGCGGGCCGAGAGAAGCTCGAACCCGGAGATCCGGCTCAGATGCAGACAGGCCGCATTTGGGAAACCACGAGGGACGTTTATGGACGTACCGATCGCGGACCCGCCAAGGTTGACTTCCTTTAGCAGCCTGGATGCCAGCTGAACCTGGACGATGTCCTCATCGATGAGCTCTGCAAACGCTTCAAACTCTTGCCCGACCATCATCGGCACCGCGTCCTGAAGCTGGGTCCGGCCCACCTTCACAGCACTGCCGTACTGAACTGCCTTGGCTCGAAAGGCGTCGCGCAGGCAAACCTGCGATGACACAAGCCCCTCGCAGGCGCGCAGGATGGTCAGGCGAATTGCGGTCGGATAGACGTCGTTCGTCGACTGGGAGAGGTTGACGTCGTCGTTTGGATGCATTCTCGAGTAGTCGCCGATATCGGCCCCTAGCCTCATGAGGGCCAGGTTGGCGATGACCTCGTTGACATTCATGTTGGTGGACGTTCCAGCACCGCCTTGCATCATGTCCACGGGAAAGTTGTCGTCGATCCCTTTCAACGCGATGAGGTCGTCACAGGCTCCCGAAATCGCGAGCGCCTTGTCTTCAGGCAGAAGCCCCAGTTCACCATTTGCCAGGGCCGCGGCCTTCTTGACCATTGCCATGGACTGGATGAGTTCTGGAAAATCCTTGAGGCGAAGCCCAGACACGTCAAAATTCAGCTCGGCGCGACGCGTCTGGGCGCCGTAGAGCGCGTCCGCAGGAAGTGAGAGGGACCCGATCAGATCAGCTTCAATGCGTTCCAAAGCCATTTTCCTGATCCCTATCCCAAAATACCTGCATGGCGCATCGCCTCGTCGATCGACGCCTCAACCGGAGGGCTGACCTGTACCAGGGGAAGGCGCAGGTCCCCCCGTATCCGGCCAAGGCGTTGCAGGGCGTATTTTGGCCCGGCCGGATTGGTTTCAAGAAACAGCGCCCGGTGAAGTGGCATCAAGCGGTCCTGCAAGTCCAACGCAGCCGCGTAATCACCGTTCAGGCAAGCGCGCTGGAAATCGGCACACAAGCGGGGTGCAACGTTGGCGGTAACGGAGATGCAACCGTGACCGCCGTGGGCCATATAGCCCAATGCCGTCCCGTCCTCTCCTGACAGGAGGTTGAAGTCCTTGCCGCAGGCCATGCGTTCGAGAGACGGGCGCAGAATGTTGCCGGTTGCATCCTTGACGCCGGTTACATTCGGGCAGTCCTTGAAAATCCGGGCAAGCATCTCAACCTGGATATCGATGACGCTGCGGCCTGGAATGTTGTAGACGATGATCGGAACGGTTGCCGCCGCATCAATCGCCTTGAAGTGTTGGTAGACGCCCTCCTGTGTCGGCTTGTTGTAGTATGGCGAAACGATCAACACTCCGTCGGCGCCGGCATCCTGGGCATGGCGCACAAAGTCTATCGCCTCCGCCGTGCTGTTTGATCCTGCGCCCGCGATCACGGGAACACGGCCCTTGGCGGTTTCAATCGTGATCTCGACAACCTGCTTGTGCTCGGCATGGCTGAGGGTAGGGCTTTCGCCCGTGGTTCCGCATGGAACCAGTCCGGATGATCCTTCCTCGATCTGCCACTCGATGAGGTCACGGAGCGCGACCTCATCGACATGACCATCAGCGAATGGCGTGACCAGCGCGGTGATGGAACCCTTGAACATTCACATACTCCTAAGTGCGCTGATGGGATGGCTGGCCATGGCCGCGGTCACCGCTTCAGGCGGTTGATGCACACGACTTTCGGCTGCGTCATGTCCTCATAGGCAAACCGCACGCCTTCACGTCCCATGCTGCCATATTTGAAACCGCCAAACGGCATCGCGTCGAACCGGTAGTCGGAGGAGTCGTTGATCATGATGCCGCCCGCATCGATCCGGCTTGCCGCCTCAAGTGCCGCTTCCAGGTCATTTGTGAAAATGCCAGCGTGAAGGCTGTATTCGGGGCTATTTGCCAGGTCGATCGCATCAGTCAGCTCATCGAAGGGCTGCAGGATGACGATCGGGGCGAATACTTCCTCGTTCCAAACCTCACAAATTGCAGGAACGTTCTCCAGGACCGTCGGCGGGTAGAGGTTGCCGGCTGGCTTGTGACCACAAAGCAACGCCGCGCCGGCATCAAGCGCACGGTCGACCACGGCAGCCGCTTTGCCGGCCGCCTTTGCGGAAATCATCGGGCCGACATCGGTGTCTGCATCGAGAGGGTTGCCGGTCTTGAGCTTCTTGGTGTCTTCGACGAACTTCGCCTTGAACCGCTCATAGATGGAGCGCTGGATCAGAATTCTCTGCGTTCCGATGCAGTTTTGCCCGGCCGCCCAGAAGGCTCCCGATACGCAGCTCTCGACGGCGGCATCGAAGTTGCAATTCTCCATGACAATGACAGGAGCATTGCCGCCAAGATCCATGGCCAGCTTCTTGATGCCGGCACTCCTTGCGATCGCATCGCCCGTGGCAAAGCCGCCGGTGAAGGAGATCATCCGGACATTTCTTGCCGAAACAAGAGCTTTGCCAAGCTGCGGTCCGCCGATTGCAACGGTGACGACCTCGTCGGGCAAACCGCTTTCGACAAGCACCTCCACCAGCTTGATCGCGGAAAGAGGAGTGAGTTCCGATGGCTTCAACAGAACGGCATTTCCACCTGCGATGGCCGGGCCGAGCTTGTGAGCTACAAGGTTCAGAGGGTCATTATAGGGCGTGATGGCCGTGATGATGCCCAAAGGCTCTCTTGTGTACCAGCCCTGGCGGGACTCCGATCCTGTATAGGAATCAAACGGGATCACCTCGCCAGCGTTGCGCCTGGCCTCATCGGCGGAAAGCCTCAGCGTGTTGACGCAACGCATTACCTCTTTCTGTGCCTGGGTGATGGTCTTGCCAGCCTCCCTGACGATGAGCAGCGCGAACTCCTCCAGACGGGCTTCGATCAATCCAGCTGCTTTCTCCAGGATTGCCGAGCGCCCGTGGCGGGGCAGGGATCTTGCATCTTGCGCTCCGCGTGTTGCCCGCTCCAGGAGCGAATTCAAGGCCGCGGCGCTTGTCTCGATCACCGTTCCAACAACTGTCCCGTCGAACGGGTTGGTCACGACAATCTGGTCAACCACGGTCGTGTCGCTGAGAGCAAGGTTGCGCATCATGCGGCCTCCCTCGTAGCGACCGACACGTGAGTGTTGTGGATTGCGACGATGTCGGACAAAAGGGCGTAAGCGGTTTCAATGCGACCAGCGCCCGGACCGGTGATCGTGACTGAACCGAGAAGTTCGGTGTTCAGCGACACTGCATTCGTGGCGCCGTTGACGCCAGCCAGCGGATGGTCCAGCGGGAGCTGTCTAGGCGATACACTGCCGGTCACGCGGCCGTCGGCACCGCGCACCGCTGAGCCGATCAGCTTCCAGCGGCTGTTTGCCTTGGCAGCCTTTTCGATGTCGGCGGCCGAGAGACCGGAAATGCCCTTGCAGATTACATCCCCGGGCTTGAGGTCCGCACCCAACAACTCGTTTGCGAGGATAACCACCTTGAGACGGACGTCGAAACCTTCGACATCGGCGGTTGGGTCGGCTTCGGCATAGCCCAGCTGCTGTGCCTCTTTCACCGCCGCGGCAAAATCCAGGCCGCCTTCCATGCGACCCAGAACGAAGTTCGAAGTGCCGTTGAGAATGCCCTCAAAGCCCTTCAGCTCCGCGCCGGCGAGTGTCTTTTCGGCCATGCGGATGACAGGCGTGCCGCTCATGACGGAGCCTTCGTACTCGAAGTGGACACCATTCGCTTTCGCCAGTGCTTTCAGTTCCCGGGCAGCAATGGCCACAGGACCCTTGTTGGTGGTCACCACATGTTTTCCGGTCTGAAGTGCCCAGCGGCAATGGGAAACGGCGGGCTCGCCGTCGATCGGATTGGTAAAGGTCGCCTCGACGACGATGTCGGCCGGAGCAGTCTTGATGATGGTCTCGTTGTCGGCTTCCGCACTTCCACCCGAAAGCTGACCAAAGCCGCCTTTCGCGAAGTTCGTTTCCACGAGCATCTTGGCATCAAGGCCATTAGGAGAAATGACCGAACCCAAGAAAAGATCACTCACCGCGACAATGTTCAGACGAAAGCCAAGGTCACGTTCCCAGAGCTGGTTTTTCGTCGCAATGAGTTCAGTCAAAGCGCGGTTGACGCCGCCAAAGCCGATAAGCGCGATAGTGTAGACTGTCATGAAGGATCCCTCCGGTGAGATTTGTGTTGGCTATTGTCGGGTGCGGACCGCTCAGAGGGAACGATGCATATGGACCAAACAACTGGGCAATTGTGCTCGTTGCGTTGTCGTATTGGCTTTCGTCTTCCAGACGGTGGGCCAGCTCGTTCGAACGGCCTGCCTTGCTGCGCTACCTGTGGCGTCAAACCGGTGTCGCGTGGCGACCTTGAGACCTTCCTGTTCGGGCACTGCTTAGGTGCTCGACAGCTTCATCATCAGAATTCCCGACACGATCAACGAGCCCGCCACCAGACGCATCGAGGACGCCGGTTCTCCAAGGATGGCCACTCCCAAAAGAAATGAGCCTACCGCCCCGATCCCCGTCCAGACCGTGTAGGCGGTCCCAAGGGGCAAAACCCTCATGGAAAAGGACAGCAGCACGCCGCTGGCAATCATCGCAACGACGGTGATTGTCGAGGGGACGAGCAATGTGAACCCTTCAGACCTCTTCATAAAATAGGCCCAGACGATCTCAAGCAGGCCGGCGACGAACAGAACAATCCAATGCATGGCATCCTTCCTGGCGAATCTGATCAGTCGCGCGGGGGCTTTGAAGAGGCGGTGTGGATTGCCCGCGAGGGGCAATCCACATGAAACTAGAAGAACCTTGATCCCCTCAGGCCCTGCCAAACGTCTCATCGAGGGCGTGGTTGATGTCGGCGATCAGGTCCTCGGTGTCCTCGAGGCCGATCGAAAGTCGCAAGTGTCCATACTTCTGGAAATTCGGCGGGTAACGATCCGAGCCGCCACGGCCGCTGCCGCCGACATGCACGATCAGGGTTTCGTCGTGACCAAGCGAGACTGCGGACGTGATTACCTTCAGATTGGCGACGAACCGGTTTTGCGTAGCGGGATCGCCTTCGACCGCGAAGGCCATGACCGCGCCGTAGCCCTTGCCCGCGAACTGGCTTTTCGCCAGCGCGTGCTGGTCGTGGCTCTCCAACCCGGGATAGGTGACGTAAGCAACGCGTTTGTCTGTCGCCAGATAGTCGGCGACGGCCTCGGCCGATGCGTACTGCTGCTTCAGGCGCAGCGGAAGCGTGACCGAGCCGCGCATGATCAGCCAGGCGTTGAATGGCGAAATCGTCCCGCCAAGGTCGACGAGCGCATCCGCCTTGACGTGATGGATGAGCTCCTTGGAGCCGATCACCACGCCGCCCATCGCGTCGCCATGGCCGTTGATGTACTTGGTCAGCGAATGGATGACGAAGTCTGCGCCCAAGGCCAGCGGCCGGAAAAAGGGGGGAGGGGTGAAGGTCGAGTCAACCGACAACAGCGCGCCTGCCTGCCTGGCGATCGACACCAGCGTGGCGATATCGGCAACCTTTGTAGTCGGGTTTGCGATCGTTTCAGTATGGATCAGCCTGGTGTTGGGCCGCACGGCGGCTCTGACGGCATCCATGTCGCCCATGTCGACGAAGGTGGCTTCGATCTTGTAGCGCTGCGGCAGCAGTTCGGAAAAAAGCCGCCAGACCGCCTCGTAGGTGACGTCACCGACGATCACATGGTCCCCGCTCTTCAGGAAAGTGAAGAACACGGCATGCAGGGCGGCAACGCCGGTTGCGAAGACGGCGGCGTCCTGGCCGCCCTCAAGCGCGGCAAGCTTGCGCTGAAGGCAGATCTGATTGTGCCCGGAATTGCGCGTGTAGGACGGTGTTTCGGTGTCGGACCAGTCCATTGTTGAAGGGTCTTCAGGAAGGAGATACGAATTGGCCATGACGATCGGCGTGCGGATCGCTCCGGACGTCTTGTCGATCTCGTTGCCGCCATGCACTGACAGCGTGTTGAAGGAGAGCGTGGACAGTTCGTGTTTGTCTGGTCTCGACATTGTTGGCCTCTGCTTTTGGGGTTGATTGTTCAGGTGCCGGGCTAGCGCCGAACCGGCACCGCGTTTTCGAGCTTCTGGAAGACCTGCGTGATGACGAAGGTCAGGCCCACGTAAAACACCGTGACCAGGAGGAGGGGCTCGTAGACCAGGAGCGTATCCTGGCGGATCTTGTAGGCAGCACCATAGAGATCCATGACCGTAACCGAAAAGACAATCGGCGTTGCCTTGAGCTGGAGGATCACCTCGCCGGCAAATGTCGGCAGTCCGATCCGGATCGCTCTCGGCAGCCAGATCCGCCGCAAGATCATTCTGGCCGACATGCCGACAGCGCGAGCCGCTTCAAGCTCGCCTTTGGGCACCGCAAGCATTGCCCCTCGCAAAATCTCCCCTTGATAAGCGGCGAAGTTCAAGGTGAGGGCCAGCGCGGCGAAGAACAATCCCTCGCGCATGACGGGCCACAGGAAACTGGTCCTCAGGCCGGGGATGTGAGGAAGGTACGAGCCAAGTCCGTAGTAGATGAGCCAAAGCTGGATCAGCAACGGCGTGCCGCGGAAGAACGTGCAGTATCCCTTTGAGATCCAGCGGGCGATCGAGCCATTGCCGACTTGAGCAATCGCCAGGAAAATGGCGAGCGCGAACCCCAGGGTAACCGAGATTGCCAGCAGCAGGCATGTCAGGAAGGCGCCGCGCACCAACAGCCCCTGATATTCGAAGATCCAGCTGAAATCCACGTCCGCCTCCCTATGATACCGGTCTTTGTCCGCGGCGAAAGTATGCTTCAAACGCAGAAAACAGCATGTTCGATACGATGGTGATCAAGAGATAGAGGACCGCGGCAGCCAGGAAAAAAACCATGTACTGCTTGGTATTGCTCGCAGCGACGCGGGCTGCGAGAGCCAGCTCCTGGTAGCCCACAACCGCGATCAGCGCGCTGTCCTTGATGACCGACATCCACAGGTTCGCGAAACCCGGCAGCGCGTTGGGTATGAGAGCAGGCAACACGATCCGGCGAAAGCGTAGTGTCGGCCGCATGCCGAAAGCCTTGGCGGCTTCGAGCTGTCCGACAGGAATTGCAAGGATGGCGCCGCGCAGCACCTCCGTCATGTAGGCCCCCTGGACGAAGCCAAGCACCGCGACTGCCGCCACCAGACCGTTGACCTCGATCGGGCCAAGTCCCGCCCAGGCGAGAATCCGATTAAGACCATCGGTTCCCGCATAGTACAGGGCCACGATCAAAATGAGCTCAGGAACTGCCCGCACGACAGTCGTATAGGCGTTCAAAGTGTACCGCAGCGGCCGAAAGCCGCTCAACTTGCCCAGAGCGCCGGCGAGACCCAGCGCCATGCCGACCAGATAGGCCCCAGACGAGATAAACAGGGTTGCGACCGCTCCGGTGAGCAGCACGCCACCCCAGCCGGGAGGCGCGATCGCCAGCATGTCCAGAACTGAATTTGAGGAACTCATGGCAAGCTTTCAAAAACAGGCCGGCAGATTTGCCCCCAAGCGTTCGGGACAAATCTGCCTTGCCGTTGGGCTCAATAGGGATCGTAGTCGAAGTACTTCTTGCTGAACTCGGCATATTTGCCGTTGGCTCTGACGGCCTGGACCGCGGCGTTCAGCTTTTCACGCAATGCGTCGTCGCCTTTGCGGATACCGCCGCCGACCCCGGCCCCAAGAATGGCATTGTCTGGCTCGACATTGCCTTTGAATTCACAGCAGCCCTGCCCGATGTCCGTCTTCAGGAACTCCTTCAGCGGCGCTGTGTCGGCGAATACATAGTCAATCCGTCCCGATGC
Source organism: Mesorhizobium qingshengii (assembly GCF_900103325.1). GTDB lineage: Bacteria > Pseudomonadota > Alphaproteobacteria > Rhizobiales > Rhizobiaceae > Mesorhizobium > Mesorhizobium qingshengii. Next base: position 1,742 of record NZ_FMXM01000044.1, on the reverse strand, counting down.
CAGGTCCTGGAAAGACTCATCCACGGTCGCATAGCTTTTCTCGGTCGCGACCTGGGCGAAGTGCTTCTTGAAGTAGGCCGACTGCGTGGTGGAAACGGCTATGCCGATAGTCTTGCCTTTCAGCTGCTCGGCCGTGACACCCATGGTGCCATCCTTGGTGCCGATCATGCCGGCCAGTGCGGAGTAATATTTGTCGGTGAAATCGATACGCTTCTTGCGCTCGTCGGTGATCGACATCGAAGACCAGATGACATCGATCTTCTTGCTTTCCAGAGCCGGAATGAGGCCGTCCCAGGCGACGTCGACGATGGTGCACTTTTCCTTGAGCTCTGCGCACACGGCATCCATCAGATCGATTTCCCAGCCGATCGCTTTCCCCGACGCGTCCTTTGTCGTGTAAGGCGGATAGGCCTCATTGACGATGCCGAACCGGATTTCGGCATGAGCGTTGGTCGTCAGTATGACCGCTGCGAGCGCTAGAACTTTTCCCAGATGCTTCATTTGCGTTCCCCTTTTTGTGTTGGGACGTTGGAGTGGTTAGTGCGATCCGGCTGCAACAAACTCCTTGCAGCGAGCGCTCTTGGGTGCACCGAAGACCTGGGCAGGCGGACCGATCTCCTCCACCTGGCCTTGGTGCAAAAACATCACGCGCGTCGAGACGTCGCGTGCGAACTTCATTTCATGGGTGACCATCACCATGGTACGGCCCTCCTCGGCGAGGCCGCGGATCACCTTCAGCACCTCCCCGACAAGCTCCGGATCGAGCGCCGATGTCGGCTCGTCGAACAGCATGACCGCGGGATCGACGCAAAGCGCACGGGCTATCGATGCCCGCTGTTGCTGGCCGCCAGACAGGAAGGCAGGATAGGCATCGCGTTTGTCGTAGAGGCCGACCTTGGCCAGCAGGCTGTCAGCCTTTTCGATGGCAACGTTGCGCTTGACACCGAGCACATGCACGGGCGCTTCGATGACATTTTGAAGAATGGTCATGTGCGGCCAGAGGTTGAAGCTCTGGAAGACCATGCCGAGGCCGCTTCTGAGCCGCTCGATCTGCCGCCAGCTGGCAGGGTGACATCTGCCATCACGTCCAATCCGGAAAACCACGTCTTCCCCATTGATCTGGAACGTTCCCTGATCGGGAATCTCAAGGAAATTGATGCAGCGCAGGAGCGTGCTTTTTCCCGAACCCGAGGATCCGATGACCGAGACGACGTCGCCTTTTTCTGCGGTAAGGGAAATCCCTTTCAGGACCTCATGAGCCCCGTAACTTTTGTGGACGTTGTTGACGACCAAAGCGGGGGCGGATGTGTCCGTGCGCATTGAACCTCCCTTGAGTTTCGACGGCTGCCTGCTCCTTGCGCAGGCAAAGCTCCGCCATTGCCGTCTCGCGACGGCGAAATGACTTCGTGATCAGTGAAAGCTGTTCGCAAACAGCCGCTCGTGCGACGTCGAGACGTCGCATCGCATGTCACCTCGACTTACTTACTTGGGGTTGATCGCTGGCGCGTTAGCCGACCATTATGTTCTGTTTGTAGATCTCACACCCTGGCGACAGCTCTCTTAAGCCGCTCATCAGCATATTGGCGGCCTCTTCGAGCGCTTCCTGTGGCATTGCAGACAAGCTCTCCAAAATAAACCACATCCGGCCCCCCACGGTTTCCAAGCGGGTGCGCGTACCCTGCCGCCAATTCCATCGCCGACATGTGGCGCCCACGTCATCGCGCCAGATGACCTCTCCCTTG
>NZ_FMXM01000097.1 GCF_900103325.1 Mesorhizobium qingshengii | reverse complement strand
CGTTCCGGTCAGAAACTTGTCATCAGGCACCTGCCCGGCTTTCCCTTTATCATCGACGATGCATTGCATCGGCGCTTGCAGGGACGCTTCGAGAAGGAATTGTCGCTCTGGGGAGCGGATTCGAACTCCCATCTGATTGTGATCGCGACCTTCGGGCTGAACCCGGCCGGGCTCGCCATTGTCGAAGAGATCGCGTTGATGGTTGTGTCCGAGAACTGGATTCCTTACGAGACGGTCCCGGAAAAGCGGCTCGTTGACGCGCTCGGCCGCCTTCGCGAGATGAGCGTGAAAGGATTGCGCTACGACCTGCAAACCGACCAACCGATCGCCAACGCCTTGCTTCAGAACAGGCAAGAGCCGATCGCGCTCTTTGTCGTCCCGGCCGGTGCGGACGAAGGGTTCAACGCTTCGTTGCAGGAGATGATGGCCGCGCGTCCGGAGATCGGCTCCTGGGTGTGGCGGGTCGGTGAAGGCGATATGCCGCCGCTGCCGCTCTGAGCGTCGGAGTTTCCAACGAGGCTCAGTATGTCTTACGCAAGGCCCAGCTTCTTCTTGAGCTCGGCATTTTCCTTGCGCAGACGGTCAGCAAGCAGGTTCTTAAGGCGCTTGTTTTCTTCTTCGAGCGCGACAAGATCACGGAGATCGCCGCTGTCTGCAGAAGGCGTCACAGCCCTCTTCCAATAATAGTAGGTCTGCTCCGATATGCCGGCCTGACCGACAGCACTCTTGCTGGTCGCACCGCCAGCGATCGACTGCTCGATCTGGGCGAGCTTCTGGGCGCGTTCTTTCTCAGAGTAGGTCTTCCGGGCGGTCTTCACTGCCATCGCAGGTTCGGCCGCCTGGGGCATTGGTCTTGCTCCGTTCTTGCGGGTCGGCTTGGCGAGCTCTGCCTTCGCTTTCTTTGCTCGAAGAACTCTCTTCTTCGCTTCAGGAGCTTCCACTTTAGCTGGCGCTACTGTCGTCTGAACAGTTTGCGCTTCGTGGAAATCGGCCATGATATGCTCCGCTTGTGGTTTGTGCCCTTCTTCAGCATCAATGGGTCTTATACTGAAGTCAATAACCTCCGAATTTGGCAACTGAGCACCGTCAGCCGGCTGCGCCATCTCCGTGGCAATTTTGGACAGGTCCAGACCGCCCCATATCGAACGGCTAGGCTTTTGCTTGCCGCGCTTCTGTTTCATTTCCACGATGAATGGCCGGATCTGGCGCTTCATATCTGTTCCTTGATGTGAGGACGACTTGCAAGCCAAGTCACTGTTTCGCGTCAGCGAGTATCCTGCGCCTGGGCATGTTATCGCTCTTGCCGAGCTTTATTGGAGAAGGCCAGCGACGAGCAAGCGAGATTTCACTGATTTCGGGGAATGGCTCGATCACGGGGACGAAAACAGTCTATTGCGAGCCGAGGTCTCATGTGACGCGACCTTCAGAGCGTACCGCCATCCATAGGCGCCCCTTCACCCAATCCACCAGCAGCTGACACATTTCGACATGCTGACGAGGCTCGCATGCTTCAGTCTCGGTAAAGAACCCCTCCCTGCATCGAGCGCCGCCTAGGCCATCATTCCTTGCCGCCGGCCAAACGTACAGGGGACTAACAGCCGTCCGCATCCGATGACGAGCTATGGCGGAAAATGGGTGATGACGGTTTGAGAAGGGCGGCGTATCGAGGCGGGTGATTGAAGCCTGCCAGAACCTCTCAAGGAGAG
>NZ_FMXM01000071.1 GCF_900103325.1 Mesorhizobium qingshengii | reverse complement strand
GGCTCGAAGCTGGGATTTTGGCCAAGTTGAAGAACGATTGGTGAACGTCAGGGTTTGACCTGAGCTTTGAGCAACATGGCAACATTGTCGGCGGTGAACTTGAAGCCGCGGCGATCGGGGATACGCTCGACGGAGATGGGATATTTAGGTCTTCGTGGATCAATGCCGGTGATCCGGAAACGCTCGCCACCAGCGATAAACTCGCGTTCGAAGTCAGCAGCCTCCAGGCCGTACTGTTCGGCCAGCAGGGCGAACATCTCCTTATCCAGATTGAGCGTCTTGCCGTCTGGCGCGGTTATACTGATGCGGAATGCTGGTTCGAATGAGAAGCCAGGTTCCAGGCCACGCCACCCGGTACTTTCGATGACCAGTCCGTGATCTGAGGCGATCTGTCTGCAAGCCTCAAGCATGCGGGCCTGAATCTGCTCGCAGGCGGCGGATGTTAAACGGGTGATGCGGTTGGCTTTGCTCATTCGGAAGCACCGTTGCGTACCTGATAGACCGTGCCACGTGATATGGCGAGATCGCGGGCGATCTTGCTGGGTCCCTGACCCTTTTGGAGGCGAAGCAGGATTTCTGCTCGGTCAATCTTCGGTGGGCGACCTTTGTAGATGCCACGGTTCCTGGCAGCGGCGATACCCTCAGCCTGCCGCTCGCGCCGCAGGTTAGTTTCGAACTCCGCGAAGACGCCGAGCATGTCGAAGAACGCCTTCCCGGCAGCTGTGGAGGTATCGACGGGCTGCTCGGTGGCCACCAGATGCGCGCCCTTGGCCTTGAGTCGGTCGACTACCACCTGAAGATCTCGCAACGATCTGGCCAGCCGGTCGATGCGGGTGATGACAAGGGTTTCGCCGGCATGGATAAAGTCAAGAATGGTCATCAGCTGCGGCCGGCCTTCGAGCGAGGCACCACTTTTCTGCTCCTCGCGGATGACCTCGCAGCCGGCGTTCCTGAGCGCGGCGATTTGCGCGGCGAGGTTCTGGTCTGTTGTGGATGTACGGGCATATCCGATACGAGCCATGTCCTAACCATGCTAACTGTTCAATTTGGGTGTGCCATCGTGTCAATTTGTTCAATATATCGTTTTGGACCCAAAATAAACAGGAAACCACGACCGCGACCTGTTCATTGACAATGTTCATGATGGGTATACTCAAAATACTCACAACAGAGATCCGCCGCCTGCGTCCAGTGTAGTCATAACGATATCTTCCACGAGCGGGATGTCCTGTAGAGGATGCTTGTGCATCAGCGCGAAGGTTGCGGCTACCAGTGCTTTTGACATCCGTTCCTTTTTGGCCGATTTGAGAATGATCGCGGTTTGCAGAAATCGTCTCGCCCAAATGTCTCGCCGGCCCTCGAGAAAGGCCCAGATCCTTTTTTCAACAGTCCGCACTGAGCGAGATCCCTGGAGGATGCCGCGTGTTTCTCCTGTGTCTTCAAACCAGCTATCGGTGAACGGGACGAGCGCATCCAGTGCGGGCTCATTGCGGAGCATCCGATCCAGTTGTGCCGCTGTCGCATTCTGGATCTCCTTTTGCGGATCGACGTGATCCAGCAAAGCCTGCAGATCCCTTTCCTGGGGCCGCAATTGGCTCAGGCAGCAAGCCTCCATGACGTCAATGAAGCCTGGCGCCGGTGGGTGGCCGTTTTCCATCCCCTCCGCCAGAGCCGCCTCCAGCAGCAGTTCGGCGGTCATTCGATCTATCTTGACGCTGTTTGCTTCCTGGCAGGCATAAGAGACAATGCTGTTTGCCTCGCGCTTTGAACGGCAATGAATGACAAAGGCATCCTTGATGCCGTATCCAGTCTTTAACAGGATCATCGCGACAAATGTTCGAGCTTGCAGTTTTCCCACAAACGTCAGGCCTTGCGCTCCAACACCGTCAGCGGTGGTCGCCATGATGTCGGTGATGATCGGCTCCGCTCTGTTTTGATTGGAGGCCTCTGCAAGACCTTTTCGCCGAGCCAACTTGCCGATGTCATCGATAGCCGCCCGGGCGGCAGTCGCTGGCAACCAGCCGCGAATGATCGGCAAATAGGATGCAGTTTCAGGCTCCAGCTTCCCGCGCATGAGCCTTTCTCGTAGGCCGGCGGCCACTGCCTCTCGCGTCAATGCTGTGCCGGAGGCCAGCCAATACAGCGCACAGCGCTCCAGAAAGGGATTGTCGAGACTCAAAAGATGATGGACAAACGCGGCTTTGACCTCCTCCGGCATTCCTGCCGACATCTCATCCAGGCCATTGAATAACTCATACGCGCCACCGCCTTCAGCTTCAACTTCTGCCGCTAAAACGGCAAGCGCGCCATCAAGATCCGGCATCGGGATCTCGTCGGTGGAATTTTCCCCAACCGGGTCGAGCATCAGTATGTCTGGCACGGCAGACTGGCACGCCGATACAAGCCAGCAATTTTCAAACGGTGAAGCGGCTCGCCAGCGCCGGCAGCAATGTGAGCCTTGATCGCCTTCTCCGCATTCTCCAGGAAGGCCTTTCCATATGGGCTGTCATTCTCGATGCCCATTCGGGCCTCATCCAGCAGCAATCCGAACAAGGTTGCCGCGTCCGGATGATCGTCCATGGACTGCATAACCTCAGCAACAATGGCGTCGCAGGCCATGCCATCGGCCAAGAGATCATGCTTTGCTCTCTCGAAGCAGAATTGGAACTGTGCCGACGACAACCCGTGCTGGTAGAGAACATTCAGGCATGCTTCAGCAATCTTGACCATTGGCATCTCCAAAAATTATGCGGCCAGCCGATCAAAGTCGATCCGACTATTCAAGTCGAGATCGAAACGGCCATAAGGATTGACGTGACTGTAGATGAGCGGCGTGAGGCCGCGATAGTCTTCCGGTGCCATCCGGCCGGCCCATTTCGGTTCCACCAGCACGGTCTGGAGCATGCGTGTGTTCACGTACACCAGTGAAGCTTGCAGCAGGTGCAAAGCCAGGGCAGAGATTTCCTGTTCATCGACTCGGTTGATGGCAATCTCGCCGCCCTTGCCGAAGAACACAAAGCCATTGGCGCTGTTCCAGTTCTCGACGACATTCAGCCCCTCGTGGATTTCTCGACGGAACGATTCCTGGCGAAGATAGCGGCACAGGAATATCGTCTTGACCGCGCGGCCGAGCTCGCTCAACGCTTTGTAGGTGGGATGCATCACCTCGGCGCGGGCAAACCGCCGCAGGATGGCCTCCGGGTCCGCCGTTCTGGTCTGCATGGCGGCGGTGTATTTGACCATCTCGTCATATTGCTGCTCGATCTCCTCCCAGCTGATCACGCTGGAAAGGATCGGCAGGGGCGTTGGTGCGCGGATATGAAATCGAACGCATTTCGATCATTAATGTAGTTGGTTATGCCTGCGTGACTTGACGCCGGATAGACTCCGGGCGT
>NZ_FMXM01000118.1 GCF_900103325.1 Mesorhizobium qingshengii | reverse complement strand
CACTGCCTGCCTGAAAAGCGCGGTGTCGGCCTCACGCGGCCACATTTCAAACAACGTGACAACGCCATGGCGCCAAATCGCGCGCCTTCACGCCGAATGAACCAGAGCCTCACTCCCAGATCCTGTTTTCACAGCGTTAAGTTTACGGTGCCCTTCGTCCTTCTCCGCAATCGCGTTGTCCACGAGGTAACCGACGCGCCACTTGACCGATATCAAGTGGCGCGTCGCGGCTTTCTATTTGTTCCTTGATGTCGCCTTCCGCCCACGAGGCCGTGGAGCGATGAATGCTTAGATACCGACCCAGGTCGGAGCGATATTGGTGCCTTTGCCCTGGCCATAGCCGAGCCCGATATTGAGGGCGGCCACGGCCTCGATATGGCGCGACGCGGCGAGAGGACCGGCAACGATGGCCTTGAGACCGGCTGAATTCACCAGCGCCTCAACCTCGGCGACAGCGTCGGCGTCGTCGCCGGCGAGCAGCACCGTTGCCGGGGTGCCGGCAACCTCACCGCCATTTTGCAGCACCGACGCAAACAGCGTGTTGAAGCCTTTTACCACCTTGGCCCGCGGGGCGAGCCTGGCGATTTCTTCAGCCGCACTGGTCGAAAAGCCGATGGCGAGCCCTGAAAAATCGGCCTTCATGGGATTGGTCAGGTCGACCACGATCTTGCCCGCGAGGCTTCCGGCTGCCTTCACCACAGCGGCTACGGCATCATAAGGCACGGCGAGGAAGACGATGTCGGCCTTGGCGACAGCGTCCGAGATCGAGGCGGCTGAGACGGTGTCGCCGAAGCTCCCGGCGACCGAGGCGGCTACCGAGGAATCACGCGAACCGAGGATAATGGCGTTGCCGCCGGCCGAAAATACTGTGGCGAGGCCTTTGGCCATATTGCCGGTGCCGATGATTGCGAGGGTCATGTCTGTACTCCTGTCTTTAGTATTACGGGGCGTTGGTGCGCGGATATGAAATCGAATGCATTTCGATCATTAATGTAGTTGGTTATGCCTGCGTGACTTGACGCCGGATAG
>NZ_FMXM01000070.1 GCF_900103325.1 Mesorhizobium qingshengii | reverse complement strand
TCAATCGCCGAGCAGTTCGCCATCCTCACGGCATAGAACGCCGACCCGGATTCCTGCCATCCTTTGTCCCGTTTCGATCTTTGCGACAGAACCGCGGACCATCCACTCATTGCAGGTTATCGATCACGCGGCGTCGGATATGTCTGACCCTGCCTCAAGAATTCCCACAGGCATGGACAGCGATCTCGCTATCCGATCCCGATAGCCCTTGTTGTACCTCAGACCCGACTCGATGTTTTGGATTTCCTCGGCGGAAAGCCCGCACGCCACAGCGAGGTCCTCGATTGAATATCCAAGATGCTCTCGATAAGCGCGGATGATGTGGGTTCCGCCTGACATAGCCGCCAAGACTGGCTCGGGAATGCGCGAATCCTTCATAGACACCTCCAAGAAGAGAAGGAGCGCCTGACAAATCGGGAGATTTCCCCCCCGCTGGCGCATCCAGCAAATCAAAAAAATGGACGTCGATTCGGCCGGACTGGCCTCATCCATGGAATGGGCCACTCGAAATTGCCAGCCGGGGCGGGATATGGCGGCTCACCTGCTACTGATCAAGTTCCAACAAGCGGCCAGCCCTGAGATTGCCTGATCGACTGTACCGCATTCGTCCTGCGATCCCACGCGATTCATTCTCGCCGATGGCTTTCTTGAGCAGCAACTCGAACTCACCTGGCCCCAGGCTCGCGGACGCCGATAGCTTCGACCAACTCCCTCCGCCGCCCGCGCCTTTTGCGAGTCGGTCGGCTTGCTGCCCGTCCAGGAGTCCTCGCACTTTTGGGCTCCAGAACCCCACGTCTTTATGACCCAACCGCTTGCATACCACGCTTAGAGCGGGTCTCCGGCTACCGGAGCCGACCCCAGTAACGCAACGATTTGTTGCACACGTTTTTGCGAAGCCACGGCATCAGCAGAGGCGATTTGCAGCTCCTGCAGGAGGGCGGCACGATCGTTCGCAACCAGCTCCAGTGGGCCGGCGCCTATTCCCGACACTAGCCATGAGGGACTCACGGCCAAGATGCCCGCCATCATCGCAAGGCGATTGGATTGCGGCGCGGCGCGGTCGCATTCCCATGCTTTCCAGCATGCCGTCTGGACACCAAGCCGGCGTGCGGCCTGCGCCATTGCAAGTTTGGTGACCTCGCGAGCGAACGAAATACGTCCCCCCAGAGTATCGGATGGCGCGAAATCACTAGGGTAGGTTTGAGTAAGCATTGGCTCGGTCCTCCTATGGTTCAATCCGCTTTCGGGCGATGACCTGCTGCGAACTCCGAAATGCCGGCCATCGTTCCGATTCGACGTCGGCAGTCTAAACAGGATTCGGCCCCATCATTAAAAGGCACGTTAAGGTGTTGGCGCTTTCGAAAAGGAGCAGCATCGCCACCTGCAAAAGCGTTACAATCATTCGACAGTGACCGATTTTGCCAGATTGCGCGGCTGGTCGACATCTGTGCCCATGAAGAGCGCCGTATGGTAGGCAAGAAGCTGTATCGGCAGCGAGAAGATCATTGGCGCGATAATCTCGTCGACGACCGGGAGCACGATCGTGTGCATGGTGTCGAGTTTCGATGCGGTTGCTCCTCTTTCATCCGTGATCAGGATAATCCGCCCTCCACGGGCAGCCACTTCCTGCATGTTGGAGGCGGTCTTGTCGAAAAAGCGATCATGCGGCGCGATGACGATCACTGGCATGTTCTCGTCTATCAGTGCGATTGGACCGTGCTTCAATTCACCTGCCGCATAGCCCTCGGCGTGGATGTAGGAAATCTCCTTGAGCTTCAGCGCACCTTCCATCGCCAGCGGGAAACTGGTGCCACGGCCGAGATACAGGACGTGACGAAGCTTTGACAATTCGCGCGACAGGAGCTCGATTTCCGGCTGGATGCTGTCGAGTACCTGGCCCATGACGCGTGGGACTTCGGCGAGGCTGCTAACAAGCGCCTGCGCCTCGTCTTCGGTTACGGTTCGGCGGGCCCTGGCGGCGCCGATGGCAAGTGCCGCAAGAACGGCAAGCTGGCAGGTGAAAGCCTTGGTGGAAGCGACGCCGATCTCCGGTCCGGCAAGGATCGGGAAGACCGCGTCGGCCTCCCGAGCGATGGTCGATTCGCAGGTATTGACGATGGCGCCAACTTTCAGCCCAAGGTCCTTGCAGTACCTCAGCGATGCGAGCGTATCGGCGGTTTCACCAGACTGCGAAATGAAAAGAGCCGCCGACTGCGGCGACAACGGGATCTCGCGGTAACGGAATTCGGACGCAACGTCGATTTCGACCGTCAGGCGCGCATAGCGCTCGAACCAGTATTTTCCGACCAGTCCGGCGAGATAGGCGGTGCCGCAGGCAGAGATCGCCAAGCTCGGGATCCTGGCGAAATCGATGCCAGAAACCATGTCGGCGCGATTCTCTATGATGTTGATATGGTGGCCGAGCGCATGGAAGATGACCTCGGGCTGCTCGTAAATTTCCTTCTCCATGAAGTGGCGATGGTTGCCCTTGTCGGCCAGAGCGGCCGCGGCCGTGGAGGTCTGGCGCGGACGCTCGACAGGCTGACCGTCGAAATCGAAGATATGGGCGCCCGTCTTGCCGATAACGGCCCAGTCACCGTCGATGAGATAGGTAATTTCATTGGTGAAGGGAGCAAGCGCGATCGCGTCGGAGCCCAGGAACATCTCGCCGTCGCCATGACCGATCGCCAGCGGTGGTCCGTTGCGCGCTGCCATGATGGTCGACGGATCATCCTCAAAGATGATAGCAAGCGCGTAGGCACCCCTGAGGCGTTTCAGCATGGCAGCCATTGCTTCTCGCCGCCTCATGCCTTCCCGGCGGTGTCGTGCCAAGAGATGCGCGACGACCTCGGTGTCGGTGTCGGTCTGGAACTCGGCTCCCGCCGCCGTCAATTCGTCCTTCAGCTCGGTGAAATTCTCGATGATGCCGTTATGGACGACGGCGACACCGTCGGTAAAGTGCGGGTGTGCATTGCGTTCGGTTGATGCTCCATGGGTTGCCCAACGCGTGTGGCCGATTCCGATATTGCCGCCCAGCGGCTCGTCCTTCAGTCTCGTTTCCAGATTGACGAGCTTGCCCTCGGCGCGCCGGCGGTGCAAGGCGCCCTCGACGATCGTCGCAACGCCGGCCGAATCATAGCCGCGATATTCCAGACGCTTCAACGCGTCGACCAACCGGTCCGACACCGGCTGTTGCCCAACGATGCCAACAATCCCGCACATGTTTGTCTCCGTATTCTTCCGGCAGTTTCACCCCAACGCAGTAATCCCGAAGACGGATACCCACCCGGCCCGCTTTCATTCAGGATCTTTAGTAGGAACCTGTAATATTGGTAAAATCGATTGTAGGCATACCTGCCATCCACTCTTTGGATAAACGAAGCCGCGTTTGACAGCTCCTGATCGGGTTGGAGGCTGAGCACTTAGATCGGAGCTAGTCATCACAAGCGGAATGGATATTCCAACTCTATCGATTGCGGCCTATGGACCAGAGGCTCAGAAAGGGAATGCCGAGATCCCGACCTCGCTGGGATATCTTGGGAGGTCCGACGCGGTAGCGATCCGGCACGGGCAGTATTTTGAGACCGGTAACTTCTGGGATTAGGCGGCGCGTAGGAGAGGCGGTTTGGGCTTGAATAGTGGTGGCACGTTCGGC
>NZ_FMXM01000054.1 GCF_900103325.1 Mesorhizobium qingshengii | reverse complement strand
ACCGTCGCTACTACGGCCATACGGCCGGCGTACGCGCCGAAGGTTTCCGGCCGGATCCACTTCAAGGAAAAGGGCGGCATCGCTGCCGCCCTTTCCGTATGCATAAGCCAGATCGGCTGGATTAAAAGTCTATGCCGCCCATGCCGCCAGGCATGCCGGGCCGCAGCGCTCCTCGATCGCAAGCCCGACAGCGGCGTAGAACTTATCAAGCCTCCAACGTCCGGATCGGGATCGCACAGCGCTGTTCCTTGGCGATGATGAAGTCTCCCAGCAGCTCGGCATCCGGTTTGCCTTCCCATGACCCGTGGGAATCCTGGGCACGGATCAGCCGCACGACGCATTTGAGGAACGCGGTGGCAAGGGCCGCCTCGTCCTCGGTGACGGCAGGGCTAACAGCTGCGTCAAACATTTCGCCTTCTCCTCATTTTCAGTCCTCGTCCTCGAAGGATGGTTTCTTCTCGGCGACGCCTGCCTCCGCCAGCACCTTGTGCAGCCAAGGGGGAGGACACGTCCTGAGCATCATCTGCGTGCGCAACAGCACCTCTTGGATGGTTTGGGGCTGCGGCACCTTGATCGGATGGATTTTCGCCGAAACAACCTTGGCTGCCCAAGGTCCGCCGATCGCCAGACAAAACAGCAGATGGCAGCCCTTCAGCGCCTCCACCTTCCGCGTGATGCGGTCATCACCCTCGGTTCGATGCGTCCCGTTCTCATCGGAAACGTCATCGAAGGCCAAGGCTTCCACGAGATGGCACTCCTCGCGCGTCACGTCGTAGACAGCAAAGCGTCTGGCCGAGCCGAAATGGGCATTGAGGTCCTTCATGTCCTGCGTGGCGATGGCTACGCGCAATGCGCCTGCTCGTCTTTCAGGGATCGGTGCGTGTACCTCGTCAGTGACGAGTGAGAGGCGACTAACGGGGCCCATCTGGCGTTTCTCGCTTGCGGAATGGATCAAGTTTCTCGGGCGTCGGCGCATGCCGGTTGGCCTGGAACATGTTGGCGACCTCGAAAACCAGATCACGGGTGCCCTGATAGAGGATTGAGAGCTTGTGCTGGCTGCCGAGCCGGTCGAAGACGGGGAAGCCGACGCGCATGAGCGGAATGCCAAGACGTTGCGATGCCTGGCGTCCATGTGAATGGGTGACCAGAAGATCAGCCCCGCCGGCAAGCGCTTCCAAATCGCTGAGATCGCCGATCTGAATCGAGGCCGCCGGAACCCTTTCCAGAACTTTCGACATATCGGTCGTGGTGACTGCCGCCGCAATTTCGGAGCCCATGCCGGTGAAGAAGGTCGCGAGTTGATAGAGTTGGTCCGGTTCAGCAGCAATCGCAATTTTCTTGCCTCCGAAATGGAAATGTCCGTCGAGCAACGCATCCTGCAATTGCGCCCGTCGACGGCGCACGCTGGCCGGCACAGACTCGCCAGAAATCACGGACAGCAGCGAGACGAACCGGTCGGCATCCTTCAATCCGGTCAGCGACTCGAACAGCACGTAAGGCACGCCGGTCATCTTCTGCAGCACCTCGGCCGGGTGACGCATATGCTCTCCGATGGCGATGCAGTGCGCGGCCGCGCCGAGCTCGCGGATATCCTCGACGCTGGTGCCGCCATAGGTGGTCGTAACCCACCAGTCGGGCACGGTGCCGTCGAGCGAGCCGGAGACATCCGGCAGTATCACCGGGTTGAGCCCAAAGCCTTCCACCATCTCGCGCAAATGCTCGATGTCAGCCACGGTGAGGTTCCAGCCGGGCAGGATGGCGATCTTCTTTGACTGGCGCGCCCGCTCGCCCGGTCGCGTCATGCCTTCGATCATCGCGCTGACAGCCTTGGCCCAACCCTGTTCGATCGCGCCGCTGAAATCCGGCGTGTTGGCCAGCACGATCTCCGTACCCGCGAGTTCTTCCGCCCGTTTCAGCCTGATGTCGGCAATGTCGCCTGCGCAATCTTCGCCACGGGTTTCCACCAGGGCCGTCGTGCAGACCCCAATCAGCTTTGGGTTCGTGCGGGTCTTCAGGTTGAGGATCGCCTGTTCCAGATTGTCTGACCCGCCGAGGATGGTTGTCACTTCATCCATCGCGGTGGTCTGTAGGGGAATCGCTTCCTTGAAATGCCGCACGAAGAGCACGAGCGCGAAGCTGGTGCAGCCTTGGATGCCGTGGAATAGCGGCACTGCGCCGTCGATCCCGAGAAAGGCCAAGGCAGCACCCAGCGGCTGTGACGACTTCAGCGGATTGACCGAAGCTGATTTGGTCTGGGAAAGGATGCGGGTCATCGTGTTTCCTCAACGCTCGCCGAAATCGTCGGCGTGGTGCCGGTGAACTTCTTTAAGGCATGCAGGCTCGCCGTCCCGCTCGTTGTGCTCGGCGGTTCGTCCTTCATGGCAGGCTGGCAATCCCACGGGGCCGGCTCGCGCACCTGGCGCCAGATCGGGTTATGAATGGCGAGGTCGATCTGGCGCACGAGTTCCACCATGCCGTCATAGCCGGCATAGGGGTGCTGGCGCTCCTGGTTGATGTCGAGCCAGGGCGTCTTGGCCTTGAGCGCGATGAATTGCGTGCGCCCGCCCGACAGCATGATGTCGGCCTTGCCTTCTGAGAGCATGGCGTAAAGGTCGCGCGCTGCCATCTGCTCGAACATGTGGTTGTCGTCCTGTTTGATGCGCTCCTTGTCTTCGAGCGTGGATTTCTTGACCGAGGTGCCGACGATCTCGATGCCGATCTCCATCAGTGCATGGACAATCGACCAAGACTTCACACCGCCTGTGTTGAGTACCAGGCGCTTGCCCTGGAGCCGCCGCCGGTAAGCCTCGAGCTTCTTCCACGCAATCGCCTCCTCCTGAGCGATCAGCGTCTCTGTGCGGGCGAGGATCTCTGGATCAGCGCCCTTCTTCACGAGCAGCTCAGCAATGTTGCGCAGTGCTTCCGAGGTGTCGGTGATGCCGTAGAAGGAGCCTTCGAAGAACGGGATGTCCCAGCGCTCCTCCATCTTGCGAGCCAGATTGATGAGCGCGGTCGAGCACACCATCATAGCCGCCCGGGCGCGGTGCGCAGAGGCAACGTCGAGGTAGCGCGCATCGCCCGGAATGCAGGCGCGCACCCGGATCCCGAGCCGATCGAGGAGCGGCTTCACCAGCCAGAATTCGCCGGAGAGGTTGAATTCGCCAAGGATATTGATGTCGTACGGCCCAGCGTCGTCGGGTTCCACCGTGCCGATGACGTGCTCGAGCAACGCCTCGGCGGCGAGCTTGTTGCCGAGGTTCTTGGAGCCGGCCAAGCCCGGCGCATTGACCGGCACCACGGCCAAGCCGAATTTTTCCCCCGCGCGCTTGCAGACGGCCTCGATGTCGTCGCCGATCAGCGCCGTCACACAGGTCGAATAGACGAAGATCGCCGGCGGCGCATAGGCTTCCTTGATCTCGCGGATCGCCTTGAACAGCTTGCGCTCGCCCTGCCCCATCACGACGTCGAGTTCGGTGAGATCGGTCGTGAAGCTCGTGCGCCACAGCGTTGCCCCGGACGAAGCCGCACCGCGGTTGTCCCAGGAGTTGCCCTCGCAGGCGAGCGGCGCATGGACCAGATGCGCGACGTCGGTGATCGGCTGCAGCACGATCTTGGCGCCGTCAAAAGCGCAGCCGCCGGCTGCCGCTCCCGGCGTCAGCGGCTTCGAGCAGCCCTCTTTGCGCGCTTTGGCATCCTTCCCGCAGTTTTTATCGCAGGCGGGCTCGTTGAAGACATCCTGGATTTTGGCGCTGAGCGATGACATTGCGTCGGTCTCCAAAGTCCATTGGGCAATGAACAGCCTGGGCGGAAAGCCGGCCGCCGCTCTTAGCGGGTGAGGTCATAGGAATAGTCCGTCACGCCCGTCTGGCTCGTCTCGCGATCGAGCTTGTCGAAGATCTTGTCGAGGATCGTCGTCAGCACGCGCAGCCCGCCCTGGTAGCCCATGAGCGCAAAGCGATGGTGATGGTGCCGGTCGAAGATCGGAAACATCAGCCGGATCAGCGGCGTGCCGGTGTCGCGCTCCAGATACTTGCCATAGGAATTGCCGATCAGCAGGTCCACCGGCTCGGTGAAGAGCAGCGAGCGCATCGCCCACAGGTCCTTGCCCGCCCAGACCTGAGCGTCCTTGCCGAAGGGCGAGGATGCAAGCAGTTCCTTCATCTCGGCTTCCCACGCCGAGGTGCCGTTGGTGGCGAGGCAATGTGTCGGCTCGCCACCGGTCTCCATGACGAAGCGGGCCATGGCGTGGACGAAATCCGGATCGCCGTAGATCGCGTATTTCTTGCCATGCAGCCAGGACTGGCTGTCAGCCATGGCGTCAACCAGTCGGCCGCGCTCCAGGCGGATTGTCTCGGGGATCTCCTTGCCGGAGATCGCCGAGAGCTCCATCAGGAATTCGTCGGTCGCCTGGACACCGAGCGGGTAATGGAACGAGGCGGTCGCCTGCCCGACTTGCTCGCAATATTCCAGCGTTTTTCGGGTGTTGTAATACTGCAGCGAAAGTGTCGCCTCGGCGTTGAGCGCCTCCTTCACGTCTTCGATGTTCGTGCCGCCGTCATACATGCGGTATTCGCCGTCCGACGGGGTGTCGAACTGGTCAGAGGCGTCCTGGATGAAGGTGTAGGACACGCCCATCAGGTCAAGCAGGCGTTTGAGTTCCCGGTTGTTGCCAACGCAGAAGCCGTCGAAGCCCGGAATGATGTTGATGGTTCCCGCGGCTTCCGTGCGCTCCTGGCCTTTCCAGAAGTGCTCCAAAATGCCTTTGACCATGCCGTCATAGCCGTCGACATGGCTGCCGACGAAGGCCGGCGTGTGGGCAAAGGGCACGTCGAAGTCGCGCGGGACCGAGTTTTCGTCCTTGGCGTTCTCGATGAAGCTGTGCAGGTCGTCGCCAATGACCTCCGCCATACATGTGGTCGAGACAGCGATCATCTTCGGGTCGTAGAGCTGGTAGGTGTTGGCGAGCCCGTCGACCATGTTCTTCAGGCCGCCAAAGACTGCCGCGTCTTCCGTCATCGAGGAAGAAACTGCCGAAGCAGGCTCCTTGAAATGGCGTGACAGGTGCGAGCGGTAATAGGCCACGCAGCCCTGGCTGCCGTGGACGAAGGACATGGTTCGCTCGAAGCCCGCGGCCGCGAACACCGCGCCGAGCGGCTGGCAGGCCTTGGCGGGGTTCACCACAAGCGCTTCGCGGGCGAGGTTCAATTCGCGGTATTCCCACGTCTTGGTGAACTCTCGTTGATCGGCAACGATCTGGTCCGGGTGCGGACATTCGAAATTCAGCTTCTTCTTGGCGAGCATCTGCCTGTATTCCGACTCCCGGAACAGGGGAGCGTGGTCGAGAATCTTTTCAGCCGACTGCGGCATTGGTGATTACCTCTTTTTCGTCTGGCCGGCCCTTAAGGCAGCTCGGGGACGTCGAGACGTTTTCAGGTCTCCCGCGGGCCACGGGGCCGCGGGCGTTCATCGTCTCCCTTGGGGAGACCAGGCGAAGGCCGGGTGTTATTCGGCAGCCATCGCCCGGCCATGGCTCGGGCTTTCTTTCCAAGGCGCCTGGTACAGGCCCCAGACCGGATTGTTGATCGCAAGATCCACGTCCCGCGCGAAAATGGCAAAGCCGTCATAGCCGTGATACGGTCCCGAATAATCCCAGGAGTGCATCTGACGGAACGGTATGCCCATCTTCTGCACCGGGTATTTTTCCTTGATGCCCGAGCCGACGAGGTTGGGGCGAACCCCCTCGATGAACTTTTCCAACTCGTAACCGGTCACGTCATCGTAGATCAGCGTGCCATTCTTCACGTAATGGCCGGTGCGCTGATAGTCGTCGTTGTGGGCGAACTCATAGCCGGTGCCGACGATCACCATGCCGAGATCCTCGTAGGCGGTGATGACGTGACGGGGGCGCAGGCCGCCGACATAAAGCATCACGGTATTGCCTTCGAGGCGCGGCCGGTACTTGGCAATGACCGCATCAACGAGCGGTCTGTACTTGGCGATGACCTTCTCGGCTTTCTCCTCGATTTCGGGCCCAAAATGCTTGGCGATCTTGCGCAGAGAGGCTTCGATCTGGGAGGGGCCGAAGAAATTGTACTCCATCCAGGCGATGCCATACTTTTCCTCCATGTGCCGGCAGATGTAGTTCATCGACCTGTAGCAGTGGATCAGATTGAGCCTGGCCTTTGGCGCGCGCTCTATCTCGGCGAGGGTCGCGTCGCCCGACCAGTTGCCGACCACGCACAGCCCTATCTCCTCGAGCAGGATGCGCGAGGCCCAGGCGTCGCCGCCGATATTGTAGTCACCGATCACGTTGACGTCGTAAGGGCCGGCCTCGAACCCGATGTCCTTCTTGTCGAAGACCCAGTCGCGGATCGAGTCGTTGGCGATGTGGTGGCCGAGCGATTGCGAGACGCCGCGGAAGCCCTCGCAGCGCACCGGCACGATCGTCTTTCCGTGTTCCCTGGCCTTGTTGCGGGACACGGCTTCGGTGTCGTCGCCAATCAGGCCGATCGGGCATTCGGATTGCACGGTGATGCCGTTGTTGAGGGGAAACAGTCCCTCAATCTCGTCAATTATCTGTTCCAGCTTCTTGTCACCGCCGAAAACAATGTCCTTCTCCTGGAAATCGGAGGTGAACTGCATTGTCCCGAACGTGTCGATGCCCGTCGTGCCGACGTAGTAGTTGCGGCGCTGCGACCAGGAATATTGGCCGCACCCGACCGGGCCGTGCGAGATATGGACCATATCCTTTACCGGACCCCACACCACGCCCTTTGAGCCGGCATAGGCGCAGCCGCGGATCGTCATCACGCCCGGAATGGACTTGATGTTCGATTTGACGTCGCATTCAGAAACGACCTCGCCAGCCTCGTCCCCGCTCTTTGCGACGCTAAGGTGCTTTTTGCGGTGCTTCGCCGCCTTGTCGGGATATTGCGACAGCACCTCCTCGACAAGCTTCGCATGGAGAGCGCCGTCATTCTTGTATTCCAGGCTCATGGGACCCCTTTAAAGGTTCGAGTGACGCCTCACCGACGAGGCGCCGTTCTTTGAAAGGCGCGTCGGCTCAAGGCCTCGCTTCGTGGCGGCAGCGGCGGTTACTGAGCGACCGCCTTTACGGCTTCCTTGGCGTGAAGCTCTGCAAGCATCTGCTCGTCGGTCTTCATGATGCCGAAGTCGAGCAGCATGTCCTCGAGCTCCTCCATGGTGATCGGGGTCGGGATGGTGCCCTGGCCAGAATTGGCATGGATCTTCTCGGCCAGCGCCCGGTATTCCCCCGCCTGCTTCGAATCCGGCGCATACTGGATCACAGACATCTTCCTCAGTTCGGCGTGCTGGACGATGTTGTCGCGCGGCACGAAGTGGATGAGCTTGGAATTGAGCCTGGAAGCCAGCGCTTCTGCGAGGTCAAGCTCGCGGTCGGTTTGGCGCTCGTTGCAGATCAGGCCGCCGAGCCGCACGCCGCCCGAATGGGCATATTTGAGGATGCCCTTGGCGATGTTGTTGGCGGCATAGAGCGCCATCATCTCGCCGGACATGACAATGTAGATTTCCTGCGCCTTGCCCTCGCGGATCGGCATCGCGAAGCCGCCGCACACCACGTCCCCGAGCACGTCGTAGGAGACATAGTCGACATCGTCATAGGCGCCGTTCTCCTCGAGGAAGTTGATCGAGGTGATGACGCCGCGGCCGGCGCAGCCGACACCCGGCTCGGGGCCGCCCGATTCCACGCATTTGATGCCTTTATAGCCAACCTTGAGCACGTCCTGGAGTTCGAGGTCTTCGACCGAACCTTCCTGTGCGGCGAGATGCAGGACCGTATCCTGCGCTTTCGAGTTCAGGATCAGGCGGGTGGAGTCGGCTTTCGGATCGCAGCCGACGATGAGGATCCTCTGCCCGAGGTCGACAAGGGCGGCGAGCGTATTTTGGGAGGTGGTGGACTTGCCGATGCCGCCCTTGCCGTAAAAGGCGATCTGACGCAGACCTGACATTATAGATTTCCTTCCTTTTTCCATCGGTCGCGGCTGCCCGCGACATAAATGCCGAGGGCAGCTCTCGCCGCCTCGCAACGAAGGGTCTCAAGATTCGTGCCAACTTTTCCGATGCATAGCCAACGGGACCTTCCTTTTTCTTTTCAGCTAGTTAGCTTGGGCTCTAACAAGTGCTCGTGCCAGATAAATGATTGTCGGAACACGTCGTGTAGCGGACCCGACAATGCCCGACACAAAGCGTCAGCTTCGAGCCGCTACCAGAAGTTGAGCCTTTAAGTCAGAGTCGATTTTTGGCTGCCTAAGGCTGCGGGCATAGCGACTGGCTTGCGTCGTTCCCGCCGCGGGACAATCAGACGTCCGTGCTCGGAGCTGCTTTGCGCATCGCTGGTTCGAGACGGACCGGCGAAGTCGGCATGGACGGCCTGAGGGGTGCACCGACGCTGACATCCTAGTCCGGTATGGAGAATCCGGCACCGATATTGCAGGCCGGACCATCACAACATGTCGGGCAGCGATGGCCATTCCCTCCGTGCAACGCCGCAGCAACGGCGGCCCTTCTGTCTATAACGCGGCTTAACGCAGCAACCCCTGTTGCAGCGCACCCAAACTGGCGGGGCGGTGCTGTCACATTGATTGAGGGGTAAGGAAATTGAGGTAGCAGCGCGCCCATGACCGTGAGTGCACCGACCTACAAGAACCACCGCTATCCGATCGAAATCGTGGCCCGTGCTGTCTGGCTCTACTTCCGCTTCAATCTGAGCCTGCGCGATGTCGAGGAAATGCTGCTCGATCGCGGGATCGTCGTTTCCTACGAGACCATCCGCCGATGGTGCCGAAAGCACGGCCCTGATTATGCGCGCCGCATACGCCGCAAGGCACCAACGAAAGACGATGTCTGGCA
>NZ_FMXM01000068.1 GCF_900103325.1 Mesorhizobium qingshengii | reverse complement strand
AGGTGCCAGATTCCAAGATGGAATCGAGGTCATCGAATTGAAGCCGCAGAGCGCCGCTTGATCAGCCTCGTCACCCAAATTCCAGCATAGCTCGCAAAGGTCGTTCCTCAACTTGAAATCCTGATGACCCGCGATCCCAAGTGGACGCCGCGAGAGACATACGCTTATGCGCTTGCCTATATTGGCACGCGGGGCGTACCGGCCTTGAGCCGCCTGATGGCGGATGAAGAGGAGTGGCGGACGGAAGGCCTTTGGAACCTTCAGCAATGCGCAGCCGCGCTTGGCTCACTTGGACCCACCGCTGCCGCGGCTCGACCCGCTCTCATGCAGGCGCTAACTCGCTCCTATCAAGGGTTTGGCGGCGAGTACAACGAAATGGCCAAAGCGTTCCAGCTGACACCCGACGAGGCGGCATCCGAGATCAAGATTGTGCTGATCCAAGCGCTTGTGAATGTTTCCGATCCCCAGCGTGAGGTTCGTGACGACCTCATGCGCTACATGGAGGCGGAGAAAAGCCCAAAGCTTCGGCTGATTGCCGCCTGGGGTGTCGGCTTGTTGTATGCCGAAGTTCGGCCCGGCCTCAACCTCGCGGAAACAACGCTTGCTGCCTCCGACACAACGGATACCGAACTGCAATTGGCCGCTTTGGCGGTGTTGGATGACTTCAACTCCATACCTGAAGCGCACGAGAAGATAGGCTTGCTCCTGCCTGCGATCCGCAAACTCGCCGATGGCGCCAATGACGATATCAAGGACGCAGCTAGTAAGATCCTTGACAACGTCGCACAGCCATCAATTAACGCGGCCATCCAATGGATGAAAAAAAGAGACTTCAAGGCCGCGATCAAAGAGGTCAACACCGCTCTGTCAATAAATCCGACAAGTACAGAATCGATCCAAATCCGCGCCGAAGCCGAACGAGAAACTGGAGACCTCGACGGCGCGGTGAAGGATTATTCGGCAGCACTTGATTCTTCCGATTATGTTTTTTGGGCCCAGCACGCCTTAAAGAACGCTGGTCTTCTTGATGGCGAACTCACGGGTGAAATCGACGAAGAGACCCGCAAGGCCTTGCCCAAATGCGTGCGCGACGACAAGTGCTACGCCATGCTCAAGCAGTTCAATTGACCGAGGGCAGGTACTAGCTCATCCGCCTGATGCTGACGATCAGCCACCGCATTCACTTCGCGACTGAGGTCTGCTCTTGGGCTACGACGCGGTTTCCATCAATGACCGGACAGCGGCGCATATCAGACGCGCCGAATTGGGCCGAGAGCCGATTTTCCGATCCCGAAATTCGACTGGACAGGCAGCCCTTGCAAGAAAGCTAATGCTTCAATATCTGGCTGAGGAACAACTTGGTTCGGTCATGGCGCGGGTGGCCGAAGAACGCGTCGGGCGTGCCCTCCTCGACGATCTGGCCGGCGTCCATGAAGATGACACGGTCGGCGACCGCCCGGGCAAAGCCCATCTCATGCGTCACGCACACCATGGTCATGCCGTCGCCGGCAAGTTCCGTCATGGTGTCCAGCACCTCCGAGACCATTTCCGGGTCGAGGGCGGAGGTCGGTTCGTCGAACAACATGACAGCCGGTTGCATGCACAGGCTGCGGGCAATCGCTACTCTCTGCTGCTGGCCGCCCGACAGCTGGACGGGAAACTTGTTCGCCTGCTCGGGAATGCGAACCCGCTCGAGGAACTTCAGCGCGGTCTTGCGCGCCTCCTTTTCCGGCACGCCCCTCACCCACATCGGACCGGCCATGCAGTTCATCAGCACCGTCATGTGCGGAAACAGGTTGAAATGCTGGAACACCATGCCGACGTTGGAGCGCACGTCGGCGACGTTGCCCATCTTGCCATGCAAGGCAACGCCGTTGACGGTGATATCGCCCTCCTGATGCGCCTCCAGGCGATTGAAGCAGCGGATGAGCGTCGATTTGCCGGAACCCGAGGGGCCGCAGATGACGATCCGCTCGCCCTTGTGGACGGTCAGGTTGATGTCCTTCAGGACGTGAAAGGCGCCGTACCACTTCGATACGTTGCGCGCTTCGATGATGGCATCAGCGCTCATCTGATCTTGCTCCTGCGGTAATGCCGCTCGATCCGCGCCTGGATCAGTTCGAGGCAGATGGACAGCATCCAGTAGATCATGGCAGCCGAAATCAGCATCTCCATGTGCTGGAAGGTCTTCTGGCCCAGTGTGCGCGCCAGGAACATCAGCTCCCACACGCCGATGACCGAGACCAGCGAGGAATCCTTCAGCATCGAGATGAACTGGTTGCCCGTCGGCGGAATGATGACCGGCAGCGCCTGCGGCAGGATGATACGGCGCATTGTCAGCGCGAAGCCGAAGCCCATGGAGCGCGATGCCTCCCACTGGCCGCGATCGATGCTTTGTATGCCGGAGCGGAAGATCTCGGTCATATAGGCGCCGTAGCAGAGCGAAAGCGCCAGGATGCCTGCAGGCACGGCATTGATGACGAAGCCAAGTTGCGGCAGGCCGAGATAGATCAGATAGACCTGCATGAGCAGCGGAAGGCCGCGGAAGAAGGAGGTGTAGAAGCTGGCGATGGCGTAGGCGAAGCCATTGCTGGAAAGCTTGGCGACCGCACCGGCGACCGCGATGACCGAAGCGATGACGATCGAGATCGCCGAGACGTAGAGCGTGGTGACAACGCCCTGGCTGATCAGGAACGGCAGCTTATCCCTGATAAAGGGCAGGCTGAGATGGAACGTCTCGAAGAAGGCGATGAACAGGAGCAGCAGTTCGAGCCAGACGATGCCGATCTGTAACTTGAGCGGCGCGAACCCGATCAACACGACGTTCAAGGTGAAGATCACCGCTATGGCGAAGGCAATGGCAAAGCGGCCGTAGAAGCCACTCACCGATGGTTCGCCGATCACCGGACGCATCAGTTCGGCGAAGCTGGTGCCCGACATGTTGAAAGCCATGAAGAGAAGCAGAACGACGCCGAACATCGTCGCCACGAACCAGGGTTTGTGGACGAGGATTTCGGCTTCGACGGTATCGGGATAAAGCATCTTTGAGCACCGGCTGTTCGGCGGCCTGCCCGGGGGCAGGCCGCCTTTGAAGGGCTAGTTTGTCTTCGAATAATCCTGCCCGTACCACTTTTCGGAAAGCTTGCTCAGCGTGCCGTCCTCCTTCATCGCTTTCACGGCGTCGGCGATCTTGGCGGAGAGTTCCGGATCGCCACGTTCGATGGCGATCGCCAGCGGCTCGTAGAATACCGGATCGCCCACCTGCTTGATCGGGTAGCCGGCCTTCTCGGCGTCGAGGATAGACGGCAGCGAAGAGACCACCGCGTCCAGACGCACGCCGTCGCCGAGGCGAAGGTCGTCGAAGGCAGTCGTCGAATTCTCGTAGGAGTGGACCTCCTTCGGGTTGAGCTTGTACTCGAATGGCGGCGCGCCGTCGGCGTCGAGCGTCAGATCCTTCTTGGCATAGGCCTCGAAGGTGGAGGTGCTGGTGGCGCCAACCACCTTGCCGTCGAGGTCGGCCAGCGTCTTGGCCTTGCTGTCCTTGTGCACGGCAACGGCCGCCGGTGTGTAATAGTAGACGGCCGGAAAATCGAAGATCTCGGCGCGCTTCTTGGTCGGCGTCATCGAGCCGGCATGCATGTCCCAGCGCCCTGCCCAATTGCCGGCGGTGATAATGTCCCAGCCGGGCGTGATGAACTCGACCTTGACGCCGAGGTGCTTGCCGATCGCCTTGGCGACGTCGACATCGAAACCGTCCAGCTCGTTGCTGGCATTCACGAAGGACTGCGGCGCCCAGTTGGCGGAGCTATGCTGGAATTTGGGTGACGAGGCTGATCAAGCGGCGCTCTGCGGCTTCAATTCGATGACCTCGATTCCATCTTGGAATCTGGCACC
>NZ_FMXM01000066.1 GCF_900103325.1 Mesorhizobium qingshengii | reverse complement strand
GGTATTCACTGAACCAGAACTCGACGGCGTCGCCGACGCTGTCGATGGCGCGATAGAGGTACGTCCATCGCCCGCGCACCTTGATGTAGGTCTCGTCCGCATGCCATTTGCCGGTCACGGCGCGCTTGCGCCGGTTGAAGCGTTCCATCAGCAGCGGCGCGAAATGAACGACCCAGCGATGGATCGTTGAATGATCGACACAAATGCCACGCTCCGCCATCATTTCCCGAAGATCGCGTAGGCTCAGTCCGTAGGCCAGATACCAGCGAACGCAAAGCAAGATCACAGATTGGTCGAAATGGCGGCCTTTGAACATCTCAACTCTCCGGGGAACACCGGAGCCAAATGCCATGCGCCTCGTTACCAAAAACTTTGCAACACATCCGTTCATGGCCGAGGGAGAAATGTTCGAAACCGGCGTTCTCATACTCATTCGAGTAAATGATGGTCACCTTGTCGTTCGCAAAAATAATCGCGCCCGATACGCCTTTCACGTCGGCAGGCTTGGCCTGCACCGCAATTTCTCTTTGCTGTGCGATGTCGAACGGATCGACCGGAAACTGATGAAATCCGAACTCTGCGGCGATTTTTTCGCCGAGTTGTGTTGCCATCTTTATCCGGAAGCCTGCCAAGGGCGGATCCTACTTCTTGTCGCCGATCATCGTGTCGATGATGTTCTGGATAAAATTGCGGTCCTTTGCGGACAACTTTTCTTCGTCGCGGAAGGCCGTTGTGGTCGTCTTGGTGCCGAGCAGATAGTCAGCGGTGACCTTCAGGGCCTTTGCGAGTGCGCGAACATTATCGAAAGATGGCTTGCGCCTGCCCGCCTCGAAGTGGGCTATGGCCGAAGGCTGCATCCCGGCCTCACGGGCAAGCTCGGATTGGCTCAGTTGTCTTTTCTCACGGATGTCACGCAGGCGTGCGGCGAAGGTGGATGGGATGCTTGACTCAGTCATGACAGATCGTATAGACTTCCTTATCTAGATCGTCAGCCCCTAAAGGGACTTTTTTTGGGCTCGGCCTATGACAGAGCGTACAGAATCGTATTACCATTTGCGAATCAGGTCAAGGAAAGAAGGAGAGTAGCATGGCTGGTAAAAATCAGCACGTCGTCCCCCATGACAATGCATGGGCTGTCCGGGGAGCCGGGAACCAAAGGGTAACATCCACGCACGGCACCCAGGCGGATGCCGAACGCGCAGCGCGTGAGATCGCAATCAACCAGAAAAGCGAAGTCGTGATCCATCGCCCCAACGGTGAAATTCGCGATCGTAATTCATACGGGAATGACCCGTATCCGCCGAAGGGATGACAATGCCCACGCTGGATGAGAAAACCTCGGAGCCGATCCGCCGGATATTGTGTATCGACGGCGGCGGTATCATGGGGACTCAACCAGCTTCGTTCCTGGCTACGCTGGAAGAAGATATCGGCCGACCAATCGGCGAGTATTTTGATCTCATTGCCGGCACTTCGACCGGTGGCATTCTGGCAATCGGTCTTGCGTTGGGGTTGCCCGCCAAGCGGCTCCTCGATCTCTACGTTCATCGCGGCCCTCATATCTTCGGGCAGGCCGGCGGCTCCATCTGGACCCGCATCGGTGACCTGTTGAGAGAGGTTCGCCACGTCGCCGCGCCAAAGCATGACGCGGAATTGCTGCGCGCCGAGCTAGACGCTGTGCTTGAGGGCAAGCGCATTGGCGATGCCAAGACGCGGCTCTTGGTCCCGGCATGGGATGCCGACCTGCGCAGTGTCTATATCTACAAGACGGCACATCATCGCCGATTGAAGACGGACTATAAGAAGTCTGCTCTTGATGCGGCGATGGCCACGGCGGCGGCCCCCACCTATTTCAAGCGGCATCGTACTGCAGACGATGTCGGCCTGCTTGACGGCGGCACGTGGTGCAACAACCCGATCGCAATGGCAGTCGTTGAAGCCATCACCTTGCTGGGTTGGCCTTCGACCAGCCTGCGGGTGCTCAGCCTTGGCTGTGTGAATGAAGTTTACATGATCGGAGAGGCGCCCGGCTGGGGCGTCCTTGGTTCTGATGTCATCCGTTTATTTATGGACGGTCAATCGCGCAGTGCCATGGGGATGGCTAAGTTGCTCACGGGTCACGAATATGAGCGCGAGGCGCTGTTTCGATTCTGCCCGGATGTGCCAAAAAAGTTCTTCAAGCTCGATGACACCCGCAAAATTACTCAGTTGAAGGGGATGGGCGCGGCAGCGGCTCGCCGCGACCGGGCGCGCATAGAACCCGTGTTTCTGACGGAACCGGCAGAGCCGTTTGTGCCATGCTACCAACTGAGCGAGGTGATGAAATGAACGAGCTTGCCAGAAGCCTCGTGCCGCAAAATGTCTTGCTGCGCAAATCCGAGATCTATTCGATATTGGACGAGATCTGTCAGGATCTCGAACTGACCACTGCGCAAATGCAGGCCGCCAAGGCGAGCTATGAGGCGGTCGCAGATTGGTTGTCCTCGTCGGACAATCCTGTTTTGCAGCACATCGATGTTTACCCGCATGGATCGGCGGGGCTTGGCACCTCAGTGAAGCCACTCGGCCGCGAGGATTTTGATGTTGATGTTATCTGCCTTGTTTTCCGATTTGCTTCGGTGCGCCCGCCAGCTGAGCTGAAGAAGATCGTTGGCGACCGGCTTCGCGAAAATGCACGCTATGCCGCTATGCTTGAGGAGAAAAAGCGGTGCTGGCGTCTGAACTACGCGCGCGAATTCCACTTGGATGTTTCACCGACAATTGTGAACCCTAGCTGCAACAATGGCGGCGAGTTGGTACCGGATAAGAGCCTGAGCGAATTCAAGCCCACCAACCCAAAGGGATATCGGGCACTGTTCGAGAAGCGCGCCTTGATGCGGCCCCGCCTCAAGGTTCAAAAGGCCATCGCATCTGACCGGCAGGCAAATATCGAGCCCTTCCCCGTTCAGATGAGGGTCAAGGGCATTTTGCGCCGTACCGTTCAACTGCTGAAGCGTCACCGCGATATTTATTTCTTCGACATTGAGGCCGACATCGCACCAATCTCCATCGTCATTACGACGCTGGCAGCGCAAGCCTATGAGTGTTGCGTGAACACGTTCACCTTTGACTCCGAACTTGATGTCGTCATCGCCACGATCCGGATGATGCCTCACTTCATCGATCGGCCGTTTGTTAACGGCCAGCGGATGTATGTTGTTGCCAACGAAACGACCATCGGTGAGAATTTTGCCGAGCGCTGGAACAAGGAGCCTGCGCGAGCCACGGCTTTTTATGCGTGGCACGCCAAGGCGCTCGCCGACTTCGAGAACCTCGCTGAACTTGAAGGCCTCGATCGTATCACCAAGAAACTCGGCGATTCCTACGGCAAGACCGTCGTTGCGCGCGTCATGGATGCCCGCACGGAACAGATTTCAGGCGCGCGTGCGGCGCAAAAGCTTTTTGTTGCGCCGATGGTCGGTCTTACGTTGACCAACAGCGCCGCGGCGACCGCTGTGCCGAAGAACACGTACTTCGGTGATTAATGAGCTGGGCAACCCGTCCTGATCTCACGCCCGCACAGCAATTCTTGTTCCTGCGGGCGAACCCGATTTGTGCGGGCGACGGTGCGTTGAATGCAAAAGGATTGACCTGGGAATATCATGTTCGTCCCACGCCCTTGAGTCGGGAATGTCGCGTCCGTCTGAGCTATGAGCGAGGCGGATCAGTGAAGGCTGTCGTGCTGGAACCGGACATTCAGCTTCTTGCTGGCGAGAGGAAATTGCCGCACGTCTATCGTGATCCACTCCGACTCTGCCTGCACCTGCCCAAAGCGCATGAGTGGGTCGGTTCGATGCGCCTGGACCAGACCTTCGTGCCGTGGATTGCGACGTGGCTATTCTACTTTGAAGAATGGCTGGTTTCTGATGAATGGAAAGGCGGTGGCGAGCACCCCGATCCCGATTCGAGGGAAGTCATCCGCCGGGCCGTTCGCCGGGCAACGCGGTAGCAAGGGGAGAAGGCAAACAAGGCCTCACTGGTATCGGTGCGCGGTGGCGGGCTCTGCGCGTGCGTGGCGATGAAGCGCAGCAGCCAGTCGACGGGCTCTCAACCTCATCGGGTCAAGGACGATAGAGGCACAAGGTGTCATCTGACCTGTAGCCATGCTTCTGGGTGCGGATTCCGACGTGAAGCCGGCCGCCATTCCGATCAAACACCGGCCACCATTCCGGTATGAAGCCGGCCACCATTCCAACCAAAGACCGGCCGGTTTTCGGCACTGAAGATTACCTCCTGGGTCAGCAACTTTGGCATCAATTACCTCGCGATGAACGAGGACATTTTGATGCCGGCAAAGAGAAGGCTGACCATGAGACAGTTGAGACAAATGCTTCGGCTTGCCGGAAGCGGGACCAGCTCCCGCGAGATTGCGGTCGTGCTGGGAATAGCACGCAGTACGGTGCAGGATAATCTGCGGCGCGCAGCGGCAATCGGGTTGAGCTGGCCCCTGCCAG
>NZ_FMXM01000055.1 GCF_900103325.1 Mesorhizobium qingshengii | reverse complement strand
TCGATCTGGGAGTAGGTGCGTTTCATCTACGGTTCCTTGCATGCGATAAGCCATTGGTATCGCTGCGAAGTCGCAGTTCAAGATAGAACGCACCCTCGTACACCCAAAAGTCGCATAAGATAGATTATGGAACTAGCGCATTGGGCGGAGACTGGAAAATGCTGATGTTTTTCATCGGCTTGACGCCGACAATACGCCATCACGGTGTGCGCCGCACTGCTCATCGATCATCATTGCACGTGGTTCGGCGGCAAGCACCGCGTAATGTGCCGGCAATGGCCCGGACGCGCTCAAAGCCCAGACGGACTTCGTCAGCGAATGCCGGTGACGTGGCTCGGCTCGCTTCAGCGGTTCTCCAGCCGACGCATCAGCCTTGACCAGATCGACTGGATTTGCGCCGGAGACCTGGAACAGGAAAGCCCGCTGCTGGTTTCTCCCGGGAAATCAGCGATTTGACGAGCTGCTCAACGGTACGGTCCACGTAACGCGATAATGCCACCAGCAATGAAGAGCCGTTCCGATCATGCTGATTTATAAGGAGTTTCAATCACCATTCCGTCATAAGCCGGCTCGACGTTCGCGGGTGTCTCGGCCATCACCGTGGCGTAGTCGAGCGGCACATGCATATGCGTCAGCACGGCGTGTTTTGGCGCCAGCCGCTCGATCCAGGCAAGTGCCTCGCCAAGCGACAGGTGACTCGGGTGCGTCCGGTATTGCAGCGCGTCGATGATCAGCGCGTCGAGGTCGCGCAGTCGCTCGGCGGTGGCATCCGGAAAGTCGCTGATATCAGGGCAATAGGCGATGCCGCCGATGCGGAAACCGAGCGAGATGATGTCGCCATGGACCTGCGGCAACGGCTCAAGGGTGAGGGCACCCCCCTCTCCTTCGATGACCACCGGTCTGTCATGGTCGATGATATGTGCCCTGACGATCGGCGGATAGGAACTGCCTTGCGGCGTCTCGAAGCAGTATCCGAACGCTTGCCGCAGCCGGAGCATTGTTACCCTGTCGGCATGGATGTCGATCAACTGACGATGCTGAAGGACGTAACCGCGCAGATCGTCGATGCCGTGGATATGATCGGCATGCGGATGTGTATAGACGACCGCATCGAGACGCTTGACCGATGCCAGCAGCATCTGCTGGCGGAAGTCAGGTCCGGTGTCGATGACAACGGTGGTGCGAGCGCCGTTCGCCGCGATCCGTTCGACCAGAACAGCGGTGCGCATGCGCCGGTTCCGCGGGTTGTCCGGGTCGCAATTGCCCCAGTCGCCAGTGATGCGCGGCGCACCTGGCGACGAGCCGCAGCCGAGAATGGTAACGCGCAGCCGGTCGGTCATCTTTCAGGCGCTTTGCTCGGCAGGTCGCGGCATCTTGCCGAACAGGCAAAAAAAATTGTTCGTCGTCAGATCAGCGATTTCGGCCTCGCTGACGCCGATTGTTTCCGCCAGCACCTTGGCCGTGTGCGCGACATAGGCCGGCTCGTTGCGCTTGCCGCGAAACGGTATGGGCGCCAGGTAGGGTGCGTCGGTTTCGACCAGCAGGCGGTCATGCGGCACATCGGCGGCAATGGCACGCAATTCTGCTGAGTTCTTGAAGGTCAGGATGCCCGAGAAGGACACGTAGCCGCCGAGCGCGACGCCAATTTCGGCCAGCCGCCGTCCGGAGGAAAAACAGTGCAGGATGAAGGGGAAGGCGCCCTTCCCTGTTTCGTCCTCGAGAATGGCTGCCATATCGTCATCGGCATCGCGCGAATGAATAACCAGCGGCAGCCCTGTCTCACGAGCCGCGGCGATGTGATTGCGAAACACCTGCGCTTGCGCATCGCGCGGCGCTTTGTCGTAGAAATAATCCAGCCCGGCCTCACCGATCGCCACCACTTTCGGATGAACCGACAGACGGACAAGGTCCGCGGCGGTGACGTCGAGCTCCTCAGCGGCATTGTGCGGATGGGTGCCGATCGAGCAATAGACTTCGTCGAAAGTCTCCGCGATTTCAAGGATTTGCTGAAACCGCTTTACGCGGGTCGAGATCGTCACCATGCGGCCTATACCGGCCGCTTTGGCGCGGGCGACAATGGCCGCCCGCTCCTCGGCGAAATCTGGAAAATCCAGATGGCAATGGCTGTCGACGAGCATCAGCTGTTCGCGTCCGGCTGTTCGACGTAACGCGGAAACACCCCTTCCGGCACCGGCAACGCCGTGCCAGGCACCAGCGCGTGGTCCGCGTGGACATGCACGAAGTCGCGCCTGTCCGCCGGCACCGCCAGCAGGTCAAGCAGCTTGGTGGCCGCCCCTGGGATGAAGGGCTGGCACAGCACCGCCACGCGCCGCACCACTTCGGCGGTCGTCCACAGCACCGTTTCCATACGCGCCGGATTGGTCTTCTTCAGTGCCCATGGTTCCTGTCCAGCGAAATACCGGTCGGCTTCGGCCACCACGCCGAAGATCGCCGCCAGCGCCAGATGGATGCCCTGTTCGACCATTGCCTTGCGCGCGGTGGCAAGAGCGCTGACCGCCTGATCAAGGATCGCCTTGTCGGCGTCCGTCAGGTCGCCGCGCTTCGGAACCACGCCGCCGCAGTTCTTGGCGATCATCGATAGCGAGCGCTGCGCCAGATTGCCGAGGCCGTTGGCGAGGTCAGCATTGGTGCGGTTGACGATCGCTTCATGGCTATAGCTGCCGTCCTGGCCGAACGGCACCTCGCGCAGGAAGAAATAGCGCACCTGGTCGAGACCGTAGTGCTCGATCATGGTGAACGGGTCGATGACGTTGCCGACCGACTTCGACATCTTCTCGCCGCGGTTGAACAGGAAGCCGTGGCCGAAGACGCGCTTCGGCAGCGGGATACCGGCCGACATCAGGAAGGCAGGCCAGTAGACGGCATGAAAGCGGACGATGTCCTTGCCGATGATGTGCGCATCGGCTGGCCAGAAACGCCAATTGTCAGCATTTTCATCGGGATAGCCGACGCCGGTAATGTAATTTGTCAGGGCGTCGACCCAGACATACATCACATGCTTGTCGTCGCCCGGCACCGGCACGCCCCAGTCAAAGGTGGTGCGCGATATCGACAGGTCCTTGAGGCCTGACTTGACGAAGCTCATCACCTCGTTGCGCCGCTCGGCCGGGCCGATGAAGTCGGGCTGGCTTTCATAAAGCGAGATGAGCTTGTCCTGATAGGCCGAGAGGCGGAAGAAGTAGCTCTCTTCCTCGACCCATTCGACCGGCGTTCCCTGCGGCCCGTAACGGACATTGTCGGGGCGGACCTCTGTCTCCTCCTCGCCGTAATAGGCTTCGTCGCGCACCGAGTACCAGCCGGCGTAGCCGCCCTTGTAGATGTCGCCATTGGCGGCCATCGCCTTCCAGATCGCCTGCGAGGCCGCATAGTGACGTTCTTCTGTGGTGCGGATGAAATCGTCGTTTGAGGCGTTGACCGCAATCGCCATGCGCTGGAAATCGGCCGAGTTGCGGTCGGCCAGTTCGCGCGCCGAAATGCCTTCCCGCTTCGCCGTCTGCAGCATCTTGATGCCGTGCTCGTCGGTGCCGGTAAGGAAGAAAACCTGCTTGCCGTCAAGCCGCTGGAAGCGCGCAAGCGCGTCCGTGGCGATCAACTCGTAGGCATGGCCGATATGTGGCTTGCCGTTCGGATAGGAAATCGCGGTCGTGATGTAGAATGTGTCGCGTGACATGAATGAACCGTCATGAATGTCTGAATGGAAGGCGTGGCGGTGGATATCGCATCGGGGCGGCGATTGCCATCCCGAGGCCGGAAACCCCGTCACATTCGCATTGCAGAAATCAGGCGGTCGATCATGGTCAGGGCGTGCTGCTTCTTGTCGAGATTGTAGGTGTCGGTCTCAGATATAGCGTCCAGCGCTTCATGCCAAGTGTCCGACAGCGTTTTGGCCCGGGCGAGATCGCCTGCCAATGCTGCCTGGCTCGCGGCGTTCGACAACAGCTCCAGCGCCCGGCGGTTGAAGATGTCGAACTGGATCGCCTGGTCGCGGCCGGCGACAGCCTCGGCAAGACGAAACGCTCCGCCTACATCGCTCCTTCTTGCCGCCACCAGGGCGTCGAGCGTCTCGGCGATTTCCAGCCCGCCATATTGCGTCAACAGGATCGCGCTGCGCGCGCTGCCCCCTGCCCGCTCGGCCAGTGCCACCCGTGCGGCCGGGTCCACCGGTGGCGGCGGTTCGGCCGTTTCCAGCACCGCCATCAGGTCGTCGGCACCGAGCGGCGTCAACCGCACCACCTGGCAGCGCGACCGGATCGTCGGCAGCAGGCTGCCCGGCGCATGGACGATGAGAATGAACAGGGTTCGTGCCGGCGGCTCCTCGAGATTCTTCAGCAAGGCATTGGCGGCATTGGTGTTCATGTCGTCGGCCGGATCGACGATGACGACCCGGTAGCTGCCGTCATGCGAAGTCAGCGACAGGAAGCGGCTGACCTTGCGGATCTCGTCGACCGTGACGACGGTCTTGAAGCTCTTGGTCTTGTCGTTCGCCGGGCGGGTCAGATGCAGTACGGACGGGTGCGCCCCGGTGGCGATCTGGCGAAACAGTGACGAGGCCGGATCTGGAACGGCAAGGCTTTCCGGCGCTTGCTCGAAGGCCGGGTGCTTCAACAGATGATGCGCAAGATGAAAAGCGAGCGTCGCCTTGCCGATGCCGACCGGCCCGGCGAAGATCAGTGCATGCGGCAGCTTGCCGGAACGATAGGCGGCGGTCAGCATGTTCGCCGCCTGTGCATGTCCTACCAGGCGTGGCGTTTCGGATGGCTCGGGCACGCCGTCCAGCGTGTCGTGCTGCTCCGGTGCGATGCGTTCGAAGATCATGCCGGTGTTACCTGCCTGTCGCGCGCTGGCGCTCTTGTCTCGAGCGCTGCGAACACAGCGGCGGTGACGACATTTTCCACCGTATCGGGATCGGCGGCCGCGTCGATGACGATGCAGCGTTCCGGCTCGGCCGCAGCAATTGCCAGAAATGCCGCCCGGCGGGCCTGATGGATGGCCAGCGTCTCCTTTTCGAAGCGGTCGGCTGCTGCTTCGGCGCCGCGGCGCACCGTGGCGCGCCTGAGACCCTCGGCCGGGTCTAAGTCGAAGATCAGCGTCATGTCTGGCATCATGCCATTGATGGCGACCTGCTCCAGCCTGTCCATGAACGCCTGATCGATGCCTCCGGTAACGCCTTGGTAGACACGTGAAGAATCCAGGAAGCGATCACAAAGCACGATAGAGCCACGCTCGACCGCCGGCCGGATGACCTGCTCGACATGGTCGGAGCGCGCGGCGGCGAAAAGCAGCGCTTCCATCTTCGGTCCGAACGGTTCGGCGGCGCCCGAAAGCAGCACGTGCCTGACCGCCTCGGCGCCTGGCGAGCCGCCAGGCTCTCGGGTGAGGAGGACATCGTATTTCTTGGCGCGCATCTTGCTCGCCAGCCGCTCGATCTGCGTCGACTTGCCTGCTCCTTCGCCGCCTTCGAAGGTGATGAAAAATCCTCGCGCCAATCGAAAGGCCTTTGTCCATGCATGAGTGGATTGATTGTAGCGCTCTAGATAGTCCGCGTCCGGGGAAACGTCCATGCCGTCGGTATTATCGCAGCCAGCCGATCGCCAGTTCCTTGACGGCATCGAGAGCCCGCTGCGGCAGCGTGCCGACGCCGATCGACTCGGCGGCGAAAAGCGGCGTCTCTTGGCTGAGCGTGTCGCCGATCCAGACGCGCAGCGCGCCCACTGGCTGCCCCTCCTCCACTGGCGCGGCAACCGGGCCGGTGTAAACGATCCTGGCTGTCAGCTTGTCGCGATTGGTGATCGGCAGGAAGATCTCGATCGGCCCTTTTGCCTTCAGCATCACCCCGGATTTCGCACCACCAAAAACCTGGGCTTCGCCGACCACCTCGTCCTTGGCGAAGATTTCGGTCTTCTCGAACGAGCGAACACCCCAGTCGAGCAGCTTGCGCGCCTCCTCGGCGCGCTCCTTGTCGCTGGCCAGCCCGCTCATCGCCGCGATCACCCGCGTGCCATTGTGGCTGACCGAACCGACGATGCCGAAACCTGACGCCTCGCTCGCGCCGACGGCGAGCCCATCGGCGCCGATGTCCATCGCCAGGAGCGGATTGCGGTTCCTCTGTGAAATCTTGTTCCAGGTAAAATCCTTCTGGCCATAGTAGCGATAGAAATCCGGATAATCGCGCCACAGATGCAGGGCCAACTGCGCCAGTTCGCGCACGGTCGTCTGTTGGCCGTCAGCCGGCAGGCCGGTCGAATTGACGAAAGTCGATGTCTTGAGGCCGATCTGGCGGGCACGCTCGGTCATCTGCGCGGCGAAACTGTCCTCGGATCCGGCCATGCCTTCAGCGATGACAATGCAGCCGTCATTGGCCGCCTGCACGGTAACCCCTTGAATCAGGTCCTCGAGCCGGATCGACGACTTGAGCTTGGCAAACATTGTCGATGTTCCTGAAGGCGCACCGCCTTTGCGCCAGGCGTTCTCGCTCACCACGAAGGTGTCGTCGAATTTCAGACGTCCGGACTTGATGGCGTTGAAGACCACTTCCATGGTCATCAGCTTGGCCATCGAGGCCGGCGGGATCGGCTTGTCGGCATCTTTGGAAAACAGCACCGTGCCGGTTTCGGCGTCGATCATGAAGACCTGCGTGGCCTTGGTCTCGAAAAGCTGCGCGTGGGCTGGAGCCAAGGAAAGCACTAGCAGGCAAGAAGCCAGAAGCCCGGCGAAAGGCTGGAGCAAGCGAAATGACATGATGTTCGACCCGTTGGCCGGAAAGTCCGGCAAGCCCGGAAAAAGTATCAGGCTTTTTCTACAACGGATCAACCGCGTAGCGGAAAATCCAGGCCGGCTTCCGCTCAGTTACGCACAGCCAGTGCATCCGGCGCGCCATGCGCCCATGCTGCTTGCAACAAATCATCCACGCTGCCGTGACCGTCCGGATAGAGGTTCACCGAGAACCAATCCTTGCCATCGAGATCGGAACGCTGGATTTCGGTCTTGCCAAAGGGTTCAAGCGCCGCGGCCAGGCGCCTTGCTTCTGCTGCGTCATCGAAGGAGCCGGCGGCGACATAGTCGGAAGCGGGCGATGACGCCCGCGAATTTGATTTCTTCCACGACTGCAGGATATCGGCGGGCGACATGCCGTTGTTGTCCAGCGCGGCAAAGACATCGGCACGCTGCACGCGCTCGTCCGCATAGGACAGCGAGGCCACGGCAAACGGCGATTGCGGCGGCAGATTGATCTCCGGGCGCTCCGGCACGATCGGGCCAAAATCGGGCAGCGCCAGATCGCCAAAGGCTGGCGACTGTGCCGACAGGACCGGTTCAAGCGACCCTGAATCGGTTAGCTGACCGGGAAACGGTACTGCGGCGGCACCGACGGGGAGGCTTGGCGACGGGCCATTCATGGCAACCATGACGCCGGTCGGCAATCCATCCGACGGATCCGGCGCCCTGTTGCCAGGGTGATAGGAAGCCATCAGATACTGGTCGTCTTTGCCGTCGAGCGGCGCACGGCCGACATACTCGACCTTCACCTCGGCGGTGCCGATGTTGGCATAGTCAAGCATTTGGGCGGCGCGCTCCGACACATCGATGATGCGACCCTCGTGGTAAGGGCCGCGATCGTTGACGCGCACGATGACCGAACTGCCGGTCTTGAGATTGGTGACGCGGGCATAGCTTGGCAGCGGCATGGTCGGGTGCGCCGCCGTCAGGTGAGTCATGTCGTAGACTTCACCATTGGCCGTAAGCCGGCCGTGGAAGGCATCGCCATACCAGGAAGCCAGGCCAACCTTGGCGTAATGCTTGTCTTCCTTGGGATAGTACCACTTGCCGCGGACCTGATAGGGCTTGCCGAGCTGATCACGGCCGCCGCCACGTTGCAGGCCAGCCATCTTGAAGGTGACACGCGGGCTTGCCTTCACCCCGTATTCGGATTCGGAGAAATATTCCTTGGAGCGGGTCTTCTTGTAGACCATCGCTTTCGGTTCAGGCTGCGACGCGCAAGCCGCCAGCAAGGCAGCCGACACCGCGAACAACGCGACTGTAGCAGCGCGACGAAGACGCGGGTGCGTCATAGCCTGCATTTTCCTGATGTCCCCTACAGTCTCGACTGAGGCGCCGCTGCTTGACCATCAGAGGAGCCAAAGCACTCACTCGACGAATACCAACGACGTCTTGAACCCCGATCCTTTGTGCGCAGGAATTGCTTATCACCGTATTAATCGATTGTGGCCGGAACCGGGCAAGATTGTGGCGCCTCCACTGCGTTGAGCGCTCTGGAAGAGGAACGGCTTTCCGTTCGACTGCGTCATGTCGTTCCACGTGTTGCGGAACCCGGTCCACCTTCCATCGGGTCTGTCGGTTGGCAAGGCTTTGTCGAGCACAAGAAAAGGCGTGATCGTGAGCCGTCGGCATACCGGTTGAGAATCAACCTCTTCAGCCCGAATTGCCGAACTGATCGAACGCTTCTATTGCGTGGCCCGCGTACATGACTGACGGCCCTGCGCCCATGTAGATCGCCATACCAAGGGTCTCAAGCACCTCTTCGCGGCTTGCGCCCCTGTCGAACGCAGCCTTGGCGTGAAAGCCGATACAGTCATCGCAGCGCATCGCGACACTGATGGCAAGGGCGATCAACTCCTTGGTCTTGACGTCCAGTGCATCGGCCTTCAGCGCTGCCTGTGCGATGGCAGAGAATCCCTTCATCACCTCGGGCGTCCCGCCACGCAGTTCGCGCAACCCGCCCGACAACTCGTTGGTGAACGTCTTCCAGTCTAGGTTCATTTCAAAAATCCCCAGGCATTTCAATCTGTTGAACTCAAAGGCTTTCGATCACGCCCCGGAGCATG
>NZ_FMXM01000036.1 GCF_900103325.1 Mesorhizobium qingshengii | reverse complement strand
CGCCATCGTTGTCTCCTTGAACAAGGGGACGTTGATGGCCTAGTCCACGCTAACAAATCGTGGCCGCGATCACCCCAGAGAAGTTACCGGTCTCGCCAACATCACTTGGGTGCCGGTCCGGGTCCGCTCGACGACGTTGGCGATATTGAAGCGCCCGTTCGCCGACTGCCGGACTTTCCTCCGGCGCGCCTCAGAAGGCGGCTCACGTCGAGAGGCTGGTCCATCATCGACGTATAAGGTTTGAACTCAGCCGATGACCATGGCATCGCCAGATTGCGCAGGATGAGATCGGCACCGCTGAAGTCATCGTGAGACGTAAACAGGCTGGCCGTGATGACCGTGCGCATGCCGGTCGCACGAGCAGCCATAAGTCCATTCCTGGAATCTTCGATGCAAAGACATTCGGAACCCCCTAGACCAAGGTCAGATAGCACCAGCCTATAGACTTCAGGATCAGGTTTTTTGGCGCGCACGTCCTCGCCCGTACGGATGCTGGAAAACAGATTCAGGGACCTTGGGCCGAGCGTGCTATGAAGGAGCGACACCACATTTTGCCTGCTGGTCGTCGTCCCGATCGCGAGCATCACCCCCTCCTGTGTGGCATGCTCAATCAGCTCCGCCACGCCGGGCCTGAGGCTGACCAGGCCTTCGTTGATCTTGACGTTATAAATTTCCGTTTTTCGTGCGTGCAGAAGATCTGGGTCGACATTGTGTCCCGCCATCTGGGCATACGAAACAATGCGCTCGCGCCCTCCCGTAGTGCCGAGCAAGTCGGTGTACAGGCTACGGTCCCAGACCCAGCCAAGCCCGGCCTCGGCAAAAGCCTGGTTGAAAGATTGACGGTGCAGCTCTTCAGTCTCCGCGAGCGTGCCATCAACATCGAAGACAAGCGCTCGAATAGCCATTACACTACCCTTTTTGACCTCAGGAAAACCGGTTCCAGCTGGTCGAGCGAGTCGACAACGCAGTCAGCGCCGAGAGCTTCGGCCGCCAGTTCGGCATAGCCACCGCGCACTATGATGGAGCGCATG
The DNA here is from genome assembly GCF_900103325.1 of Mesorhizobium qingshengii. GTDB lineage: Bacteria > Pseudomonadota > Alphaproteobacteria > Rhizobiales > Rhizobiaceae > Mesorhizobium > Mesorhizobium qingshengii. The sequence continues at coordinate 33,308 of NZ_FMXM01000036.1, read as the reverse complement.
CCGGCAGCCCTGGCGGCTCCGACGTCGGCAAGACTGTCACCCACCATAACCGCATGCGCGCTGCTGCAGTCGCATGCCTGGCAGGCAGCCAGAAGCATATCGGGAGCAGGTTTTTTCAGGTAGCCAGCATCGCCGCCGATCACCACATCCAGTTCGTTCAACAGGCCGAAATGCGCCAGCACAATGCGTGAGAAGCCTTCCGGCTTGTTGGTGACGACGCCGCTCCGCATTCCCGCCTTGCGAGCCGCGGTCAGCGCTCTGTCGGCTCCGGGGCGCAACGCCGTCAATCGGGTGAGATGGCGACCATAGACTTCATTCATCCTCGCGTGGCTTGCATTTCGATCATTCAAGCCAAGCGAGACCGAATGTGCCGCGAATGCTCGTTCGATGAGTTTCTCGACGCCATGGCCGATCATGCCACGCACTGCCTCGAGCGAGTGCGGCTCCAGTCCGTATTGCGCCATCAGCTCATTGACGGCAGCGGCCATATCAGGAGCTGAATCGACAAGCGTTCCATCGAGGTCGAAGAAGACTGCCCGCAGGGGCAGGTCCGCGAATGCCGGGCTCGCCTTCATGGCGCCAGTCTCACGAAGCCGCATCGGCGGCTTGGCGAATAGCAGCGATGTTGGCGCTGTATGCCGCGGCCGTCCCGCCTTTGAAGATGGCCGAGCCCGCAACCAAGACGTTGGCGCCGGCGGCCGCGACGAGAGGTGCGGTCTGCGACGTCACCCCGCCGTCAATTTCGATGTCGATCGGTCGATCACCGATCATCGCCTTCACCCGTTTCACTTTCTCGACCACCGACGGAATGAAGGCCTGGCCGCCGAACCCTGGGTTGACCGTCATCAGCAGAACGAGATCGAGACGATCCAGCACATATTCGATAACCTCCACCGGCGTCGACGGATTGAGCGACACGCCGGCCTTCTTGCCGAGATCGCGGATGGCCTGGAGCGATCGGTCGAGATGCACTCCGGCTTCCGCGTGGACCGTTATGATGTCGCAGCCTGCGTCGGCGAAGGCTGCAAGATAGGGATCAGCGGGCGTGATCATGAGGTGACAGTCGAACACCTTGTTCGTCCGGTTGCGGATCGCCTTGATCACGGGAGGACCGAAGGTAATGTTGGGCACGAAGTGCCCGTCCATGACGTCGAGATGGATCCAATCGGCACCTGCCGCGGCAATGGTCTCGACTTCCTCGCCCAGCCGCGAGAAGTCGGCCGAGAGGACCGATGGGGCAATGATCGTCTGTTTCACGTTGTCGGACCTTCCGCGGCTGTTGGCGTCGAGAACACTCGACTGGCTCTGATGTCATCGGCACGGATGGTCGACATGTCCTGCGCGGTCACCGGGCCAACCGATGTCTCGAAAAGACGATTGGCGTGACGCAACCGGGCGCGGTCCAAGGCATTGCGGATCGAGCGCGCATTGGCGAAATGCGGCTGCGTGCGCCTGGCGCAGATGTAGGCGGCCATGACCCCCGTCGCTTCCTCGTCGAGCACATAATTTTGCTTGGCCAGCATCGTCTGGGCAATGGAAAGCAGCTCTGCGTCCTCGTAGTCCGGGAAGTCGATGTGGTGTGCGATGCGCGAGCGAAATCCGGGATTGGACTGATAGAAGCGCTCCATCCGGTCGGCGTAGCCGGCAAGGATGACGACAAGGTCGTCACGCTGGTTCTCCATCACCTGCAACAGGATTTCGATGGCCTCCTGGCCATAGTCGCGCTCGTTGTCTGGACGGTAGAGATAGTAAGCTTCGTCGATGAACAACACGCCTCCCATCGCCTTCTTCAGCACCTCCTTTGTCTTCGGCGCGGTATGACCGATATACTGGCCGACGAGATCGTCGCGCGTTACCGAGACGAGATGGCCCTTGCGCACGTAACCAAGCCGATGGAGCAGACTTGCCATCCTGAGCGCGACCGTCGTCTTGCCGGTGCCTGGATTGCCCGTAAAGCTCATATGCAGGGTCGGTGTCTGCGTCGAAAGCCCCAGCCGGCTGCGGGCGCGATCGACGAGCAGGAGTGCTGCCGTCTCGCGAATACGCTGCTTGACCGGCTTGAGACCGATCAGATCGCGATCAAGCTCCGCCAGAATCTCGGCCACCCCTGACTCGCGGAAGTCGGCGGCCAGGTCCACGCTCGGCTGTGCCGTTGCGACTGTCTGCGCGGCAATCATGGATGCTCCTCTCCTCGGCTTTTAAAGTGCAGCCTTCATCGAATAGCGCTGCACGCGGCTGTTGGCCTCGGTGCGGGTGAGCACGAATTTGGGCTCGACCTTCGGCCGATTGACGATGAAGGACAGCATCACGGTCTCGAAACCGCGCGAGGAATCGAAGGCATTGACGCGGATGTAGCTGTCTGAATGGGCTTCGCGGCAGGCGCGGACCTCCATCATCACGCCGGCCGCATCCTTGAGGTCGAACATTGGGTTGCCCCACATCTCCCAGAATATATTCCGCGGATGCGGGTCGTCGGTGTATTCGACGCCGACCGCCCAATCGTTGCGCAGGCAATATTCGATCTGCGCCCAGATCTGCTCGTCCGAGAGGTCCGGCAGAAAGGAAAAAGTGCCCTGTGTGATGCGCATGATCGTGCTCCCTAGACGGCGGTGGCGGGGGTGGGGACAAAGTCCGACGTGTCGGTGGACTGATAGTTGAAACTGATGTTGCCCCACACATCGAGGGCGGCTTCGAGGGGTTTGCACCATCGGGCCGCCGCGCGAAGTATCTCCGGGCCCTCGGCGGCAATGTCGCGGCCCTCGTTGCGGGCAAGCACCATGGCTTCCAGCGCAACGCGGTTTGCGGTTGCGCCCGCCTGGATTCCCATTGGATGGCCGATCGTGCCGCCGCCGAACTGCAGCACGACGTCGTTGCCGAACAATTCAAGCAATTGATGCATCTGGCCGGCATGGATGCCGCCAGAGGCCACAGGCATGACTTTCAACGTGTCGGCCCAGTCCTGCTCGAAGAAGATGCCGCGCGCAAGGTCGACCTCGTTCTTGAGTTCGCGGCAGACATTGTAATAGCCCTGGACCGTCATCGGGTCGCCTTCCAGCTTGCCGACGGCCGTGCCGGCATGGATGTGGTCGACGCCGGCCAGCCGCATCCACTTGGCGATGACGCGAAACGAGATGCCGTGGTTCTTCTGGCGGGTGTAGGTTCCGTGCCCGGCGCGATGCAGATGCAGGATCATGTCGTTGCTCCGGCACCATTCCGAGATCGACTGAATTGCCGTGTAGCCAATGATCAGGTCGATCATGACGATGCACGATCCCAGTTCCTTGGCGAACTCGGCACGCCGGTAGATCTCCTCCATCGTGCCGGCCGTGATGTTGAGATAGTGTCCCTTGATCTCGCCGGTTTCGGCGGCTGCCCGATTGACGGCTTCCATGCAGTAGAGGAACCGGTCACGCCAGTGCATGAAGGGTTGCGAGTTGATGTTCTCGTCGTCCTTCATGAAGTCGAGCCCACCCTTCAGGCCCTCGTAGACCACGCGGCCGTAATTCTTGCCTGAAAGCCCGAGTTTCGGCTTGGTGGTGGCCCCCAGAAGCGGACGGCCGAACTTGTCCAGCCGCTCGCGTTCGGCCACGATGCCGGTTGGCGGTCCCTTGAAGGTCTTCACATAAGCGACGGGCAGCCGCATGTCTTCCAGCCGCGCCGCCATAAGCGGCTTGAACGAAAACACGTTGCCGATGATGGAGGCCGTCAGGTTGGCGATCGACCCCGGCTCGAACAGGATCAGGTCGTAGGCGACGTAGCAGAAATATTCGCCCGGCCGCCCCGGCACCGGATCGACCCGATAGGCCTTTGCCCGGTACTGGTCGGCCGCCGTCAGCCTGTCGGTCCAGACCACGGTCCAGGTTGCAGTCGACGATTCGCCGGCAACGGCGGCCGCGGCCTCGATCGGATCGACGCCGTCCTGGGGCGTGATGCGGAAAAGCGCGATCAGATCGGTATCCTTGGGCACGTAGTCGCCGTTCCAATACCCCATCTGTGCGTATTTGAGGACGCCAGCGCGATAGCGTTCCTTGCCTCTCAGCTCCGTCGGTTGTGCGGTCATCGTTCAGATCCTTCCATCAAAAATTGGTGCTTCAGGCAGCCCTGCTGGCTGCCACTTGCGTGTCGAGCAGGCCCGTTGCGTAGCGCCTGGCCATCTCGTCCAAGGGCATCACCTTGATCCGGCTGGCATTGCCGGCGCAGCCAAAGGCCTCGAAGCGCTCGCGGCACAGATCGCGCATGGCATCCATGGCCGGCTTGAGGAATTTGCGAGGGTCGAACTCGGCGCGATTGCTGACCGCGACCTTGCGGAACTGCGCGGCCATGGCCATGCGACAATCGGTGTCGATATTGATCTTGCGCACGCCGTGGCGGATGCCGCGCACGATCTCTTCCACCGGCACGCCGAAGGTCTGGGGCATCTCTCCGCCATAGCTGTTGATGATGTCCTGCAGTTCTTGCGGCACCGAAGAAGAGCCGTGCATCACCAGATGCGTGTTTGGCAGTTTCTGGTGGATGGCCTCGATGACATGCATGGCGAGGATGTCGCCGTCAGGCCGCCGCGAAAACTTGTAGGCGCCGTGGCTTGTGCCACAGGCGATCGCCAGCGCGTCGACCTTCGTCTGCATGACGAAGTCGACCGCCTGCTCGGGATCCGTCAACAATTGATCGTGGCTGAGCGCGCCCTCCGCGCCATGCCCATCCTCGGCCTCGCCATGGCCACTTTCCAGCGACCCAAGCACACCGAGCTCACCTTCCACCGAAGCGCCGACCGCATGCGCCATCTCGGCAACACTTGCCGTCATCTCCACATTGTAGTCATAGCTCGCCGGCGTCTTGCCGTCGGCCAGGAGCGATCCGTCCATCATGACCGAGGTGAAGCCGTGGCGGATCGCGGTCAGGCAGGTGGCCTCGTTGTTGCCGTGGTCCTGATGGACGCAAAGCGGGATGTCGGGATAGATTTCCGCCAAAGCCTCCATCATCTTCGAGAGCATGATGTCATGGGCGTAAGCGCGAGCCCCGCGCGAGGCCTGGATGATAACCGGGGCGTCGCAGGCCTTTGCCGCCTGCATGATGGCGAGACCTTGCTCCATATTGTTGATGTTGAAGGCTGGAACGCCGTAGTCACGTTCAGCGGCGTGGTCGAGCAGCTGTCGAAGTGTAATCTTGGCCATGTCAGACGGTCTCCGAATTTTCGACTCTTTTGCGCAGCACTTCGATGCCGGGTAAGCGGCAGCCTTCCAGCCATTCCAGGAAGGCGCCACCGGCGGTCGAAAGGTAGGTGATCTGGTCGGCAACGCCCGCCAACGACAGCGCGGCCGCCGTGTCGCCGCCGCCTGCGATGGTGGCGAGTTGTCCGGCCTTTGACAGTGCCGCTGCGTGGCGCGCGACAGCGAATGTGGCGTCTCCAAATGGCCGCATCTCAAACGCGCCCAGCGGCCCATTCCACAGCAGGGTGCGGCAGGCGTTCAGGACATCCTTGATGTCTGCGACTGTCCTTGGACCAACGTCGAGCGCCATTGCCTCGTCAGGAACAGCTGCCACGGGGACGATAGTGGCCAGAGCTTCTGCCTCGAACATCTTGGCCACGGTCACGTCGCTGGGCAAAAGGATACGGCAACCGTTAGCCGCCGCAGCCTCCATGATGTCGCGGGCGATCGAAACGCAGTCTGGTTCGTAGACGGATCGCCCCACACGGTATCCGCTTGCAGCCAGAAATGTGTTGGCCATGCCGCCGCCGATGATCAGGTGATCCATCCTGCCGATCAGGTTCTTCAACACCCGTATCTTGGACGAGACCTTGGAACCTCCCACCAGAGCGGCCACCGGCCTTCCCGGCGCGTCGAGGGCGGCAGTCAGTGCGGCGACTTCGGCAAGCAGGGACGGGCCGGCGTAGGCGGGCATGATTTGCGCGATTGCGTGGGTCGAAGCATGCGCGCGGTGAGCGCACGAAAAGGCGTCATTGACAAAGAGATCGCCGTTGACCGAGAGCTGCAATGCAAAATTGCGGCTGTTGGCCTCCTCGCCCTTATGAAAACGAAGGTTTTCGAGCAGGAGGACCTTGCCGTCTTGATGATGCCTGGCAGCCTTTTCGGCAGTGGCACCGACACAGTCTGCGACGAACACGACTTCGCGGCCGACTTCGCTGGACAGCGTCCCTGTTACCGGCCTCACCGAATAGATGGGATTGGCGTCACCGTCGGGCCTGCCAAGATGCGTCATGACGACAACCTTGGCGCCGCGCGCCAGCAGATCCCTCACAGTTGGAGCAAAGCGCACTATCCTGGTGGCATCGGCCACCATGCCATTCTTTAGAGGCACGTTGAGGTCGGCGCGAACGAGAACGGTCTTGCCGGCAACGTCAGTGGTGCGGATGTCGGGGAGGGGCTTCAAAGCACGCCCCCAACAGCGACCGCGGTGTCGCCCATGCGGTTGGAAAAACCCCATTCATTGTCGTACCAGGACAGCACCGAAACGAAGTTGCCGTCCATCACCTTGGTCTGGTCGAGTGCCATGATCGAGGAGCGCGGATCATGGTTGAAGTCGATCGAGACGTTCGGATGATGGGTGACGCCGAGGATGCCCTTGAGCTTGCCGTTGGAGGCGGCGATGACCGCGTCGTTGATTTCCTGGACGGTGGTCGAGCGCTTGGCGATGAACTTGAAATCGACGACCGAGACGTTCGGGGTCGGCACGCGGATCGAAATGCCGTCGAGCTTGCCCTTGAGGTCGGGCAGCACCAGGCCGATCGCCTTGGCGGCACCGGTCGAGGTCGGGATCTGCGACAAAGCGGCGGCGCGGGCGCGGTAGAGATCCTTGTGCATGGTGTCCAGCGTCGGCTGGTCGCCCGTGTAGGAATGGATCGTCGTCATCATGCCCTTTTCGATGCCGACGGTCTCGTGCAGCACGGCAGCCAGCGGCGCCAGGCAATTGGTGGTGCAGGACGCGTTCGAGATGACGATGTGGTCCTTGGTCAACTGGTCGTGGTTGATGCCGTAGACGACGGTGAGGTCGGCGCCTTCGGCCGGAGCCGAGACGATGACGCGCTTTGCGCCGGCGGCCAGATGCGCGGCGGCCTTGTCGCGGGCGGTGAAGATGCCGGTGCATTCGAGCGCGATGTCGATGCCGAGTTCCTTCCACGGCAGCTGCGTCGGGTCCTTGATCGCGGTGACCTTGAACTTTTCCTTGCCGACTGTGATCTGGTCGCCATCGACAGTCACTTCATGCGGGAAGCGGCCGTGCACGCTGTCGTAACGCAGCAGATGCGCGTTGGTCTCGACCGGGCCGAGGTCGTTGACGGCGACGACGTCGATATCCTTGCGGCCGGATTCGTGGATGGCGCGCAGGATGTTGCGGCCGATGCGGCCAAATCCGTTGATGGCAACTCTGACGGTCAAGGCTTCAATCCTTCTGAACAACTGCACAAGCGGCCGCGGCAATCGCCTCGGCTGTGATCCCGAAATGCCTGTAAAGCTCCGCCGCCGGTGCGCTGGCGCCAAAGCCGGTCATTCCAACGAAGGCGCCACCTTCACCAATCCAGCGGTCCCAACCAAGGCGCGCCGCCGCCTCGACGGCTATGCGCGGGGCTGTTCCCAGAACCTCGGCGCGATAGGCTTCGTCTTGTTCTTCAAAGAGTTCCCAGCAGGGCATGGAAACCAGGGCAACCCGCATATGATGGCGCTCCAGCAGCAAGTCAGCGGCCGCGCGGGCGATCTCGACTTCCGAACCGGTGGCAATCAGCGTCACATCACGCCGGCCGACGGGCTTGCGCATGAGGTAAGCCCCTTTGGCGGAGCGGCTGGCTTCGGGAGCCTTCGTGCGCAGCATCGGCAGGTTCTGCCTCGACAAGACCAGCACGCTCGGCCGGTGCTTTGATCTTAGCGCCAGCTCCCAGCATTCGGCTGTCTCGATGATGTCGGCTGGACGGAAGACGTTGAGGTTGGGCGTGGCACGCAGCATCGCCAGATGTTCGACAGGCTGGTGCGTCGGCCCATCCTCGCCAAGTCCGATGGAATCGTGGGTCATCACATAGATGACGCGCTGGCCCATCAGCGCCGAGAGCCGCATTGCGCCGCGCGCATAATCGGCAAAGCACAGAAACGTCCCGCCATAAGGGACAAGCCCGCCATGCAGCGCCATGCCGTTCATGGCCGCCGCCATGGCGTGCTCGCGGATGCCATAGTGGATGTAGCGGCCGGAAAAGTCGCCCGGTGAGACGCGAGCCATGCCCTTGGTGATGGTCAAGTTGGAATGAGTAAGGTCCGCCGATCCACCGACGGTCTGCTGCGTCGCCTCGTTGATGACACCCAGGGCCAATTCAGAGGCCTTGCGGGTGGCGCAGTTGGTCGCTTTGTCGAAATGCTGCTGGCGGAAGGCCTCCAGCGCCTCGAAGAGGGCTTCGGGAAGGTCGCCAGCCACCGCACTTTCGAACTCCCGGCGGCGCGGCGAAGCGGCAAGCCGCGCCTCCCACGCCGCACGCGCGGTTTGTCCGCGTGCCGACGCGGTGCGCCAGGCGCGCAAGACTTCGCCGGGGATCTCGAAGGGTGGATGATCCCAACCAAGGTTTGTTCGTGTCGCGGCGATTTCGGCCTCGCCGAGCGGCGCGCCATGGGTTTTTTCCGAACCGCCCAGGTTCGGCGCGCCCTTTCCGATTGTGGTTCGGCAAGCGATCAACGTCGGCCGGTCAGACGTCCGTGCCTGCTTCAGCGCCGCCGCGATTGCCTCCAGGTCGTGGCCGTCGATCGAAAGCACGCTCCAGCCGGCGGCCTGGAAGCGCATCGGTTGGTCCATCGACGTCGCCAGCGAGGTCGGACCGTCGATGGAGATGCGATTGTCGTCCCACAGCACGATCAATTTCGCCAGGCCGAGATGGCCGGCAAGGTCAATCGCCTCGTGGCTCATCCCCTCTTGCAGGCAGCCATCGCCGGCGATGGCATATGTGTAGTGGTCGACGAGACCGGCACCAAACCGGGCGGCAAGCATGCGCTCGGCCAATGCCATGCCGACCGCCGTCGCAATGCCCTGGCCAAGCGGACCTGTCGTGGTTTCGATGCCAAGGGCATGGCCGTATTCGGGATGCCCGGCGGTGCGGCTGCCAAGCTGTCGGAAGCGCTGCAACTCCTCGATCGGCATGTCTTCGTAGCCGAGCAGATAGTGCAGCGCGTATTGCAACATCGAGCCATGGCCTGCCGACAGAACGAAACGGTCGCGGTCGGGCCAATCGGGACGCGACGGGTCGATTTGGAGGAAGCGATTGAACAGGATGGTGGCAACATCGGCCATGCCCATCGGCATGCCGGGATGGCCGGAATTTGCCTTTTGAACCGCATCCATGGCGAGCGCCCTGATGGCGTTCGCCATCAGCTGTTCATCGGCCTTGGCGGGGGCGGGGTTGTCGATCGCGATCTGGTTCATCTCAGCTTCCTCAGTTGGCGCGGCGCTTGCGTTCGATCAGTTGCATGATCAGCGGTGTGAGGATCAGCTGCATGGCTAGGTCGAGCTTGTTGCCCGGCACGACGATCGAATTGGCGCGCGACATGAACGAGTTGTGGATCATCGAAAGCAGGTAGGGGAAATCGATGCCGCGCGGGTTGGCGAAGCGGATGATCAGCATCGATTCGTCAGGTGTCGGGATCCAGCGGGCGACGAATGGATTGGAGGTATCGACGATCGGCACGCGCTGGAAATTGATGTCCGTCTTTGAGAATTGCGGCACGATGTGGCGCACATAATCGGGCATGCGCCGAAGGATCACGTCCACCACGGCTTCGGTCGAATAGCCTCGCGTGGAGCGATCGCGGTGAATCTTCTGGATCCATTCAAGGTTGATGACCGGCACGACGCCAATCTTGAGGTCAGCGTGTTTGGCCAGATCGACCCTCTCGGTGACGGCACAACCATGCAGGCCCTCATAGAAGAGCAGGTCACTTGGGGCGAACTCGCGCCAGGGTGTGAATGTGCCGAGCTCGCAGCCATAGAGCTCTGCTTCCGCTTCATCGTGAACATAGGTTCGCGTGCGGCCGGTGCCTCTCGACCCATACGCCTCGAAGACCTCCTGGAGCGCATCGAGTTCGTTGGCCTCGGCGTTGAAATGGGTGAAGTAGGGGTTGCCACCTTTCTCGTCCTCGGCAACCTTCACCTTCATCGCCGCGCGATCGTAGCGGTGGAATGCATCGCCCTCGATATACGCGGCATCGACATTTTCGCGACGGAAGATCTGCTCAAAGATGCGCTTGACCGACGTGGTGCCGGCACCTGAGGAGCCCGTGATCGAAATGATGGGGTGCTTGGCCGACATCTTGTGCTTCCCTGATCAGGCCCGAAATAGGCCACGGTTGCCAAACAGCGGTGAACGCTCGGCTATCGCGCTTGGCTCGGTATGGTAGCGGGCAACGCGCTCGACCTCCCTGGCGGAGCCGAAGACGAGCGGCACGCGTTGGTGAAGGCCGGTCGGAATGATGTCGAGGATGCTGCAAAGCGCATTGGTCGCGCGTCCGCCGGCCTGCTCCACCAGCATCGCTATGGGGTTGGCTTCGTAGACGAGCCGCAGCCGGCCGCTCGCATAACCGGCACGGCTATCGGCGGGATAAAGAAAGACGCCGCCCCGCATCAGGATGCGATAGACATCGGCGACAAGCGAGGCGATCCAGCGCATGTTGAAGTTCTTGCCGCGCGGACCTTCCTCGCCCTTCAGGCAGTCATCCACATAGAGCCGCACGGCTTCTTCCCAATGGCGGTAGTTGGAAGCGTTGATGGCGAACTCCTGGGTGCGTTCGGCCACTGCCACGCTCTCATGGGTCTGAACGAAGGTGCCAAGTTCTGGCGAGAAGACGAAGGCGTGGGTGCCGTGGCCAAGCGTCAGAACCAGAACCAGCTGCGGTCCGTAAACGAAAAAGCCTGCTGCGAGCTGGCTGCTGCCTGGCTGGAGAAAAAAGGCGGCCGGGTCGATGCCGGGCGCGCCAGTCGCTGGGAGAAGCGAAAATATCGTGCCGATCGACACGTTGACGTCGATGTTGGACGAGCCGTCCAGGGGGTCGATGGCCAGCGCGATGCGGCTTTCTGGGTCGAGTGCGACCGGCGCGATCCGCTCTTCGGAGGCGACGCACCGCACCGGCGCCCGGCGCATGGCTTCCAGAAAGATCTCATCGGCATGAAGGTCCAGGTGCCTTTGGGTATCGCCGTCCGCGTTGACCGTTGCGTTGGTGCCGCCAAAGGCGGCCCCCAGAGGGCCAGAGCGGATGGCGTTGTTGATCGCAAGGGCGGCACCAGCCAGCGCCGCCACTGTTGCGAGAACGTCGCCATCATGCCCTTGCTGTTCGTGCGACGCCAAAAAGGCCTCGAGTGTCGGATTGCTCATTTTCCCCTCCCGATCCCGCGATTGCCGCCGCAGATCTGAAGACGGTTGGAACAGCCCGATATGGGTTAGTAAACTTTAATCTATTTACGACCGAGATAAGTTCTGCTTACTTCAGCAGATGCGCAACATCACGCTCCGTCATCTTCGCATCATCTCGGCCATCCACCGAGAGGGGAAAATCATCAATGCTGCCAAGGCGTTGGGACTGAGCGGACCGGCGGTGACGTTACAGCTTCAACAGGTTGAAGAAGAGGCCGGAATTCAGCTTTTCGAACGCGCTCCGCAAGGCGTGCGTCCGACTGACGCAGGTTTGACCTTCATCGAAGCGGCACACGCCATCGATGAGCGATTGCGCCTGCTCCAGGAGGAGATTGATGCCGTCAAGGGTATCAGGAAAGGGCATTTGATCGTCGGCGCGGTCTCCACGGCGAAGTATTTCGCTCCGCAGATCATTGCTGGCTTCAAGAAGGAATTTCCCGATATCGAATTGAAGCTGGTGATCGGCAACCGGGCCGAAACCATTGCAAAGTTAAAAGACCATGTCCTTGATATTGCGCTGATGGGGCGACCGCCACCGGACCTGCCGGTGGAGGCCAAAGTATTCGGCGACCACCCCTTGATCATCGCGGCCGCCCCCGATCATCCGCTGGCACGGGCGCGCGACATCACCAAAGCCAGGATCGCGAAGGAGCATTTCATCGTGCGCGAACCGGGTTCGGGCACGCGCATGTCGTTCGAACGGTTTCTCGGCGACATCCCCGGGCGATTGGAGCAGCCGGGAACGGAGATGGATTCCAACGAAACGATCAAGCAGGCCGTGATGGCTGGACTGGGCGTTGCCTTCATCTCCGCCCACACCATAGCCTTCGAGGTCCAGGCCGGACGGCTGTCGGTGCTCGATGTGGTGGGGATGCCAATTCGCCGCCAATGGTTTTCGGTGGTGCGCAGCGACCGCGTCGTGACGCCAGCCATCGGGGCGTTCTGCGCCTTCCTGGCGCGCAAGGGAGCCGCTTTCCTGCCGGTCTCGGCGAAACTCTATCCGGAGGTCCGCTAAGACCCTGTGTCGGCGCATAACCCGCTCTGTGTTTGGCAGGAAGCAGCCATTCATGACAATTGAAGCCGTCACGCCCTTTTGCTAACAAGGTGCGCAAAATGGAAACCAACTTATATGGATGAACCGGGCACCGTCGTTATCGTATCGCGCCAGGGCAGCGACTGGACGTGGCCGCTTCATGTGCTGGCCGAGCGTTACGCATACCGTGTTGTCCTGGCGCACTCCTTTTCTGAAGCTCTGACCACGATGGCCACCATCCACGTCGATCTGGCCATAGCGGAGGATCATGAGGGGGAAGATGCCGGTCTCACCTTCCTCACCAGCCTTCGGGTGTCTCATCCCGACATCACCCGCATCTATGTGACGTCGAAATCGGACTGCATCTCGGAGCCGGCATTGTCCCAGGCAGCAATCTATCAGTTTCTGCTGAAGCCGGTTGATGCTTCGCAATTGGGCCTGCTTGTCGAAAGAGCACTGGAGACCCGCGAACTTGCACGCCGCCATCGCATCCTGTCTCGGGAGTTCAAGATTTCGGGCGACGGACTGATCTTCGGTGAGCGCAAGAATGCCGCCTTCAGAGCGGAGAGCCAGCGTTTCGAAAAACTCGTCTATGTCAGCGCGAAAATGGCTGAATTGTGCGATCTGGCGCGGCAAGCGGCCAAGACCGAGCTGCCGATTCTCATCGAAGGCGAGACGGGCACGGGCAAGGAACTGCTGGCCAGGGCCATCCATTACAACTCAATGCGCCGGGCAAGTCCTCTTCTCGTGCAGAACTGTGGCGGCGTGCCCGACGAATTGCTGCAGTCGGAATTGTTTGGACACAAGCGTGGATCCTTTACCGGGGCTATCTCGGATCGGCTGGGTCTGTTTCGCGCCGCCGACGGCGGGACGGTTTTCCTGGATGAGATTTCCGAAGTGTCGCCGTCCTTTCAGGTGAGCTTGTTGCGATTTCTCCAGGAGGGCGAGGTCAAGCCCCTTGGCTCCGACAGGGTCACACACTGTGATGTTCGCATCATAGTGGCATCCAACCGGCGCCTGAAAAATCTGGTCGCGCGTGGCGAGTTCCGGCAGGATCTCTATTTCCGTCTGAAAGGCTTTGAGTTCGAAGTCCCTTCCCTGAGAGAACGCCCCGAAGACATTGGACCCTTGGCGGAGTTCTTTGCGGCAAAACATGCCGATGCCATTGGCCGCAAGATTCTGGGAATCACGGCCAACACCATCGAAAAGCTTTCCAGCGGCGAATTTCCAGGCAATGTCCGGGAACTGGAAAATGAAATTCGCCGCATGGTGGCTCTCGCCAAGGATGGCGAGTATCTGACGACGCGCAACATGTCAGCGACGCTCCTTGCTGCGCCGCCCCGGCGCAGTTCGGAAGCCGTTGCCTTTCTCCCGGAGGGCGTGACGTTGAAGGACCAGGTGGAAAGCCTCGAAAAGCAGATCGTCAGCAGGGCGCTTGTTCGCAATCACTGGAATCAAAGCCGCACGGCAAACGAACTCGGGCTGTCGCGGGTTGGTCTGGCAAACAAGATCAAACGCTACAGCTTGAACGAACACGGCCAGCAACACCAATGACGGCGAAGCCGTAGCGACAGGCTCCTGTCGTTGGCAATCGGTGATGCTGGATGTTGCGACGACAGGCTTGGCGAGGCGGGCACGTGGCTGCTAGCAGGTGGCTGCTCGAACGCGGGTGACAAATCGGTCATGTCCACCCTATGCTCAAGCTTTGAGCGCGGACGTTTAGGAGAGCGCCATGAGCCACACCGACGAACCCTCATCACCGCCGCAACCAGACATAATTCCTTTTCCGCAGTCCCGGGTTCTGCCTTCAAGCCGTCTCAAGCCGATCAAATATCTGGGGCAGGGGGCAATGGCAAAAGCGATCGGCGCGCCTGAACGGCAGGCGACGGGCCACTGGTGCAGTCGCTGCCAAGGCATCTGGTATGGCTATCTGCTCGAAGTCACCTGTCCCGCCTGCGGCAATCGTCACGGGTAGAAAACAGGTCGTGACGTCCTTGGCGTCGTTCACAACCTAGTTTCCAACAGCAAAGTTAGTTTGCAGCTTGGGACCCGCGCCTATTCGGCGGCCTGATTTGTGCGGGACACGCCAATGTATTGATAACAAACGATTTCCTGATCATCTCGGCCGGCTGGCACGGCGCTTGCTTCACATCAATCGGAGGCGTGCATACGGCAATGCTTCGTTACAGGCTGTGGAGGAGAGAATGGCCAATCTTTTGTGGCTCCAGGGTGGAGCATGCTCCGGCAATACGATGTCGTTTCTCAATGCCGAGGAACCGAGCGCGTGCGATCTGGTTACCGACTTTGGCATTAATGTGCTGTGGCATCCCTCGCTCGGGCTCGAGCTAGGCGAGAACCTGCAAAAGATGCTGAAGGCGCTGACCGCAGGCACGCTGGCGCTCGACATTTTCGTGTTCGAAGGCACGGTGGTGAACGCCCCCAACGGGACAGGCGAATGGAACCGCTTTGCAGGCCGTCCCATGCGCGACTGGGTAAGGGACCTGTCCAAGGTCGCCAATTTCGTCGTCGCCGTTGGCGACTGCGCGACGTGGGGCGGCATCCCCGCGACCGCGCCAAACCCGTCCGAAAGCGAAGGCCTGCAATTCCTCAAGCGCGGCCATGGCGGCTTCCTGGGCAAGGATTTCAAATCCAAGGCCGGTCTGCCAGTAATCAACATTCCAGGCTGTCCGGCTCACCCCGACTGGATCACGCAAATCGTGGTCGCGGTCGCAACCGGCCGCGGTGGTGACCTCACCCTGGACGAATTCCAGCGCCCGAAGACCTTTTTTACGTCCTTCACGCAGACCGGCTGCACCCGCAACATGCACTTCGCCTACAAGGTTTCGGCGACCGAGTTTGGTCAGCGCAAAGGCTGCCTGTTCTACGATCTGGGCTGCCGCGGGCCGATGACGCATTCGCCGTGCAACCGCATTTTGTGGAACCGCCAATCGTCCAAGACCCGAGCGGGCATGCCGTGCATGGGCTGCACCGAGCCCGAATTCCCTTTCTTCGATCTGGCTCCGGGAACCGTATTCAAGACACAGACCGTCATGGGCGTCCCAAAGGACATGCCGAGCGGGGTCGACAAGACCGGTTACATCAAGCTGACGGCCGCAGCCAAGGCTGCTTCGCCGCGCTGGGCTGAAGAAGACATCTTCGTCGTCTGAAGTCACCGATTGCTAGAATCCAATTTTCCAGGGAGGTCCGGAAGACCATGTCAGCCGCTGTTCAAACACTTGATATTTCTCCTGTTGGCCGCGTCGAGGGCGATCTCGACGTGCGCGTCGACATCCAAAATGGCGTTGTCGTCAACGCTTGGACGCAAGCCGAACTGTTCCGCGGGTTCGAGATTATCCTGCGCGACAAGGATCCGCAGGCGGGGCTGGTCGTCACACCGCGCGCTTGCGGTATCTGCGGCGCTTCGCACCTGACCTGCGCGGCCTGGGCGCTCGATACCGCATGGAAAGCCGAGGTTCCCCGCAACGCCATCCTTGCGCGCAATCTCGGGCAGATCGTCGAGAGCCTGCAGAGCTTGCCAAGACACCACTACGGCCTGTTCATGATCGACTACACGCACAAGAACTATTCGCATTCGAAATACTACGAGGAGGCGGTCAAGCGCTGGTCGCCATACACCGGCACCAACTATGAACTTGGCGTGACGATCTCTGGACGACCCGTCGAAATCTATGCCCTGCTGGGCGGCCAGTGGCCGCATTCGAGCTACATGGTGCCTGGCGGCGTGATGTGTGCGCCCACGCTTACTGACGTAACCCGGGCCTGGTCCATCCTCGAGCATTTCCGCCGCAACTGGATGGAGCCGGTTTGGCTGGGCTGCTCCTTCGAACGGTACGAGCAAATTCGCTCCTATGACGATTTCATGGCCTGGCTTGATGAGCGCCCCGAGCACGCGAATTCGGATCTGGGCATGTTTTGGCGCATGAGCGTGGACGTCGGTGTCGACAAGTATGGCAAAGGTCATGGGAAGTACGTTTCGTGGGGCTACTTGCCGCATGAGGACAAGTACAATCGGCCGACGATCGAAAACCGCAACGCCTCACTGCTGATGAAAAGCGGCGTCTATGACGGGGCGGCCGATACCCATAAGCTGATGGACCAGGTCCACACAAGAGAGGACGTCTTGCATGCCTGGTACGATGAGCCCAGCGGAAAGCATCCGTTCGAGCGCACGACAAAGGCCGTCGGCAAGAATCCCGTCGAATACGATAATCAATACTCATGGTCGACCGCGGTGCGCCATGACAACAACGGTCGGCTCGAAGCTGGACCTCTGGCCCGCCAGCTGATCGCAGGTGGTAGCCATGGCGAAAGCTGGCAGCATCACGACCCGCTTGTTCTTGACATGTACAAGAAGCTTGGCGGGGCCAGTGTCATGCTGCGTCACTTCGCCCGCATGCACGAGGGCGTCAAGCTCTATCGCCAGGCCGAGCACGCGCTGCGCGAGTTTCGCCTCAATGACCCGTGGTACGTCAAGCCGACGGAGAAGGACGGCCGCGGCTGGGGCGCCACTGAAGCCATCCGCGGCGCGCTTTGCCATTGGATCGAGGTGCAAAACGGCAAGATCAAGAACTACCAGATCATCGCGCCGACCACTTGGAATGTCGGGCCGAGATCGGACGGTGGCGAGCTTGGCCCGATCGAGCAGGCGCTGATCGGCACGCCGATCGCGGATCCAAGTGATCCCGTCGAAGTCGGCCATGTCTGCCGCTCGTATGATTCCTGTCTTGTCTGTACCGTGCATGCCCATGATGCCAGCACCGGGACAGAACTCGCACGCTTCCGTACGGCTTGATCCGACGCAACGCGTCGAGCGCGCTCAGCCTCGATCGTCCGGCCGCGCGCCGGACGATCGGATCTGCTGCACACGAACCCGGGAGCGCAGGCAATGAATAGCGAGCAACAGCATGCTTTGCTGCGCAAAATGGCGCAATTGATGCAAGGCGGGCTAAAGACGCAGACCGAACCTTTTCCCGAAACGGAAAAGGAGTTTGCCGCGATTTTGACCGAACTGCGTCAGCTCAAGGCCGACGACATCGAGGGCAAGATGGTCATCAGCGGCTTCGTGGATCAACCCTACGGCCCTGACAAGCAGCGCTGCATGGAATGCATGTATTACCTCGTCCACCGAGAATGGTGCGACCTGCCGGAACTGGCCGTGCCGGTCGATGCCGATTGGTGGTGCAGGCTTTGGCGCATCTAGGCCCTTGCAGTCACCTTAGGCCCGCGCGGTAGGAGGAGCTGGTGGCGAACGAAACCAACGACGAGAATGTGGCGGCCCAAATCCGCTCTTTGCTTGCTGGCGGCTTGAAGACCGAAGTTTTTCCACGCGCCGACGACCAGGACAGCGTCGCCGAGATCCTTGGCCGGTTGCGCGAGGCTGGCGGCGACATTACGGCTGGATTGGTGATTGCAGGCTTCACCCTCCAGCCCGTGGAGCACGGCGGCATCGAACAGGCCTGCGAGACCTGCATGTACTATCTGGTCCACCGGCGCTTCTGCGAGCTTCCCGAACTCGCCGTTCCCGTTGAACCGCAGTGGTCCTGCCGCCTCTGGCGCATATGAGTGCACCGCTATGATCATCGTCATCGGCTGCGGAAATCTGAACCGGCAAGACGATGGGGTGGGCATAGAGGTCATACGCGCATTGCGGCAACGCAACCTTGAAGGACCGGATGTCAAATTGCTGGACGCGGGGACGGACGGCATGTCGGTCATGTTTGCCGCGCGCGGTTGCACGACCTTGATCGTGGTCGATGCGTCAAAAACCGGCGTGACGCCAGGCGCCATTCACGAGGTGCCTGGCGCGGTCCTTGAACGCCCCTATGTCGCCGGTCTCAACCTTCATGATTTCCGCTGGGACGCGGCCGTTTATGCCGGACGGCAGATTTTCCGCGAGGAGTTTCCCACCGACGTGACGGTCTTTTTGATCGAGGCCGCCGAACTTGGCCTCGGCATAGGGCTGTCGCACGATGTCTATGCGTCGGCTCAGCAGGTTTCACGGCGCGTCGAGGTGCTCATCGGCGAAAGGTTGGCCAAGGTGCCCGCATGAACGCGGCCCCCGCCAGTGTGCAGGTCCGGCGCGGCGGGCTCTATCTGTCTTCGGCAACATGCGACCGATACTTTGCCGGCCTGGAGAGCGTCATTCTGCTGCGGCGCGACGACGATCTGGTGATCCTGCCGGTTCGTCACGCCGCGTCCGGCGGCTATCTGCTGAAGCGTCGCAACGGTGCCGGCGACCGCGTGGTCTTTGCGCCGGATTTCTTCCGGGAGCATGGAATTGATGATGAAACGGTGCGCGAATTTTTCGCGCACTGGGAGCCGGAGCAGGCTGCGCTCGTTGCCAAAGACATGTTTTTGTAAACTAAGTTGTCAGTTGGTAATTTAAGTAGACAGCTTTGGAAAACTCGGCTAGCATTTTGCCAAGATAATAAGCTGCGCCAAAGCAGCCGTGGAGGAAACCCAGTTGCAAAGCACTCGCGCCGAAGACGAGGTGCGCGCAGCAATTGCTGCGGCAGAAGACGAATCGGCGAGCCCCGCCGAGCGTGCCGAGATGCTCATGGAAATCGCCATGGGGCTCCAGCAGCGCCCCAAGAACGCTGAGCAGATCCTGGCGGCAGTCGACCTCTACGATCGCGCGCTCAGTGTCTGCCCGCAGGACGAACGCCTGCTCGCGGCTCGTATCTTTGCCCGCAAGGGCACGGCTCTTTTGATCCTCCCAGACGAAGGAACGGCAGCGTTGCAACAAGCGCGCGCTGCCTTCGAGGCCGCCATGCCATCGCTGGTCGATTTCGGTCGACCAGAAGAATTGGCAGAGGCCGAAATGAACCTTGGTCTGGCGATCCAGAATCTGGCCGGCCAGCACAAGGCCCGCATCACCGACGCGATTTCGGCCTATCAGCGGGCCCTGCGCACGTTCGACAAGGCACACTTCCCAAAGGAATTCGCCATCCTGCAGAACAATCTGGCGACGGCGTTTCTCTCCATTCCGTTCACCGATGCCAGATCCAAAATGCGCGAGGCGCTGGCCGTGCAGGCCTTCGAAGAAGGCTTGAAGATCGTCAATCTGATCGATCATCCCGCCGAATACGCCATGTTGCAAAACAACCTCGGCAATGCCCTGCAATACGCATCCTCAAGCCATACGCTGGAAAACAATTTGCGCGCGCTCGACGCCTATGACGAAGCGCTGAAAGTTCGTCTGCGGGCCACGATGCCGCTCGAATATGCCAACACGGTCGCCAACAAGGCGAATTGCCTGTGGAATCTTCCCGACGACCCGGAACGGCCCGAGGACGGCAACCGCGCCAATGTGCGCGCCGCTCGGGAGTATTATCGCGAGAGCCGGGAGATTTTCAGCGCCAGCGGGCAGGCCGAGAAGGCGCGTACCGTTGCCGAGGCCCTCGAGCAGATCGAACGTGAACTGCTCTCGTCAGCCCCTGGCGATAGCGATCAACAAGGTGGCGGTGAACACCGCCATCTCAACTGAACCGAACTCAAGGAGACTATGACGTGGCAGGAGTTGAACTGACGGCAGCTGGCGCGCTGCTTGCGCTCATCATCGGATTGGTCTGCTCCGGCATCGGCGGAGCCATCGGTGGCATCGCGATTGGCGGAAAATCACTGGGCAACGAACTCGCCGCCATGATGGGCAGTTTTTACGGCCCGATCGCTGGCGTGCCGGGACTGGTCGCCGGATTGATCATTCTGGCGCTGATCGGCTGAGGGGGCAAATCGTGTTGGAAATGGCAAAAAGCTCGATCACGCTCTTCTTTCGGGGAAAGCTCTTCTCCGATCCCGGCAAGGTCTATCGCCAGACAGCGATAGGGGCGACCATCACCGCCCTGCTTGTCATTGCCCTCGCCAAGGCCGGCTTGCCGTTGGCGGCCGCAGCAGGACTCGCCTGCCTGATTGGCGGTGCCTTGCAGCCGTACCTGTTCAAGAACCTCAAGTACCGTTGATATGAACGCGATCGATCAGATCCCGACCAAACGTGAGGATCTCGCCGGTCTTGCCGGCGACATCGAGCGTGTCGAGGCGATCTTTTCGAGTTGGGACGAGACACAACGCAACGCGGTGGAAGCCTACCGCCGCGCCATAGAGGACCTGCATGGGGAGGCGTTGCGACGGCTGGTGCGGGGGCTGAAGGATGAGCCGGCCGCGCTCGCGGCGATGAAGCAGG
Source organism: Mesorhizobium qingshengii (assembly GCF_900103325.1). GTDB lineage: Bacteria > Pseudomonadota > Alphaproteobacteria > Rhizobiales > Rhizobiaceae > Mesorhizobium > Mesorhizobium qingshengii. Next base: position 12,683 of record NZ_FMXM01000036.1, on the reverse strand, counting down.
CGGTCACCGACGAGGTCGTCTACGCGGTGCTGCGCCGTCACAACATCCTCAAGCCCAGCCTCAGCGAACGCGTAGAGGCGGCGTTGGACGGGGTGCGCCCGATGCTTGCCTCGCATGGCGGCAATGTCGAGTTGGTCAACGTCAGGCCGCCGGCGATCGAGGTGCGGTTCGTCGGTGCCTGCGACGGCTGTCCGGCCTCGGCCCTCACGTTCCATGCGGGTGTAAAGAAGGCAGTCGAGGAAGCCTGTCCCGAGATCACCGATATCATCCAGATCAAGGGCATGAGCAACGCTGCCGACAATGACAGCGTCCGCTTCGTCAGCCCGTTCGCGCTCGGCGCCGTCGGCGGCTGGCATTTGGTGTGCCGTCTCGATGAGATCCCGCAGGGCGGCATCAGTGCCGTCGTGGTGGGTGGGCAAAATGTGATCCTATCGCGTCAGGAGGGGGTGGTTTCGTGCTTCCAGAATGCCTGCGCGCACCTTGGCATGGAGCTGGACGGCGGCAGCATCGATGAAGGCATCATCACCTGTCCATATCATGGCTTCCGGTATGACCTTTCCAGCGGCGAGTGCCTGACCGCGCCCGAAGTGGCGCTTCAGTCGCATGCCGTGCGCGTCATCGGCAATCGTGTCGAGGTGAGGCTGTCGTCATGATGCGCATCTCCCTGGCACCCGATTACCGCCGTCCTCTCCCGGGCAGCGTAACACAACAGCTCCTTGACCCGCGTGGCGCGCGAACCGTTCTGGGCGACCAGATCGCTTCTAACGGACTCCCCGATCCTATCAGGCCTCAGCCAAATTCGCTGTTTGGGCCGCGTGGCGTCTGCTTGGCACCACATGGTGGGCCGTTCTTCGTTGCCGATACCGGCCATCATCGGCTGATGATCTGGAACAAGGTGCCGCAAGCAGACAATGCCGACGCGGATCTGCTGATCGGCCAGCCTGATTTCTACTCCGAAGGCCGCAACGCGCATGGACCGCTCGGTCCCGCCACGTTGAACATGCCGACGGGCGTATCGAGCGATGGCAAGGTGCTCGCGATTGCCGACGCGTGGAACCACCGTGTGCTGATCTGGCGCACACTGCCCGAGCATTCGAACCAGCCGGCGGACCTGGTGCTCGGGCAGGCGGATTTTTCGAGCGGCGCCGCCAACCGCGGCGAGGCAACCGCCGCGGCCGATACGCTGAACTGGTGTTATGGGGTCACAATCGCCGATGGCAGGTTGTTTGTTGCCGACACCGGAAACCGCCGGGTGCTGGTCTGGAACTCCATTCCCCAGCGTAACGGCCAGCCTGCCGACCTGGTCCTCGGCCAGGCTGACGCAACGACCCGCGATGACAATGCCTCTGGGGTCGGCGGCGCTGTCGGCATGCGCTGGCCGCACAGCGTGGTTGTCGAGAACAACAAAATTCTGGTGGCGGACGCCGGCAACAACCGCATCATGGTCTGGAATTCCATGCCGAACGCCGACGGCGCGCCCTGCAGCTTCGTGCTGGGTCAATCCGGCTTCGACGGCAATGATCACAACAGGGCCTCCTATCATCCGAACAATCGCGCACTCAACATGCCCTATGGCATGGCGATCCATGACGGCAGCCTGGTTTGCGCCGACACCGCCAATTCCCGGTTGATCGGCTACCCCCTCGACGATCTGCGCATGGACAGTGCCGCTTGCGGTCTGGCCGCCCAGTCCGGATTCGCCGACAAAGGCGACAATCGCTGGCGCTTCGCCACCCGCGACAGCGTCTGCTGGCCGTTCGCATTGGCCGCATCGGGCAATACGCTGGCGATCGCCGACACGGGCAACAATCGCGTCCTGTTGTGGGAGGCGGCGTCATGAACACGCCGCTGCGGATGGCCGACGCGACGAGCAGTATGGAGATCAGGGTTCGCGGCCGTGTGCAAGGCGTCGGCTTCCGGCCGACCGTGTGGCGGATCGCCAGCCGGCTGGGCCTCGACGGCGACGTGCTCAACGACAGCCAGGGCGTGTTGATCCGCGTGCGCGGCGTCTCCTCGGTCATTGCCGCCCTTGTCGAGGAGTTGCGGGCCTCGCCGCCGCCGCTGGCCGAGATCACGGCGATCGAGACCCGCCCTTGTGAGGGCGAATTGGCGCCCGGTTTCGTCATCGTCGACAGCGAGACGGGTGCTCATGCCCGCACCGAAATATCGCCCGATGCCGCCATGTGTAGTGTTTGTGCGGCCGAAACGCTTGATCCGTTCCTGCGGCGCTACCGCTATCCCTTCACCAACTGCACCCATTGCGGACCAAGGCTGAGCATCGTTGGCGGTGTTCCTTACGACCGCGCCACCACGACCATGGCGGCGTTTCCGCTGTGCCAGGATTGCGGCGCCGAATATCGCGATCCTGCCGATCGCCGCTTTCATGCCGAGGCGACGGCCTGCCATGTCTGCGGTCCCACAGCAAGACTGATCCGCTTCGACGGCCGCGCCTTCTCCTTCGAGCAGCATTCGATGCTCGACGATGTGGACGCGGCATTGAGCCTGATCCAGAAGGGCGAGATCGTCGCCATAAAGGCGCTTGGCGGCTACCAGCTTGCTTGCGACGCCACCCGGCCGGAAGTGGTGGCTTTGCTTCGTCAACGCAAGCGCCGCGACGCAAAGCCCTTCGCGCTGATGGCCCGCGACCTCGATGTGGTTCGGCGCTATGCTACGCTCAGTGATGGAGAAGCGGCGGCCCTTGCAAGCCGCGAGGCGCCAATTGTCCTGCTTGCCGCCACCAGATCCGAAGCCCTGCCCGACGAGATCGCGCCCGGCCTCAAGACCCTGGGCTTCATGCTGCCTTCAACCCCGTTGCATCTGCTGTTGCTGCGGCGCATGGGCCGGCCGGTGGTCATGACCAGCGGCAACCTGTCGGACGAACCGCAGCTTGTCGATGACGCCGAGGCGGCAGCGAAACTGTCCTCGATCGCACCATACGCTTTGACCCACAATCGCGATATCGCCAACCGCATCGACGATTCCGTTGTGCGCCAAATGGGCGGAAAACTGCGCGTGCTGCGCCGCGCGCGCGGCTATGCGCCGGCGTCGATCGAGCTTCCGCCAGGCTTCGAGCTCGCGCCTGAAATCCTGGCTTACGGCGCTGAATTGAAAGCGACCTTCTGTCTGATCAAGGACGCCCGCGCGGTTCTGTCGCAGCACCAGGGCGATCTCGAAGACGCACTGACCTACGACGACTATCGCAAGAACCTCGTTCTCTATCGCGGTCTTTTCGATCACCGCCCGGCAGCCTTGGCCGCGGATCTGCATCCTGAATATCTGTCGGCGAAACTGGCACGCGCCACCGCCAGCTCGCAAAACCTGCCGCTCGTGGAGGTTCAACACCATCATGCGCATGCCGCTGCCTGCCTGGCTGAAAACGGACGGTCGTTGAACGCGGATCCTGTTTTGGCCATCGTGCTCGACGGGCTCGGCTACGGATCAGATGGTGCGATCTGGGGTGGCGAGTTCCTGCTCGCGGACTATCGCCGCTTCGAACGGCTTGGCACGTTCAAGCCGGTCGCCATGCCAGGGGGCGCACAAGCCATACGCGAGCCGTGGCGCAACCTCCACGCGCATGTGACGGTCGAGATGGGATGGCCGGCCTTCGCCATGAATTTTAGCGAACTGGACCTGTTTGCCGCGCTCACCGCCAAGCCGCTGGCGAGTGTCGATGCCATGATCAAGGCATCCGTCAATTCGCCCAACGCATCATCTTGCGGCCGCCTGTTCGATGCGGTCGCTGCCGCCCTTGGGATCTGTTTTGACCGTCAGGCCTACGAGGGCGAGGCGGCCGCGCGGCTGGAAGCGATGGTCTGCGCCCGCACACTTGACGGGGAGGGCGATGCTCTCGCCTATCCGTTGCCGATCCCCAACCTGAAAGGGTCAGGCCTGCCATACATTGAGCCGCTGGGCATGTGGAATGCGGTGTTTGGCGATCTGATCCTGAAGACGCCAGCCCCCGTTATCGCCGCCCGCTTCCACAAGGGTCTGGCGAAGTCGATCGCCGCCATGGCGCTGAAGCTGGCGCGCCGCGACGAGGAGGACGCCCCGGCACGTTTCGATACGGTCGCGCTGTCGGGCGGCTGCTTCCAAAACAAGGTGCTGTTCGAGCAGGTCGTGAGCCGGCTTGAGGAGCTGGATTTCGTGGTCCTCACCCATTCCCGCGTGCCCGCCAATGATGGCGGCGTCGCGCTTGGCCAGGCCGCGATCGCGGCAGCCCATCTCATCGACGCCGGCAGGGTCCGACAGAAAGCGAGCTGACAATGTGTCTTGGCATTCCTGGAAAGATCCTCAAGATCGACGATCATGAAAAGAAGTTGGCGACCGTCGATGTCAGCGGCGTCAGGCGCCAAATCAACATCGCCTGCATCGTCAACGAACACCATTGCGTCGACGACTGCGTCGGCGACTGGGTGCTGATCCATGTCGGCTTCGCCATGAGCCGCATCGACGAACATGAAGCAGCCGAAACACTGAAGATCCTCACCGAACTTGGCGAAGCGCAAGCCGAGATGGAGTCCATGCGGCTGTCGGCGGTCCATTAGGAGGACATGGAAATGTCCAGCGAGAGCGAACTGAGAGGGCTTTATCCGTTCCTGCACGGCAAGGCCCAGGATCCCGAAAAGATGAATGCGGCGCTGCTGCATTCCGTAGCGGAAAAGGCGCGCGACACGCGCGAAACCAACGAGCGCTTCTTCGCCGATCAGGCCGGCATCCTTGTCGCCGCCGCGCATGCGCTGGCGGATGTCTACCGCAACAACGGTCAGCTGTTTTCCATGGGCAATGGCGGCTCGAGCTGCGATGCGTCCCATGTCGCGGTCGAGTTTGTTCATCCCGTGACCGCCGGCCGGCCGGCGCTGGCCGCCACCAATCTCGTCGCCGATCTGGCGATGATTTCGGCAGTCGGCAACGATCTCGGCTTCGACCATGTCTTCGTGCGTCAGCTGCTGGCGCACGGCCGCAAGGGCGATGCACTGATCGGCATCTCGACCAGCGGCAATTCGCAAAACCTGGTCGCGGCCTTCGCCAAGGCCAAGGAGATGGGCGTTCACACGATCGGGCTCGCCGGCTGCGACGGCGGGCGCATGAAATCGTCAGGCACGGTCGACCATTTGCTCGTCGTGCCGTCCACCTCGATCCACCGCATCCAGGAATGCCACGTCGCCGCCTATCATATCCTGTGGGACCTCGTGCACACGCTGCTCGCCGACGAACGCGGCTCCGCCGCAAAAGGAAGCGCCCAATGAAATACACCGACGAATTCCGCGACGCGGAAAAGGCAAAAGTGCTGATCAAGGAAATCGACAAGCTTGTCGCCACCATCGAGATCGCAAGGAGCCGCCCGATCAACATCATGGAGGTCTGCGGCGGCCATACGCATTCGATCTTCCGCTATGGTCTGGAAGGCATGCTGCCCGACGCCATCGAACTGGTGCATGGGCCGGGCTGTCCGGTCTGCGTGCTGCCGATGGGCCGGGTTGACGATTGCGTGTCGATCGCCGAGCGGCCGGAGGTGATCTTTACGACCTTCGGTGACGCCATGCGTGTGCCAGGCTCGAAGAAGAGCCTGCAACAGGCAAAGGCTGATGGCGCGGATGTGCGCATGGTCTATTCGCCGATGGACGCGTTGTCGCTGGCGCGCAAGAACCCGGATCGAGAAGTGGTCTTCTTCGGCCTCGGCTTCGAGACCACCATGCCGTCCACGGCACTGACGGTGTTGCAGGCCGAAGCCGACGGCATCAAGAATTTTTCGGTGTTCTGCAATCACATCACCATCGTGCCGACAATCAAGGCGATCCTCGACAGCCCGGATCTGCATCTCGACGGTTTCCTGGGACCAGGCCATGTGTCGATGGTCATCGGTACCGCCCCATACGAATTCATCGCTGACTTCTACAAGCGGCCAATGGTCGTCGCTGGCTTCGAACCCCTCGATGTCCTGCAATCGATCTGGATGGTGCTCAAGCAGATCAAGGACGGCCGCGCCGAGATCGAAAACCAGTATGCCCGCATCGTGCCGGAAGCGGGGAACAATGCCGCGCTCACTGCCGTGGGCAAGGTCTATGAACTGCGCGAATTCTTCGAATGGCGGGGGCTGGGCTCCATCGACCATTCAGGCGTCAAGGTGCGTGACGAGTACGCCAGCTTCGATGCCGAGCGGAAATTCGCCATCCCCGGCGTCAAGATAGCCGACCCGAAATCCTGCCAGTGCGGTGAGGTCCTGAAGGGCGTCATCAAGCCCTGGCAGTGCAAAGTGTTCGGCACCGCCTGCACCCCGGAGGTGCCGCTCGGGGCGCTGATGGTTTCGTCCGAGGGCGCTTGCGCTGCCTATTACCAGTATGGCGGCGTCAAGAAGCATACCACGGTCCGGGCGGGTAGCCAGCCGGTGACCGTGTCATGAACATGCGGCCACCCCCACCCAAACGCGTGCTGGGACGGGTTTTCATCCCGACCGTGACGCTTGCCCATGGCGGCGGCGGCAAGGCCATGAAAGACCTGATCGACGACGTCTTCATCAGCGCGTTCGCCGGTGGCGCCCCTGAGGTGCTGGAAGACCAGGCGCGCTTTGATCTGGCGGCGCTGGCAAAACATGGCGACCGGCTTGCCTTCACCACCGACGCCTTCGTTGTCGACCCGCTGTTCTTCCCCGGCGGCGATATCGGCAAGCTTGCTGTCTACGGCACTGTCAACGACCTCGCGGTCGGCGGCGCCAAGCCGCTCTATCTGTCCTGCGCCGTCATTATCGAGGAAGGCATGAAGGTCGAGGTGCTGCGCCGCATTGCGCTGTCGATGGCCGAGGCCGCGCGCGAGGCGGGCGTCACCATCGTGACGGGCGACACCAAGGTCGTGCAGCGCGGCGCATGCGACAAGATCTTTATAACGACTACCGGCATTGGGGTGATCCGGCCCGGACTTGAACTCGGCATCGATCATGTAAGGCCCGGTGACGCTATCCTGGTCAACGGCCTGCTGGGTGATCATGGCGCGGCGATCCTGTGCGCGCGCGGCGACATGGCGCTGGAGGCCTCGATCGAGAGCGATTGTGCGGCTCTGCATGAACTGATCGAGTTGCTGCTGGCCGCCGCGCCCGGCACGCGCTGTATCCGTGATGCAACGCGTGGCGGCATTGCCACCGTGCTCAATGAGATCGCCGACGCCTCCGCGGTGTCGATCGAGATCAACGAGGCAGCGACGCCACTGCGCGACGAAGTGCGCGGCTTTTGCGAGATCCTTGGTCTCGATCCGCTTTATCTGGCCAACGAAGGCAAGATCGTCATTGCGGTACCGGCTGAAGAAAGTGAAGCCGCGCTTGCCGCCCTGTGCGCGCATCCGCATGGCCAGGGCTCGGCAGTCATCGGCCATGCCGGCCTCGGCGAGCCGGGGCGCGTGACCATGCAGACCTTGTTTGGCGGCCGGCGCATCGTCGACATGCTGGTCGGCGAACAATTGCCGCGGATTTGTTGAGGAAGGCCCGTGCACGAACTCGGCATCACGCGCAACATCGTCTCCATCGTCGAGGAAGCGGCGAAGGGGCGCCGCGTCAGGCGCGTGACGCTTGATGTGGGACAGTTTTCCGGGGTGATGCCCGACGCCATCCTGTTTTGCTTCGACATTGTCGCCAAGGGCACTTTGCTCGATGGCGCCCGGCTGGACATCCGCAAAATTGGCGGGCGCGCGAGCTGCCGGACTTGCCACGCAACGTTCGAGACGGCGACCCTCTACCAGGCCTGTGCCTGCGGCTCGCATGCCATCGACCGGCTGGCCGGCGAGGAACTGAAGATCCGGGAAATGGAAATCGAGGAGGCCGCCTGATGTGTGGAACCTGTGGCTGTGGCGCCAAGGCCGAAACCCGAATCCTCAACCTTCAGACCGGCAAGGAAACGGCCTTGAGCGATGAGCACGGTCATAGCCATGCGCATAGTGGCGCCATGGCGCATCGGCACGGCCACGACCATGATCACAGCCACGCCCATCCGCACGACCATGGCGACGGACATAGCCACGATCACCAGCATCCGCACAGTCATGGCCACGGCCATACTCATCCCCACGAGCATGGGCATGACCGTCATGCGGACCAAGCGCACGAGCACCATCACGATCATCCCCATGACGACGCGGAGTTGCATGGTCACGCCCATTCGCATGACCATGATCACCACGGCCATGATCATGCTGAGGGCCATGATCATCATGGTCACGAGCATCGCCACGGCCACACCGCGGTGGTCGAACTCGAAATGCAGATCCTGGCCAAGAACGATGCACTCGCGGCCAGCAATCGCGGCTGGTTCGCCGGCCGCGAGATCCTGGCGCTGAACCTTGTTTCTTCGCCCGGCTCCGGCAAGACAACGCTGCTTGAGCGCACCATCCGCGATCTCAAGGACCAGATGCTGATCTCGGTCATCGAGGGTGACCAGGCGACCGCCAATGACGGCGAGCGCATCCGCGCCGCGGGAGCTGCCGCCATCCAGGTCAACACCGGCGCCGGCTGCCACCTCGAAGCCGATATGTTGGCCAAGGGGCTGTTGGAACTGAAGCCGGCCTTCGGTTCAGTGGTCATGATCGAGAATGTCGGCAATCTTGTCTGCCCGGCGATGTTTGACCTCGGCGAACACGCAAAGGTGGTCATCCTCTCGGTCACCGAGGGCGATGACAAGCCGCTGAAGTATCCGCACATGTTCCGTGCTGCCAAGGTCATGATCATCAACAAGATCGATCTTCTGGCGCATGTCGATTTCGATGTCGACAGCGCCATCGCCAATGCGCGCCGGATAAATCCCGAGATCGTCACGCTTAGCGTGTCGGTAAAGACGGGGGAGGGGCTCGTGGGCTGGTACGAATGGCTTCACCATGAAGCGGCGCAGGTACGGCTTTAGCTCTGGACGGGCAACGTCGTAGTGCAGACTTTGCCGGGCAATCGACGGATCAGGGAGGAGAGAAAATGACGGAAGCAGCCGCGCTTACGGCCTCAGCGATGCGCCAGGAACCGACCGCGCGGCGTCTCCCCAATCCATTCGACGACCGGCCGGTCCGCGTCAAAACCAAGGCGGTGATGATCTACGTCTTGCTGGTCGGCGCCAATATCACCGCGTGGGCATGGGCTTGGGTCGCTTTCTCCGACCGGCCGGCACTGCTCGGTACCGCTTTGCTCGCCTACATGTTTGGTCTCAGGCACGCATTCGACGCCGATCATATCGCAGCCATCGACAACGTCGTGCGCAAGCTGATGCAGGAGGGCAAGGCGCCCTACGCGACCGGCTTTTTCTTCTCGCTCGGTCACTCAAGCATCGTCATCCTGGCCTCGATTGCGATTGCTGCGTCGGCCACGCTGATGCAAGGCAGACTGGAGGAGTTTCATAAATTGGGCGGGTTGATCGGGACCAGCGTTTCGGCCCTGTTCCTGCTGGTGGTCGGCATCGCCAATCTGTTCATCCTCAAGGGCATATGGGCGGCTTTCGTCCGAGCGCGCCGCGGCGAAAAGATCGTCGACGAAGATCTCGACGCCCTGCTTTCCGGGCGTGGCCTGATCGCCCGCATTTTCCGCCCGCTGTTCGGTATCGTTTCTCGCTCCTGGCACATGTATCCGATCGGCTTTCTCTTCGGTCTCGGCTTCGACACCGCCACCGAAATCGGCCTGCTGGGCATTTCGGCAACCCAAGCAACGCAGGGCATTTCATTCTGGTCGATTCTTGTCTTTCCAGCTCTCTTCACTGCCGGGATGTCCATCATGGACACAACCGATAGCGTTCTGATGACCGGCGCCTACAGCTGGGCGTTCGTCAATCCGATGCGAAAGCTCTGGTATAATCTTACCATCACAATTGCCTCAGCGGCGATCGCGATCTTTATTGGCGGCATTCAGGCGCTCGGGATCGTCGCCGACAAGCTTGGTCTGCAAGGCGGAGTTTGGGGCGTGGTTGAAGGGATCGACGGGAATCTTGCCACTTTCGGCTATGTGATTGTCGGCATCTTCGTGGTGAGTTGGGTGGTTTCTGTGATCGTCTACAGAGCGAAAGGCTACGGAAGATTGAGCATGGGGAACACATAGGCCCCGATGTGCTGGATCCCCGGCTTCGCCAGATGTGAGATTCTCTGGTTGGCCGGGGTCTGGCGTCTATGATGGGAATGTGCTGGCTGGATTCGCACATTGCTCTTGCTAACTAAGAAACCTTCGAATTTGGCTCGGCCATTGACGGCCGCTTTCCACCTGGCGACGATGTGGAGCCGGCGCTTTGATGCCCTCAGCCTGCTCCGGTTCCAGATTTACTATCGCACCAGAAACGGACGTTGACTGATCGGCGACCGCACACGACTAATCCAGCTTCGCCAACTGCAAGTGGGTGTTGAGCGCGGCCTTTGTTAAAGCCGCTCACCGGACGAGCCACGTTTTCACAGATAGCACGCTCTGGCATGAGATTGTCGAGTTGTACCATTTGCAGGATTTTGCGGACAATCAACCTGCGTCCGGCTGATCCGCGCCATGCAAGCTTTTCCTCATATGACGATGCCATAATGCAAGTAACTTGCATATCAAGCGCGGAATGAGAGCACAATTATCAGGAGAAACACAATATTCTCTCGCCATCACGAGGTAAGTCATGGCTTTGATATCTAACTCCCTGCCGCGCTTTGGCGAGCCGCTGTCGCCGGTAGAGCGAAGCTTCGTCGGTATGTGCTGGTCGTCACCGTCTTCGATAGTCTGCTCAGGCAACTGGAACGCCATCTCGATTTTTCAAAGCGCAAGGCCACCCTGTCCGATACAGCGCAACCGACCGTGATCGATCTTGGAAAACACCGTTCCCAGAAGAAGAGCCCCGAGGCCGAGCAACATCTTGAGCGCGGTGGCAAGCAGTTCGGAGGCGTAGAAGTCTTCCGGGATCTCGACCTCTTGGTCCCGACTGGACAGGTCGTTTCCATCATCGGTCCGTCTGGATCGGGAAAAGACCACGCTCATCCGCTGTCTCAACGGCTTGGAGACGCTCGACAGGGGTGTCGTCCGCCTGAAAGGAATTCCCGCTCTCGCCGGCGCGGAAGATTCGAAGGCGATCCTGGTGCAGCAGAGCAAGCAGCAGCTGCTGGACGTCGGCATGGTTTTCCAAAGCTTCAATCTCTTCCCGCACAAGACGGTGCTCGAAAACGTGATGCTCGGCCCGATCTACCACAAGCGCGCATCTCGCCCGCAGGTGGCGTCAGCGGCGCGTGGGATCCTGGGTCAGGTTGGCATGCTGGCGCACGAGAACAAGTATCCGCACCAGCTGTCCGGGGGGCAGCAACAACGTGTTGCCATCGCCCTGGCCATGGAGCCGTCGCTGCTTCTCTTCGATGAGCCGACATCGGCGCTGGATCCGGAGACGGTGGGAGAAGTTCTCCGCATCATTGCCGATCTCGCGCGCTCTGGCCGTACTATGGTGATTGTCACCCACGAGATGAAATTCGCCATGGAGGTCTCCGACAGGATTATCTTCATGGAGAAGGGGCGGATCCAGTTTGATGGCACTCCGGATGCGCTGCGGGACCGTCTGCGTCATGGAGACCGGCTGGCCGAATTCGTTCGGCTCTAACTTCGGGCTAACGGATATGAGCACGATATCGATCAACGGCGAGCGCCTGCTCAGCCGCATCCGCAGGCTCGGTGACGTCGGCCGAGATGAGAAAGGGCGACTGACGCGGCTCGCCGCCACGGATGCTGACAGGTTCGGCCGCGATGCCTTTGTCGCCTGGGCGCGGGATGCTGGGCTCGACGTGCGGGTCGACCGCATTGGCAATCTGTTCGCGATCTGGCCAGGTGGAGACAATCGAGCCTGCGCCCCGGTGATGATCGGATCGCACATCGACACGGTTGTCGATGCTGGGATGCTCGACGGTTGCTATGGTGTTCTTGCTGGGCTTGAGGTTATCCAGACCCTGAATGAACGAGGCGCAAGCCTGGATCGAACGATAGTGGTTGCAGCATTCACCAACGAGGAAGGCGTCCGCTACGCGCCCGACATGATGGGTTCGGCTGTGTTCGCGGGCACCTATCCCCTGAGGGCGGCATTGGCTTCGAAAGGCCCGGACGGCACAACGCTGGGATCGGAGCTTGAGCGCATCGGATATGCCAGAAATGAACTGTCGGGCTTCCTCAAACCTTGCGCCTATATCGAGCTTCACATCGAGCAGGGGCCAATCCTTGAGCACGAAGGTGTCCAGATCGGCGCGGTCGACAGCCTGCAGGGTATTTCCTGGTACAGGATTACCATCGTCGGCGAAGCCAACCATGCAGGCACGACGCCAATGACGATGCGCCGCGACGCTGGCCATGCAGCCGCTCGCGTGATCCACTTCCTCAATAGGCTGGCGCTCGAACAGTCCGCATCTCGTCGCCACCGTCGGTAGCCTCACCCTTGGGCCGAACGCCATCAATGTCGTGCCGGGAGAAGCTGACCTGACTGTTGACATGCGCAGTCCCGACCTCGAACGGCTGGTCGACGCGGAAAACAGGCTGGCGGCTTTCCTGGATGATATGCGCGACGAAGGCAGCTTTTCGATAACCGAAACCAAGCTTGCCGGCACCAACCCTGTGCGCTTCGATGATGGAATGGTGCGGCTGATTGAAAGGATGGCGAACGCACGAGGATGCACGGTGCGGCGCATGACGTCGGTGCCGGGCATGACGCGCAGATGCTGGCCGCGATCGCTCC
>NZ_FMXM01000065.1 GCF_900103325.1 Mesorhizobium qingshengii | reverse complement strand
ACCGTCGGCTCCGATTTCTCCGCGCCAAACACGTTCGAGGCCCCTTCCAGAAGCTGCTTTCGCCAATCCGTGATCTGGTTCGCATGCACATCATACTGCTGCGCCAGCTCGGCCAGCGTCTTTTCTCCCTTGATCGCCGCAAGCGCAACTTTCGCCTTGAAAGCCGGGCTGTGGTTCCGGCGTGGTCGTCTGCTCATTCGTCATTCTCCTGTTCCGGCACTCATGCCGATCTCAGGCAGAAATTCCACTTATCACCCTGTCCAATTTTGCCGAGCCACCTCTCTTTTGCGCTCAAAAGCACACATCGTTCCTTTTGACCATTCTCAGGAGAGACTTATAGATTCTCTCGCGCAGCGGTTTCAGATGCTCTCAGGCAGATTGATATCGAAAGGCAGAAACGTCTGTCCGGGCGCATTGGCGACACCGTCGCTGATCGCATGAGCCATGAGCTCTACCAGCTCCCGGGAAAGCCTTTCCAAGGGGGTCGCGATTACCATGGTTGCGATATTGTCCGTCAGCGCCCCCCGCGATTCTGGCGTGATTTCATTGCAGATCACAACCGGCGGGTCCTTCGGATTGATCGCTCTCACTGCGGCGATTGCTCCTTCCATACCGCCACCGGCTACGTAGCAGCCGACCAGGTCTGGGTGCCGCTTAAGCACGTCGACCATCGCTTGATGCGTCAGTTGGGTGGTCTCGAGATTGACCAGGGTCTCTAGCACCGTAAAGTCAGGGGCGTGTTCCCGAAAATAAGAACGAAGGCCGATCTCGCGTAATTCCTGACCGTGGAAGCGATGGCTGCCCACAAAAACCGCCACCTTTCCAGGCCGCTTCGCGCATTTGGCAATCATCCAAGCTGCGGTGCGTCCTGCCTTGCGATTGTTCAGACCTACATAGCCTTCGCGAACGCCGGCAGCGAAGTCAGACAGCAGTGAGAACACAGGTATGCCACGAACCTTCAAAGCCTCTACAGCGACAGTTACCGTGGGATGATCCGGGCTAACGAGCGCGACCGCTTGCGTTTTGCCCGCCAAGCGGTTCAATTGCGCCACAATTTCCTCCGGTGACTGGCTCGCCCAGAAGTCGACGATCGGAACACCTCGGAACCGGGGCGCGTGGGCAGCCGCGGACTTCAGTTCGCGTGCAAACTCCTGATAGAAATGCTGCTCGGGCTTCTGAAGAAGGAAACCGAGCCTATACTCCGGGAGGTCTTGGCGCATGCGCTGCTTGATCAGGCTGGTGGCATGGTAGCCTATAACGCTTGCGGCGTCGTAGACCCGCCTTGCGGTTTCCCCCCGAACAGGACACCTCCCGTTCAACACCCGATCGACGGTCGCCACGCTAACTCCCGAAGCCTTTGCAATATCTGAAATCGTGGGTCGCTTGGCCAATTGTGCACTCATCGGGTTTTTGCCGATTTGTGAATGATAATAAATGAAAGATAATATTGCAAATACATTGCAGGTGTTTGTTATTTCCGGTCAATGATCCAAGGCTTAATGAGGCTCAGATCTCACCTAGAAGGGATCATGTTGACACGACCGTTCCGGCCGGCGTCGGCGGCTGTAATCGCCGTCCCCAATTGAACCCAACAAGAAATCCAGGGAGTTAACCGTGACGGACTGGATCCAACCCTTGCGATGTAAGACGTCGAACAAGGGGACGTGATCCGCTTCGACCACGCCGGGCGCACGTTAGGCATCTATCGCAGCCCGCACGATGATTTTTTTGGAACCGATTGTGCACGCATGAGAAAGTTCATCTCGCCGATTGGCTTTGTGATGGACGAGATCATCAAGTGCCCGAAGCACAATGGCCGCTTCAACTATAGGACAGCGAAGCAAGAGGCGCGCCGGTCTGCGTCGACCTCAAGACCTTTCCGGTCGGGCCGGTAAAATCCTCCCCCAGCTCGGGGTGACGGCGATAAGTGATGGCGTCTTTCGATAGCGGCGGCCACTCATAGGCAGATCCGGCTCATCGCGACCAGGGTGCTCGGCCGCCATCGCCGTTCTCGCGCGAGGCAAGCGTTGCCCGCACGCCGCGTTCGCATGCGCCAATGATGCTATGACCAGCGATGCTTCGGCCCAAGAGCTTCTGATCGAGAGAGGATCCGGCTTTTAAGCTCGGCCAAGCCCTCGCGATCGCGCCAGTCCTCAGCCTGTCCAACAAAGATCAGCCGGATCGTCGAGGCGCCACGATGGAGCTTGCCCCGATCGGAGCCAACATCCCGAAAGCAAACCATTCTGGGACCGCCAATCGAACTGCTTTTTCATGCGTATCACGTTTACAGCACCGTTTGGCGGTCGACGATTTGACCATTGCGATGGTCGGGCGCTTTTGGCTGTGGTGCCTCAGCAGGTTGTCCCGATCGAAGCCGAGGCGGCTGATGGGTGGTTTTGATTGTAACTGCCATGTGGCCTATGCCAATTGTAGCGATGAAGCCACCGTGGCAGTTCGGCGTTGCGTTCATGAGAAGTGTTGTAGGCTCGGGCGTAAGCCCATTCGCGCAGGCTCGTCTGAATGAAGCGCTCGGCCTTTCCATTGGTGTTGGGCGTGTACGGCCTGGTGAAGATCTAACGCAGACCCAGACGCCTGCGGGCTGCCCGGAAAGCTTTTGACCGGTAGCAGGAGCCGTAGCACCTACGGAATGAAGGAGCGTCGGCCGCCGAGACAGCTGTGCGCGCAGCTTTTCGCGGCAGGCGCGCACTGGTCGAGGCAGTCATGGCCAGTCAAAGTTTCTCTAGAATGTGAATGTTCACGACCCAGAGACCGACCATGACCACTTCAGATTCTACACCCGCCGCCGCGGTGCTGGTAGCGATCGACATAGCCAAGGTGCGCAATGAAGTTCTGATCGAAGCACCAGGCCACAAGCGCCGGCGTCGCCTTTTGGTCCTCAACACCCGTGCTGAGCACGACCATCTGATCGAAGTGCTGCAGGCGTACGGCCGCCCTGTGGTCTGCGCCTTTGAGGCGACCGGGAACTATCACCGGCCGATAGCATGAGAAAGCGACTATCTGGGGTGTCAAGTTGCATTCGCGAACTCAGTTCTCGCGTCGCGTGCTTTTGCATTGAGGATGACGAGAAGTTTTCTGGCGAGTGCGATGCGGATGAGCATTTTGGGCTTTCCCGCCTGCTGCAACCGTTGAGCGAACGCTTTGAGGTGCGGATCGAACTTGGCCACGATGGCCGCGACGACGAAGAGGATGCCGCGCGGCCCGGCACGTCCGCCGCGCACATGCTTGTTGCCGGTGCGCCTGCCGCTGTCGTTGGCGATGGGGGCGAGGCCCGCCAGCTTGGCGATGGCTTTGTTAGAGATGAGGCCGATCTCGGGCAGTTCGGCCATCAGGCGGGCAACGGTGCGGCCAGCCACACCCTTGAGCGAACGAAAGGCCGACCCCAGCTGTGGCCCACAGCGGATCGTCGTCGATCATGGAGGCGATCTCGCCTTCCAGGCGCCGCTGCTCGCGCTTGAGGAAGGCCAGCATGGCTTCGATGCTGGCGCATGCCTCGGCATCGCGTGCAGCGCTTTTGCGCTGCTTGTTGATGGTGGTATCGCCGACAACCTGGCAAAGTCGCCCAACCAGCGCAGCAAGGCGCTGCTGAGAGTTGCTGGGCGGTGGCGTCGGGACGATCTTCTTGACTGCGCTGTAATGGGCAATGACAGCAGCGTCGATCCGGTCGGTCTTCTCCAGATAACCCATCGCCTCAGCGAAGCGGCGTACGCTTCTGGCATTGACCAGGGCGCATGGCATGCCGTGCGCCCACAAAAGCATGAAGCCAAGCCGCTCATAGCCGCCCGACGCCTCCATCACCGCAAGAGCGGTGCCATGGCTGCGGCAGAACAGCCAAAGAGCTGCGATCCCCGTCGCATCGTTGGCGAAGCGCTCTATCGCCCCACTCGGCCAGACATGCGCGTCCAGCCAATCCTTAGAAACATCAACTCCACAAATGATCCTGTTCACGGTAACCTGCCTTGTACGTACGGTTGGAACCAAGCGACTGTTCGGTCGTGCGTGACGAAGGCGAAGATCCCAAGCTCTCCCGCGGCTGTAACCTCAGGTGGTACGGGCGACTTCGCCAAGCCAAGGTCCGGCCGGCCAGCCGGACCTTGGCTCAATCGCTTCAATCCCACGAAATCTCTCTCGTGTAGATACAAGGTGGCTCGGCAAAATTGGACAGGGTGTTAAGTGGAATTTCTGCCTGAGATCGGCATGAGTGCCGGAACAGGAGAATGACGAATGACCCGACGACCACGCCGGAACCACAGCCCGGCTTTCAAGGCGAAAGTTGCGCTTGCGGCGATCAAGGGAGAAAAGACGCTGGCCGAGCTGGCGCAGCAATATGATGTGCATGCGAACCAGATCACGGATTGGCTAAAGCAGCTTCTGGAAGGGGCCTCGAACGTGTTTGGCGCGGAGAAATCGGAGCCGACGGTGGACATAAAGGCCCTCCATGCCAAGATCGGAGAGCTGACGCTGGCCAATGATTT
>NZ_FMXM01000062.1 GCF_900103325.1 Mesorhizobium qingshengii | reverse complement strand
GCTGAATCGGCGGTGAATTCACTTGTCGGCAAGCGAATGGTCAAGAAACAGCAGATGCGGTGGTCGCTCCACGGTGCTCACATGCTCATGCAGGTCAGGACGGCAGATCTCAACGGCGAGCTTCGCAATCGATTGCGGGCACCGTTCCGACAGCCAGGGCCGAACGTGCCACCACTATTCAAGCCCAAACCGCCTCTCCTGCGCGCCGCCTAACCCCAGAGAAGTTACCGGTCTCCGGCAGAACCGCCCGCGAAGGTTAAGTCGGTCGCCGCCAACATTCTTGGCGAATTCTTCGCTGCTTTGGACAAGGAAGAAGGTCTAGGCGACGTCGCACCGAGGGTTCGCAAGGTCGTGCTCGACGATGGCGTGTTTGCCGAGCCTTCTATCCGCGCCGCTATTTTCCCGGATGCCTCATGATCCGGATCGACAAAATACGCATTGAGCAGTTTCGTGGCATCCGCGAGCTGACACTTAGTCTCAACGGGCAGAACTTCGCAGCCTGCGGCCCGAACGGAACCGGCAAGAGCGGCATCGTCGACGCGATTGAATTTGCCCTGACCGGCAACGTCTCCCGCCTCGCTGGTGCGGGGACCGGCGGTCTTTCGGTAAAGTCGCACGGCCCCCACGTTGATAGCCGCAGCAAACCGGAGGCGGCCTCGGTCACCCTCGACGTCACCATACCTGCCCTCGGCAACAAGAAGGCGCAAATCCGCCGTACGGTAAAATCCGCAAGCGCACCTGAGATCACTCCCGCCGACAAGGATGTTCTTGCCACTTTCGAGAGCGTCAACCTGCATCCGTAGTTCGCGCTTTCGCGTCGCGAGCTGATCCGCTACGTCCTGTCCGAACCGGGCCAGCGATCAAAGGAGGTTCAGTCCCTTCTGCGGCTTGAGGACATCGAGAAGCTTCGGGGCGTGCTGCAGAAAATCGCCAATGCCTCCGCGCGGGAACTTCCGGGGCTCCAGCGTGCCGAGGCAGACGCAGTCAAGACTCTAGTCGCCGCTCTCGGTGTAAGCGAACTCAACAAGAAGACGGTCATCGACGCGGTGAACCCACAACGCGCGCTGCTTGGCCTCGCGCCGTTGGCTGACCTGGGCGCAGATATCTCTCAACGGTCTTGCGACGACCACTACGAGCGTGCCAGGGCGTGTCCCGAAGATACAAGCCACAGCAGATTTGGCCGCGCTCAAGCAAGCACTGGAAACGCTTGCTGCCAGTTCGTTCAAGGACAAGTGCACCGCCGCCGCTGCTAGTGCCACCGAACTCGGTAAGGACGCTGATAGTCTCGACGGATTGTCACGCGAATCTCTTCTCAAGTCGGCGCTCGAACTGTATGACGGCGCGGCTTGCCCGGTATGCGATACGCCCTTAGAGCCCGATGCATTTCGGGGGCATCTCGCCGAAAAGCTGAATCATCTTGACGATCTGGGCAAACGCCGCGCCGCGCTCGAAGCCGAACTCAAGCCGGTTCTCGACGATCTGTTCAGTGCAGGCACCGCCCTGACCACGATGATCGATCACGCGGGTCTTCTCTCCCCGAAAATCGATGTCGTCGCACTGAACGAATTCCGCTCAACTCTTCGTGCCAGATACAAGCAGCTGCAAAAGCTGCTGCCTCTCGGCGATACCGTCGCGGTCCTGATGGCGGCGTACGCCATCCAGCAACTGGGGACGGAACTGACCGTGCTGGAAAAGGCGATCGCCGCAATTCCAGAACCAAGCAAGCAGGACGCGGCACGGGACTTTCTTGTTCTGGCACAAGAGCGCCTGGAGCAGCTTCGAATCGCACGGCAGAAACATTCAACGGGGAAGCTCCGGGCTGAACGCGCTGCCAGGATCTCCAACACCTACGGAACGGTGACTACGGCCGCGCTGGAGAAGATCTACAAGGACGTGGAGACCACCTTCGCGAGCTACTATCGCAAAATCAACGAAGATGATGAGAACACATTCACCGCCAAACTCATGCCTTCCATAGGCAGGCTGGCATTTGACGTCGATTTCTATGGGCGCGGACATTTTCCGCCAGGCGCCTATCACAGCGAGGGCCACCAGGACGGTATGGGACTGTGCCTATACCTCGCGCTCATGAACCATCTGCTGGGGTCGAACTTCACCTTCGCGGTGCTCGATGACGTGCTTATGTCGGTCGACGCCGGCCACCGCCGTCAGGTTTGTGCCCTGCTCAAGGAGAGATTTCCGAACACGCAGTTCATCTTCACCACACACGACGAAATCTGGTTGCGGCACATGAAGTCCGAGGGTCTCATCAAGGGCCGCAACTTCGCCCATTTTAGAACCTGGACCGTCGATCTGGGTCCTGCCGAATGGGATGATCGTGACGTTTGGGCCGAGTTGGATGACCACTTGGCAAAAAACGATGTAAGAGCGGCGGCTGCGCTGCTGCGTCACTATCTTGAGCATTTTGCCAAGGAGGCTTGCGACCGCCTGCGCGCCAGTGTGGAGTTCCGCGGCGATGCTCAATTCATGCTTGGTGATCTCCTGCCCAGCGCCACCAGTGCGCTCGGCGAGATGCTGAAGAAGGCAAAGGCGGCCGCCAATTCCTGGAACCAGAAGGAAGGCCTGGACCTGATCAACGCGATCGAAACTGGGTTTGGGGAAGCCAAGATCAAAACAGGTTACGACAACTGGCAGATCAACACGGCCGTCCACTTCAACGAATGGGCGGACCTCAACCGATCGGATTTCGCACCGGTCGTGACTGCCTTTCGTGGATTTACGGACGCCTTCATATGCGACAAATGCAACGAAATCTATTTCGTTTCGCCAGACAGAGGCAAGAAGGAGGCACTCCGCTGTGGATGCGGTGCGCTAAGCCTAAACCTGCTGCAAAAAGGCGCCTAGTTACCATACGGGATGGGGCCGGCGTCCCGCAGGCTGAAGCGCATCGATGCGTTAGCATGGGCCAATGTGAAGTGGCCGGATCCGCGACCGTCAGAAGTCCCATGGCAAGCAAACGCGCTTCGACGGGCACCGGTGATCCCAAGATCTTTTATCGTCGGTGGTCGTCACGAGAATGTGCCTATCGGCAAGCGCGCTACTCTGGTTTTTCGTCAGCGCGGTCTGAAAACTCGGGCATGATGTACCCCGCAAGCAGCTTCTCCTTTGAAAGCAGCCCGGCGTCCTCGAGTGCCTCGAAATCCGGCAGCTGGCGAAGCGTGTCGAGCCCGAACTGCGTGAGAAAGGTTTTCGTCGTCACATAGGTGTAGGGCGCGCCCGGCTGGGGCGAGCGCGGTCCCGAGGCGATGAGGTCCTGCGCGCGCAGCACGCCGATCAGATCGCGCGACACCTCCTTGCCGAAGAAGGACGACAGCTCGCCACGCGTGATCGGCTGGAAATAGGCAATGCACATCAGAACGAGCGCCTCCGACTGCGACAGTTCTTTTGTCCCCTGCCCTACCGTGCCAAATGCGGCGTGTATGATGTCTCCAAAGGCCTTTTTGGTCCGGTGCTGCCAGCCGCCCGCGACCGCGACCAGCTCGTAGGGGCGGCCGGCGAGCTCGGCGCGGATGTCGTCGATGATCAGCTCGAGATTGCAGCTCTTCCCCACCACCCGCGCGAGGACACTACGTGTCACCGGTTCGCTGGCGGCAAAGATCACCGCTTCGACGCGGCCCATCCATTCGCGCCAGCGCAGCTCCGGCGGCAGGTGTTCCAGCTCGGTGTCCAGCAGCGCCGGTTGATCGGTCGGCCTACGACGGGCAGACGCTTGGCTCATCGCTAGAGCCCAAACAGCCGGAAGGTGGCGCGGCCGGAGAGCTCGCGCACGGCATTGAGTTGCTGCAGACGGTCGAAAAGGCGGCGCGCCGCGAAACGCGACAGGTTTTTCGTCGTCAGCGAGCCCGAGACGGCATCTTCATTCAGGAGCAAAAAAATCACGTCGCCGGCGCCCCTGGCGCGCAGTTTTGGCGCCACCGCCAGGAGCTTTTCGGCACGGCGCGACAAATCCGCGGCCAGCCGGCAGGCATCCGCCGCCGCTTGAACCAGCGCGACGCAGACCGCCCGCTCAAAACTTTCTTCGCCGGGTCGGATGCGCTTGCCGCCGCCGGCCTCGGCGCGGAAGGACGGGCCAAAGGCCTGCGCCATCAACAGCGGCAGCGGTCGCGGCCAGCGCAGGCATTGCGCCAGCACCAGGTCGGCGAGCCACCAGGCCAAAAGCTCGGCATCGGGACGCACGGTGACGACATAAGCGGCGATCGCCGCCGCGGCGAATGGCGCCGGCCGCCCCGAGCGCGCCAGGCCGTCGATGTGTTCACAAAGCGCGGCTAGCGCCTCGACGTCCCAATGGAGACCCAGCTGGTCGAGTATCTTTTCGAGTCGGTCGGGGGTAGCGACGGGCGGCTGCCCGGCCAACTGCCGCCAGGCGCCAAAGACGGCGCCGGCGGGGCCGGGATCGGCGCCGGCCGGGCGCAGGTGCCAGGCGTCGCGCAAGGCGGCCGCGTCCTCGGCGCGGCCGGCAAGCCGCATGCCGGTGGTGGCGCAATTGAGCACCAGCCGCTGGCGCCAGGCGCCGGACCAGCTCGGTTGCGCGCGGGCGAGCGTGTCGAGGGCAGCCACGGCGGCGCCGGCCCGGAAGGCAGCTTCAGCGTCGCTCGGCGCGCCGGCGTTTGCCAGCGCCCAAGCCGTAACGGAGGGCGGCGCAGAGGAGTTGGCGGTCGCGGGATCGAGGCGAATCATGAATTGGAGGATAAAGTGCCGGTGCGCTTTTGGCGATGATTTTCGCACCAAAACGCACAGCCTGTCAGAGCACTAACACGAATGATAAGATTGCATTATCATTCGTTTTTTAAAATGCCTACTGCAGCACCTGCAAACCGTGCTTTTCAACCACCGACAGAAGCTTCAGCGCCAGCCCGCTCGGCCGCTTGGCACCCGTCTCCCACTTCTGCACCGTCGATTCCGACGTGTTGAGATAGCGCGCGAACACCGGCTGGCTGACGTGATTGCGCTCGCGCAGCGCCTTTATCTTCTTTGCGTCGAATATCGTCGGCCGGGACAGGCAGGCTTCGTCGAAGGAGCGCAGGGTCTGCTTGTCGACCGTGCCGGCGCGCACCATGCCTTCCACCGCGCTGTGGATCGCCTCGAAGGCGTCGCTTTTGAATTTTCGTCTAATCGCCATCGCCAATCTCCATCAAAGCTCCAGCATTCAATTCCGCGGCCAGATCCGCGGTGGATTTGCGCCGGTAGAGCGCCGCAAGCTCGCGAAACGCACGCAATTCGTCATCATCGATGTTCGCCCTGTCCTGTTTGGCGAACAGATAGACGTAAACCCAAAACTCACCGCTCCTGGCGAGCAGGATCGATCGAAAGCGATTGTCACCGAGCCGTTTCTTGAAAACGCCTCCGCCGAGATCGTCCGCCTTGCCCTGAGCGGCCTCCCTGGCTGCCCGCGTAAGCGCTGCATCCGAAAGCCGTGCCTTGCGCGCCGCCTTGGCGAACCATGCTGTCTTAAATATGCGATCGGGCATGACGAAAGATAGCACTTGGTGCTATGGAATTCAATGGTGTCGCAACCGTACTGACTTATGGCGGACGAAGCCGACGATGAATTGCCCGTCATCGTTGAGATCTTCTCGCGATGGGCAGGGAAGGCCCTG
>NZ_FMXM01000061.1 GCF_900103325.1 Mesorhizobium qingshengii | reverse complement strand
AACGCCAGGTCATGCCGAACGTGGAACACCGCTCGCATAAAGGCTTGAACAACCGGGCGGAGAATTCTCATCTGCCGTTCCGAAAACGGGAACGAACGCGACAGGGTTTCCGGTCGGTCGGCTCATTGCAGCATTTCGTGTCGATCTTCTCCGCCGTCCGAAATCTCTTCGTCCCCTCCCAGACCAACCGCTCGGCAGCACAAATTCGAACCCATCGACGCCAGGCAATGGCCGCGTGGGAAGCCGTGAGTGCACTGCCTGCCTGAAAAGCGCGGTGTCGGCCTCACGCGGCCACATTTCAAACAACGTGACAACGCCCACTGCCTGCCTGAAAAGCGCGGTGTCGGCCTCACGCGGCCACATTTCAAACAACGTGACAACGCCTTGGATATGCATCGGCAGGGGCTGTCGGCGTCAGCGATCGCCAGGCAGACCGGCGTCGATCGAAAGACAATCCGCAAATACATCGAGCGTGGCCTTGAGGCCCCTGCATGCGCCAGAAGCGTGGCCAACACTACACCTTGCAGACAAATCAACAAGTTTGTCCCGAGCAGAAGCCCGAAACGTCCACGACGTTTCTCGGTTGCTGCATTTTGTTCAGAGTCGTCAGCTTCTGGAAAGCTGGCGCTCGTAACTTGATTAAATGATGGTGTTAGGCGTCCCCCAATGGAAACTGATGTAGGAGAACCGGATGGTTGCAGGAGTTGGAAGTGGAGGTGGTATCGCCAGCTTTTCCTTGACCCGCAGTGGGCATGGAGATCGGAATGCCAAACCACAGCACCCGTCCCCCGTCCAATCTGCCCATAATAAGCCGGTTGATGGGAGTGATCATCGTAACAAGCCTGTTAGCGGGGGTGATCGGCCGGAGGGTCCGACCGTCTCTGGAGATGGCGCGCAAACTCTAACTGAACACTTCGATGCCGTTCTCTCCTCTTTTATGATGACTATTGCGAACGATGCTATGGCTGACGCCGACGACGCTTTGGCGGAAACTGACGAGGATGCCTGATGTGGATGGTCTGCGTCAGGAGGTGGTGTCGTGTTAACGGCACAGTTTGAACAGACAAGGAGAACAAAATGACTAAAGCAAGTACTGGTATGAGTGCGGTTGGTACTGGTGGTACAATGGCTGCAGACGTCGGCACCAAAGCCGCTGGGGAAGTCGCTTTCAAGGCCCAAATCGCGGAGCTATCGGCGATGAGCTTGGAGGCTACGGCTAGGAGTGTACTGCTCCGCACCGTTACGACCAATCTCAACACAATCAAGAAAGCGGCCGACGAACGCGTTTCCTAATCGTTCAACGGGGCTCAAGGTAGCCTCCTTCCGCGCCTCTATGGTAGCGCGACGTGGAGCGAAAATGGCCGCATGGCAATTGCTGTGCGGCCTCTGTCCTTTATTTGAGAGATCATCCGTGGATGACACCATTTCCCTCTATTACGAAGTGCTGTCGGGGCTCTATTGTGGGTTGGCCGGTAAGACTTCTCTCGAAACGAGCTTAGTCGGCAGCGGCTTGGACGCCGATATGATCTTCGTTGAGCAAGGGCTGGCCTCGCATCATTTTCGTATCAAACTTCTTGGCAACTCGGTCGAGGTCGAGGCGCTTGCTGCCGGACTAAGGATTGAAGGGAAGCGGAACATTGCCGTGGGCGAGAGCGTTGTCGTGTCCCTCCCCGTCGTCGTTCTCTCAGGCGAGATGTCCATTCTCTGGTCCGTAAAGAATGGAGTCCTAAATAGTTCGATCGGCATATCAAGCGTCTCGAGCCGTGTTCTGGCCATGGTTATGTTCGCCTCTCTAGCGGCCGGTACTCTCGCAGCCATTTTCTCCTATAACGGGGATGCTGGTGTATCGAGACCCGATACACCCAGGGCCGATTATGAGTCGAAGCGAACCAGTCCCCGCGCCAGCGACCAGACTGCAGAGGCGGTGGCCAAAGAGCTGCAGGACGAAGTGGACAGAGCGGGCCTGCTGAATGTTAAGGTCACCTCGGCGAGGGGTGCTGTGACCGCAGAGGGTACGGTCACGTCTGCATCGATCATCAGCTGGCGGAAGCTTCAGCAATGGTTCGATCATCGTAGCAAGGGCGCACTAACCCTGATCAATGGAGTGCTCACCCAAGACGAAAAAGCGCCATCCGCAATCGCCGTCGAAGCCGTTTGGCATGGACCCCAACCGTATCTCGTCGTCGATGGCGAGAAGTATTTTGTTGGCGCCGTTCTAGAGGACGGATGGACGGTCGACCGGATCGAGGAAGGCCGTGTGCTTCTAAGCCGAAACGGCCGCCTTGCGGCCCTCCCCTATTAGCCCGCCTATCAACCAGAATAACGTCGTCGGCAATCATTCTGCTGCGGCCGGTACCTCGCGTATTTTTCTGGCTCCCATGCGCGGCCTGGCGATTGGCTGGCCCAAAACTTTGGAAGAGCCGACCGACTTCGCTTGCCACGCTTTCACTGCGAAGCAGCAGAGTGACACTCAAACGATCGAAAAGGGGCCTCGATGGCCAACGCCCTCCGCAACTTCATCAAGCGTTCGCCAGCCAACCCTGACCTAATGGTCGCGCTGATGCTGCTTCTGGCGATCGCTCTGATGGTCATGCCTATCCCGGTCGTGCTGGTCGACGCGATGATAGGATTCAATATGGGACTCGCGATCCTACTGATGATGGTTGCCCTTTATGTTGGCACTCCACTTGATCTTTCTTCTTTGCCCGGCGTCATTTTGCTTGCCACGGTATTTCGCCTCGCGCTCACCGTCGCAACCACGCGCCTGATCCTGGCCGAGGGGGAGGCAGGTGCCATCATCCACACGTTCGGAGATTTCGTGATCTCGGGCAATATTGTTGTGGGTTTCGTCATATTTCTGGTCGTCACCATGGTGCAATTCATGGTCCTGGCAAAGGGCGCCGAACGCGTAGCAGAGGTGGCGGCGCGCTTCACCTTGGACGCACTGCCTGGTAAGCAAATGGCCGTCGACGCGGAGCTACGCAACGGCCACATCGACGCTGCCGAATCTCGCAGGCGGCGCGCCGCATTGGAGAAGGAAAGCCAACTTTACGGCGCTATGGATGGCGCAATGAAATTTGTAAAGGGCGATTCCATCGCCGGACTGGTGGTTATCTTCATCAACATGCTGGGTGGAATTTCGATCGGCCTGCTCTCGAAGGGCATGTCCTTCGGAGATGTGCTGCATCACTACACATTGCTGACGATAGGCGATGCATTGATATCGCAGATTCCGGCCCTGCTGCTTTCGATTACAGCGGCGACAGTCGTGACCCGTGTCACTGGGCCCGCGAAGGTTAATCTTGGTACTGAAATAGTGAGTCAGCTCACGGGCAGTAAGCGACCATTGCGGCTTGCAGCTTGTGTACTGATCCTAATGGGATTCGTTCCTGGCTTCCCTCTGCCCGTTTTTTTGATCTTGGCCGCAATCTTCGGCGCGATCAGCTTTGTCAAGAGCGATGTGCCAGACCTCGCTAGCGTCAATACCATATGTGAAACTTCAGGGGAGACCCCAAAGCAAACCGCGCCAGCACAGGAACATCCGATCGCTTTCTTCCTTGCACCAGACTTGATGTATGCGATCGAACAAAGCGAATTGCAGCAGGAGATTGCACGCCTTTCGCTACTAGTCTCAGCCGACATAGGCATTGTCGTCCCCCTGATCCCTATCACGGTAGACCTGCAGTTGTCGGAGTCGCAGTTTCGGATAGATATAGAGGGGGTGCCCGTCGAGCAGGATGTGTTAAATCCGAACGAGCTAACGCTACAAGATGATGTGGCGAAAGTCGAATCGAGCGGTATCCCCTTTCGGCGTGATCCAAAATCGGGCAGACTCGTGACCGAACAACGCCATGCACCGGCTCTCAAGCGCATCGGCATCACGCATTACGGACCAGGTGAATTCCTCGCGTTGCGCGTCCATGCAGCGTTGACCCGCTTTGCTTCACGGTTGGTCGGTATTCAAGAGACCCGCCAACTGATTGGCCGAATGGAGCAGAACTATGCTGATCTGGTAAAGGAGGTACTGCGGACCACGCCGATTCCTCGGATTGCGGATGTGCTGCGTCGGCTCCTGGATGAAGGTATCCCGATCCGCCATACCCGCCTCCTCTTGGAAGGATTGGCTGAATGGAGCGAGCGTGAGCAAGATGTTGCCCTGCTCACCGAAAATGTTCGGTCTGGTTTGAAGCGGCAGATCTGTTACCGCTATGCCAACACAGAGGGCATCGTGGCCGCGTTGGTCGTGGAACGTGGGAGTGAGGATGTGATGCGCAATGCAGTTCGAGATTCGGCTGCAGGCCCCTACCTCGTACTAGAGGATCGGCAAAGCGAAGCGCTGCTGTCGCAGATGCGTCAGATCCTTTCGAACACCGCACCGGGTCAGAACCGCCCTGTCGTTTTGACCTCAACGGATATCCGACGCTTTGTCCGGGGCTTTTTCACGCGAAACGGGATCGATCTTGCTGTGCTGTCTTATCAAGAGCTCGCCTCCGACTTTACAATTAAACCCGTGGGGTCCGTGAAATTTCCACCTGGGCCGCCATAGTAAAGCCAATCCGCTAGTCACCGACTACGTCATAGCATCCCGTTATAATTGAGAATCAAACATGAGCTCACATGTGAATATAGTTCTCCGATCGTTCAGGTTTTTTCACCTGAACTCTCTGCTCTTCCTCGTACTCGCCATTCTGCCTGTCGGCGGTTGCGCCAGCTTGGACAACCCCTCTCTTTCAGTGACGGAGTCATCATCCCTCGATTTGCGCAACGCCAACGAAATCGATCCGGCTATGCGAGAGCGCATTTTGCGCGCAGTCGGTCCGGATGCTCAAGAGCGGGCATTGAGGGATGAGCTGCAACAGCACCCTGACAATGTTGATGCAGCGATCGGACTTACGAATGCTTTGGTGGAGCAGAGACGCCCGCATGAGGCGCTTCAGGTACTCGACAGACTCTTGGTTGCAGCCCCAGGAAGTTTGCGCGTATTGAACGCGAAAGCCGTGATCTTGGATCTCGAGGGGCGGCACGACGCGGCGCAGGTGTTATATCGGCAAGCGCTCGAGTTGGAGCCTGGGAACCGAATGGTGCAGCACAATCTCGACCTGTCGCTTGCGTTTTGAAGCTCAATTCAGACCTCAACCTGCTTTCAACAAGCAGATGGCAGGCGCAGCCAAAAGGCGATCGGGTCCTGCGACACCACAAATCGCTTGCAGCATCGCTCCCGGCGCCGGCTGAAGCCGACCCAGATCCGCAAGAGTAGACACCTGATTAACCGGATCGAACAGGACCATCGGCGCATCAAGCGCCGTATCCGGCCGATGCTCGGCTTCAAGTCGTCCCTCAGCGCTGGCATCATTCTGTCCAGCATCGAAATGTCCACATGATGCGCAAGCGACAAGCGAGGTGCGCCTTCAACCCGAATCCGTCCTTGGTGTCAATACCGGGTGAAATTTCCCCAAAAGTGCCGAAGTAAAATTCCCCAATTACGCCGTCTCGGACGGCATGGAGAATTGGGTATTTTTCGGCGGCCGACCGCGCGGCCGTGATGGTGGAGCGAATGACGGTGGAGTAATCAGGGCTTTCGAACGGACGTGTTCAGGCATCAATTCGGCATGCTGGCGCAGCCTGTAGCTTGATCCTTCGATCTGAACGACGACGGCATGGTGCAAAAGCCTGTCGAGAAGCGCGGTGGCGACCACGGCGTCTCCAAAAACATCTCCCCACTCTGCAAAGCCGCGGTTGGACGTCAGGATCATTGCCCCTTTCTCGTAGCGGG
>NZ_FMXM01000056.1 GCF_900103325.1 Mesorhizobium qingshengii | reverse complement strand
AGTGGCTCAACCTGACAAACCGTACGAACCGCCGCCGTCATCCAGTGCCCGCTTGCTTTTGATGGCCCGGCTTTTGCCGAGTTGGGTTCGCATTCAGTGCGAGACGAACACCGGCAAGGAGAATTGCTCAAGCAGGGATTTGGTCATGCCGCCGAACAAGGCCTCACGGGTTCGCGAATGGCTGTAAGCGCCGGCAACGATAAGGTCTGCCTCCTCTATTGCTATTGCGCGCGAAGCAAATAGCGCCTCCATTGCCGATGGATCACCGCTGTCCGTCCAGCGGTCGGTCTCGGCTTTGACGCCATGCTCCTATCAAATCGTTCGGATCCTCGGTCAATTCTTCCCGGGCAAAAAGGCCTTCACCCAAGGAGCAATCATGTCGGTAGTGACGAGATAGAGCAGCAGTCCTCCTACGCATTCAATCAGGGCATCCGCTCGCAAACGCTCACCTCGACTATCTGGTGAATGCGGCCGGCACGCGCCAGTGAACTTGCCCCTGTGCGCTCTGTCCCAGAGGAATTGGGCTGTACCACCATCAGAAGCGGAACGACCGCTTTTGTTGTGTCGGCTTCGCCAAACCTGACAGCCCGGTGCCGGCCCCTCCTAGGCGAATTTCACGATCCATCGTTTCACAGTGCATGCAGCGCAAGCATCACATCGCTGCTTCCTGCTCCATGTCTTTCATGTCCTGAAACCGGTCCGCGATCCGCGGGTGGAGCCGGCCGCCATCCGCCGCGCCGATGGCGACGACGATCTCGTCCGCGGCCGGGCCGTCGGCGATCTGGAAGTTGGCGGTGATGAAATGCGAGCGGCGGCCGTTCTCGCTCTTGTGCATCATCGGCAGCGATAGCAGCGCGCCAGGCGCGTTGCGTGTGTTGCAGAATTCGAGGTAGGTGGTGCCGCCGACGGCATCGCGCAAGACATTGCCGAACCGCAGCGTGTGGATCATGGCGGAGGCGTGCTCGATCTCGCCGGCGGTTCCGACGGATGCGGCCTTGCCGTAGCTTTCGATGCGTTCCGCCGGCATCAGCGCAATCAGGCGACGCGTGAGCTCCTGCCCGAGCCGGGGTGCGATCGCGACAATCTCGGGCCGCAAATCCTCGACGAAGCCGCGCCCGGCCCATGGATTGCCCAGGACGGCGGCGACGACGATCGATGTCACCGGCGCGGCGGCAGCTCTGCCTCCTTCAAGGTGCACTTCCTCGATGAAGGTGCAGATCTTTCGCAATTCCATGATTTGGCCTCTCAACGTGAAAGCTCAAATCTAATGCGCGCCAATCGACGAGTATTCCTCCGGTTCGTAGGAAGAATCGGCGTGCGCCGCGCTTGGAAGCGGTGTAGCGTTCACATATCCGCGACGGCTTAAATCCGCCATTCGCGAATGGCGGAAGATCAGGCGTGGACCACGAGTCGCAAATTCTCTCCTTGCGGGACGCCGCCAGCCTCATCAATTCGGGCGGCGATCTCCAGTCCGTGCTGCGCGACCTCGTGCTGGCGGCCTGCCGTCATGCCAAATGGACCTTGGGCTCGATCATGGCCATCGACGCCCCGCATGGCCACGCGTATGTCATCGTGCGCCACGATCCGACGCTCATTCACCGCACGCTGCCCGACCGCTGGGAACTGGCCACCAGTCCCTCGATCGTCGCGCTCAACCGCAATGAGCCGGTCTACATCAGGGACGCGCGGGTGTCTGAGGAGTTTCCGGGCTATCGCCGCGAGGCCTTCGAGCGTGACTACCGCAGTGTGCTGGTCATGCCGATGAACTGCGTCGACGAGGACGGCCGGCCGATGGTGCTGACCGTCGTCTCGCGCGAAATCACCGAGGTGACGGCGGAGGATATCGCCTTCATCGGCATGATCGTGCATCTGGGCGAGATCGCGGTCGAGAAGCAGCATCGGCTGCGCCAGGAGAAGCAGGCCGGCGAACGCCTGCAACGCGCCCTCTCGGCGCACACCTCGCTCCTGCAGCAGGCCTTGTCGGACGGTTCGGTGGTCTCGCTTGCCGAAAAGGTCAGCGAGCTTCTGCCCAATCCGGTGGTGGTGATCGATTTCCATGCCAATCTGGTCGTGGGCGGCCGTTCCCCAAGCGAGGCGCATTTCGACATCGCCTCCTGGCAGCAGGCGGTGAGCGGATCGCTCAGCCGGCAGATCTTCAAGATAGCGCGCGGCGCGTCGGACGGGCGCCACACCGAGACGCTGTTCGTCGATGACGGCAAGCGCCAGCTCAAGCTTTCGGTGCGCGTCGAGCTGCTTACCATCGATGCCGAGGTGGTTGGCGCGCTGATGATTTTTCCGACGCCTCACGAGTCTGGCCAACTCGACCAGATGCTGCTCGACAGCACCAAATTCGCGCTCAGCGTGCAAATGATGCGCAGCTTCGTGCGCTTCCGTTTCGAGACGCGTTCGCTGACCGAGCTTTTCCTGGAGGTGGCGGAGCGCCGCTGGCGCGACGAGGCCGATATCGTCAATCGCGCCCGCCGGCTGGGGCTCGACTTGACCGTTGCGCAGAAGATGATCGTCGTCGACCTCGCCGAGCAGGCGAAGGACAGCGCCATTGGCTTTGCCGATCCGCATAATGCGATCGTGCGTCTGCTGCAGCAGGCCGGCATTGTCGGCACGGCAATCGCGGTGGAGGATGGGCTCGTCTGCCTCGTCCCGGCCGATGCCGGGCAAGACGGCGCGCGCTTCGCGAAATTGCCGCACAGGATCGCGGCCGAGCTTGGCCGCTATTTCGAGCGCGAACCGGTGGTGGTGCGTTCCGAGGCCTGTGCCGCGCTGGCCGATTATCCGGTCGCCTGGGAGCGGTGCCGCCGCATGATCCGGATCGGCCGTTCCTTCGGGCGCACCGGTGTCTTCGCGGGCCAGGATTTCGGGCCGCTGCCGATATTGGTCGCTGCCGCCGACGCCCCCGACGTGCGCGGCTTCGTCGAGGACAGTGTCGGCGCTCTGATCGCGCACGACCGCGAGCACCGCACGCCCTATCTGGATACACTGTTTGCCTATCTGCGCGAGGGCTGCCGCAGCCAGGCCTGCGCCGACGCCATCGGCCTGCATGTCACCACCTTGCGCTATCGCCTGTCGCGCATGGAGGAACTGTTCGGGATCCGTCTCGACACACCCGAACAGCGCTTCGCGGTTGAACTCGCGATCCGTCTCAGCGGCATCATCGACAGCCGCGTGCCGACAGCCCGCTAGACTCTCTTGATTTCGCGACCACTGTTGCGATGCGGCAGTCGCCGCAAGCACGGGCTCGCCGCGCTCACGTTTGCTCGGGATAACAGCAGCGCGCCGCGACACCTTTCCTACAGACCGGAGGAAGAACGCCGGCCGGCTCCCGCCTAGCTTTCATCCGACACTATGGAGGAAAGCAAATGGCGGACGCGGTGGCACAAAGGACGATCGACCCGATCGCCTTGCGTCGTGCCTTCGGCACCTTCGTCACCGGCGTCACCGTCATCACCACGCGCGACTGCGACGGCAATCCGCGCGGCATGACCGCCAACTCCTTCACCTCGGTCTCGCTTGACCCGCCGCTGCTCCTGGTTTGCGTCGGCAAGGCGGCGGCGAGCTTTCCCGCATTCAACCAAACGCGGTCCTTCGCGGTCAATTTCCTGCATGAAGGCCAGGTCGAAATCTCTTCGGTGTTCGCGTCGAGAGCGGCGGACAAATTCCAGTCGGTCAACCATGACCGCGCGCATACCGGCGCGCCGATCCTCACCGACAGCCTGACATGGTTCGACTGCACCGTTCATAACCGCATCGAGGCCGGCGACCACATCATCCTGATCGGCCAGGTCCAGGCTTTCGGCACCAGCCCATCGGCGCCGCTCGGATTTTGCCGCGGCCGTTACGCCAGCGTGAAGGATCCTCTGCCCGCCGGCTGGCTGGCCTCGCAGGACATGATCATCGGCTATCTTGTCGAAGCCGGCGATCGCGTCCTCTTGCGCACCGATGGCAAGGGAAGCTGGGTGCTGCCGACGGCGCGGCGCCGCAAGGCCGACAGCAAGCTCGTCCTTGATGGCGGCGAGGCGCTGAGCCTCGTCCCTGAAAACACCTTCCTCTATTCGGTGTTCGACGTCGCCGACAGCGACCCGGGCTATCTCATCTACCGCGCCGAACTGAGCCGTGAGAGCGCTGAAGCCGAACTTCCGGATGGCCACGCCTTCTTTTCCGTCGACGCGCTGCCGTATGAGCGGATCGCCACGCATGAATTGCGCGCCATGCTGCGCCGCTATGCGCGCGAGCGCCAGGCCAAGCGCTTCGGCATCTACATCGACACCGGTGACGGCGGTCGCGTCGCCATGATCGACGGCCATTCGCAATCGTGGACGCAGGCCGCGTCCGAATGATGCTCCACGCAGGACAGACAGTATGAAAACGACGGTCGGATCGCTCGAAGGCTCACGCCAGGACCTGTTCATCAACGGTGCGTTCGTGGCGCCCAGGAGCGGCCAGTACATCGACAGTTTCGACCCGACCACCGGCAAGCCCTGGTACCAGTTCGCCGAGGCCAGCGCCGAGGATGTCGGCGCGGCTGTCGAGGCAGCGCGCGCCGCCTTCGCCGCTCCGGCATGGCGGCGCATGACCCAGACCGACCGCGGCAGGCTGGTGCGCCGGCTGGCGGAGCTGGTGCTGGAGCACGCCGACGAGCTGGCGCTGATCGAGACACGCGACAACGGCAAGCTGCTCAAGGAAATGCGGGCGCAGATGCGCGCCATGCCCGACAGCTACACCTATTTCGCCGGGATGGCCGACAAGCTGCTCGGCGACACGATTCCCGTCAACAAGCTCGACATGCTCAACTTCAACTTGCGCGAGCCGATCGGGGTCGTCGGCATGATCACGCCATGGAACTCACCGCTGATGCTGCTCACCGGCACGCTGGCGCCATGCCTGGCGCTCGGCAACACGGTGGTCGTCAAGCCGTCCGAGCATGCCTCGGCCTCTACGCTGGCGCTGGCCGAGCTGATCATGGAGGCCGGCTTTCCCGCCGGCGTCGTTAATGTTGTGACCGGCACGGGTGCCATGGCGGGCGATGCGCTGACGCGGCATCCAGGCATCGCAAAACTCGTCTTCACCGGCTCGACCGCAACGGGCCGGCGGATTGCCGCCAACGCAGCGGAAAACCTCATTGCCTGCTCGATGGAGCTCGGCGGCAAGTCGCCGCATGTCGTCTTCGGCGATGTCGACATCGACCATGCCGTCAACGGCGTCGTGTCCGGCGTGTTCGCGGCGGCGGGGCAGACCTGCGTCGCCGGTTCGCGCTGTTTCGTCGAAGCCAGCGTCTACGACCGTTTCGTCGAGGCGCTGGTCGAGCGCACGAGGGGCGTGCGGGTCGGATTGCCGACGCTGGAAGAAACCGACATGGGCCCGCTGGCTCTGTCGGCGCAGCTTGCCAAGGTGGAAGCCTATGTCGCCTCGGGCGTGCGCCAGGGCGCCCGGATCGCGGCCGGCGGCAGGCGGCCGCAGGCGCCCGATCTTGCCGGCGGCTGGTATTTCGAGCCGACCGTCATGACCGATGCCGATAACGGCATGGACTTCATGCAGGAGGAACTGTTCGGTCCCGTTGTCGGCGTCATGCCGTTCTCGTCGGAAGACGAGATGATCCGTCTCGCCAACGACACCCGCTATGGGCTCGCCTCCGGGATCTGGACGCGGGACATCAACCGCGCGCTGCGCTTCGCCAGGAATGTCGAGGCCGGCACGGTCTGGATCAACACCTACCGTGCTTCCTCCTTCATGTCGGCCAATGGCGGCTTCAAGGAGAGCGGCTATGGGCGGCGCGGCGGCTTCGACGCCATGGAGGAGTTCTCGCGCCTGAAGAACGTTGTCATCGACTATTCGGGCGCCATGCAGGACCCCTTCATCATCCGCCTTCGCTGACCAATCCGACGCACTGGGGAGACCGACATGAAATTCGCCGTTTCGCTGACCATGGAGCGCTTTTCGCCCGACATGCCTATGTCGAAGGTGAAGAGCAATCTGCTCGACCTCGCGCGCCTGGCCGATGAGGGTGGTTTTGAGACGCTGTGGACAGCGGAGCATCACACGATCGAATCAACGATCTCGCCGAACCCGCTGATGACGCTGACCTGGCTTGCCCAGCATACCGAGCAGATCCGGCTCGGCACCTCGACGCTGGTGGCGCCCTACTGGAGCCCGATCCGGCTGGCGGGGGAGGCGGCACTTTGCGATCACCTGACCGGCGGACGGCTGGAGTTCGGCATCGCGCGCGGCTCCTACCAATACGAGTTCGACCGCATGGCCGGCGGCATGCCGCAGCAGGAAGGCGTTGCCTATCTGAAGGAGTTGGTGCCGGCGGTGAAGAAACTGTGGGCGCAGGATTATGCCCATGACGGCCATTACTGGCAGTTCCCGCTCGCCGCCGGGGTGCCGAAGCCGCTGCAGAAGCCGCATCCGCCGATCTGGGTGGCCGCGCGGGACCCG
Source organism: Mesorhizobium qingshengii (assembly GCF_900103325.1). Lineage (GTDB taxonomy): Bacteria > Pseudomonadota > Alphaproteobacteria > Rhizobiales > Rhizobiaceae > Mesorhizobium > Mesorhizobium qingshengii. The sequence continues at coordinate 2,063 of NZ_FMXM01000056.1, read as the reverse complement.
GGAACCTTCGACTGGGCGGTCGGCATCGGCGCCTCGATCCTGTCGACACCCTTGTCGGCGCCAGCGGCCGAGATCGCCGTGCTCGGCGAGAAATTCCGCCAGGCCGTCGCCGATCATCCGGAGGTGCCGCGCCCGCGCCTGATGATGCAGCGGCGCACCTGCGTCTACGAACGGGAGCAGGACTGGGAGATCGTGGTCGGGCATGCCATCGACTACGGCCGCGCCTTCGAGAACCTGTTCCAAAACATCGGCACCGTGCAAAACGGCTTTCCCGAAGCCGTCCCCTACGAGAGCGTCAAGGGCAAGGACAACTACAATCCCGAGAACATCCGCCGCAACCTGATGTTCGGCACGCCGGACGAGGTGATCGAGAAGCTGCTCGACTATGAAGCAGCGGGCGTCGACCAGTACTGCCTCGGCCTGACATTCAACCTGCCGTTCGAGCTGCAGAAGAAGACGATCAAGCTGTGGGTCGACGAAGTGATGCCGGTTTTTGCCGCGCGCGAGCGCGACAGGGTGCGCCAGACGGCGAGGGCGTGACCATGGCGCGCTCCGGCCAGCTCGATGTCGAAGGGGTGCTGCTCAACTGGCACCTTGACGGCGAGGGCGGCGTGCCGCTGGTCTGCATCCACGGGGTCGGCTCCTATCTCGAAGCCTGGAATGGCGTGGCCGGGCAACTGAAAGATCGTTTTGCCGTCCTCACTTTCGACCTGCGCGGCCATGGCCGCTCCAGCCGGGTCAAAGGCCGCTACGAGATCGACGATTTCGTCAAAGAGACGCTGGCGCTGGCCGACCATGTCGGCTTTGCCATCTTCCATCTGGCCGGCTTTTCGCTGGGTGGCCTGATCGCGCAGCGCCTGGCGCTGACGCATGCCGAGCGCCTGCAAAAACTGGTGCTGCTGTCGACCGTTGCCGGCCGCACGCCTGAGGAACGGCACGCGGTGCGCGGCCGGCTGGCGGCGCTGATGGCGAGCGATGCTTCAGCGCATCATGCCGCGTCGCTGTCGCGCTGGCTGACGGAGGATTTCCAGGATCAGAACCCGGAGGTGATTGCCGAGTTGCGCCGGCGCGACGCCGAGAACGACCGTGACTGCTATGCGGCCGCCTATCGCATTCTGGCCGAAACCGATTTCGGCGGCATTCTCGACCGCATCACCTGCCCGACGCTGATCGTGACCGGCGAGGACGATCAGGGGTCCAGCCCACGCATGGCCCGGCTGATGCACGAGCAGGTGCAAGGGTCGCAACTCGCCATCCTGCCCGGGCTTCGCCATTCGATCCTGATCGAGGCGCCGGCTCGGATTGCCGCCGTGATGGGCGATTTCCTGCTGGACACCGACCGCGGGAAAGGCGCCACCGCCAATGAATAGCAGCCTTGGTGATGCAGCAGAGTATCTCGGACACCAGGCACTGGACGAGGGCTCGCAGGCAGCGGGCCGTCACCTTCCCTGTGATCGGGGGAATGGCGACGGCAAACATCCTCGGCGAGATCGGAAGACCCGACCGGCCGCGACGTCGCTAGATCCGCGAGCCTTTGGGAAAGGACGCCGACCTGGTCGGCACGAAATTGCGAAGTCACGACCGGCTGACCTGACGTGACAGCAAGGGACTGAACAACAACAGGGGAATACGCATATGAAAATCTGGAATAGACGACAGCTGACGATGGCCGCGATGGCGCTTGCGGTTGGCGCATATCCTGCTCACGCAGGCGCGGTGCTCGACCGCGTGATGGCCGCCGGTACGCTCAAGGTGGCGACCGACGCCAACTGGAGCTATGGCGGAAAATGGGTGATGACGGTTTGAGAAGGGCGGCGTATCGAGGCGGGTGATTGAAGCCTGCCAGAACCTCTCAAGGAGAGCGATACGCCATGAACGAGACTATCAACATTGTTCGCCTTCGTCAGCCCGACGAGATCGATGATCCCCTGACGGATGTGCTCCGCACCGGCGCGCGCAAATTGCTGGCGCAGGCGATCGAGATGGAGGCCGAAGCGTTTCTTGCCGAGATGCGGGATCTGAAGCTGCCGGACGGACGTGAGCGGCTGGTCCGGCACGGTCGC
>NZ_FMXM01000095.1 GCF_900103325.1 Mesorhizobium qingshengii | reverse complement strand
AGCTCGACTTTGTACGTTTTTGGTCAGGTCCATGTCCAGAAGAGGCTGTTGGTTGCGATGTGGCTGAGCGCCTGATCGAGGGGCAGGCTGCAGCCTCCCATATCGTCGATGTCTTCCCATTTTCGCCGGTGTGACCAGTAGGCGATTTTGACCTCATCGCCTCTGCCGATCGGCTTGAGACGGGCGATCGGCACCTCGGTTGCCAGCAGGTACAGGTGGTAGGCACCTTTGTCCTTGTACCAGCCAACGCCGCCGCCATTGGCCTGGTCGAACGCTTCGATGCGCAGGGCTATGTCGTCCTTTTCCATTGTGCAGTCATAGCTGCCGCAGCCCTAGTCAGGTCTGATTCACTTCGCCGCACGGTCATTGCCTTGCAACATGTGCTGGCCGGGATTCGAAGCATGGGATGCTGCACCATCCCAACGCCGCCGTCAGCGATGCCGTTCCTCAGATCCTGCGCCAGTGGCTCCAAGAGTTGCGCACCTGTTTCACAGCGCCCAGTTGGGAACATGTCCTTGTTCTGGTCATGGGAGCTTTGCTGGCGCCGGGCAAGCGGACCGTCAGCTCCTGCTTGCGCATGACCGGCAGGGCCGAGGCCGCCAACTTTGCAAGCTACCACCAAATCTTCAACCGAGCCTGCTGGAGCCCCCGTGCCGTTGCCAGGCGATTGCTGGGCCTCGTGGTCGAACGGCTCGTGCCCGATGGCCCCATCGTCATTGGCATGGACGACACCATCGAACGCCGATGGGGACGCCGGATCAGCGCACGGGGCATCTACCGGGATCCAGTGCGCTCCAGCCATGGCCATTTCGTCAAAGCCAGTGGCCTGCGCTGGTTGAGCTTCATGGTGCTGACCCCGGTGCCATGGACGAGCCTGGTAAAGGCCTTGCCGGTCCTGACCTTGCTTGCCCCATCCGAGCGATCCGACCATCAACGTGGGCGGCGCCATAAGCTGCTGACCGACTGGGCGCGGCAGGGCGCACTGCAACTCTGTCGCTGGCTGCCAGGGCGCCGCGTCATCTTCGTAGGCGACAGCAGCTTTGCCGTCCATGAACTGGCCCATGCCATCACTGCCAGGGCAACGCTCATCAGCCGGCTGCGACTGGATGCCAGCCTGTTTGCGCCACCGCCAAAGCGGACCACGCGCACCCTCGGCCGGCCAGCGCAAAAAGGTCCAGCACTACCAAAGCTCAAGACCCTCCTGTCCAACCCCGCCACGACTTGGGCCAGGATCATCGTGTCCGCCTGGTATGGCCATGTCGACGGCAAGACGCTCGAGATCACGTCTGATACCGCCTTGTGGTACAGGCCCGGTACCCCGGTAATGCCGATCCGCTGGGTGCTGGTCCGGGATCCCGATGGTAAACGCGCGCCCCAAGCCTTCTTCAGCACAGACATCGCCCTCGAGCCCGCCGACATCATCGCCCTGTTCGTCCGCCGCTGGCAGATCGAGGTCACGTTCGCCGAGACCCGCGCCCACCTTGGCGTTGAGACCCAACGGCAATGGTCCGACAAGGCCATTGCACGAACCACCCCAACATTGCTCGGTCTCTACACCCTCGTATCGCTATGGGCCTGCGATCTGCTCACCAGCACCACCACCCCATACGCCGCAGCGTGGTACCGAAAAACCAGCCTGACGTTCAGCGATGCCATCGGCGCAGTCCGCCTCGAAATCTGGATCGGCGATATTAATCAACACTCCCCGCCAAACCGGGAACGACAAAATATCCCGCCACAACGCATCCTGCGAATGGCGCAAGCACTATGCTTCGCCACCTAAACGTACAAAGTCGAGCT
>NZ_FMXM01000067.1:3935-8297 GCF_900103325.1 Mesorhizobium qingshengii | reverse complement strand
CGAGATGCCATTTGTCGCCCAGGCAGCCGGCTGACCGTCGCTTGATCTCCCGGGCGAAATGCCGCCCGAATTTCTCCGCCCAGCTTCGAATGGTCTGATGCGTGACGATGATGCCGCGGGCCGCCAACATGTCCTCAACCATGCGCAGGCTGAGCGGAAAGCGAAAGTAGAGCCATACCGCGTGCGCAATGCTCTCGGCGGGAAAGCGGTGGCGACGATAAAGCGGATCACGAGCAACTTCTGACATGGCCCATGTTCGCACATCTTCATCAGCCGTCGGTTAACTTTACGCGCCATTCAGATCCATCTTCACCGCCTGCAAGCCATGGCAGAGTGGAAAGTCGTCACCGGGGGCAACTGACATCCGCCATACAGGCCTCAGCGCGGTCAGAGCCAGATAACGTGACATTACCCGGATCGCAGATGCTCGCGGAGAAAGCCGCCGGCTTCCTCGATTGATTGCATGCCCTCGTCGAGCATCGGCGCGAAGAGCTGCCAGGAATGCACCATGCCGTCGAATATCTTGAGTTCGGCGCATACGCCCGCGGCCTTGAGCCGCTCGACGACTGTCACCGAATCGTCGCGCAGGATCTCCCAGGAACCGACCTGCACCAGCGTCGGCGGCAAGCCGGTAAAATCGCTGTAGAAAGGCGTCACCAGCTCCGACTTGCGATCGCCAGTGCCGACATAGACCATGTTGAAAAGTTCCATGAGCTGCGGCGTCAGAAGCGGCGCATCGGGTACGGAATGATGCGAAACGCCTTCGCCTGCGAAGTCGAGCGCGGGCGACATCAGCACCACCGCGCCGGGCTGCGGCAAGCCTTCCTTCTTCGCTCTGACGGCGACCGAAAGCGCGAGATTGCCGCCGGCGCTGTCCCCAGTCAGCGCGATCGCCCTCGGGTCACAACCTCGCGCCAATGCCCATTTGTAGACGGCGAGCGCATCGTCATGCGCAGCCGGTGCCGGATATTCAGGCGCCAGCCGATAGTCTGCTGCCAGCACCGCAGCACCCGATGTCCGGGCGAGATGGGTTGCGATCACCCGATGCGACCGGCTTGAGCCGAAGAAGAATCCGCCACCGTGATAGTAGATGACCAAGCTGCGCTCATCGGTCTCCTCCCGGCGGATCAGGTCGCCGCCGCATGGGCCGGCGAGCACCCGCTCGATCATCGAGCCATCGGCGATCGGCATCTGGGCATTGATGCCCTCGAACCACGCCCGCATCATGGCAGGCGTGGCATCCTCTGGCGGCGGGTTCTGGCTGCTGATATCAAGAATAAAATCGAGTTGGGCTTTCGACATGGTTTCCTCCCTGAAGTGTCGGATGGGATGGGCGGGCTACTGCATGCGCACGATCGGCTTGATGGTCTTGCCGCTCTCGGAATCGTGGATCGCCTGGTTGATCTCGGCGAAGTCGTAGAACTTCACGAGCTTATCGAAAGGGAAGCGACCCTGTGCGTGTAGTGCGGCCAGCATGGGAATGAAGGTATCCGGATTGGACTCGCCCTCGACGATGCCCATCAGCCGGCGGCCGCCGCTCATGAAATGCACTTCGTCCAGTTTGATCTCTGTGCCCATGGCCGAGGCGCCAAGAATGCCGCAGGTTCCCATCGGCGCAAGTGCCATGACCGCGGCGCGGATGACGCTCGAGATCCCCGTCGTATCCAGTGCGAAATTGAGCCCATGGCCGGTGATCGCCATGGTCTCGGCTGTCGCATCTGTCTTGCCCGGATTGATCACATGCGTGGCACCGAGCTCCCGCGCCATGGCCAGCCGCTCGTCGTTCATGTCCACCGCAATGATGGTCGTCGCGCCCACCACTTTGGCTGCCATCAAGGCGGACAAGCCGACCGAACCCGAGCCGAACACGGCAAAGGACTTGCCGGCCGAGACCTTGAGTGCATTCATCACCGCGCCCGCACCGGTCTGGATGCCGCAGGCCAGCGGCCCGAGCAGTTCGAGCGGCGCCGTCTCCGGCACTTTGACGACATTGACTTCATGGCAGATGGAGTGGGTGGCGAAGGAGGACTGGCCGAAGAAGTTGCCGTGTATGCGCTCGCCGCCGGCCGAAAGCGCGCTCGTGCCGTCGGTGCGCGCGGCAAAGAAATTGCGCGGAAAGAACTCGTGGCAATAGCTGACATGATGGTCCTGGCAGCTCGGGCAATGGCCGCAGGAATTGAAGGTCATCACCACCTTGTCGCCGGCTTTGACTTTCGAAACGGCACGGCCGACCTTTTCGACCACGCCGGCGCCTTCATGGCCGAGCACGACGGGCAGCGGCGTCGGCAACATGCCATCACGCACGACGATATCGGTGTGGCAGACACCGGTGGCAACGACTTTCACGAGGATTTCATTGTCGCGGGGTTCCTCGATATCGATGGTTTCGAGGACGAGGTCGGCGCCCTCGGCGCGGGCAATCGCAGCTTTGATCTGCATGGCAGTCTCCGAAATGAAGGGAATAAGCGGATGCGGGCCTCGTCGCCCGCATCCATCGTAGGAATGATCAGAACGGATAGGGCGTCGCGGCGTCCTTGACGGAAATCCACTTCCAGGTGGTGAATTCCTCGATGTCGGCCGGCCCACCAATGCGGGTGCCGTTGCCGGATTTGCGCGGTCCGCCGAAGGGCGCGAAGGGACCGCCATTGACCGTCTGGTCATTGACATGGACCATGCCGACATCGAGTTCATCGGCGATCCTGAGAGCACGGCCGGTATCGGACGAGATCACGCCGGCCGCGAGGCCGTAATCGCTGTTGTTGGTGAGTTCGATCGCCTCTGCATCGGTCTTGAAGGTGGCGATGCAGGCCACCGGGCCGAAGATTTCTTCATCGAAAGCCCGCATGCCGGGTTTGACGCCGGCAAGCACGGTCGCGGCGTAGAAACGGCCGTCATGCGTGCCGCCGGCCAGGAGCTTTGCCCCTCTGGCCACGGCATCGTCGACGATCGCCTGGATACCGGCCACCTGACCGTCCGAGATGATCGGACCAAGCGCCACCTGATTGGTCGAGGGGTCGCCGGCCGGCAAATGGGCAGCTTTGACGACGAGTTTTTCGGTCAGCGCATCGGCGATCCTCTCGTCGGCCAGGATCAGGCCTGTCGCCATGCAGATCTGGCCCTGGTGCAGGAAAGCCCCCCAGGCCGAGTTCGAAGCGGCGACGTCGACATCGGCATCGTCGAGCACGATCAGCGAATTCTTGCCGCCGAGTTCCAGCTGCACTTTCTTGAAATGCCGGCCCGCGACCTCGGCGACCTTCGAGCCGCCTCTCGCAGATCCTGTAAAGGAGATCATCGCGATGTTGGGGTCGATGCACATGGCCTCGCCGGCATCGGCGCCACCCGGAACGACCTGCAGCACGCCTTTCGGCAGGCCGGCCTCCTCGAAGATGCGGGCGATGATGATGCCGCCGGAGATCGGCGTGCGCGGATCGGGCTTGTGGACCACGGCATTGCCGAAGGCGAGTGCCGCGGCAATCGAGCGCACGGAGAGGACAAGCGGAAAGTTGAACGGTGAGATGACGCCGACAACGCCATGCGGCACGCGCTTGGCATAGTTTGTCCGGTCGTCCATGGCCGGAATCATCATTCCCATCGGTGCCGTGGCCAGCGATGCGGCATGGCGGATGAACAGCGCACCATGTTCGATCTCGATGCCCGCCTTCGGATAGATCGATCCGGACTCACGCATGATCCAGGGGATGAGCTCCGCGCCGTTCTCTTCGAGCAGGTCCGCAGCCTTGGAAAGAATGCGCGCCCTGTCGGTCGGCAAGGTCTTCGCCCAGGCCTTCTGTGCGGCACGCGCCTCCGATGCGGCACGGGCAATATCGGCCGCGCCGCCGATACCAACCGAAGCGATTATCGCCCCGGTCGCCGGGTCGGTCACGTCCATGACGCCGGCGGCCGTCTTCTCCCAATCGGCAAAGAAGGCGCGCCCTTGCCAGCGCTCGCTATCGAGGAAATTCTGGTTCTGGATATTCATCGTGGTTCTCCTCAAAAATGTCGCTGGGCCGTCGGGAGGTACGGGCACAGCGTCGCCATCGCAAGCACTTTCGCCAACCTCGCTGGTTTGCTGTCACATGGGCGGTCTGCCGATGTCCCCTTGCCGCCTCCTCAAGCGGTTCGAGAACTACGCTGCAAAGGCCGTGCCAGAATTTCGGAGGGCATGCAGCACTTGCCGAGATGAGGCTGCAAGTAATTGATGATGCGTACTTTTTCATCGCGAGCGCGGGGATGACTCCACATCGGCGGCAAGGGCCTTGCAATGGCACTGTAAAGTTATCAGCGGATTGATGCAGCGATAGCTGGCCGGGACGGCTGTCACGCTGCGGCGAGACACGCGATTTTGTTCCAGATTTGCATGGC
>NZ_FMXM01000067.1:0-1990 GCF_900103325.1 Mesorhizobium qingshengii | reverse complement strand
AAATGTAGTGGTAACACGCGCCGGCGCGCGCCTAACATGCTGACTTAATGACATATTCTCACAGGCGGTGTTTAAGTCGGGCATAGGACAGGCTCGACGCCCCCAACACGGCCACGAACAGATGCGCCTGCCGCGTCTTGCCCTTGAGCCGGTCGACGACCACGGTCACAGTGTCGCCGGCGTAGTCGACGAAGAGTTTGTCGCCAGCGGCATGATTCTGCCGCATCGTCACCGGCAGGTTGGATGCCCAGCCTCTGTAAAGATCACAACAACGGCTGTAACGGTAACATCGGGGTGACGCTCGATGTATTCGTCCCAAATGATCTGCAGCGTCACATGCTTGCGCTTCAGCTCGCGATGCACGCAAGCCCAGTCCGGCTCCACGCTGCGACGATGCCCCGTCTTCGTCCCGTTCGCCTTGTAGAGCGCAGCCTCCAGGACCGCGTCCGTGATCTCGTCCCCTAACGGCCAGGCAAGCCCGGCAGCCTCCGCACGCCGAAGCGTTTCGCGCACCGTCGAGGGCGCTGCGCCCACACGGTATGAGATCGCCTTGTGGCCAAGGCCCTCTTCAAATCGATATCTCAAAATCTCGCGGACACGCCGCATGGTCAGTCTCTCCGCAGGCATTTCGTTCCTTCCCTGGACAACCCAAAAGAAGAAACATTCCACCAGCAGAGCACCGGCCCAAACACCGCCACCAGGGGACGGTTAATTCTCGGAACGAGGGGGCGACATCATCTCGGAATCGGGAGGCGACTTCCCTTGGAATTTGCACATTGCCTAGGCGGATGCCGAACGAACGAATGGTGTTCTCACGGTCGAGGAACTTGGCCTTCAGATTGCGCCGGTGCGTCAGCAGAAGCTTGGTCCGGTATCAGCTTTCCGACTTGATATGGGCCTGGCGGAACCAGCCGGTGCGCATGATATGGGCGATGCTGAGCGCATCGGGCCTTGTCGGTTTTGTTGCGCTGCGCCGAGTAACTTCTGACATGTCCAATCTTCACACATCTTCCATCGCTCCTTACGACAAAACGAGAAGGTCAGGTAGATTCTACCGGACCCTCGTTCATTTTACATCCCCGGGACGAACATCGGGTTGCCGCTTTTGGTTTGGCTGGCTGGAACCTCCTCCTGAAGAACGTCCCAGTGTTCGATGATCTTGCCTTTTTCAACGCGGAACGTATCGACCGCGATCATCGGTTTGGGACCAAAACCTGTATACCGACCGCGCACCATGACAATGTTCCCGTCGGCAACGACGGCACCCATTTCATATTTGAAGCCCGGCGAAGTGTTGGATACAAATCCCTTGATGACGTCCCTGCCGTTGGGAAACATGGGATTGTGTTGGATATATTTCTGGCTCCAGTATCTGTCGACGACCGCCGGATCGTGATCGATGAAGAGGCCGACAACAGCCCTGATGACCAGTTCCTTGTTTTTTTCAGGACCCGCGTGTGCAGCGACTGCAAGGCTTATGACGGCAACAGCCGCAAATACGCCAGCGCGCATGAAGTTCTTCAAAGACATAGGTTCTCCAATTCAGTTGACTTCGAAATGCAGCTATCCTCAGCTGTGTTGGATCGCCGGGACGAATCCCCACAAATCCTGATCTTAGTTAGAGAATTGGCCAGGCACTGTAAAGTTATCAGCGGATTGATGCAGCGATAGCTGACCGGGACGGCTGTCAGGCTGCGGCTCGACACGCGATTTTGTTCCAGATTTGCATGGCGGCGTTACGCAGGTCTCGATGTTGAGCTGATGACAGCGTATTGCGGGAAAAGTGGAACAGGTTGGCAATCGGATCATGGATGGAAACGAACCGCTGAAGCTGGCGTGCCGACTTGAAGCGTTTCATGATCCTTTCGCGTCGTCGGGTCGGCTGGTGCGAATTTTCCGCTCGATTATTGAGGCCTTTGTGCGACCGGTGTTCGACACCGGGCATGAGGTCGAGCCGGGGACTGTCAGGAATTCCGTGTGCGGGCGGGCT
>NZ_FMXM01000049.1 GCF_900103325.1 Mesorhizobium qingshengii | reverse complement strand
AACTCGGATACCTGCCCTTCAGCGCCTCAGGCGGTGCGCTGCTGTTCCATCTGCTGAGCACGCTCTACGAGCGCACCAGCGTCGTCATCACCACCAATCTAAGCTTCAGCGAATGGGCTACCGTCTTCGGCGATGCCAAGATGACGACGGCGCTGCTCGATCGCCTCACCCATCATTGCCATATCCTGGAGACTGGAAACGACAGCTTCCGCTTCAAGAACAGCTCGGCCCAGACCCCTGCCACAAAGAAGGAGAAAGCACCCACCTTGACCAAAGCCTGAGACCCAAACCATACATGAAGGCGGGTCACTTCTCGGCGAAAATCCCGGGTCAGTTCTCGGCGGAAATCAACAGCGCACTACCAAGTCGCGCAGGAAGCTGAGTTCGCTGCGGTCGGCGCGGGAGCCGAGTTCCGTCTCCAACGCCTTGATGCGCGCCTCGAAGCCGGGAGCGGCTGTTGACAGGCGCTTCTGGAACAACGCCTGGAGTTCCTTGAAGCCGTCATAGCCGAGCGCTTGAGCAAAGCGCACGAAGCTTGACGCATGCACGCCGCAACGGTCCGCGGTGGCGTTGACGGAGAGCACTGCCACATCGTTGGGATTCTGAGTGAGGTAGAGCGCGATTTTCTGGTACGACTTGCTCATGTCATCGTACCGTTCGTGGATCAGCCGGATGAGATCCTCGTAATTTTCCGACCTTTCGATGTCGTGCATTCCGCCCAGATCCGCAATTTTCATTGCATTATGACTGCTTGGCGCCGGTTTTGCCAGCCTTAAGTGGATGACAGCCTCGAATACGCGCAGATGGCCCTCAGGCGGGCAGTCTTTTTGCTATCATCGGCTTGGGGACTCGTGGTCTTCCCGAATGCCGGTCCGCAACCCTACAACGCCGTGGAAATACCTACCGACCGTTCTCGATCTGGTTCGAACCAGCTGAAGAACGCTAACTCACAGCTGGGAGGACCATCTAGTTGGGATCTGCAAGGGTCGTGATAAAAAAACGAGCCCTTTACAGCGTCGGTCGATCGAGCCCCGCGACACGGTAGGCCGATGCGATGGTGTTACCCATCAGCATGGCAATGGTCATTGGACCAACGCCGCCGGGAACGGGTGTGATGGCACCAGCCGCCTCGGCGGCCTCTGCGAAAGCCACGTCACCAACGAGGCGGGTCTTGCCATCGCCCTTTTCGGGTGCGGGAATGCGGTTGATGCCAACATCGATGACGGTCGCGCCGGGCTTGATCCAATCCCCCTTCACCAGTTCCGGCCGCCCCACTGCGGCGATCAGGATGTCGGCCGTGCGGGCGAGTGCCGGCAAATTTCTCGTTCGGCTGTGGGCGACGGTAACCGTACAGTTTGCAGCAAGCAGCAGGTTGGCCATCGGCTTGCCGACAATATTGGAACGACCAATCACCACGGCGTTGAGGCCAGACAGGTCCCGTCCGTGGAGACGTTCGATGAGCAGCATCGAGCCGGCCGGCGTGCACGGTACGAATGCATCGTCCAGTTCGCCGGTGCCGAGTTTGCCGACGTTGACGAAATGAAACCCGTCCACATCCTTTTCCGGTGCGACGGTCTGGATAACCGAGCCCTCGTCGATATGGGACGGCAAGGGCAATTGCACGAGGATCCCATGAATTGCGGGGTCGGCATTCAGCCCGCGAATGATCCTCAATACTTCCGCCTCGGTGGTATCGGCAGGCAACGTGCACTCGACCGAGTGAAACCCGCATTCTTTGGCGACGCGAGATTTCGATGCAACGTAGACCTGACTTGCCGGGTCACTGCCGACTAGGACAACGGCAAGACCTGGCTTGCCATGCCCCTTCGCGGCAAGATCGGCCGTCAGGCCCTTGACCGTCGCGACGACGTCATCGGCAACGTTTTTCCCATCGATGAGCTGTTGCATCGAGTTCCTCCAAACAGAATATTCAGAATCAGAAGACGATCGTCTTGTGACCGTTGAGCATAACCCTGGACTCCAGGTGGAGCTTGACGGCGCGCGCTAGCACCCTGCTTTCGATATCGCGGCCAACCGCCACGAAATCTTCAGCGCTCATGGCGTGGGAGACGCGCTCCGTTTCCTGATCGATGATCGGGCCTTCATCGAGGTCAGGGGTCACATAATGTGCCGTCGCCCCGATGAGCTTCACACCGCGGTCAAAAGCCTGGTGATAGGGCTTTGCGCCCTTGAAACTGGGCAGGAAGGAATGGTGGATATTGATGGCGCGGCCGTAGAGCCGCTTCGAGAGGTTATCTGAAAACACCTGCATGTAGCGGGCCAGGATAACCAATTCCGCATTTGTCTCGCGGACCAAGCCAAGCAATTTTTCCTCTTGGGCGATCTTGTTGTCCTTCGAGACCGGCCAGCAATGATAGGTAATGCCTTCCAGTTCACCGCCTCGGCGGCTCACATCGTGATTGGAAACGATCGCCACGACCTCGGCGTTCAGCCACCCGACGCGGATCTGGTAGAGCAGGTGCAACATCGCATGGTCGAACTTGGAGACCATGATGATGATTCTCGGTCGCCTCGCCTGATCGTGCAGGGCGAGCTTCATTCCGAAGCGCTCGACGGGCGACTTCAAAGTGCGCTCGAGGTCGTCCTTCGTTGCGCCGACCGGTGCTGTAAACGCGATACGCATAAAGAAGCGGTTGGACTGCCGGTCCCAGAACTGATTGCTTTCGGCGATGTTGGCTCCGATCGCGGCAAGCTCGGTCGTGACGCCTGCGACGATCCCCGGCTGATCGTCGCAGGACAGGCTGAGAACGAAAGTATCTGTCATGGTTTGTCTATCCTGGAAGCGAAAGGATGGGTGAGATCATGCGGATGGAAGGCTCTCGACGAAGAGCCGCAGCTCGTCGGGCTCAATGCCCACCGTATGGCGCTGCTCGGGGTAGGCGCCGCTACGGACATCCGACGCGAATTCCGAGAAGGCGGCGATGCGTTCACGCTGCAGGCGGTCGAATTCGGCGGCGAAGTTGCGATAGGTCTTGGCGTGGCGCGGCACATGTTTGCGGTTTTGGCCGAGAACATCGTCGGCGAAGAGATACTGGCAGTCGCAGCCGGTTCCGGCGCCCATGCCGACTAGGACCAGCGCTGTGCGTTCGCTGATGGCAGAGGCAACCTCCGACGGGACGACTTCGACTTCCACGCCGAAGGCGCCGGCCGCTTCATAGGCCTTGACCGCCTCAAAGACCTTTCGGGCGCTCTCGGCGGTCTTGCCAACTGCCTTGAAACCGCCCGTCCAGGTCGCGCGCGACGGTATCAGGCCGACATGGCCGATCACGGGGATGGCTTCATCGGCAAGCCGTTTGACCGTTGCGAGACTGGCGCTGCAATAGACGGCGTCCGCACTCGCCTTGTAGAGCTTGAATGCCCAACGCACGAAATCGTCCGCGGTGCCGACCTCGAAGAAATTGACGCCGGGCACGGCGAAGATGCTTGGCGCAATTTCGCGGAAATGAGGGAGCAGTATCATCTCCGGCGGGACTGACACCATGTCTATGCCAGCCTTCTCCGCGGCTTCCAGTTCCTCCAAAGTCTCAACGCGGAGCATCGTAAACTGGTATTTGCCTTTCATGGCGCGGATGTCCGCGACCGTCGGCCTCTTTCGGCTCATCGGTTCTCTCTCCTCGTGCGGTCAGGCCGCCAACAGATTTTTCAGACGTACGTCGATCGATGCGAGCGCAAGTGGATCGGGCCGCGCGTGTTTGGCGATCAGCATTTCGGCCAGTCGTATGTCGCGCGCGACAGCATTACCGGGACCGATGCCGCTCGCCGCGACCAGCCTTCCGTCTTCGGCAAGATGAAATAGGATAAAGGTGCCGTTGCCGAGATCGCGGCGAACAACCGTGCGCCCCTCGTCGGAAAGACCGGCGATGTGCAGGCTGAGGTCGTATTGATCCGACCAGAACCACGGCACCGCGACGTGGCTCTCCTCTGCCCCAAGCATGTTCCTGGCCGCAAGCGCACCCTGTTCCTGGGCGTTGCGCCATGCTTCAAGGCGGACACGACGTCCGCCATAGATCGCCAGCGGGAAGGAACAGCAATCGCCGGCGGCGAAAATATCCGGATCGCTTGTCCGAAGCTCGGCATCGACCGCTATGCCATTGTCGATCGTCAGCCCCGCCTCTGCGGCAAGCCCGATCACCGGCACAGCGCCGATGCCGATCACCGCGAGATCGGCAACGATGTCCTGCCCGCCGGCAAGCGTGAAACACACCTCCGCGCCGTCGTCGGCGATTGCGGCGATGCCTTCGCCGCAGAGGATGTTCACGCCCTCCGCGACATGTGCCTCATGAATGATCTCAGCGATCTCGGCCGGTACGCCGCGCATCAGGATGCGTGGCTGCGCCTCGATGACAGTGACCGCAGCACCCAGTTTGCGCGCCGCGGCGGCGAGTTCGAGGCCAATGAAGCCGCCGCCGACGATGGCAATGCTGTTGCCAGGGCGCAGATGGGGGCGAATGGCCAGAGCGTCGTTGAAGGTTCTGAGATAGACGCAGCGCGCGCCAAGACCCGGCATCGACAGCTTGCGCGGCAGGGAACCGGTCGTCAGCAACAGCTTGTCATAAGGGAGGGCCGAGCCGTCCGATAGGCGCACGGCATGCGCGGCGCGGTCGATCGCGACGGCCTGAACCGAGCTTAAATGCCGGATTGATCTCTCGGCCAGAATCTCGTCGCTGGTGATGGCCTTCAGCGCCGGCGCATCGCTGGTCATCGCGTCTTTCGACAGCGGCGGCCGCTCATAGGGCAGATGCGGCTCATCGCCGACCAGGGTCACCGGGCCGTCGAAGCCGAGATCGCGCAGCGCAAGCGCCGCCCGCCCGCCGCATTCGCCTGCGCCAATGATGACGATGCCATCACTCATCGCCGTCACCCGAGCTGGAGGAAGATTTTGCCGGCCTCGACCTTGACCGGATAGGTCTTGAGGTCGACGCAGACCGGTGCGCCCCTTGCGGCGCCTGTCTTGTAGTTGAAGCGGCCATTGTGCTTCGGGCACTCGATGATCTCGTCCATCACAAGCCCGTCTGCGAGATGAACTTTCTCATGCGTGCACAGGCCGTCGGTGGCAAAATAATCGTCGTCTGGGCTGCGATAGATGGCGAAGGTCCGCCCGGCGTGGTCGAAGCGGATCACGTCCTCTTGTTCAACGTCTTCCGCATCGCAGGCTTGGATCCATTCCGTCATGGTTATCTCCCTGTGTTTTTTGTTGGGGTTCAATTTGGAGGCGGCGAAATGGCTGCCGCCGGCGCTCTTTGGGAGATGCTATTCCGCCGTGGTTTTGCCCTCGGCGTGGAACTCTTCGCGGTAGGGCTGCGCTGTTGGCGGCAATTCGCGCTTGATGAAATAGTCCTCGTTGCGTAGCTGGCGCAGGAACGCCGGGATCATCTCGCGATAGCCTGCCAGGATCGACGGCGTCGGTGCCGGAAGATCGTGCTTGATCAGTTCATGCAGCTTCGGCAGCGCATGGTACGGCACCATCGGAAACATGTGGTGCTCGACATGATAGTTCATATTCCAATAGATGAAGCGGCTCACCGGGTTCATCAGCACCGTGCGGCTGTTCAGCCGGTGGTCGGTGACGTTGTCGGCAAGCCCGCCATGCTGAAGCAGGCCGGTCATCACGTGATGCCACGCTCCGTAAAGCCGCGGCAGGCCGATCAGCATCAACGGAAGCAGCGAGCCGAGATACACCGCGAGTGCGATGGTGGCGAGGTAGATCACCAGCCATATGCGGGCCACGCGGATTGCCTTGTACTGCTCCATTTCTGGGATGAACGTCCGTTCTGCCGCGCTCAATCGACCGGATGCGTTGCGGACCATGTCAATCATCGCTTGCCAGGCATCCAGGATGCCGAAGAAATTCAAGACGAGGCGGACGAGATCCGGCGGGCGCATGACGGCGATCTCGGGATCGCGCCCGACGATGACGGTGTCGGTATGGTGGCGTGTGTGGCTCCAACGCCAGGTCACCGGATTGCGCATGATCATGAAGCAGGCGATCTGGTAGACTACGTCATTCATCCATTGCGTCTTGAAGGCCGTGCCGTGGCCGCATTCGTGCCAGCGGGAGTCGGTGGAGGAACCATAGAGGACGCCGTAGACCAGGAAGAACGGAACACACCACCAACTGCCCCAGAGCAAAGCGCCGCCCGCGCCGCTCTGGATGAGGACGCCCAGCCAGATCATGGTGTCGCGGATGGCAGGGCCGTCGTCGCGCTTCATCAGCTCCTTCATCTGCTTGCGCGGAACATCGGTGTGGTACCATTCCGCGGCCGAAAGGCCGATCTCGACAGCCCGCCGAGCGTCGCGCCCGATCAGGCTGTAATCTCTCTTCGTCGGCCGATAGTCATCGGCCGCAACGGTCGCGTTCATCATGGCCTCTCCGAGGTGAGACCGGGGCTCCATCAGCCCCAGGGTCATTGACTGGAAAATATCAAACACCTGCATTCCACTCAATGTGTTTGCAATATTTTCTATCATTTACTATCATCCACCGACCGCATGAAAAAAATGATGAGCGCGCCGTTGGCCAAGCGACCCACGATTTCAGATCTTGCACAGGCTTCGGGAGTCAGCGTCGCGACCGTAGACCGCGTGCTGAATTCCAGGCATCCCGTTCGCGAGGAGACCGCAAGGCGGGTCTACGAGGCCGCAAGCGCCATTGGCTACCATGCCACCAGCCTGATCAAGCAGCGCATTCGCCAAGACCTCCCGGAATACAGGCTTGGCTTCCTTCTCCAGAAGCCCGAGCAGCATTTCTATCAGGAGTTTGCACGCGAACTGGAGTCCGCAGCTGCCCAGGCGCCCCGGTTCCGAGGTGTTCCGATCGTCGACTTCTGGGCGAGCCAGTCACCGGAGGATATTGTGGCGCAATTGAACCGCTTGGCGGGCAAAACGCAGGCGGTCGCCCTTGTCAGCCCGGATCATCCGACGGTCACCGCCGCCGTGGAGGCTTTGAAGGCGCGGGGCATCCCTGTGTTCTCGCTGCTGTCTGACTTCGCCGCAGGTGTGCGTGAAGGCTATGTCGGCCTCAACAATCGCAAGGCAGGGCGCACCGCTGCCTGGATGATTGCCAAATGTGCGAAGCGGCCGGGTGAGGTCGCAGTGTTCGTGGGCAGCCATCGCTTTCACGGTCAGGAATTGCGTGAAATCGGGCTTCGTTCCTATTTTCGTGAGCACGCCCCGGACTTCAAGGTGCTGGAGACCTTGGTCAATCTTGAGACCAGCGAACTGACGCATCGGGCGATGGTCGACCTGCTTGAGCAGCACCCGGACCTGGTTGGCTGCTATGTCGCTGGCGGCGGCATGGAAGGCGCAATCGCGGCGGTGAGAGCGATCAGGCCGACGGATCCGCCGGTTGTTGTCTGCAATGAAATCACACCAGAATCGCGCGGGGCGCTGACGGATAATATGGCGACCATGGTGATCGCAACGCCTTTGGAAAGGCTGTCCCGGGAGCTGGTAGAGCTCATGGCGCATGCGATCAGCGACGGAGCCGCCAACGCGCCCGGACAGACGTTCCTGCCTTTCGATATCCATCTGCCTGAGAACATCTGAAACCGCTGTGCGATAGAATCTACCAGAGATGATAGAATGCCACTTGTCATCGCAGTTGACTCTATCATGCAAGCGGTCGATTGGAGCGGAGTGTGGGGCGCACGCGCGCGAACAACGCAATTTCGGAGGAATCTCGTGCCTGCCGCGGCCGAACCGTTTGCCTTTGCCCTCAACCATATGCTGGCCCCGTCGCTGCGCCGGAGGCGTTCTTCGCGCTTTTGCCAGAGGCATGGTTCGCAGATCGGGAAGGTCCACGCTCGGCGCTCATCTTTCAAATCGATGGGAAGCGGTGGCTTGGGCCCCTCTTGCCGATCCCCTTCAGCACAGGTGATATGTCATGACCGCACAAATCGACTTCTCACTAAATCATATGGCGACGCCAAGGCTCGACAGCCGGGCGTTTCTAGACCTGGCTTCCGCTCTAAATTGCGCCGGCGTCGAACTCCGTAACGACCTTGCGGACAAGAAGTTGTCGACGGCCGTGTTCTTCGACGGCGAAGCGCCCGCCGAAATCGGTGCTTATGCACGCTCCAAGGGGCTGCGGCTCCTCGGTCTGTCGGAAGCCTACGGCTTCAATGCCTGGTCCGATCCCATGCGCGCCAAAGTGCAGTTGCTGATCGACCAAGCCAAAGAAGCTGGTGCTGAGTCTATCAGCCTGATCCCGCGAAATGATGCGCCGACTTATGCTGCAGGTGGGCGTGACGAGGCGTTGCGCCGCTCGCTGGGAGAGATCCTTCCGCTACTGGATAGAGCGGGGCTGATTGCGCTGATCGAGCCGCTCGGCTTCATCACTTCGTCATTGCGCCACAAGGCCGACGCGATCGCTGCAATCGAGGCCGTTGGAGGCAAGGCACGCTACAAGCTCGTTCACGACACTTTTCATCATCACCTTGCAGCTGAAAAGGAATTCTTCCCTGAGTACACGGGCATCGTCCACATTTCCGGTGTCGTCGATCCAGCGTTGAACACCGAAGAGATGCAGGATGGCCACCGCGTTCTGGTCGATGCACGGGACAGACTCGGCAGTATTGACCAGATCCGCGCTTTGCTCCGTCGCGGCTACGCGGGTGCGTTCTCATACGAACCATTTTCCCCCGAGGTTCATTCGCTAGAGAATGCGGCTGCAGCACTGGAACGTAGCATGGATTTCATTCGGACAAGCGTCAGCTGCTGATCAAGGTGGTAGCGTGCGGCGTTTGCACCCAGGACTCGCACATGTGGTTCGGTGACTCACTAGAGCACGTCCAGTGATCTCGGTCGCGGGTCTTGAAGGCTTCGGACGAGGCATGTCGGCGCGGCAAGCGGCGGCGCGGTTTTTCGTGCAGGTAACGAGTGGCTGTGATTGAAGGGACCGCAAGAGAGAGGTGGTCGAATAGCGCGGCAGTCTCGAACCTCAATGTTGAAAAGCTGGTCCCACGGCGAATGCCTAGAGTTCCATAGTCGTATTAAGGATCAAATTCGGTGACATGAAACTCTCGACGAACGAAACAATATGCCTGCTATGGATGTCCCGATGTAAAAGCCTGGACGACGTAGCTGCGATTGAAGGCGAGAGCGCGCATGAAATTCAGTTGCGCCTGAACACTGCGTTGAGGTTTCTTGACGTAGCCTCGATCTCCGAGGCGATCGAGAAGGCTAAATCTCTGAAACTTATTTAGGCCTTCTGCCGCTGCAAAGGCCGCAGGTCCCGTCCAACTACTCCCCGCCCGCCGCGGCCGCATCGGGCTACGACGATCTCGAAATTTCGAGCTGAGTTTGGATCGGCGCTGCGAACATGAGCCGTATCGATGCTGATGACGAACTCTTTCCGTCGATCACCAGGAAGCTGCATTTCGAGCTGGCGCCATGCTGAGACCACCGCATCTGCTGCTTCTTCGCCATGCGCTTGGCCACCAGTGAATTGACCGCCGACTCGGCAAGGGTCGTGGCGACGCGAAGGCCTGTCCGATATCGGGCTCCATAATTGATGATGGCACTGCGATTCGAGCGGATGTAGGTGAAGAGCTGCGAACCGAGGGTATGGAGACGCGCGGCCGACAGATCTCCAGCCCCTCGCAACGGAAGCAATCGCGTAATAATGTCTTGGAGGTTGCGGATCGCTCGATCCAAGCGTCCGTGCCACAGGCGCCACTTCACCGCTCTGATGTCACGGTCGATTGCAGGAAGCGCTTCAGAGAGACCCGATCGGGATCGAGCCATATGATCGGCGATCTGCTGCATCGGCTGGACCTTCATGGCGATGTGGAACCAGTCGATGATGTGTGTGGTCGGCCTCGGCATCGCGCGGGGTAGCCGCTTGAGGATTTCGGCGCCGTCGGAAATCACCGTCACATCGCCAAAGCCGCAATACCCCTCTCGCCGGAGAGCATGAAGGGTTCGATCCCGTATCGCGGGTTGGTCGGTGTTGCTGGTGGCGAAGTAGCGGCCGCCCGCATCGCCGTTCATCGATCTGCAATCTTGCGCACCAGGCTTCCTCCGCGATTTGCTCGTCGAGCCGCTCGCCAACTCTAATTGTCCGCTTGCGTACAGTTGCATGCGTCTCAGTCGGCTCAATGGGTAGAAACTTGGCGAGTATGCTGGCGGCCTGCCGATACGGCATCGTGCTCGCTAGTCGCGCCGTCAGTTCCATCAACTCGGGAGTTACCCGATCCGGACAGATTTCCTTTAGCGGCGCGAACGCGTCGACTATCCCTGGGTGGCAATCCCGGCACAGCATCCACCGGGGATTGCGAACTTCCACAGCGCCGAAGACCGTTCGAATGCGGCGCGTCGTATAGTCCTTGACTGGCCGAAAGGTGTGGCAATCCGGGCAGACCCGTCGAAAGAGGGCATAGGTCTCAGCCTCCTGGGTCACGACCGCGTTCTGCAAGGCGGCCATGATCTTCTTGCCATCACCGATCGAAAGGCCAAGGTCTCCATCGCGCAGGCGTTCCTCGCTTTTGTCGATCCGGACTTCTCGGCGACAAATGTCGCC
>NZ_FMXM01000120.1 GCF_900103325.1 Mesorhizobium qingshengii | reverse complement strand
GTGCGGCGCGACAATGAAGGTGCGAGCGTTGCGTCAATCAAGATGAGAATGCTGGCGGGTTGGATCGCAGGGAGGGCGTAGCCCGACTGGAGTTTCAACCCGCCAGCGCCGCTGCCTTTTTGGGGGCGTTTGTCTGGTGATCGCGGTCGACCGGGTATGCCGGTGGTTTTTCCGATTTGGAGGAATCACTTTGTGCCCGGCCGCCACGTAACCGATCACCAGATGAGGCTCTACATGAAGTTCCGTCAGACCAATTCGACAGCCGTCGCGGCGGCAAAGGCGTCGATCAGCACGGCCACGGCCTATCGCATCGAGAAGGATTCGAGGCTGCCCTCGCAGAAGAAGGCGCCGCGGGAACGACGCCGTGCCGACCCGCTTGCCGATATTTTTCAGACCGAGGTCGTGCCGATGCTGCAAGCCGCGCCCGGCATTCGCGCGATAGCTATCTTCGAGGAGATGCTGCGCCGCCACCCCGATCTGGGCAACGGCGTTCGCCGCACGCTGGAGCGGCGCGTCCGCTCCTGGCGCGCCGTCCACGGCGTGGAGCAGGAGGTCATCTTCCGACAGGTGCATGAGGCCGGCCGCCTCGGCCTGTCGGATTTCACCGACATGGGTAAAGCCGGCATCACGATCGCCGGCCAGCCGCTCGACCACCGGCTCTATCATTTCCGGCTCGCCTATTCCGGCTTCGAGCACGCTCATGTCGTGCTCGGCGGCGAGAGCTTCGTCGCCCTGGCGGAAGGCCTGCAGAACGCGCTGTGGTCGCTCGGCGGGGCTCCCCGCGAGCATCGCAGCGACAGCCTCTCGCCGGCATTCCGCAACCTGGACAAGGACGCCCGGGCGGACCTGACGCGCCGCTACGACGAACTGTGCGGCCACTACGGCATGACCCCTTCCCGCAACAATCGCGGCATCGCGCATGAGAACGGCTCCATCGAAGGCCCGCACGGCCATCTCAAGCGGGCGATCGACGACGCGGCTCTGATGAGAGGATCGAGCGATTTCGGCGATCTGGTCTGCTACCGCCGCTTCGTCG
>NZ_FMXM01000089.1 GCF_900103325.1 Mesorhizobium qingshengii | reverse complement strand
AAGTTGCGATCGGAATATAGAATGACAGAGCGGACCCGGTTTGGTGGGTGACGCAGCGATTCCTTAGTTCCATAAGATAGATTATGCGACTTTCATCAGTCAAAGTGAATATTTCGCAATATTACGAAGTATGAATTTATCTTTGACAAGTCTTATTGACGGTCGTCGAGAGGCAACACACTGCTGCTTCAGCAGTAAGGCTTGCTCTAAGTCTCGGTTCGAAAGATAGATGTTAATTAACACCACTTCACCGTCTGACAAACTGGACGGGAGACTCTGAACTCTTCTGACCCGCCGGGGGCCTTCGCTTCCCTCCCCTCTCGGCGCACTCACCTGTGCGGTATGCAATAGACTCCCTCGGATTCCATCAGTACCGCGCCACCCTTCAACTCGCTTAGTGCGCCAACCCACGCTTCCCTGCATAAGTGCATAGCGGGCTTACTTGCGCGCGTGGTGCGCTGTCAGACTGCTCGTCGATAAGTCCACAGCTGTGCGGGTGGGATATTGCGCACGATGAAATCATAGTGAGACACGACGTAGCGGTCGGGCATTTTGATCACTGGGGACAAAGGTCCGTAGGTAATCTGAATCACAGGCCTCCCGCGAGGAATGCGGGCCAGCAAATCCTCAAGCAGGCCAACACGCTGTTCCATCGGAAAGCTCAACAGCGGCACGGCACTTATGACACAGTCGAATTGCTCCCCGCTTCGCTCGGCAAGCACTTCTCCCACAGCGCGAACGCATCGCCCAATCGAAAATCCACGCCTGGAAAGCGTCGCGTCACGCGATGGTAGAAATCCTTGGAATATTCGATCGAAATCAGCTGATGCGGCTTGATGCCTCGTTTCGAGGATGGCCTTGGTGATGACGCCAGTTCCCGCGCCAAGTTCAAGAACCGGTAATCCGGATGCCGGGTTAATAACACTTGCCATACGACGCGCGGGATGAACGGACGTTGGCATGAGCGCACCCCACTCGTTTCTTGTCTTTCTGCCAGCCCTTGAAGAATTGCACTTCTTCTTCGAACTTCCTGCCGAGGCGCTCCTTCAATCGAAAGACCATATCCACTCCCTGCTACGGCTATTTGTCTGGGTCATTTTGACGACGCCTTTGTACAAGCGTCGCGACATATTCAATCATGCGGCATTGGATGCCGCGAGCACCTCGCATTTGCGCTGCCTTGGCAGAACGCCGACGTTATCGATAAGCCGCGTACCGCCGAGCCAGGCCGCGGCAATCAGGCGTGCAGGCCGGTCTGCGGCCGTGAGCGGCGACAAGTCGTCGTCAGCCCTCAGTTCGAGATACTCGACTTCGTCGTAACCGGCGGCGAGGATCGCTTGCCTGGCCTCGGCAAGTACAAGCTCTACTGGCGCTCTTGCCGACAGCCGCGCGGCCGAGGCGGACAGGACTTCGGGGAGCTTAGGCGCTGCCAGGCGCTGTTCGGCCGAGAGCCTGACATTGCGCGACGACATCGCCAGGCCGTCAGCTTCACGCACCGTTGGACAGGCGACAATCTCGATCGGAATGTCGAGATCGCGCACGAGCCGGCGAACGACGTGCAGTTGCTGGAAATCCTTCTCGCCGAAGAAGGCGAGATCAGCGCGCGTCTGGAGAAAGAGCTTGGCGACGACGGTTGCCACGCCGTCGAAATGGCCGGGACGGAACGCCCCGCACAGGCCCTTGCTCACCCCGCTCACCGACACCGTGGTGGCGAACCCTTCCGGATATACGTCCGCCGCATTCGGCGCGTATAGGAGATGAGCGCCGAGTGGCGCGAGCTTGGCGGCACCGTCATGCTCGTGCGCGGGTAGGCCGCGAGATCGGCAGAGCTGTTGAACTGAGCCCTGTTGCATGGATCAGACTTGGACGAGGCAACCCTATCCACTGCATTTTTCATGCAACGCGCTCGAACTTGGGCCGGCCAAGTTCTGTCATCCGGTTAAGAACACGGACGCCA
>NZ_FMXM01000048.1 GCF_900103325.1 Mesorhizobium qingshengii | reverse complement strand
TTCCGAAATCCTGCGTTGCTTTGTAGACATGGGCGGTGATCGATGTCGCCGCTATAAAGCTCCGCTATGATGCGGTTAGCCCCGTGCTGGACGAGCGTGGTCGTCGCCGCTTTGCGGCGGCGGAAGCGCTCACCGCGGGCTGGGGCGGGATCGCGGCGGTGTCCGCGGCAACGGGGATCGCGCGTAGCACCATCGGATATGGATTGCGGGAACTGCGCGGCGCGGCGCCGGATTCAGCTCTTGGCGGCATCCGGCGCAAGGGTGCCGGACGCAAACCTTTGACGCAGACGGATCCGACACTTCTCAGCGACCTGGAAAGGCTTGTCGACCCCGCCACGCGTGGCGATCCGATGTCACCCTTGAAGTGGACATCGAAAAGCTTGCGGAACTTGGCGGCGGCGCTTTGCGCCATGGGCCATCGTGTCGGTCATGACGTCGTCGGTACTCTGTTGAAAACGCTTGGGTATTCTCTTCAGGGCAATCGAAAGACGCTGGAGGGATCGAGCCACGTCGATCGCGACGCACAGTTCCAGCACATCGCCAGGACGGTCAAGGACGCCATTACGGCCGGTCAACCTGCGATCTCCGTCGATACGAAGAAGAAAGAACTCGTCGGCGACTTCAAGAATGGCGGACGTGAATACCGACCGGCCGGAGCACCAGAGCCGGTCCGCGTCCATGATTTCGTCGACCCGAAGCTCGGTCGTGCCGCGCCCTACGGTATTTATGATATCGCCGATGACAAAGGGTGGGTCAGCGTCGGGATCGACCACGATACCGCTGCCTTCGCCGTCAACGCCATACGCTCCTGGTGGATCAGCATGGGGCGTGATCGCTACGCGCACGCTCATACCTTGACGATCACCGCCGACGGCGGCGGAAGCAACGGTTCGCGCGTGCGCCTGTGGAAAGTCGAACTCCAAAAGCTGGCCGACGAGTTGGGGTTGACCATCGCTGTCCTCCATCTCCCGCCCGGCACCAGCAAATGGAACAAGATCGAACACCGCCTCTTCTCGTTCATCTCGAGAAACTGGCGTGGACGACCGCTCACCGATTATCGCACCATCGTCGAACTCATCGGCGCCACAACCTCGACGGCGGGACTGACCGTTCGTTGCGAACTTGATGAAAACCGCTATCCCGCCGGGATCAAAGTCTCCGACGAGGACATGGCCAGCTTGAACATCATTCGCAACGAATTCCACGGTGAATGGAACTATACAATCAAGCCGCAATCCCAAAAATTAGCGCGATAAATTATCGACACGTCCTAATCGTGGAATGCCCATGGTCTTCGACAAGCCTGCATGATCGGAGAGGATGGCCGGTCGTCGTCGCCCCAGTTTACCTGTTTCTCGCGCGCAAGAAAAAGGCCGGACTCGGGGCCGGGCCAAGTGTGAAGGTCAAAACCTCCAGAGGGGAACGCGCCAGACGAATGGGAGGAAACATCCGGCGCACCGCGCATATGGGTCAGCAAAGGTGACACTTCAACGACATGCCGTAGGCCACCAGACTTGTTCTCTTGGTGCACCGAAGCTTGCATGCCTAATGCGATTGCTGAAACGATACGGCTGGTTCAGCCAGCCTTGCTCAGGTTGCCGGCCGACGATTTGCCGGTCCGCCGATCCTGCTCTATCTCATAGTTGATCTTCTGGCCGTCAACGAGCGTCGACAGGCCAGCGCGCTCGACAGCAGAAATATGGACAAACACGTCCTGTCCACCACCGTCGGGCTGGATGAAGCCAAAGCCCTTGGTCGCGTTGAACCACTTTACCGTCCCAGTCGCCATATAGGTATTTCCTTGCCGTAGGTGTCTACAAATCTGCCTGGCCGACCGCACCGGCCGCCGCCGTTCCAGATAGATGCAGCAAATGGGCGTCATGGCAAGTCTGCAGCCTGTTTAGGGGACGTTGGCACCAAGCGGCGTTCCGCTGACCGCAGACGCCAACTCGATAGTTGGCCAATGCCAGCATCGTGTGTTTGGGAACAGGACGCACTGAACTCCTGCCCTGCCATTGCGCCTGGTCGGTCAGACTGCCCAAATAGCCACCAGGACCCCTTGCCGGTCGGCGAAAACCAACGATCCATAAGGCCGCATTGGCTTTGAGCCAGGCGCAAAGCGACAGGCTGCGGGATTGGCGATCGTCATCCGGTCATCCTCGCCGTCGCGCCGTTCGCCTTGAGCGCCGCCATCAGCATCGGCCCGACAGAGAACTGCCCCGCCGTCGCCTTTTCGGTCAGTACCCGCAAATAGCCGCCGGCCGAGTTGATGTGCTGCGCCCTTTGCAGGATGCAGGCAATCACGATCGCCGCGGTCTCCTGGCCCATTACATGGCAAGCCTCCTCATACGCGGACGGCGAAACGCCCAGATATCCCCGCACCTGAGCGGCCGTTATCATGAGGTCGCGCCAATTGCCGATCCCGTCGACGGCGTAGTCGGTAATTTCAGGGCAGGCCTTCAGCACCATCGCCAGCGGGTATGTTTTCGGCGCCTCCGCGGTCCTCGTCCTGGGCTCGGCCGTCGCCCAGCTTTTCTCTAAAGCAGGTTCAAATTCAAAAATAGAGTCGGTATTTGAATCAGATTGCTGCCGCTCGTTTTGAGAGTCATTGCCGCTCAGATTCTTGGATTTCATATGAATTTCCAGCAGCTTATCCACTTCGTCATGCAATGCGGCAAGATCCGCTACGATCGGTTCCAGCTGAGCAATGCAGGCTCGGCGTGGGATTGCCTCCACAACGCCGCGGAAACGCTTCCACAGGCCTCCCCAGTCGCCCGGGACATCTTCGTCAACGGCCGCTTCGATCAGCTTGTGGATGTCTCGGCGGTGCAAGGTGATCCGCTCGCGCATAAGCCTGAGCGCCCGTTTGCCGGCACGAACACATTCAGCCGCGGCCTCGAACTCGTAAGCACGGGCCAGCAGGGGCGCCAGGGAGAAGCCGAATGCTTCCTCGATCTGCCCTCCCCGGCCCTTGCGGGCGTAACGCTTGCCGTTCGGGCTATCCCGACGGATGATCAGCCCGCAGTCAACAAGAGCCGCCAGGTGTCGTCTGACGGTGGGCTCAGGCATTCCGTGCGCCCTAAGCGACAGCTGAGCGTTTGAGGGAAAGACGATGAGGTCGTTTTCCTCACTCAATTCGCTATCAGGATAGAACGATAGCAACGCATTCAGGACGGCCAGAGCACGATCGCCGATGCCGATGATGCTCTTGCCTTCGCAGAGGTTGCGGTAGATCTGCCACTTGTCGACGACCCTGCCCTTGGGGATTTCACGTGAATCGTTTTGCGCTGCCAGCATGGCAAGCGACATCGGCCGCCGCCCAAAGGGCGTCGTTGCAATACCCGTGTCCATTTTCTTTCACCCTCTATCAGGCAAAAGAAATCTGCTCGCCAAAACGACGCCAATGACTCTTGACAGTGATTCGTGGAGATGCGATTCTCAGAGCGCTTAGTTCAGAGAGAGGCTTCCACGGCTTGCCGTTCGGGGGCCTTTTTCTTTTGCGGTTTCAGACTCCTTGTTTCATTGTGGACTTCCGAAAGGCCTCAAACAGGTCGTCCAGTTGTCCGGCGATAAACGCGGCGAAACGCGATCCTTCGGCCTCTCCCACCGCAATCATGGTAGTTTTTCCGTTGTCTTTGAGGCTGACGCTGACTGTTTTGTCTGGAGCAGCCCAGGATTTCATAGCAATCTTGGGCTTTGATGGCTTAGCCGGTCCCGCAGGTACTTTGAACGCGTTTTGATCCAGTGGCAGCGTCTCAAGCAGCATAATGAATCTGTCGTCGGACGTTGCCTCGCGGAACTTGGTTTTGCGAATAAGATCGGAGGCTTTTGCGAGTGAGCCGTCGACGGAATAGCGGTTCGAGAATTCCTGCCATCGTCCTCGACCAATACCGGGAGCTTTACCAATCGATTGCAGTATCTCCTTGTCGACCGAGGACGCGATTTTTATCATCTCGGAGACATGCGATTTTCCTGTCGACAACGAAGCGCAGATGGTGTCCCGTTTGTACCCCGCTTCCTGCTGCGCAAGCGCAAAAGCGCACTTTTCAATGTATGAAAGATCCTCTCGAGCGGTGTTTTCTTCGCCTTGGAAAATGACGGCCTGTTCATCAGTTAACTCGCGGACGGCCGCTTTGAATCCAATCCCGAGCTGCCTAGCTGCCGCTAACCTTCTGCGGCCATAGACGATTTGAAACTCGCCATCCTTGCCTTGTACTGGCCGAACCAATCCAGGCACAATTTGACCGCGCTCCCGCATGGATTCTGTGATCTCAGCAATGGCTGAAATTTCGTAGGCCTCATCATATCGGTCGGTGATAGATGACGGCCGTATTTTGTCGGGATCGAGTTCAATGATCTGTTCGCCTGACCTCAGTAACTTGTCGGCGATATCGCTACGCTCTTGCATTTGGCGAACACCAGCCGCCACCTTCATCAGGTGCGGCGATGACGTGCGGCGGCTAACGCCCTCCTCCGGATTCTCCTCCCCGAGTTGCCCCAAAACAGCAGCAAACATGCCTTTAGAATCTTTACGGCTCACTGTTCACGCCTCCATGCCATTGTGATGAGGCTTTCTATTTCCGCGTTCGCGGCGTTGATCGATTCGATTGCACGATCATAAGTTTTAGGTGCCGAGAACCTCGATCGTTGCACTTCATAGAGGCTTTGCTTCCAAGTAAGAGCGTCCGCAACGGCAGTGGATTTGGAGACCGAATTGAGAAGTAAATCCTCGCGAAACACTTGGCGCATTAGGGCCTGCATGTTGGCTTGCGGGTGGTCGTTGGCCTCAAACTTTGTGATGAGGAATTTGGCGAAATCCCAGCGCGCGCCTGCACCAGCCTGATCCAGGATCTGCATATAAGATGCGGCGAGCTCCAAAAACTTCCCTGTGGAGTCGACATCGAGCATGTGCGCTGGAACTGGGATTAGGACTCCGGTAGCGGCAGTGAGCGACGAAAGCGTCAGGAAATTGAGTGACGGCGCACAGTCGAGAAGAACGATATCGTAGCTATCGACAATCTGTTCCAGGGCCTGTGACACTCGAAGCAGGAAACTGGTTCCTCCACTCTTGCGCATCTCAAGGGTAACGGCCGTTTCGAATTCTGTCAGCTCAAGACCCGCGCAGATGACGTCGAAGCCGATGATATGAGTCTGATGGATAATCTTTTCTGTTGGCACTGGATCATCAAACCGAATCGCCGAGTAGAGGGTGTCACCTTCTCGGTAGTCAAATCCGGGTAACGCTCCCTGCAGACTTGTTAACGACGCCTGGGGATCCATGTCGACTGCGAGAACGCGATATCCCCGTAGTGCCAACCAATGACCTAAATGAATGGTGGTCGCTGTCTTGGACGATCCACCTTTGAAGTTCGTGATCGCGATGATCTGGCAATCCTCGCCTTTAACGCGACGAGGATTAATCCATTTCTTCCGAGCTTTTTCCGCCAGGTGCATCCGAAGGTCCAGCACCTGCTCCACAGAATATAGGCGCTTTCCGGTGGTCGTTGTCTCTGGCTCGGGTCCCTGCCCTTTTAAGGAAACCTGCCGTATGTAAGCTTCGGTCACTCCTAGCAATGCCGCCACTTCCGTCGAAGTGAACTTTCGCATCGTACGAACTGCGTCAGGAGGATACTGTGCCAGCGAAAGATTGTTGAGTGCCTTCTCGAGTTTCGTCGAAAAGGTATTCATGAATTGAAGGCTACTTAGATGCCGCGTCACCCAGATTCTCCTCTTGCACCCAGCGCCTATTGCGAACAAGCTGTTGACGCCACGCCAACTACGCCAACTTTTCGAATTACGCGGTTTTTCCGTTACTGGGCTTATGCCCGATTCGGAGAATTCGGGCAAATGGACATAAGGCAGTTCCCAGCTGGGAACTTTTCGTTTCGCTCGCTTCCCGTGCCATCAAAGTTGCGCATCAGGTATTGAAAAAGACAGCCATGATATTGGTCGCGGATCGTCGGTGTACGAGCGAGCCCTTTGCCCCGTTTTGTTCTCGTAGATAGTCGATGTTGGTTTACCGATTTGCTTGCCAGCGTCGGCGTGCGGCGGCCAGCCCTAAAATCGCAGGCAGCCTTCGGCCCCTGGAGAGATCCCCCACGTTGGAGCGGCAGCGACATTCCCATTGCCACGGCAGGCACAGAGCTCGCGCAATCCCTGGGGAGTCACCATCCTTTGCGTCGGAGACGATCGGTTGTGTTTGTGATGCTGTCATGCCACGCCGCTTCCGATGTCACTTCGGTGATCACCCTTACCGGCCCACGCCCCTTTCCGGCATCAAGGGTTAGGATTGTCGCCAGGCGTCCCACTCGTTTTTGACAGCACTCATCGTTTGGCAAGTGGGCGTCCTGTCTATGCGCACATTCTTCCAGTGCGTCGAGGATGTCGCAAGCAAGTGGCTCCGTGTTGGCGACGGATCCTGGAGAGAACCATCGAGAAGCAAACTCCTCGCATGACTCTTAATCGAGCAGAGGCACCATCCGAACTTTGAGTTCCCAGCTGGGAACAACTCTCGAGTTGGAGGCTTGCACGGCACCAACAACCCCGGACCCCTATCAACTTGATGGGTTGGGATTCTGGCTCTCTGGTGGATTGGCGCAGCCGGAGTCTCCTCGGCTGGGGGCGTATCGCTGAAATCCTGACGCCTTAGTTAGATTGACTCGGAACGATCGCGTCGGCGCTGATATTTGCGGGGTCATCTAGGCGGAGGCATGGCCGACTTGCTTTTGCACATAGCGCGTCGTCGACCTCGGCTGACGAGGCGAGGCCGGCGCGCGGCGAGTGGCCAGAAAACTTCTGTCCCCGCTCGCCTTCAGAGTGATCGCCGCGCGCGCCGAGACCAAGGCGGTGCGCTTACCAACTGGGCCGTCTCCTGATAGTTACGCCGCTTGGCGCTAAGCGTTTTGCCCTAACCAGTAACACTGCGGGACCATGGGCGATGCGCGATGCGCGATGCGCGCAAACTTCAACCAGGTCCTGCAGGGCGACAACCGGGCATGTGGCATCGGACGAACCGCGGCCGATCTCGGCCTCGCGCTCGATCTGCGCCACGGCGCCGAGGCCTGCAGCGAGAGCGTGCCCTGCGGCGTCCTTGTGTCGATCGGATCCCGCAGCGAGCGAAAATTCGCACCCTTGGCGGCGATATCCTCGACCACCTCAAGGAAATGGCTGATGGATCGCGCGAGGCCACGAGCGTGGCTCCGATACAGGGGGTTTGACAGGGCAGGCCGGGTGCGAGAGGCGACAAATCCTTCTCCTCGACGTCGCAGCCGGCGGTCTGCAACTCCATTCCTGAGCCTGGGTCACCTGCTCACCGGTAGAGACGCGCATAGCCGATTTGTCGGCCTGTGGAAGCACGACTTTGCGTGTCAGTGGGCATCCGAAGCCCTGGGGAGGGTGTTTGGAAGCAGATTTGCAAGCGCAGAGGATAAGGACAATCGATCCGTTGGAGTAGGCAGCTAGGTGCGTGACCGGGCTGAGTTGCATAACGATTTCATCGCTTGACAAATGTGAAATCACAACGTAAGTAGCATCAGGAGCATAAAGATGAGCGAGAAAATCATCTACCTGCATGGTCAGCCGAAACCGATCGGTCACTTTTTGCGCGTTGGAACCAGCGGTCACCGACAGCTCGAGACCCTGTTGGGTTCGGGAAAGATGATGGTTGATCGGGTCGTGGTGGAAGCCTCGGCGGCTCTGAGGCAACATGATCTCCTGACGGCCATCGCCGAGGTCGGCGGAGAGCTGATCCTGGACACCAATGTCGCCGAGCTTTCGTCGATTGGCCGATTTGGTGGAGCGGCCAAGTCTGCGCCTTGGGCAAATCCTGATAGCGTTCTGACGCCCGACGATCTGCGACCAAACGCGAACCGGGACGTCATCGGCCAGATATCCCGCTTTGCGGTGAAACAGGGCTTTCACGCCGTACAGGCACCTGCGCATGTCCTTGAGGGCTCGACAGACCCGCTTTTTGCCCTCGACTGCGAGGCCACCGCCGCTCTGCGCCGTGCGCTCGATGCGGAAGGAGGCAAGGACATCGCCATCGACTACCCGCTGATGATCAAGAATTCATCCCTTCGCGATCCTGCTCAGCGACGGGCGTTCATAGCCGCGTTGAAGAACGCACCGTTTGACAACCTGTGGTTCCGCGTCTCGGGCTTCGGCGCGGACGCCACGCCGATGGGATTGCGGCGGTACGTAGCAGCCATGATGGACTTTCACAGACTGGAAGTTCCTATCGTGGCCGATGGAGTCGGTGGTCTTGTGGGCGTCGCTATTGCCGCTTTCGGTGCTGCCGGTGGAATTTGTCATGGCGTTGCCGAGAAAGAACGCTTCGATGCCAGCGATTGGTCGAAGCCGCCTCAGACCGGTGGCGGAGGACCCGAGAAGCGTGTTCTAATTGGTGGATTGGATCGCCTCCTCAGCGTGAAACAGGTCGACGCTCTGATGGCTGCACCAGGAGCCAAACCTCTGCTGAGCTGCCACGATCGATCATGCTGTCCGAATGGACTGAGCGACACGTTGAAGGATCCAAAGGCGCACTATCTGCGCCAGCGCGCTCGCCAGATCCGAGAACTGTCGGCGGTGCCCGACGCGCGACGTCCGCAGCATTTTCTTGAAAAGGAGCTGGCTGCGGCGGAACGGGTCGCGCGGTCGGCCGCAAAGCTCAAGGTATCGGACGAAGGCTTATCGGAGGTGCTACAGCGCAGTAGCGACCGGCTAGAAAAGATGCATGCGGTTCTGGAGTCCTTGAACGGCACGATTGCCGGCCAGCCAAGGGCTCCTGTCCCACCGCGGCGGCAGGGGAGGGGTGCGAGCGTGGCCTCGCACCGCAGGTAAAAACATGAGCACAGCTGTAGCACGAATTCTGGACGATCTTCGGTCTCGGGGAGGCCTGCAGGGCAAGGACATCGCCAACATTGTCGATGTATCGACCGCGACTGTGTCGCGGTGGTCGCACGGCAACGGCTCTCCAAATCTTCGAACCCAGACGGTCATTGCTGATCTGCGGTACGTTGTTGATCGCCTCTCTGACTTTTATACGGCCGATGAAACTCGGCTTTGGCTGCATTCGCGCCATCCTCTTCTCAACAACGAGCGCGCGATTGATCTCATCAATGCCGATCGTACCCAGGAAGTCCTGGCGGTGATTGAACGCCTCGACGCCGGCGCTTACATCTGAGGCGACGCGTGGAGCGAAGGGCGCGAGATCTTGAACTGCTTGACCTGCTTGACACGCACAAGGGCGTGTCATTCGAGGGGAATGTCTGGCGCATTGTCCGCGAGGAACGCGAGCCGCTGCTGGGCTATCCGGCTGGGGCTCGTTGGGATCCGGGCTCGTTCGACGTGCTCTACACCTCGCTGGAGCGGGAGGGCTCACTCGAGGAGATTCACTTTCATCTAAGCCGTCAACCGGTCTTTCCGTCCAAAATTCGATCGGTCTTGCATCAGATTTCGGTCCGCACCCAACGGACGCTTCGAATTGCCAACCTGGCAGAGTTGAAGGCACTTGGGATAACGCCGGAAACCTATGGGTCGCTCTCCTATCAGCGCACGCAGGAAATTGGGGATGCGGCCGCCTTCCTCGGATTCGATGGCATTTTGGCGCCAAGCGCGCGATGGCCGTGTCAGAACCTCGTTCTCTTTACCGAGCACTTCACACCGGCGGATCTTATTGTCGTCAGCTCGGAGCCGGTCGATTGGGACGACTGGAGAAAGCGAAGAAACACCCAGCGACAGCACCGCGACCACCAATCTTGAACCTAGACTAGTAGGGCAGGGGAGGGCTTTTGTTCCCTACAGACCGCTCGCCTTGGTGAGATTGACCCGGAAGCGATCGCGGCGGCGCTGGTACTTGCGGGTCATCTCGGCACTTGAGTGGCCGAGCTGCTTTTGCACGTAGCGTTCGTCGACCTCGGCCGAGGAGGCGAGACCAGACCTTAATGAATGGCCGGCAAACAGCTTGCTGCGCTCGCCCTCGGGCAGGTCGCCGCGGACGCCGGCGGCCAAGGCGGTCCGCTTGACTAGGCGGGCGACCTCCTGGTCGTTGAGTCGATCGGCGCCGACAACCTTGCCCTGGCCGGTGACGCGCCGGAACAGGGCCTTCCCTGCCCATCGCGAGAAGATCTCAACGATGACGGGCAATTCATCGTCGGCTTCGTCCGCCATAAGTCAGTACGGTTGCGACACCATTGAATTCCATAGCACCAAGTGCTATCTTTCGTCATGCCCGATCGCATATTTAAGACAGCATGGTTCGCCAAGGCGGCGCGCAAGGCACGGCTTTCGGATGCAGCGCTTACGCGGGCAGCCAGGGAGGCCGCTCAGGGCAAGGCGGACGATCTCGGCGGAGGCGTTTTCAAGAAACGGCTCGGTGACAATCGCTTTCGATCGATCCTGCTCGCCAGGAGCGGTGAGTTTTGGGTTTACGTCTATCTGTTCGCCAAACAGGACAGGGCGAACATCGATGATGACGAATTGCGTGCGTTTCGCGAGCTTGCGGCGCTCTACCG
The DNA here is from genome assembly GCF_900103325.1 of Mesorhizobium qingshengii. Taxonomy (GTDB): domain Bacteria; phylum Pseudomonadota; class Alphaproteobacteria; order Rhizobiales; family Rhizobiaceae; genus Mesorhizobium; species Mesorhizobium qingshengii. The sequence continues at coordinate 421 of NZ_FMXM01000048.1, read as the reverse complement.
GCGCAAATCCACCGCGGATCTGGCCGCGGAATTGAATGCTGGAGCTTTGATGGAGATTGGCGATGGCGATTAGACGAAAATTCAAAAGCGACGCCTTCGAGGCGATCCACAGCGCGGTGGAAGGCATGGTGCGCGCCGGCACGGTCGACAAGCAGACCCTGCGCTCCTTCGACGAAGCCTGCCTGTCCCGGCCGACGATATTCGACGCAAAGAAGATAAAGGCGCTGCGCGAGCGCAATCACGTCAGCCAGCCGGTGTTCGCGCGCTATCTCAACACGTCGGAATCGACGGTGCAGAAGTGGGAGACGGGTGCCAAGCGGCCGAGCGGGCTGGCGCTGAAGCTTCTGTCGGTGGTTGAAAAGCACGGTTTGCAGGTGCTGCAGTAGGCATTTTAAAAAACGAATGATAATGCAATCTTATC
>NZ_FMXM01000091.1 GCF_900103325.1 Mesorhizobium qingshengii | reverse complement strand
AAAGCGGTGGCGACGATAAAGCGGATCACGAGCAACTTCTGACATGGCCCATGTTCGCACATCTTCATCAGCCGTCGGTTAACTTTACGGTGCCGTTTGTGCGGCATGCTGGATCAATCAACCTATTTTCGATCCGGCCGCATAGATGAAAAATGTTGAAATTTGATCCCTGCACCAATTCCCCCGGGAGCATGATGGCATATGGATTTGGCATGGGTAGGAACGCTCGGCCGGCTGTAGGATCGGACATCCTCGATCTGGCTACAGGAGAGACGGCAATGAATCCCGGACAGGACGGTACTTCCGACGATCCCGCCCCGAACCCGACGCAGTGGTTAGAAGACTTGACCGGTGCACAGGGCACGGAAGCGTGGATGCAGCACTACTACTTGCTGCAGCAACAGCAGCAAGCGGGGCAACCAGCCGTGCCACAGCAAGCAGCAGCCGAAAGACCGCTGACCCGCGGGCGCCCTTTACGTTATATTGTCTCTGATGAAGACGAGGCCCTCATCAAGGCGGCAGCTGGGGCGGCAGTGGCTAGCGGGATGAGACCGCGCCTCTCCCAAACCTATTGCAGCAGTCTCCGTGCCTTGTCTGAGGCGCTGCGGCCTTTAGGGCTGAGTCTTGCTGGACTTGATGGCGATTCGCTGCGCCAATATGCTAAAGAGGTTCTCCCGCACGCCTCGCAGGCGGTGGGTATGCTTGAGAGGTACAGGCAGGAGAGTTCAGGCGCTGGGGAAGGCAGCTCTCGGCCGCAAGTGGATCGGCGCCGCACTCATATTGTCTCTGATGAAGACGAGGGCCTCATCAAGGCGGCGGCTGGGGCAGCAGTGGCTCGCGGGGCGGGACCGCGCCGCGTCCATACCAATTGTAGCAGTCTCCGTGCGTTGTCTGAGGCGCTGCGGCCTTCAGGGCTGAGTCTTGCTGGACTTGATAGCATCTCGCTGCGCCAATATGCTAGAGAGCTTCTCCCGCAAGGCGGCACGCAGGCGGTGGGTATGCTTGAGAGGTACTGGCAGGAGAGTTCGGGCGCTGGGGAAGGCAGCTCTCGGCCGCAAGTGGATCAAGCCGCACCCTCACCGTTGAGCACTGTCGATCAAGACGAGGTTTGGGCCGCGATGGATGCGGCGGATCAACCCGCTCCGTCGCCGCAAAGCTTCAACTCGGCGGAGTTTTGGGCAGGAGTGGATCAAGCCGGCCAGTTGCCCGCCGACAGTTTCAATACCGCGAACTTTTGGCAGGGGATGCCTTCATCCGCCTATTCGCCGGCACAAAGTGTAAATCAGCCAAGCCCGCCAACGTGGGATCAAGACCTCGGGGCATCGATCTTCGGCCACCAGCCAGCTCCCTTCGATTTCGGAGAGTACGTCCCCCCGAATTGGGAAGACGGCTTTCAGGCGCCGATAGACATGTTGCGCCAAATGCACTACCGCGGCCTACTCCCGAGCCAATCCCAGCAAATGATAACTATCTACATCAGAGGGCAGAGCTGCACAGCCGTGTTGGGCCCAAGAGGACAAAGCAACATTCTTCTCTACCGGCAGTAAGGCCCCAGGCATTATTGGGACATCACTGATATACGGCAAGCACTTCGGCGGCGTTGTCACGTTGTTTGCAATGTGTCCGCGTGAGGCCGACACCGCGCTTTTCAGGCAGGCAGTGCACTCACGGCTTCCCCGGCGGGCCATGGCTTGGCGTCGATGGGCTCGAATTTGTGCTGCGGAGCGGTTGGTCTGGGATGGGACGAAGAGATTTCGGACGGCGGAGAAGATCGACACGAAATGCTGCAATGAGCCGATCGACCGGAAACCCTGTCGCGTTCGTTCCCGTTTTCGGAACGGCAGGTGAGAATCTCCGCCCGGTTGCTCAAGCTGGCCGGCACTGTAAAGGGTGCTGTCACATTGATTGAGGGGTAAGGAAATTGAGGTAGCAGCGCGCCCATGAC
>NZ_FMXM01000108.1 GCF_900103325.1 Mesorhizobium qingshengii | reverse complement strand
ACGCCGCGGGACAACGACAAATCCTGTCCCCGCTACCAAATACAAAAAAACCGGCCCAGCCAAAAAGCCGACAGGCTTTTTGGTTTTGAAGCCCGGCGAAACTAACCAGACAAACACAAAAGCGCGGGAACGGAGCCCATCCCCAAACTTCGTTGCCTGGCGATGCCGTTGCTGGGACAAACAGCTCACAAACAGCTTCTCGTCCTGCAGGCCCAGGCCGAAGGCGCAGACACAAAGACAGGCCGGCAATACGAACGAATTTAGGAGGTTGGGTTTTTACCCAGCCGGCTTTTTTCGTCCATTGTCTCGCGCGCGGCCGCCACCAAAAGCGCTGCGGTATCGACTCGCGCGTCGACCTCGATCGCGCCGGCGCCCCGTGGCCGACGTGACATTGCGGTCATGCCGTATCGCGCGACAAGCGATTCTCCTGGAGAGAATCGCGGCAAAGCTGAAGCGCGGCCGAATCAGCGGCGGCTGCTAACAGTTGACATCTATTGCCATACGCGTTGTGCGATCCCATAATCCCGCCAGGAGGTTGCCATGCCGAATTACGCTTTGAATGACCACTACCAGAGCTTCATCCGCAAGCAGCTCGAATCAGGTCGCTACAACAATGCCAGCGAGGTTGTCCGCGCGGGTCTTCGCATGCTCGAGGATTTCGAGGCGGAGCGGGAGAAATGGCTGCGCGAGGAAACACCGGCGCGCCTAGCCGAACTGCAGCAGGATCCAACCAAAGGTATCCCGGCCGAAACGGTCTTTTCCCGACTGGAGGCGCGTCATCGCGCGAAGCAGGCGAAAGCCAGGTAGGGATGGAGTATCGGATTGTCTTCCATCCCAAGGCGGAGTCCGAGCTGGAAGCACTCTATGACGATATAGCGGAACGCGCGTCGCCTTCCGTCGCTTGGAATTTTGTTGTGGGTATCCGCGACCATTGTCTTGGCCTGTCGAGGTTTCCGCAACGGGGCACCGAGCGGCTTGAGATCATGCCTGGGCTGCGGATTGTCGGTTACCGACGCGCCGTCAGCATCGCTTTCGCCGTCGAGGGCGAGCGAGTGCTGATCTTGGGCATCTTTTACGCCGGCCGCAACATCACGCCGGAATTGCTCGAAGAACGGCTCTGAAAGGCCGCTCGATCAGGCGCGGCGACCGATGTCTCGCTAGCGTGACAGGCGATTTTCAGGCCGATGGCGTAGTTCCCGGCGCCGAGGTGATGGCCGGCATCACAGGAGTGACCGGCAACAGGACGCCGCTCACAATCGGGCCAAGCCAGCTCACCATTTTTGAACTCGTCGGGATCTCCACGAGAAATCGAAAAAAGAGCGATCTTCGCTGTTGACAGTTCTTGTTGGTGGCGACTATATACGCCTCACCAACGAGGGCGGCTCGCCGCTGGCGACGAAGAAGTTTGCTTCTAAGCCTGCCC
>NZ_FMXM01000072.1 GCF_900103325.1 Mesorhizobium qingshengii | reverse complement strand
AAAATCGCGTGTCTCGCCGCAGCGTGACAGCCGTCCCGGCCAGCTATCGCTGCATCAATCCGCTGATAACTTTACAGTGCCGTGGGAAGTCCTTCGGCAGAAGCCGCCATGCTCCGCCCGACGAAGCCATGTAAAGCAGCGCGTTCACGAGCTCGCGCAGGTCCGTCTTCCGCGGCCGGCCGATCCGGTTCGGCGCCGGCATCAGCGGCTCGATCAGCGCCCACTCCGCGTCCGTCAGGTCGCTTGCGTAGCGCGGGCAGCGCCGTTCATAGTGAGGGCCAGTGGTTTCGGTCCAGGGCATCATGATCTCCGTCGAATCTCAGCAATCCGACAGAATCACAACCCGCTGAAATCACTCACTTCTTTTTGGAGCGGACACTTAGAGTTTGCGACAGAACCTTTCGAACTGCTCGGCCAAGGACGGATTCGGATTGAAGGCGTACCTCGCCTGTCACTTGCGCATCATGTGAATCATTTCGATGCCGGTCAGAATGGTGGCTGCGGGGGCCGATCGGCAACAGAATCCGCACGACAGTGCTGACCCCGGGCGTGGATTTAATTCTCACATTGCCACGCATCGCGCTCACCATTTCAATGCAACCTGTCAAACCGAGCCCAGGGTTCGACCCTCCTCGCGTCGAAAAGAACGGCGTTGCGGCTTTGCCCAGAATATCCGAGGACATGCCACAACCATTGTCTGCAATTTCAATGAGAAGCCTGCGCGCGAACAAAAAGCGTCGATTGAGAAGGCGCGCTCCAATTGTGACCTGTTTGTCTTGTTTTCCTTGAACAGCCGTCATAGCGTTGTTTACAAGCTCTTCGACAATCATGCGAACTTGGGTCGCCGGAACTTGCAGCTCCTGCACGTTGTCTTCGATGTCAAATCGGATGTGAGTGTCCAGTGCACCGCGATTCTCCTGAAGAAGTTTGCCGAGCGGCTGGGTACGAACGTCGCGCTCTGAATTGGCGATCCTTATGAGCCCGTTAGTGACACCTTCAAGTTCCTTTACCGCGTCTTGTGCTGCCTTATGCATCACGGGTGATGCTGAAGTCTGATCGCCAAGAAACAGCCGAAGTGCGACAAGGCGTGATCGGGTCATATGCGCATGCAGCAACGAAAAAGCCCGAACGTATCCATCGCGGCGCCTGGAAAACTCGGCACGTTGCACAATTATTATGAAGCCGATAACCACCAAAACGAGCGCGAGTGCGAAAACGAAGCGGTTACGCGTAGCAGCGATCGTGATCTTTGCTTTCTCTTTGACGCTGGTGCGGTAAGCAGCTGGCAAACGAGCGATTTCGGACAGAGATTGCTCGATTTCGTCCGTGCACCGGAGCGCCTCATAGTAACCTCTGCCGGTCAGAGCGACTGGCGCGACCTGCGTCTTTATGGCTTTCCGGGCTCTGAGCAGAAGTTCGACCTCCTTTTGGCTCAACTGTCGGAGCGTCAGTAGTCGGTCGATATTTTCGACGATCGATGTGATTTGGCGCCCGAACGCCGGCTCGAGTTCTCCGGTCGCGCTGGCGAGACGAAGCCAGCCGGCAATCCGCGTGATGCCCACCCGGGCCTCTCCCGCCAGGTGCAGAGTTTCGAAGGCCTTGCCGATTGATCGTCCGGTCTCTTGTCGGTAGTGTTCGGACAGAACAAACGACCAGCAGCCTAGTGACAGTGCCATCGCCAGCGCGGCGTAGATGCCGGCTGTGGAGTTGAAGAATCGTTTTAGGATCATGGCACCGGCTGCACCGTAGTGAACCGGCGAAAAATGAGCAGTGCCCAAGCACATATGAGGATGGCAGCCACTCTAAAAAAAGAAATACGGAACACTTCAATCGGATCCCTTTATACTCATTAATCAGCCCCTGATGAGCCGTGTATGTCATACTGGTCGAATTATTTCGTGCACGTTTCAGCGACGAAACTATCGAGTAGGTTCAACTGTATGATCTGACCGGCTGCTATGTCGTTTGCGGCGACCAACGCATTTGTGTCCGGGCTTCACAGCTAATCAGGGTTCAGGAAAACTCGCTGTTCCCGAGCATCCGATCCGGTTCATGTGGTCTTAATTGCCGTAGACTAGGGAATGACGTCTGTTTCAGACAAGGTAAGCTGCAGGCATCATCACTATGGTGCAGCCTTCCTCGCCAGTCCTTGGCTCAGTCGGCTCCTGCAGTCAGTGCCGCAGCGATCTCACCACGCAGCCATTTGTGCTCTGGGTCGCGATGACAACGCTCGTGCCAGATCAGCGCAACCTCGTAGGGCTCCATTTTGATCGGTAGGTCGACCGCCCTGAGCGGTAGCATGGCGGAAAACCGCATAGCCGCCCGGTGCGGGACAACGAGGGCCATATCGGAAGTCGCAGCCACCATGGCGGCTGTTAACACGTTGGAAAACCGCATCCTGCGGTCCGGTAATCCCAACTCTGGCATAACGTCGTAAATTTGCCCGACTTGGCTACCGGAGTCTGAACTGATGGCGGCATGACGCAGGGCCATAACGCTCTCAATTGTCCGTTCCTGCGCCAGTGACGGGTGGTCGTGGCGCAGCAAGCACACGAAGTGGTCAGTATAGAGGCGGCGGCGCAAGTAGCCTGGCGGAGCGGCGGCTATCTGCCCAATGGCCAGATCGATATCGCCATCCTCAAGCGCTCGTAGAGTGCCTTTAAAGAGCGAATGGAAGACGATCTCAAGGTCAGGCGCGCGCTGCATGAGCCGGGGCAGCAGGATCAGCGTTTGGTGATCGGGCACGGCGATCGTGGCCTTCGAACGCCACTCCCCTGTGGGGACGCTGCTGTCCACCAAAATTTTTCGAATCGCATTCAACGCCGATGGCAGCATTAGGGCCAAGCGTTCGCCTTGCGACGTCAAAACGAAGCCCCTTGAGCCTCGGACCAAGAGTTCATCATTGAAAATGTCGCGCAACATCGCCAACGCCCGGCTCATCGCTGGTTGACTTTTGCCGACGCGCCAGCCCGCATGCGTGACGTTGCGGGCTTCCAGCAAGGCTTCCAATGCCACCAGCAGGTTCAGGTCGATGGATGCCAGATTCAGATTTGGTCGCCGTTCGACATAGTGGTGGGGGGCTAACAGACCTGCGTGCGGCCGACTGCAATTTTGTGCGGCATTTCGACAAGAGAGCTCGCGCATGGTCTCTATTCCTCGATTCGTCGGGTTCGGGGATTTCCACAACCTCCCACGCTGACGACCATGGACGTATTCCGTTTCCTAAAAAAGGGGGGCGGCCCTCCCTATTTGGATTGTGCCCCTTGGGACGGACATCTATCGGGCGGCATTTCGCCCGGGAGATCAAGCGACGGTCAGCCGGCTGCCTGGGCGACAAATGGCATCTCGACGAATGTGTGGTGGCCATCAATGGC
>NZ_FMXM01000020.1 GCF_900103325.1 Mesorhizobium qingshengii | reverse complement strand
CAACAGCCGCGAGAAGGTGTCGTGACTGGGCGCCTCCTCATAATCGATCAAGCGCGACAGCGCCTGCTTGCGCTCTTGCGCGAACAACGAAAACTCCGTCGCGTTGGTCGCACCACACAGGCTCGCTGCGATCATCATCACGATCAGATCGCCAAGCCGGTGCGTGGCGTTGGCCGCGCGCGGGTCAGGGACCGCGCCGAAATAGCTCTCAAGGGTGGAAATGGCAGTCGCTCCTTCGTTGGACTGCCTTCCCAAAGAATCCCTTCTCAAACCAAGTTCAAGCCCAAAATTCCCATATGCGATTCCCCTGCCCACAAGGGGGAGGGTGATCGCGCACCTACCCACTCACTTGAAGAAATCGACAAAAGCCCGTAGCGCCGGGCGCATCTGGCGGCGGCTTGGATAGTAGACGAAGAACCCGTCGAAGGGCGGGCACCAGTCCTCCAGCACACGGACAAGCCGGCCGTCGGCGAGCGGCGCGCGGACATAGTCCTCGAAAACGAAGGCAAGCCCGGCGCCATCGACCGCCGCTTGGGCGATCAAATGATCCTCGTCGAGGATCAGCGGCCCCTGCACCGCCAGTTCGATCTCCTCGCCATCCTTTTCGAACTCCCAGCGGTAAAGAATGCCGCTGGAGAAGCGGAAGCGGATGCAGCGGTGGTCGGCAAGATCGCGCGGATGCCGTGGTCTGGGCATGGTGGCGAAATAGGAGGCCGCGCCGACCACGGCGCCGCGCAGATTGGGCCCGATGCGCACCGCGATCATATCGCGCTGCAGACTCTCGCCGAGCCGCACGCCGGCGTCAAAGCCGCCTTCGACGACATCGGTGAAGCGATCCTCGATGATGATCTCCAGCACGATGTCGGGATAGGCCGCGGCAAAGGCGCCGAGCCGCGGCGTCAGCGCAAGGTGGGCTGCGGTGCGTGGCACGGTCAGCCTGAGATTGCCGGCCGGCCGGTCGCGCGCCTCGATCGCTGTCTCCAGGGCGAGATCGATTTCGGAGAGCGCCGGCCTCAGCCGCTCAAGCAACTGCGCGCCCTCTTCTGTGGGCGCGACGCTGCGCGTGCTGCGCGACAGCAGACGGACGCCAAGCCGCGCTTCCAGGCTGGACACCGCGTGGCTGACCGCCGACGGCGCGATGGCCAGTTCCCTGGCCGCGCTGCGAAAACTGCCGCACTGGGCGACGGTCGCTAGTACCGCAAGCTGGGACAGATGAGCTCGGTTCATTGATCTATTTTTTGGAACAACCCGTGCACATGAGAGCCGATTATCGAACGTATGGCAAGGCGCTATCTCCTGGGCATCACAACATGGAGACGCGTGATGCAAACCCGCAAACTAGGAACTGAACTGAACGTCTATCCAGTCGGCCTCGGCTGCATGGGCATGAGCTTCGTTTATGGCGGCCAGCCGGAAGCCGAGGCGATCGCCACACTGCACCGCGCCGTCGAGATCGGCGTCAACTTCTTCGACACGGCGGAAGTCTATGGCCCCTACGAGAACGAGATCCTGCTCGGCAAGGCACTGAAGTCGGTGCGCGACAGGGTGACGATCGCCACCAAGTTCGGCTTCAAGATCCTGGAGGAAGGGACAGGCACCGAGCGCATGGCCGGCGTCGACAGCCGTCCCGAGCACGTCAAGGCGGTTGCCGAGGCCTCGCTGAAGCGGTTGGGCACGGATGTGATCGACCTTTACTACCAGCACCGCGTCGACCCGAGCGTGCCGATCGAGGATACGGTCGGCGCCATGGCCGAGCTGGTGCGCGAGGGCAAGGTGCGAGCACTCGGCCTGTCGGAGGCCAGCGCCGCAACCATCCGCCGGGCGCATGCCGTGCATCCGATATCCGCCGTGCAGAGCGAATACTCGCTGTGGAGCCGCGACCCGGAAGACGAGGTGTTCGCCGTCTGCCGCGAACTCGGCATCGGCTTCGTTCCGTATAGCCCGCTCGGCCGTGGCCTGTTGACCGGCACAATCGCCAAACCCGAGGCTTTGAGCGACGACGACTGGCGCCGCACGCTGCCCCGCTTCCAGGCCGACGCCATGGCCGCCAATGCGGCTGTCATCGCCACGCTGGAAAAGCTGGCGGCTGAAAAGGGCGTGACCTCGGCACAGCTGGCGCTCGCCTGGGTGCTGCATCAGGGCGATTTCATCGTGCCGATCCCCGGCGCCCGAAAAATTCGCCATCTGGAGCAGAACACCGCGGCGGCCGGGATCGAACTGAGCGTGGCCGATGTGCAAGCCATTGGCGATGCGCTGTCGCCCGACAAGGTCACCGGCAAGCGCTACACCGAGGAGCTGCTGGCGCTGGTGAATGGCTAGGCCTTCACCCTCCCCCTTGTGGGGAGGTCGGCTCGCTGTCTTAGCGAAGCGGAGACAGCGAGACGGGGTGGGGGTAGCGCCCTACGAGAACCCCCACCCCGCTTCGCAAAGGCCGCCTTGCGGCATTTGCTCCGCGACCCTCCCACAAGGGGGAGGGTGGTCACCAAGGCACGACACTAATCTCCGGCCAGTTGGCTTGGGCCCGCGCCCCCTTCGCCTCATGCGTCTGGCGGTTGTCCATCACCCGGTTCGGCGTGATGCGAAACGAAAAGATGTCGTCGAGCCCGAACGGCGCCACCAGCTCAAGCTGCCCATCCGCGCCGAAGCGGACACCAACCGCATGGGTCCTCGAGGCGAAAAAGCTGAGCGAGTGGCTGGAGCTCGTATAGCGAGGGCAGGATCGTCCGAACTTTTCCGGATACCACAGATGCACCCGCGCCTGGTTGCGCAGCTCGACCGGGAGCGGCAGGCCGGCAAAGGCCGGCGCAGCGCGAGCTATCACGCCGTCCTCGGCCTCGTAAGACAGGTCCGAGCCATCGAAATAGAACAGGTCGACATCCTTGACGCCGTAACCTGACGGCTTCCCAGTCAGGTGGTTCCAGACGCTGTTGTAGAGCGCGCCGGAAACCACCAGCCAGTCCGGCAGCGCGAGCGCGCGCACCCGCGCCAGTGTTTCGACAAGCAGCGGATCCGCCGCGACAATGTCGAGAAACGCCGAGCGTTGTGCCTCGAATGGCAGCCCGGAATAGCGCAGATGGTCCATCGCCTTTTGGAGGGCGATTCGCCATCTGCCCGCAAGCCTCTAGCCGCGCAGAACGCCACCGGTCTGCTTGCCGACATTCTCGACGATACGTTTGGCCAGCGCCTCGAAATCGTCGTCGGTCAGCGTCCTCTCGACCGGTTGGATCGACACTTCGATGGCGATCGACTTCTTGCCCTCGCCGAGCGACGCACCTTCGAAAATATCGAAGACCGAAACGGCTGATATCAGCTTCTTGTCGGAGGCAAGAGCGGCGCGCACCAGCGTACCGGCCTCGACCGACTTGTCGACGACGAAGGCGAAATCGCGCTTCACCGCCTGGAAAGCGGACAGCTCCAGCTTCGGCTTGGTTTTCGTCGGCTTGGCTTTCGGCTCGGGCACGGCATCGACGAACACTTCGAAACCGCAGAGCGGCCCGGAGACATCGAGCCCTTCCAGCGTCTTCGGGTGGAACTCGCCGAAGGTGCCGAGCACGGTCTTGGGCCCGAGCTTGATCGTGCCGGAACGGCCGGGATGGTACCAGCCCGGTCCACCCGCCTCGATCTGCAGCCGCTCGACCGGCGCGCCGCAGGCTTCGAGCGCCGCGATCGCATCCGCCTTGGCGTCGAAGACGCCGACCGGACCGGAATTGCCGGCCCAATTGCGGCCTGAACCGTCGAGCTTTGCCGTGCCGCGCCGAACACCGGCGGCCACGCGCCGCTGCTGGTCGGCGCCGTCGCCCTCATAGGTGCCGGACACTTCGAACAGCGCCACGTCGCCGATGCCCCTGTCGGCATTGCGCTGTGCGGCGGCGATCAGCCCCGGCAGCAGCGACGGCCGCATGTCGGACATGTCGGCGGCGATCGGGTTGGCGAGTTTCAGCGCGGTCTGGCCGCCACCGAACAGTTCGGCGTGCTTGGCCGGAATGAACGACCAGGTGACCGCCTCCATCATGCCGCGCACGGCAAGCGCGCGCTTGGCCGTGCGGGTGCGGACCTGGAGCGTGGTGAGGATCTTTGCATTGACTGCGTCATGCGAACCGAGCGGCTGCGGAGCGATGTTGTCGACGCCATGGATGCGCATCACCTCCTCGACCAGGTCGGCCTTGCCGTCGATATCGGGGCGCCAGGACGGCACCGCCACATCGACGACATCGCCCGAGCCCTTGGGCTTGAAGCCGAGGCGCGACAGGATGTCGAGGCTTTCCGCCTTCGGCACCTCGATGCCGGTCAGCCGCTTCACTTCCGAGAGGGGGAAGGACACGATGCTGGGCTTGTGACCGGCATAGCCGGCCACTTCGATCTCCGTCGGCGTGCCGCCGCAGAAATCGAGCACCAGTCTGGTCGCCAGTTCGACGCCGGGGACCATGAATTCGGGGTCGACGCCGCGTTCGAAGCGGTAGCGGGCATCGGTGATGATGCCGAGCGTGCGGCCGGTGCGCGCCGTGGCGATCGGATCCCAAAGGGCCGATTCGATCAGCACGTCTGACGTGTTTTCGTCGCAGCCGGAATGCTCGCCGCCCATGATGCCGGCGATCGATTCGACGCCGTCGTCATCTGCTATGACGCACATCTCCGGCGTCAGCGTGTATTCGCGGCCATCGAGCGCCAGCACCTTCTCGCCGTCGCGCGCGCGGCGCACGACGAGATTGCCAGCAACCTTCTTCGCGTCGAACACATGCAGCGGGCGGCCGCGATCGAAGGTGACATAGTTGGTGATGTCGACCAGCGCGCTGATCGGCCGAAGCCCAATGGCGATCAACCGCTGCTGCAGCCATTTCGGCGACGGGCCGTTCTTGACGCCCTTGACCAGCCTGAGCGCAAAGCCGGGGCAGAGTTCCGGGGCCTCTATCGTCACCTTGACAGGGCACATGCCGCTGCCGGCATGAGGCATGATGGCACCGCCGACGAGGCGGCCAAGCCCGCTGGCCGCCAGATCCCTGGCGATGCCGTAGACACTGGTGGCATCCGGCCGGTTCGGCGTCAGGTTGATCTCGATCAGCGGATCGTCGAGATGCGCGTACGCAGCGAAGCTGGTGCCGACGGGGGCGTCGGCCGGCAGGTCGATGATGCCGCTATGCTCGTCGGAAAGCTCCAGCTCGCGCTCGGAACACATCATGCCATGGCTTTCGACGCCCCTGATCTTGCCGACCGTCAGCGTCACGTCGATGCCGGGCACATAGGTGCCGGGCGCGGCAAAGGCACCGATCAACCCGGCGCGGGCATTCGGCGCGCCGCAGACGACCTGCACGGGTGGCTTGCCGTCGCCTGTATCGACGGTCAGCACGCGCAGCCGGTCGGCATCGGGGTGCTGCACCGCCGTCAGCACCTTGGCGATGACGAAGGGTTTCAGGCTCGACTTGTCGTCGACATGCTCGACTTCGAGGCCGATCGAGGTCAGCCGCTCGACGATCTCGTCGAGCGAGGCGTCGGTCTCGAGATGATCCTTAAGCCAGGAGAGGGTGAATTTCATTGGACTGTTCCGTCTGGTCTTTTGACGCTTGTTTTCAGATGTCTCGGCAAGTCGTCGGACATATGCAGGTAGGGAAGCTGCTCGCTGACATAGGCATGCCGCGTCGGCCCGAAATCGGCCGGCACGTCCATGGCGCCGAGCATGAAGTAGATGTCGTCCTCCAGCCGCTCGTCGACATAGGCGATCGGCGAGCCGCAGACGCCGCAGAAGGAGCGCGTCACTGGCCCGTTCTCGTACATCTTCAGCGCCTTGCCGGTGAACGCCACCTGGTCGACCAGGAAGCCGACAAAGGCCGATACCGGCGCGCCGCTGGCCCGCCGGCAATCGCCGCAATGGCAATAGCTGACGTGGTGCGGCTCGGCCGACGCCTCGAACCGCACGGCGCCGCAGCGGCAGCCGCCGGTGTGCGGCGCTGTCATGCGCTCAATCCGCCGAACAAGGTCGGCATGTCGAGCGGCCTGAAACCGTAATGCGACAGCCAGCGGACATCGGCATCGAAGAAGGCACGCAGGTCCGGCATGCCGTATTTCAGCATGGCGATGCGGTCGATGCCCATGCCCCAGGCAAAGCCCTGATATTCGTCCGGGTCCAGCCCGCCATGGCGCAGCACATTGGGATGCACCATGCCGCAGCCGAGGATCTCCATCCAGTCGGAGCCTTCGCCGAAACGCACCTCGCCCGGCCGCGAGCGGTCGCACTGTATGTCGACCTCCAGGCTGGGCTCGGTAAACGGGAAGAAGCTGGGCCGGAAGCGCATCTTGACCTGCGGCACCTCGAAGAAGGCCTTGCAGAACTCTTCCAGCACCCACTTCATGTTGGCGACATTCGCCGTCTTGTCGATCACCAGCCCCTCGACCTGATGGAACATCGGCGAGTGGGTGGCATCCGAATCCTGCCGGTAGGTCTTGCCCGGGATGACGATGCGGATCGGCGGCTTCTGCGTCTCCATGGTGCGGATCTGCACCGGCGAAGTGTGGGTGCGCAACAGCTTGCGCTCGCCCTTCTCGTCCGGCTGGAAGAAGAAGGTGTCGTGCATCTCGCGCGCCGGATGGCCTTCGGGGAAATTCAGCGCGGTGAAGTTGTAGTGGTCGCTCTCGATGTCCGGCCCCTCGGCGATCGAGAAGCCGAGGTCGCCGAAGATCGCCGCGATCTCGTCGATGACCTGGCTGATCGGATGGATGCGGCCGCGCTCGGCCGGCGACTGCCGCACCGGCAGCGTCACGTCGACCTTTTCAGCGGCAAGGCGGGCTGTGATCGCCGCATCCTTCAGCTCGGCCCGTCGCGAGGTCAGCGCATCGGTGACACGGTTCTTGAGGCCGTTGATGGCCGGACCCTTCACCTGGCGTTCCTCGGCGGTCATCGCGCCGAGCGTCTTCAGCATTTCGGAAATCGATCCCTTCTTGCCAAGGGCCGAGACCCGCACGGCTTCAATTGCGGCCTCGTCGGCGGCCGACGCGATGTCGGCCAGAAGTGAGTTTTCAAGCGTATCAAGGCCAGTGGTTGCGTCGTTCACGGTCAAACTCGCTACGTTGGAAAGTCAGCCTTAAGGTGAAAGTCACGTTTAAGGTGAATTCAGGCATAAGAAAAACCCGCGCCAGCCGTGCCAGCGCGGGTTCCCCAAATCAGAATTGCGAATGCTTGGGAAGCGCTGGTCTTTAAGCGACAGCGCTTTCAAAAGCGTTCGGCGTGGTGTTCTTCAGATATTCGAGCGCCACCTTGGCCTTGGCCACGAGTGCCGCGAAAGCCTGCGGCTCATGGATGGCCATGTCCGACAGGATCTTGCGATCGATCTCGATGCCAGCCTTGTTGAGGCCGTCAATGAAGCGGCCGTAGGTCAGGCCGTGCTCATGGGTCGCGGCATTGATGCGCTGGATCCACAGCGCGCGGAACGAGCGCTTGCGGTTCTTGCGGTCGCGATAAGCGTACTGCAGCGACTTTTCCACCGCCTGCTTGGCGATGCGGATGGTATTCTTGCGGCGGCCGTAGAAGCCTTTCGCGGCTTTCAGGACCTTCTTGTGCTTGGCGTGCGAGGTGACGCCTCTCTTTACGCGTGCCATGTCATGATCTCCTTAAAACGTGTCCGGACCGAATGCCTTAGAGGCCGTTCGGCAGAAAATTCTTGATGACCTTCTTGCCATCCGGTTCAGCCAGAACCATCGTGCCGCGGGCATTTCGAATGAACTTGTTGGAACGCTTGATCATGCCGTGACGCTTGCCGGCCGCAGCCGACAGGACTTTACCCGTACCTGTGATCTTGAACCGCTTTTTGGCGGCGGACTTGGTCTTCATCTTGGGCATTTTGCTACTCCGTATCGTGGGCGCACTATCGCGCTTTTGTTCGCTTCAGGCCGACCAAAGCCCGAAAAGCAAATGAAACCGCCACGGCATGCCCTGCCGGGCGGTTTTTCAGAACCGCGGTGCTATACGTCAAAGCAGGCGGCTGTGCAACACCTCCTGCGCCGCGCGTTCCCGGAACGTCAGGACGCGACGCTGGGTCCTCGTCAGGGAAGCGTGAACCAGATTGGCAGCATGCCCGACTGCTGGGCGCCATCGATCAGTTCGAAGGCCGGCAGCGCGATCAGGAACACCAGCCCGTCGAGCAGCGTGGTCAACAGCAGGCACGGCCTGAAGCTGCCGGTATCGCCCTCCTGGTAGAGCGAAAGCTTCGGGAAGAAGCGCGGTACCCTCGCCAGATAGGCCGCGTACGGCGCGCCAAGCGCTTCCGTGAGGAATTTCTCCTCGCGCAGGATGACGATATGGAAGGCGCCCGCGCACAGGACAGCAAAGAGAATGATGCCGGAGAACGAGCCGATCTGCGCGCCGACGCCGGCCGCGGCCACTGTCGAGAACACGTAGAGCGGGTTGCGGGTGATCGAGTAGGGCCCGCCAGTCACCACCTCGGAAGACTTGCGTCCGCCTATGTAGAGCGTCGCCCAAAGGCGCCCGACAATGCCGAGGAAAATCAGCAGCACGCCGAACATCTCGATCGACTCGTGGACCGGCGTGTCGGGCGGGAAGGTCGACTGGCCGAACAGCAGCGCCAAAAACAGCACCACCACGAGCACGGCAAGCACCAGCCTACGCATCTGCTGGTAGTTGCCCAGCCCGTACTTGAGTTCATTGTCCAAGGGAGGAATCCGATCGTCGAAGAGCCTGATGCATGTCGCCTAAAATTGACCCGGTTTTGGGAGAACGACATGCATAAAAACAGAACCGGCGATCGCGGCTTTGGCCCAGAAACAGGCGTCCCGCCGATCGCCGGGACGCCCTGTAGCACAATTCAGGCGGATTTGGAGCGCGATAACAAGCCTGACGTCATCGTGACCTAGCGAGGCGACAGCACCATCATCATCTGGCGGCCTTCAAGCTTCGGTTCCGCCTCGACCTTGGCGATGGTCGCGACTTCCTCGCGCACCTTGTTCAGAAGTTGCATGCCGAGTTCCATGTGCGCCATCTCGCGGCCGCGGAAACGCAGTGTCAGCTTGACCTTGTCGCCTTCCTCGAAGAAGCGGCGAACCGCCTTCATCTTGGTCTCGTAGTCATGGCTGTCGATGTTCGGGCGCATCTTGATCTCCTTGATCTCGATGACCTTCTGGTTCTTGCGCGCCTCGGCCGCCTTCTTCTGGTTGGCGTATTTCAACTTGCCGAGATCGAGGATCTTTACGACTGGGGGCACCGCATTGGGCGATATCTCGACCAGATCGAGCCCGGCCTCTTCGGCGAGCAGCAATGCGTCGTTGATGGAAACATCGCCGCGGTTCTGGCCTTCGGCGTCGATAAGCTGGACCCGGGGAACCCGGATATCACGGTTTGAGCGCGGGCCATCCTTGGTCGGCGCCGCTGCTTTGAAAGGTCTGCGAATGGTCGTGGTCTCCTTGGCCGTTTCGTTCAGGGTTTGCAGGTCTTGATGCGTGAACGCGCCAATGTGGTGAGCGCGCGGGCGGAGTCAATAGCACAGCATTGACAGGAAATCACCCTGATCGCTGACCTGCACCAAACAAAGAATGATCGCGAGCACTTTTCGCCACGCCACTGGCTGTGTCACAAGACCCTTCGCCAAAAGACCGGCGTGAGGAAAAAGCCATGACTGCCACGCCCCCTGTCTTCCTGGACGTCGATGGATCAAGCATCGCGGTGCGCCACACGGCTGGCACGACGCCCGGCATCGTCTGGCTCGGCGGCTACAAGTCGGACATGCTGGGCACGAAGGCCGAGACGCTGTCGGATTGGGCGGCAAGAGAAGGGCGCGCCTTCCTGCGACATGACTATTCCGGCCATGGCGAATCCGGAGGCGTCTTTGCCGATGGCACGATTTCGAAATGGCTTTCGCAAAGCCTTGCCGTGTTCCGGCACTTCACCAGGGGCAAGCAGATCCTGGTCGGCTCATCGATGGGGGCCTGGATCGCGCTGCGCATGGTGCAGGAACTGCGCAAGGCAGGCGACAGCAACGTCGCCGGCCTGGTGCTGCTGGCGCCGGCGCCGGATTTTACCGTCGAGCTGGTCGAACCGGTGCTGACCGAGGCGCAGAAGCGCGATCTGGCCGCAAGAGGCCTCTTCGAGGAGCCGTCGGACTATTCCAGCGAGCCGTACATCTACACACGCGCGCTGATCGAGGACGGGCGCAACAACCGGGTGATGGCAGGCCCGATCGACACGCATTGCCCGGTGCACATCTTGCAGGGACTGGCCGATCTGGACGTGCCGGCAAGCCACGCGCTCAAGCTGGTCAGTCTGCTGCCCGCGGACGATGTGACATTGTCACTGATCCCCGACGGTGATCATCGCCTGTCGCGGCCGCAGGATCTCGAGATGCTTGTACGGACCGTCGACGCGATGGCGCGGAGGGAGAACTGATGCGCGTTTCCATACCGATATCCGCCTTTGTCGCGGCAATCGTCGGCTTTGGCGGCACGCTGGCCATCGTCATCGCCGCCGCCAAGGCGGTCGGCGCGACGCAGGTCGAGACAGCGAGTTGGGTGACGGCGATTTGCCTGGCGATGGCGATCGAGTGCCTGTGGCTATCCTGGCGCACGAAGATGCCGGTCATCACCGCATGGTCGACGCCGGGCCTGGCGCTGATCGCCGCGTCGAGCGGCTTCTCGATGGGCGAGGCGGTCGGCGCCTTCATCGTCACCGGCATCCTCCTGATTGCCACCGGCCTGTTCGGACCGCTGACGCGGCTGATCGCCAGGATACCGCCGTCGGTGGCATCGGGCATGCTGGCTGGCATCCTCGTCAGTTTCGCCGTCAACGCAGTCAAGGCCATCCCCGCCGATCCCTGGCTGATCCTGCCGCTGATCGCGGCCTTTTTCGTCATCAGGCTGTTCAATCCGGCGGTGTCGGTGCTGGTGGTGCTGATCGGCGGCGGCCTCGCCGCTTTCCTGACAGGCCGCGTCGGTGGCCTGCCGACACCGGAACTGTCGACGCTGACGCTGATCACACCGCAGTTCAGCGCCGCCGCGATCATCGGCCTGGCGCTGCCGCTCTACCTCGTCACCATGGCTTCGCAGAACCTCTCCGGGCTCGCCGTGCTGCGCGCCGCCGGCTATCACCCGGAGCCCGGCCCGCTGATCGGCGTCACCGGCCTGTTTTCGCTGCTGTCGGCGCCGTTTGGCGGCTCGACCACCAATCTGGCCGCGATTTCGGCGGCGATCTGCACCGGGCCGGACGTCCACCCCGATCCCGCCGAACGCTGGAAGACCGGCCCGTTCTATGCGCTCGCCTACATCGTCTTTGCCATATTCGGGGCTTCGCTGGTGGCGATCTTCGCCGTCCTGCCGCAAAGCCTGATCGTGCTGGTGGCCGGCCTGGCGCTGATGGCGCCGCTTGCCAACGCCCTGTCGATCGCCCTGAAGGACGAAGGCGAACGCATGGCCGCCACCGTTACCTTTGCCGTCACCGCGTCAGGACTGACGCTGTTCGGCGTCGGCGCCGCATTCTGGGGGCTGGTCGCGGGCCTGGCCGTTCTTTTCCTCGAAGCATTCAAAAAGCAACAATCATTTCAGCCTCTTGTCCGGTTTTGGCGGACATTGTCTTGAATCGCCGTTTTCTTCTTCCCATTTCGATTCCACGCAGCCGGGTTTGGCTGTCTCCAACCGAAGGAATGGGAGAAAATGAACACATCCGCATTGATCCGTCCGGCCTGGACGCCGGCAACCATCGCGTTGATGGTGATCGGCTTCATGGTGTTCTGGCCACTCGGCTTCGCCATGCTCGCCTACATCATCTGGGGCGACCGCCTCGATGGCTTCAAGCGTGACGTCAACCGGGCGACCGACGGCATCTTCGCCGGCTGCCGCCGCGGTTCCGACAAGGCCGCCCGCTGGGGTCACGGCTCCGCCCGCACCGGCAACGTCGCTTTCGACGACTGGCGCGAAAAGGAACTCGAGCGCCTGAACGAAGAGCGCCGCAAGCTCGACGAGATGCTGACCCAGTTCGACGAGTACGCCCGCGAACTGCGCCGCGCCAAGGACCAGGATGAGTTCGACCGCTTCATGGCGAACCGCAACAAGGCGACGGCGCCGACGAAGACCGATCCGAGCACCGGGACGACGGCCAGCAAGCGTGGCAAGGGTTCGAACCTGCTTGACGACTAAGGCCAGGCGACAGGCCAGATCGTGAAAAAACGGCGTCGCGCGAGCGGCGCCGTTTCTTTTTTGTTCTATTCGTTTTCCTCGAATCGCGTATCGTCCGGCCATGTCTTTCGGCTTCTTCCGCAACCTGACAAAACCCAAGCCCGCGCCTGTCCAAGAGCGGGAGCATGTCGTTGCCGGGCGGTCATTGCCGCTCAAGATCGTCGAGAACGATCGCGCCCGGCGGCTGACACTGCGCATCGATTCCGGTGGCCGTGGCCTGCGCATCACAGTGCCGCCGGGCCTGCGCCGGGGCGAGGTGGAAAAATTCCTCGACCGCCATCAGGAGTGGCTGGAACAGCGGCTGGCCAAGGTGCCCAACCGGCCGCAGGTACGGCCCGGCATCAAGGTCCCGGTGCGCGGCGTGCCGCACCGCATCGTCCATGAGCCCTCGAAACGTGGCACCGTCACCGTGTCGCGCGACGAGCGCGGTCCGCTGCTGATCGTGCATGGCGAGCGCGTGCACCTGCCGCGCCGCATCGCCGATTTCCTCAAGCGCGAAGCCAAGCGCGAGATCGAGGCCCTGGTGGTCAAGCACACGCAGGCGCTCGGCAAGCGCGCCAAGGCGATCCGGTTCAAGGACACATCAAGCCGCTGGGGCTCGTGCACCTCGGACGGCAATCTGTCGTTTTCCTGGCGCATCATGATGGCCCCGGCGCCGGTCATAAATTACCTCGTCGCGCATGAGGTCGCCCATCTCAAGGAGATGAACCACGGCCCGAAATTCTGGAAATTGTGCGAACAGCTTTGCCCGGACACCGAGCGCTGCAAGGCCTGGCTGAAGCGCAATGGCGGCGCCTTGCAGGCGATCGCGTTCGAGTAGGTGACGGGCGACAAGGTGACGGGCGACGATTCAATCGTCGTTGGCGGCATTGAGGTCCTCGGGCCGCAGCCCCTCGTCGTCATGACGCGGCCACGGCAGGAATTTGCTGTCGAAGGCATCGCTGCCGAAATAGTCGAGCGCCCGATGCGCCTCGGTGCCGTTGAAGGCGGCCTTGTCCACCAGATGAGCGATAACCTCGCGCGCCTGCGCGATCTTCTGCCTGAGTTCGGCAACTGTTCTGTCCGCCATGATTCTGCTCCCGCCTTGCGTCCTGTCCATCATAGGTAGCGCCTTTAGCCTCGTCGGCAAACAGCATGCTTTTTCTCGACTCTTATCGCTTTTCGTGCCAATCCCGCGCCATGGCGCTTGACATCAAGATCTGCGGCTTGAAGACGGACAAGGCATTGGCCGCGGCAGTGGCCGGCGGCGCCAGCCATGTCGGCTTCATTTTCTTTGCCAAAAGCCCGCGCTATGTCGAGCCAGCCGAGGCCGGCCGTCTGCGCGAGGCGGCGCGCGGCAAGGCAATCGCGGTTGCTGTCAGCGTCGATGCAAGCGACGCCTTCCTCGATGAGATCGTCGAAAAGATGCAGCCCGACATGCTGCAGTTGCACGGCTCGGAAACACCCGAGCGCGTGGCCGAGGTCAAGGCCCGCCATGGACTGCCCGTGATGAAGGCGCTGCCGCTCAGCGAGGCTGCCGATCTGGAACGGATAAAGCCGTTCATCGGCGTTGCCGACCGGTTCCTGTTCGACGCCAAGCCGCCGAAAGGCTCGGAACTGCCGGGGGGCAACGGCGTCGCCTTCGACTGGCGCATTCTCGCCGGCCTTGACGCCGGCGTCGATTACATGCTTTCCGGTGGGCTCAACGCCGCCAACATCGGCGATGCCCTTCGGCTTGCCAACCCGCCCGGAATAGACATTTCTTCAGGCGTGGAAAGCGCGCCAGGCGTCAAGGACCCGGCGCTGATCGAACAGTTCTTCCGGGCCGTCAGGGCAGCACGCGACAACCGCGCCGCCTGACCGGCTCAAACCAGAGCATGTCCCGGAAAAATGGGAACCGGTTTTCCGACAAGGACAGGCTCGCAAGTCAAGATGCAGGAGATCGGCAATGGACAAGCCGGCGACACCCAATTCCTTCCGCACCGGACCCGACGAACAGGGCATGTTCGGCATTTTTGGCGGTCGTTTCGTTGCCGAAACGCTGATGCCGCTGATCCTCGATCTCGAGCGGAACTGGAACGAGGTCAAGAACGATCCGGATTTCAAGGCTGAACTCACGGACCTCTCGACCCACTACGCCGGACGGCCGTCGAAGCTCTATTTCGCGGAAGGGCTGACCAGGCATCTTCGTGAGGTTTCCTCGGCGAAGGGCCTTGGGGGCGGCGCCAAGGTCTATTTCAAGCGCGAGGACCTGAACCACACCGGCTCGCACAAGATCAACAACTGCCTCGGCCAGATCCTGCTGGCCAAGCGCATGGGCAAGAAGCGCATCATCGCCGAGACGGGCGCTGGCCAGCATGGCGTGGCGTCCGCCACCGTCGCAGCCCGCTTCGGCTTTCCCTGCGTCGTCTATATGGGCGCCACCGACGTCGCCCGTCAGAGCCCGAATGTCTTCCGCATGAAGCTGCTGGGCGCCGAAGTGCGGCCGGTGACCGCCGGCCACGGCACGCTCAAGGACGCCATGAACGAGGCGCTGCGCGACTGGGTAACCAATGTCGAGGACACCTACTATTTGATCGGCACCGCCGCCGGCCCGCACCCCTATCCGGAGCTGGTGCGCGACTTCCAGTCGGTGATCGGTTCGGAGGCACGCGCGCAGATCCTCGAACAGGAAGGCCGGTTGCCGGACACCATCATCGCCTGTGTCGGCGGCGGCTCGAACGCAATCGGCATGTTCCATCCCTTCCTCGACGACAAGGAGGTTCGCATCATCGGCATCGAAGCCGGTGGCCGTGGCCTCGACGGCATCGAGCACTGCGCCTCGATGAATGCCGGGAGGCCCGGCGTGCTGCACGGCAATCGCACCTATCTCCTGCAGAATTCCGACGGGCAGATCATGGACGGCCATTCGATCTCGGCCGGCCTGGATTACCCCGGTGTCGGCCCGGAGCATTCCTGGCTGCGCGACAGCGGCCGCGTCGAATATGTGCCGATCCTCGACGACGAGGCGCTGGAAGCGTTCAAGCTGACGACACGCGTCGAAGGCATCATCCCGGCGCTGGAATCGGCGCACGCCATCGCCCATGCGGTGAAGATCGTGCCGGCCATGGACAAGGACCAGATCGTCATCGTCAACCTGTCCGGCCGCGGCGACAAGGACGTGCATACGGTTGCCAGCATGCTGGGCATGGAGATCTGATCATGGCTACTCGTATCGACCGCCGCATGGCGAAGCTGAAGACCGAGGGCCGCCCGGCGCTCGTCACCTATTTCATGGGCGGCGACCCGGACTACGACACCTCGCTGTCGATCATGAAGGCATTGCCGGCGGCGGGTGCCGACATCATCGAACTTGGCATGCCGTTTTCCGACCCGATGGCCGATGGCCCGGCGATCCAGGCAGCGGGCTTGAGGGCGCTCAAAGGCGGCCAGACGCTGGTCAAGACGCTGAAGATGGCGTCGGAATTCCGCGTCGGCGACAATGAGACGCCGATCGTGCTGATGGGCTACTACAACCCGATCTACATCTACGGCGTCGACCGTTTCCTCAAGGACGCCATTGCCAGCGGCATTGATGGGCTGATCGTCGTCGACCTGCCGCCGGAGATGGACGAGGAACTGTGCATTCCGGCACTGAAGGCCGGCATCAATTTCATTCGGCTGGCGACGCCGACCACCGACGACAAGCGCCTGCCCAAAGTGCTCCAGAACACATCCGGCTTCGTTTATTATGTCTCGATGACCGGCATCACAGGCTCGGCGCTGGCCGACACCGGCAAGGTGGCGGCGGCGGTGAAGCGCATCAAGGGCCATACCGATCTGCCGGTCTGCGTCGGTTTCGGCGTCAAGACCGCCGAGCAGGCGCGCGTGATCGGCGCCAATGCCGATGGCGTGGTCGTCGGCACAGCGATCGTCAATGCGGTCGCCAATGTTCTGGGGCCGAAAGGCGAGAAGACAGCCGACCCGGCCGAAGCCGTCGCCACGCTGGTCAGCGGTCTTGCGCAGGGCGTGCGCTCGGCCCGCCTTGCTGCCGCCGAATAGTTTTCCTACCTCAGGTCTTGTTGTTATCCCAAAACCGGTTCCAACTTTTGGGCGACATGCACTAACTCTTCGTCAGGACAGGAGCCGAAGCGATGAACTGGATCACCAATTACGTTCGCCCGAAGATCAATTCGATGCTCGGCCGGCGCACCGACATGCCCGAGAATCTCTGGATCAAGGATCCGGAGACCGGCGAAATGGTGTTCCACAAGGATCTGGAGTCCAACCAGTTCGTCATTCCGTCCTCCGGCCATCACATGAAGATCTCGGCCAAGGAGCGGCTGAAATTCTTTTTCGACGGCGGCAAGTACGAGACCCTGGACAATCCCAAGGTCATGCAGGACCCGCTGAAATTCCGCGACGAGAAACGCTATGTCGACCGCCTGAAGGACGCCAAGGCCAAGACCGGCCTGGAAGATGCGATCATCAACGCGCTGGGAACCGTCGAAGGCCTGCCGGTTGTGGTCACGGTGCAGGACTTCGCCTTCATGGGTGGCTCGCTCGGCATGGCTGCCGGTGACGCCATCGTTCATGGTTTCGAAGTCGCCCTGCAGCGAAAGCGGCCGCTGATCCTGTTCGCCGCCTCCGGCGGCGCCCGCATGCAGGAAGGCATCCTGTCGCTGATGCAATTGCCGCGCACCACGGTCGGCGTCGACCGGCTGAAGGAAGCCGGCCTTCCCTACATCGTCGTGCTGACCAACCCGACCACCGGTGGCGTCACCGCTTCCTACGCCATGCTGGGCGACGTGCACATCGCCGAACCCGGCGCACTGATCGGTTTTGCCGGACCGCGCGTCATTGAACAGACCATCCGGGAAAAGCTGCCGGACGGCTTCCAGCGCGCCGAGTATCTGATGGAGCACGGCATGGTCGACATGGTTGTGTCGCGGCTGGAGATGCGCGAAACGATCGCACGCTTGCTGAAGATGCTGCTCAAGGTGCCGGAAGAGCAAAAGCCGCTGGAGCCGGAAATCCTGCCGCCGGTAACAATTCCGGCGGAGGCACGACCACAGGCCTGACGCGACATTCTTCGCCGCGAACCGCGATTCCGATTTTCGGGGTCATGCGCTAGGATTCCCATATGACGACGCTTGCCGCAGACCGCGAAATCGAAGCCCTGATGGCGCTTCATCCGAAGGGCTTCGACCTTTCGCTCGACCGCATTTCCAGGCTGCTGGAGCGGCTCGGCAACCCGCAGGACCGGCTGCCGCCGGTGATCCACATCGCCGGCACAAACGGCAAGGGCTCCTGCGCGGCGTTTTCGCGCGCACTGCTCGAAGCGGCGGACTACCGCGTCCATGTCCACACCTCGCCGCATCTGGTGAACTGGCACGAGCGCTACCGGCTGGCCGCCGATGGCGGCGGCAGGCTGGTTGACGACAAGGTTTTCGCCGATGCCATCGCCCGCGTCGCCAGGGCCAATGAGGGTGAGACGATCACCGTCTTCGAGATTCTCACCGCCGTCACCTTCCTGTTGTTTTCCGAGCATCAGGCCGATGCCGCCATCATCGAGGTGGGGCTCGGCGGCCGCTTCGACGCCACCAATGTCATCAAGGAACCAGCCGTGTCGGTGATCATGCCGGTGTCGCTCGACCACGAGGCCTATCTCGGCGACCGTGTCGAACTGATCGCCGCCGAAAAGGCCGGCATCATCAAGCGCGGTTGCCCGGTCGTCATCGGCGCGCAGGAAAGCGAGACGGCGCTGCAGGTGCTGATCGAAACCGCCGAGCGGCTTGAGTGTCCGACCTTCGTCTACGGCCAGGATTTCCTCGCCTTCGAGGAAAACGGCCGCATGGTCTATCAGGACGAGGACGGCTTGATGGACCTGCCGCCGCCCAGGCTGCCCGGGCGCCACCAGTTCGCCAATGCCGCCGCGGCGATCGCGGCGGTGAAGGCGGCCGGCTTCGAGGTCAGCCATCGCGCCGCCGAAAAGGCGATGATCAATGTCGCCTGGCCCGGCCGCATGCAGAAGCTGGCGCAGGGCCGGCTGGCGGAGCTGGCGCCAAAGGGCGCCGACATCTGGCTCGACGGCGGCCACAATCCGGGCGCCGGCGTGGTCGTTGCCGAAGCGCTGGCCGAGCAGGAAGAAAAGAATCCGCGTCCGCTTTTCCTCATCTCGGGAATGATCAACACCAAGGACCAGAGCGGCTATTTTCGCGCCTTCAAGGGGCTGGCCCGGCATGTCTACACGGTGCCGGTGAGCGCGAGCGACGCCGGCGTGCCAAACGACGAACTGGCGGTCCGCGCCACAGAAGCCGGGCTGACGGCCGAACCGGTGAGTTCCGTCGCCAACGCACTGATGCTGCTGCGCGACACCTGGGACGGCCCCCCGCCGCGCATCCTGATCGGCGGGTCGCTTTATCTGGCTGGGGCGGTGCTGGCTGAAAACGGCACGCCGCCGACATGATCAAGGTAAAGCAGCTCGCTCACGTTTGCATCTTCGCGAATGACCTTGACGTGACGCGAAGCTTCTATTGCGACGTCCTCGGCATGGACACCCAATTCAATTTCCTGCGTGACGGCAAGATTTTCGGATTCTACCTCAATTGCGGCGGTCGCAGCCACATCGAGGTGTTCCAGAAGGACGGAGCCCGCTACAGCGACCTGAACCAGATCAACCATCTCTGCCTCGAGGTGGAAGACATCGACGCCGCAATCGCCCACATCAGGTCGAAGGGAATAGACGTCACGCCGAGGAAACTCGCCTGCGACGACACCTACCAGGCCTGGCTTCGCGACCCCAACGACGTGAAGATAGAGCTGTTCGAGTATACCGAAAGAAGTGCGCAATTCGCCGGGGGCGATCGTATCGCCGATTGGTAATCGCGCCTGCCGGCCCTGACGTGGCCTTGGTGGATTACTTCAGCTCGATCTCGATAAAGGCGTATTCGCCCTCATTGGCATTGATGACGTCGTGTTCGACGCCCTTCTTGCGGAAATAGGGGGCGCCCTTCTTCATTTCGGCAAAGGATTCGCCCTCCTTGGTCAACAGCTTCACCTTGCCGTCCATCAGCGGCACGACGACATAGTCGTGGCCGTGGCGATGCCAGCCGGTGTTGTCGCCGGGCGCGAAGCGGTATTCGGTGACGATGACGCGCTCATTGTCGATGAAGACGGTGGCCTTGGCGGATCCGGTCATGGGGTTCTCCTGTCTGCCTCAAGCAGACGACATGGAGTGCCCGCACGCGAGGGCCAGAGCGGCGCAGCGATGGCGCCAACAAAAAGCCCGCGCGAGGCGGGCTTTGTTCAATCCTGATGTTGGGGCTCAGAGGTTGCCATTAACCCAGTGCGACAGCGAGGTCTTGGGCGCGGCACCGATCTTTCTGTCAGCCTCTGCGCCGCCCTTGAATATAACAAGCGTCGGGATCGAGCGCACGCCGAATTGGGCGGCAAGCTCGGGATTCTCGTCGATGTTCAGCTTCGCGATCTTCACCTTGGCACCAAGTTCGGTGGCGATGTCTTCCAGCGACGGGGCGATCATCTTGCAGGGGCCGCACCATTCCGCCCAGAAATCTACCACGACCGGTACGCTGGCGTCGAGCACAGCGGTCTGGAAATTGCTCTTGTCGACCTTGACGGTGGCACCCATGCGGAAATCCTTTCGAGAGTTTTTGTCGCACCAAATGTGGTGGTGATCGGGCCCTTCTTCAAGCAGGTGTTGTGTCACGCTCCCGTGAGTCGAGCAAGGGCGTCATCCATGGCGCCGGCCGGCAGTTCGATCAGCCGCGGCGCCTCGGTGAACAGCAGGGCCGCCCGGATCGCGCGTCCGGGATAGAGCGGCTGCAGCAGGGCGCGATAAAGCGCGAGCTGGAGGACATAAGCCGGAGGAACCTCGGCCAAAGAGGCGGGCGCCGGCCGGTTGGTCTTGTAGTCGACGATCGACACTGTGTCCGATGTCACCGCCAGCCGGTCGATCTTGCCGGAAATCGAGCGCTTTTTGCCCTTCACCTCGAGGCTGCCCATGATCGCGACCTCGGCACGCGACGACGGCGCAAACAGTGTGCCGAGGCGGGGGTCGGCAAGGATGGCTGTGACCGACGCCAAGGCTTTTCCGCGCTCGGATTGAGTCCAGTCCGCACCCGTTCGCGCGAGATAGCGTTCCGCAGCGCTCTGGCGCTCGCCCTCGGCAATGCCGGGCAACATCTGCAGCAGTTTATGCAGGGCCAGCCCGCGCATCACGGCAAAGCCCGGCTCGGTATCGGCATCCAGCACCGGCGAAGCCTTGTCGACCACGGCTTCCTTGCCTTCCTCGATCAGCGCCGAGGCGCCGGATGGCGACAGCGGACGCGGCAAGTCCTCGAACGGCGGCAAGGACCGGAACAGGCTTGCCGGCAACGTCCCGAAAACGTGCGTTTGCCGTGCCTGTTCGCTCGAGCTTGGCGTGACGGGCGGCAGCTTGGTCACGTGAAAACGATGCACGGGCTCGCCACCGGCGGGGTGCGCACGCTGTTCGCTTTCCGGCGCGCCGATCAGGGCGCGGCTGACGATCGAATGCCAGGTGCCGGTGTTCGGCGCCCGCTTGCCATGATAGCCGCAGACGATCAGCCGGTCCTCGGCGCGGGTCATGCCGACATAGAGCAGCCGGCGATATTCGTCGTCGGCGAGTTCCCGTGCTCTCGCAGCCGCTGTCTTCGAGAAGCCATTGGCGACATCGCTGGCCGAGCGCCAGAGATAGCCCTTGCCGTCCCAATATGTGCCCGAACCATCGAAAGGCATCAGGCGCGGCAGATGCTGGTCGCTGAACGGGGCGGAGCCGCCATCGACCAGGAACACCACCGGTGCCTCCAGGCCCTTGGCGGCATGCACGGTCATGACGCGAACCTCGTCGCGGGTCTGGTCCATCTCGCGCTTGATCTCGGGGCCGGCGTTCTCCAGCGTCGAGAGAAAGGCTTCCAGCCCCGGCAGGCCGGTTCGCTCCTCGGCAAGGCAGAAGCTCAGGAACTCGTCGAGGATATCGCCGGCTTCGGGTCCGAGCCGCGCGATCATCTTGCTGCGCACGCCATCGCGCGCCAGCAGGCCGGCATAGAACTCGAACACCGGCTTGAAGGCCGCTTCGTTCGTCCAGATGTCGAGCTGGGCGACAGCCGCCGCAAGTCGCTCGCTTTCGCCGGCATGGCGGCGCAGCGACGCGATCAGCGACAGGCCGGGTGGCCGCTCCGCCGCGAGCGTGAAAAGTGCCTCTTCCGGCAGATCGAAGATCGGGCTGCGCAGGACGGCGGCAAGCGACAGATCGTCCTGCGGCTGAATGAGGAGATGGCCGAGCGCGATCAGGTCCTTGACCGCGATATGGCCAGGCAGGCTCAGCCGGTCGGCGCCGGCGACCGGAATGTCGCGGCGTTTCAAGGCGCGGGTCAGCGCGTGGACGAAGCGATCGCGCTTGCGCACCAGCACCAGCACGTCGCCCGGCCGCAGCCGCTTGCCGCGGCCTTCGATGACCTCGCCGGCGCCGATCCAGCCGGCAATGGTGGCGGCGACATTCTCGGCGACGCGCACCGCCGGCGCATGGGCATGGTCGATGGCCTGGGTCCAGTCGTCGGGCTCGTCGACGACGTCGGCGCCGAGCGACGGCCAGACCTCGACATAGCCCGGCGCGTCGGTGCGGATCGCCTTGTGGCTCAGCGGATCGGGATCGTGGCTGATGCCGCGCCGCACGAGGGGATCGGCAAAGACGCGGTCGACCGCGGCCAGGACGTCATCGGTCGAGCGGAACGACCAGGTCAGCTTGAGGTCGGCGAAGGATGCTTCGGCGTCTCGCACCCTACCGGCAAACAACAGCCGGCTATCGGCGAAGGAGTCGGGCGCCGCGCCCTGAAAGGAATAGATCGACTGTTTCTCGTCGCCGACGGCAAAGACGGTACGATGGACCCTGTCGCGCGCGCCAAGGCCGGCAAAGAACTCCTCCGCCAGCCGCTTCACCACCTCCCATTGATCGGGGCTGGTGTCCTGCGCCTCGTCGAGCAGGATGTGGTCGATGCCCTGGTCGAGCTTGTACTGTACCCAGGGGCCGGCATCGGGCCGTGCCAGCAGGTTGACCGTGCGGGTGATGAGGTCGTTGAAGTCGAGAAAGCCGCGGCTGCGCTTCAGCACTTCGTAGCGGGCGATGAGCCAGTCGGCTATGATCAGCGCAGCCCGCGTGCCTTCCAGCATCCGGAACAGGGCCAGCCGGTCGACGGTTTCGACGATGGCATTGGCCGCTGAAACATAGCGCTCCACCAGATCCGGCAGCCGGTCGACCAGGGCCTTCTTGAAGGCCTTTGCCGGATCGTAGGTGTCGCCATCAGCCTTGAGGAAGGCCCTCGACAGCAATTGCAGACGGCGAACCGGGTCGCTTTCGGCGAAAGCCAGGCGCGCATAGGGCAGGATGTTGTTCAGCACCGTTCTGGCATCAGCAGCTTCCGCCGCATGGGCAAAGCCGGAAAAATAATCCGGCAGGAAGCCCGGCAACGGCCAGACCGACGCCGCTATGCCTTCGGCGGTCTGGCCGGGGCGAAACTGGAACTCATCGAACAGCGCCTGGAAATGCGAGCCGTCGCGCCCGACGGCGTCGATGAAATTGCGCAAACCGTCACGCTTGCGCACGATCTCGCCCAACAAGGCATCGAGACCAGCTTCGCCGCCACGATCGAGAATGGTGGCAAAGGCCTCGGCCAGATTCCTATCGCCGGCGGCCGAGATCATCTCGCGACGCGCGGCGGCAAACAGCGATGCCTCCATCTGGCTGTCGAGCATTTCGAAATGGGCAGGGATGTTGGCTTCCAGCGGGAACTGGTGGAGCGCCGATTCGCAGAAGGCATGAATGGTCTGGATCTTCAGCCCGCCCGGCGTTTCCAGCGCCTCGGCGAACAGGCGGCGGGCACGGCGCATGGTCTCGACATCGGGCCGGAGACCCTCCAGCGCCTCGACCCTTGCCGCCAGATCCGCGTCAGCGAGTGTTGTCCACTCCGATAGTGTCGAGAACACCCGGTTCGACATGTTGGCGGCGGCGGCGCGCGTATAGGTCAGGCACAGGATCTTTGACGGATCAGTGCCGCGCAGCAGCAGCCGGATGACGCGCTGGGCCAGCACATGGGTCTTGCCGGATCCGGCATTGGCCGAAACCCAGGCGGAATTCCTGGGATCGGCGGCGCGGGCCTGGCTGGAAGCCGTATCGCTTGGGATAGGATAGGCCTTCTTCATGCCTCCCCTCCCTCGTCGCCGGCATCGCCGCCGGCCGACCATTCGAGCACGCGGGCAAGATGGTCGTAGTCGCCATCGGTCTCGCCTTCGCGAAACGGCAGCGCGCGCGACAGATATCCGGTCGTGGGGTCGGCATAGTGGATCAGAAGCTTCTCCAGCCGCGCCCATGCCTCTTCGGCGAGATCGGTGGCGGTCCTGGGCTGGCGATTGTGCTCGAGGATCGATTCCTCGAACACCTCGCCATTCGGCTTCAACCGCACGAACGCCAGTTGCGACGGTTCGCGCGCGCCCAGATCCTTGAAAGCGCCGCGCCTGAGCAGCGCGCCTTCCAGCGCCAGTTGCGGTGCAAGCAGCGTGTGCGCCTGCGCCTTGGACGGCGACGAGCCCGTCTTGTAGTCCAGTATGTCGGCCATCCCGCCAGCCAGCAGGTCGACGCGGTCGGCGTAGCCGGACAGCGTCACGCCGGACTGGCCGACGACGGTCTTGCCGGCGCGCTCCTCGGCATGCCGCCGTATCACCGCGTCGGCGCGCGTGCGCTCCCATTCGACGATGTTGGCGGCGAGTTTCTCGAAACGCGGCCACCACACCGCCTCGACATCGGCCGGAAGGGCGGCTTCGGCAAAACAGGCCCGACCGGCTGAAATGAGGCCGGCCAGCGCATCCGGCGCGCGCGGATCGGCCACTTGCGCCGAGAAGAGATGCAGAATGGCGTGAAACAGCGTGCCGCGCTCGGCGGCACCCGGATCGCGGATGACCGGATCGAGCGGCATCAGGCCGAGGATCCGTCTTGCGTAGACGGCATAAGGGTCACGACGCAGGGTCTCGATCTCGGTGACCGAGAAATGGCTTGGGCGGACAGACAGCGGCGGCTTCGGCTGCGGTCGTGGCGCGAAGTCCTGCCTTGGGCCGGTATCGAGCGCGCGTGCCCAGGCGAGGAGCTCGTCGCCGCGCCGGCGCAACTCCCCCGCCTGTTCGTTGCCGATGAAGGTGAGGAGGCGCTGCAGCCAGCGCGACGGCACGGCGGGTGCGTCGCCGGCACGCGCCGAGCGGGCCAGCACCACTTTCTTGGCGCCCATGGCCATCTGGAAATCATGCGCGGCAAGGCCGATACGCCGTTCGGGCGGTTCGAGATCGATGCCGGTCTTCATCAACCTCGACATGAAGCGGTCGCTCTCTGGCTTGCGCGGCCACACACCCTCGTTGAGCCCGCCTATGACCAGCGTGTCGACATTCTGCAACCGGGCTTCCAGCGCGCCCCAGATGGCGATGTTCCTGTCGGTGCCCTGCGCCGGCTTGACCGTTTCAGGCGCGATCAGCGCGTCCATCACGTCCGGCCATTCGCTAGCCGCGAACGATAGCGATGCCGAAGCCGCGACCAGCCCGCGCAGCAATTCGGCAAGCTTTTCGCCAGCGTCACCGGCATAGAGTTCGCGAAGGCCGCCATCTTCGGCACGGCCGAGATTTTCGAGTGCCACGACGCTGGCCTTGACCAGCGCGGCAAGGTCTGCGTCCGCCTGGCCGCGGAAGGCCGCGAGCGGCGCCAATGCATGTTTGAGACGTTCAAGCACATTCCGCGCGCTTTCGATGGAGCGCACGGTCAGCCGGGAGAACCAGAAGGGTTGCCGGCTGACGCTGCCCAAGCCGGTGAGGCGGGCCTCGAAGAGTTCGGACAGTGAAGCGATGTCGGGGCGGCCGGTGCCGCCGCGTAGCGCCACCAGTTCGACCAGTTCGGCTGCGTGGCGCACATCGGCGCGTTGCAGGCCGAGGCCAAGCAGCGGGTGCTTGAGCAGCGACAGCAAGCCAACCGGATCGCCTGGCCGGAACACCGCTTCGAGCGCCAGCCTGAGCAGGCTGGCAGCCGGGGTGTTGGCGAGCGGCATGCCACCGGAATCGTCGGCGACGACGCCGAAGCGCAGAAGCTCGACCGAGACGCGGCGCGCCAGGGCGCGGTCGCCGGTGACGAGCGCAGCCCTCTGGCCGGCTTGCTCGACGGCCTGCTTGAGCGCGACGGCGATGGCGACGGCCTCGTCGCGTTCGCTGGCCGCCTCGAGCAGCGTCACGTCGGCGAAGGCACCGGCGATGGCGGCGGCTGAGAAACCAGCGCGTGTCTGGGCCCAGAGTTCGGTGGTCTCGGCCGGCCGCAACGCTTCACCGACAAGGGCGGCGCGAAGCGCAAGCGACGGCTCGGCCACGCCGATCTCCTCGACATCGCCGCGCCGCACGCCGATCTTGCCGATCAGCCTGGCCAAGCCATATTGCGGGTGGCCGAGCACGGCCGGACGCGCGCCAGGTGCGGCAATCGCCTGGAAGGACGCTTCGTCCAGCGTCCGGTCGAGACCGGGCAGCACGATGGCACCGCCGGGCAAGCGAGCAATCGCTGCAAGCAGCTCGGCCGTGGCGGGAATCGAGCCGGTGGATCCAGCGGCAATGACTGGTCCCGCAGGCGGATTGCGCTGCAGCCGCGCGGCCTCGGTACGGATCAGCGCGCTGCGGTGCGCGGCCGGATTGGAGCGATCGCGCTCCTCGAGGAATTTCGGCCAGGCGTCGGTGACGATGCCGAGGAATTCGAGGGTCACCTGCCACCATCCGGCAAGGTTGCCGGTGACCAGATCGGTGAGCTTTGCCCAGTCCGTGCCTTCCGTCTCGATCTCGTCCATCAGCCCCTCGAGATCGCGCGCCAGCCAGATCGCGTCGGCGGTAGAGGCCGGGATGACGATCTCCTCGGCGAACAGGGCCGCGACATGCTCCGGCAGCCGACGTTTCCAGGCGCGCACCAGCGGCGCCAGCAGAAGAAGGCGTTCGGTCGCCGCGATCGGCGGCGCGAGATCGATTGCCGCCGATGCCTCTGTTTCGAACGCAGCCTCATCCTCGTCGAACTCGCCGAGCGGACGGATGACCGGCAGGATCGCCGAACCGCCGCCACCGCGTGCCCGCAGGCAGTCGACGAAGGCACCTCGCAAAGCGCGCGCGGCACGGCGCGTCGGCACGTAGATGGTGACATCGGCCAGGGCGAGCGGGTCGCCGTCAAAGCGAAACCCCGGAACCAGGCGGCCGGCAAGCAGCGCCTCGGCAAGCGTCGGCAGAAACGGCGCTCCGGGAGGGATCGAGAAAACGCGGCTTGAGCCGCTCATTGCGACTCGGCTAGCGCGCCGGCGACCCCTGCTTCCGCGAGCGGAATGGCATCGGGTGTGCCGACGGTGATCCAGTGGCCGTGCATCGGCATGCCGAACAGGCGGCCGGCGGCAATGGCCGAATCGAAATAGGCGTTGAGCGAATGCGGCCCGGCAGGCGCATTCGTGAACAGGCGCGGATGAATGATTGCAGCCCCGGCATAGATCAGGCCCGCCGGATCGCCCTTTGACCGGCGCAGGGCACCATCCGGCGCCACCAGGAAATCGGTGCCGCCGCAGTGTCCGGTCGCCTGATGGAGATCCGCCAGCATCAGCAGAATATCCATTTTCGCCGCGTCCCATGCAAGGGCGAGGCGGTCGAGATTGAGGGGACCGTCGTCGATCCAGAAAGTGTCGGCGTTGAGGACATAGAAGGGCTGCTCGCCCAATTCCGGCAGCGCCTTGACGATGCCGCCGGCGGAATCGAGCAGCCGTTCGCTCTCATCGGAAATGATGATCCGCGGCGCGCGGCGCTTGGCGACATGGGCGACGATCTGTTCGGGAAAATAGTGGACGTTGACCACGGCCTTGCCGACACCGGCGGCGGCCAGGCTGTCGAGGCCCCAGTCGAGCAATGTCTTGCCAGCGATCCGGACCAGCGGCTTGGGGATGGTGTCGGTGACCGGCCGCATGCGCTTGCCAAGCCCGGCGGCAAGCACGATTGCGGTTTGGGGCACAATGGGAGTGTCCGGTCCTGCTGTCACAGCGTTCGCTCCTCGAGCAAACCATTGGCGTTGTAGAAATCCCGCAGGCTGGCCAAGGCAGGATGGGACAGCGCCCGCCGCAGATAGTCGCGGATGCGCGGCAGATGCTTCAGGTAGTAGGGTTTGCCGTCGCGCTTTTCGAGGCGCACGAAGATGCCGAGGATCTTGGAGTTGCGCTGCGCCGCCATGATTGCATAGGATTCCAGGAAGCTCGCTTCATCGAAAGCCCCCGCCGCATGACGCGCCGCGACATAGGCATCGAGCGTCCTTTTCTCGATCTGCGGCGATATGGTGACGCGGGCATCCATGGCGAGCGAGGCGACGTCATAGGCTGAAGGACCGATCAGCGCATCCTGGAAATCGACGATGCCCAGCCGATCATGGCCGGAACGGTCACCGCGCCAGATGATGTTGGGCGAATGGAAATCGCGCAGCATCAGCGTGTACTCGCGGCCGTCCAGCCGGTCGAGAAGCGCATTCCATTCTTTGGCGTAGCCGGCGCGCAAGCTCTCGCTTGCCGGGCTGCCCGCTATCGCCGGCACGTACCAGTCGACCAGCAGATCGGCTTCGATCATCATGGCGTCCCGGTCGAAAGGCGGCACGTCGTGGAAGCCGCCCTGCCCCGTTTCCATGTGCCGGGGCCAGCTCCTGCCATGCATCATGGCGAGCAGCTCCGCCGCCGCCGCGTAACGCTCGGCCACCGGTTGGCCGTCCTCACCGAGGAATCCCTCGGAACCAAGATGTTCGAGCAGAAGGAACCCCTGATCCTGGTCCTCGGCATGGATTTGCGGAACGCTGACGCCGCCAGCCTTCAATGCCCGGTCGATGGCGACGAAGGCGGAGACCGACTGGGCGGTGTGAGCGATCTCGGCATAGGGCTTGCCGTCGCGCACCGGCGGTCCGAGCACCAGCCGCGGCGAGTTCATCAGCACTCGCGGCTTGTGGCCGGCAAGCGAAACGATCTCATAGGAGCGGGCAGAGGCATCGCCGATGAAATGGCGGCGCCGCGCATCGCCCCAGCCGGCACTCCCAAGAAAGTCGCGCATGGCCAGCGACCGTGCCACGCGGTCGAAGGCGGCACCTTGCCCCGACAGTCGCGCCAGCCGGCCCTCGCCATGCTGGATGAGTTCGATCAGCACCGAGGTTTTCGGCAGATAGGCCTCCGCCCGTTCCGGCCATTCGACCAGAGCGGCACCTTGCGTCAGGGCTTCCTCGAAACCCAACTCGTCGATTTCGGCCGCCGAGGACAGGCGGTAGAGATCGAAGTGATGGACCGGGATGCGGGTATCGTAGCTCTGTACCAGCGTGAAGGTCGGACTCGGAACGTCGAGGCCGGTATCGTCGGCCAATGCCCTGATCAATGCCCGTGCCAGCGTCGACTTGCCGGCGCCGAGATCACCCTTGAGCGCCAGCACGTCACCGGCGCGCAGCGCCAGCGCCAGATCCTCGCCCAGCAGCGCTGTCTGTGTCTCGTCCGCGAGTAAACACTCCAGCACCAATCCCGTCATCGAGTGCGCTACTCGGCCGCTGCGCGGATGCCGGGCATGTCGGGAAAGGTGCAGATGACGGTGGTGCCCTTGTCCTTGCCGGTCTCGATGCGAACGTTGCCGCCATGCAGTTCGACAAAGCTCTTCACGATCGACAGGCCGAGACCGGCGCCGCGACGGCGGCCGCCATTGGTGCGCGGCTCAAAACGGCGGAATACCGAATCGAGCAGGTCCGGCGGCATGCCGGGTCCGTCGTCATGAACCGAGAATTCCACGCCGTCCGCCAGCTGGCGGCAAGCGAGCCTGATGGTGCTGGCTTCCGGCGCGTAGTTGGCGGCGTTGCTGAGCAGATTGTAGAGGATCTGGCGGACCCGGATTTCGTCGCCGTGAAACGTCTTCGGCGCCTTGGCGGCATCGACCTCGAGCCTGATCGAATGCTCTTCCAGCCGGTCGGCCACCAGTTCCGCCGCGGCGGCGATGGTCTGGTCGACATGCACCTCGGAAATATCGAGCTCCATGATGCCGGCATCCACGGTGGCCAGGTCGAGGATGTCGTTGACGATGGTGAGCAGGACCGAGGAGGACGAGCTGACATGCCCGACATATTCGCGCTGCTTCTGCGTCAGCGGGCCGGTCGCCGGCAGCGAAAGCAGTTCGGTGAAGCCGATGATGTTGGTCAGCGGCGAGCGCAGTTCATAGGACACGTGCTGGACGAATTCATTCTTGAGCTGATCGGATTTCTCCAGCGCCTCGTTCTTGTCCTTCAGCGCCCGTTCGACGTTGACGCTGTCGGTGACATCGACGAACGTCATCATCACTTGCCCGTTGGGCAACGGGATCATGGCGTAGCTCAGCACATTGCCATTGTTGAGTTCGGTCTGGCCGTGGCGGTCGCGGCGCTCGTCGTCGAAACCGGTGACGGCGGCAACGAAGCCGGGCCAGGGGCTGTCGACCGCCTGCCGGTCGCAAAGGTCGCGGATGGTGGATACGTGGACATTGGGCTTGGCGGCCTCCGCGCTCAGCCCCCAGAGTGTCGCAAAGGCAGGGTTCGACAGTCGAAGCCTGCCATCGGGACCGAACACCGCCACGCCTTCGGCAAGATTGTCGAGCGTCTCGCCCTGGACCCGCACCGCGGTCTGGTAGCGGCTTTCGAGGTCCATCTTCTCGGTCAGATTCTCGAATACCCAGGTCACGCCGCCCTTGGGCTGCGGGTTGGCGACGACGCGGATGGTCTTGCCATCAGGCAGGTGCCACCAATGTTCCTGTGATTCGACGGCGCGATAGGCGCCAAGCAGGCCTTCCTTCCAGCGACGCCATTCGGGTTGCTCGGCGATCTTGCCCTCGCTGCGCAAACGGTCGAGCAACAGCGCATTGTCGGGAGCGCTGTGCAGGAAGCCGCTGTCGAGACCCCATAGCTTCTGGAAAGCCTGGTTGAAGAACCGCAGCTTCTCGTCGGTGTCGAAAATGGCGACCGCGGTGTTGAGCTGGTCGAGCGTGTCGGCGTGGCTTCTGACGGTCCGCTCGTATTCGCCGCGAACCGCCTCGATGGCGCTGGTGTCGCAAGCAAGGCCGGCCGAACCATCCGGGCCGGCGAAGTCCGTCACCGCGAACACGCGGCGGTCGCCTTCGATCACGGTGGAAAGCGTCTGCTCGAAGACCGGATGCGACTTGTGCTGGGCGGCGATCGCATCGCGTGCCTGGCCGCCGAGAAACTCCTTCGCCTCGCGAACGGCCGTCTCCGCATTGTCGGCTTCGACCGCGTCGGCATAGGCCCGGTTGACCCACTTCAACCGCCCATCCTCGGTGCGCAGCCATGCCGGCATCTCCAGCGCGTCGAGCAGGCCAATCATCGTCTCGTGGTCAGCGACGAGGCGCTGGTTTTCGATCTTCAACCTGGCCTGGCTGCGCTGCGTCTCCGAAAGCGAGACGAAACGCACGATCACATGCGCCGCGCTCTTGCGGCCATGCACCTCAAGCGGTGCGCCGGCCTGCGATTCGATGACGAGGTCGAAGGGTTTCGCCTTTTCGCGCAACCCCGCAATGGCATGCTCGAGCGCCGCCGCCGAGCGCGGCATTAGCCAGCGACCGAAAGCGAGGAAGGCGGCACGGTCGTCGGGAGCGCCGCTTTCGACCGGCAATGTACCGATGAGTTCGGGTTTCTTGTTTTCGGAGGCCCACACGACCACACGCTGGTCGCGCAGATTGAGCAGCGCTTCGGAGCGGCGCAGAGCCGCGTTGATGTCGGCGATGCGGCTCCTGAGTTCGACATTTTCCGCCGAGGTGCGGGCCCGTTCGCGGATGAGAACGATGGCCGACAGAAGTGCCGCGCCCGTCACGCCGACAAACACGGCAAGCTGCATGACCTCCACCGTGCTGATCGAAAAGCCGGCGGCGGCGACCCCCACGGCTTCGGCATGCGCGACCGCACCGAGCAAGGGGCCGGCCAACGCAGAGGTGGCAAGGAACAGTCGCGCGCGGGCGCGCCATGAAAGGCTCCCGCCTTGCGAGGCAGGGCCAGCGATCCCCGAATCGTCGTGGCCGCCGGAAACGGCCCGTCCCGCTCTGTGCGGGTGTTGCCCCGGCATGTCTTGGTCCTCTCCGCCGCCTGAATGCAAGACCGCCCTGATACGCGCTTCTCTGATCCCCTCTCGGGCCGGAAGCGTCGCGAATCACCTGACAATAAACCCTCGCCGAATCGCCGTGAAGGCTGATGGCGCGCAAAAATAAAGCCGGGCGAAAAGTCAATCGCCCGGCGTCAATATCTGGTAGGAAATTTAGCTTTGGTTAATAGCGGTAGTGTTCCGGCTTGAACGGGCCCTGGGGAGTGACGCCAATATAGGCGGCCTGCTCGCCGGACAGTTCGGTCAGGCGGGCGCCGAGCTTGTCGAGATGCAGGCGCGCGACCTTTTCATCGAGATGCTTGGGCAGCACGTAGACCTGATTCTCGTACTGGCCGGGCTTGGTGTACAGCTCGATCTGGGCCAGCACCTGGTTGGTGAAGGACGCCGACATGACGAAACTGGGATGGCCGGTGGCATTGCCGAGATTGAGCAGGCGACCTTCCGACAGCAGGATCATCCGCTTGCCGTCCGGGAAGGTGATCATGTCGACCTGCGGCTTGACGTTGGTCCATTTCAGGTTGCGCAGGGAAGCTACCTGGATCTCGTTGTCGAAGTGACCGATGTTGCCGACGATCACCATGTCCTTCATCGAGCGCATGTGGTCGAGGGTGACGACATCCTTGTTGCCGGTGGTGGTGATGACGATGTCGGCGGTCGGGGCCGCATCTTCCAGCGTGACGACTTCAAAACCGTCCATCGCCGCCTGCAGCGCGCAGATCGGGTCGACTTCGGTGACCTTGACGCGGGCGCCGGCGCCCTTGAGCGAGGCCGACGAGCCCTTGCCGACGTCGCCATAGCCGCAGACGACAGCGACCTTGCCGGCCATCATCGTGTCGGTGCCGCGACGGATACCGTCGACCAGCGATTCCTTGCAGCCGTATTTGTTGTCGAATTTCGACTTGGTGACCGAATCGTTGACGTTGATGGCGGGGAAAGGCAGCAGGCCCTTCTTCTGCAGCTGGTAAAGCCGGTTGACGCCGGTCGTCGTCTCTTCGGTGACCCCGCGGATCGCCGCCTTCTGCTTGGTGAAGAAGCCGGGCGAAGCCTTCAGGCGCTTCTTGACCTGGGCGTAGAAGTACTCCTCTTCCTCGCTCTGCGGGTTGGAGAGCACGTCCTCGCCGGACTCGGCGCGGGCGCCGATCAAGATGTACATGGTGGCGTCGCCACCGTCATCGAGGATCATGTTGGAGGTGCCGCCGTCGGTCCACTGGAAGATCCTGTCCGTGTAGTCCCAGTACTGCTCAAGCGACTCGCCCTTGACGGCGAATACCGGGATCCCAGCCTCGGCGATGGCCGCGGCCGCATGGTCCTGGGTCGAGAAGATGTTGCAGGAGGCCCAGCGGATGTCGGCGCCGAGCGCCTTCAGCGTCTCGATCAGCACCGCCGTCTGGATGGTCATGTGCAGCGAGCCGGTGATGCGCGCGCCCTTGAGCGGCTTCTTGTCGCCGAATTCCTCGCGGCAGGCGATCAGGCCCGGCATTTCGGTTTCGGCGATCTCGATTTCCTTGCGGCCCCAGTCGGCAAGCGAGATGTCGGCGACCACATAGTCCTTGCTACCCGTCATGGCAGTGCTCCGATGCGAATTGTTGTGCTGCGAATTGGTTGCGGATGCGCCCGCGCCGGTCGGCGCGTCGAAGGGCGCGAATTGCCGGATTGACTAGCAGATCAGGCTCAAGACGACAATGGGATATAAAGAAATCTTTATCCGTGCATGTGTCGAGGAGAAGCCTCTTTCGCTCCGCGCGGGATCAGGCTTCCTCGCCGAAGCGGGATGCAACCAGCTGCTCCAGCGCGTCGATGACCTGCAAGGCCTCCGGCCCGCTGGCAGTGACGCGGATCGAATAGCCCGGGCTTGCCGCCAGCATCATCAGCCCCATGATCGAGGTGCCGCCGACCTGGACGCCGTCCTTCTCGACATGCACCGAGGCGTCGAAACCGCTGGCCACCTGGACGAACTTCGCCGAGGCGCGCGCGTGCAGGCCGCGCTGGTTGACGATCGGAAACTCCCGGACGATCTGGTCTTTTTCCGGGGACAGCGCGTTCATTTGCTGCTCAAGAGCTGGCTGGCGACGTTGATGTACTTGCGGCCGGCCGCCTGCGCCTCGTCGAGCGCCGCCGCCATGTTGTCGCCCTTGCGGATCGAGGAGAGCTTGATCAGCATCGGCAGGTTCATGCCGGCGATAACTTCGGTGCGGCCGGACTCCATGACCGAAATGGCAAGGTTGGAGGGCGTTCCGCCGAACATGTCGGTCAGCACGATGACGCCCGTCCCGGTATCGACACGGGCCACGGCGTCGACGATGTCGCGGCGACGCTGCTCCATATCGTCATCGGCCCCGATCGCCACGGTTTCGAAATTGTCTTGTGGCCCGACGACATGTTCCACGGCATGTCGGAACTCGGCGGCCAGTTGACCGTGCGTTACAAGCACGAGTCCGATCATTCTTTGGTGGCTCCCGTCATCGCCGCTTCACAGGCGTATTTTATGCTCGCCAGCCATTCCAGGCGGCGGGAGCGCTATCTTGTCGACGCGCGGCCGGTTGACAAGCCCAAAATTGCGCGGGCCCATGCCATTTTGACGCATTGCAGCAAAAAATCCGCAGCGGATCATAGAAAAGGCGCGATCGACAGCCGCGCCATCACGGCGGGCAAGGCGGTGGCGGCATTACGCTCGGCAAGGTCGATACGCGGCACCGGGCAGCCTGCGACCGGCTCGCTGATTTCCTCCTGGAAACGGGCCATCTCTGCCTTTGGCACCAGCCTCACATGCAGGTCGATCACTCCGCCCGGCTCGAACGGCAGCGGGCGCGGCATGAACCCAGGCACTTCGGCGAGACCAGCGATGGGCGCCGGCACGCGACAGACCAGCCGCCCGCCGCGGGCCGCGGCAAGAAGCCTGTCGTCGCCGATCAGCCGCGAGAACAGCCCGCGCGCGCGGCAATGGTCCAGGAGTGTCAGCGCCAGCGTCGTCTTTCCGGCGCCGGACGGCCCGGTGATAAGGACGCCGCGCTCGCCGATCAGGATCGCGGTTCCGTGAATGTTTTCAGGCTGCACGATCGGATCGACCACGACTTTGCGGGATCATGGCTTTTGAGATGAGGCATGATCTTGTCCGAAAACCGGTTCCCACTTTTTGCTGCGCTGACCGGTTCGGGATCATGCTTCGGCCGGTAGCGTCACGACAAAGCGCGCGCCCTTGATCTCGCCGGGCTTGGTGCCGGGGATGTTCTCGGCGGTCAGCGTGCCGCCGTGGGCTTCGACGATCTGCCTGGATATCGACAGGCCAAGCCCCGAATTCTGGCCGAACGCCTCGCCCGCCGGGCGGTCGGTGTAGAAGCGTTCGAAGATGCGGTCGATGTTGTCGGCCCGGATGCCGGGACCATTGTCGTCGATGGTGAGGATGTTGAACTTGCCGGCGCGCGCCAGCGACAGGGTGATGTGACCGTGATCCTCGGGAACGAAGGAACGGGCGTTCTCGATCAGGTTGGTGACGACCTGGCCGATGCGCAGGTCATGGCCGACGACGAAATAGCCTTTGACGCCCTGCGGCAGCTTGCCGACCTTGAATTCGATCTCGACCGCCTTCTTGTTGCGCGTCGCCTCGCGCGAAACCGCGACCAGATCGGTGATGAATTTCTTCAGGTCGACCGTCCCGGCATCTTCACGCGCCAGCTCGGCATCAAGACGGGAGGCGTCGGAAATATCGGTGATGAGACGATCAAGACGCCTGACGTCGTGCTGGATGATGTCCATCAGCCGGCTGCGCGAATTGTCGTTCTTGGCCAGCGGCAAGGTTTCCACCGCGCTGCGCAACGACGTCAGCGGGTTCTTCAGCTCGTGCGAGACGTCCGCCGCAAAGCTTTCGATCGCCTCGATGCGGGCGTAGAGGGCGTTGGTCATGTCGCGTATGGCGATCGACAGGTTGCCGATCTCGTCCTGCCGGTCGGAGAAGTCCGGGATTTCCTCGCGGCTCTTGACCCCGCGCCGCACGCGTACGGCCGCAGCCGACAGCCGGCGCAGCGGGTTGGCGATGGTGGAGGCGAGAAGCATGGACAGGATGGCGGTGACGAGGGCCGCGATCCCAAACACGCGCAGGATCGCCTTGCGCTCGGCGGCGACGATCTTGTCGATGTCGCCGCCTTCGGTCGACAGCATCAGCACGCCGAGAACGGCGCGGAAGCGCTGGATCGGCACCGCCACCGAAACGATCTGCTCGCCCTGTTCCGAGATGCGCACGATGGTCGACGGGCTGCCGGTGAGCGCCTTGACCACTTCCGGGAAGGCGGCGCCGTTGCCGCCCGGCTGCTCGTGATAAACAGGCAGTTCGGTGTTGCGGAAGAAATCGAAGACGAACTTCTGGATGCGCGCGAGCAGATCAGGCTCTTCCTCGTCGACCGGCGGCAGGTCGTAGCGCAGGATCTGGCCGCGCGAATAGAGATGGCGCGAATCGAGCAGCAGATTGGCGTCGCGGTCATAGATGCGGGCGCGGGTCCGGGTCGGCGAGATCAGCCGTCTCAGCACCGGTGCGACGCGCTCCGGGTTGATCGGGAAGTCCAGATTGTCGAGCTGGTCCGAGCCCGGGCCGAGACTTTCGCCGGCCTGCAGCTCAAGCAGCTTTTCCGGATCGATGCTGATCGAGTCGGTCTCGACCGTGGCCGAGGCGGCTATCGCGCCGGCGATGATCTCGCCCTGGGTCATCAGGCTTTCGACGCGGGCATCGATCAGCCCGTCGCGGAAGGTGTTGAGGTAGAGGATGCCGGTGACCAGGACGGCCAGACCGGCGAGATTGAGGAAGAGGATGCGCCGCGTCAGGCTGGAAAAGATATGATGGCCGAGGAAGCGACGCATCGGCACCGTGATTTTCGACACGAATGACGGCATGATGCGCGACGGTCGCCTGGCAGCGCCCGCCGGTCTTGTTCGCTGTGCCTCCACTGCCATCGAATAGCAGGCCCTGCCTAGTCTTTATTTCGATGCATAACGTCGTGCATCAACTCATGCTTCGCGGAAGCGGTACCCGACTCCGTAAAGGGTTTCGATCATCTCGAAGTCGTCATCGACGGCCTTGAACTTCTTGCGCAGCCGCTTGATGTGGCTGTCGATGGTGCGGTCGTCGACATAGACCTGCTCATCATAGGCCGAATCCATCAGCGCATCACGGCTTTTTACGACACCGGGACGCTGCGCCAGCGAATGCAGGATCAGGAACTCGGTGACGGTGAGCGTCACCGGCTCGCCCTTCCAGGTACAGGTATGGCGCTCCTGATCCATGACAAGCTGGCCGCGTTCGAGCGAACGTGCCTGCTGGCTGGGCGTCTTGGCCGCGGCTTCACGGGCACTGGCGCGACGCAGCACGGCGCGCACCCGCTCGACCAGCAGACGCTGCGAGAATGGTTTGCGGATGAAATCGTCGGCGCCCATCTTGAGGCCGAACAATTCATCGATCTCGTCATCCTTGGAGGTCAGGAAGATCACCGGCAGGTCGGACTTCTGGCGCATCCGGCGCAGCAGCTCCATGCCGTCCATGCGCGGCATCTTGATGTCGAGGATGGCAAGATTCGGCGGACGTGCCGCCAGGCCCTCCAGCGCGGACGCACCATCCGTGTAGGTCTCGACGCGATAGCCCTCGGATTCGAGAGCGATCGACACCGACGTCAGAATGTTGCGGTCGTCATCGACAAGCGCGATTGTTGCCATTTCAAGCGGCTCCCTCATGAGCTGTCCCTTCTTTCGTAGAGAAGGGGCTTTTGCAGGACAAATTAGGTACAAAATGTGGCATAGGCCCTGGCCGCTGTCACGGGCGGCGTGCCGGCGGTCACAATTGCACCTCACTACGGATTAGACGATCGAACCCTGCCAATCCTTTGGGCAACCGCCGAACTTCTTGCACATATAAACGATTTAAACAACTTTCAAAATATTTAAATCGATTAATGATTTGATATCATTTGGCTTTTCTGGTTCTGACCATCTCAGCCTGCGTAGTGGGCGCGCCGGAA
The DNA here is from genome assembly GCF_900103325.1 of Mesorhizobium qingshengii. Taxonomy (GTDB): domain Bacteria; phylum Pseudomonadota; class Alphaproteobacteria; order Rhizobiales; family Rhizobiaceae; genus Mesorhizobium; species Mesorhizobium qingshengii. Next base: position 103,299 of record NZ_FMXM01000020.1, on the reverse strand, counting down.
ATGCTCCCGGCAGATGCGGCAAATTGAAGAAGGGACCCTCATGTCGGAAGTCGGCAAACGCAATCCTGCTTGCGGGATCGATCGTATCGGCCTGAAAACCAAGGGCGTGGTGCGCTATAATTTCGGCGCGGCTGCCCTTTACGAGGAATCGATCCGGCGCGGCGAAGCCCGGCTGACCGCGCACGGCGCCCTGATCGCCGAGACCGGCCAGCACACCGGTCGCTCGCCCAAGGACAAGTTCGTCGTTCGCGACGGCACCACCGATCCGCATGTCTGGTGGGACAACAACAAGGCGATGTCGCCGGCCCAGTTCGACACGCTGCTCGCTGATTTCCGGGCGCATGCCGCGGACAAGGATCTTTACGTGCAGGATCTGGTCGGCGGCGCCGACGTGGAACTGAAACTGACCACCAGGGTGGTCACCGAATTCGCCTGGCACTCGCTGTTCATCCGCAATCTGCTCATCCGTCCCGATGCCGCCGAACTCGAGCAGTTCGTGCCCGAGATGACGATCATCGACCTGCCGTCTTTCCGCGCCGATCCCGCCCGTCACGGCACCCGCACCGAAACGGTGATCGCCGTCGACCTTTCGCGCAAGATCGTGCTGATCGGCGGCACGTCCTATGCCGGCGAGATGAAGAAGTCGGTGTTCACCATGCTCAACTACCTGTTGCCGGCCAAGGGCGTGATGCCGATGCACTGCTCGGCCAATGAGGGGCCGGCCGATGACGCCGCCGTCTTCTTCGGGCTTTCCGGCACCGGCAAGACGACACTGTCGGCCGATCCGTCACGCACGCTGATCGGCGACGACGAGCACGGCTGGGGACCGCACGGCATCTTCAATTTCGAAGGTGGCTGCTACGCCAAGACGATAAAGCTGTCCGCGGAGGCCGAACCGGAGATCTTCGCCACCACGCAGCGCTTCGGCACCGTTCTGGAGAATGTCGTGCTCGGCGCGGACCGTGTGCCGGATTTCGACGACGGTCGGCTCACTGAAAACACGCGCTGCGCCTACCCGCTGGAGTTCATCCCCAATGCCAGCAAGACGGGGCGCGCCAATCATCCGAAGAACATCATCATGCTGACCGCCGATGCCTTCGGCGTGATGCCGCCGATTGCCCGGCTGACCCCGGCGCAGGCAATGTACCATTTCCTTTCCGGCTACACGGCCAAGGTGGCCGGAACCGAAAAGGGCGTGACCGAGCCCGAAGCGACATTTTCGACTTGTTTCGGCGCACCGTTCATGCCGCGCCATCCGTCGGAATACGGCAATCTGCTGCGCGACCTGATCGCCCGGCACGAGGTCGATTGCTGGCTGGTCAATACCGGCTGGACCGGCGGCGCCTACGGCACTGGCAAGCGGATGCCGATCAAGGCAACGCGGGCGCTGCTTGGCGCAGCGCTCGACGGCTCGCTGAAGACGGCCGATTTCCGCACCGACGCCCATTTCGGTTTCAAAGTGCCGGTGGCAGTTCCTGGCGTCGACAGCGCCATTCTCGATCCGCGGTCGACCTGGGCCGACAAGTCCGGCTATGACCGGCAGGCGGCGAGACTGGTCGGCATGTTCATCGACAATTTCGGGAAGTTCGAAAGCCATGTCGATGCCGTCGTGCTGGGTGCAGCGCCCCACATGCAGGAAGCGGCGGAATAATCGCCACGTCGCTCAGCACCATTGAGGGCCCGATTTCGATCGGGCCTTTTCTTTTTTGATCCGCCGCGCCATGACTGCGGCATGACGACCGACGACAAGATCATCATTGCCGACGACGCGGTGATCCACCCGGGCGACCTGCACGAGGACTTCATCCGCTCGTCCGGGCCGGGCGGCCAGAACGTCAACAAGGTGGCAACGGCCGTGCAACTGCGCTTCGACGCGGCAAATGCGCCGGGCCTGTCGGAACGCGTGCGTGAGCGAACGATCAAGATGGCCGGCCAGCGCGCCACCAAGGACGGTGTCATCGTCATCGAGGCCGGACGCTTCCGCACGCAGGAGCAGAACCGGGCGGACGCCCGGGCGAGGCTGACCGCACTTGTAGCCAAGGCGGCCGAGCCGCCACCGCCGCCACGCAAGAAGACGAGGCCATCGAAAGGCTCGGTCGAGCGGCGGCTGAAGAGCAAGGCCGGTCGCTCGACCGTGAAAAAGCTGCGCGGCCGGGTCGGCGACGACTGAGTGCGGCCCGCTTCTATTCCCTTTCAGGTCGGCAAGCGCGGCTTTCGGGTCGTCCTTTGCGGGTCCCCGTGGCAATCTCGCTTGTCGCCACATCAGACGGATTGATTGACCGAAGCCATGCTCGTCCTGCCCAAAGGCGTCCGCCACATGCCCGGTTACCTGTCGCGCGCCGTACAGGAAGCGCTGGTCGAGAATGTAAGAAGCATCGTGCAGGCAGCACCCCTGTTCGTGCCGGCCATGCCACGCACCGGCAAGGAGATGAGCGTGCGCATGACCAATTGCGGCCCGCTCGGCTGGGTCACCGACAAGGAACGCGGCTACCGCTACCAGCCGACACATCCGGTGACCGGGACGCCATGGCCGCCAATCCCGGACGGGCTGCTCGAGCTGTGGCGGCAAGTGTCGGGCTATCGGCATCCGCCGGAAGCGTGCCTGGTCAATTTCTATGCGCCCGATGCAAAAATGGGCCTGCACCAGGACCGCGACGAGGCCGATTTCTCGGCGCCGGTCGTCTCTGTCTCGCTGGGCGACGATTGCCTGTTCCGGGTCGGCCAGACGACGCGTGACGGCGCCACGAAGTCGTTCAGGCTGCAAAGCGGCGACGTCGTGGTGCTCGGTGGCGAAGGGCGGCTGTGCTTTCACGGCGTCGACCGCATCTACCCCTCGACTTCGGCGCTGCTGAAAAATGGCGGCAGGATCAATCTGACGTTACGACGAGTGACAAAGCCGGAGGATGACGACCCTTCTCCGCATAAGCCGATCTAAGGCCCGGGCGCCATCAAGGCTGGCAAGGTCGTGCATCCAGACCAGCTGGTATCGCTGAGTTTCCAGCAGCCAGCAGGCAAGGGCGTTCCAATCTGATGGCTGAACGCCGGCCACTAGAGTTTGCGCAGCGCCACTTCCTCGACCAGATGGTCGGCGCCCTTGCGCAGGATGAGGTCGGCGCGCGCCCGCGTCGGCAGGATGTTCTCGCGCAGGTTCTTCAGATTGATGTTGGTCCACAAGCCTTCGGCGATGGCGCGCGCCGAATCCTCCGAGAGCTGCGAATAGCGATGGAAGAAGGAGTCCGGGTTGCGGAAGGCGGTCTCGCGCAGCCGCATGAAGCGCGAGATGTACCACTGGTGGATCAGTTCTTCCTCGGCATCGATGTAGATGGCAAAGTCGAAAAAGTCGGACAGGAAGGGCACGATCTTGCCGTCCTGCGGCAGCTTGCCCGGCTGCAGGACATTGATGCCTTCGAAAATCAGGATGTCCGGCCGGTCGATGGTGACGAACTCGCCGGGAATGACGTCATAGGTGAGATGCGAATAGACCGGCGCGCGGACATTGGGCAGCGCCGACTTGATGCCCGACAGGAAGCGCAGCAGCGCGCCGACATCGTAGCTGTCGGGAAAGCCCTTGCGTTCCATCAGGTTTTCGCGCCGCAGGACCTCATTGGGCAGCAGAAAACCGTCGGTGGTGATGAGATCGACCTTGGGGCTTGAGGGCCAGCGCGCCAGCAGCTCCTTCAGCACGCGCGCCGTGGTCGACTTGCCGACCGCGACGGAACCGGCAATGCCGATGATGAAGGGCGTCTTGACGATATCCTGCGCATTGAAGAAGACTTGGCGCTGCCTGAACAGAAGCTGGCTCGCTTCGACATGCGCCGACAAAAGCCGCGACAGCGACAGGTAGATGCGCTTGACCTCTTCGAGGTCGATTGGGTCGTTGAGCGAACGCAGGCGGCGGAATTCATCCGCGCTCAGCGTCAGCGGCGTGTCGGCGCGGAATTGCGACCATTGCTCGGCTGAGAAGAAACGAAAGGGGGAATATTTCTCGGTTGGCGCGAGCTGATCCATCGAGATACCTGCCCTCCCTCGCGATCAGCCCTTGGGCCGTGACGCCTTCTCGGCGATGCCCGAACGCCCGGTGCGGCTTTCAAGCTCCTTGAGCACGTCGCTCAGCGGAACCTCCGAGAGGCCGAGAACGACGAGCCAATGATATATAAGATCGGCGCTTTCCGAAACGAGGGCCTGTTTGTCGCCCTTGACGGCGGCGATCACCGTCTCGACCGCCTCCTCGCCGAGCTTCTGCGCCGCCTTGTCGATGCCGCGCGCGAACAGTTTCGCCGTCCACGAGTCCGGGTCACCGGAATGGGCGCGTTCCCAGACGATTTTTTCCAGATCGGACAGTGAAAACTCGGTCATTGGCGTCATCTATCTGCTTGTTTAAGCATGATCTTTTCCGAAAACCGGTTCCCACTTTCCGGGATCATGCTTTAAGGCCGATTACCGGGGGAGTCCAGCCGCATCGGCAGCCCCGCGGCGGCCATATGGGCCTTGGCCTGCGCTATCGTGTAGGTGCCGAAATGGAAGATGGAAGCCGCCAGAACCGCGCCGGCATGACCATCGCGAATGCCTTCGACCATGTGATCGAGCGTGCCGACGCCGCCGGACGCGATGACCGGCGCGCGCACCGCATCCGCGACCGCACGGGTGAGCGCGATGTCGTAGCCGGCCTTGGTGCCGTCACGATCCATCGACGTCAACAGGATCTCGCCGGCGCCGCGATCGACCATAAGCTGAGCGAATTCAACCGCATCGATGCCGGTCTTTTCACGACCGCCATGGGTGAATATCTCCCAACGGTCGGCCTCGCCGGCGCCTGACACTTTCTTGGCGTCGATGGCGACGACGATGCACTGGTTGCCGAACTTGTCGGCCGCCTCGGCGACGAAATCCGGGCTTTTCACGGCCGCCGTATTGATCGACACCTTGTCGGCCCCGGCCAGCAGCAGCTTCCTGATATCGGCGACCTGGCGCACGCCGCCGCCGACGGTCAGCGGCATGAAGCATTGTTCGGCGGTGCGGGCGACGACGTCGAAGATGGTCTCGCGATTGTCGGATGAAGCGGTGATATCGAGGAAGCAGAGCTCGTCGGCACCGGCCGCGTCATAGGCCTTGGCCGCCTCGACCGGATCGCCGGCGTCGATGAGATCGACGAAGTTGACGCCCTTGACGACACGGCCGTTCTTGACGTCGAGACAGGGGATGACACGGGCTTTCAGCATCACCTTCCCTCTATCGTTGCGATGAGATCGTTGAGCAATTGACCGACTTGCGGCGGAACATCCGCTTGCGCGTCGAAGGCCGGATCGTAGGCTGAAATGGTGATGCCGACGACCGGCACCGCAAGCGCCATGGCACAAGCCGCGTCGCGCAACTGTTCGGGGCTGGGCCCGCCTGGACTGACATAGCGGTTGGCCTGCAGTTCTTTCGGGTCGTGCACGTCAAGGTCGAGATGCATGTGCACGCGTTTGGCGCCGGCGGCCTTCAGCTTTTCGGTTGCCTGGGCCGCTCCGGGACATTCCGTCCGAATGACCGGCAATGTCTGGAGAAGCTGCTTTTCCGACGGATCGAGGTCGCGCGCGTTGACGAGCACGCAGCGTGCGGGGTCGATCGGCTTGAAGCCGGGAATGGCGGCTGCCATCGGCCGCCAGCACAGGCCAAGCACCGTCGCCAGCGCCATGCCGTCGAGGAAGCCGTATATGGATGTCTCGGGCGTGTTGAGGTCGCCATGCTGGTCGGCCCAGATGATCGCATCGGCGCCCTCGCCGGCGACCGCACCGGCACTGGTCAGGCAATTTCCGGCGAGAACGATGGGAAACCGGCCGATGTCACGGGCAAGGCGAACCTCGGTCGCAACCGCGTTGCAGACGGCGAAGCCGGTGACGATCTCGCGCTCCTGGTTGTCGCCGACCTTGCCGATGTCCTCGACCGCGACGTCGTGACCGGCCATGGTCAGGGCGTCGACGAGACCGCCCGATATCAACGCGTCCGGGCCCTGGCCCATGCCGCCATGGTAGTGACCGCTGTCATAGGACGCCAGGATGATGGAGAGCTTCACGACCGCGTCTCCGTCGCCGTCCTGCCCTGCAGGATTGCCAGCGCCTCGGCCGGATCGATGCGGCCGTCATAGAGCGCACGACCGGAAATCGCACCTTCGAGCTTTTTTGCGTCGGGCATGGTCATGCGCACGATGTCGGCGATCGAAGCGAGGCCGCCGGAAGCGATGACGGGGATCGACACGGCGTCGGCGAGGTCGATCGTGGCGTCCCAGTTGATGCCGGTCAGCACGCCGTCGCGGTCGATGTCGGTGTAGATGATGGCGGCGACGCCGGCGCCCTCGAATTTCTTCGCCAGTTCGATGACGCCGAGGCTGGACGCCTCGGCCCAGCCCTCGACAGCGACCTTGCCGCCCTTGGCGTCGATACCGACGGCCACCTTGCCCGGAAAAGCCTTGCAGGCCTGTTTGACCAGGTCGGGATCGCGCACCGCCACCGTGCCAAGGATGACGCGGGCGAGCCCGCGATCGAGCCAGTCCTCGATCTGCTCCAGCGTGCGGATGCCGCCGCCGAGCTGCACCGGGTTCTTCGTTGCCTTGAGGATGGCGCCGACCGCCGCGCTGTTGACGCTCTGGCCCTGGAACGCGCCGTTGAGGTCGACGACGTGCAGCCATTCGAAGCCCTGTCTCTCGAAGGCCAGCGCCTGGGCCGCCGGATCGTCATTGTAGATCGTCGCGGTCGCCATGTCGCCGTGCTTCAGGCGCACGCATTGGCCGTCCTTGAGGTCGATGGCGGGGAAAAGAATCATCCGTTCAGGCGCCTTCAACGATGACGAAATGGCCGGTCGAGGCGGCAAGCCGGAACTTCGAGGCCTGCTGATATTCCGGCGAATGATAGCATTCGACCGCCTTGTCGTAGGAGTCGAACTCAACCAGCACGTGGCGGTTTCCGGTCGGTCCTTCCGGATTCTCGTAGCGACCGGCCCGCACGGGGAATTTCGCACCGTATTTCGCGAAGGCAACGGCATTTGCCTCGATGTACTGCTTGTACACCTCCGGGTCGCGGACATCGATCATCGCCATCCAGTAGCCCTTCTTGCTCATGTTCTTCAGGGCCTCCAGCGCAGGAAGTTGGTGATCAGCGCCAGGCCCAGCGCCTGGCTCTTTTCGGGATGGAACTGGGTACCGACCAGATTGTCGCGGGCGACGGTGGCCGTCACCGGTCCGCCATAGTCTGCAACCGCCAGAACCTCCTCGGGCTTGCGTGCATCGAGATGATAGGAATGGACGAAATAGGCGTGCAGTCCGTTGGGCCCGGTCGGAATGCCGGAAAACAGCGGATGCTGGCGCTTGAGCTCGATCGTGTTCCAGCCGATCTGCGGGATCTTCAGGGACGGGTCGGCCGGCGTGATCTCCTTGACGTCGCCGGCAATCCAGCCAAAGCCATTGGTAACGGTCTTTTCCAGGCCACGCTGCGACATCAGCTGCATGCCGACGCAGATGCCGAGGAAGGGCCGGCCCTTTCGAATAGCGACTTCCTCGACCGCTTCCCACATGCCGGCGACGGCACGCAGTCCGGCGGCGCAATCGGCATAGGCGCCCACGCCGGGCAGGACGATGCGATCGGCCGTGCGTACCCGTTCGGCATCGGCGGTCAGGTCGATGTCGGCGGCAATGCCGGCTTCGCGCGCAGCGCGCTCGAAAGCCTTGGTGGCCGAGCGCAGATTGCCCGACCCGTAATCGATGATCGCAACCCGCATGTCAGCTTCGTCCCGGAATGTGGGTCAGCCCCAGCGCCATGCCCGGCTGTGCCGGGCGCGCCCGGGCGGCATCCGGAACCATGCGCGGCGGCGGCGCAACCTCACCGGCAAGCGCATCGGCTTCCAGCGCGTAGCGTATATCGGCATCATTGAGCCAACCGGCCTCGACCACGCCCCATTCGTGCCAGCCGCGGCGGCGAAGCGCCGCGATGCGCAGCCCCTGTCCTTCCAGCCCGACATACAGCGAAACCAGCAGTGACAGCAGCGAGCCGGCCAGCCCAAGGCCGAGCTTTTCGCCAAGCATCGAAAGCAGGCCCATGACGACGAAGGCGAGTGCTGCTTCGATCCACAGCCGGTGCCATGCAAGCCACAATGGCAGCAGCAGGAAACCGAGCCAGGTGAAGCCATCGCGGACAAAGGCCGTTGCGTCGACCTTTTCAGTGCGGCCGGGCGGTTCCATGACGACATAGGTGGCCATGACGCTATCCCTTCAACGATCCCTTGGTGGAGGGAACCGCGTCCGGCTGGCGCGGGTCGCGTTCCAGAGCGGCGCGCAGCGCGCGCGCCACCGCCTTGAAGCAGGTCTCGGCGATATGGTGGTTGTTGGCGCCATAGTGGTTGGTGACATGCAGCGTGATGCCGGCATTCTGCGCCAGCGCCTGGAAGAATTCACGCACCAGCTCGGTGTCGAACGTGCCTATCTTCGGCGACGAGAACGAAACGTTCCAGACCAGGAATGGGCGGCCGGACACGTCGATCGCGGCGCGCGTCAGCGTCTCGTCCATAGCAAGGTCGATCGAGGCGTAGCGCATGATGCCGCGCCGCTCGCCCAGCGCCTTGGCCAGCGCCTGGCCGAGTGCGATGCCGGTATCCTCGACGGTATGATGGTCGTCGATATGCAGGTCGCCCTTCGCCCTGACGGTCATGTCGATCAGCGAGTGGCGGGAGAGCTGATCCAGCATGTGGTCGAAGAAGCCGACACCCGTGGCGATGTCCGACTTGCCCGAGCCGTCGACATGGACCGACACGGAGATGTCGGTTTCCTTGGTCTTGCGGCTTGCTTCGGCGGAACGGGGCGCCATCACTCTATCCTTGTCCCAGAGGTTCACACATCGTGACCGGTTCACGGGCTCCAAGCGCTCGCAGGCTTGAAAACGAAAGCCTTCTATCAGCATGATCCGGCGATTGCCAGTTGCCATGCGGAAAGGTATCGGCCTTGCCGGAGAGGCGATTTGCAATCGTTTGCCCCATGCATACATATGGCCGATCAAAGTTACTCGTACCGCGCCAATCGCCTTTTGGGATCGCGCGAATCGGAGCCAAGAATGTCGAATGAACTGACCATGCACGCCACGACCATCGTGACGGTGCGCAAGGGCAACAAGGTGGTGATCGCCGGCGACGGCCAGGTCAGCCTTGGCCAGACCATCATGAAGGGCAATGCACGCAAGGTGCGCCGCATCGGCAAGGACGGCAATGTGATTGCCGGTTTCGCCGGCGCCACCGCCGACGCCTTCACGCTTCTGGAACGGCTCGAAGCCAAGCTCGAACAATATCCCGACCAGTTGACGCGCGCCTGCGTCGAGCTCGCCAAGGACTGGCGCACCGACCGCTATCTGCGCCGGCTGGAAGCGATGATGCTGGTTGCCGACAAGTCGATCTCGCTGGCGCTGACCGGCACCGGCGATGTGCTCGAACCTGAATATGGCGTCATGGCCATTGGTTCGGGCGGCAATTACGCGCTGGCCGCGGCACGCGCGCTGATGGACACCGACAAGGACGCCGAGGAGATCGCCCGCAAGGCGATGCAGATCGCATCCGACATCTGTGTCTACACCAACAACAATTTCGTCATCGAAACGCTCGATGCCGCCTGAGAAGGTGGTGCTCTACGATTTTCGGCCGGTGACCGAGAAAGACCTGCCGATGATCGCCGGCTGGCTCGCCGAGCCGCATGTCGCGCAGTGGTGGAACGATCCCGAGACGGAAATCGCCGAGATACGCGAACATATCGACTCGATTTCCGTCGAGCCGCTGATCGTGGAGCTCGACGGCAAGCCGATCGGCTATCTGCAGAGCTACGATCCGCATCTGGAAGACGACCACCCCTATGCCGACCAGCCGTTCGGCACGCTCGGCATCGACCTGTCGATCGGCCGGCCCGAGCTGGTCGGCATCGGCCATGGTTCGGCAATCGTGCGCAAGTTCGTCGAACACCTGTTCGAGGAAGGCGTTCCGCGCGTCATCATCGACCCCGATCCCGCCAACGGTCGAGCCATCCGCGCCTATGAAAAGGCGGGGTTCCAGGCCATTGATCGGCGGCAATCAGTCTATGGTGACGTCGTGCTGATGGCGATCGACGCCGACGAGAGTGACGCGGAAGAGGGACAATAGGGCATGAACGCATCCGTATCCAGCGAGGACAAAGACCTCTCGGCCTACGAGAACAGCTGGCGAATGGGACTTCTGATCGTGCTTGGCCTGGTCATTGTCCAGGCCGTCACGCTCTACCTGATGGGCCACCCGCCGATCTGCACCTGCGGTTACGTCAAGCTGTGGCACGGCGTGGTGAACAGTTCCGAGAACTCCCAGCACATTTCGGACTGGTACACGTTCTCGCACATCATCCACGGCTTCCTGTTCTACGCGCTGGCGCGATACCTGTTCCCGCGGTCACCGATCGGACTGAGGCTGGCATTTGCCGTCCTTGTCGAGGGCGGCTGGGAGCTGCTCGAGAACAGCCCGTTCATCATCGACCGCTACCGCTCCGGCACCATCTCGCTCGATTATTACGGCGACAGCATCATCAATTCGGTGTCCGACACACTGGCCATGGTGCTGGGATTTGTGATGGCGCGAAGGCTACCTATATGGGTGATCGTCAGCCTCGCCATCCTCTTCGAACTCGGTACCGGCTATCTCATCCGGGACAATCTGACACTCAACGTGATCATGCTGCTGCATCCGTTCGAGGCCATCAAGCAGTGGCAAAGTGGAATTTAGTGATATGAGCACATTCTCTCCCCGCGAAATCGTTTCGGAACTCGACCGCTTCATCATTGGCCAGAAGGACGCCAAGCGCGCCGTGGCCATCGCCTTGCGCAACCGCTGGCGCCGCCAGCAGCTGGAAGGCCAGATGCGCGAAGAGGTGATGCCGAAGAACATCCTGATGATCGGGCCGACCGGCGTCGGCAAGACCGAGATTTCGCGCCGCCTGGCGCGCCTCGCCGGCGCGCCTTTCGTCAAGGTCGAGGCGACCAAGTTCACCGAAGTCGGCTATGTTGGCCGTGACGTCGAGCAGATCATCCGCGACCTTGTCGAGATCGCCATCGGGCTGGTGCGCGAGAAGATGCGCGAGGACGTCAAGGCGCGCGCCCACATCAACGCCGAGGAACGCGTGCTGGAAGCGCTCGTCGGGAAGACGGCGAGCCCGGCCACCCGCGACAGCTTCCGCAAGAAGCTGCGCGACGGCGAGCTCGACGACAAGGAAATCGAGATCGAGGTTGCCGACACCGGCAATGGCGGCATGCCCGGCTTCGAGATTCCCGGCATGCCGGGCGCCAACATCGGCGTGCTGAACATCAACGACATGCTGTCGAAGGCGATGGGCGGCAAGAAGACCAAGACGCGCAAGACGACGGTCAAGGAGTCCTACGGGCTGCTGGTCGGCGACGAGTCCGACAAGCTGCTCGACCAGGACGAAGTGGTGCGACTGGCGCTCGACGCCACCGAGAATGACGGCATCGTCTTCCTCGACGAGATCGACAAGATCGCGGCCAGATCAGACATTTCGGGCGGCCCGTCACGCGAAGGCGTGCAGCGCGACCTGCTGCCGCTGGTCGAGGGCACCACGGTGGCGACCAAGTATGGGCCGGTGAAGACCGACCATATCCTATTCATCGCCTCCGGCGCGTTCCATGTCTCGAAGCCGTCCGACCTGTTGCCGGAGTTGCAAGGCCGCCTGCCGATCCGGGTCGAGCTGCGCGCGCTGGAGAAGGACGATTTCGTCCGCATCCTGACCGAGACCGAGGCGAGCCTGATCAAGCAGTATATCGCGCTGATGAAGACCGAGGGTGTCGAGCTGTCCTTCACCGACGACGCCATCGATTCACTGGCCGGTATCGCCGTCGACCTCAATGCCAGCGTCGAGAACATCGGCGCCCGGAGGCTGCAGACGGTGATGGAGCGGGTGCTGGACGAAATCTCCTACGACGCGCCGGATCGCAATGGCACCGCGGTGACAATCGACGCCGCCTATGTCGAAAAGCATGTCGGCGACCTGTCCAGAAACACAGATTTGTCGCGATTTATTCTTTAAAGAACGGCGCCGGGCTGCTCCGGCGCCGGTTCAGGCAACGCGTTCCGGCGGCTCAATCATGTGTGGCCAGATGGTACCATCTGGTCACCTTTCTTCTTGCCGTGTGCAGGGGCGCTCTCGACTCGACCAAGAGCTTTACCTAGTTTGCGCGGCAATTCTCTAGGCGGCGGCGCATGAAAAAACTGATCCTGCTCATTCTCGGCTTGACGCTGGCGACGACGCTGTTCGCGGTCGAGGCGGCGACATTGGTGCCGGCGGGAAACCGCAATGCCGAGCAGCCCGACATTCCGGGCGCCTCGAGCCGGCGCACGCAAGCCACCAACACCACCTTCCAGGCGAAGTACCGCAAGGTCTACGCCCTGCTGCAGAACGACGCCGACCTGCGCGGCAAGATCAAGAAGGCCGCCGCCGCCTACGGCATCGATCCCCTGCACATCGTCGGCGCCATTGTCGGCGAGCACACCTACAATGTCGACGCCTATGACCGGCTGCAGACCTATTACGTCAAGGCGATCTCCTATCTGTCGAGCAAGCTGTCCTTCGCCTATGACGGCGAAGACATCACCGATTTCGTGCAGCGGCCGGAATTCAAGAAATGCGCCGGGATGTCGGACAGCTACGATCTGTGGGAATGCCGCGAGCAGGTGTGGAACCATTCGTTCCGCGGCAAGAGCGTTGGCGGGGAGAGCTTTCCCGACGATCGTTTCGGCGCCACCTTCTTCCAGCCCTATTATGCCGGCCAGACCTTCGGCCTCGGCCAGCTCAACCCTTTGACGGCGCTGCAGATGAGCGATCTCGTGCACAAGGTTTCAGGCCTGCCCAAGCTCGACGTCGCCGATCCCAATTCCGTCTACAAGACCATCATGGATCCCGACCTGACGCTGCCTTACGTCGCCGCGACGATCAGGAAGTCGATCGACGCCTACAAGAGCATTGCCGGCTTCGACATTTCGGGCAATCCGGGGCTGACCGCCACGCTCTACAATGTCGGCAATCCGGAGCAGCGCGCTTATGCGCTGAAGGCGGAAAACGACAGGCGCCGCGCCGCCGGCGAGCCCGAAAAGCTGCCGGAAGAGAACTATTATGGCTGGCTGGTCAACGACAAGCTGCCGGAGCTGAGGGCGCTGTTTTAGGGCTCCGTATGGGCTCAGGCGGCCAGCAACGACTTCAGCTTGATGGCCTGAGAACCGAGCGCTTCCGGCGCCGGCTGCGCCCGCTTGGCGATTAGCATTTCGGCCAGCCTGATGTCGCGGGCGACCGCGTTGCCGGGGCCGATGCCGCTGGCCGCCACCAGCCTGCCGTCCTCGGCGAGGTGGAAGAGGATGAAGGCGCCGTCGCCGAGATCGCGGCGCACGATGCTGCGCCCTTCGTCGGCGAGTCCGGCAATCTGAAGGCTCAGGCCATACTGATCCGACCAGAACCACGGCACCGCCGCATGCGCCTCGCCGGCGCCCAGCATGTTTCTGGCCGCCAGCGCGCCCTGCTCCTGGGCGTTGCGCCAGGCTTCCAGCCGCACCCGGCGGCCGCCATAGACGGCGAGCGGGAACGAGCAGCAATCGCCGGCGGCAAAGATATCGGGATCGCCGGTGCGCAGCTCGGCGTCGACAGCGATGCCGTTGTCGATCACCAGGCCGGCTTCGGCCGCAAGCCCGGTCACCGGCACGGCGCCGATGCCGATGATGGCGAGATCGGCAACGATCTCTCGTCCGCCGGCAAGCGTCACGCGCACCTCGTTGCCGTCGTCGGCGATGGAAGCAATGCCGTCGCAGCACAGGATATCGACGCCCTCGGCGACATGCGCATCATGGATGATTTCAGCGATCTCGGCCGGCACGCCGCGCATCAGGATGCGCGGCTGCGCCTCGATGACGGTGACCGCCGCGCCGAGCTTGCGGGCAGCGGCCGCGAGCTCAAGACCGATGAAGCCGCCGCCGACGATAGCGACACGCCTGCCAGCGCGCAGATGGGCGCGAATGGCCAGCGCATCGGCGAAGGTGCGGAGATAGACGCAGCGGCGACCTAATCCCGGCATCGGCAGTTTGCGCGGCGTCGAGCCGGTTGCCAGCAAGAGCTTGTCGTAAGGCAGGACCGAGCCGTCCGACAGGCGCACTTTATGCGCCTCGCGATCGATCGCCACGGCTTGGACGGAGTGGATATGCCGGATCGATTTCTCGGCCAGCACCTCGTCGCTGGCAATCGCCCTGATTTCAGGCGCGTCGCTGACCATCGCGTCCTTGGACAGCGGCGGGCGTTCATAGGGCGGATGCGGTTCATCACCGACCAGCGTCACCGGCCCCTCATAACCGAGATCGCGCAGCGCCAATGCTGCCCGGCCACCGCATTCGCCGGCCCCAACGATGACCATTCCGCGCGCCATCGCCATCATCCGATCTGAACCAGGACTTTGCCGGCGTCGACTTTGACCGGATAGGTCCTGAGGTTGACGCAGACCGGCGCGCCGCGGGCGTCACCCGTCTTGTAGTTGAAGCGGCCATTGTGCTTGGGGCATTCGATGATGTCATCCATCACCAGCCCGTCGGCCAGATGCACCTTTTCATGCGTGCAAAGGCCGTCGGTGGCAAAGTATTCGTCGTCCGGGCTGCGATAGATGGCGAAGGTGCGGCCACCATGATCGAAGCGCATCACGTCCTCTTCGTCGATATCGCCGGCGGCGCAGGCCGCAACCCAGTCGCTCATTCAGTCCTCTCCTGGAAATCGGATAGTCAGATCATTCCGCCGCGGCGGCGACGGCATCGTCGTGGAATTCCTGGCGGTATGGCCTGGCGGTCGGCGGCAGTTCGCGCTTGAGGAAATAGTCCTCGTTGCGCAGCTGGCGCAGGAAGGCAGGAATCATCTCGCGGTAGCCGGCCAGGATCGACGGGGTCGGCGCCGGCAGGTCGTGCTTGATCAGTTCATGCAGCTTCGGCAGCGCATGATAGGGCACCATCGGAAACATGTGATGCTCGATATGGTAGTTCATGTTCCAGTAGATGAAACGGCTGATCGGGTTCATGTAGACGGTGCGGCTGTTGAGCCGGTGATCGGTAACGTTGTCGGCCAGCCCGCCGTGCTGCAGCAGACCGACCATGACGTGATGCCAGGCGCCATAGAGCCTGGGCAGGCCGACCAGCATCAAGGGCAGGAACGAGCCCGTGTAGAGCGCCAGCGCGATCGTCGCGGCATAGATCGCCGTCCAGATGCGGGCAATGCGGATCGCCTTTGGCTGCTCCTGCTCGGGAATGAAGGTCTTTTCCGCCGCACTGATGTTGCCGGCGGCATTGCGCAGCATGTCGCTCATCGCATGCCAGGCGTCGAGCACGCCGACAAAGCCGAGGACGGCGCGAGCCAGATCCGGCGGCCGCATGACGGATATTTCCGGGTCACGGCCGACGATGATGGTGTCGGTGTGATGACGCGCGTGGCTCCAGCGCCAGGTCACCGGATTGCGCATGATCATGAAGCAGGCGACCTGATAGACCGCATCATTCATCCACTGCGTCCGGAACGCCGTGCCGTGGCCGCATTCGTGCCAGCGTGAATCGGTGGAAGAGCCATAGAGGACGCCGTAGACGAAGAAGAACGGCACGCACCACCAGGTACCCCAGAACCAGGCGCCGCCGGCACCACTGATGAACAGCGCGGCGAGCCAGATCAGCGTATCGCGGATCGCCGGCCCGTCGGAGCGCTGCATCAGCTCCTTCATCTGCTTGCGCGGAATCTCCGTGTGATACCATTCGGCCGCCGACAGGCCTGTCTCGACGGCAAGCTTAGCGTCGCGGCCGATCAGGCTGTAGTCACGCCGGGACGGCATTGTGGGCATGGTTGCCTCCCCATGGCAAAGCACCCGCCAAGACGAATGCCTATCTCCATTAGCTTCAGGCGTGAAAATAGCGCCGACGCATGATAGACTCAACATCACAAAGATAGTTTCTATCATTTCCTATCAGAACGATGTAGGAAGGCTGTTGAACAATTCCATGAGGCAAGCATGGCGAAACGGCCGACCATCACTGATCTGGCGCGCATCTCCGGCGTCAGTGTCGCCACGGTGGACCGCGTACTCAACAGCCGGTTGCCGGTGCGCGAGGAAACGGCGCGTCGCGTCTACGAGGCGGCGACCGAGATCGGCTACCACGCCGCTGGCCTGATCAAGCAGCGCATGCGTCATGAGTTGCCCGAGTATCGGCTCGGCTTCCTGCTGCTCAGGGGCAATTATGTCTTCTACAGCGAGTTTGCACGCGAGCTTGAACTCGCCGTGTCGCGATCGCAGCGCTTTCGCGGAGTCGCCACCATCGATTTCGCGGACTCGCTGGCGCCCGACGAAATCGTCGAGCGCGCGCGCAAGCTGGCGGCCAAATGCAGGGCCGTCGCCCTGGTCGGACCGGATCACCCCACCTTGACCGTCGCGGTCGAGGAGATGAAGGCGAAAGGACTGCCGGTGTTTTCCCTGCTGTCCGATTTTGCCGCCGGCATTCGCGAGGGCTATGTCGGCCTCGATAACCGCAAGGTCGGCCGCACCGCGGCATGGATGATCTCGAAGGCCGCCAGGCGGCCGGGCAAGGTCGCCCTGTTCGTCGGCAGCCACCGCTTCCACGGCCATGAACTGCGCGAGATCGGCTTTCGTTCCTTCTTTCGCGAGCAGGCACCGGAATTCACCTTGCTTGAAACGCTGGTCAACCTGGAAGCCAACCAGATCACGCATGACACCATCATCGAGCTTCTGGGCCGCCACCCCGACCTCGCCGGCCTCTATGTTGCCGGCGGCGGCATGGAGGGCGCGGTCGCGGCGCTCCGGCAGGCAAGGCCGGCCGAGATGCCCGCGGTCATCTGCAACGAGATCACAGCGGTATCGCGTTCCGCCCTGGCGGATAACATCCTGACCATGGTCATATCCACGCCACTTGCAGCGCTTTGCCGGGAACTAGTCGACCTCATGGCACATGCCATCGAGACGGGCGCCGCGAACGCACCGGGCCAGACCTTCCTGCCGTTCGACATCTATCTGCCCGAGAATATCTAGGGGTCTCGATCTTCGAGATGGGCTGAGACGCCTGCCGCTTCGTCTTTCAAACGGAGCAGCAGCGAAGCGACGTCGCGAGAACATCGCCGATCGTCGGTGTCCGGCTTGGCGGCAAGCACCCGTCACCCGAAAATCGCGCATCCGGTTCTGGAATCGCCCTTGACGCCTTGGCGTAAAATGGAATAAATATTTCACTAGCAGTATATTTTGGTTCTTTCGTTCCGGTAACATCGATTTCAAACAGAGGGTTCGACGTTCCAGCAAATTGGAAGGCGTCACCCGGGACGGAAATGGCAATCGGGAGAGATTCCCCGGGATATCGGGGATTCCGGATAGATCGGTGCAGCCGGACACCAAGAGTGGAGGAGAGATACAATGAAGAAACTGCTTTTGGGCGTCGCTTTCGCGGCGCTGATGAGTTCATCCGCCATGGCCGCCAAGATCGGCGTATCGATGGCCAAGTTCGACGACAACTTCCTGACCGTGCTGCGCAATGGGATGATCGCGCAGGCCAAGGGCATGAGCGGCGTCGAGCTGCAGGTCGAGGACGCGCAGAACGACGTTGCCAAGCAGCTTGACCAGATCAAGAACTTCGCCGCTTCGGGGGTCGATGCGATCATCGTCAACCCGGTCGACACCTCGGCTACGCAGGCGATGTCCGATGCCGCGGCCGCCGCCAAGATTCCGCTGGTCTATGTCAATCGCGAGCCGGTCAACGTGGACACGCTGCCGGACAACCAGGCATTCGTTGCCTCGAACGAGGCCGATTCCGGCACGCTCGAGACCAAGGAAGTCTGCCGCCTGTTCAAGGAAGCCGGCAAGAAGGAAGCCAACGTCTATGTGATCATGGGCGAGCTGTCGAACCAGGCCGCCGTGCAGCGCACCAAGGACATCGAAGAAGTGATCGCCACGCCGGATTGCAGCTTCATCAAGATCATCGACAAGCAGACGTCGAACTGGAACCGCGACGAAGCCCAGAACCTGATGACCAACTGGCTGTCGACCGGCAAGCCGTTCGATGGCGTGATCGCCAACAATGACGAAAGCGCCATCGGCGCCATCCAGGCGATGAAGGCCGCCAACGTCGACATGAAGTCGGTCGTCGTCGGCGGTGTCGATGCCACCCAGGACGCGCTTGCCGCCATGCAGGCGGGCGACCTCGACGCAACCGTGTTCCAGGACGCGGCCGGCCAGGGCGCGGGTGCTCTCGATGCAGCGCTCAAGCTGGCCAAGGGCGAGAAGGTCGAGCACAAGGTCTACGTCCCCTTCCAGCTGGTGACCCCTGCGAACATCGACAAGTTCCTGAAGAAGAACTGAGCAGCGGGCATACGGAGCGGCGCTCTCACAGCGCCGCTCTTCTTCCCTCGACGCCAGCAAGGCAAGGAGGGGCGACCACGGCTGACGGAGGATAGACGATTTGGCACAGACATCTCACGGCGTCGGAGGACTCAGCTACGATGCGAAGAAGCGCGCCTGGCCGGCCGAGTTCAACGTTTTCCTGGCGCTTGTCATCCTCATTGTCGTCTTCGAACTGATCGGCCGAATCTTTCTCGGCGACAGCTTCCTGTTCAACACCCGCAGCGATGTCTCAGGGATCTTCAACGAGGCGCGCCTGCAGATCATCATCCTGCAAGTGTCGATCGTCGGCATCATCGCCATCGGCGTGACGCAAGTGATCATTTGCGGTGGCATCGACCTGTCCTCGGGCTCCATCGTCGGCGCGACCGCGATGATCGCCATGAGTTTCGCCCAGGTGGCGACGGTAAACGGCAACCCCAACCCCAAGGCGATGTTCCTGGCGCAAGGCTGGACCGACCTGCCTGTCATCGTGCCGGTGCTGGTGGCGATCGGTTGCGGGCTGCTCGCCGGCCTGGTCAACGGCTCGTTGATCGCCTACACGCGCATCCCGCCGTTCATCGCCACGCTCGGCATGATGGTCACCGCGCGCGGCATCGCCAAATGGTGGTCCAAGGGGCAGCCGATCTCATTTCCCACCGACAGTTTCGCCGCGATCGGCAAGGGCCTGATGCCCGTCATCATCTTCCTGTCGCTGGCCGTGCTGTTCCAGCTGATCATGACCTACACCAGGTATGGCAAGCACTGTTATGCGATCGGCTCCAACGAGGACGCCGCGCGCATGTCCGGCATCAAGATCGCCAACCACAAGATCCTCGTCTACGTCATTGCCGGCGTGCTTGCCGCGCTCGCCGCCGTGGTGCTGAGCTCCAAGAACCTTACCGCCCAGTCCGGCATGGGCGTGATGTACGAACTCGACGCGATCGCCATGGCGGTCATCGGCGGCGTTTCGCTGTCGGGCGGCCGCGGCTCGATCATCGGCACGGTGATCGGCTCGCTGATCTTCGGCGTCATCATCTCCGGCTTCACCTTCCTGCGCCTCGACGCCTACTACCAGGAGATGGTCAAGGGCGTGATCATCGTCGGTGCGGTCGTACTCGACCAATGGCGCCAACGCCTGCGGGCATTGAGGGCTTGACCATGTCAGACATCGTCCTGAAGACCGAAAACCTGACCAAGCGCTATGGCGGCGTGCATGCGCTGGAAGGCGCGAACTTCGAGCTGCGCAAGGGCGAACATGTCGCCATCATGGGCGACAATGGCGCCGGCAAGTCGACCTTCGTGCGCCAGATCACCGCCGTCGAACAACGCACCAGCGGCCAGATCTGGTTCGACGGCAAGGAAGTGAATTTTGCCGGCCCGATCGAGGCGCGCACGGCGGGCATCGAGACCGTGTTCCAGAACCTGGCGCTGGCCGACGATCTCGACGTGCCGTCGAACCTGTTCCTCGGCCGCGAAAAGGTGCTGTTCAATCTCGGGCCGTTCTCGATCCTCGACCGCAAGTACATGCGCAAGGCGACCGAAGCGGCACTGATCCGCACGGCGGTGAAGATCCCCAATCTGTCCAACACCATCCGCCACATGTCGGGCGGCCAGCGCCAGTGCGTGGCGATCGCCAGGACCGCGACCTTCGCCTCCAAGCTGATCATCATGGACGAGCCGACGGCGGCACTCGGCGTGCAGGAAACGGCACAGGTCGAAAACATCATCCGCACGCTGAAGGACAATGGCGAGCCGCTGATCCTGATCAGCCACAACATGCGCCAGGTGTTCGACCTCTGCGACCGCATCGTCGTCTTCCGCCGCGGCCGCATCGTCGCCAATCTGCGCAAGCAAGACACCGACGGGCAGGATGTCGTCTCCTACATCACCGGCGCCAAGACCGGAGAGGCGGAACTCGCGGCCTAGGCCGGGCGCGGAGGCGGTGGTCATCGCCTCCCTGTCGATGTCGTCTTGACCGGAAAATCACCCGCGCCCATGACCGGCGCCGACAGTTTCGAACCATCCTCAAAGGACATTCCATGACTCTCCGCTTCGCCCTCCTCGGTGCCGGCCGCATCGGCAAGGTCCACGCCCGCGCCGTCGGCTCCAACCCGCAGGCCAAACTGGTCGCCGTTGCCGATGCGTTCGAGAAGGCGGCAAAGGAACTGGCAACGGCCTATGGCGCCGAAGTGCGTACGATCGACGCCATCGAGAAATCCGAGGACATCGACGCCGTCGTCATCTGCACGCCGACCGACACCCATGCCGATTTGATCGAGCGCTTCGCCAAGGCCGGCAAGGCGATCTTCTGCGAGAAGCCGATCGACCTCAACGTCAAGCGCGTCGAGAAGTGCCTGGCCGTGGTCGAGAAGACCAAGGCAACGCTGATGGTCGGCTTCAACCGCCGCTTCGATCCGCACTTCGCCGCCGTGCGCAAGGCGATCGACGACGGCGCCATCGGCACCGTCGAGATGGTCACCATCACCTCGCGCGATCCGGGCGCGCCGCCGATCGACTACATCAAGCGCTCGGGCGGCATCTTCCGCGACATGACCATCCATGACTTCGACATGGCGCGCTTCCTGCTCGGCGAGGAACCGGTGGCGGTCAGCGCGCATGCCTCGGTGCTGGTCGACAAGAAGATTGGCGCGGCCGGCGATTTCGACAGTGTCAGTGTCATCCTGGAAACCGCTTCCGGCAAGCAGGCCATCATCTCCAACTCGCGCCGCGCCACCTATGGCTACGACCAGCGCATCGAGGTGCATGGTTCCAAAGGCATGATCGCGGCCGAGAACCAGCGGCCGGTGTCGATCGAACTGGCCAACGAGAAGGGCTATACGCGCCCGCCGCTGCACGACTTCTTCATGACGCGCTATCTCGACGCCTATGCCAATGAGATCGCCGCCTTCATCACCGCGGCGACCTCGGGCAAGAAGGCGGCGCCAAGCGGCGCCGACGGGCTCGTGGCGCTGAAACTGGCTGACGCTGCGCTGAAATCAGCCACATCGGGCAAGACCGTCCGCCTCGACACGGCAAAGTAAGAACCGGTATCCGGACCCAAAGCACAGGAGCAGAGCGATGAACGGTTCCGCCGGTCGCAATTCAGAAACGCACGCCATCGTCACCGGCGGCGCGCAAGGCATCGGCTTCGCCGTCGCCGAGGCCCTGGCCGACGAGGGCTGCCGGGCGCTGGCGCTTGTGGGGCGCTCGCAGGAGAAGGGCGACAAGGCCGCTGCCGCCCTCAAGAAGTCAGGCGTCGATGCGATCTTCATCGGCGCCGACGTCGCCAAGGTGGCCGATTGCAAGCGCGCCGTCGCAACCGCGATCTCGCATTTCGGCACCGTCAATGCGCTGGTCAATGCCGCCGCCACGTCGGCGCGTGGTTCGCTGGTCGAAACCTCCGAGGACGTCTTCGACCAGATTTTCAACACCAATGTGCGCGGCCCCTTCTTCCTCATGCAAGGGCTTGTGGCGCATCTGTTGGAGCGCAAGGCGCCGGGTTCGATCGTCAACGTGCTGTCGATGTCGGCGCATGCCGGCCAGTCGTTCCTCGCACCCTATTCGTCGAGCAAGGGTGCGCTGATGACGCTGACCAAGAATGTCGCAAGTGCCTACCGGCGCAATCGCATCCGCTGCAACGCCGTGCTGCCCGGCTGGATGGACACAGAGGGCGAGGACATCGTGCAGAAGAAATGGCACGGCGCGACCGACGACTGGCTGGAAAAGGCCGAGGCCGCGCAGCCGATGGGCCAGTTGGTGAAGCCGGCGCAGCTTGCCCGGCTGATCACCTACATGATCAGCCCGCAGGCCGGCGTCATGACCGGGTCGCTCGTCGACTACGACCAGAATATTGCCGGGGTGGTCGGTGAGTAGGGCGTGACAAACGCTTCGGCTTCGACTATATGAACCGCATGATCAACCTGACCGCCACGTATTGGTACTTTAGGAGCTCGCTGGCGGCGGGAGGATTGCGCTCGATCTGAAGATTGCAGCATCAAGATCCGACAAGCCGCCAGACCTGGCGGCTTTTTTGTTTCAGCCGGCAGGTCTCCTAACAGGAGCAGAAAGCCGTGTTGACCACCACAGATGATCTTCGGGTCAAGGAAATCAGGGAATTGAGTACGCCGGACCAGGTGATGCGGGAGATACCGCGCACGCTGACGGCGACGCGCACCGTCAGCGCGTCACGCAACGCGATCCACGCTATTTTGAACGGTACCGACGATCGGCTGCTCGTCGTCGTTGGGCCTTGTTCGATCCACGATCCGGTCGCCGCCGTTGACTATGCCAGCCGTCTGGCGGCGCTGCGCGAGAGCCTGGCGGATCGACTGGAAATCGTGATGCGCGTCTATTTCGAAAAGCCGCGCACGACGGTCGGCTGGAAAGGCCTGATCAACGATCCCGACCTGGACGGCAGCTTCAACATCGACAAGGGGCTCAGGATGGCGCGCAACGTGCTCTCCGCCGTCAACAATCTCGGCCTGCCGGCGGCGACCGAGTTCCTCGACATGACCACCCCGCAATACATTGCCGACCTCGTCGCCTGGGGCGCGATCGGCGCGCGCACGACCGAGAGCCAGATCCACCGCGAACTTGCATCCGGCCTGTCCTGCCCGGTCGGCTTCAAGAACGGCACCGACGGCAATCTGCGGATCGCCGCCGAAGCGGTGAAATCCGCCGCCCAGCCGCATCATTTCATGGCGGTGACCAAGGGCGGGCGCAGTGGCATCGCGACCACCACCGGCAACGAGGACTGTCACGTCATCCTGCGCGGCGGCGTTCAGCCCAACTATGATGCGGCGAGCGTCGAGGCCGCCAGCGTGGAACTCGGCCGCATCGGCGTCGCACCCCGTTTGATGGTCGACGTCAGCCACGCCAACTCAAGCAAGAAGCCCGAGAACCAGCCAAAGGTGGCGGCCGATGTCGCGGGCCAGGTCGGGGCGGGCGACGAACGCATCATCGGCGTCATGATCGAGAGCAATCTCGTCGCCGGCCGGCAGGACGTCGTGCCCGGCAAGCCGCTCGTCTATGGCCAGAGCATCACCGACGGCTGCATCGACTGGGCGACCACCGAGACGGTGCTGCACGGCCTTGCCGGCGCCGTCGAGTGGCGCCGGTCGGCGCGCCGCGCCATGATGGAGAGCCGTCAGGGAGCCGCCTGAGAAAGGCACATCGGCAACACCTTCTCCCCTTGTGGGAGAAGGTGGATCGGCGCGCAGCGCCGAGACGGATGAGGGGTGCTGGAAGAAACGCTGCGTTAAAATATAGAATGATTTTAAATGTTTAAGACTTCCAAGTAGCGATCTGTCCAGCACCCCTCATCCGACCGAGCTTCGCTCGGCCACCTTCTCCCACAAGGGGAGAAGGGGAAGCCAACGGCGGCCCTTACCGCACATCAACCCAGCGCTTTTCCTGGAACGAGCGCGCCATTGCGTGCACCGTGCGCTCGATCTCGAGCCCTTCGGCGAACTCGATCAGCCGCGCCGGCCTGCCGGCAAGGCGCGTCAGCAATTCATGACACTCGATGATCTTGAGATCGTTGAAGCCGAGGCCATGGCCAGGTGCCGGCAGGAAGGCCTCATACGGCTTGTGGTGCGGCGCCACCAGGATGGTGCGGTAGCCCTGCTCGGTCGGGCGATCGGCGGTGAGATAGAGCTGGAACTCGTTCATCCGCTCCTGGTCGAACAGGATCGATCCCTTCGAGCCGAAGATCTGGATGGCGATGCGCCCCTTGCGGCCCCAGGCGGAGCGGTTGACCAGCAGCGTGCCGGCAATGCCGTTTTCCAGATGCATCAAGACGCTCGCGATATCATAGGTCTCGACAGCGCGGCGCCCGCCGGCCGCCAGCTTGCGGTCGGCATAAGGCTTGGCCATGTCGCAGATGACGCTGGCGACGCGACCGAACAGCGCCGAGACCAGCGACAGCGGATGCACGGCGAAATCGTCTAGCGCGCCATAGCCGGAGGTGGCCTCGTGCTTCCAGAAGAACAGCGCCTCCGGATCGGCCATGAAATCCTCATCCATCTCGATGCGCAGATGGTTGACCTCGCCGATGATCTTCTCGTCGAGCAGCGCGCCGATGTGACGGATGGCCGGGCTCTGGATGTAGTTGTAGCCGAGGGCCGCGACCTTGCCGGATTTTTTCGCCGCCGCCGCCATGGCCTCGGCTTCGGTGAAGCTTGGCGCCATCGGCTTTTCGCACCACAGATGCTTGCCGGCTTCGAGGATGGCGATGGCCATTTCCGGATGGAACTGGTTGGGCGTGGTCAAGGAAATGACGTCGACTTCCGGGTCGTTGACGACGGCGCGCCAATCGCCAGACGCCTTGGCAAAGCCGAACTCGCCCGCCTTGCGCCTGGCGAGTTCCTCATTCACCTCGCCGAGATGGACGAGCCGTGGCTTGGCCACGTCGGGAAAAACGGCGCCCACGGCACTCCATGCGATGGCATGGCACTTGCCCATGAAACCCGTGCCTATGAGACCGACGCCGACCATTTTCCGTTTTCTCCACTGCCTGAAGCGTTCGATGGATGAATTAGTCCATTTTCCCCAGGAATGGAATGTCTGCCTCATTTTTTATGGCGTTCTTGCGCAGGCTCGCTATGATGAGGCAGAGAGGGCATCCACAGATGAGCTTGGACAGGGCGACGATGGACGAACGGGTACCTCGCGACTTCGAGACGCTGCGCGCCACCATCCTGGACCGGCGTGAAAGCCTGCCGAAACGCATCGCCCAGATCGCCGCCTATGCGCTCGACAATCCCGACGACATCGCTTTCGGCACCGCCGCCAGCATTGCCGCCTCGGCCGGCGTGCAGCCGTCGACCTTGATCCGCTTTGCCCAGCAGCTTGGCTTCGACGGTTTTACCAGCCTGCAGCAGGTGTTTCGCGAGCGGCTGCGCGAGCGCAACTCGTCCTATGACGAAAGGTTGCTGGCCCTGCGCGCCAAGGCCGAAGGCGGCGCCGGCCACCGCGCGATCTTCGACGGCTTCGTCGCCGCCGCCAGCACGTCGCTCAACGACATTTCACGCACGCTGGACGAGACGCATCTGGAAGACGCGATCTCCCTCCTGGCAAAGGCCGAGACGATCTACGTGCTGGCCAAGCGCCGCTCCTATCCGGTGGCGACCTACATCGCCTATGCGCTGGGCAAGTTGAAGATCCGCAACCAGCTGATCGAATCGGCGGCTGGTCTCAATGCCGAGATGATCGCCTTCGCCACGCCGGCGGATGCCGTCATCGCCATCTCCTTCTCGCCCTATGCGCCCGCGACCATCGAGGAAGCGCGGGCCATTTCCGAGCGGGGCGTGCCGATCGTCGCCATCACCGACAGCTCGTTTTCGCCACTCGCCCAGTTCGCCAGGGTCTGGTTCGAGGTGGCCGAGGCGGATTTCGCCGGCTTCCGCTCGCTGTCGGCGACGATGGCGCTGGCCATGGCGCTGACCGTTGGCGTCGGCGAGAAACGGCGCGACTCGGGTCGCAAGCGCAAGGCCTGAACAGGCCCTTTTTCTTGTTTGACCATGGTCTTTTCCGAAAACCGGCAGCCACTTTCCGGGATCATGGTCAGGCAATTTTAAACCGGGGAATGCTCATTCCATATTGACTATGGATTGGAATTATTATTTCATATTCCCGGCGCCACGCTGCCGCTCGCGCGTGTACCCCAAGACAACAAGGCCGACGGGAGGTTCCAATGAGCGAAGCCGTGGAAGCGAAACATACGCCGCTCGACGTCATCACCATCGGCCGTGCTTCCGTCGACCTCTACGGCCAGCAGATCGGCTCGCGGCTCGAGGACATTACCTCCTTCGCCAAGTCTGTCGGCGGCTGCCCAGCCAACATTTCGGTCGGCACAGCCAGGCTCGGCCTGCGCTCGGCGCTGCTCACCCGCGTCGGCGACGAGCAGATGGGCCGCTTCATCCGCGAGCAGCTGACGCGTGAAGGGGTCAATGTCGACGGGCTGAAGACCGACAAGGAGCGGCTGACCGCGCTGGTGCTGCTATCGGTCGAGGATGAAGGTGTCTCGCCGATGATCTTCTACCGCAGCGACTGCGCCGACATGGCGCTGGCGCCTGAAGATATCGACGAAGCCTTCATTGCCTCGGCCCGCTCGATTGTCGTCACCGGCACGCATTTTTCCCGCCCCAACAGCGACGCCGCCCAGCGCAAGGCGATCCGCATCATCAAGGCCAAGGGCGGCAAGGTGGTGTTCGACATCGACTATCGGCCCAATCTGTGGGGCCTGGCCGGCCATGCCGAAGGGTTCGAGCGCTATGTCAAGTCGGACCGCGTCTCGGCCCAGCTGAAGACGGTGCTGCCCGATTGCGACCTCATCGTCGGCACCGAGGAAGAGATCATGATCGCGTCGGGCGCCGACGACTGCCTGAGCGCGCTGAAGACGATCCGCTCGCTGTCCTCGGCCACCATCGTCCTCAAGCGCGGCGCCATGGGCTGCATCGTCTATGACGGCCCGATCAGCGACGATCTCGAGGACGGTGTCGTCGGCAAGGGTTTCCCGATCGAGATCTACAATGTGCTGGGCGCCGGCGACGCCTTCATGTCCGGCTTCCTGCGCGGCTGGCTGGGTGGCGAAGACCATGCGACGGCGGCGACCTGGGCCAATGCCTGCGGCGCCTTCGCCGTGTCGCGGCTGCTCTGCGCGCCGGAGTATCCGACCTTCGAGGAACTGCAGTTCTTCCTCAAGAACGGCAGCAAGCATCTGGCCTTGCGCAAGGACGAGGCGATCAACCACATCCATTGGGCAACGACGCGCCGGCGCGACATTCCCTCGCTGATGGCGCTCGCCTGTGATCACCGCGTGCAGTTGGAGGACGTGGCGGCGAAAGCCGGCGCCGACCCGGCGCGCATCCGCGATTTCAAGGTGCTGGCCGTCAAGGCAGCGGCAAAGGTCGCCGCCGGTCGCGACGGCTACGGCATGCTGATCGACGAGAAACATGGCCGCAAGGCGATGTTCGAATTCGCGCATCATCCCTTCAGCTGGCTTGGCCGGCCGGTGGAACTGCCGGGATCGCGGCCGTTGCGCTTCGAATTCTCGCAGGACATCGGCTCGCAGTTGGTCGAATGGCCGGTCGATCACTGCATCAAGTGCCTGTGCTTCTATCATCCCGACGATCCGGCGGCGCTGAAGGAAGAGCAGCAGCAGAAGCTGCGCTCGCTGTTCGAGGCAGCGCGGAAAGTGGGCAGGGAACTTCTCATCGAGATCATTGCCGGCAAGCACGGCAGGCTCGACGACACGACCATCCCGCGCGCGCTGGAGGAACTCTATGCGCTCGGCATCAAGCCCGACTGGTGGAAGCTCGAGCCGCAGGCATCGGCCGGCGCCTGGGCCAAGATCGAAGCGGTGATCCTGAAACACGATCCCTGGTGCCGCGGCGTCGTGCTGCTTGGGCTGGAAGCACCACAGGACGAGCTGGAAGCTGCCTTCGCCGCCACCGCCAAGGCGCCCATCGTCAAGGGGTTTGCCGTCGGCCGCACGATCTTCGTTCACGCGGCCGAACAATGGCTCGCCGGCAAGATGTCGGATGACGAGGCAGTGGCCGACATGGCGTCGCGTTTCGAACAGCTGACCGAAGCGTGGCTTGCCGCGCGCGGCCGCAAGGCAGCATAAGAAGGCGCGGCATAAGGACTGCGGAGGAGAACACCATGAGCAAGACAATCCGCCTGACGATGGCGCAGGCGCTGACCCGCTTTCTCAGCAGGCAGATGACCGAGATCGACGGCAGACGAGTGCCGATCTTCGGCGGTGTCTGGGCGATCTTCGGCCACGGCAATGTCGCCGGCATCGGCGAGGCGCTCTATCAGGTCCGCGACGAGTTGCCGACTTTCCGCGCCCACAACGAACAGGCGATGGCGCATGCGGCGATTGCTTACGGCAAGGCCAATTTCCGCCGCCGCTTCATGGCGGCGACCTCTTCGATCGGTCCGGGCGCGCTCAACATGGTGACCGCGGCGGCACTCGCCCATGTCAACCGGCTGCCGGTGCTGTTTCTCCCCGGCGATGTCTTCGCCAACCGCATCCCGGACCCGGTCCTGCAGCAGGCGGAGGATTTCTCCGACGGCACGGCGACGGTCAACGACTGCTTCCGTCCGGTTTCGCGCTATTTCGACCGCATCACGCGGCCGGAACAGATCATTCCCGCGCTCAACCGTGCCTTGGCTGTGCTGACCGATCCGGCCGATTGCGGTCCGGTGACGCTGTCGCTGTGCCAGGACGTGCAGGCCGAGGCCTATGACTATCCCGAGAGCTTCTTTGCCGAGCGGGTCTGGCACCAACGCCGGCCGCGGTCGGACCGCCACGAACTTGCCGCCGCTGTGGCGGCGCTCAGGGGCGCGAAGAAGCCGCTGATCATCGCGGGCGGCGGTGTGCTTTATTCGCAAGCCTCGGACGAACTGGCGAAGTTCGCCGAGACCGCCGGCATTCCGGTCTGCGAGACGCAAGGCGGCAAATCCTCGTTGCCGGACGATCATCCGCTCAACATGGCGGCGGTCGGCGTCACCGGCACTTCGGCCGCCAACCGGCTGGCCGAGGGCGCCGATGTCGTGCTGGCCATCGGCACGCGGCTGCAGGATTTCACCACCGGCTCATGGGCGCTGTTCAAGAGTTCCGGCAAGACCATCATCGGCTTGAACGTGCAGCCCTTCGACGCTGGCAAGCACCGGGCGCTGCCGCTGGTCGCCGACGCGGCCGAAGGGTTGACCGAACTGGGTGCTGCGCTAAAGGGCTGGAAGGCCCCTTCCGCCTGGACCGACAATGCGGACACCGGCAAGAAGGCCTGGCAGGCCGAAGCCGCCAAGGTGACGGCCTCGACCAATGCCGCCTACCCGTCCGACGCACAGGTGATCGGTGCCGTGCAACGCGCCATGGGCTCCGGCGTGACGCTGCTGAATGCCGCGGGCGGCCTGCCGGGCGAACTGCACAAGCTTTGGCAGGCGGGCGCGCCCGGCTCCTACCACGCCGAATACGGCTTCTCGACCATGGGCTACGAAATCGCCGGCGGGCTCGGCACCAAGATGGCGAAGCCCGACGAGGAGGTCGTCGTCATGATCGGCGACGGCTCCTATCTGATGCTGAATTCCGAGATTGCCACGTCGGTGATGCTCGGTTTGAAGCTGACCGTCGTGCTGCTCGACAACAGGGGCTATGGCTGCATCAACCGGCTGCAGATGGCGACCGGCGGCGCTAATTTCAACAATCTCTTGAAGGATGCGCGGCATGAAGTTCTGCCCGACATCGATTTCGCCGCGCACGCAGCGAGCATGGGGGCAATCGCCGAGAAAGTGCCGTCGATAGCGGGGCTCGAAAACGCACTGCAAAAGGCCAAGAAGAACGACCGCACCACCGTGCTGGTCATCGACACCGACCCGCTGATTTCCACCGAGGCCGGTGGCCATTGGTGGGACGTGGCGGTGCCCGAGGTCTCGGCACGCAGCGAGGTGAACGCGGCGCGCAAGGCGTATGATGAAAAGCGGCAGATGCAGAGCGTTGGTGATTGATCTCGGCGCGGCCCCTCACCCTTACCCTCTCCCCGTGAAGGACGGGGAGAAGGGGTCGCGAACGTTGACGCTTGTCCCTTTTCCCCGTCCTTACGGGGAGAAGGTGCCGGCAGGCGGATGAGGGGCGGCGCCGACGAAAAGATGAACTGTTCTAAAATGGAGTGACGACTTGAAAGCCAGACTGGGCATGTCCCCCATCGCGTGGTGGAACGACGATCTTGCGGAACTCAGCGATGACGTCTCGCTGGAGGAGTGCCTGCGCCAGTCGCGTTCGGCCGGTTTCACCGGCATGGAAATGGGCCGGCGTTTTCCCAAGGACCCCGATGTCATGCTGCCGATCCTGAAGGCAGCCGACGTGACGCTGTGCGGCGGCTGGTTCTCGGGCACGCTGGTCGATGAGGACATGGCCAGGAACAAGGACCGCATCCAGCCGATGATCGACCTGTTCCGGGCGGTGAATGCGCCTTGCATCGTCTATGGCGAGGTCGGCCGCTCGATCCAGGGCGACCGCTCGAAGCCGCTTGCCACCAAGCCGAAGCTGTCGGACGACGAGATGAAGGCCTATGCGAAGCGCCTCACCGAGTTTGGCGAATGGTGCGCCGAGCAAGGCATGCCGCTGTCCTATCACCATCACATGGCGGCAGTGGTCGAGACCGAGCCGGAGCTCGACGCCTTCATGCGCTATTCCGGAGCCGGCATTCCGCTGTTGCTCGATGCGGGACATCTGGCCTTTGCCGGCGGCGACGTTCTGCGCGCCATCGACAACCACCACAAGCGCATCAACCATGTGCATGTGAAGGATGTGCGCATGGGCGTGATCGACAGGCTCGACCGCACGAAGCAGTCTTTCCTCGATGCCGTGGCGCTCGGCGCCTTCACGGTGCCGGGCGACGGCTCGCTGGATTTCGGCGCAATCGTGCAACGGTTCGCGGACCATGGCTACGAAGGCTGGTTCGTGGTTGAGGCCGAGCAGGACCCGAAGAAGAACCCGCCGCTCAAGATGGCGCAGGTCGGCCACAAGGAGCTGATGCGGGTGATGACGGCTGCCGGCTATACGGTTGAAACGCAGGGTTTCCCCAATGCCTGATGCGATGGTTCCCTGCGAAGCAGGTTGCTGTAGATTGGCCCGATGAAAGATTCCGAACACCCGTTCTTCCGCCCGCTGTGGCGGCGCGTGGCCGTCGTCGCTGTCTGCGTCATCTGGTCAATCATCGAGTTCGCCACCGGCACGCCGTTCTGGGGCATCATCGCGCTCGGCTTCGCCGGCTACGGCATCTGGCAGTTCTTCTATCTCTACAAGCCGGCCGACGAGAACAAGGCAGCGGCCGAGCCCGAACCGAAGGAGTAACCCGGATGTCGAAGCTGCTGGTGAAGGCCGACAAGGGCCATGGCCGCGTCGCCCATGTGACGCCGGAAAACGCCGGTTGGACCTATGTCGGTTTCGACCTGCATCGGCTGAAGCCCGGCGAGACAGCGTCCGGAAAAACGGATGATCGCGAAGTCTGCCTGGTGTTCGTCACCGGCAAGGGCAATGCGAAAGCCGGCGGCAAGGATCTCGGCTTGCTTGGCCAACGCATGTCGCCCTTCGAGGGCAAGCCTTGGTCGGTCTATGTGCCCGAGGGATCGAACTGGTCGGTGACCGCCGACGCCGAACTGGAACTCGCCGTGTGCTCGGCGCCAGGATTGGGCGGTGGCCTGCCGGTTCGCGTCATCGCACCGGACGATCTCGGCCAGGAGGTGCGCGGCAAGGGCACCAACACGCGCTACGTCACCAACATCCTGCCGGAAGGCAAGCCGGCCGACTCGCTGCTGGTGGTCGAGGTCATCACGCCCGGCGGCCACACGTCGAGCTACCCGCCGCACAAGCACGACCAGGACAATCTGCCTGCCGAGTCCTATCTCGAGGAAACCTATTATCACCGCCTCAACCCGCCGCAGGGCTTTGCCTTCCAGCGCGTCTATACCGACGCCGACAAGGATGGCCATCGCGCTCTGGAC
The DNA here is from genome assembly GCF_900103325.1 of Mesorhizobium qingshengii. Classification (GTDB taxonomy): domain Bacteria; phylum Pseudomonadota; class Alphaproteobacteria; order Rhizobiales; family Rhizobiaceae; genus Mesorhizobium; species Mesorhizobium qingshengii. Next base: position 71,359 of record NZ_FMXM01000020.1, on the reverse strand, counting down.
GAAGCGATGGCGATCGAGGACGGCGATGTGGTGCTGGTGCCCAGGGGTTATCATCCCTGCGCCGCCTGCCATGGCTACGACCTTTACTATCTCAACGTCATGGCCGGGCCGAAGCGGACGTGGAAATTCCACAACGCGCCCGAGCACGAATGGCTGATGAAGGCCTGATCGGCCATTGCTTCAGGACCTGATGACTGGTCCAGCACGAAAAAATCGTCGGCTAATGACCCGGCCGCACCGTTTTGTTACCTGAAAGCCAGCAAGGCTTCGTCAATCCGTCATGGAAATCACCTATGGCAGCGGAGCTGACGAGGACTTCCTATGCGCTACGCGATCTATTTCACCCCCCGGCAGGACGAGAAGCTGGCGCGGATCGCCGCCGACTGGCTGGGCCGCGACCCGTTCGGAGCCGCGACAAGGCCGGTTGAGGCGGTGGCCGACCTTTCGGCGGCCGAAGTCGCCTTCCATACCGCTTCGGCGCGCCGCTACGGCTTTCACGCGACGCTGAAAGCGCCCTTCCGCCTGGCCGCCAACGAGACGGAAGCCTCGCTGCGCGCCGCGCTCGACGCTTTTGCCGAAGCGACGCCGGTGGTGACGATCCCGCGCCTTGTCGTCAGCCAGATCGACGGCTTCTTCGCGCTGGTGCCGGAAGCGCCGCTGCCGGCGCTCAACCGGTTCGCCGATGACGTGGTGCGCGACTTCGACCGTTTTCGCGCGCCGCTGACCGAAGCCGAGATCGAACGGCGCAGCCCCGATTCGCTGAAGCCGGGCGAATTCCGCAATCTCTGCCAATGGGGCTATCCCTATGTCTTCGAAACCTTTCGCTTCCACATGACGCTGTCCGGCCGGGCGGCGTCACAGGAAAGCCCTCGTCTTCGCCTAGCCATCGACAGCTTGTTCGCGGAGGTTCTACAACAGCCGGTCCTGGTCGACGCGCTGACGCTGTTTGTAGAAACCGAACCGGGCGCGCCGTTCATGGTGCTCTCCCATCACGCGCTCGGACGCCGTCAGGCCAGAAAAACCGCCTGAACAAACCGCTGCGTGAACAACCAAGGACTGCCTGAAATGACCGCCGAGACTGTTCTCCACAATGCCCGCATCGTGCTTGCCGACGAGATCGTCGAGGGTTCTCTGGTGCTGCGTGACGGCTTTATCACCGGCATCGATGCCGGCGCCGGCCGCAGCGGCGAGGACATGGGCGGCGACTATGTCATTCCGGGTCTGGTCGAACTCCACACCGACCATCTCGAAGGCCATTACGCGCCGCGGCCAAAGGTGCGCTGGAACCCGATCGCCGCCGTGCTCGCGCATGACGCACAGGTAGCGACCGCCGGCATCACCACCGTGCTCGATGCCTTGCGCGTCGGCATGGATGAGGACGCCGACCTGACGTCGACCGACATCCGCAAGCTGGCCGACGCGATCGAGGACAGCGTGCACCAGGATCGGCTGCGCGCCGACCATTTCATCCATCTGCGCTGCGAGGTTTCGGCACCGGATTGCCTCAAGGCATTCGCCAATTTCGATGGCGACGAGCGGGTCAAGCTGGCATCGCTGATGGACCATGCGCCCGGCCAGCGCCAGTTCGTCAATCTCGAAACCTATGCCTACTACTACCAGCGCAAGCTGAAGCTCACCGACCGCGATTTCAAAGTGTTCTGCGAAAAGCGGATGGCGGAATCGGCGCGGAATTCGGCGCCGAACCGGGCGGTGATCGCCGCCGCCTGCCGTGAGCGCGGCATCGTACTCGCAAGCCATGACGACGCCACCATTGGCCATGTCGACGAAGCGATCGAGCAAGGTGTGCGCGTCGCCGAGTTCCCCACCACGGAGGAAGCCGCAAGGGCCTCGAAAGAGGCCGGGCTCGGCGTGCTGATGGGCGCGCCCAACGTCATGCGCGGCGCCTCCCATTCGGGCAATGTCTCGGCTCGTACGCTGGCCGGGGACGGCCTGCTCGATATCTTGTCGTCCGACTACATTCCCTTCAGCCTGATCCAGTCCGCCTTCTTCCTTGGCGATGTCGTCGAGGGCATTACCTTGCCGCAGGCGGTCGCCATGGTGTCCAAGAACCCTGCCGAAGCTGTTGGCCTGACCGACCGCGGCGTGATCGAACAAGGCCGGCGCGCCGACCTGGTGCGCGTACGCGTCGACGACCATGTTCCGGTGGTGCGCACGGTCTGGCGGCAGGGGCGCCGGGTTGCATGATGGTGTCGGCATTGATCGAGCGTGAACTGTCCGCCGAAACGTTTCCGATTCGTGACGGCGTCTTCGTCGCCGTTGTGGGCCCGAGCGGCGCCGGCAAGGACACGGTGATCGGCTACGCCCGCGCCCGCTTCGCCGAGGAGACCCGGCTGGAGTTCGTCCGCCGCGTCATCACCAGGCCGAGCGATGCCGCAAGCGAGGATCACGACACGCTGGCCGAGGCCGCCTTCGTCGAAGCCGAAGCCGATGGCGCCTTTGCCGTCTCCTGGGAGGCGCATGGCTTGCGCTATGGCATCCCGGCCGACGTCGACTGGTCGGTCGCCAATGGCCATGTTGCCGTCGCCAACGTGTCGCGCGCGATCATCCCGGTGTTGCGAGAGCGTTATGCCAATCTGGCGATCGTCGAGATCACCGCCTCGCCGGAGGTGCTGGCCGAGCGGTTGGCGATGCGCGGCCGCGAGTCACGCGGCGAAGTGCTGGCGCGGCTGGCGCGCAGCGCCAATGTGACCTTGTCCGGGCCAGGCGTCACCTCGATCGACAACAGCGGTCCGCGCGAAACGGCTGGCGAGCGCTTCGCCGAGCTGCTGCGCAAGGCGATGGCCTTTTCCAACATGTCGGGTCTGATCTAGAGCAGTTCACCGTTTCACGGAAACGGCAAACCGCTCTAACTCTTTGTTTTGACGCAATTCCGGACGGAAAACCGTTTCACACTTTTCCTGGAATTGCTCTAGGTCGCACAAGCTCACGCAACGGGGTCTTGGCTTCGCTCCACGCGACGCCCACTGCGACTTGAAGGAATCCACGGAATGCCGGCTATCTCAAGCGTCGTTTCGCTACCGGAATGACGCGCAAGATCGAAAAGCCGCTGGTCATGTCGGCTGCGTAGAGTTGCTGCCTCTAGCCCTTGAACGCTGGCAGCGTCAGGCCCTTGACGCCGACGTCGAGCGCGAACAGCCCGCCCGGATTCTTCTGGCGGACGAAGTGACTGGCCGGACGCCGGAGCACGGCCGAGGTGACATAGAGGATGTCGAGGTCCTTGCCGCCGAATTCGCAGCAGGTCGGCAGGTCGGTCGGCAGCTGCACGGTCTGCATCAGCTCGCCGTCCGGATCGTAGCGACTGACCTTGCCGGTCACCGGGATGGTCACCCAGTAGCAGCCTTCCGCATCGACGGTGGCGCCGTCGGCGACGCCGCCGGTCACCGTCATGTCGATGAAGGTGCGGCGGTTTTCGATATCGCCGGTGGCGGCATCGAAATCATAGGCCCATACCGCGCCGGCATGGCTGTCGGAGAAATACATGGTTTTCGAATCCGGGCTCCAGGCCAACCCGTTGGAGCAGCCGATGCCGTCGATCATCTTATGGACCGAAAGGTCTGGATCGAGCCGGTAGAGCGCGCCGATGAATTCGATCGGCTGGCCCGGCACCTCGAACATCGAGCCCGACCAGAAGCGGCCCTGGCGGTCCGGCTTGCCGTCGTTGAAGCGGGTTTTCGGCATATGCGCTTCCGGGTCGACGATCGCCTCGAACCTGCCGGTTGCCGGGTCGAAGAAATGGAAGCCGTTTGTCATGGTCAGCACCAGGCCGCCCTTCTCGCGCAGGCCAAGGCAGCCGAGATATTCCGGCGTCTCGAAGACCACGTCCCTGCCGGTCGATGGATCGTAGCGATGGATCAGCTTCTTCCAGATGTCGATCCACCACAACACGCCGGCCTTCGGGTCCCAGAGCGTGCCTTCGCCGAGCTCGGCCCTGGCATCGACGACACAGGTGATTTCGACCATGGTCAGCCCTCCTTTCTGCGCATCTTGCCGCCGAGACCGGCGAAGGTCTCGCTGCCGATCGACACGGTGAGCAGGATCACCGCGCCATAGACGATGAGCAGCGCACCGCTCGACAGGTTCAGCGCCGGCAGCAGGCCGGTGAGGATGGTGAGCACCATGGCGCCGGCGACGGTGCCCAGATAGTGGCCGCTGCCGCCGAGGATCGAGGCGCCGCCGATGGCAACCGCCGCGATCGAGGTGAACAGATAGGCGTCGCCCATGCCGAGATAGGCCTGGCCGGAATAGCCGGTCAGAAGCATGCCGGCGAAGGCGGCGGTGAGGCCGGAAATCACATAGGTCAGGATGGTGGTGCGCGCCGTCGGCACGCCGGAGAATTCGGCGACGGTGGCGCTGGTGCCGAGCGCATAAAGGTGACGACCGAACGCTGCCTTGGAGAGCAGCAGCGTCGCCACCAGCGTCAGCGCGAGCCAGATCAGTGCGATCACCGGGAAGGCGCCGATGCGACCTACCGAAAGATATTGGATCAAGGCCGGCGCAGAGGGCGTCGGCGAGCCGCCGGTCAGCACCAGGATCAGCCCTTGCAGGATGACGTTGGTGGCCAGCGTCATGATGATTGGCGGCACGCCGAACTGGGCGACGCCGACGCCGTTGATCAGCCCGATGAAGGCTCCGCCGGCGAGCAGCAGCGGCATGACCCAGACCAGCGGCAGGTCCTGCCCGCCGCACAGCAGCGCCATGACAATCGCCGCCGAATTGAGCACCCATGGCACCGACAGGTCAATGCCGCCGCCGATGATGACGAAGGTCTGGCCGAGCGCGACGATGCCGGCGAAGGCGGCCAGCACGACGGTCGAGCGCATGTTGGAGACCGACAGGAAGCCCGGCGAGAACAGCGCCGTGACCAGGAGCAGCACGACCATGCCGGCATAGGCAAGCACGATGAGCCGGTTGCGGGCGAGGAAGGCGCTCATTGGACACGGCCCCTTGCGGCTTTCTCGGCGACGGAACTGGCCAGCACCGAGAGCAGCAGGATGACGCCGGAAGCCACCGGCTGCCAGTAGCTCGACACATGCAGGACGAAGACCAGATTGCCGATCAGGGTGAGCACGAAGGCGCCGATCAGCGTGCCGGCAAGATGGCCGCGGCCGCCGAACAGGCTGACGCCGCCGATGACCGCCGCCGCCACCGAAGGCAGGATGTAGTCCTTGCCGATGGTCGGCGAGCCGGCGCCGGTCTGCGTCGTCAGAAACAGTGCTGCCCCCGCCGCGAACAGGCCGGAGAGGCCATAGGTGATGACGTTGACACCAGTGATCGATACGCCCGACAGGAACGCCGACTTTTCGTTGGAGCCTGTCGCCTGGATGGTGATGCCGACGCGGGTGGCGCGGAACCACCACCAGAACAGCAGCAGGGCAAGCAGCATCCACACCGGACTGGTCAGGCCGAACAGTTGCGCGTAGCCGAAGCTGACCCACCAGCCTGGCACACTGCCGCCATCGGTCGGCAGGATGATCATGGCGACGCCGTTGAGGATCGACCATGTGGCGAGCGTCACCAGGAAGGGCTGCAGCTTGAGCAGCGAGATCAGCAGACCATTGAGCGCGCCGATCAGGAAGCCGAGCGCGAGGATGGCCAGAGCCCAAAGTGCCACGGTCGACGGATCATCGGTAAACCGCGTTGCCGCGATCACCGTGCCGAGGCTGATCATGCCGCCGATCGACAGATCAATGCCGCCGCGCACCAGCACGATGGTCTGGCCGGTCGCCGCCAGCATCAGCGTCAACGCCGCCGCCGTATCGAGGTTCAGCTCATCCAGCGAAAAGACGCCGGACTGCAGGCTGCCGTAGATGGCGACGATCAAGGCCAGCATCAGGCACGCGACGAGGAACGGCGCGCGGTCGAGCGCGCGGCCGCGCCAGTCGATGCCCGGCTTGGCGGATTTCATTTCGGCGGGCCTTTGCGCCATCTCGACAGGTTGCTCCGCGATCGCCATCACCATGCCTCAGGCCGCCTCGCTTTCAAGCATGGCGGCGCGCAAAATGCCTGCCTCCGAAATGCGGTCGCCCTCCAGCGTCGCGGCAACACCGCCGTTGCGCATCACCAGCACGCGGTCGGCGACATGAACGAGCTCCGGCATGTCGCTCGAATGGAACAGGATTGCATAGCCCCTGGCCGCGAGGTCGCGCATCAACTGGAAGATCTCCCCCTTGGTGCCGACATCGACGCCGCGCGTCGGATCATAGAGCAGCAGCACGCGCGCTTGCGTGAGCAGCATCTTGCCGAAGATCACCTTCTGCTGGTTGCCGCCGGACAGAGTGCCGGCAAGCTGTTCCGGCGTGCCGGCCTTGATGCGCAGGAAGTCGACCATTTCCTTGACCAGGGCGGCTTCCTTTTGCCGGCTCAGCAAGCCGTTTTCCGTGAAGCGCTTGATGACCGACAGTGTGAGGTTCTCGCGCACGCTCTTGGTCAGAAGCAGGCCCTGCCCGCGCCGATCCTCGGGCACCAATGCGATACCATCCTTGCCGGTCAGGGCCTGGCGCGGATTGCCGATCGAAACCGGCTTGCCCCAGAGTTCGATGGTACCGCTGGCCTTGCTGGCGCCGAACAGTGCCTGGAACAGTTCGCGCTGGCCGTGACCCTGCAGGCCGCCGACGCCGAGCACCTCGCCCTCGCGCAGGGCAAAGTCGACGCCGGAGAGCCGACTGCCGCTCGAAAAATTCTTGACGCTCAGCGCGATGCGATCGGTCGCGGTGGCAACACGCTCGGGATAGAGCCGGTCGAGGTGCCGGCCGATCATCTGGGTGACGATCTCGTTGTCGGACACGGCATTGGCTTCGTGCACGGCAATGGTGCTGCCATTGCGGAAGATGGTCAGCCGGTCGGCGATGGCGCGCACCTCGGCCATGCGGTGCGAGATGAAGATGACCAGCCTGCCCTCGGCGGCGAGCTGCCGGGTGAGCTTGAGCAGCCACTCCGCCTCACGCGCCGGCAGCGCCGAGGTCGCCTCATCGAGGATCAGGATGCGCGGGTCCTTGGCCAGCCCCTTGGCGATCTCGACGATCTGCCGTTCGGCCAGTGTCAGCCGCCGCAATTCCTGGTCGGGGCGAAGTGCTGGAAAATTGTATTTGTCGAGCAGCGCCAGCGTCTTGCGGCGCATCTCGGCGCGATTGACGGTGCGCAGAAGCGTTCTTGGTTCGTGGCGGAACCAGATGTTCTGCTCGACGCTGAGATCGGGGATCAGCGACAGCTCCTGGAAGACGGCGGCGATGCCGCGCGCCTGGGCGGCATCGGGGTTGGCCGGGCGATAGTCCTGGCCGTCGACCAGGATCGAGCCTCCATCATGCCGCACCGCGCCGGACAGGATCTGGATGAAGGTGCTCTTGCCCGCGCCATTCTCGCCGAGCAACGCGTGCACTTCGCCGGCACGGGCGCTGAATGTCGCCTCGCTCAGCGCGACGATGCCGCCATAGCGTTTGGACAGGCCTTTGACGGTGACGAGGTCCATGGGCTGCTCTCGAAAAGCTCTCCCGACATCCTGCGATGCCGGGAGACAGGGTCGCGGTGACAGATGTTACTTGCTGCCGGCGGCTTCCGCAGCGGTGATCTCGACCCAATCGGGCGTGATCGGCAGCGTCAGGCCGGGCGCCTGGTCGGGGAAGGCATTTTCGCCGACCGCGATCTTGATCATCTTGGTGCCGGGGTAAAGCTTGGACTCGAACGGATCGGTGGTGACGAAGTCACCCTTGACCGAGACGGAGCGCTCGGCCGGCTTCTTGCCAGTGTCGAGAATGTTGACCGCCAGCTTGATCGCCTCCGAAGAGAGATAGGCCGGGTTCGAGCCGAGGATGCACTTGGCGCCTTGCGTCTGCGCACAGGTGAGCGCGGCGACATTGTAGGAGAAGCCGACGACCGGGACGATCGGCCGGCCGGCATCCTTCAGCGCCTGGATGGCGCCGGAGCCATAGCCTTGCGTCATGATACCATCGATTTTCGGATTGGCGGCAAGCAGAGCCGCGACGCCCGACTGCTCCGGCCCGAGCGCGTAATTGCCGTTGTAGTAGCCGACGACCTTGATGTCGGGATACTTGGCCAGCACCTTCTCGTAGCCCTGCTGCAATTGCGCCGAGATCGGCGCGCCGGCAAGGCCACGGTCGAGGATAATGTTGCCCTTGCCGCCAAGCTGCACGGCCATCCACTCGGCCATGACCGAGGGGATGCGGTCCCAGTCGGACGCGACGGCAAAAGCGCAGGGCTCGGTCACCACCTGGTCGAAGCTGATGACGACGATGCCGGCGTCGCATGCCTTCTTGATGGTCGGGTTCAATGCCGAATCCGAACCGGCATCGACGAGGATGGCGTCCGGCTTCTGGCGGATGATGTTGTTCAGCGAGTTGATCTGCGCCTGGACCGTGTTCTCGACGTTCTCGATCTTGAGGTCGACGCGGCCCTTCAGCGGTCCCTTGTTCACCGACACGGTGGCGACACGCTCCATCTGCTGGCGCCAGTCATTGCCGACGAAGTTGTTCGAGAGGTAGATGGTGTAGGGCTTCTTGTCCTCGGCGTGGCTCGGCACCGTGCCGATGGCGACCGCGGACACGGCAAGGCTTGCCAGTCCGGCGCAAATTGTCTTCAGTTTCATGATCTCTCCTCCTTGCGTTTCCTGCATCAGCCGGTGATGGACTTCGCCATCTTGGTGGGTGCTGCGTGTAAATTGATACCGGTACCAATGCGCCTTGTCAATTTAAGCCAAGGCGCATCGGAGAGGCCTGGAGGCGACCATTTCGTCACCGATCGGCAGGCATCGTCATTTCGAGCCGGCGGCCTCGGCCGGGGTGATTTCAACCCAGTCCGGGCTGACTGGAAGAAACAGGCCCGGTGCCATGTCCGGAAAGGCATTCTTGCCAACCTCTATCTTCTGCATGGTCGCGTCGGGATACAATTCTGACGGGACCGGATCGGTGGTGAGGAAGGCGTTGCGCAGCAGGATCTTTTTTTCCGCCGGCTTCTTGCCGTCCAGTATCTCCACAGCGAGCTTCAAGGCCTCCGCCGACAGATAGGCAGGGTTGGGTGCAAGGATGCACTGGGCGCCCTGCGTCTGCGCACAGGTCGTGGTCGTCAGGTTGAACGGACTGCCGGTGATGGGAACGATCGGACGACCGGCATCCTGCAGCGCCTTGATCGCTCCGGCGCCGTAGCCCTGGACGAAGATGGCGTCGACTTGCGGGTGCGCCGCCAGCAGGCTGGCGACGCCGGCCTGCTCGGGTCCCAGCGCATAGTCGCCGTTGAAATAGCCGACCACTTCAATGCCGGGATATTTCTTGATGACTTCCTCGAAACCACCCTGCAACTGGGCGGAGATCGGAGCACCGGCAAGCCCGCGATCAACGAGGATCTTGCCCTTGCCGCCGAGTTTCTTGACCAGCCATTCGGCCTCGACGCGCGGTGCCCGGCCCCAGTCGGACTCCATCGTGTAGGCGCAGGGCGCGCTGACGATCTGGTCGAAGGCGATGACCACGATGCCGGCCTTGCAGGCCTTCTCGATCGTCGGGTTGAGTGCTTCGCCGGAGCCCGCGTCGATCACGATGGCGTCGGGCTTGTTGCGAATGATGTTGTTGAGGGAATTGATCTGCGCCTGGACCGTGGTGTCGACCACCTCGACCTTGAGGTCGACGCGACCGGCAAGCGGCGGCTTCTTGACCGCGATGTCGGCGCTGCGCAGCATCTGCTGGCGCCAGTCGTTGCCGACGAAATTGTTGGACAGATAGATGGTGTAGGGCTTCTTGTCCTGTGCGTTGGCCGGCACGGCATCGATCGACAACAAAGTCGTCGCGATCACCGCAAGGCCGGCGAAGAATGCGCCTGCTTTCATGATTTCCTCCTCCCGTGTTTGGTGTCAGCCGCGCGAACGCCGCTGCCTATCAAGTGCCTTCGCCGCACACCCCCTTATGGACAGACTTTGTTTTGTGCATGCCGCTACCCCAGAACCACTGTGCACTCGGGCGACACGCACCAGTCAAATGCTCGACGTCGGATGCGGCTGCGCCTCCACGTTCGATCGTGGTTCCCGACGCAGCCTCCATCCTAGCTATGATGCTATTATAATTTTATAAAGCTGTCCATGGCCGAGACGGCGAAATCGGCGTGAAATCCCCGCCGATCGGGTTCAGGCGAGGTCGTTCGGCGCGTCGTAGCTGATGCTGAAGAGATCGGCCGGATGCCGCGCGATGGTGAACTCGATGCTCTGCTGGTCAGCCGACTGGTAGAGCATCTCCACACTCAGGACCGCACTGCCCAGCGCGATGGCGAGGTCTTCCGCGATGGCCTCGTCGGCGATCTCGGCGCGGACCGTGACATGCGCGACGTCGAGCCGAAGGCCGAGATGCCGTTGCACCGAACGAAAGATCAGCACGTCGGAAAAATCGTCCCGCTTCAGCTTCGCTCCGACAGAAGGCGGGAAATAGCTGGTGATCTGGGCCTTCTTCTGCTCACCCACCGACAGGATACCGCGCAAGCAGTAGCCCGCCTCGTCCTTGCCCATGCCGAAATGGCGCTGAAGCACCGGGGAGACCTCCTTGCGATAGGATTTCACCGTCAGCTCGGCATCCTTGGTGAAGGCCGCCATGTCGGCGAAGTTCTTGAATTTCCAGCTGAGGTTGACCGACGGATTGCGCGCCGTCACCACCGCTGGTTTCGCCGACCGTTTCCTGATCAGCCCGTCGGCCTCGAGGTCCCGCAAGGCCTGGCGCACGGTGATCAGGCTGACGCCGAAATGCTCGGCAATGGTCGCCTCCTTCGGCAGTTCACCGCCGACGGGGAAGGTGCCGTTGCCGATCGGCTCGCGCAGGATGTCGGCAAGCTGGCGGTAAAGAGGCCCGTTCGAGCGGCCGAGTGTGCGCCGGGGAAGAATATCGATGGTGGGAACGGAGTGATCCATGAGCCTCGTCGCGCCTGTGTCGAAGCTTTTATAATAGCTTCCTCGCCCAGAGGCTAGGCGATGCCGCCGACGATCCGGAACATCAGACGAAGAGCCGGAGCGGGTGTTCGATCGCCGATTTCAGGGCGGCGAGCCACGCAGCCGCGGCCGCCTCGTCAAGGCTTGCTGTATCCGTGGTGAGCAGGCATTCGGCATGGCCACCTCCCGCAGCGACGCAGACGGTCAGGCGCATGGCGCGGCCCGGCAGAAGCGGCATCATCAGCGGCCGGATTTCGCTCGCCGGCAAGAGCCGCAAGGACAGTGCGGCCGGTTTTTCCGCGTCGTCATGGTTGTCGGCCAGAGCCGCAAGCCGTGTCGAGCGCAGTGACGTCAAGGTAACCTGCGGGACAGCCGCGAAGACCGCTTGCCGTCCGGCGAGCTCCAGAGCGACCGGAGTGCCGCCGAGCATGGCGGCCTCGGAAGTTTCAGCGAACGCATGAGCGGCCGCGCGCAGCAGCACGTCGTCGATGTCGAATACTTTCCCGGTGCTCTCCAGCGCGGCCAGCAGGTCGCGCAGCGCGCCCAGCGCGAGCGATGCGGCGAAAGCGGCCATTCGGGGCGCAGCGACAGATGGCGCGGCAGCAGCAGGGGCGAGGATATCAGGCGAATTTACAGGGGTGGGAACAGGGACGAGGCCCCGCACGTCAGCGGCCAGGATGCGGCCACCGGGGCCGCTGCCCTGGAGCGTCTCGAGCGGAAGGCCACGCTCGCGCGCCAGGCGGCGCGCATAGGGTGACACCGCCAGACGCCGGGTTTGGCCGACCGCCATGTTCATTTCAGATACTCGGAATTGACGCAGTTGGTGAGCCGGCCCTCGGCGAGGTAGGCGTGCACCACTTCGATCGATTTCAGCCTGAGGTCGCGCATCGCCGCTGGGCTGTAGAAGGCAGCGTGCGGGGTGACGATCAGCCGGTTGGCGATCCACGGCTCGCGGCGCTGCCATGCCACCAGCAACGGATGGTCGAGATCGCCCGGTTCGTTCGGCAGCACGTCCAGCCCGGCCCCGGCGACGGTGCCCTCGCGCATTGCCGCTTCCAGCGCGTCGAGATCGACGATCGGGCCGCGCGCCGTGTTGACCAGCACAAGACCGGGTTTGGCGGCGGCAAAGGCAGGTGCACCAAGCAGCTTGCGGGTTTCCTCGCTCAACGGCGTGTGAACGCTCACCACATCCGCCTGCCCCATCAGCTCGGCCAGCGAATGGACCCGCTCGTAGCCGGTCGAGAGGTCGACGCCGGACAGAAGATGCGGGTCGTAGAACACCACCTTCATGTCGAAAGCGGCGGCGCGGCGGGCAGTGGCAAGCCCGATGCGGCCGAGCCCGACAACGCCGAAGGTGGCACCCTTGTGCCGGCGCACCAGCGGCGCCCTGGAGAAATGCCAGCCTTCGGCGCCGTTGCCGGAAAGCTCCGCGCCATAGGCGGAGGTGCCGCGCGTCAGCGCCAGCATCAGCCCGATGGCGTGGTCGGCGACTTCGGTCGTGCCATAGTCCGGAACATTGCAGGCCGGGATCTTGCGCGCGCCCCAGCCCGCGGTGTCGATGTTGTCGAAGCCGACGCCCGAGCGCACCGCGATCCTCGCCTTGGGAAAGGCGGTCGGAGCGGCCGCGACATTGTGAGTCGGCGAATAGTTGATGACGGCATCGACCGACGCACAGATTGCGGGATCGAGGCTGGCAGCCTTGTCATTCGTCGAGCGGGCCAGGATGAGTTCGATGTCGGGATAATGCTCCCGTTCGAGTTCGGCCTCGTCGGCGGCTTGCCAGTTGGCGCATAGGATCTTCATGCTTGCCCTTCAGATTTCATATCTGGTGGTGGTCTATTTCTTGATGCCGCCGATGCGGCCGCCCATTGGCACCACGGCGCCAACCGGCTGGTCGATCGCGACAAGCGTGCCACTGACCGGCGCATCGATCTCGACCACGGCCTTGTCGGTCTCGATCTCGGCGATCAGTTCGCCTTCCTTGACGGCATCGCCGACCGCCTTCAGCCATTTCATGACGGTGCCTTCGCTGACGGTGAGATCGCCGAACGGCATCGTTATTGGCTCGTCGTCGCCGGCAATGGGAGCAGAAATCGCTGGCAGGGTGGGCTGCGGCTTGGCCGGAGCAGGCGCAGGCTTAGCCGGCGCAGCGCTTTTCAGGCCGACCGTGTACCAGTGATCCGGCACCGGCGGCTGGCCAGCGATGACGTCGCGCACACCCTGGACGATGCGCGCTGTATCGACCAGCATGGCGCGCTCCAGCACTGGCGCGAAGGGATGCGAAGTCGGCGCCGTGTGCAGCCTTCCGGGTGGCGCGTCGAGTTCATCGAAGGCAAGCTCGTTGATGGCTTGCGCGATCTCGCCGCCAAGGCCGCACATCGCCCAGGCCTCGTCGACGATGAGCAGACGATGGGTCTTGCGGACGCTGGCGACGATGGCGTCGATGTCGAGCGGCATGATGGTGCGCGGGTCGATCACCTCGGCTTCTACGCCTTCCGCGACCAGCGTCTCGGCGGCCTCCAGCGCGCGCTGCACCATCTGGCCGGCGGCGACGATGGTGATGTCGGCGCCAGCCCGGGCGATGCGCGCGACGCCGAAGGGCACATAATGTTCGCCCACGGGCACCTCGCCCTTCGAGGCGAACAGCGCCTTGGGTTCGAGCATGATGACGGGGTCGCCGGCCCTCAGCGCCGTCTTCATCAGGCCCTTGGCATCGGCCGGAGTCGAGGGCACGCAGACGATGAGGCCCGGCATATGAGCGAAGACCGGATGATAGATGCCGCTGTGATGCGGACCGGAACTGCGCAGCGCGCCAGCGCCGACGCGCACCACCATCGGCGCGCTCATCAGGCCGCTGGTCATGTAGCGCAGCTTCGCCGCCTGCAAAAAGATCTGCCCGGCAGTCTCGAAAGCGAAGTCGGCAAACATCAGGTCCGAGACGGTGCGGGCGCCGGTGGCCGAAGCGCCGACGGCGGCGGCGGTGAAACCCTGTTCGGAAATCGGCGTGTCGACCATGCGCTCGGCGCCGAACTCCTGCCAGAGATTCCTGGTGTGGGCGAAGCTGCCGCCGCGCTCGCCGGTGCCTTCGCCGAAATAGAGGATCGCCGGATTGGCGCGCATCTCCTCGGCGATGCCGTCGCGCACCGCTTCGAGCCAGCCTTGCGTGCGCGTCTCGCCGGCGGCGCGCGGCTGCAGGGCGGCGGGCGGATTGATCGGATCGGCAAAGACGTGCAGCCGCACCGTTGCCGGGTCAGGCTCGGGCGAGTTGCGGGCGAAGGTCAGTGCCTCCTCGACCACCTTCTCGATCCGGCTTTCGATCGTCGCCAGCACCTCTGCATCGGCGACCCCGTACTCCTGAACCAGCTTCTTGCGGAACATGTCGATCGGGTCGCGCTTGATCCAGGCGTCGAGTTCCTCTTGCGTGCGGTAAGTGCCGATGACCGGATCGCCCTCATGATGACCGACGGTGCGATAGGTCTTGGCCTCGATCAGCGTCGGACCCTTGCCGGCGCGGGCGCGCTCGGTGGCTTCCTTCATGGCCAGCCAGACGGCGAAGACATCGTTGCCGTCGACGGCGATGCCGGGCATGCCGTAGGACGCGGCCTTGGTGGCGATTTCGGGGTTGAGCGTGACGGACTTTAGCGGCGTCGCGGTGGCGTAAAGGTTGTTCTCGCAGACGAAGACCGCCGGGGCGCGCTGCACAGCGGCGAAATTGAGCGCCTCGTGGAAGCCGCCATGATTGGCGGCGCCGTCGCCGAAAAAGGCGACGCCGATGTCGTCGCGGCCCTGCTGGCGGGCGCTCATGCCGATGCCGACGGCATGGCCGATGCCGGCGGCGACGATGCCATTGGTGCCGAACAGCCCGACCGAGCGATCATAGAGATGCATGGTGCCGCCGCGGCCGCCGCAGATGCCGTCGACCTTGCCGAACAGCTCGGCCATCACGCGGCCGGGGTTGGCCCCCTTGGCCAGCGCGTGGCCATGGCCACGATGGGTTGATGTGACCCAGTCAGTCGGGCGCAGATGCGCGCAGACACCGACGCCTGTCGCCTCCTCACCGATATAGAGATGCAGGAAGCCCGGCGTTTCGCCCTTGCGGCACGCGATCTGGGCGATGCTTTCGAAGCGGCGCAACAGCACCATTCGCTCGAACAGGTCGAGCAGGATTTCCCGGTCGGGCAGATTTGGCGCACCCTTGAAATCCTCGCGTGCGCGCGCCGCAGACATTGCCACCAAGGCCTCCCTGAATCCGTCTGGCGCCGGGCAGCCGAGCGCCGGCGGCGAGCTTGTTGGTCGCTCGCTTTGGCTGATAATAGATTATAATAGCATAATGTCTACTGGCTCCGAACAGAGCCTGTATGGCCGCTAGATCTTGGTGATGCGCACCGTGGCGTCGGGCCGCTCGAACAGCTCCGGTCGCAGGCTGAGACCAAGGCCCGGCCCCTCCAGCGGCGCGACATGGCCATCGCTGACCAGCGGAATGTCGGCGACGATCTCGGTGTACCAGCCGGTGAAATAGGCGCGCACCGCTTCCTGGTAATTGACGTTCGGCAAGGTCGCGGACAGCGCGCAGCTGGCGGCATAGACGATCGGCCCGGTGCAGTCGTGCAAGGTCACCGGCAGTTCGCTGGCTTCGGCCATGTTGGCGATCTTGCGTGCCTCGCTAAGGCCGCCGCACCAGGCGAGGTCGATCATGATCACCGAGGCGGCGCGCTTGTCGATCAACTGCTTGAACATCTGCCGCGAGGCCAGCCTTTCGCTGGCGGCGATCGGAATGGATGTGTGGCGGGCAAGTTCGGCCATGGCGTCGAGCTCATTGTAACGGATCGGCTCCTCCAGCCAGGCGACGTCATAGGCTTTCAGCGCCTCGGCGATGCGCAGGACCGGCGGCAAGGTCCACAGCCCATGCAGCTCGACCATGATCTCCATGTCGCGGCCGACTGTGTCGCGGATCTTCTGGAGCGGCTGCAGCGCCTTGTCGAGATCGGCAAGCGAAATGCGCGTGCCGTTCGACGCCTCGGCGGCAATGTCGAACGGCCATATCTTCATCGCGCCAATGCCTTCGGATTTCAGGCTTTTGGCGAGCTCGCCGGCATTGTAACGCCAGGCGAGCAGATCCTCATACGGGCCTTCGTTCGAATCGCCAGCCTTGAGCGACCAATCCTCGCCGCGCTCGAACAGGGCGTTCTTCTTCGTGGCGCGGACATGCTTGTAGCCGGCGCAAGTGTTGTAGATCGGCACGGTCTTGTGGGTACGGCCGCCGAGCAGCCGCCAGACCGGCTCGCCGAGCGCCTGGCCATAGATATCCCAGAGCGCGATGTTTACGGCGGAATTGCCGCGCACCTCGGCCCCGGAATCGCGCGCGCCGACATAGACGCTGCCCAACGTACGGTCGTGCAGCTCGATGTCGCGCGGATCCTTGCCCAGGAGGTAGGTGGCGACATTGTCGTGGATGTAGGAGGCGACCGGCCCCGGCGCCCAGAAGGTCTCGCCGGTGCCGATGAGGCCGGCATCGGTGTGGACGCGCAGCCAGAACAGGAACGGGAACTCCGCCAGCTGCAGCGTTTCGAGCGCAACGACTTTCATTTTTTCCTCCCTGCACAGACCGACCGCGCGGTCGGCGGACAATAGCACATCCCCGTTGACAGCCATTTATGGTACCGGTATCAATCCCGTCAAGATGGCCACCGGGAGGGTGCTCGCTTGCCTGCCGAAATTCTCGATACCACGCCGCGCAGAGCGCTGGTCACGGGCGCCGCCGGCGGCCTCGGCCGCGAGGTGGCGATACAATTGGCAGCCCGTGGTTGCGCGGTCGCCATCGCCGACATCAACGCCGAAGGCGCGGCCGAGACCGCTCGCCTTGTGAGGGAGAAAGGCGCCGAGGCCGAGACCATCGTCGGCGACTTCACCAGGGAAGGCGCGCCGGAGGCAGCGGTCGAAAAAGTGGTCGCGCGTTGGGGCGGCATCGACATCCTCGTCAACAATGCCGGTTATGGTGTGATCGAGCCCTTCCTCGACGCCACTTACAAATCCTGGACGCGCACGCTGGCGCTCAACGTCACCGCGCTTGCCATGGCCTGCAAGGCAGCGGGCCGGGTGATGCGCGATCAACGCTCGGGACGCATCATCAACATCACCTCACCCGGTTCGCGCATGGCGCTGCCCGACTACACCGCCTACACGGCGAGCAAGGCCGGCGTCGATTCCATCACCCGCGCCGCGGCGGTAGCGCTCGCACCCTACGGCGTACTGGTCAACAGCCTGGCGCCGGGCATGATGGACACCGAGATGCAGCGCTCGACCGAGGCCGATCTCGCCCGCGCCAACGGCCGCAACGATCTGCAGGCCTTCCTCGACGAGCGCACGCGCCGCATCCCACTCGGCCGCCGCGCCGAGATTTCCGAGGTCGCCGAGGCCGTCATCTGGCTCTGCCTCGATTCGCCGAAATACATGACCGCCGAGCGACTCAACATGTCGGGCGGGCTCGACAAGGACTGATCAGATGCTGCGCAACTCCCCTCCCGGCATCGCCGACATCAGCGCGCTCGAACGCAAGGCGACGCGGCTGCGCCGCCACATGCTGACCATGGCGCGCGGCCAGGGCCAGGGCTATATCGGCCAGGGCCTCGGCATCGCCGATGCGCTGGCCGCGCTGTATTTCCATGAGCTGCGCTACGACCCGCACAATCTGGCCTGGCCCGACCGCGACCGCCTCCTGTTGTCGACCGGTCACTATTCCATCGCGCTGTGGGCGGCGCTGGCCGAGGCCGGCATCATTCCGGTCGAGGAATTGGTCACCTATGGCGCCGACGACGGCCGGCTGGAGATGTCGACGCTCGACACCACGCCCGGCGTCGAAATGATCGGCGGCTCGCTTGGCCATGGGCTGGGACAAGGTGTCGGCCAGGCTCTCGGACTGCGCTTCGACCGCTCCGATGCGCGCGTCTTCGTCGAACTGTCCGACGGCGAGATGCAGGAAGGCTCGACCTGGGAGGCGGCAATGTCGGCCAGCCATTTCAAGCTCGACGGGCTGGTAGCACTCATCGACTGCAACGGCATCCAGGCCGACGGGCCTGTCGTGCTCGACATGGAGCCGGTCGCCGACAAATGGCGCGCCTTCGGCTGGGAAACATCCGAGATCGACGGCAACGACATGACGGCGATAGTCGGCGCGCTGGCCGGTGCACGTCAGCGCAACGGCAAACCGAAGGCGATCGTGCTGCGCACACTGCCCGGCAAGGGCGTTCCGCGCATCGAGAGCAGCGAGAAATCGCACTTCTTCCGCATCGACGTGGGGCAATGGGACGGCATCATCGCCGAGTTCGAGAAAAGCGCGGGAGCGGGCCAGTGAGCGGCGCGGCAATGGAGGCTGGCCGCACGCTGGTCATGGGCCAGGACGAAGCTGTTGGCGGCGACCGGCAGAGTGTCGACGCACCGTTCGGCCGCGCGCTGGCCCGGCTTGGCCAGAGCCATCCAGACATTGTCGGGCTGACCGCCGATCTCGGCAAATACACCGACATATTGCCGTTCCGCGATGCCTTCCCGGACCGCTTCTTCAATGTCGGCATGGCCGAGCAGAATCTGGTCGCCGTCGCCGCCGGACTGGCGCGCACCGGCAAGGTGCCGTTCGCCACCACCTATGGCGTGTTCGCGACGCGGCGCGCCTATGATTTCGTCGCCATCGCGCTTGCCCACTCCAACCTCAACGTCAAGATCGTCGCCGGCCTGCCGGGTCTCACCACCGGCTATGGCGGCACGCATCAGGCGATCGAGGACTTGGCGCTGATGCGCATGATTCCGGGCCTCACCATCATCGATCCCTGCGATGCGACCGAGATCGAGACGGCGACCGAGGCGATCGCCGAGCATCAGGGGCCGGTCTACATGCGGCTGCTGCGTGGCAGCGTGCCTGTCGTGTTCGAGCCGGGTTACCGCTTCGAGATCGGCAGGGCGCGGCGGCTTCGCAGCGGTTCGGATATCGGCATCATTTCGACCGGCTTCATGACCGAGCGGGCACTGGACGCGGCGGACGCTTTGCGCAAGCAGGGCATTTCCGCCGGCGTGCTGCATGTGCCGACCATCAAACCGTTCGACGCCGAAGCGGTGGCCGAATTCGCGGCAGATGTCAGCCATATCGTCACGGCGGAAAATCATGTCGTCGTCGGTGGTCTGGCCAGCCTGGTCGTCGAGACCTTGTTCGATGCCGGCATTGCGAAGAAAGTGACACGCATCGGCCTGCCCGACCGCTACATCGAATGCGGCGCGGTGCCGACCTTGCAAGCGAAATACGGCCTGACGACCGAGGCCGTCATCGCGACGATAGCCGCGCTTAGTTAGGGTTCCGCATGAAGATCACCGAGATCGAGACCTTCGCCGTCGGCGCCGGCTGGAAGAACTGGCTATTCGTCAAAGTGCATACCGACAAGGGCATCCACGGCATCGGGGAAGGCACACTGAACGGCTTCATCAAGACCACCGAAGCCGGCGTGCATGAACTCAAGCATCTCGCCATAGGCCAGGATCCGCGCCGCATCAACGCGTTGGCCAAGCGCTTGCTGGACAGCGTTTCGCTCGATGGCGGCCACATACACCGCACGGTGATCGCCGCGATCGAGGTCGCCTGCTGGGACATCCTGGGCAAGAGCCTCGGCGTGCCGATCCATCAGTTGCTCGGCGGCCAGGTGCGCGACAGCGTGCTCGGCTACGCCAATGGCTGGTACCGCACCGAGCGCACGCCCGAAGCTTTCCTCGATGCCGCCAAGGCGGTTCTGGCCAAGGGCTTCAGAGCGTTCAAGCTCGATCCGTTCGGCACCGCGCAGGGTTTTATTTCGCGCGAGGAGTTGGACCTGTCCTACGCGATCTGCCGGACCCTGCGCGACCGACTGCCGAAGGACACGCTGATCCTGATCGACGTCCATGCCCGCTTCACCGAGATCGCCGCCCTGCAGGCGGCGCAGAAGTTCGCCGACCTCGATATCTACTGGTGGGAGGAGCCGACCTCGCGCGACCGCCAGGAGACCGTGCACGAAGTGGCGCATCGCTCGCCGATCCCGGTGGCGACCGGCGAGATGTACGACACGGTCGGCCAGTTCTACACGCTGGCGGCCGGGGGCGGCGTCAACATCTTCCAGCCCGAGCCGATGTCGCTCGGCGGCATTGCGCCATCGATGCAGGTGGCCAACCTCGCGCTCGCGCATGGCAGCCATATCGCGCCGCACCAGAGCGGCGGACCGGTGGCGACGGCAGTGTGCCTGCAGCTGGCGGCGGCGGTGCCGAACTTCCTCATCCAGGAACATTTCGACGCCTTCAACGACCCGTGGACGCGCGACCTCGTGACCTGGCATCCGACCATCAACCCGGACAATGGCCATCTGTCGCTGCCGCACGCGCCGGGGCTCGGCATCGATCTCAACATCGATGCGATCAAGCATCACCCCTATGATCCCGACGCCTATCTCAACGTCCATGCCGAGGGCTGGGAAAAGCGCCTCGGGCGGCGCGAGGACACGGCAAAGAAACAGCCGTCCTGATCAAGCGCTCTCGCGGTCGACGATCTCGAAGCCGAGGCTGGTGATGGTCGGTACCTTGGTGTCGCCGCCGAGTCTTGCCAGTAATTGCCGCACGGCGCGCCGGCCCATCTCGTAGCGATTGACCTTCACGGTGGTCAGCGGTGGGTAGAGTTGGGCCGCGAGATCCATGTCGCCATAGCCGGCGATGGCGATCCTGCCCGGCACCGCCCAGCGACGGCGGTGGCATTCCTGCACGGCGCCGACGGCCAGCGTGTCGCTGGAGAAGAAGATGGCATCGATGTCCTTGTGGCGAGAGGTCAGCGTCACCAGCGCCTCGGCGCCGCCTTGCGCGGTGATCGGCACCTCGACCTCCATGTCGCCATGGTTCTTGATGCCGAGTTCGGTGAGCGCGGCGTGATAGCCGGTGCGGCGCTGCTGCAGGCGGTCATTGCCATGGATCGGCGTCGAAACGAAGCCGATCCGTTTGTAGCCCTTGGCCGCCAGATGCATGGTCATGGCGTAGGCGGTCTCGAAGTTGGACACACCGACCACCATGTCGATCGGCTTGCGGCCCTTGATCTCGGAAATCTCGACCACCGGCGCGCCGCTGCTCTTCAGCAATGCGCGCGCCGTTTCACTCTGTACGAAACTTTGCAGGATCATGCCGACCGGACGCCAGCCGAGCAGGGTGCGGATCGATTTCTCCTCTGCTTCCTGCGTGAACTCGCCCTGCACCAGGAGCATCGAATAGCCGCTCTCATGGCATTCGTCGGACATGCCCTGCACCTGCTCGGCGATGCCCGAATTGATCAGCGGTGGCACCACCGTGCCGATCATGCGACCATTGCCGCGCATGCTGGACGCCAGCCGGTTGGGCACGAAACCGGCCTGCTCGATGGCCCGTAGCACCTTGGCGCGCGTCTCCGGCGAGACCATGTCGGGATTGGACAGCACCCGCGACACCGTCATCGGCGCGACGCCGACGCGCTTGGCGATCTCACGGACGCCAAGGCGTCGCGGCTTCTTCTCGCCCGGGCTGTCCGGCCTGTCGGTCATCACAATGGCTCCAAGAGAGCGCGGTCCGCCAAAGCAATGTCCTCCGGGGTCGCGCGACAAACGCCATTCATAGCGGTTGCGGCGGACGCTTTCCAGCGATGCGCCCGACCATCGCGCGGTCGAAAACTTCACCGATCCGAAAGCCGGCGCATGAGACCGATGCCGCGCCAGCGCAGCGGGACCATGCTGCCGCCGATCCCGGACACCGGCCCGACCTCAAGCGCTTCAGCGTCGAGCGTCAGTGGGTCAGAAATTGCGCCCATAGCCTGCCATCCACCCACCGTCGACACCCAGCATCTGGCCTGATGTGTAGGTGTTCAGTGGATCGCAGAAGAACAGCACGGCTGCAACCGCTTCCTCGATGCTGCCGGCACGGCCGACAGGTGTGTGGCTGAGCATCGCCTTGTCGCCCGACACCATGGTTTCATCCTCGACCGCACCGACGCCGACGGCATTGACCAAGACCTTCGGGCCGAACTCCATGGCCAGCGTGCGCATGCCGGCAAGGATCGACGCATTCTCCATGGAAAAGCGCGGATGGCGGCGCATCGGCATGCCGGCGATCGCCGACAGCAGGAAGACAATGCGCCCCCGCCCACGCTCGGTCATGGTCACGGCAGCCTTGCGCGCGTCGGCATAGAGCGATCGCGGATCACCGGTCGCCGTTCCCGGCCGCAGCGGGCAGGAGATCAACAGGATATCGGCGGCGCGGGCATGAGAGCCTTCGACAAGATGGCCGCCATTGGCCTGCAGCGCGGCAAGCGCTGCCTCGGCAACCGGGTTGGTGTCGCCGTCCAGTGCGAAAGCGGTGCCCTCGAGATCGATTTCCATGGCGGCACTCACATCATGTATCCCGCCGTCCAGCCGCCATCGACGGCCAGCACCTGGCCGTTGACGTAGCTGGCGGCCGGGGAGGCAAGGAACAGCACGGCCTCGGCGATCTCCTCCGGCCGGGCAGGCCGGCCGAGCGGCACATGGGCAAGGAATTCCTGCGTGCGGCCCGCGAATTTGCCGTCGTCGCCGTAGAACAGCTTGGCGGTCAGCGCCGTCATCACCGAGCCCGGCGCGATCGCGTTGGTCAGGATGCCCTTGGCTCCGAGTTCGATCGCCATCGAGCGTGTCAGATGGATGATGCCGGCCTTGGCGGCGACGAACGGGCTTTGCAGGCGCATGGCGGCAAGGCCGACGACCGAGGCTATGTTGACGATGCGCCCGCCCTTGCCGGCGGCGAGCATGGGCACAAGCGCCGCGCGGCTCATGATGTAGAGGCCATCGAGATCGATGCCGGTGATGCGATCCCATTCCCCGGCCGGAAATTCATCGATGGTGACACGATGCGCCAGCGTGTTGACGCCGGCATTGTTGACCAGGATGTCGAGGCGGCCGTGGCGCTCCATGATCGCGGCGATCGCACTGTCGACCGATGCCACGTTGCGGATGTCGGCGGTGCAGGCCATTGCATTGCTCAAGCCTGCCGCGACCCGCTCCGCGCCTTCGCCGTCGATATCGGCGACGACGACCGCGGCGCCATTGTCGGACAGGCGCTTGGCGATGGAACTGCCGATCGCGCCCGCGGCTCCCGTGACCAGCGCCACCTTGCCTCGCAAATCGCAGCGCATGTCCCGTCAGCCCCCGAGCAATTCCCGGGTTATGCTATTATAATAATCTCAAGGCCCGGACAAGCAGGCGGGTCGTTGCAAAGCGGTTATTCCGCCGCCGCGCCGGCGACGTTTTTGCGGGCAGCGTCGAC
The DNA here is from genome assembly GCF_900103325.1 of Mesorhizobium qingshengii. GTDB lineage: Bacteria > Pseudomonadota > Alphaproteobacteria > Rhizobiales > Rhizobiaceae > Mesorhizobium > Mesorhizobium qingshengii. Next base: position 48,111 of record NZ_FMXM01000020.1, on the reverse strand, counting down.
CATCAGCCGTCTTGCCCGGAACACGCCCCACTGCTGGTCGACCAGCACGCCGATGAGGATGACGCCTCCCATCACCGCGAAGTTGAGCGAGGAAGGGATGCCGAGCAGATTGACGAGGTTCTGCAGCTCCTGCAGCAAGACCGTGCCCAGGATGACGCCGATCAGCGAGCCCTCGCCGCCGCGCAGCGAGAAGCCGCCGAGCACCGCTGCCGCGATGGCGTAGAGCTCGTAGAACTGGCCGTGGCTGGCCGGCGAGATCGAGCGCGTGTACATGGCGAAATAGATCGCCGACAGCGCCGTCAGCACGCCGCAGATGACATAGGCGGCCATGACGACGCGGCCGGTGCGGATGCCGGAATATTTGGCCGCCTCCTCGTTCTTGCCGATAGCGTAGAGATAGCGGCCGAACACCGAACGGTGAAGCACCACCCACATGACGATGGCGATGACGATCAGCGCGATGAAGCTGTTGGGCACGCCCCAGCTGCGGCCGGCGGTGAGGAATTCGAGCTCGGGAAAGTTCTGACCGAAGGCGAAGCCGGCGGTGCCGTCGCCGGTGTAGAAGCGGGCGACGCCGCGATAGATCAAAAGGCCGCACAGCGTGACGACAAAGGGTTGCAGCTTGAGCCTGGTGATCAGCCAGCCGTGCACCAGACCGATGATGGCGCCGAGAGCGATGATCAGCACGAAGGCCAGCGGCCAGTCCAGGCCGCGCACGGCGATGAAGTCGATGAACAGTGTTCCCAGCAGCGCGACCACCGAGCCGACCGACAGTTCGATGCCGCCGGTGATGATGACGAAGGCCTGGCCGATCGACAGGATGCCGAACAGGCCGATCAGGTTCGAGGTGTTGGCGAGGTTGATCGGCAACAGGAAGCGGTGATTGATGGCCGTCACGACGGCGCCAACCACCAGGATCAGGATCAGCAGGCCGAGATCTTTCTTGCTCATCGTCTTCTCCCCAATGCCTGCCCGAGCGGGTTGCGCAGTCTTGCGAAACTCGCGGCAAAATTATTTCGGCTGCTTGCCCACCGCCAGCAGCAGCACGTTTTCCTGGCTGAACTGTTCCTTGTCGAGAATACCGGAGATCTGGCCCTCATGCATGACGGCGATGCGGTCGGACACGCCGATCACCTCCTCCATGTCGCTGGAGATCATCAGCACGGCGACGCCGGCATCGGCGAGCGCCCGCATCAGCCCGTAGATTTCCGCCTTGGCGCCGATGTCGATGCCGCGCGTCGGCTCGTCGAGGATCATCACCTTGGGATTCATGGCCAGCCACTTGCCGAGCACGACCTTCTGCTGGTTGCCGCCAGACAGCGTGCCGGTGCGGGTCTGCACCGACGGCGCCTTGATGCCGAGATTGCTCTTCTGCTTCTCGGCGGTGGTGGCCTCCGCGCTTGCCGATACCAGGGAGCGGCGCGCATGCGCCGGCAGGTTGGGCAGCGAAATGTTCTGGGCGATCGAGAGGTCCAGCAGGATGCCGGTCAGCTTGCGGTCCTCGGGCACGAGAAAAATACCGTGCGCGACGGCGTCCGCCGCGGAGCCGAGAACGAGCGGCTTGCCATCGCGCTCGAGCGCGCCGCCAAGGCTGCCGTCGATGCCGAAGAAAACCCGCGCCAGCTCGGTGCGGCCGGAGCCGACAAGCCCGGCAAGGCCGAGGATCTCGCCGCGCCTGACGTCGAGGTCGACCGGCCGGCTGGGATAGGCGGGGGTGCGGATGGCCTTGGCCGACAGGGCAACGGCGCCCGGTGCCCGCGCGGCCTCGGATGCCTTCTCGCGCTCCTTCAGCATGCGGCCGATCATCAGTTTGACCATCTGGTCGTGGTTGATGTCGCGCTTCTGCAGCGTGCCGGCAAGCATGCCGTCGCGCAGCACGATGACGCGGTCGGCGACGCGCTCGACCTCGTGCAGGCGGTGCGAGATGAAGATGACGCTGATGCCGTCGGCCTTCAGCGCCTTGATGACGTCGAGCAGCTTGTCGGTTTCGGCGAGCGGCAGGCTCGATGTCGGCTCGTCGAGGATGACCAGCCGCGCCTTGATCGACAGCGCCTTGGCGATCTCGACCATCTGCTGCTGGGCCAACGACAAAGCGGCGACGGGCGTATCGGCGGAGAAATTGGCGCCGACGCGCTTCAACAGCGGCGCCACCATGGTGCGCAGCCGGGCGCGGTCGACGAGCTTGAGCGGACCGGCGCGCAACGGCTCGCGGCCGAAGAAGATGTTGGCGGCAACGTCGAGATTGTCGAACAGGTTGAGTTCCTGGTGGACGAAGGCAATGCCCGACCCCAGGCTGCCTTCGACCGTCAGGCCCGTGTGGGCGGTGCCGTCGACCGTGATCGTGCCGGTGTCCGGCGTGGTGACGCCGCCGAGGATCTTCATCAATGTCGACTTGCCGGCGCCGTTTTCGCCGACGAGGCCGATGACCTCGCCGGGCCTGACCTCCATGGAGAAACCATCGAGCGCGACGACGCCCGGATAGGTCTTGCGCACGTTCTCGAGGCTGAGGAACGGAGCGGTCACCGATGCAGCAATGGATGTGTCGGAATAGTTCATCATGCCTGACAGCAGTTAGCGGGCCGGCCTCCCCGCAGACTGACGATCCGCGCCCGGTTCGTCAATGCGAGCAGCCGGCCCAAGCGAAGTTGAGCCGGCTGAACTGCCTGTTGTCTCAGTTTCCAGACATCGCCTTCAGATTGGCGGCATAGGCGTCGACGTCATCCTTGCCGATGATCTTGGTCGGGATGATGATGAGGCCGTTGGCCGGGATGCCCGACTTGTCGCCCTTGAGATAGGCGGCCATCAGCTTCATGCCCTGATAGGCCCATTCGAAGGGCTGCTGCACGACGGTCGCGGCAACCGTGCCTTCCTTGACGCCGCCCAGCGTGATCGGATCGTCATCGAAGCCGACAACGGTGATCGAGCCGAGCTTGCCGGCGTCGCGCAGCGCTTCATAGATGCGCGGCGTGTTGTAGGAGTAGAAGCCGACCATGCAGGTGACGTCGGGGCTGGCGACCAGCGCGTCCTCGACGTTCTTCTTGGCGCGTGCCTGGTCGATGTCGTCGCCGCGCACGTCGACCAGCTCGATCTTGGTGCCGGCCAGACCGTCCTTCATGCCCTGGATGCGCTCCTTGGCATTGTCGGCGCCGAGCAGGCCGACGAAGCCGAGGCACTTGCCGCCATTGGGCATCGCCTTCTTGGCGATCTCGGCCGCCTGCTTGCCGGCATCGACGTTGGACGAGCCGATATAGGCGACGCGCTTGGTCTGCGGGGCGTCGCTGTCGGTGGTGAACAGCGCCGTTTCCGAGGCGATCTTGTTGAGACCATCGGTGGAGGTCTTCGGATCGACGGCGGAAACCATGATGCCCTTCACGCCGGCCGTCACCAGATCGTCCATCAGCCGCTGCTGGATGGCGACCGAGGACTGCTCGGGATATTTGAGCTCGAGATTGTAGTCCGGCAGTTCGCCTTGCGCCTTCTTGACGCCGGCTTCGGCGGCCTTCCAGAAATCGGAAGCGCCGTTGACGACGAAGGCCAGGGTCGGCTTGTCGTCGGCGCGCGCGATTGCCGTCGCCGACAGGCCGAGCAGCAGCGCCGCGGCGGCTACGGATGCATTTCGTATCAAGGATTTCATGTTCAACCTCCCTTTTGGCTCAGTCGTTCGACTGACCGATCTTGCACTGACCTGATTTTGCATTTTTGCCGTCTGCGGCCTGGACGCCCTCCTCCTCAAGGGGTTCCCCGGCAACGAAAGAATGGCGTCGTTCCAGCCACGATCATGGACTTTAGAGACTCATCCATCGTTCGTAAATAGTCCGATTTGTCTGACATATCACATGTCCGAGACAGAGCTCGCGGCGGTATGATCCGCTCGCCATCGGGCCATCCATGCACACTTCCATCACGCCTGGACCGATAGGGCCGGGCGTGATGGATTGACGGTACAGCGCATTTTTGTATTAGTAAACAGTATTAGTTCCGGACATATCCGGACGCATCGTTGCGATGCCATCGCGGATTTGCCGACGAACTGCTGCCTTGGCCATACTGAAGCTCGAGCCTTGCGGTCTTTGTGTTCCCGGGGCATCCGGAACCGAATGACAAATGGGCCTTAAGGCTGATAATAGATATAAACGATGGCGGCCACTTTCTATAAGTCGGCGACACCGCACCATCTTGTCGGCCCGGCAGGCTGCCGCTAGACAGGCCGGGGATTGGGGACACGAGTGACATGAGCGAGACCAGGGATACGGACGGTCCGACCCTCGATACGGCTAGGCGCCGCAAGGCGCCGGCCAAGAGCGCCAGGGGTCGCGTTACCATGACCGACATCGCCAGGGCCGCCGGCTGCTCGCAGGCGACCGTTTCCTTCGTGCTCAACAATTCGCCCGGCATCAGGCTGTCGCAGCAGACGCGCGAGCGGGTGATCGAGGCCGCGCGTGCGCTCGGCTATGCGCCGCCGACCTTTTCCGCCCTGCGCGGCCCTGTCCCCGCCTTCGAGGGATCCGCCTTCGAAGGGCTTGACGGGGTGATCGGCTTCGTCGTCGACCAGCTCGCCACCAGCCCCGAGGCGGTGGTCGCCATCGAGGGCGCGCGCCAGGCCTCGTGGAATGCCGGCAACGTGCTCTTGGTGGCGCAGACCATGGGCGACGCCGTCATGGAGCCGCGCGCCATCGCGGCGCTGACCAAGCGGGGCATTTCGGCGCTGATCTACATGACCATCTTCACCCGCGAGATCACGGCGCCCGACTATCTCTACGGCCTCGACATCCCGGTGATCCTGCTCAACTGCTACACATCGGACTACGCCTTTCCCGCCGTGGTGCCGAGCGAGATCGCCGGCGGCCAGAGCTCAACCCGCCACCTGATCAGCCACGGCCACCGCCGCATCGCGACCATCACCGGCGAGCCCTGGATGCAGGCGGCACAGGACCGGCTGAAGGGCTACCGCCGGGCGCTCGCCACCGCCGACATCCCGTTCGATCCCGAACTTGTGGTCGAGGGCGACTGGTCGGCCAGCGCCGGCTATGCCGCGACCGTCAAGCTCTTGGCGCTGAAGGACCGCCCGACCGCGATCTTCTGCCAGAACGACCGCACCGCGATCGGCTGCTACGAAGCGCTGAAGGAAGCCGGCCTGCACATCCCGCAGGACATTTCCGTCGTCGGCTACGACGACGAGGAAATCGCCCGGCATCTGTTTCCGCCGCTGACAACCTCGATCCTGCCGCACATGGCGATGGGCCAATGGGCGATCGAGCAGCTCGAGGCGCCGGCACCGCCTGGACGGGGGCGCTATCCGATCACCAAGCTGGAGTGCCCGCTGGTGGAGCGGGAGTCAGTTAGGGCGGTGGCTAGCTAACGCAAATTGACTGTTTGTGCCCTTCCCGAGAGATGGGTGACAGTTCATTCCGGATAGATGGGTTACACTTTTGGCCCTTTGCAAGGAGAGCAAGGTGCCTTGGAAGGAGTGTAACGTGATGGACGAGCGGCTGAAGTTTGTCGCCCGGCTGCTGGACGGCGAGAAGATGGCCGTGCTTTGCCGGGAGTTCGATATCTCGCGCAAGACCGGCTACAAGATCCTCACCCGCTACAACGACAGCGGCCTGGAAGGGCTGACGGACCGGTCGCGCCGACCCTACCGCCACGCCAATCAGCTTCCGTTTCAAATCGAGAAGCTGATTGTGCGCCTGAAGCAGGACAAGCCGAACTGGGGCGCGCCGAAGATACGCGAGCGGCTGGCCCGGCTGTATCCCGATGTGCACAGGCCTGCGATCTCGACGGTGCATGCGGTGCTCGACCGGTACGGGATGGTCGAGCATCGCAAGCGGCGGCGCAACCGGGCGACGGGAACACCACTTTCAAAGGGCTGTCGCCCCAATGATCTGTGGTGCGCCGATTACAAGGGTGAGTTCATGCTCGCCGATCGGCGCTATTGCTATCCGCTGACCATAACCGACTTTGCCAGCCGCTATCTGATCGCCTGCGAGGCGCTCTCGACCACCAAGGAAGCCTATGCCTTCACCGTGTTCGAGAGCGTATTCAAGGAGTTCGGCCTGCCGAGCGCGATCAGGACCGACAATGGCGTGCCCTTCGCAAGCCCTAACGCTCTGTTCAATCTCAGCAAGCTGTCGGTCTGGTGGCTGCGCCTGGGCATCGACATCGAGCGCATCAAGCCGGGCTGTCCGCAGCAGAACGGGCGCCATGAGCGCATGCATCTCACCTTGAAGAAGGAGACCACCAAACCGGCAGGCGCCAACTTTCTTCAGCAGCAGGCCAGGTTCGATGACTTCATCGACGAGTTCAACTCAGAACGCCCGCATCAGGCGCTCGACATGGCCTGCCCGGCAGAGCGTTACGCACCCTCAACGCGACCCTATGCCGGCCTGCCCGATCTCGATTATCCGTTTCACGACAAGGCCGTCACCGTCACCACCTGCGGCCGCATCTGCTACAATCGCAAGAAGATCAACCTCAGCCTCGTCTTCGCCGGCCAGACCGTCGGCATCAAACAGGTCGAGGACCACATCTGGTTGGCCAGCTTCATGGATTATGATTTGGGATATTTCGATGACGAGACATGCAGGCTCGAACCACTCCAAAACCCCTTCGGGCCAAAAGTGTTACCCATGTCTCCGCTATAAACCGTAACCCATGTGTCCAGAATGGACCTTTGGAGGTTGGCGCACCCGACAGGATTCGAACCTGTGACCTCTGCCTTCGGAGGGCAGCGCTCTATCCAGCTGAGCTACGGGTGCTTCCCGGCGATCCGGAAAACGAACCAGCCGGTGAACCGGCAAGTCACGGCTTCTTAGCCGAAGCCGGGGCGGGCTTCAACGGGCAATTGGAGATTGGCGGCGCGTGCACAACCTACTGCCCCGCCTCGCTCCGCACCGTCCGCCGCCGGCGTGGCGCGCGCTTGGGCTTCTTGGCGCCGGTCAGTTCGTGCATGGCGTCGAGTTGCATCTGCTGCATTTCGGCCAGCCGCGTCCATTGGCGCGAGATGAGGTAGTCGAGCTTTTCGTGCAAATGGCGCACTTCCAGCTCGGCCTTGAGGTTGACCCGGTAGTCGTTGAAGGAGCGCAGGCGGTCCTTGGTCTCCTGGCGCTTCTGGCTCATCATGATGATCGGCGCCTGGATGGCGGCAATGCACGAGAGCAGCAGGTTGAGCAGGATGAAGGGATAGGGATCGAAGGCGGCGCGCATGCCGGCGATCAGGTTGATGCCTATCCACACCAGAAGCACGCTTCCGAACGAAATCAGGAACCACCAGCTGCCGCCAAAGGCCGCCATGTTGTCAGAGACGCGGTCGGCGAAGGTCCTGTGCTCCTCGAACTCCTCCTCCGAGTTTTCGGAAATGGTGTCCTGCCTGGCGATGCTTTCGACCACCTGCCGGTCGAGCTCGGAGAATTCGCCATGCTCCTGCTGCAGCAACTCCTCCATGTAGCGCATGCGGTAGCGGCCGAGCTCGGCGCGGCTGATGCGGGCGCCGGCCGGCAGGTCCGGGTGATCGGCGCGGATGCGGTCGGCGAGGCTCGGGCGCAGATTGTCGATGCGCACCAGATCGCGCTTGCGGAATTTCCGGCCCGATATCGCCGACGGTTTCTTCTTGGGCTTGCCGCGTGACGCGCCTGGACTGGCCGGCTCCGAGTCCGGCACGTCGGGCGTTTCGAGCTGCTCGTCCGAATTCTGATCCGCGTCGTGCTCCCCGATGGTGGGCGCCTCGAAATATTCGCCGCCACTGTCGTTCTGACTGTCCGCCGCTTGCTGCTCGGGCGCCTTGGGGATGGTGCTCATGGTGCGGGCTCCTGCTGTCGCGCTGCGAAGGACGATAAGCAGAGGTGGCGGCGCATAGCCAGCGCGACAGCGGATTTCGCATACCGGGACAAGCAATTTTGATCAATCGGAGGGGCGATGCTCTGGCTGCTGTGGCCGCTGGCCTTAGCGGGCTCATTGCGTGGACAATCAGAGACATTCAAGATTAGCCGAAGCCTCCCTGCTGCCCCCCTATTGCTGCTCGGCGAACATCAGCCTTGTCTTGGTGTCGGCAACCGTCGGCGACAGGCTGCGCTGGATCAGCGCCTCGACATGGTCGTTGCGCTGGCGCGCGCTGTCGGCACCCATCACCACCACGATCAGCTGGTGGCCGTCGGCGTTGTAGGAGGTGACGATGTTGAAACCGGAGGCCCTGATGTAGCCGGTCTTGATGCCGTCGACGCCGCGCACCCGGCCGAGCATGTCGTTGTGGCCGCGCACCAGCCTGCCGCGGAACATGAAGTCGCTTTCGGAGAAATAGTGGAACTGCTGCGGGAAGCGCGAATGCAGCGCCATGCCGAGCACCGCCATGTCGCGCGCCGTGGTCATCTGGCCGTCGTCGGGCAGGCCCGACGCATTGCGGAAGGTGGTGCTGGTCATGCCGATCTGGCGCGCCTTGGCGGTCATCATGGCGGCGAACTGATCCTCCGAGCCGCCGAGATATTCGCCGATCGCCACGGCAACGTCATTGGCCGATTTGACGACGATGGCGCGGATCGCCGAATCGACATCGATGGTCTCGCCGCGCCGGAAGCGCATCTTGGTCGGCGGCTGCGAGGCGGCATGGTCCGAAACCGGGATCTGCGTCTGCTTGGTGACGCGGCCGCTCTCCAGCGCCTCGAACAGGAGATAGAGCGTCATCATCTTGGTCAGCGACGCCGGATAGCGCTGCGCCGTCGAGTTGACCTCGAACAGCTGCTTGCCGGTCTTGGCGTCGACGACGATCGCGGCATATTTCTGCGGCGCCGCCGGCACCGCCAGCACCGCATCCGGCGGCGTCGTGGTGGTGCAGGCGGCAAGCAGCAGCAACAGGCCGAGGGCCGCGACAAATCTCTGGATGAGCGGAAGGGGACGCGGGTTGGACAAGGGCAAGTCTGTTCTGGCGATGCTGTTGCTGAGATGAGGCGAAGCTAACTTAACGCGCTCGATGCGTCCATTTGGTTAATGTCGGTCTCAGGGCAATTCCCCTGGGTTTTGAACTGGCCGCAACGGATTTGTCGTTACCTCCCAGCATTGGCGCTGCCCCTCACCCTTACCCTCTCCCCGTGAGAACGGGGAGAGGGGGTCGCCAGCGTTGGAGCAAGTCCCTTCTCCCGTACCTCACGGGGAGAAGGTGCCGGCAGGCGGATGAGGGGCGGCGCCGGCTTCGGATGTTGCCGCACACCCCGCCCCGAAATCGCCTGTTTCCTGTCCTTCTTGCCAAAGCCGCGTTTCCCGTGGGAAGGGGCGCGGCATTGGCTGGCTTGGGGGACTGGGGAATGGCGGACATCGGGGTTGGCGGCGCTGCGCCGTCGCTTATCAAGGCATCACTCAGCCGCACCGGCAAATGGGCCGGCGGCGTCGCTTTCGTCAGCGGTGCCGTTTCCGACGTGCTCAATCCGCTGGCGCCTTTTGCCGCTTATATCGCGCTGGTCGCCTCGGTGGCGGCGGTCATCATCGCCATTGCAATCGTGCTCAGGCTGGTGCTGGCGGCCAAGGCGCTGCCGGCGCTGGTGTTCGCCACCAGTGCGGCGGCTGTTGCCGGCGGCGTCTATGCCGTGCAGAAAGAGACCAATTCGCAGAACGGGGTGATCTCCAGCCTGGTGCCAGCGGTGGCCGGGCTACAGCAGTCGATGGGCATCGTCTCCGCCAAGGTGGCAAGGATCGAGCAGACGGTCACGCAAACGCAGAAGACGGTCGAACAGGTCAAGCAGTCGACCGACACGGTGGCGAAGAAGACCGACGAGATCGCATCCACCCAGCAGCAGCAGACGCAGCAGGGGGCCGAGACGCAAAAGACCGTCGAGGCGGTCAAGCAGACCACCGAGACGCTGGCCGCCGGCCAGGCTCAGCAGCAGGCGCAGACCAAGAAGCTTCAGGCGACGACCGAGCAGATCGCGGCCTCGATCGACACCATCGCCAAGGGTTTTGCCGCCCTTGCCGCGCAGGGCGGGGCCATCGCCGAGCCGAAGCGGCCGGACGAGTTCTACCACAATGCCCGCGTCTACGAATTATCGGGCGACATGCTCAATGCGCGGCGCTCCTATCTCGCCTTCGCCGGCTTCGATGTCGACGCCATCGACCCCTATACGCGCTTTGCCACGCTGCTTCGGGTGCAGGACGGCAAGACCGGCGCTCGCGAGGTGTTCGGTGCGCTCGCCGACAAGGGCAAGGCGCTGTCGATCAAGCTGGTGCACATCCTGCAGTTCGACGACGCCCAGCGCCTCGACAAGCTCAACGCCTTCATCGCTGCCAATGCGGATTTCGCGCCTGGCTATTTCCTTTTGGCGCAGGAGTTTTCCGAAGACCGCCTCGGCGCCCAGACGCTGGCCGACAAGCGCAACGAGGCCAGGGCGCTGACCAAGTTCGTTTCCTATGAAAAGGACGGCGGGCTGCTCAAATATTTCGTCGACCAGACCCAGCTCGCCGACTGGCTGGACCGCAGCCGCAGCCGGCTGGCCGCGCTTGGCGACGTGCTCGATCCCGCCCGCTTCGTGCCGTCGCTGACGCCGATGCGCTCCAACCAGGGCTGGTCGATGACGATCTCGCTGCCGGAGCCGGCGACCGGTATTTCCTGGCGCATGGGCGATAGCGGGCCGTTCACCGACACCGGCTTCCTGGCGATGAACGACCAGGCGACGGGCAAGCCGATGCCCAATCCGAGTTTCGAGTTGCCCGACAGCACGCAGGCCGGCACCATCGCCATCAAATATCTCGACATCAGGGGCCGCGAGACCGGCCCGTTCGACATCCGCTTCGACCCTGAGACTGCCCTTCAGCAAGGCAACAAGCAGATCCTCGACCAGTTCTGGACATCGTGGATCGCCTTCGATGCCAGCGGCAATCATGGGCTGGTCTATTTCACCCAGATGCTGTCCTACCGCTGCGCCATCAAGGAGGTGCACTACAGCCTGAACGGCGCGGCACTCGACAAGGAGATCAAGATGCCGGCTTGCGACAAGAAGGACCCCTACGCCATCCCTTACGACTACCAGCCCTACTTCAAGGTCGCCGACAGCGTGAAATCGATGTCGGTGCAAGTCACCTACACCGACGGGACAAGATCGCCGGTACGGGAATACAAGCGGCAATAATGGTTCGAGCTGGCTTCTCATCCTTCCCGACGTCTGCGCTGCCCCTCACCTGCCTGCCGGCATCCTCTCCCCGTATAGTGACGGGGAGAGGGGCGCATCAACGATTTCGCCAATCACCCGCGTTGCAGGTAAAGCACCGGCGGCACCGCTGCCTCCCTTCTCCCCGTCACTATACGGGGAGAAGGTGCCGGCAGGCGGATGAGGGGCAGCGCCCACCCTCGACGGTTGGTCTTCCACACTGCGTTTCCCGCTCCACATGATGCAAAATGCCCATTGTGATGCTTGCGCAATCCACGCCGAAAGGGTTCTGTCTGCGCCTCAGAATCGGTGAGAGCGCAATGACCATCAGCACGATCAAGGCAAAAGGCATTTCGGTTTCGGTTGACCTCACGGTCGGCCATCTCGCCGACATGGTCATCGACAGGGACGGGCGCCAGCTCAAGCCGCTGCATCGCGCGCCGTGGGTCGACGCACCCGAGACGTTGCCGAAAGACCTGCCGCAAGGCACCGTTCGCCTGTCCGGTGACTTCCTCTGCGCGCCGTTTTCGCGCAGCGATGTCGAGGACGCGCCGCTGCATGGCTGGCCGGCCAACAGCGCCTGGGATGTGGTCGACAGCGCCGCGACGGAAGATGGCTGGCGGGCCGTGTTCCGGCTGCGGCACACGGTGATGGGCGCCAGCGTCGACAAGATCCTCACTTTGCGCGACGACCATCCCTTTCTCTATCAGGAGCATGTGTTTTCCGGTGGCCATGGCGCCATTTCCGTCGCGCACCATCCGATGACGGCGATGACGAAAGGCGGCAAACTCGCCTTCTCGCCGAAGCGATTTGCCGCCACGCTGGACGACCCGCTGGAGCCGGATCCCGCACGCGGCCGCTTCATGCTGGCCTATCCGGCGAGCTCCGCCGATCTCAGCCGTTTTCCCGCCGCCGGCGGCGGCACGCTCGACCTGACCGAGTACCGCATGGACGATCGGCGCGAGGATTTCGTCACCTTGGTCGAGGCCGATCATGGCGGGCCGGGCTGGACCGCACTGGCGCGCCATGCCGAAGAGGACCTGGTGCTGGTGCTGAAGAACCCGGCCGAACTGCCGATCACCATGCTGTGGCTCAGCAATGGCGGCCGCGACTACGTGCCCTGGAGCGGCCGCCACCGCGGCGTGCTCGGCATCGAGGACGGCCGCGCCGCCGTCGGCCATGCCGCCTCGATCGGCGACAACTGGCTGAAGCGCGAAGGGGTGGCGACCGCGTTTGCGCTGGGTCGCGGCGTTTCCTTTCGCCATGTTATCGGCGCCATGCCCTTGTCCGGCGGCGAGCCGCCGCAGGCGGTCACGACGGCAAACGGCCGCATGCGACTGGCGGCCGGCGGCTGGACCCGGGAGGTTCCCTTCGACAGCGATTTCCTGCGCATCGGCCAGCCAGCGGCCTCATAGGCGGGATTGCGCGATCGCAGGGTTTGAAATTTCCGCCAATAGCCGCCAAGATGTGGCCGAAATCATCATGCGGAACTTGGTGGATTTGAAGCTCCGCCAGAGAGGCTCTCATGTCCGAAATCGCCCATCTCGCCGCCACCATCTTCAAGCGTGCCGGCAAGGCACAACGCTTCATCGTCGCGATCGCCGGCCCTCCGGGAGCGGGCAAGTCGACGCTGTCGGCAAGCCTGCGCGATCTGCTGCCCGAGGGTGCCGTGGAAGTCGTGCCCATGGACGGCTTCCACTATGACGACGTGGTGCTCGACCGGCGTGGCCTGCGCGCACGAAAGGGCGCGCCGGAAACCTTCGATTTCGCCGGCTTCGAGGCGCTGCTGAAGCGCATCCGCGCCGGCGAACCCGATATCGCCATACCGGTCTTCGACCGGAGCATGGAATTGTCGCGCGCCGCCGCCGCGATCATCGGCGCGGAGACCAAGTTCATCCTGGTCGAAGGCAACTACCTGCTGCTCGACGAGGAGCCGTGGTCGCGGCTGGCGCCGCTGTTCGATTTCTCGATCTTCGTCGACGTACCGCGCGCCGAACTCGAGCGCCGCCTGCTCGAGCGCTGGCACGGCCATGGCCGGTCCGACGCCGATGCGCGGGCCTGGATCGCCTCCAACGACATGCCCAACATCGACCGCGTGCTTGCCCGCCGCCGGGCCGCCGACCTCGTGGTCGGCGATTCCGCTTGATTCTACGGATTCTTCAGGGGGAACCTTAAGACTTTCAGGCCGTTATCGCCAACGAGGCACTTCCGCCAAAAAAGGATTCCGTCCGATGGCACAAAAGGCAAGAAAGCCCGCGCCCGCCAAGGGCAAGGCAACCCAATCGAAGGCCGGCGCCGGCCCGGCTATCGCCGAGCGTTCCAAGGATGCGGCAAAACCAACTTTCGGCAAGGCGGCGCCCAGAAAAGTGGTGCCGGGCGCAGCGAAGGCCACCGCCAAGGCCGCAAAGCCGAAGAAGCCGGCAAACGCCAACGACTCGTTGACGGGCAGCGCCATGCGCACGGCCAGGGCGACGGCCAACGTAGCGGCTGGCGCCGTCGTCATCGCCGCTAGGGGCGCTGCATCGCTTGCGGCTTCCGTCATGGGCAAGGGCGGTTCGAAAGCCAAGGCAAAGGCCAAGTAGCCGGAACCGCGTTTTCCGGCGACCTACACCTCAGCCCCTCGCCGGAATCGTGAGACCCTTCTGCACCGCCGGTCGCGCCAGGCCGCGTTCCAGCCACGCCGCCAGATTGGCGAAATCATCGAAGCCGACGAGTTCGCGCGCTTCGTAGAAGCCGATCAGGTTGCGCACCCAGCCGAGCAGGGAGATATCGGCGATGGTGTAGTCATTGCCCATGATCCACTTGCGACCCTTCAGCCTGTCGTCGAGCACGCCGAGCAGCCGTCGCGATTCATCGCGATAGCGCTCCAGCGGGCGCTTGTCGGCGATCTCACGCCCGGCGAATTTGTGGAAAAAGCCGAGCTGGCCGAACATCGGTCCGACCGAGGCCATCTGGAAGAACACCCACTGGATCGTCTCGTAGCGCCGCGCCGCGTCCGCCGGGATCAGCAGGCCGGTCTTTTCGGCGAGGTAGAGCAGGATGGCGCCGGATTCGAACAGGCCGATCGGCTTGCCGTCCGGGCCATTCGGATCGATGATCGCCGGTATCTTGCCGTTGGGATTGAGCGACAGGAATTCCGGTGTCCAGGTTTCATTCTTGCTGATGGCGATCAGATGCGGCTCGTAGGGCAGGCCGAGTTCCTCCAGGGCAATCGATATCTTCACGCCGTTCGGCGTTGTTGCCGAGTAGAGCTGGATCTGGTCAGGATGCTTGGCCGGCCAGCGTGTTGCGATCGGAAAGGCGGACAAGTCAGCCATGGAAAACTCCTGAATGGGGGGTGCGCCGAAAGGCGCGGTTTGGCGGGGGCGGCCAAGGATTAGGCGCGCGACAGGGCATGATCAATATGGCGGCGACAGCTTCGCCGTGCACGGACAGTCAACGGAACGGACGGTCCGGAATCAGACCGCCTTGAACGCCAGCACCGCATTGGTGCCGCCGAAAGCGAAGCCATTGCTGATCGCCGCGCGCACCTTGCGCTCGCGTGCCACGTTCGGGGTGACATCGAGGTCGCAATCGGGGTCGACCTCGCGAAAATTGGCCGTTGGCGGCACGATGCCCTCGCGGATCGCCATGACACAGGCGATCATCTCCAGCGCTCCCGATGCGCCAAGGCAGTGGGCATGCATCGATTTGGTCGATGACACCGACAGTCTGTAGGCGGCGTCGCCAAAGACGCGCTTGATCGCCGCCGTCTCGATCTGGTCGTTGGCCTTGGTGCCGGTGCCGTGGGCATTGAGATAGTCGACATCCTCGGGATTGAGCCCGGCGTCGGCCAGGCAGGCGCGCATGGCGGCCGTTGGCCCTTCGATGGTCGGCGCGACGATGTCGGAAGCGTCGGCGGAAAGGCCGGCACCAGCAATTTCGGCAAGAATGGTGGCACCGCGCGCCATGGCGTGCTCGTAGGTTTCCAGCACCGCCATGCCGGCGCCTTCGCCAAGCGACAGGCCCTGGCGGTCGGCGGAGAATGGCCGGCACGTATCCGGGGCCAGCACCCGCAGCGCTTCCCAGCCTTTCAGGATACCCCAGACCAGCGGTGCATCGGTGCCGCCGGCGACCATCACATCGGCGCGGCCAAGCCTGATCTGGTCGACCGCCGAGGCGATGGCGTGGTTGGACGACGAGCAGGCCGACGTGACACCGAAGACCGGACCGCGCAGACCGAGATTGATGCTGACCTGGCCGGAGGCCGCACTCGGCATCACCTTCGGCACGGTGAAGATGCCGGCGCGATTCCTGCCCTCGATCAGAATGGCGCGATAGTTCTCCTCGATCGCTTCCCAGCCGCAGACGCCGACGCCGACGATGGTGCCCATCCGATAGGTCGTGGCTTCATCCGCAACCAGGCCAGACTGCCGCAACGCCTCTCTGGCCGCGATCACCGCCAGCAGGCTGAAGCGGTCCATCGACACCAATTGCTTGCGATCTATGCCGTGATCAGGAAGCGTCTTGATTTCGCAGCCGACCTTGACCTTGAGATCATGCAGCTGCGGACTGCTGATCGCGCCGATGGCCGAGCGGCCGGCACGCATTTCGTTCCAGATCGCGGGTGCGTTGGTGCCAAGCCCGCAAATACCGCCCATGCCGGTGATGACGACGCGCTTATGCATTCAGTTCAAGCTTTTTTCGCGATCAGCGCGCGAACAGCTTCGACCATGTCGCCGACATTCTTCAGATTGCTCCAGGCATCGACCGTGTTCATCTCGATCTCGATGCCATATTCTTCCTCGAGATCAAAGATGATCTCCGTCAGCTCCAACGAATGGATACCAAGCGCTGTCAATTCGGTATTGGTGGTGATTTCCTCGCCGCCCGGCTCGGCATGAGCCTTGATCTTCGCGATGATATCCATTGCCAGCTGGTCGGCCATTCGGTTTCTTCCCCACTTTGTCGCGTTTCCCGACGCCAATTGAACAGCGCCCCTTGTTCTCCCGGTATCAAGCCGTCGTCGTCGCTCTATACCCCCGCCAAGCGCTGCATGACCGTACCAAGGTGGTTCCCTCTATAGAAACCAAAACGTTGTCAAGCAACAAGCTATATATCGACAAAGCCGCCGTAGTGCTTAACGTGCAGGCATGGATACGATCGAACATGGCGGGATTTCGACGCTGCCGGCCCAGCGCGCGGCGGGCGTGGCGCGGCTTTCCTGTGGTGTTGGCGGCGGTCGCACGCGCCTGCTGCGCCTCTATCAGGACGGCGCCGCCAAGATAAGGATGCCGACCGTCGCGGCCGATCCGCTCGAAGCGGTGCTGATCAATACCGCCGGCGGAATGACCGGCGGCGACCGTCTCGGCTGGCAGGTGGATGTCGGCCCCGGCGCCTCGGCGTCGGTAACGACCCAGGCCTGCGAAAAGATCTATCGCGCGGCGTCCGACCGTGCCGAGGTGCGGGTCAGATTGTCGGTCGGCGAAGCCGGCCGCATCGCCTGGCTGCCGCAGGAAACCATCGTCTTCGACCGGGCGGCATTTGCCCGTACGCTCGATGTCGAGCTTGCCGCCAACGCCGAGGCGCTGGTGCTGGAGGCCACGGTGTTCGGCCGCCTAGCCATGGGGGAGCGGGCGGCGCAGGGTAATTTCCACGACCGCTGGCGTGTTCGCCAGGATGGCTCCCTCATCCATGCCGAGGATTTCCGCATCGGGCCCGATATCGCTGCCATGCTCGGCCGCCCGGCGATTGCCGCTGGTGCGATCGCGATGGCGACGCTGCTGCTGGTGTCGCCGCGGGCCGATGCCCTGCTCGATCCGGTTCTGGAGATCGTCGGCGACCAGGGCAGCGCCAGTGTCTGGAGCGTGAGGAAATCTGGCAAGCTTCTTGCGAGGCTTTACGCTGACGACGGCTACCAGCTCCGCCAGCGGCTGGTTCCACTCGTCGAACTGCTCAACGGAAGGGCGGGCCTGCCCAAATTATGGTCACTGTGATCTTGTCTATGCCAGTCCGGGAAAACACATGAACCTGACGCCGAGGGAAAAGGACAAGCTGCTGATCGCCATGGCGGCGATCGTGGCGCGCAAGCGGCTCGAACGCGGCGTCAAGCTCAATCACCCGGAAGCGATCGCGCTGATCACCGACTTCGTCGTCGAGGGCGCCCGCGACGGCCGACCGGTCGCCGAACTGATGGAGGCCGGCGCCCATGTCGTCACCCGCGCGCAAGTGATGGAAGGCATCGCCGAGATGATCCATGACGTGCAGGTGGAAGCGACGTTCCCCGACGGCACCAAGCTGGTGACCGTGCACGAACCCATCCGGTGAGGTGAGAGATGCTTGAACTGCGCCCCAACTGCGAATGCTGCGACAAGGACCTGCCGCCGGAGGCGGCGGATGCGGTGATCTGCACCTTCGAATGCACCTTTTGCGCCGATTGCGCCGAAAACGTGCTGGACGGCGTCTGCCCCAATTGCGGTGGTAATTTTTCAGCCCGGCCGATCCGCCCGGCTGCGATGCTGAAAAAGTATCCGGCTTCGACCAAACGCGTTCTCAAGGCCGAAGGCTGCGGCCCGGCCCGCAAGGCCGCGTGAGCACCACGACACTTCAAACGGAAGGCAAATCGATGATGTCAGCCAAACGCCTGTGCCTCTCGGCGATCCTGCTGCTGGCCGCGGCCATGCCGGCCTATGCCCATGTCGGCGGCGGCACGACCTCCTCCTTCACGGCCGGCTTCATGCATCCGCTCTCCGGCCTCGACCATATGACTGTCATGATCGCGGTCGGTCTGTGGGCGGCGCTCAAGGGCGGCAAGGCAATCTGGGCATGGCCGGCGGCTTTTGTCGGCGTCATGCTGGCCGGCGGCACGCTCGGCATGCTGCATATGCCGCTGCCCTTCGTCGAACCGGCCATCCTGGCCTCGGTCGTGGCGCTCGGGCTGCTGGTGGCGCTGGCGGTCGATCTGCCGATTTCGGCCGGCGCCGCCATCATCGGCCTGTTCGCCCTGTTCCACGGCCATGCCCATGGCACCGAAGTGCCGGAAAACGCCGGCGGGCTTGAATACATGGCCGGCTTTGCCATTGCCACCGCGTTCCTGCACGCCATCGGCATCGCCGCATGCATTGGCCTCGGCATCAGGTTCCGTGGCTTGGCCCGCGCCGCGGGTGCGGCCTGCGCGGCGGTCGGTGCCGGTCTCGCCTTCGGCGTTCTGTGAGGGGCGCGATGATCCCGGGCGAAGTCATCACCGCAAGCGGCGACATCGAGCTGAACAAGGGCCTGCCGACCCTCACCATGAAAGTGGCCAACAGCGGCGACCGGCCGATCCAGGTCGGCAGCCACTACCATTTCTTCGAGACCAATGAAGGGCTGAAGTTCGACCGCGATCGTGCCAGGGGCATGCGCCTCGACATTGCCGCCGGCACGGCCATGCGCTTCGAGCCAGGCCAAGAGCGTGACGTGACGCTGGTGCCGCTCGGCGGCAAGCGCGAGGTCTACGGTTTTCAGCAGAAGGTGATGGGGAAGCTGTGAGATCGATGGCGTCTTATGCGCGTCGCCCAAAAGTGTCGAGCGGTGTTAGGGCACCGACATGCATAAAAACAAGTGGCGCTTTCGACTCAGTTCGACGGCTTTGCCGCGGCGTAGATGATGATCTTTCCTGGATCGTCGAATTCGACGGCGAGAACATCCTCGGCAAGCAGGCGCCGCGACTCGATGGCGTTGAACAGCAGGGCGTTGGCCTCGATCTCTTTGCGCAGTTCAGCAATGTCGTCCTGATGCTGCTTGAGCTTGCTCTCGATAACCGGCGGCGGGCCGCCTGCGCTGCGCGCGGCGTCGGTGAGGAACACGATATCGACCTTGTCGAGCTTGGACGTCTTGCGCACGGTGCCGATGTTCTCACGCGTCCGCTCTATCGCTGTGTTGACGTTCCCAGCTTCGGCGTTGGCCTTGGCCTCTTCCTGCCTGACCTCCGAGCCGATGATACGGTTGACGGTCTCCGGGCTTTCAAGGCCCTGCGCATTCAGCGCGGCGTGGGGGAGGAGGCTCACTGCCAGAAACGCAGTCGCCGCAATGGCATGCAGCCATCGGGCGTCGGGCAAGGTGGTGGTGGTGGTGGACATCGCTCGCTTTCGAGATTTGTTTCGGCACTCAGGAAGCGAAACGACTCCGGCCCTGCCACGGTTCCCTTGCCGATGCGGCCGGCGGGCCGCAATTTGGCCCGCCGCGCCGCGTCATCAGCTTGCCTTCTTGGTGATCAGGGTCAGCGCGCCGTTGGGCTGCATGCTGGCCGCGATCACTTGCGCCGAGGTAAGCCCCTTGGCTTCGAGCGCCGACTTGACCTCGGGCGTGGAGTCGATCGAACTGCGCAGTTTCTGCAGGCCGGCGTCGCCACGCTTGGCGATCACCTGGTTGACCTGCGTCTGCGTGGCTTCGGGCAGTTCCTTGATGTCGACGATGTTGACGCTCTGGATCGTCGGCGCGGGCGCCGGCGCACCGGGTGCCGCTGGCGTGGGCGCGGCGGGCGTTTGAGCCGGCGTGGGCTGTTGCTGGGCACTGGCGGCGCTCGCCAGCATCAGGCTGGCCGCCGCGAGAAGTATCATCTTGCGCATGGATTTTCCTTTCCATCGATTGACAAACGGTCGTTTTGGGGTGGCCGGCCTACCTCAACCGGGAAATGGGATCAGAAGGTGTCGCCCAGCGGGTCATTGCATGACCATAGGATGGCGACGCCATGGAGTTCGGCTGCGGCCAGAGCGTATTTCGGGAGCAATTGCTGATGGCTAGAATCAACCGCGCCGCCTACGCGCAGATGTATGGTCCGACTGTCGGCGACAGGGTGCGGCTCGCCGACACCGAGCTGTTCATCGAGGTCGAGAAGGATTTCACCATCCATGGCGAGGAGGTGAAGTTCGGCGGCGGCAAGGTCATCCGCGACGGCATGGGCCAGAGCCAGGTGTCGCGGGCACAGGGCGCCGTCGACACCGTCATCACCAACGCGCTGGTGGTCGATGCCAGCGCCGGCATCTTCAAGGCCGATATCGGCCTGAGCGACGGCCGCATCGCCGCCATCGGCAAGGCCGGCAATCCGGACACGCAGAATGGTGTCACCATCATCATCGGCCCCGGCACCGAGATCATCGCCGGCGAAGGCAAGATCCTGACCGCCGGCGGCTTCGACGCGCACATCCATTTCATCTGCCCGCAGCAGATCGAGGAAGCGCTGATGAGCGGCATCACCACCATGCTGGGCGGCGGCACCGGCCCGGCGCACGGCACGCTGGCAACGACCTGCACGCCGGGGCCGTGGCACATGGCCCGCATGATCCAGTCGTTCGACGCCTTTCCGATGAATATCGGCCTGTCGGGCAAGGGCAATGCGTCGCTGCCCGCAGCGCTCGAGGAAATGGTGCTGGGCGGTGCCTGTTCGCTCAAGCTGCACGAGGACTGGGGCACGACGCCGGCGGCGATCGACTGCTGCCTGTCGGTCGCCGACGACTACGACGTGCAAGTGATGATCCACACCGACACGCTGAATGAATCCGGCTTTGTCGAGAACACGGTGGCGGCGATCAAGGGCCGCACCATCCACGCCTTCCACACCGAAGGCGCCGGTGGCGGCCACGCGCCCGACATCATCAAGGTCTGCGGCCTGCCCAACGTCATCCCGTCCTCGACCAATCCGACAAGGCCCTACACGGTCAACACGCTGGCCGAGCATCTCGACATGCTGATGGTCTGCCATCACCTGTCGCCGTCGATCCCCGAGGACATCGCCTTTGCCGAAAGCCGCATCCGCAAGGAGACCATCGCGGCGGAAGACATCCTGCACGACATCGGCGCGTTCTCGATCATCTCCTCGGACAGCCAGGCCATGGGCCGCGTCGGCGAAGTGGCGATCCGTACCTGGCAGACCGCCGACAAGATGAAGCGCCAGCGCGGCTCGCTGCCGCAGGAAACCGGCAACAACGACAATTTCCGCGTCCGCCGCTACATCGCCAAATACACGATCAATCCGGCGATCGCGCACGGGCTGTCGAAGGACATCGGCTCGATCGCGGTCGGAAAGCGCGCCGACCTGGTGCTGTGGAACCCGGCCTTCTTCGGCGTCAAGCCGGACATGGTGCTGATCGGCGGCATGATCGCCGCCGCCCCGATGGGCGACCCCAACGCCTCGATCCCGACGCCGCAGCCAATGCACTACCGGCCGATGTTCGGCGCCTATGGCAAGGCAAGGACCAACTCGTCGGTGACTTTCGTCTCGAAAGCCGCGCTCGAGTCAGGTCTGCATGGCAGGCTCGGCGTCGACAAGCAGTTCGTCGCCGTGGAAAACACCCGTGGCGGCATCGGCAAGCATTCGATGGTGCTCAACGACGCCACGCCGCATATCGAGGTCGATCCCGAGACCTACGAGGTCCGCGCCGACGGCGAACTGCTGACCTGCGAGCCGGCAACCGTGCTGCCGATGGCGCAACGATACTTTCTGTTTTGACGCGAAATGGGGATCGGGCCGACCGGTGCAAAATCCGTTGCGGCTGGTGACCGGACGCCGCAATATGCGGCTCAATGAACCGCATGACTAGCCATGGCCACCGAAATCGCCTCTGCCCACGACGTCTTCCCGCATATCCGCATCGTCATGGGCATGGTGATCGGGCTCGGCGTCACCCGCCTTTTGTCGGGACTGGCGCGCATCGTCCAGCATCCCGGCCAGTACAAGCTCTATCCCGTGCATCTGGCCTGGGTCGCCTCGGTGCTTTTGATGCTAGTGCATTTCTGGTGGTGGGAGTTCGGCCTCTACGCCATCGAGACCTGGACCTTCGGCAAGTACCTGTTCATCATCTTCTACGCGATCACGCTGTTCCTGCTCTGCGCGCTGCTGTTTCCGGATTCCATGCTGGACTACACCAGCTACGAGGATTTCTTCTACTCGCGCCGGGGCTGGTTCTTCGGCCTTTTGGCAGCGACCTATCTGCTCGACGTCATCGATACGCTCCTGAAGGGGCCGGAGCATTTCGCCCGCTTCGGCAACGAGTACCTGTTCCGCACGCCGGTCTTCGTCGTGCTCTGTATCGTCGCGATCCTGGTGCGCGACCGCCGCTTCCACATCGCCTTTGTCGCGGCCGCGCTCGTCTATCAGATATCGTTCATCCTGCGGCTCTTCGACACGATCGTTTGAGCGGCGTTGGGTGGACCGCTGGTATGGTCTAGGCTTCTGAGAAAGCAGGGTTCAACAATGTACAAGGCCGTCGGATCGCGTGGGTCCCGGGTCAGCCGCGTTCTCTGGATGCTCGAGGAACTCGGGCAGCCCTATGAATTCGTCGAGGTCAAATTGCGTTCGCCGGAAGCCTATGCGTTGAACCCGTCGGGCAAGGTGCCGATCCTGATCGATGGCGACCTTACGGTAACGGATTCGGCGGCGATCTGCGTCTATCTGGCCGACAAGCACGCGGAGATGGGAATGGGTGCAAACCAGGGCGTTGCCGGCCGCGCCGAGATGGATTCCTGGATGCATTTTGCCCAATCGGAATTCGAAGCGCCGCTGTGGAACAAATTGCGCCACCGGTTCCTGCTGCCGAAGGATGTGCGGGTCGATGTCGGCCCCGCCGCGGCTCACGACTTTGCCACGGAGGTCAAGGCACTGGACCGCCGGCTTGGCGACAAGCCCTTTGCGCTGGGCGACCGGTTTTCCGCCGTCGACGTGTTGCTCGGCGACATGGGCGGCTGGGCTCGCGCGGGAAAATTCCCGATCGAGTCCGAGCGCGTCAACGGCTATTTCGACCGGGTGCTGGCGCGGCCCGCGCGGGCGCGGGCGCAGGCCAATGGAGGCTCCCTGAAATGAAGCTCAATCTCAACACCGACTTCACCAAATTCCCGCGTGCTGTCTCGGTGCTGCCTGCCGGCGGCGCCGGAACCACCGCGCCATCCGGTCGTGCCGTTCTCGCCCATGACGAGCGACATCTGCGCCGCCGGGCCATCGAACTTGCCGACGGCAGCAAGGTGCTGGTCGACCTGCCCGCGCCTGTCGCGTTGAACGATGGCGACCGTCTGGTGCTGGAGGATGGTCGCCATATCGAGATCATCGCGGCACCGGAAGATGTCTATGACATCCGCGCCCGCGATGCCGTGCATCTGAGCGAGCTCGCCTGGCATATCGGCAACCGCCATCTCGCGGCAAGCATCGAGGCCGGGCGCATCCTCATCCTGCGCGACCATGTCATCAAGGCGATGCTGGAGGGGCTGGGCGCCACGGTGCGCGACGTGTCCGAACCGTTCAAGCCGGTGCGCGGCGCCTATTCCGGCGGGCACGATCACGGCCATGGTCATGCAGAGGCGCATGCACACAGCCACGCCGAAGCGCACAGCCATGGCCATGGCGAAGCGCACTCCCATTCGCACAGCCACGCCGGCCACCACCACGACCATGACTGACCAGCCTTCCAACATCGCGCTCTTGCGGCTAATGGCGTGGCTGTCGCCGGCCTTTCCGGTCGGAGGCTTTTCCTACAGCCACGGTCTCGAGCGCGCGGTGCACGACGGGCTGGTTGCCGATGCCGGCAGCCTCGCCGGCTGGCTGGAAACGCTGGTCGAGATGGGCTCGGGCTGGAACGATGCCGTGCTGTTCGCCGAGAGCTGGCGCCGTGCGCGCCACGCCGGGGATATCGACGAGATTGCCGCGCTGGCCGAGGCTCTGGCCGGCTCGCGCGAACGTCATACCGAGACCATGCTGCAGGGCGCCGCCTTCCTGAAAGCAGCGTCGGCCTGGCCCAACCCCGTGCTGGAACGCCTGCCGGCCGAATGCGCCTATTGTGTCGCCGTCGGCGCCGTTGCCGGCTGCAATGGCATCGCGCTTCAGGACGCGCTGTCCGCCTTCCTGCAAGCCTTTTTCTCCAATCTCGTCCAGGCCGCGATCAGGCTCGGCGTCGTCGGCCAGAGCGCCGCCACCGCGTTGCTTGCCGGCTTCGAGCCTTTGGCCTTGGCGACCGCTGCCCGCGCTGTCCGTTCGTCGATAGACGATCTGGGCGGCTGCGCCTTCGTCTCCGATGTCATGGCGATGAAGCACGAAACCCAGTATTCGCGATTGTTCCGCTCATGATCGTCCTTGCCTTCGCGCTGTCCTTTGTTCTGCTGCTGATCACCGCGCTGCATGTCTACTGGGGCATTGGTGGCATCTGGCCGGGCAAGGATGCGGCATCCTGCGCCCATGCCGTCGTCGGCTTTCGCGGCGTCGATGACATGCCGACGCCGTTCGCCAGTTTCGCCGTTGCCGCGTGCCTCGGCCTGGCAACGCTCTGGCCGCTGGCGCTCATCGGCTTCTTCGCCTCGCCCTTTCCCAAGGAAGGCCTTGCTGCCACAGCGCTGCTCATCGGCCTGGTTTTCCTGGGACGCGGCATCGCCGGCTTCACGCCCTGGTGGCGGCGACTGGCGCCGGAGCAGCCTTTCGCGCGGCTGGATGTTCGTTACTATTCGCCGCTCTGCCTGCTGATCGGGCTCGGCTTTGCCATCCTCGCCATCACGGAGTTTCCCGCATGACACAGAAAAATGGCCCGTTGCGCGTCGGCATTGGCGGTCCGGTCGGTTCGGGCAAGACGACACTGACCGAAAAACTGTGCAAGGCGCTGCGCGACGAATTCTCGATCGCCGTCGTCACCAACGACATCTACACCAAGGAAGACGCCATGATGCTGGCCCGGCTGCAGGCGCTGCCCGAGGATCGCATCATGGGTGTCGAGACCGGCGGCTGCCCGCACACCGCCATCCGCGAGGATGCCTCCATCAACCTGCAGGCGATCGCCGAGATGAATCGGAAATTTCCGGATCTCGACATCGTCTTCATCGAATCCGGCGGCGACAACCTCGCCGCCACCTTCTCGCCGGACCTTGCCGACCTGACGCTCTATGTCATCTCGGTCTGCCAGGGCGAGGAGATCCCACGCAAAGGCGGGCCGGCGATCACGCGCTCCGATTTCCTCATCATCAACAAGAGCGATCTTGCGCCCTATGTGAACGTCAACCTCGAAATCATGGAGAGCGACGCCGGCCGCATGCGCGGCAAGCGGCCGTTCGGTTTCACCGATCTGTCGCGCGGCAAGGGGCTGCAGGAGGTCATCGATTTCATCGTCGAGCATGGCGGCTTGCGTGCCGGCACCACTGCCAGCACGGCAGCCTGACAGACAGCAGCTTCTCTCCTGCACCAACCAAAATCCGTTGCGGGCGGACGTAGGTCGCGGCATTCTTGCTGAAATCGGAGATTTCAAGATGAGCATTGCCCGCCTGCAGAAAGAAACGCTGACCAATCTGCCTTTCTACGAAGAGCGAGTCGATCTCGCCTGCGCCTTTCGCTGGACGGCGCGGCTCAACATGCACGAGGCGGTGGCCAACCATTTTTCGCTGGCCATCAATGATGACGGCACGCAGTTCCTGATGAATCCCAACCAGGTGCATTTCTCGCGCATCAAGGCGAGCGACCTGCTGCTGATCGATGCCAACGATCCCGATACGCTCTCTGGCCCGAACGCGCCCGACCCGACGGCGTGGGGCCTGCACGGCGCAATCCATCGCAATGTGCGGCACGCGCGCTGCGTCATGCATGTCCATTCGATCCATGCCACGGTGCTGGCGTCGCTCGCCGACTCTCGCCTGCCGCCGGTCGACCAGAATTCGGCGATGTTCTTCAATCGCCATGTCGTCGACGGCCACTATGGCGGACTGGCCTTCGAGGAAGAGGGCGAACGCTGCTCGCAACTGCTCGTCGATCCCAAGGTCAAGGTCATGGTGATGGGCAATCACGGCGTGCTGGTCATCGGCGACACGGTCGCCGATGCCTTCAACCGCATGTTCTATTTCGAGCGCGCCGCCGAGACCTATATCAAGGCGCTGTGGACTGGCCGACCGTTGCGCGTGCTCTCGGACGCGATCGCGGAGAAGGCGGCGAGCGAAATGGATGACTATCCCGGCCAGGCCGAACGCCATCTCAGCGAGTTGAAGGCGATCCTCGACGAGCAGGAACCGGCCTACCGGAACTGAGCCTTCTGGAAACTAGCTAAAGTCCGAGCTCTTTCCGCAATTCCTCGGTGCTGGTGATAACGACAGCACCGGGCGGCCCATCCATCGGCTTTTCTGGCCAGAAGATCGTCTTCATCCCCGCCGCCAGCCCGGCCATGGCGCCCGGCCAGCTGTCGTCGATCGCTACCGCCTGCGCGGGATCGACACCGGCCAGATGCGCGGCGCGCAGGAACGGTTCGGGGTGCGGCTTGCCTTCGCGCACATCATTGCGGCTGATCGTCTTCATGCCGGGATAGGTCAGCCCGACCGTACGCAAATTGGCATCGACGATCATCCGGTCCGAATTCGATACGACGGCTTGCGCCACGCCCCTTGCCCGCAAATCGTTGAATATCTCGATCGCGCCGGGGCGCGGCTTCAGGCTCTCGACAAGCGGCAGATAGTGCTCGTATTTGCGGACGATCCAGTCGTCGAAGGGCAGATCCAGGCCGAACTCGTCGCGCATCATTTCGTAGACCGGCCAGGCGGCGACACCGAGCACGCGCTCATGCAGGTCGGGCGGCGGCACGAGGCCGACATTGCGCATCGCCGCCACCAGGGCGGCTTCGTGCAGCGGTTCGCTGTCGACCAGCGTGCCGTCCATATCCCAGAAAACCGCTTTCGGTGTCATGCAGAAAATCCCTTTTTCTGATCCCTTAAAGGGTTTGCGCCGGGAGATAAACCTTCCTGCCAGCTATCCCTTGTCGTCTGTCCAGGGCCGAAACCACCTGTCGTCCCCCGCTCGACATGAGCGAGGGATGGCATTTCCGTCGTGGGCATATCGCAGCGCAAGCAATTGCCCTGGAGATTGACAATTGCGCAGGAGGCTTTTCCCTGTAAGAGTAGCGGCGAACCGCCCTGATGACCGGCGGCTTCGGGAGGCAGGACGTGAGTACCCGGCAGGATGGCGGCAGCAACAGGCTGGACGACGCGGCGCGCGCCGGCTGGCTTTATTACGTTGCCGGCAACACGCAGGACCAGATTGCCGCCACGCTCGGCATCTCACGGCAGACGGCACAGCGGCTGGTATCGCTGGCGGTATCGGAAGGGTTGATCAAGGTTCGCGTCGACCATCCGATCGCCAACTGCCTTGATCTGGCGGCACGGTTGAAATCACGCTTCGCGCTCGATCTGGTCGAGGTGGTGCCGAGCGATCCCAACTCATCCTCCACCACCATCGGCATCGCCGAGGCGGCCGCCGCCGAGATTGAGCGGCGGCTGCGATCGCCGACCCCGATTGTCATGGCGATCGGCACCGGGCGCACGCTGAAGGCGGCGATCGAGCAGCTGCCGCCGATGGACTGTCCGCAGCACAAGGTGGTGTCCTTGACCGGCAACATCTCGCCGGACGGCTCGGCCGCCTTCTACAACGTCATCTTCACCATGGCCGACAGGGTGAAGGCGCGATCCTTCCCTATGCCGCTGCCGGTCATCGCCTCTTCGCCGGAGGAGCGCGAGATGCTGCTCAAGCAGCCGATGATCCAGCCGACGCTGGCGCTGGCCGCCGAGGCCGACGTCACCTTCATCGGCATTGGCGATCTCGGTCCCAAGGCGCCGCTCTACGAGGACGGCTTCATTTCGGAAAGCGAGTTGAAGGCGCTGCAGAAGGCCGGCGGCATCGCCGAAATCGTCGGCTGGGTGTTTGATCGCGAAGGCCGCATGATCGAAGGCATCACCAACGACCGGGTGTCGTCGGCTTCGCTGCCGTCACGCGAAAAATCGCTGGTCATCGCGCTTGCCATGGGCGAGCGCAAGCTGCCGGGTATCCTGGCGGCGGTGAACAGGCGGCTGGTCAACGGGCTCATAACCGATGAACGGACGGCGGCAGCCCTGCTGGCCGGCGGATGACACCGAACCGCTTTCGCTTGCGGGACTGTAACGGCACTGCGACCGATCTGGGATAAGGCCAGTCAAGCTATTTGCCCGGCCCGAAAGGGTCGTTGCCATCGAGGAAACCGAGGTCGCGTTGCAGATGCGGGGAGAGGTCCCTGATGTCGAGATGCGCTCTTTTTCTGACCGCGAACCAGCCGAATCCGTCCGCGAGCCACGAAATCCAGCGATGATCCGGTGCGGGAGTGCATTTTTGCTGCGCCATGGTCATGATCGTCAACCTTCGCTATCTTGCGCCCAAACGACGGGCTGATGCTGAATGTCGGTCTTGCCGGCCGCCTTTGCCAATCGAACGTCGATAAGGACCCATAAGGAGGCTTTATGCCGGACCTTGGCTCGCGACAGGTTTCGCAGCTCCCGCCGCTGCAGGCGATCCGGGTGTTCGAAGCGGTGGCGCGGCATCTTTCCTTCACCAAGGCCGCCGAGGAGCTTGCCATGACGCAGGCGGCGGTCAGCTATCAGATCAAGGTGCTGGAGGAACGGGTCGGCGCGCCGCTTTTCCTGCGGCGGCCGCGCCAGATCGCGCTGACCGAGGCCGGACAGCGCCTGGCGCCGGCGGTCAGCGAAGCCTTCGCCATTCTTGGCCAGGCCTATGCCGCGGCGCGTGGCGGCGCGGATGGCTTGTTGTGCGTCACCACGGTGCTGACCTTTGCCTCGAACTGGCTGGCGCATCACCTGGGCTCGTTCCAGATCGCGCATCCGGCGCTTGCCGTGCGGCTCGAAACGTCGAGCCGGCTGACGGATTTCGCCCGCGAGGATGTCGACCTCGCCATCCGTTCGGGTGGCGGCAAATGGCCGGGGCTGGAAGCCCACAAGCTGCTCGATGCCGATTTCACGCCGATGCTGAGCCCCAGGCTCGCGGCGAGCATTGGCGGCGTCAAGCAACCGGCTGACCTGTTGCGGCTGCCGATCCTCGATCCCGGCGACATCTGGTGGACGCAGTGGTTTTCGGCTGCCGGCGTGCATTCGCACGACCTTGCCAGTCGGCCCGGCAGCAGCATGGGGGCACAGGCTTATGAGGCCAATGCGGCAATCGCCGGTCATGGCGTGGCGATCCTGACCAGGGCGCTGTTCAAGGCGGAGCTGGCTGACGGCCGCCTGATCCAGCCTTTCGACCTGGTGGGTGACGACGGGCACGCCTATTGGCTGGTCTACCCGGAGGCGCGCCGCAACGTGCCGAAGATCCGCGCCTTCCGCGATTGGCTGCTGGCCGAGATAGCCGGCTGAGAGGCAAGGCCTCCGGCACCCCCCACGCAATCCTGCACGCCGTTCTGTCCTGCCACCTGACGAAGGCGGCGGGCAAGGCTCGCCCTCGCACTATCCCCCGTCCATTGCCCAGCACCGTCGCACAGTGCTGCGCTGCAGCATCGAATCCGGCTTGACATAATTAACACTAAATGAGTAATTGCTCACAGCCAAGGCAAATGCTCATCTTGGTTCATGGGAGGAATTTGATGAAACTTCGCACGCTCACCCTGGGCTTGTTGTCGGCCAGCGCTCTTGCCTTCGCCGCACACGCCGAATCCATCACCATCGCCACCGTCAACAATGGCGATATGGTCCGCATGCAGAAGCTGACCGACGACTTCACCAAGGCTAACCCGGACATCACGCTCAACTGGGTTACGCTCGAGGAAAACGTGCTGCGCGAGCGCGTCACGACCGACATCGCCACCAAGGGCGGCCAGTATGACGTGATGACCATCGGCACCTACGAGGTTCCGATCTGGGCCAAGCAGAGCTGGCTGTTGCCGCTCGACAAGCTCGGCGATGACTATGATGCCAAGGATATCATCCCGGCCATCGCCGGCGGTCTTTCGGTCGACGGCAAGCTCTATGCCGCGCCCTTCTACGGCGAAAGCTCGTTCGTCATGTACCGCAAGGACCTGATGGACAAGGCAGGGCTGAAGATGCCCGACGCGCCGACCTGGGACTTCATCAAGCAGGCCGCCGACAAGATGACCGACCGCGCCAATGGCGTGAATGGCGTGTGCCTGCGCGGCAAGGCCGGCTGGGGCGAGAACATGGCCTTCCTGACGGCGATGTCGAACTCGTTCGGCGCCCGCTGGTTCGATGAGAACTGGAAGCCGCAGTTCGATCAGCCTGAATGGAAGAACACGCTGCAGTTCTATGTCGACCTGATGAAGGCCGACGGCCCCGAGGGCGCGTCCTCCAACGGCTTCAACGAAAACCTGGCGCTGTTCCAGCAGGGCAAGTGCGGCATGTGGATCGACGCCACCGTCGCGGCGTCCTTCGTTTCGGACCCGAAGAACTCGACCGTCGCCGACAAGGTCGGCTACGCGCTGGCACCCGACAATGGCCTGGGCAAGCGCGGCAACTGGCTGTGGGCATGGTCGCTGGCGATCCCTGCTGGTACGCAGAAGGCTGACGCCGCCGAGAAGTTCGTTTCCTGGGCGACCAGCAAGCACTACGCTGAACTGGTTGCCTCGAAGGAAGGCTGGGCCAACGTTCCTCCGGGCACGCGCTCCTCGCTCTACGCCAATGCCGAGTACCAGAAGGCGGCTCCGTTCGCCAAGATGACGCTGGACTCCATCAACGCCGCCGATCCGACGCATCCGACCGTCAAGCCGGTGCCCTATGTCGGCGTCCAGTTCGTCGCCATCCCTGAGTTCCAGGGCCTTGGCACCACTGTCGGCCAGCTCTTCTCGGCGGCTCTTGCCGGCCAGTCGAGCGTCGACGATGCGCTGAAGCAGGCCCAGGACGCTGCCACCGCGGCAATGACCGAAGGCGGTTATATCAAGTAAGGCTCCTCCCGGTGCCGAATGCCGGTCGCCTTCCTGACCGGCAACGGCCGCCCGAGTCCCAGTTCGGGCGGCCGCCTTTAGCGCCTCTGAAAATTCAGTCTGACCAGTGAAGGGTGACCGTCATGGCTACTCAGCAGACCCGTTCGCTTGCCCGTTTCATGATGGCGCCATCCGTGGTGCTGCTGTTCGTCTGGATGATTGTGCCGCTGGTCATCACCATCTGGTTCTCCTTCCAGCAGTACAACCCACTCAACCCGATCCGTGACGGCTTCGTTGGCTTCTCGAACTACGCGCTGTTCTATTCAAACCCGGCCTTCCTGCAATCGATCCTCAACACGCTCACGCTGGTGGTCAGCGTGCTTCTGATCACGGTGATCGGCGGCATCCTGCTGGCGCTTCTGATCGATCAGCCGATGTGGGGACAAGGCATAGTCCGCATTCTCGTCATTTCGCCGTTCTTCGTCATGCCGCCGGTGGCAGCATTGGTCTGGAAGAACATGATCATGCACCCGCAATATGGGGTGTTCGCCGATATAGCACGCTTCTTCGGGGCCCAGCCGATCGACTGGTTCGGGCAACACCCGATGCTGGCGATCATCATCATCGTCGCCTGGCAGTGGTTGCCTTTCGCGACGCTGATCCTCTTGACCGCGCTGCAGTCGCTCGACGGTGAGCAGAAGGAGGCGGCCGAGATGGACGGCGCCGGCTTCATCAGCCGCTTCATCTATCTGACGCTGCCGCACATGTCGCGCGCCATCACGGTCGTCATCCTGATCCAGACGATCTTCCTGCTCTCCGTCTATGCCGAGATCCTCGTCACCACCAATGGCGGCCCAGGATACGCCTCCACCAACCTGCCCTTCCTCGTCTACCAGAAGGCCTTGCTGGAATTCAAAATCGGCCAGGCATCCGCCGGCGGCGTGATCGCCGTCATTCTCGCCAACATCGTTGCCTTCTTCGCCATGCGCGCCGTCGGCAAGAACCTGGACAAATAGGGAGGATACGATGGCACGCTCAGTCACCACCCAGCACAAGACGATCGCGACCGCGGCGGCCTGGATCGTCGCCCTGCTGATCTTCTTCCCGATCCTCTATACGATCATCACCTCGTTCAAGTCGGAACAGGAAGCCATCCAGGGCTTCAGCATCATCCCGTCGGGGACGATGGAGAGCTATGCCGAGGTCCAGGCGCAGAGCGGCTACTTCAAATTCTTCTTCAACTCGGTGCTGCTCTCGGTCGGTTCGACCATCCTGGCCCTGCTGGTCGCCATACCGGCGGCATGGTCGATGGCCTTCTCGCCGACCAAGCGAACCAAGGACATCCTGATGTGGATGCTGTCCACCAAGATGATGCCGGCGGTCGCCGTGCTGTTCCCGATCTACCTGATCTTCCGTGACACCGGCCTGCTCGACAGTCGCATCGGCCTGATGGTCATGCTGATGCTGATCAACCTGCCGATCGTGGTGTGGATGCTCTACACCTACTTCCGCGAGATCCCTGGCGAGATCCTGGAAGCGGCGCGCATGGACGGCGCTTCGCTGTGGAACGAGATCGTCTATGTGCTGACGCCGATGGCGGTGCCAGGCATTGCCTCGACCATGCTGCTCAACATCATCCTGGCCTGGAACGAGGCATTCTGGACGATCCGCCTGACCACCACCGAGGCCGCGCCGCTGACGGCCTTCATCAGCTCGTTCTCCAGCCCGCAGGGCCTGTTCTGGGCCAAGCTTTCGGCGGCTTCGACACTGGCGATCGCGCCGATCCTGATCATGGGCTGGTTCAGCCAGAAGCAGCTGGTGCGCGGCCTGACGTTTGGTGCGGTTAAGTAACGGACGTTGCCTGAAGCAAACGACGAAAAATAACCCCTCGGGGAGGAAACCATGGGAAACATCACGCTCAAGAACGTCTCCAAGTCCTTCGGAGCGACGTCCATCATCCCCGGCCTCGATCTGGTGATCGAGAATGGCGAGTTCGTCGTCTTCGTCGGCCCGTCGGGTTGCGGCAAGTCAACACTGCTGCGCCTGATCGCCGGGCTGGAGGACACCAGCGGCGGCACCATCAACATCGACGGCCGTGATGTCACCGGCGAAGCGCCGGCCAAGCGCAAGCTCGCCATGGTGTTCCAGTCCTACGCGCTCTACCCGCATATGACGGTGGCCAAGAACATCGCCTTCCCGCTGAAGATGGCGGGCGAGGACCAGGCCACCATCGACAGGAAGGTGAAGGACGCGGCGCGTGTGCTGAACCTCACCAACTACCTCGAACGCCGGCCCGGCCAGCTTTCCGGCGGCCAGCGCCAGCGCGTCGCCATCGGCCGCGCCATCGTGCGCCAGCCCTCGGCCTTCCTGTTCGACGAACCGTTGTCCAATCTCGACGCCGCGCTGCGCGGCACGATGCGGCTGGAGATCAGCGAGCTGCACCATCAGCTCAAGACCACCATGATCTACGTCACCCACGATCAGGTCGAAGCCATGACCATGGCCGACAAGATCGTCGTGCTGAACGCCGGCAACATCGAGCAGGTCGGCTCGCCGATGGAGCTCTACAAGACACCGAAGAACCTGTTCGTGGCCGGCTTCATCGGCTCGCCGAAGATGAACCTGATCGAAGGCGCGCCGGCGGCCAAATACGGCGCCAAGACGATCGGCATCCGTCCCGAGCACATGGAGATCTCGACCACCGCTGGCGAATGGAAAGCGACGGTCGGCGTTGCCGAGCATCTCGGCTCCGACACCTTCCTGCACGTCCAGGCCGATGGCGTCGGTCCGCTGACGGTGCGCGCCGACGGCGAGCTGGCCGTGCATCATGGCGACACCATCTATCTGACGCCCGACAAGGCCAAGCTGCATCGTTTCGGCGCCGACGGAAAGGCGATGTGACCATGCGACTGGCCGGCAAATCGGCGCTGATCACGGGCTCCGCCCGTGGCATCGGCAGGGCTTTCGCGGAGGCCTATGTCGGCGAAGGCGCCACCGTCGCCATTGCCGACATCAATCTGGAGGCTGCGCAGAGGACAGCCGCCGAGATCGGCGCAAAGGCCTATGCGGTCGAGCTCGACGTGACCGATCTCGCCTCGATCGAGGCGGCGGTGAAAGCCGTCGAGGCGAAGACCGGCGGCCTCGATATCCTGATCAACAACGCCGCCCTGTTCGATCTCGCGCCAATCGTCGAGATCACCAGGGCGAGCTACGACAGGCTGTTTTCCGTCAATGTCGCCGGCACGCTGTTCATGCTGCAGGCCGCCGCCCGCTCGATGATCGCGCGAGGCAAGGGCGGCAAGATCATCAATATGGCGAGCCAGGCCGGACGGCGCGGCGAGGCACTGGTCGGCGTCTATTGCGCCACCAAGGCCGCCGTCATCTCGCTGACCCAGTCGGCGGGGCTCGGCCTGATCAAGCACCGCATCAACGTCAACGCGATTGCTCCCGGCGTGGTCGATGGCGAGCATTGGGATCATGTCGATTCGCTGTTCGCCAAGTACGAAAACCGGCCGAAGGGCGAGAAGAAGAAGCTGGTCGGTGACGCCGTGCCCTACGGCCGCATGGGCACGGCCCATGACCTTACCGGCATGGCGGTCTTTCTCGCCAGCAGCGACGCCGAATACATCGTCGCCCAGACCTACAATGTCGATGGCGGCCAGTGGATGAGTTGAGGGCGGGGACGGCCTCTTCTCCTCGTTCCTCCGCGCGGAGAAGAGGCCGACATCAAGGTGAGGGGCAGCATCTACCTCGGAAGATTGCACCGCGCCTCACCTTACCTCTCCCCCGTTAAAGACGGGGAGAGGGATGTAACGAAGGCCGCAGCCCGGCCAAAGGGTAAAACAGATGATCGTGAAACTCTCGTCTTCAAACCTCTCCAAACTGCCCGCCAAGGTCGCCGGTCCGAAATATGACCGCGCGGCGCTCAAGGCCGGCATCGTGCATTTCGGCGTCGGCAATTTCCATCGCTCGCACCAGGCCGTCTATCTCGACGACCTGTTCAATTCGGGCATCGGCCACGACTGGGCGCTGGTCGGCGCCGGCGTGTTCGAGGGCGAGAAGATCGGCCGGGCCAAACTGGAAGAGCAGGACTGGCTGACCACCGTGGTCGAGCAGGACAGTGGCCATATGAGTGCCCGCGTCACCGGCGCGATGATCGACTTCCTGATGCCCGGCGATGCGGCCGGCATCATCGAACGGCTGGCGGACCCGGCGATCAGGATCGTTTCGCTGACCATCACCGAGGGCGGCTATTTCATCGACCCGGCCTCCGGCGTGTTCAACCCGACCCATCCCGATATCGTCGCCGATGCCCAGCCAGGCGCCACGCCGAAGACCGTGTTCGGCATCATCCTTGCCGGACTTGTACGCCGCCGCGATGACGGCATCGTACCGTTCACCGTGATGTCCTGCGACAACATCCCTCACAATGGCCATGTCACCTCCGACGGCGTCATCGGCCTGGCGCGCCTGATCGACGAGGACCTGGCGAACTGGGTCAGCAACCATGTTGCCTTTCCGAACGGCATGGTCGATCGCATCACGCCGGCCACCACCGATCGCGAGCGCGGCATACTGGCCAGGGACTTTGGCGTCGAGGACAACTGGCCGGTGTTCTGCGAGCCCTTCCGGCAATGGGTGCTGGAAGACCATTTCACCGATGGCCGTCCGCCATTGGAAAAGGTGGGCGTGCAGTTCGTCAAGGACGTTGCACCCTATGAGTTGATGAAGATCCGCATCCTCAATGGCGGCCATGCCACCATTGCCTATCCGGCCGGGCTAATGGACATCCATTTCGTCCATGAGGCGATGCAAGAACCTCTGGTCGCCGGCTTCCTGGCCAAACTCGAAAGGGAAGAGATCATTCCGACCGTGCCACCGGTGCCGGACACGGTTCTGGAAGAGTACTACCAGCTCATCGAGAGCCGCTTCTCCAATCCCAAGATCGGCGACACGGTGCGCCGTCTCTGCCTCGACGGCTCCAACCGCCAGCCGAAATTCATCATCCCGACCATCGCCGACCGCCTGAAGGCGGGAAAAAGCGTCGCCGGCTTGGCGCTGGAATCAGCGCTGTGGTGCCGCTACTGCTTCGGCACGACGGACAGCGGCGCCGTCATCGAGCCCAACGATCCGAGCTGGGACCGGCTGCAGGCGACGGCAAAGGCGGCCAAGGACGCGCCTGCCGCCTGGCTTGCCATGGAGGACATCTATGGCGATGTCGGCCGCGCCGTACCCTTCGTCGAGGCGTTCGCTCATGCCCTCGACGTGTTGTGGACGGATGGCGCGCGGGCCACGCTGACGCGCTACCTCGCCGGCAAGCTCTGAGACCATCCGAAACCATGGCGCCTGAACTGGTCATCTTCGACTGCGACGGCGTGCTGGTCGACAGCGAAGCGCTCTCCGTCTCGGCGCTGATTGGCATGATCAAACTTGCCGGGGGCAGCGTCAGTGAGGACACCGCCTACGAGCATTTCCTCGGCAAGAGCATGAAAAGCGTCCGCGAGATCCTCGGCCGCGACTTCGGGCTCGACATAACCGACAGGCACCTGACCGAGATGCGCGTCGAATTGATGCGCAGGTTCCGCGAGGAGCTGAAGCCTATCCCCGGCGTCACGGAAATGCTGCCGAAGCTCGGTCTGCCGTTCTGCGTCGCGTCCTCGGGCACGCTCGACCGTATCCGCTATGCGCTCGACGTCACCGGATTGCTTGGGCTGATGGAGCCGCATCTGTTCAGCGCCGGCATGGTGGCCAAGGGAAAGCCCGCGCCGGACTTGTTCCTGCATGCCGCCGCCAGCATGCGAGCCCAGCCGCGCAAATGCGTCGTCGTCGAGGACAGCCCGGCCGGCATCGCCGCGGCACGGGCGGCGGGCATGCGCGTCCTTGCCTTCACCGGCGGCTCGCATGCCGGCAACAACCCCACCTTGAAAGCGCGGCTTGCGTCGAGTGAACCGGACTTTATATTCGCTGACATGCTGCAATTGCCCGATCTGATTGCAGGCCTGGGAGCGAGAGTTAAAGCATCTTGACGAAACAATTTGTCTGCGCGGTCGATGTCGGCACCGGGAGCGCCCGCGCGGGCATTCTCGACACCACTGGCAGCTTGCTCGGCCGCGCCGAGCGGCCCATCGCCATGAACCAGCCAAAGGCCGATCACGCCGAACATGATTCGCGCGATATCTGGTCGGCGGTCTGCAGCGCCGTGCGCGCCGCGCGCGAAAAAGCCGGCGTCGCCGCCGAAGATATTGTCGGCATCTCCTTCGACGCCACCTGTTCGCTGGTGGTGCGTGACCGGCAAGGTGGCCAGATCAGCGTCTCGGTCAGCGGCGACAAGCGTTGGGACACCATCGTCTGGCTCGACCATCGCGCCATTGCCGAGGCCGACGAATGCACGGCAAGCGGCCATGCCGTGCTCGACTACATCGGTGGCGTCATGTCGCCGGAAATGGCGACGCCGAAGCTGATGTGGCTGAAACGCAACCTGCCCAAGACCTGGAATGAAGCCGGCTATTTATTTGACCTGACCGACTTCCTGACCTGGCAAGCGACAGGCTCGCTGGCCCGCTCGCAATGCACGCTGACAGCCAAATGGACCTATCTGGCGCATGAAGAGATCGGCTGGCGGCGCGATTTCTTCGAAATCGTCGGCCTCGAGGATCTTTTTGAGCACGGCAATTTGCCGGAGAGAGCCAGCCCGGTTGGCGCCGATATCGGTCAATTGACCGCGCAAGCGGCGGCGGAGCTTGGCCTGACGGAAAAGTGCCGGGTCGGCGCTGGCGTCATCGATGCCTATGCCGGGGCGCTTGGCGTGCTCGGCGGCTTTGCCGGTGACGAACAGAATATCGGCCGGCATCTGGCGCTGATCGCCGGAACATCCTCCTGCGTCATGGCGATGTCGCCCGACCCGCAGCCTTTCGCCGGCGTCTGGGGCCCCTACTATGGCGCGGCACTGCCGAAGCTGTGGCTGTCGGAAGGTGGCCAGTCAGCCACCGGCGCCCTGCTCGACCACATCATTCGCTGGCACGGCGCCGGCGGCGAGCCGGATGCCGCCATGCATGCAAAAATCGCCAGGCGGGTCACCGAACTGCGCACCATCGAGGGAGAAAACCTGGCCGCGAGGCTGCATGTGCTGCCGGATTTCCACGGCAACCGCTCGCCGCTTGCCGATCCACACGCCGTCGGCGTCGTCAGCGGGCTGACGCTGGATTCCTCCTTCGACAGCCTGTGCAAGCTCTACTGGCGCACCGCCGTCGGCATCGCGCTCGGTGTGCGCCATGTGCTGGAGGCACTGAACGAGAACGGCTACCTGATCGACACGCTGCATGTCACCGGCGGCCACACCAAGAACCCGCTTTTGATGGAGCTCTATGCCGACGCCACCGGCTGCACGGTGATCGAGCCGCTGGCCGACGAGGCGGTGCTGCTCGGAACCGGCATGGTGGCGGCCACCGCGGCCGGGCTTTTCCCCGACCTCAACGCCGCCTGCCTTGCCATGCAGCAGGGCGGCAAGCGGCGGGCGTCCAATCCCACGGCAACCGGGCGCTTCGACCGCGATTACCGGATTTTCCTCGAGATGCACCGGCAGCGGCAGGTGCTGGACGCGATCCGGTAGGGCGCTGTCGCGTCACTGAATCAGCAGGGAGGCGCCGGACTTGGCATCGAACAGATGCAGGCTCGATTCGTCGAAGGTATAGCGCACATCGCCGCGGATGACGGGACAAGCGCGACTCGAAACCAGCGCGCTGATTTCCTTGCCGCCCAAACCGAATGTCACCAGCGCATCATTGCCATGGAACTCGATGAGATCAGCCGTGCCTGCCAGGAGGTTCCCGGAGGCGTCGGGGGCTGCGGGCTTGAGGTCCGGGGGCCTGATGCCAAGCACCGCGCGCTCGCCATGTTGAAGCTTGAACCGTGAGCCATCGATGCTGAAGACCGTCCCGGCATTGGTCAGCGTCCAGCCGTCTGCTTTCCGGCCTATGGTGACGTCGATGAAGTTCATGTTCGGCGTGCCTATGAATCCGGCAACGAACAGATTGCCCGGCCGCTCGTAGATTTCCGCCGGCGAGCCGATCTGCTCGATCCTGCCGTCGCGCAGCAGCACGATGCGGTCGGCGAGCGTCATCGCCTCCAACTGGTCGTGGGTGACGTAGACGGTGGTCGTGTTCAATGACTGATGCAGGCGGGCGATCTCGACGCGCATGTGGTTGCGCAGCTTGGCGTCCAGATTGGAAAGCGGCTCGTCGAACAGGAACACTTTTGGCGTCTTGATCATGGCGCGGGCAATCGCCACGCGCTGCTGCTGGCCGCCGGAGAGTTCAGCCGGCTTGCGGCTGAGATAGGGGTCCAGGCCAAGCGTCTTCGAGACGGCTTCGACACGCTGCTGAATCTCGGCCTTCGGCACCTTCTGGCGCTTCAGGCCGAAGGCGATGTTGTCGAAGATCGTCATATGCGGGTAGAGCGCGTAGTTCTGGAACACCATGGCGATGCCACGGTCGCCGGGATCGAGGTCGTTGACCACCTTGCCGCCGATCGAGACCTCGCCGCCGCTGATGTCCTCGAGCCCCGCCAGCATGCGCAACAAGGTCGACTTGCCGCAGCCCGACGGGCCGAGGAAGACGACGAATTCGTGTTCCTCGATGCTCAGATTGAGGTCTCGGATGACGGTCGTGGCGCCATAGGATTTCTCGACATGGGAGCAGGTGATCGCGGACATGGTTCGGTCAGCCCTTCTCGCTCGAAATCAGGATCTGCAGCTTGACGTCTTCCGGGCGGCCCGCAGCCGCCCGCTCGAACGCCTCGATGCTGTCGGAGAAATCATAGGTGCCGGTGATCAGCGGATTGAGGTCAACCTTGCCTGACGCGATGAGCTGCAAGGCGCGGTCGAAAATGTTGGCGTAGCGGAACACCGTCTCGATGCGCACTTCCTTCGATATGGCCGCCGGCACGTTGAGCGACACCGGCTCCACCGGCAGCCCGACCAGGACCACTGCGCCGCCGGGACGCACGACATCGAACAGATTGGCGAACGCCTTCGGGCTACCGCTGGCCTCGAAGACAATGTCGGCTCCCCAATTGTCGGTCGCCACCGCCACCGCATCGGCCAGCGACAGCTCCCCGATGTTGACCGGGACGATGCCCGGATACCGGGCCGCAATTTCGAGCTTGGGGGCGGAGAAGTCGGAAATCAGCACCTTCGAGCAACCGCCGGCAAGCGCGGCAAGCGCGATCATGATGCCGATCGGGCCGCAGCCGACGACAACCGCCACGTCGCCCGGAACGATGCGCGCGCGGGCGGCCGCCTGCATGCCGATGGCAAAGGGCTCGACCATCGCCCCTTCGGCGAAGGAAACATTGTCCGGCAGCCTGTAGGTGAACGCGGCCGGATGAACAGCTTCAGGCGCCAGAATGCCGTGCACTGGCGGTGTCGCCCAGAAGCTCACGTCCGGGTCGACATTGTAGATGCCAAGTTTTGTTGCCCGCGACGACAGGTTCGGCACGCCCGGCTCCATGCAGACGCGATCACCAACCTTCAGCGTTCGGACATTGGCGCCGATTTCGACGATCGTACCGGACGCTTCATGGCCGAGCACCATCGGCGCACGCACGACGTAGCTGCCGATGGCGCCATGGGTGTAGTAGTGCACGTCGCTGCCACAGACGCCGACCGTGTGGATGGCTATTTTGACGTCGTCCGGCCCGACGTCGAGCGGCAACGCAATCTCGCGCAGGGCCAGCTCGCCCTTTTTCTCAAGCACCAATGCCCGCATCGTATCGTCCTCGCTTCAAGTCTTTTTCTGCCGGAAAACGGAATTCAGGAAGCCGCTGAGCACGCCGAGAAACAGCAGCGGCGGCAGCGACAAGAGCACGACCGAGGCGTTGAGGATGCCCCACGGCACGTTCATGCCTTGCTGGGACAATTCCGAAGCCACGATCGGCAAGGTCTTGGCGTTGGAGCTGGACAGCATCAGCGCGATCAGGAACTCGTTCCAGACCAGCACGAAGCTGAAGGCGACCGCGCCGGTCAGCGAGCGCGCCGCGACCGGCAGCGCGATCCGCCAGAACACCGAATAGGCGCCGTAGCCATCGACGAAGGCGGCTTCTTCGACCTCCTTCGGCACGGCCTGGAAAGCGGGAATGGCCAGCCACATGATCACCGAGATGGTCAGCAGCGAGTAGGTGACGATCAGCGCGGCCAGCGTGTCGTAGAGCCCGAGTTGCAGCCAGATCACCATCAACGGGATGGCCACCGCCACCGGTGGCAGAAAGCGCAGCGACAGCACGAAGAACTGGATGTCGCCGGCCCAGCGGTTGGGGTAGCGCGCGACCGAATAGGCGGCGGGCAAGCCAAGCACCACGCCGATCAGCACCGCGACGCCGCAGGCGATGACCGAGTTGTAGAGGCCGGTCATGACGCTGTCGCGGCCGATGATGTAGCTGATATTGGCCAGTGTCGGGGTGAACACCAGGCGCGGCACGCGGGTGATGATGTCGACATTGTTCTTGAGCGAATTGAGCGCCGTCCACAGCAGTGGAAACACCGCCATGAAGCCGGCAAAGGCCAGCACAGTCTTGCCGATCAGGCGGCCCGGCCTCATGCCTGCACCCGCTTCCACAGCATGGTGAAGGTGATGACGGTGGCGATCATCATCAGCACGGCCATCGCCGAGGCATAGGACACCTTACCGGACTCGATGAAGCCTTGCGAGAAGGCGTACATGTCGAGCGTTTCGGTCGCCACGCCTGGTCCGCCACGCGTCATCACGTAGATCAGGTCGAAGGACCGCAGCGACTCGATCATCTTGACGAACATCAGGCTGATCAGCGGTGCCTTCAGCATTGGCAGAGTGACATAGGCGTGGATCTGCCAGCGCTTGGCATGGTCCAGCCGTGCCGCCTCGATCGGCTGCGGCGGCAGCGTTTCCAAAAGCTTCAGCACGATGACGGCGAAGAACAGGCCCCACTGCCAGACATCGACCGACGCGACGGCAAACAAGGCTGTCGCCGGCTTGGACAGCGGGTCGAAGATCAGCCCGCCGGTCAGCAGCCGATAGGGATAAGTGGCGATGCCGTAGAGCGGATGGTAGGCGAACTTCCACACGAAGGCCGCCGAGACACGTGGCAGCAGCACCGGGATGATGAACAACAGGCAGTAGATATTGCGCAGGCGCGGCGACGCGACCTCGAACATCAGCACGCCCAGCCCGATCGCAACGGCCATTGTCGCCACGACGGTGACGATCTCCCACTTCACCGACACCCAGACGGCGTTGAGAAAACGCCGGTCGAAGAACAGGTCGTAGAAATTCGAGAACCAGACATAGGAATAGGCTGTCGAGGAGAGCTCACGGTTCTGCAAGGCGATGACGATGGCGTAGAGAGTCGGCACCATCGACAGCACCAGCAGGATGGCAAGCGTCGGAACGATGAAGGTGACCGGCAAGGATGAGTGTCGGGCCATTGGTATCTATCCGGCAACAGTTCAGCAGCGAGGCGGAAATCCCGCGGCGCGCAGGCCCCGGCATTCGCTCGAATGCCACGGACTGCGCGCCGCAGAGGGAGGATCCTTTATTTCTTCACCAGCTCGTTGGCGTAGGCTTCAAGCTCGTTGAGGCCACCCTTGATGTCGGTTCGGGTGCCGGTGACCAGCTCCTCGAGGATGATGCCCCAACGGTCGCCAAGATCGGGCCAGCGCGGGTCCTGCCAGAAGTTGACTGCCGTGACCTTGCCCGTTTCGGCCAGCGCCTGTCCGAGATCAGCACCGTAGATATCGGCGAATTCCTTGCTGGACAGAATGCTGGTGCGGTTCAGCTCACCGAACTGGTGGGCATCAAGCCGGCGCTTCTCGTTTTCCTTCGACGTTGCCCAGGCGATGAACAGGCCGGCGCATTTTTTCGAAGCGTCGTCGGCGTTGGCCTTCGCCGCGATGGCAAGGCCATGGCCGTAGCCGCCGCCGGTGAGCGGCGATGGCGGCGGCAGGAAGCCGACCTTGCCGACAACCTGCGAGGTCTTCGGGTCGACCGACATGCCCGACAGCGGCGTCGATTCGACGAGGATGGCAACCTGACCCGACAGGAAGGCGCCGGTCGATTCATCCCAGCTGCCGGTCTGCGTGCCAGGTGCCGAGTCCTTGAACAGCTTCAGATAGGTCTCGGTCGCCTTGACCGCGGCGTCCGAATTGAAGACCGGCTTGTCGCCGTCGAACCACTGGCCGCCATAAGCCTTGAAGAAGGGCATCCAGCGCCAGACATTGGCACCAGAACCGCGTGCGCCGCGCAGTGCGATGCCATACATGCCCTTGTCGGGATTGGTCAGCTTAGGCACGTCGGCGATCAGCTCGTCCAGCGTCTTGGGCGGCTGGATGCCGGCGGCCTCAAGCACGTCCTTGCGGTAGACCATCAGGTCGCCGCCGCCGGTCAGCGGCGCGAACCAGACCTTGCCGTCATAGGTGGCGACTTTCTGGCGGCCCGGATCGAAATCGGCGTAATCATAGTCAGCCGGATAATAATCGGTCAGCGGCACGATCCATTTTGAAGAGGCAAACAAGGCGACGTTGGCCTCGTCGACATAGTAGACGTTGTAGTTGCCGACGGTGGACGCATCGGCGCGCGACTTTGCCCGGCGGTCGTTCTCGTTGAGATAATCGATCTGGAAGCTGGCGCCGGAGAGCTTCTGGAACTCGGCCTTGGAGTCCTCCAGAAGCGTCAGGCCGTCACGTGGCTGCGCCAGCACCTTGACCGGCGCCGAGCAGACCGGCGCCTGCGCCAAGGCGATGGTGGAAACGGTAGCGGAAAGCACAAAAGCTGCGCCAAGGCTGGCAGCAAGCCGAACTGGTTTCATGATCTTTTCTCCTCCAGGGACACTTCGCAGGAAGCGGACATCCTCGGGTTATGCGATCCTCACCATCGCCCGAGTGACATGCCACCCATCGCCAAAATGCGGAGTTGCCGCGGGCCATGCTAGAAGCCCCGTTGCAGCCGACCTGTACTTTCATGCATTGTGCAGCGCAAAAACCCGCATTCGTTTAGGATGCTCGTCACACGAGTATCGATGGCGCCCGGAGCGGTGATTTTGGAGTGCGCTTATGCGCGCATTGTCAGCCGCTGCCGCGACAGCCGGCGGTAGGACGACGGCGTCAACTTATGCTTGCGCATGAAGGCGCGGTTGAAATTCGAGATGTTCATATAGCCGACCTGGAAACAGATGTCGGTGATCGGAATCTCGGTGTCCGCCAAGAGCTTGCAGGCCTGCCAGAGTCTTAGCTTGGCGAGGTGGTCGCTGAAGCTGTTGCCGGTGTTCTTCTGGAAGAAGCGCGAAAACGTGCTTTCGGTCATACCGGCCAGTTCCGCCACCTCCGGCAGCTTCAAATCCTCGGCGAAGTGCTGGAAGAGATAGGTCAGCGTGCGCTGGATGATGTCGAGCGAGGCGGCATCGAGAACCGGAGAGAAATCCGGGGACGACAACAATTCATACTCGTCGGTCCTGGCCAGCAGGTCGACCAGTTCGAGGAACAGGCAGAGCCGGGCTAGCCCATGCACGTGCCCCATCCGTTCCAATAATTCAGCGCCTTCGAGCGCCGTGCGGCCATGGAAGAGGATGCCGCGCAGCGATCGCTCCAGAAACGGTTCCAGTTCGCGCAATTCCGGCAACAGGCCCGCCGATCCCCGCAGCCTTTGCGCATCGAACTGCAGGACGATGTCGCGGCCTTCAATCAACTCGCCCGGCTGTACCGCCGTCACCCAATCATGCGGCAGGCCGCCGCCGACGATGGAGAGATAGCCCGGGCCGAATTCGCCGATATGGTCGCCGACCAGCGCGACGCCGGAGGATTTTCGCAGCAGGTGGATTTCATATTCAGGGTGGAAGTTCCAGACATTGCGCTCCCAGGGATAATCGTCGAGCCGCCACAGGAAACTGTCGC
Organism: Mesorhizobium qingshengii; assembly: GCF_900103325.1. Taxonomy (GTDB): domain Bacteria; phylum Pseudomonadota; class Alphaproteobacteria; order Rhizobiales; family Rhizobiaceae; genus Mesorhizobium; species Mesorhizobium qingshengii. The sequence continues at coordinate 3,421 of NZ_FMXM01000020.1, read as the reverse complement.
TCGCCTCGGTGACGATGTGCTCGAAGGACGGTGCTGTCCGCGGGATCGCGGCCGGGTTCTTTCTGCGCCTGAACTGCATCCTACCTCCTGGCAAACCCGGGATCCGTGGTGGCACCCTCACTCGTCCATGCAATCCGTAGCAGCCGATTGCTCGCATGTGAAATGGGGATCAGTTCCCGCAGTGAGTGAGGTTCGGCGCTGTGAGCGGCAATCGCCGGCTCCAAAGTCCCCAGGCTGGCTCAATCTGTTCTCGCCCCCTCCTCTCTTGCCTTCATGTCGCGTTTCGTACAAAAGCTGACGCAAACGCCGCGAAACCGAAGGTTTTGCCGTTTGACAGGCGGCTTCCGGCTCTTTGCCGACGTGCCGTAGCTGGAAAGAGCGGAAAATGTCTGCGATCGAAGCCGGTGCTCGCGCACCGGAACATCTTTGGCGTCAGGAAATCAGGGCGACGCTGGCGCTCGCCTGGCCAATGGTGCTGACCAATCTCGGCCAGACCGCGATGACGGCCACCGACGTCATGATGATGGGTCGGTTGGGACCGGACACGCTGGCCAGCGGCGCGCTTGGCGCCAACCTCTATTTCATGCCGCTGATCTTCGGCCTCGGCCTGATGCTGGCGACCTCGCCGATGATCGCCACCGAGCTCGGACGCCGCCGTCATTCGGTGCGCGACCTGCGCCGCACGGTACGCCAGGGCCTGTGGCTGGCGATCCTGATCTGCATCCCGATCTGGATCGTGCTTTGGCATGGCGAGGCCATTCTGTTGGCCATGGGCCAGGAACCGGCGCTGGCGCGTCAGGCCGGCATCTATCTGCGCTACCTCGAATGGGCGGTGCTGCCGTTCTACGGCTACATCGTGCTGCGCTCGTTCATCTCGGCACTGGAGCGGCCGGGTTGGGCGCTGGTCATCGTCTTCGTCGCCGTTGCCTGCAACGTCTTCTTCAACTGGGTGTTCATGTTCGGCAATCTCGGTGTCGAACCGATGGGCATCGCCGGCTCCGGCCTCGCCACCACGCTGTCCAGCACGCTGATGTTCATCGGCATGGCTGTCGTGGTGATGCTGGAGAAGAAATTCCGCCGCTACCATCTGTTCGGGCGTTTCTGGCGCGCCGACTGGCCGCGCTTCAAGGGCCTGTTGCGGCTCGGCCTGCCGATCGCCGGCATCCTCGCCTTCGAGGTGACCATCTTCAATGCGGCGGCGCTGCTGATGGGCCTGATCGACGCGGATTCGCTGGCCGCGCACGCGATCGCCATCCAGATCGCCTCGATCAGCTTCATGGTGCCGCTCGGCCTCAACCAGGCGGTGACGGTGCGCGTCGGGCTTGCCCATGGCGCCGGCAATCCGGAAGGCGTTTCCCGCGCCGGCTGGACCGCCTTCGTCATCGGCGTCTCATTCATGGCGCTGATGGGACTGGTGATGATCCTGTGGCCGCATCCGCTGATCAGCGCCTTCATCGATCTCAGCAACCCGGCCAATGCCAGGGTGATAGGGCTTGCCGTGTCGTTCCTGGCCTTCGCAGCGCTGTTCCAGGTCTTCGACGGCGCGCAGGCGGTCGCCGCCGGCATGCTGCGCGGCCTGCACGACACCAAGGTGCCGATGATCTACGCCGCGATCGGCTATTGGGGTGTCGGCCTGCCGCTCGGCGTGCTGCTCGCCTTCCATTTCGGCCTGCATGGCGTCGGCATCTGGATCGGCCTGTCGTCGGGGCTGGCCGTGGTGGCGGCCCTGCTTCTGGTGCGCTGGCTGCGGCGGGATAGGATCGCGCCGCCGCTCGCTTTCGGTCATTGAACGCAGACGGCCGCCGGTCTGGCGGCCGTCATGTCCCAACATTGCGGCTCATTAAACGGAGCCTTCATGTCGGCCCATGAAACGTCTGCTTTGCGCCGATTGTGTTGAAAAACTCAGGCTTGAAGCAGCTCTGAAGCACGGATTCAATCTCCTTGGCCAAGGAGATTGAGTCGATGATGGGCGAACCGACGGTGATGCAGGAGGCGCTGTTCTACGAGTTCAGCATCGAGGGTCACGTCCCTGCTGACCATCTATTGCGCTCGATCGACCGCTTCGTCGACCTGTCGGGGCTGCGCTCGCATCTGCGGCCGTTCTACAGCGAGATCGGTAGGCCCTCGATCGATCCGGAACTGATGATCCGGATGCTAATCGTCGGCTACTGCTTCGGCATCCGTTCCGAGCGGCGGCTTTGCGAGGAAGTGCATCTGCATCTCGCCTATCGCTGGTTTTGCCGACTTGGCCTGGAGGGTGATGTCCCCGATCATTCCACCTTCTCGAAGAACCGGCACGGCCGCTTTCGCGACAGCGATCTGCTGCGCGAACTCTTCGAGACGACGGTGCGCCGTTGCATCGAAGAAGGTCTCGTCGGCAACGAGGGCTTCGCCGTCGATGCCAGCCTCATCAGGGCGGACGCGAACAAGCAGCGCTCTGCCGAGGGATCGGAGCAGGTCGACTGGGAGACGATGGCGGCAACACGCCGTTCGGTACAGGAGTATCTCGACACGTTGGACGATGCCGCGTGGGGTGGAGCGAGCGAGGTGAAGCCGAAGTTCATATCGAGGTCCGACCCGGCGGCTCAGTGGACGGGAGCGATGAAGGGGCATGCCTTCTTCGCCTACGCCACCAACTATCTGATCGACCTGGATCACGCCGTCATCGTGGACGTCGAGGCAAGCCGCGCCATACGCCAGGCGGAAGTCGGCGCGGCACGCACCATGATCGATCGCGCCCGGGATCGCTTCGGCCTCTATCCGGAACGCCTGGCCGCCGACAGCGCGTACGGCTCGGCCGAGATGTTGGGCTGGTTGGTGCACGAGCGCGGGATCGAGCCGCATATCCCGGTCTTCGACAAGTCGGAGCGTCGCGATGGGACCTTCGAGCGGGCAGAGTTCAGCTATGATCGCAAGCGCGATCTCTACACCTGTCCAGGCGGCAAGGAGCTCAGGCAGTATCGTCGGCGGTTCGCTTCACCCCGCGACGGTGTCGACGACGAGGGCTTCATGCGCTACCGCGCCAGCAAGCTCGACTGCGACGCCTGCGCCCTCAAGCCTCGATGCTGTCCGAACGGTCCAGCCCGCAAGATCCTACGCTCTATCCACGAGGGTGCGCGGGACATGGCCCGCGATATTGCCGCCACCGACGCCTATGTCACCTCGCGTCGCGAGAGGAAGAAGGTCGAGATGCTGTTTGCGCACCTCAAGCGCATCCTGAAGCTGGATCGCTTGCGACTACGAGGACCAAACGGTGCTCGAGACGAGTTCCATCTGGCAGCCACCGCCCAGAACCTCAGGAAACTCGCCAAGCTGATTCCGGTGCCGATGCCGAAACCGGCATGAGGCGGAAGGCGTTTGCTCACGACCTAGCATCAGTCGATGTCGTGGCCGAGACGCGGCCGGCTTTTTCAACAATATC
>NZ_FMXM01000040.1 GCF_900103325.1 Mesorhizobium qingshengii | reverse complement strand
CGTGCCGATCGCCATGGAAGAGAAGCTGCGCTTCGCCATCCGTGAAGGCGGCCGCACCGTCGGTGCCGGCATCGTCGTCACCATCAAAGAGTAATCGAGGCCGGCATTTGCCGGGTTGGATTTGAGACAGAAAGGGCGGTCCTTCGGCCGCCCTTTTCTTTTGATCGGTCGCCCGTATTGTTGCCCGAACCCTGTTGCAAGCCTTTGGACCTTGTCTAGTATAGGTTGTATCGAGGGGCTCTTCCCAAATGCTTCCAGTGCGCCTTCTCCATCGTCAGGCATTGTGGTTGCTGAGGCTGATCTGCCTGCTGGCGTTGCTTGTCACGGGGCATGCCGCCTTTGCGACAGATACAACTCCGAACGTCGGTCCGACGATGCGGTTTGTCGTTGTCCGCAGCAATGCACCAGGTTGCGAGCCCATCTGCCCGGAATGGATCTCGGCTGAAGGCTCGATAGAAGCCGGAACGCCGGCTCTGTTCAAACGCATGCTGAAGACGCTTGGCGGACGAAAACTGCCGATCGTCGTGGATTCTCCCGGCGGCAATGTCGATGCGGCGCTGACTCTTGGCCGGCTGATCCGCAAGAACAAGCTCGATGTCGCCGTCGGCAAGACCTGGTTCGATGGCTGTCTGCCCGATGTGAAGGACTGCACGGCGAATGACGGCAAGGGTGCCGGTTATTTCGGTGAGCCCTATGCCAGCGGTTCGATGTGCAATTCCGCCTGTCCGCTGATGTTTGCCGGCGGTGTCCGGCGTGTGGTCGGCGATTGGGCCTATCTTGGCGTTCATCAGATCACCACGACCTATGTCCGCACGAAACTGCAATATCGCACCACCTATCGCGTCGTGGGGGGCAAGAAGAAGATACTCAACTCAAAGATCGTCAGCCGAAAGAATGCCGGCAGCTACAAGACCTATGAGATGAGCAAGGCGGTGGAGAAAAGGCTGACGGCCTATCTGGACGAGATGGGTGTCGACCAGGGCGTGCTCGAAACGATGAAGAGCACGCCGGCCAGCGAAATCCGCCAGATCAGCCTCGATGACATGCTGACGATGAAGCTGGCCACCAGCAAGGACGCTGTAGACCTGTTGACCAGCGCAAGCCTGTGCTTGTCCGACCAATTGGCTCCGAATTGCCGGGAAATACCGGCGAACAAGCCAGCCGGCGGCCTGACGGCCGCAGCCAAACCCTCGCCGCCGGCGGAGCCCGAGAGCGCACAGCGCGATGAAGACATGCGCTTTGTCGTGGTCCGCGGCAGCAACCCCCTCTGCAATCCCGACTGCCCGGAATGGATCTCGGCGGAAGGCGCGATTACGCCTCAGACCCCGCAGAAGCTGCGCCAGTTGCTCGCCACGCTTGGCGACCGGCGGCTGCCGGTGGTGATCAACTCGCGGGGAGGCGACCTGTTCAGCGCTCTGGCGGCGGGACGACTTATCCATGAAAGGAAGCTCGACACCGCCGTTGCCCGCACCGATTTCGTCGGCTGCGACCCGGGAGAGGCGGATTGTGCGGCCGAAGACGGCGCCTATGCCGGGCTGAGCATCGATGCGGGAGTGGAGTGCGATTCGGCCTGCGCGCTCATGCTTGCCGGCGGCGTCAGACGGCTTGTTGGTCCCCAGGCGCGGCTTGGCCTGTACCTGACGGGGCAGAAGCAGGTGGTCAAGGCTTACCTGGAGGAGATGGCGATCGATCCTGGCCTGTTCACGGCGATTGAGCGACGCTCGGTCGAGCGTCCGCTTGAACCCGACATGATGCTGAAGGTCGGACTGACGACGGGACCGCAATCGGTCGACGCGCTGACCGGCGCCACCATCTGCAAGGCTGTTCCCAGGCCCGAAAATTGCCGGATCCTGCCATCCGCCAATGCCGAGGCTGACGCGCCCGCCAAATTGTAGAGCGTGGCGGCAACTGGCCATCGAGGCAGGTTGAGCCATGCTCGATCTTTCCGGTATCTTTGCGGCTGGCGGCGCCATGGCGGAGGATCGAGAATGAGCGAGGATATCCCGACACTCTACGAATGGGCCGGCGGCACTGAGGCCCTGAACCGGCTGACCCAGACTTTCTATGACAAGGTGGCGCAAGACCCGCTCGTCGGGCCGGTATTCCGGACCATGTCGCCCGATCATCCCGCCCACGTCGCGGCATTCATCGGCGAGGTTTTTGGCGGACCGAAAACCTACAGCGAAAAATTTGGTGGCCACCGCGAGATGGTCATGCATCATCTGGGCAAGCATCTGACGGAGGAGCAGCGCCGCCGCTGGATCAATCTGCTGGCCGATGCCGCCGACGCGGTCGGCCTGCCCGATGATCCTGAATTCCGTTCGGCCTTCATGGGTTATGTCGAATGGGGATCGCGGCTGGCCAAGATGAATTCCAATCTCGGCGAGACCTGCGACCCCGAGACGGAACCGATGCCAGCCTGGGGCTGGGGGGTGCCCGGCGGGCCGTATCGAGTACCGGACGCCAAGTAGCTTCCAGTCGCCTCGGGAGGGCAGATGCCGGAAGATATGAAGATCGTGCGCTGGCGCGAGTGGGATGGCCCCGGTCTCGAACACCTTGTGTTGCGGGAGCGGGCAGGGGAGATTTCGGCCGACTCCGTCGTCATCTGTTCCGGTGCAACGCCGTTCGCTGTCCGCTATCGCATCGTCTGCGACGTCGGTTGGCGCGCCAGGAGCGTCACTGTCGACATGATCGGCACTGGCCAGACACTTGCTCCTGTCTCCGATTGCGATGGCCGCTGGACCAGGAACGGCTTGCCAATGCCCGAGCCTGGCGGCGTTCTCGACCCTGATCTCGCCGTCACCCCGTTCACCAACACGCTGCCGATCCGGCGATTGCGGCTGTCCACCGGGCAGAGTGCCGAGATCACCACTGCTTTCGTCGATTTCCCGGCACTCACCGTGATGAGCAACCCGTAGCGCTACACATGCCTCGAAGAGGGCGGGCGATATCTCCATGAATCGCGCGCCAGCGACTTCAGGCGGGAGCTTGAGATCGACCGCGATGGGTTGGTCGTCAGCTATCCGGATTTCTGGCAAAGGGGTTAAGGCGCGTTTGCTTGCAAACCACTCTTTACAGAGCGTGCGGAAGCTTTTAGGAAGCGCCTGCTGCGCCGACATGCGCACGATACGGGCATAGCTCAGTTGGTAGAGCGGCGGTCTCCAAAACCGCAGGTCGTAGGTTCGAGCCCTGCTGCCCGTGCCATTTCTCGAAAATGGCCATCAAAACGATATTTTGCGCGCGCGCCTTTGAAAATTGGCGACCCGCTTGCCATATTAGGTCGACTGAGGCATAAGAGCCCCATAGCCGGGACGGAACGACTGGATGGTTCCGAGGCGGCGTTTGGTCATAAAGCGGACACTTGCCACTTGCGTGGATCAAGAATCGGTTTTATGTAGACGAAACAGACACGCGACGCGTGGAGCTGGGAAGCCGGCTTTACGCGTCTGATTTGCATGGGCGAAATGATTGCGCTGATTCGGCGCTAACTTGAGCTCAGGCGGCACGTCCCGGCCAGCGGGATCATCCAGGAGACCCGGCCAACGGGTCTTGAAGACAGAGCGGCATATGGCTTCGAAAACCACAAATCCTTTCGTCTTTCTCCAGCAGGTCCGCGCGGAGACCGCCAAGGTGACTTGGCCGTCGCGGCGCGAAACGATGATCTCGACGGTGATGGTTCTGGCCTTCGCTGTGATTGCGATGATCTTTTTCTTCACCGCCGATCAGCTCATGGGCCTTGCGGTCGAACAGATTCTGGGCATCGGACGCTAAGTCCGGCGATTACGGAGAAGTCTTGAAATGACCGCGCGCTGGTACATCGTCCACGCCTATTCGAACTTTGAAAAGAAGGTCGCCGAGGACATCGTCAACAAGGCCAAGCAGAAGGGCCTTTCCGCCGATATCGAGCAGATCGTGGTGCCGACCGAGAAGGTCGTCGAGGTTCGTCGCGGCCGCAAGGTCGATGCCGAGCGCAAGTTCTTCCCGGGCTATGTGCTCATCAAGGCCAACCTGACCGACGCTGTGTTCTCGCTGGTGAAGAACACGCCGAAGGTCACCGGCTTCCTGGGCGACTCCAAGCCGGTGCCGATCACCGAGGCCGAGGCCCAGCGCATCCTGAACCAGGTGCAGGAGGGCGTCGAGCGGCCAAAGCCTTCGGTCACGTTCGAGATCGGCGAGGCGATCCGCGTTTCGGATGGTCCCTTCGCGTCGTTCAACGGTTTCGTCCAGGAAGTGGACGAGGAGCGGGCGCGGCTCAAGGTGGAAGTTTCGATCTTCGGGCGCGCCGTGCCTGTCGATCTGGAATTCGGACAGGTCGAAAAGGGCTGATCCGGAACCCTGGCGCCGGTTCGGCGATCAGGGAGACGGCGCAAGCAATTGCGCGGTCTTGAGAACGGTGGGAGGCGAAGGCGGCTTAGCCGGCCGCGGGAACCGCACCACCAGACTGCAACCGCCGGGGTTTCCCAGATAGGGGGCCGGCATAGACAAAGGCAGGAAAAGAGATGGCTAAGAAAATTGCAGGCCAGCTCAAGCTCCAGGTGAAAGCGGGATCGGCCACGCCGTCTCCCCCGATCGGCCCGGCGCTTGGTCAGCGTGGCATCAACATCATGGAATTCTGCAAGGCGTTCAACGCGCAGACCCAGGAAATGGAAAAGGGATCGCCGATTCCGGTCGTCATCACCTACTACCAGGACAAGTCCTTCACCTTCGTCATGAAGACGCCGCCGGTGAGCTACTTCCTGAAGAAGGCGGCGAACCTGACGTCGGGTTCGAAGGAGCCGGGCAAGATCAAGGCCGGCACGATCGGCCGCGACAAGGTGCGCGCCATCGCCGAGCAGAAGATGAAGGATCTGAACGCAAACGACGTTGAGGCGGCCATGCGCATGGTCGAGGGCTCCGCCCGCTCGATGGGTCTGGAAGTGGTGGGCTAAGATCATGGCAAAGATTGCAAAGCGTGTATCGAAGACCCGCGAAGGCATTGATCCCAACAAGGCTTATGCCTTGGGTGAAGCGCTGAAGCTGCTCAAGGACCGTTCTTCGGTCAAGTTCGATGAGACCATCGAAGTCGCCATGAACCTCGGTGTTGATCCTCGCCATGCCGACCAGATGGTCCGCGGCGTGGTCAATCTGCCGAACGGCACCGGCCGCTCGGTTCGTGTCGCCGTGTTCGCACGTGGCGACAAGGCCGAGGAAGCCAAGGCCGCTGGCGCCGACATCGTCGGTGCCGAGGATCTGGTCGACATCGTCCAGAAGGGCACGATCGATTTCGATCGCTGCATCGCCACGCCGGACATGATGCCGCTGGTCGGCCGTCTCGGCAAGGTGCTCGGCCCGCGTGGCATGATGCCGAACCCGAAGGTTGGCACCGTCACCACCGACGTCGCCGCCGCCGTCAAGGCATCGAAGGGTGGCGCTGTGGAGTTCCGCGTCGAGAAGGCCGGCATCGTCCATGCCGGCGTCGGCAAGGTCTCGTTCGAGGTCAAGGCCCTGGAAGAGAACATCCGCGCCTTCACCGACGCGGTGAACAAGGCAAAGCCGGCTGGTGCCAAGGGCAACTACGTCAAGAAGGTGTCGGTCACCTCGACGATGGGCCCGGGCCTCAAGCTCGATGTCGCGACGCTCGCAGCGTCCTGATACGACCATCCGGATCGGCTGCTGAATAGCTGATCCGCAAAGAATTCCGGGCCTCGGATTTATCCTGGGCCCGGTGCCGGAAGTCGAAAGGCTTCCGGACATCCTGTCCGAGATTGCGGGCGGCCCGAGCCTTGGTTTGAAAAGGGGGGCCTTAATTCATGTGGGCCTGCATGAGACGGGTGAAGACCTGACAACGGAGCGATGGCTCCAATGAAAGGTTCGAACCGTGTTTGCCTTTTGTCTGCGCATCGTCGGCTTGGCCGTCGGTGTGGCGAAAGGGGGCAGGATCCTCGAGCGTCGTTCGGGAGATCCGTTACTGGATGGCCCGGCCGACAAAAGGCAACCCGACGCCTGTCCTCGTGAATGGGAATGTTCCCGTTAACAGGATGGGGGTCAACTGGAGATAGGCAGTGGACAGAGCGGAAAAACGCGAACTCGTCACGGGCCTGAACGGTGCGTTCTCGAACGCAGGTTCAGTGGTCGTGGCCCACTACGCCGGTATCACCGTCGCGCAAATGAACGACCTTCGGTCGAAAATGCGCGCCGCCGGTGGCACCGTCAAAGTCGCGAAGAACCGTCTCGCCAAAATCGCTCTTCAGGGCACGGACTCCGCATCGATCATCGAACTGTTCAAGGGACAGACGCTGATCGCTTATTCGGAGGATCCGATTGCGGCGCCGAAGGTCGCGTCCGATTTCGCCAAGGGAAATGACAAGCTCGTCATTCTCGGCGGCGCAATGGGCACCACCTCGCTCAACGCCGACGGTGTGAAGGCACTCGCCACACTTCCGTCGCTCGATGAGCTGCGCGCCAGGCTGGTTGGCATGATCGCCACGCCGGCAACCCGGATCGCCCAGATCGTCAATGCGCCAGCGGCCTCGGTCGCGCGCGTCATCGGCGCTTACGCCCGGAAGGACGAGGCGGCATGAGGCCGTTCCTCGCTATCACAAACACACGTTCGAACCTTATGAAGGAATACAACAATGGCTGATCTCGCAAAGATCGTAGACGACCTTTCGAAGCTGACCGTCCTCGAGGCGGCCGAGCTGTCGAAGCTTCTGGAAGAAAAGTGGGGCGTTTCCGCCGCTGCTCCGGTGGCTGTTGCCGCTGCTGGCGGTGGTGCGGCCGCAGCTGCTCCGGCCGAGGAAAAGACGGAATTCGACGTCGTCCTCACCGAGGCAGGCGCTCAGAAGATCAACGTCATCAAGGAAGTCCGCGCTATCACCGGTCTTGGCCTCAAGGAAGCCAAGGATCTGGTCGAAGCGGCTCCGAAGCCGGTCAAGGAAGGCGTTTCCAAGGCCGACGCTGAGAAGTTCAAGGCCCAGCTGGAAGCAGCCGGCGCCAAGGTCGACCTGAAGTAAGCGTAAAAGCGGCGGACGGCCTCGCGCCGTCCGCCACTCCCTTGGCATCAAGGGAGCACGCGTAGCGCGAGACGTACGAGAACCTCTTTCCTGAGGGCCGCCAACCGGCCTTCAGGAAACGGGTTTTCTCCCGTTTTAGCCGGCGCCGACAGGCGGCCGGAGAACAGACAGAGGGCCGCCGCCGAGGTGGCTCAGAATGCAAGGCGGGCCGCGGCGAGGCTCGTCCCGAGTTTAGAGCTAAGGAGCGACGATGGCCCAGACCCAGACTTTCAATGGCCGCAGACGCGTACGCAAGTTCTTCGGAAAGATCCCGGAAGTTGCGGAGATGCCGAACCTGATCGAGGTTCAGAAGGCATCCTATGACCAGTTCCTGATGGTGGCGGAGCCCAAGGGTGGGCGTCCGGACGAGGGATTGCAGGCCGTTTTCAAGTCGGTTTTCCCGATTCAGGACTTTTCCGGCTCCTCGATGCTGGAGTTCGTGAAGTACGAGTTCGAAGGACCGAAATTCGACGTTGACGAATGCCGTCAGCGCGACCTCACCTATGCCGCGCCGCTGAAGGTGACGCTGCGCCTCATCGTGTTCGATATCGACGAGGATACCGGCGCCAAGTCGATCAAGGACATCAAGGAGCAGGACGTCTACATGGGCGACATGCCGCTCATGACCTTGAACGGCACCTTTATCGTCAATGGTACCGAGCGCGTCATCGTCTCGCAGATGCACCGTTCGCCGGGCGTCTTCTTCGACCACGACAAGGGCAAGTCGCATTCGTCGGGCAAGCTTCTGTTCGCCGCGCGCGTCATCCCCTATCGCGGCTCGTGGCTCGACATCGAGTTCGATTCCAAGGACGTCGTGCACGCCCGCATCGACCGCCGCCGCAAGATTCCGGTGACGTCGCTGCTGATGGCGCTCGGCATGGACGGCGAAGAGATCCTGTCGACCTTCTACAACAAGATCACCTACAAGCGGGCCGGTGACCACTGGCGCATTCCGTTCAACGTCGAGCGTTTCCGCGGCCTCAAGGCCGTCGGCGACCTGGTCGATGCCGATACGGGCGAGATCGTTGTCGAAGCCGGCAAGAAGATCACCGCTCGCCAGGCGCGTCAGCTTGGCGAGAAGGGCCTGAAGGCGATCAAGGCGACCGACGAGGACCTGCTCGGCAACTACCTGGCCGAGGACATCGTCAACTATGGCACGGGCGAGATCTTCCTCGAAGCCGGCGACGAGATCGACGAAAAGACGCTGAAAGTGCTGCTCGGCACCGGCGAAGACGAGATCAAGGTTCTCGACATCGACCACGTCAATGTCGGCGCCTATATCCGCAACACGCTCAACGTCGACAAGAACGAGAGCCGTCAGGACGCGCTGTTCGACATCTATCGTGTCATGCGCCCCGGCGAGCCGCCGACGCTCGAGACCGCCGAAGCCATGTTCAACTCGCTGTTCTTCGACAGCGAGCGCTACGATCTGTCGGCCGTTGGCCGCGTCAAGATGAACATGCGCCTTGAACTCAAGGCCGAGGACACCGTGCGTGTGCTGCGCAAGGACGACATCCTGGCCGTGGTCAGGACGCTGGTCGAACTGCGTGACGGCAAGGGCGAGATCGACGACATCGACAACCTCGGCAACCGTCGTGTGCGTTCGGTCGGCGAGCTGATGGAAAACCAGTATCGCGTCGGCCTGCTGCGCATGGAGCGCGCGATCAAGGAGCGTATGTCCTCGATCGAGATCGACACGGTGATGCCGCAGGACCTGATCAACGCCAAGCCGGCGGCTGCCGCCGTGCGCGAGTTCTTCGGTTCCTCGCAGCTGTCGCAGTTCATGGACCAGACCAACCCGCTGTCGGAAATCACCCACAAGCGCCGTCTGTCGGCGCTTGGACCGGGCGGTCTGACCCGTGAGCGCGCCGGCTTCGAGGTGCGCGACGTGCACCCGACGCACTACGGCCGCATCTGCCCGATCGAGACGCCGGAAGGCCCGAATATCGGTCTGATCAACTCGTTGGCCACCTTCGCGCGCGTCAACAAGTACGGTTTCATCGAGAGCCCGTACCGCAAGATCGTCGATGGCAAGCTGACCAATGACGTCGTCTATCTGTCGGCGATGGAAGAGGCCAAGCACCATGTGGCGCAGGCCAACGCCGAGCTCGACAAGAATGGCGGTTTCGTCGACGAATTCGTCATTTGCCGCAGTGCCGGCGAAGTGATGATGGCGCCGCGCGAAAATGTCGATCTGATGGACGTGTCGCCCAAGCAGATGGTGTCTGTGGCCGCGGCGCTGATCCCGTTCCTTGAGAACGACGACGCCAACCGCGCTCTGATGGGTTCGAACATGCAGCGTCAGGCCGTGCCGCTGGTGCGCGCCGAAGCGCCGTTTGTCGGCACCGGCATGGAGCCGATCGTTGCTCGTGACTCGGGCGCCGCCATCGGCGCCCGCCGCGGCGGCATCGTCGACCAGGTGGACGCGACGCGTATCGTCATTCGCGCCACTGAGGATCTCGATCCGGGCAAGTCCGGCGTCGACATCTACCGGCTGATGAAGTTCCAGCGTTCGAACCAGAACACCTGCATCAACCAGCGTCCGCTGGTGCGCATGGGCGACCGGGTCAACAAGGGCGACATCATTGCCGACGGTCCGTCGACCGAGCTCGGTGATCTGGCGCTCGGCCGTAACGTGCTGGTCGCGTTCATGCCGTGGAACGGCTACAACTACGAGGACTCGATCCTCCTGTCCGAGCGCATCGTCGCCGATGACGTCTTCACCTCGATCCACATCGAGGAGTTCGAGGTCATGGCGCGCGATACCAAGCTGGGACCGGAGGAAATCACGCGCGATATTCCCAACGTCTCGGAAGAAGCGCTGAAGAACCTCGACGAAGCCGGCATCGTCTATATCGGTGCCGAAGTTCAGCCGGGTGACATCCTGGTCGGCAAGATCACGCCGAAGGGCGAAAGCCCGATGACGCCGGAAGAGAAGCTTCTGCGCGCCATCTTCGGCGAAAAGGCTTCGGACGTGCGCGACACCTCGATGCGCATGCCTCCGGGCACCTTCGGTACCGTCGTCGAGGTGCGCGTATTCAATCGCCACGGTGTGGAGAAGGACGAGCGCGCCATGGCGATCGAGCGCGAGGAGATCGAACGCCTCGCCAAGGACCGCGACGACGAGCAGGCGATTCTGGACCGCAACGTCTACGCGCGTCTTTCCGACGTGCTCGTCGGAAAGGAAGCGATCGCTGGACCGAAGGGCTTCAAGAAGGGCTCGACGCTGTCCAAGGATACGCTCGACGAGTATCCGCGTTCGCAGTGGTGGCAGTTTGCCGTGGAGAACGAAAAGCTCCAGAGCGAACTGGAAGCCCTGCGTGGCCAGTACGACGACTCCAAGAAGGCTCTCGAACAGCGCTTCATGGACAAGGTCGAGAAGGTGCAGCGCGGCGACGAGATGCCTCCCGGCGTCATGAAGATGGTCAAGGTCTTCGTGGCCGTGAAGCGCAAGATGCAGCCAGGCGACAAGATGGCCGGCCGTCACGGCAACAAGGGTGTCGTGTCGCGGATCGTTCCGGTCGAGGACATGCCTTTCCTCGAGGACGGCACGCATGCCGATATCGTGCTCAACCCGCTGGGTGTGCCGAGCCGCATGAATGTCGGCCAGATCCTGGAAACGCATCTGGGCTGGGCATGCGCGGGCATGGGCAAGAAGATCGGCGAGCTGATCGACGCGTACAAGGTAGCCGGCGACATCAAGCCGCTGCGCAAGACGCTCGAGAGCTTCATCCCGGCCAACGACCGCAACGAGCCGGTTCGCGAATATGACGACGAGAGCATCGTTCGCCTCAGCGAGCAGATGCGCCGCGGCGTCTCCATCGCGACCCCGGTGTTCGACGGCGCGCACGAGGCTGACATCAACATCATGCTGGAGCAGGCGGGCCTGCACACCAGCGGACAGTCGCAGCTCTATGACGGACGCACCGGCGAGCCGTTCGATCGCAAGGTGACGATGGGCTACATCTACATGCTCAAGCTTCACCATCTCGTGGACGACAAGATCCACGCGCGTTCGATCGGTCCGTACTCGCTCGTCACCCAGCAACCGCTGGGCGGCAAGGCGCAGTTCGGTGGCCAGCGCTTCGGCGAGATGGAGGTCTGGGCGCTGGAAGCGTACGGCGCAGCCTACACGCTGCAGGAAATGCTGACGGTGAAGTCGGACGACGTCGCCGGCCGCACCAAGGTCTACGAGGCGATCGTCCGTGGCGACGACACCTTCGAGGCCGGCATTCCCGAGAGCTTCAACGTGCTCGTCAAGGAAATGCGCTCCCTCGGCCTCAATGTCGAGCTGGAGAACACCAAGCTCGACGACAACCCTGTCCGGCTGCCCGACGCGGCCGAGTAAGCAAGACGTCCGGTCGCGGTTTCCGCGACCGGACGCACCAATTCTTCGGCCGGTGGCCGACAAAAGACGGCGGGCGTTTGGCCCGCGCTAGATGCAAGGGGTTTTCGAGGACCCCGAAAAGGAGAACGGCATGAACCAAGAGGTCATGAATCTCTTCAATCCCCAGGCGCCGGCGCAGGTGTTCGATTCCATCCGGATATCGCTCGCCAGCCCTGAGAAGATTCTGTCCTGGTCGTTCGGCGAGATCAAGAAGCCGGAGACCATCAACTACCGCACCTTCAAGCCGGAGCGTGACGGTCTGTTCTG
This sequence comes from Mesorhizobium qingshengii, assembly GCF_900103325.1. GTDB lineage: Bacteria > Pseudomonadota > Alphaproteobacteria > Rhizobiales > Rhizobiaceae > Mesorhizobium > Mesorhizobium qingshengii. Next base: position 10,263 of record NZ_FMXM01000040.1, on the reverse strand, counting down.
CGCACGCATTTTTGGCCCGATCAAGGACTACGAATGCCTGTGCGGTAAGTACAAGCGCATGAAGTACAAGGGCGTCATCTGCGAGAAGTGCGGCGTCGAAGTCACGCTGTCGCGCGTCCGTCGCGAGCGCATGGGCCATATCGAGCTCGCCGCGCCCGTCGCCCATATCTGGTTCCTGAAGTCGCTGCCGTCGCGCATCGGCACGCTGCTCGACATGACCTTGAAGGACATCGAGCGCGTCCTCTACTTCGAGAACTACATCGTCACCGAGCCTGGCCTCACCGCGCTGAAGGAGCACCAGCTGCTCAGCGAGGAAGAGTACATGATCGCCGTCGACGAGTATGGCGAGGATTCGTTCACCGCCATGATCGGCGCCGAGGCCATTCATGACCTTCTGGCCGGCATGGATCTGGAGAAGATCGCCGGCGACCTGCGTTCGGAACTGGCTTCGACCACGTCCGAGCTCAAGCAGAAGAAGTATCTGAAGCGGCTCAAGGTCGTCGAGAACTTCATGGAATCCGGCAACCGTCCGGAATGGATGATCATGAAGGTGGTTCCGGTGATCCCGCCGGATCTGCGCCCGCTCGTCCCGCTGGACGGCGGCCGTTTCGCCACCTCGGATCTGAACGACCTCTACCGCCGCGTCATCAACCGCAACAACCGTCTGAAGCGGCTGATCGAGCTGCGCGCCCCCGGCATCATCGTGCGCAATGAAAAGCGCATGCTGCAGGAGGCCGTCGATGCGCTGTTCGACAATGGCCGTCGCGGCCGCGTCATCACCGGCGCCAACAAGCGTCCGCTGAAGTCGCTGTCCGACATGCTCAAGGGCAAGCAGGGCCGGTTCCGCCAGAACCTGCTCGGCAAGCGCGTCGACTATTCCGGCCGTTCGGTCATCGTCACCGGTCCGGAGCTCAAGCTCCACCAGTGCGGCCTGCCGAAGAAGATGGCGCTCGAGCTGTTCAAGCCCTTCATCTACGCCCGTCTTGACGCCAAGGGTTACTCCTCGACCGTCAAGCAGGCCAAGAAGCTGGTCGAGAAGGAGCGTCCGGAAGTCTGGGATATCCTCGACGAGGTCATCCGCGAGCATCCGGTGCTGTTGAACCGGGCGCCGACGCTGCACCGCCTCGGCATCCAGGCGTTCGAGCCAATCCTGATCGAAGGCAAGGCGATCCAGCTGCATCCGCTGGTCTGCACGGCCTTCAACGCCGACTTCGACGGCGATCAGATGGCCGTTCACGTGCCGCTGTCGCTGGAAGCGCAGCTTGAAGCCCGCGTGCTGATGATGTCGACCAACAACATCCTGCACCCGGCTTCCGGCGCGCCGATCATCGTGCCGTCGCAGGACATGGTTCTCGGTCTCTACTATCTCTCGATCGTCAACCAGAACGAGCCGGGCGAAGGCATGGTGTTTGCCGACATGGGCGAACTCCAGCACGCGCTCGAGACCAAGGCGGTGACGCTGCACGCCAAGATCAAGGGTCGCTTCCGCACGGTCGACGCCGAAGGCAAGGTCGTGTCGAAGATCCATGACACCACCCCTGGCCGCATGATCATCGGCGAGCTTCTGCCGAAGAACGTCAACGTGCCTTACGAGACCGCCAACCAGGAGATGACCAAGAAGAACATCTCCAAGATGATCGACACCGTCTACCGCCATTGCGGTCAGAAGGAGACGGTCATTTTCTGCGACCGCATCATGGCACTCGGCTTCGCTCATGCCTGCCGCGCCGGCATTTCGTTCGGCAAGGACGACATGCTGATCCCGGACGCCAAGATCAAGCTGGTCTCCGACACCGAGGCTTTGGCCAAGGAATACGAGCAGCAGTACAATGACGGTCTGATCACGCAGGGCGAGAAGTACAACAAGGTCGTCGACGCCTGGGCCAAGTGCTCGGAAAAGGTCGCCGATGAAATGATGGCCCGCATCAAGGCGGTCGAGTTCGAGGACAATGGCCGTCAGAAGCCGATGAACTCGATCTACATGATGTCGCACTCCGGTGCGCGTGGCTCGCCCACCCAGATGCGCCAGCTCGCCGGCATGCGCGGCCTGATGGCCAAGCCGTCGGGTGAAATCATCGAGACGCCGATCATCTCGAACTTCAAGGAAGGCCTGACCGTGCTCGAGTACTTCAACTCGACCCACGGCGCCCGCAAGGGTCTGGCCGACACCGCCTTGAAGACCGCGAACTCGGGTTACCTCACCCGTCGTCTGGTCGACGTGGCGCAGGACTGCATCGTCAACTCCGTCGACTGCGGCACCGACAAGGGCCTCACCATGCAGCCGATCGTCGATGCCGGCCAGGTTGTCGCTTCCGTCGGCCAGCGCGTGCTGGGACGTACGTCGCTGGACGACATCACCCATCCGGTGTCGGGCGAGATCCTGGTCAAGGCCGGAACGCTGATGGACGAGCGCGACGTCGAACAGATCGAAAAGGCCGGCGTCCAGTCGGTTCGCATTCGCTCGGCACTGACTTGCGAAGTCAGGGTTGGCGTCTGCGCGGTCTGCTACGGTCGCGATCTGGCTCGCGGCACCCCGGTCAACCAGGGTGAAGCTGTCGGCGTCATCGCGGCGCAGTCGATCGGTGAGCCGGGCACCCAGCTCACCATGCGTACCTTCCACATGGGCGGCACCGCGCAGGTGGTGGACTCTTCGTTCCTTGAAGCCTCGTATGAGGGCAAGGTCGAGATCCGCAACCGCAACGTGGTGCGCAACTCCGACGGCCAGCAGATGGTCATGGGTCGCAACATGGCGGTGCTGATCCTCGATGAAGCCGGCAAGGAGCGCGCCACGCACCGTCTCACCTATGGTTCGCGTATCTTCGTGGACGATGGCGACAAGGTGAAGCGCGGCCAGCGTATCGCCGAGTGGGATCCCTATACCCGTCCGGTCCTCACCGAAATCGAGGGCAGGGTGTCGTACGAGGATCTGGTCGACGGCATTTCCGTGCAGGAAACGGCCGACGAGTCGACCGGCATCACCAAGCGTGAGGTCATCGACTGGCGCTCGACGCCACGCGGCAACGACCTGAAGCCGGCGATTGCCATCCAGGACGCCAAGGGCAAGGTCGGCAAGCTGTCGAAGGGTGGCGATGCCCGCTTCCTGCTCTCGGTCGAGGCCATTCTTTCGGTCGAGCCGGGTGCGCAGGTTCGCCCCGGCGACGTGCTGGCGCGTATTCCGATGGAAAGCGCCAAGACCAAGGACATCACCGGCGGTCTGCCGCGTGTTGCCGAACTGTTCGAGGCACGTCGTCCGAAGGATCACGCCATCATCGCCGAGATCGACGGCACGATCCGCTTCGGCCGCGACTACAAGAACAAGCGTCGCATCATCATCGAGCCGCATGACTCGACGCTTGAGCCGGTCGAGTACCTAATTCCGAAGGGCAAGCCGTTCCATCTCCAGGACGGCGACGTCATCGAAAAGGGCGACTACATCCTCGACGGCAATCCGGCGCCGCACGACATCCTGGCGATCAAGGGCGTGGAGGCACTTGCTTCCTACCTCGTCAATGAGATCCAGGAAGTCTACCGTCTGCAGGGCGTGTCGATCAACGACAAGCACATCGAGGTGATCGTTCGCCAGATGCTGCAGAAGGTCGAGATCACCACGCAGGGCGACTCGACCTACATTCCGGGCGACCACGTCGACGTGATCGAGCTGGAAGAGGTCAACGAGCGGCTGATCGAGGATGGCAAGAAGCCGGCCGAAGGCCAGCCGGTGCTGCTTGGCATCACCAAGGCGTCGCTTCAGACGCCGTCCTTCATCTCGGCCGCCTCCTTCCAGGAGACGACCAGGGTGCTGACGGAAGCCGCGGTTGCCGGCAAGACCGACATGCTGCAGGGGCTGAAGGAAAACGTCATCGTCGGCCGGCTTATCCCGGCCGGTACGGGCGGCACGATGAGCCAGATCCGGCGCATCGCCACCTCGCGCGACGAACTGATCATCGACGAGCGCCGCAAGGCCTCCGGTGTGGAAGTCGCCGAGCCGATGCTGACCGACATGGTCACCGCCGCGCAGTAAGCGCGGCGGCAAGAATCTCAGGCAACAAGGCCGTCGGGGCAACCCGGCGGCCTATTTTCTTGCATTGAAGTCGCCAATTCATGCCAGTGGCGACGGAGTATGGCCGCGCGTCGCTCGTGAGATGATCTGAGAATCGGAGCAAAGGTCGCTTCTTGCGACCTCGTGGCTCAGTCGAAAAATGCCGCGACCACGTTGCGCTTGCCCAGCATGAAAGCGTCGGCCACATGCTGGAGCGGAGCGAGATCGACATCCGAGGCGCCGGCACGGACAATCTCCGCGAAGCGCTTGTAGAGCATCGGATATTCCGCTTCCGGTTCGTCATGGACGACACGACCGTCGATGGCGAGCTTCGAGCCACCGCCCGACAGCACCATCGCGCCCTTGTCGGTGTCGGCCAGGATGTCCCAGCTTTGCGGGCCGGTCTGGAGCCAGTCGAGTTCCATCGTCACTGGCAACCCGTTCGAGGTGCGGAAGGCGACGTGTGCCGCGACCGGAGCGTCGCGGTTCGCTGGAAAGTCGAGAACCGCCGAGGTGATGAACAGTGCCGGCAGGATGTGGGTCACGATCGACAGCGCATTGATACCGGGATCGAAGACGCCGAAGCCGCCGGGGGCCCAGATCCACTCCTGGTTCGGATGCCAGCGGCGCACATCTTCCTTCCAGTTGATGGCGGCCGAACTGATGCGGGCCGAGCTCAGAAACGCCCGCGCGGCCTCGACCGCCGGCGCATAGCGCGAGTGCCAGCTGGCGAACAACGAGACGCCGTTTTTCACCGCCAATGCCTTCAGGTCCTCGACCTCGCTGACGGTGGCGCCCGGCGGCTTTTCCAGGAAGACATGTTTCTTCGCTTCGAGCGCCGTGCGCGCGGCGTCATAACGAAACTGCGGCGGCATGCAGAGCGATACGGCCTCAAGCTCCGGCACCGCGTCGAGCATGGATTCGATATCGGGGAAATTCGGGATGCTATCCACCTTGCCATGCCGGCTGGCGGCCGCGATAAGGCGATAGTTCTGGTCTTTCGCCAGGGCCGGCAGGTGCTGGTCGCGGACGATCTTGCCGACACCGACGACGCCTATCTTGATGGGCTGGGACACGACCGCTCCGTCTGTTGGATGATGGTGAGCGTTTCTTATCAGAACACTTGCCCCGGGCAAGCCGAAGCCGGAAGGTCAGCCCCAGCGTTCCTCGAACTGCAGGGCCAGTTTTCCGCCCGCCAGAAAAGCCTCGATCGCCGGCTCGAAAGGCGAGGGGTCGAGATTGTTCGCTGCCAGCCATTCGTGGGAATAATAGGTGTTGGCATAGCGGTCGCCGGAATCGCACATCAGCGTCACCAATGAGCCGGTCTTGCCTTCCTCGACCATGCGCGCGGCCTGAAGGCACATGGCGATGAAGTTCGTGCCGGTCGAGCCGCCGACACGGCGACCGAGTCGGCGCGACAGCACCCGCATCGCCGCCAGCGACACCGCGTCTGGCACCCGTAGCATATGATCGATAACGCCCGGCACGAAGGAGGGCTCGACGCGCGGCCGGCCGATGCCTTCGATCCGCGACGGCTGTTCGCAGCGGCAGTCGGCATTGTTGGTGGCAAAACCATCGAAGAAAGCGGAACGCTCGACGTCGGCGACCGACAGCCGCGTCGAATGCTGTTTGTAGCGCAGGAAGCGGCCGATGGTGGCGGTGGTGCCACCAGTGCCGGCGCTCATAGTGATCCAGGCCGGGATCGGATGGCGCTCCTCGCGCATTTGCCCGAAGATCGATTCGGCAATGTTGTTGTTGCCGCGCCAGTCGGTCGCCCGCTCAGCATGGGTGAATTGGTCCATGAAATGGCCATCGAGTTTCGCCGCCAGTTCGGCCGACTCGGCATAGATGCGCCTGCCATCGTCGATGAAGTGGCAGGTGCCGCCATAGTGTTCGATCGCGGTGATCTTTTCGCGCGACGTCGAGCGCGGCATCACGGCATAGAACGGCACGCCGATCATGCGGGCGAAATACGCTTCCGACACCGCCGTCGAACCCGACGACGCTTCGATCACCGGCGAACCTTCGCGGATGAGACCATTGCACAGCGCATAAAGAAACAGCGAGCGCGCCAGCCGATGCTTCAGGCTGCCGGTCGGATGGGTGGATTCATCCTTGAGGTAGAAGTCGATGCCGGCCACCGCCGGCAGATCAAGCTTCCAGAGATGCGTGTCGGCCGAACGGCGCTGGTCGGCCGCGATCGCGGCGACCGCCCCGTCGGCCCAAGCTCGGGATGCAGGCCCAACCGTTCTTGATCCAGCCATTATTGGCGTCCTGGTTTCAGAGCGCCACGTCGAAAGTAACGATCGACACTTCGCCTTCGAGCGCGCCCTGGAAAGCGGAAAGATGCGGCTCTTCGTCGGGCGCGCCATCCATGTCGCCGATCTGGTCGAGCTCGGCCTCGGCATAACCTTCCGCCGCAAGCGATTCGAGTGCCCGGCGCACCGCCGAATCGTCATCGGGGGCAACCAGCATCACGTGCACGCCTTCCGGCTTGCCGCCCTTCCTCTTCCACACCCTGCCGGTGATGATGGTGACCGGGCGCTCTTCATTGTCGTTCACGGGCCGATTCCTCCGGGCGAGGGGATCTTGACTGCTCATGCGGCTTTTTCGCATGAAAGCAGGGCCGCGCAACAGCCTAGAGCCAGTCACTTTCTTCCTCGCCCTTGCAAAATGGCGAAAGAAAATTACATGCGGTTTTCGCATGGCTGCCAAGCCCCGGCTTCAATGCAATATTTGCCACTCCGGGGTTGACGGTTCGCGGGCTTACGAGTAGAAGCCGGCCAGTCAGAACCGATGTGAGGCTCTCCCTTCCGAAGCGACACGCTTTGGAGTTTGCTTCAAACAGGGTTCGTTTTACGAGCGAAAAGACATCTCCGGCGTGCACGAAGCGGCTTCCGCTTCCTCTGCCATTTGTTCGGGCAAGACCGCGAGGCGCGGTTTGTGGCCCGAATTTGCGTATGGAAATGACGCTTTGAGCGGCCCTGACCGGGCGAGACACGGAATTGAGAGACAAGAGGGTTTAATGCCTACCGTCAACCAGCTGATCCGCAAGCCGCGCATAGCGCCGGTGAAGCGCAACAAGGTCCCGGCCATGCAGCAGAACCCGCAGAAGCGGGGCGTCTGCACGCGCGTCTACACCACGACGCCGAAGAAGCCGAACTCGGCGCTGCGTAAGGTGGCCAAGATCCGCCTGACCAATGGTTTTGAAGTGATCGGGTACATCCCCGGCGAAGGCCACAACCTTCAGGAACACTCCGTGGTTATGATCCGCGGCGGCCGCGTCAAGGATCTTCCGGGCGTGCGTTACCACATCATCCGCGGCGTGCTCGACACGCAGGGTGTGAAGAACCGCAAGCAGCGTCGTTCGAAGTACGGCGCCAAGCGTCCGAAGTGACCGAAGCGTAGCGAAGGTCATCCCGGACAGATATCCGGGATCCAGGCCACCACGCATAATTGAGGCAGAGAAAAAATGTCCCGTCGTCACAGTGCAGAAAAGCGTGAGATCAATCCGGACCCGAAGTTCGGCGATCTGATCGTTACCAAGTTCATGAACGCCGTCATGTATGACGGCAAGAAGTCGGTTGCCGAGACCATCGTCTATGGCGCGCTCGACCAGGTTCAGTCGAAGACCAAGCAGGAGCCGGTCACCGTCTTCCATCAGGCGCTCGACAATGTCGCGCCGCATGTCGAAGTGCGTTCGCGTCGCGTCGGCGGTGCCACCTACCAGGTTCCGGTCGATGTGCGCCCCGAGCGCCGCCAGGCCTTGGCCATCCGCTGGCTGATCGCTGCTGCCCGCAACCGCAACGAGACCACCATGGTCGACCGCCTCTCCGGCGAGCTGATGGACGCGGCCAACAACCGCGGCACGGCTGTCAAGAAGCGTGAAGACACCCACAAGATGGCTGAAGCCAACCGCGCTTTCGCGCACTACCGCTGGTAAAGCGCGAACGAGACTGAGAGGCAGCTACGATGGCCCGCGAATACAAAATCGAAGACTACCGCAATTTCGGTATCATGGCGCATATTGACGCCGGCAAGACGACGACCACCGAGCGCGTCCTCTATTACACGGGCAAGTCGCACAAGATCGGCGAAGTCCACGACGGCGCTGCCACCATGGACTGGATGGAGCAGGAGCAGGAGCGCGGCATCACCATCACGTCCGCCGCGACCACGACCTTCTGGAAGGGTCGCAGCGGCAAGATGTACCGCTTCAACATCATCGACACCCCCGGACACGTCGACTTCACCATTGAAGTCGAGCGTTCGCTGCGTGTGCTCGACGGCGCCATTGCGCTGCTCGATGCTAATGCCGGTGTCGAGCCGCAGACGGAAACCGTCTGGCGTCAGGCCGACAAGTACCGCGTCCCGCGCATGATCTTCTGCAACAAGATGGACAAGATCGGCGCCGACTTCTACCGCTCGGTCGAGATGATCGGTTCGCGCCTTGGTGCGCATGCCGTCGTCATGCAGCTGCCGATCGGCGCCGAGACCGAGTTCAAGGGCGTTGTCGACCTCGTCGAGATGAACGCGCTGGTCTGGCGCGACGAGACGCTGGGCGCTGCCTGGGACGTTGTCGAGATTCCTGACGACCTCAAGGCTCGTGCGGAAGAATACCGCGAGAAGATGATCGAGGCCGCCGTCGAAATGGACGAGACGGCGCTCGAGAACTACCTCGAAGGCAAGATGCCGTCGAATGACGAGATCCGCGCGCTGATCCGCAAGGGCACCATCGCGGTGAAGTTCTATCCGATGTTCTGCGGCTCGGCCTTCAAGAACAAGGGCGTGCAGCCGCTGCTCGACGCCGTCGTCGAATATCTGCCGTCGCCGGCCGATGTTCCTGCCATTAAGGGCGTCGACGCCAAGACCGACGCCGAGATCGAGCGTCACGCCGACGACAGCGAGCCGCTGTCGATGCTCGCCTTCAAGATCATGAACGACCCGTTCGTCGGTTCGCTGACCTTTGCCCGCATCTATTCGGGCAAGCTCACCAAGGGCATTTCGGTCGACAACACCGTCAAGGGCAAGAAAGAGCGCATCGGCCGCATGCTGCAGATGCATGCGAATTCGCGCGCCGACGTCGAAGAGGCTTTCGCCGGCGACATCGTCGCTCTAGCTGGCCTCAAGGACACGACCACCGGCGACACGCTCAGTGATCCGCTGCATCCGGTCATTCTCGAGCGCATGGAATTCCCCGACCCGGTCATCCAGATCGCGATCGAGCCGAAGACCAAGAACGACCAGGAAAAGATGGGCCTCGCCCTTCACCGTCTGGCCGCCGAGGATCCGTCCTTCCGCGTCAAGACCGATGAGGAAAGCGGTCAGACCATTATCTCCGGCATGGGCGAGTTGCACCTCGACATCATCGTCGACCGCATGCGTCGCGAGTTCAAGGTCGAAGCCAATGTCGGTGCGCCGCAGGTGGCCTATCGCGAGACGATCACCCGCAAGCACGAGCAGGACTACACGCACAAGAAGCAGACCGGCGGTACCGGTCAGTTCGCTCGCGTCAAGATCCTCTTCGAGCCGAATCCGGACAGCAGCGAATTCGAGTTCGAGACCAAGATCGTCGGCGGTGCTGTGCCGAAGGAATACATCCCCGGTGTCGAAAAGGGCATCAACAGCGTCATGACCTCGGGTCCGTTCGCGGGCTTCCCGATGATCGGCGTCAAGGCGACGCTGATCGACGGCGCCTACCACGATGTGGACTCCAGCGTTCTGGCCTTCGAAATCGCCGGCCGCGCCTGCTTCCGTGAAGCCGCACCCAAGCTTGGCGTGCAGCTGCTCGAGCCGATCATGAAGGTCGAGGTGGTGACACCGGAAGACTACGTCGGCAGCGTCATCGGCGACCTGAACGGCCGTCGCGGCCAGATCCAGGGCCAGGAAGCGCGTGGCGTTGCTGTTGTCATCAACGCGATGGTGCCGCTCGCCAACATGTTCAAGTACGTCGACAACCTGCGCTCGATGAGCCAGGGCCGCGCGGCCTACACGATGCAGTTCGATCATTACGAGCCTGTGCCGACCGCGGTCGCCCAGGAAGTCCAGAAGAAATACGCGTAACTCGAACGGGTTGCAGCGGTAACTTAATTCAAGGCCCGCACGGGCGAGCAGGATTGGAGACATCACATGGCAAAAGGTAAATTCGAGCGCACTAAGCCTCATGTGAACATCGGCACGATTGGTCACGTTGACCATGGCAAGACGTCGCTGACGGCGGCGAT
>NZ_FMXM01000053.1 GCF_900103325.1 Mesorhizobium qingshengii | reverse complement strand
CATGTGTTCTGCTCGTTCCTGGCGCTCGTGCTCAGCAAGGAACTGCGCCGCCTCTGCCGGGCCAAAGGCCTGACGCCCGAATGGCAGCCGCTCCTACGCGATCTCGATCGCCTCCAGGAAGCCACCATCGAAAAGGATGGTCGCATCGTCACAACCAGAACTCACGTCACCGGCCAAGTGGGCAACGTCTTCAAGGCAGCTGGCATCGCTCTGCCACACAACCTCGACGAACAACTCGCCTGAGATCCCCCCAAAATGTAGTGGTAACACGCGCCGGCGCGCGCCTAACATGCTGACTTAATGACATATTCTCACAGGCGGTGTTTAAGTCGGGTTTTGCGATCCGTCGCGGCTCGCCTCGATCGGAGTTTCCATTCCCCAGAGCGCCTACACGGTTCGCGAGCATAGCCATCAATGCTTCCGTTGCGATGTACCAGAACCGGAAGCTGCCCAATGTGGGCTAACGCGTCAGCTGTACGTCGATCGAACGTCCAACATCCCGGCCCTGTACGGCGGCGGGTGGCAGCAAGTGGTCGAAATCGATCGGGCCTTCCGTCAAGTTTCCTGAGGGACGGCTCCACAAAGGCATGCTCGAACAGTCCACGTCGCCAGCAAGGCCCCTCGGCGTCTAATGCCAAGTCCGAAAGGATAGCGTGCGAGATGGATGCAAAGCTGAACGCCGCCCAAAGCAGACCGTATCATCAAAGAACGCCAGCGCATCCTGTTCGTGCTATCGGAGCAGGGCGGCTAGATTCTTGGCTCAGGCGGCGACGCAGCAGTCGACGGCCGGGTTGCCGGTACGACCAGTGCGGTCCAGGATTTCTCCGGCTAGCAGCAGATGTCCGACGAGGCTCTCGTCACCGCCAGGCGAGGTGATCCTGACGCAGAAGAATGTCGGGGAGCAATCTTCAAAGATCAGCTATTTGCGGCCCGCGATAGCCTCGGCTGACGGAGCCTTCTCCACGAGCGCGCAGGCTCATCATGTCGTCGGTCATCGATCGTTCCTACGAATTAATTGGTGTCAGCAACCCCAACCTGACCTGCGAACTGTCGATTGCCACCGCAAAGCCGCTCGCTCCCTACAGCGCTTGTGGAGGGCGCGCTCGCGCTCGCGAGCGGGTTCGCTACCGCCGAGCCACACCCAGTCTGGGAGGGACCTCGTTCGATCCTTAGCCTCCTTCACTAGGCTCCTCGTTAGCTTTCTATGCGCAACGTTGTCGTGTCTGGAACGGACAAGAATGTCGAAAGACCTACCAGGCGTCGCCCCACACCGGGGCCACTACGGATATATGAGCAGCGCCAACGGTGCGCCTATTCGGCACGCGATTTGCTCAATGTCATCTGAGGCGATGTCGGCAGTGCGTTACGCAGTTCAGCGGTATCTCAGTCGAGCGCGTAAACGCCTGAACGCAGGAGAACCAAATGGCGGCCAACCCGGTTCCAGATCATGTCCCCCCGGAAATGGTGGGAGACTTCAGTCTTTTTACGTCGCCAGGCATGTCCCCGACGCCCAACGGCGATCCGCACGCAGCAGTCGCTTGCGTGCATGCCGGACCGCCGATCTTTTATTCGCCTTGGAACACGCGGGCTGGGCAGGGTACTTGGGTCATCACTCGCGCGGCAGATCAGCGCCGGGTGCTGCAGGAGACCGAAGTCTTGTCCAGTCATCGCAGCATCTTCGCATCCGCACTGGGCGAGGACTGGCCGATGATCCCGCTCGAACTCGATCCACCGTACCATGGAGTCTTTCGCTCACTGCTCAATCCGCTGCTTTCGCCACAGCGTATAACGGAATTTGAACCGACTATCCGCGAGCGAGCGATAACGCTCATCGACAGCATCGCCTCGTCGGGCACAAGCTGCGACGTGATGAAGGATTTCGCCTTTCCTTTCGCGGTCAACATCTTCCTTCGCTTTCTCGGACTGCCGGATCACCGTCTCGATACATTTGTCGGCTGGGCGAAAGATCTGCTCCACGGCGACGATGTCAGACGGCCGGCGGCCGCTCGGACGATTGTTGCGTTCATTGACGAACTGGCAGCGCTGCGCCGCAAAGAGCCCGTCGACGATTTCATGAGCTTCATCGTGCATGCACAGGTCGAGGGTCGCGTGCTGACGGACCAGGAGGTCCGTGGCATTGGCGTGCTTACCTTCGTGGCGGGGCTCGACACCGTAGCTGCAGCCATTGGCTTCAACTTGACCTATCTCGCGCGCAACCTCGAAGACCAGGAATTGCTGCGGAACGAACCAGACCGGATTGTGCTCGCCGCCGAAGAATTGCTGCGCGCCTATCCGAGCGTTCAGATGATCCGCGTGGCACGGAAAGATATCGATTTCAAAGGTGCGCCGATCCACAAGGGGGACTTTGTTTCCTGCGCCACGATGATTGCAAATCGTGACCCCGCGGAATTCGAGGCCCCCAACACGGTCGATCTGATGCGAGAGGGCAACCGCCACGCCGCCTTTGGCTATGGTCCCCATCGTTGCCTTGGCTCACATCTCGCCCGGCGGGAAATTGTCATTGGGCTGGAGGAGTGGCTGGCGCGCATACCGCCCTTTCGGATCAAGGAGGGAACAGCACCCATCACCCATGGCGGCCATGTGTTCGGGATCGAAAATCTGATCCTGGACTGGGCTTGACCAAGGCCGCCCGGAGCTGGGCACAGACGTGGGAGTAGCCGTGCGCATTATCGTTCACAAAGCCAGGTGCCAGGGTCATGCGCGATGCTGGGCGCGAGCGCCGGCAGTCTTCAAGCTGGATGAGGCGGGCTACATCCTACCCGGTGACATTGATATTGCGGATGGGGAGCAACTGCTTGCGGCAGATGGGGTGCGATCTTGCCCCGAACTAGCTAGCGCTGGAAATAGACGATCCGCCTGCTGCGCGCCTAGTAGCCGAGGCCAGGCGCAAACGGAAGACTGCGCTCCCGGAACACCTCAGCGCCACGGAATTTGCGACTATGGACCAAGCAACATTTACCGAACTACTCGACCGTGAGGCGATCCGCGACTGCCTCTATCGGTACTGCCGCGGGATAGACCGCGCCGATGCGGCAGCGCTGCGTAGCGCCTACTGGCCTGATGCACATGACAATCACGGGGCCTATTGCGGTTCGGCAGAGGGCTTCATCCGGTTTGCGCTCGGTGTCTTCAAGACCGGACCGCGCAACATCCATCAGATCACGAACATCCTTGTCGAATTCATCAACCCGGCAGAGGCAGCAGTCGAGAGCTATTTCACCGCGCTGCAACGCGGACCGGACAAAGACGGAGAAATGCGCCAGATGCTGCTAAGCGGGCGCTACTGCGATCTCTTTCAAAAGAGGGCAGGCGAGTGGCGGATTGCCGAACGGACCGTCGTCTACGATTGGCTCGAGGAGCAGATCCCAGCGGCGGTGCTTGAGGCAGAACGGTTCGGCCTGCGACAGCCGATCGGAGCACCGTATCCGAACGATCCAGTCTACACGATCGGAAAGCGTCGCGTTGCTTCTCGCGATAACGCGTTCACAGCTTCTGAACGGGACAACCACATCGGTGGGACGACAATTTATGACAACTCTGCTACGCCACAGCAGCCTTGGCGACGCCCTGCACGGTAAAGATGCGGCCGGCAGGGTAGCCTTTCTGCCCCGCGACAGCGTGACCGTGACAGCGCTCTGCTCTGAGGCCACGAGCGTGGCGAGGCCGGTCTACATCGATTTGCTGGACTTTGGCAGAGCCGCTCATCGAGGCAAGCGCCTGTGCTCGAGGCGTCGCTCACCACATTCGGCTATCCAACCGAGAGTTGGACCGCAGCCCACGCGGACGACGTCTGGGAACGCAAGCGACCGGCACCAGCACAGGTGCTCTACCGCGGCACACCATTCGGCCGCACGACGTCGAGGGCAGAGATTCCCGAGACTCCTGCAGAAAGTTCCCATGAAGCATGCAGGATGGGTCGTCATCATAACAGGTGCCGCGGGCGGGATCGGCCGTGCCCTGGTCGATGTTCTTGCCGGAGATCGAGACACTATTGTTGCGGTGGACCTTCCGGGGAGCGGCGTGGTTGAACTGGCCTGCGATCTCGGCGAGCCGCACTTTGGCCTTGAGTGCGATGTCTCACGAGAGGAAGATATCGTTGCGCTTTATGGCCGGGTCGAAGCACAGTTCGGGCAGATCGGCGTCCTCATCAACAACGCCGGAGTGGGACCCACTATGGCTGCCACTGTCGACACCGATGTCGACGCCTTCCGACGCGGCCTGGCAGTAAACCTGATTGGGCCGTTCCTCATGGCGCGCGAGGCGGCGAGGCGCATGAGGCCGGGAGGTGCCATCGTCAACGTCGCTTCGATGTCAGGCGTGGCCAGCAATCCCAAGCGCAATGCCTACGCAGCCTCGAAAGCGGGCCTGACCTCGTTGACGAAGTCGCTTGCATGCGAGTGGGCTTCTCGCGGCATCCGCGTGTCGGCGGTAGCGCCGGGCTGCGTGCGCTCGCCTATGATTGCAGAGCTGGAACGAGCAGGCAAAATGAACCTCTCGGCGATGCGCCGTCGGGTGCCAATGGGACGCATGGCTCGCCCCGAGGAGATCGCCCGGGCTGTGCATTTTCTGGCCAGCGCGAAGGCAGGCTACGTCACTGGACGGTTCTAGTGGTCGACGGCGGCTGGATGTCATTCGACCAACCCGGGGACGCCAGCCCTGAGGTGGAAGGGTTCCCCAGAACAGAACTTTCCTCTCTGGCCGAACGCACCGACGCGCGAGTCGTGCTCGTCACAGGTGGCGCCAACGGTATAGGCGCCGCTGTTGCTGTCCGTTTTGCCGCGAACGGTGACACCGTCGATCGCCGACAAAGATACCGCCGCAGCGACACTCCTGGCTGCATTGCTCGGCGGCAAGAACATAGCGAAATCCGTGGATGTGGCAATCGAGAGCGAGGTGGTGGCGCTGTTTGAGGAGCTGCGGGGGCGCTTCGAGCGTCTTGATATCCTTGTCAATGGTGCTTCTGTCGACACTTTTGTGGCGGGCATCGAACAATTGCCTGCAGAGATCGAACATGTCCAGCATGTTAATCTCACCGGCGCCTTCACTTGCGCGCGTGAAGCGATCAAGATGATGCGCCCCGGCGGGGTGATCCTCAACCTAGGATCGATCAACAGCTTTCTGCCCTTCGCGCCGCGTCATGCCTATGGCGCCTCGAAGGCGGGGATGGATATGCTGATCCGCTGCATGGCGGCCGAACTGGGGCCCGTCGGCGTTTGCACTGCCACTGTCGCTCCTGGCTATATCCGCACGCCTGCCATTAGCGAGTTGGCGAAGGCCCGCCGCATCGATACGAAAGCGATCGGACGCCGAATCCCCTTGGGTAGGATGGGACGGCCGGAAGATGTTGCAGATGCTGCTTTTTTCCTAGCTTCGTCCGACGCCTCATCCATCAACGGCTCGATCCTCTATGTGGACGGCGGCTGGACCGCGTTCGGTGACGCAGGAAACGCCAGCCAACTCTACGACGAATGCTTTGCGCAGGCGGCTGTTTGAACATCGACCATTCGCCAGGCGACCGGGTGCTGTTCATGAAAGCGGAGACCCTTGGCTTGGGACGCGCCCGCAGCGCCGCCCCAATCGAAGATGTCGGCGGGGCAACGTCCCTCGGCACGGGGACAAGCTCTGGGGCGTGCCCGCAACTGCGGATCACAAAACCGCTTATCGCAAACTATGCCCCTGCCAGGCGCCCGATCCGAGACAATCGGTGTCTCGGACGAGCGCATTTCCAAATCCGCCAACCAGCAGCAAACAAGGAAACACAGTGGAATTCGCCACCTTCATCCTGGCCGCCCAACGTGGCTATCATCAATCACCCGACATCGTCATCCGAAACTCCATCGAACAGGCCATCGTTTCGGAGCAGGCCGGCTTCGGCACAGCCTGGTTCGCAGAACACCACTTCAACAACTACAGCCTGATCCCGTCGCCGTTGATGATGGTGGCCCACTGCGCCGGCGTGACGAGCACCATTCGCCTCGGCACTGCCATCTGCGTGCTGCCGCTCTACAAACCGCAGCGTCTGCTCTCCGAGATCGGCTTCGCCGATATCCTTGCGAACGGTCGCCTGGAACTCGGCGTCGGCTCTGGATACCAACAGTTCGAGTTCGAGCGCTTCGGCGTCAATATCGATGAGGCGCCGGCCATCTTTTCGGAACACCTCGACATCCTTCTGAAAGGTCTCAACCAGAACATCTTCGAGCACGATGGCCACTATGAGAAAATACCCCCGACGGCGATTTCAGTACCCACCGTCCAGAGGCCGACCCCGCCGATCTGGATGGCCGGCGGCCCGGCCCGCATGAAACGGGCCTACCGCGAGGGACACAATTTCTTTGTCACGGCATTCCACGACGGCCTGGAGACTTTGAGCACGTTGCGCGGAGCGATCAAGGAGGTGGCGGCTTCCGAGGACAGGAATGTCACCGCCGCCAGGATATCGCTGCTGCGTTGCTGCTACGCCAGCGATGACGGGGAGGAGATCAAGAGCTATCTCGACAACGCCCGCTTCCAGCGCCGCCTGTCCGAGGCGCTGCATCAGCGCCGCCAGCAGAGCCACGACGGCTACCTGCTGCAGGAAACGCCCACCCAGCAGGATCTGTCCTTCGAGGCAATGCGCAACAATATGCCGATCGGCAGCGTGAATCGCGTGATTGATCGCTTGCTGGAAGAGATCGATATTCTGAAACCGGATCAGATCGCAATCCAGACCCAGTTGGGGGATTTCGACCAAAGGACAATGCTGCGCCAGATCGAACTCTGGGGAGACAAGATCATTCCCGCGATCAACAAGGCGCTGGGTCATGCGCGCGTTTGAATTCACAAGGGGTCGAACTTCGTGCCGCTTCTTTTTCGTTCCACTCGGCATAGACGCACGGTTCAATGGCAGGCTCATGAATGGAACTTGGTGTGCTTTCGATGAGAGGCGCTTCCGTCACCTGGACGGCCCCAAATGGGGTTCCCCACTATCTCACCTGCGGACGGCTGCGCTTTCACTGCTAACCCGCTGCTTCAGAATCTGCTCGCGCCGTCAGGCAACTTCAAGGCGTCGTGTCGTGGGTGAAATCCTCGCGCCTGCGACGGGCTGCACGACGCGTTTGAAGGCGAACTCAATTGCATGATCATGGCGGTCGATCTCGCCGACGCTCCATTGGGGTCGAGCCTGCGCACACGTGTGCCCGAAAGACTGACTGACCCATGTTGCGCACGGCAGAGTGCTGCGTGAAGGCACAGACCAGGAGAACGGAACCATGTCCGGTCAAAACGATGCGCGTATCGGCGCCGGCCAATGGCCCACGATCCAGCCGGAGAAGGAGTTCGACGAACATGTCCTTGCCTGCGTCTTCTCCTGTGCGCTCAAGGAGGTCGAGGCTGGCAAGGCGACAGCGGCGGAGTCAACAGGCCTTTCCCATGCCGAGTTGCGCGAGGTCTTGCCCCGCAGTTTCCCTGGTACCGCGATGGCAGCATTCGCCTCCGAAGACGTCAGCGATCCTGAGCCCGGTATGGAGGAAGAATTTCTGCGCGGCCTGCTACTGGCACATGCCCGGCCGAGCGACCCGGCGAGCGCCCGCTTCGCTAAGATCCTCGCCCGGCGCGCCATGCATGATGGCCATCTGTGGCAGGACCTTGGGCTTCTCGACCGGGCCGAGCTCAATCGCCTTCTTGCCACGCACTTTCCAACGCTGGCGGCCGGCAACACCCAAAACATGAAATGGAAGAAGTACTTTTACCGCAAACTCTGCGAGGCCGAAGGGTTTTCGCTGTGCACTGCACCCAATTGTCGGGAATGCAGTGATTTCGAAAATTGCTTCGGCCCCGAGGAAGGCGAATGTGAAGAACGCGTCACATCGGTTTAAGAGCCGCTTTTCGTCACGAGGCCTTGAGGCCTTGATTGCGCCAAAAGCGTTTTTCCCGGCGCCGCTGTACCGTGGAGGGGATATTCATCGCCTCGCGATATTTTGTGACGGTGCGGCGAGCGAGATCGATGCCGTATTCCTTGAGCCGGTCGGCGATGTCATCGTCCGAAAGCACGTTATCAAACGATTCTTCGGCGACCATTGCTTTGATCCTTTGGCGGACAGCTTCGGCGGAGTGCGCGACATCGCCTTCGGAAGAGGCGATCGCGACAGTGAAAAAGTACTTGAGCTCGAACACCCCGCGTGGGGTTTGCATGTACTTGTTCGACGTCACCCGGCTTACAGTCGACTCGTGCATGTTGATCGCGTCAGCGACCGCCTTGAGTTTGAGAGGCCGTAGGTGGGCGACGCCATATTTCAGGAAGGCATCCTGCTGGCGCACGATTTCGGTCGAAACCTTGACGATCGTCTTGGCACGCTGATCGAGGCTGCGGATTAACCAGGTCGCGTTCTTCAAGCATTCGTTGAGAAATGTCATGTCTTTTGATTTTTTGGCGACTCGGCGTGAAACCTCCTTGAGATAAGTGTGGTTGATCAGCACCTTGGGCTGCGTGTTCGGATCAAGCTCGATCTGCCATCCACCTCCGGGCGAGGGCGTGACCCAGACGTCCGGTACGGTGCCTTCCGGCGCGCCCGAGTGGAATGCGTTTCCGGGCTTGGGGGCGAGCGCACGGATTTCCTGCAGCATGTCGAGAAGATCTTCGTCATCGACGCCGCAACGCTCCTTCAAAGTCTGAAAATCGCGTCGCGCAACCACGTCAAGGTTGGCAATCAAAGCCGCCATGGCCGGGTCGAACCGGTCTCGCTGGCGCAGCTGTATCTCAAAACATTCGCCGAGAGATCGTGCGAAAATTCCCGGCGGATCGAGGTGCTGCAGGATACCCAAAACTCGTTCCACATCGGCCAGCGGGATGTTTAGCTTCCCGGCCAGCTCCGAAGCACTTGCCCCAAGATAACCAGTGTCATCCAGATGACCCGCAAGCACATTAGCAATCAGCCGCTCGTGCGGTGTGAGGGCGGTGAAGGAAATCTGACTAGCGACATGGTCGTGCAACGTTTCGGGTAAAGCGACAAACTCCTCGAAGGCGGTGCTCGATTTCCTTTGCCTGGGCAGATCCCGGGACCCCTTCGGATGCTCCAGAAGGGGATTGTTCTCGAGCTCCTGCTCCACGAACTGATGCAGTTCGGGA
>NZ_FMXM01000098.1 GCF_900103325.1 Mesorhizobium qingshengii | reverse complement strand
CCTTCCTCAAAATTTATACTTTCTTATCCGTTAAGAAAAACAGTCAGGGAAAAACGCCCTGACTGTCCTTTTTTGCGCTAGAGGATATCCGAAAGTTTGTATTCATAGCCATGTAAACCTTTATAATACTCAGGATACATGGGGTTTCCACAGTACTCACAACCAAATTGCGGTGGCACGGTTGGGTCACCATCATCCATTGCATCAAAATCACGAACAACACTTAGAGGTACATCCTCTGTTTCATGACACGTCAAACAAACATATTTGACGACTTCGTTCCTCTCTTGTTTCCTTCGGAAACTGTCGAGTAATGCTTTGTGATTTTTCTTTGCCTTTTTCTTTTTTGACACCTGTGAGATCTTCAATCATCCTTTCCAGACAACGCCGAGATAGATCGCAAACAGCAAAGGCGACCGTAAGTTGTCCATCTTTTAGGCAGGCTTCTCCCTTGTATTCATAGTAGCACTCACACTTTGGGCAAACCATAGGGTCTTTCCCTGCATAATTTATCATCTTCTCTCGCCATGTTCTTCGACGAAGTACATGCTTTGCTTTTACGATCCACCTTTTCACAGTTTTTTGCCACGCTGAAAGAACCTTTTTACAAAGGTTTTTCACTCTTCGGGCATACACACCATAATAACGAATCGTTTTAAATTGTTCGTCCGGAATATGTCTGATGAGGCGAGCAATAAATTCTTCTACTGTTACGGTTTCTGTTTTTTCCTGCCCATCCGTTTTATCCTTATACCGAAACGTCACAAATTGGCCGTCATATTCCTCAATCCGGCCAAGAGCGATGGCGGGTCGACGAATATATCGGCCAATATAAGCCAACTGCGCTTTTATGTTCCCTTTTTGTTTCGGAGCATGCACATAGAAGCCTTCCCCGTTAGCGGAGTAGGCCTTTTGTAGAAGGCGCTGTACTTCCTTTTTTTCCTCTTCTGTCAGAAGACGTCTAATGAGCTTTAATACAATGGTTTGCCACTGCTTTCGAAGCATCTCGAACGGAAGGAAGTCGTAGGTTTTCCATTCACCGTTCTGCTTCATCCCTCCCATTGTGACCAACAAATGTAGATGCGGATTAAAGTTAATACGTGATCCAAATGTATGCAAGCCTACGATAATGCCTGGATTTACTTTATGTTTCTTTTCAAAGTATTCTCGGATAAATCGCGCGCCTTCGTCCATAAACTCCTTTAACAGCTTGCGATGTTTGAGGAACACGTCCCGTAAGCCTTCATCGATCGTTAGGATAATATGGCGATGATTGACTTGAAATACTTCGTGTTCGAGCAACCGACTCCATTCCTCGGTTTCCCCAACAGAGCAAGTTGTGCAGAACCTCCCCTTACATCGATACGGTACCCGTCTAACATCATGACACCCTTCACATACAAATAGCTTAAACCCATTCTTTGGATTGCCACAGTTACGAAATTTCTCCACTTCTTTTCGGACAATGGGTCGTATTTTTCTACCATGCTTCTTTTCAAACCGATCCCAATGTTGATTCTCATCAAAGAAAATTTCTCTAAGAATGTTTGTCTCCATGACTCTATTTTACAAATAACTTAACAAGGATGGGTACTCCCCTTCCTCAAAATTTATACTTTCTTATCCGTTAA
>NZ_FMXM01000059.1 GCF_900103325.1 Mesorhizobium qingshengii | reverse complement strand
GATTGTGTTGAAAAACTCAGGCTTGAAGCAGCTCTGAAGCACGGATTCAATCTCCTTGGCCAAGGAGATTGAGTCGATGATGGGCGAACCGACGGTGATGCAGGAGGCGCTGTTCTACGAGTTCAGCATCGAGGGTCACGTCCCTGCTGACCATCTATTGCGCTCGATCGACCGCTTCGTCGACCTGTCGGGGCTGCGCTCGCATCTGCGGCCGTTCTACAGCGAGATCGGTAGGCCCTCGATCGATCCGGAACTGATGATCCGGATGCTAATCGTCGGCTACTGCTTCGGCATCCGTTCCGAGCGGCGGCTTTGCGAGGAAGTGCATCTGCATCTCGCCTATCGCTGGTTTTGCCGACTTGGCCTGGAGGGTGATGTCCCCGATCATTCCACCTTCTCGAAGAACCGGCACGGCCGCTTTCGCGACAGCGATCTGCTGCGCGAACTCTTCGAGACGACGGTGCGCCGTTGCATCGAAGAAGGTCTCGTCGGCAACGAGGGCTTCGCCGTCGATGCCAGCCTCATCAGGGCGGACGCGAACAAGCAGCGCTCTGCCGAGGGATCGGAGCAGGTCGACTGGGAGACGATGGCGGCAACACGCCGTTCGGTACAGGAGTATCTCGACACGTTGGACGATGCCGCGTGGGGTGGAGCGAGCGAGGTGAAGCCGAAGTTCATATCGAGGTCCGACCCGGCGGCTCAGTGGACGGGAGCGATGAAGGGGCATGCCTTCTTCGCCTACGCCACCAACTATCTGATCGACCTGGATCACGCCGTCATCGTGGACGTCGAGGCAAGCCGCGCCATACGCCAGGCGGAAGTCGGCGCGGCACGCACCATGATCGATCGCGCCCGGGATCGCTTCGGCCTCTATCCGGAACGCCTGGCCGCCGACAGCGCGTACGGCTCGGCCGAGATGTTGGGCTGGTTGGTGCACGAGCGCGGGATCGAGCCGCATATCCCGGTCTTCGACAAGTCGGAGCGTCGCGATGGGACCTTCGAGCGGGCAGAGTTCAGCTATGATCGCAAGCGCGATCTCTACACCTGTCCAGGCGGCAAGGAGCTCAGGCAGTATCGTCGGCGGTTCGCTTCACCCCGCGACGGTGTCGACGACGAGGGCTTCATGCGCTACCGCGCCAGCAAGCTCGACTGCGACGCCTGCGCCCTCAAGCCTCGATGCTGTCCGAACGGTCCAGCCCGCAAGATCCTACGCTCTATCCACGAGGGTGCGCGGGACATGGCCCGCGATATTGCCGCCACCGACGCCTATGTCACCTCGCGTCGCGAGAGGAAGAAGGTCGAGATGCTGTTTGCGCACCTCAAGCGCATCCTGAAGCTGGATCGCTTGCGACTACGAGGACCAAACGGTGCTCGAGACGAGTTCCATCTGGCAGCCACCGCCCAGAACCTCAGGAAACTCGCCAAGCTGATTCCGGTGCCGATGCCGAAACCGGCATGAGGCGGAAGGCGTTTGCTCACGACCTAGCATCAGTCGATGTCGTGGCCGAGACGCGGCCGGCTTTTTCAACAATATCCGCCAGAAGCGGTCATTGACCGAGCAGATGTTCTGATGTCGCCTTTGGGTCGGAACCGGACTGTCAGGTTTGGCAAAGCCGACACAAAAAAGCGGTCGTTCCGCTTCTGATGGTGGTCCAGCCCAATTCCTCTGGGACAACGCGCAGGGTGGCAAGTTCACTGGCGCGTGCCGATCACCGTCGGCAGGTCAACCGAGCGCTTCCTTACGACGCGATCGCAGCGGACAATTTTGTAGTGCCGGCAGGTGCCCGCTGATTTCCACCGTGAGCATCGAACCTCTCTGCGGCGGTAGGTATGACGTCATGTGTCGTGGCTTCGAAAGACGCCAGACGGCGTCTCTTTAGAGCCCGAATGGATATGTTTCGTCCTCGCCGGCCGTGACTTGGGTCGGCAACGGTACGACTGCATGGGTTTGATCGAACCACACGAAAGCGTCGTATTGATCGGGAAGCGATGCTGAAGAGTAGTGGCTCCAGCGTTCGGTTTCGGGTCGGTATATGACGCCGATGTAGCGCTCCAGTCGGGGCTGCGCCAAAGCGCTGCGCAGGCTACTCTCAAGACCTCGGCGCAGGTCCAGCAGGAACCGCTCGTGGCCGAGTTGATGGCATAGCCACTCATAGCTGTCCGGACGGGAGGGGCGAACGGTCTTGATCTCCATGGGCGCGTCCCATTCGGAAGCCGCTGCAACCGTGCCTGAATGGGTGCCGAAACCGATCAGCGCAACCTCGGAGCCATAGGCCTGCCGGCACAACTGGCCGATGTTGACCTCGCCCCGTTCAGCCCCCATGTCTGTGAAGCGGGCGTCGCCGATATGCGAATTGTGGGCCCAGACTACGGCCTTCCCGTCCGGTCCGGCCCAAGCAAGCACCCGCTGAAGCGTTTCGAACATGTGCCGGTCGCGCAGGTTCCACGATTCGTGAGAGCCATAGTACATGACCCGATAGTAGCGCTCGGCGTTGGCGACCAGGCGGGCGTTTTGCGTCGCGTCGAAGAACTGCTCACCGTCCCTGCTTGCATACCGGAGCTCGTTTTGCAGCAAATCGACAAGTGTGCGGGCCACGGGCAGTTCACACAGCGCGTAGCCCTTGCTCAGCGACGCCCGGCCGTAGGCCGCCAATTCCCGCGACCAAGGCGCGAGGCAGCCGTATCGGGCGCGCGCCTCCGCTGCGGCAGCAGGGTCGACGCGGTCGAGATATGTGAGTACCGCGGCGATTGAGGCAGTCATGCTGTACAGATCCAGTCCGTGAAAGCTGACCCGTTCTTCGGGCGGCTTCGCGTCGTTGTGCCGGCGCAGGAAACCGATGAAGTCGTCGACATCCCGATTCCGCCACATCCAGGTCGGGAACCGGGTGAATGGA
Organism: Mesorhizobium qingshengii; assembly: GCF_900103325.1. Taxonomy (GTDB): domain Bacteria; phylum Pseudomonadota; class Alphaproteobacteria; order Rhizobiales; family Rhizobiaceae; genus Mesorhizobium; species Mesorhizobium qingshengii. The sequence continues at coordinate 3,530 of NZ_FMXM01000059.1, read as the reverse complement.
GACACCCGTGTCGGCTGGTAAGGCAATTGGCGTATGTGGCGGTCGATCGCCGCGGCATCCGGCCAGTCCGCCTCCACGGCAACGACAGTGAAGCCATGGTGCTCGATTAGCCGCCGGGTGATGGCGGCGCGGGCGCGATAGAACTCAGACGTGCCGTGAGAGGCCTCACCGAGCAGAACGACACGTGACGATGCAAAACGGTCGAAGGCACTGGCAAAGGCCGGATCGTCAGGAGCGGGCAGCGGCTCAACTGCGTCGCGAAGCGCACTGATGATCGACACCGGCTGCGCGGGCTTGCCTGGCTCCACCGACGGCGCCACTGGAGCGGGCTCCAGCGCGGCCGGCGACAGGTAGTGCTGGAACCAGGCGTTCGCCATCTCCGTGACCGTCTCGAGCGCGCCGGGCTCTTCGAAGACGTGGCCGGCCTTCGGAACGATTTTCAGCAGTTTCTCGCAGGTCAGCGCCGCCAGAGCTTGCCGGTTCAGTTCGAGGACATGGCGGTCCTCACCACCAACGATCAACAGCGTGGGCGCCGCGACTTCGGCCAGCCGCGTCCCGGCTAGATCAGGGCGGCCTCCCCGCGACACCACCGCGGCAATGCGGTTACGGAGTTCGGCCGCGGCAAGCAGAGCCGCTGCGGCGCCGGTACTGGCGCCGAACAGACCCAGTGGCAGATCGGCGATGTCGGGCTCGCTGCTGATGTAGAGCGCGGCCTCGGTCACACGCTCCGCCAGGAGGGAAATGTCAAAGACATTGCGCCGGTCGTGCGCTTCGACTGGCTTCAGCAGGTCGAACAGCAAAGTGGCAAAGCCATGGGCATTGAGCGTATCCGCAACCGCGACGTTGCGGGGACTGAGCCGGCTCGATCCGCTTCCATGGGCGAACAGGACAATGCCGCGAGGATCGGCGGGCACGCAGAGGTCTCCCACCAGGCCGAGCGGCGGCACCGCAACCTGTCGTTTCGCAAGACCGGCTGGTAAACTTCGCGAGGCGTCCGGGCTCTCCGCCCAACCCTGTCGCAGCAGACCGACCGTTTCCTCGTCGGTCAGTTGGTGGAAATCGTCGTAGAAGCCGCCTACGCCATAGAAATTCTCTGCGCGATGAAGGCATACGACCAGATCGGCCTGCTCGCCGATGGCCTCCACAGCTTCGGCAGGCGCCACCGGTATCGCTACGCAGATTTTTTTGGCTCCTCGCCGCTTCATCGCGAGTATGGCCGCCTTCATGGTCGCTCCGGTTGCCAGGCCGTCGTCGACGATGATCGCTGTGTGCCCGGCAGGGTCCACCCCCAGGCGGCTACCCAGGTAGCGAGACCGGCGACGCTCGAGTTCGGCCAGTTCGCGTGCGCGGGCACGCTCCAGGAAGATGTCATCCGCGCCAGAGCGTCGGCGCACCTCCTCATTGATGACCGTCTGAGGATTCGCGCCGTCGACGACGGCGCCTAGCGCCACTTCTGGAGCGCCCGGTGCGCCGATCTTGCGCACAAGGATGAGGTCAAGTGGCGCCCGCAAGGCGCGCGCGATCTCCAAGGCGACGGGTACGCCGCCGCGGGGAAGGGCATAGACCACCGGCTTGTCCAGCCCCATCGGCAACAGCCGCGCCGCCAACTGTCTTCCGGCATCGGGGCGATCGGCAAATCTGATGCTAGACGCTGTCATGACACAAATCCTACCCGACCCAGGCGTCTCCACATTGATTTCGCGCAACAGGCATCGTCTTCCAGTCGGTCGCGCCGACAATTGGCGGTGTCTTTCGGCCGCCCTGTTCAAATCCGTGAAGGAGGCGATGCGTCAGCAGGCACCGTCCAGCGTATGCCCGCCCCGATCACGCCGGCTCAGAAATGAATGCAAAGATCTGGCGTCTCTCAAGTTCCTGTCCGACTTCCGTGGGAAGCTGAAGGCAGTTGCAGCGAGCAGCATGCATTAGATGCCACGCCAAGCCATCCTCGGACGTCGCTTCGGCAGGCGCCGGGTGTTGTGCATGCCAAGCTAAATTCACTCGCCTCGAAGAGTGGAAATGAATCGCCTCGTGCTGCATTGAAGTTCCCTAATTTGAGGAACATTCTTCCCAGGCCCCGCCGCATTGCCATTGATTTGGATCAATGGCGCAGGCCTCGTTTCGACATATTTTGGCGCACGGGGCTTTGAGGTTGCTGTTGCGTTTGCATGGCAAATGGTGCCTTCACTCGAACGAAAAACATGAATAGGGCGATCCCAATGTTTGGCGACAAGGAGACGCGATTGGTTGAGGTTGGACTGCTTCTCGCGGTCCCCGTTTCAATCTTGATCGCGGTGTTGCTCGCTAGTCTTTCGTTGGCCTGAAAAGGACGAAGACAGCCGGATCAACTTCCTGCACGAATGGCTGAGGGTTCCAGGGGCAGCAAAAGCTGACGTCGAGAGTCCATCCCACGATCCATGAGCGAGGGCACGATTTGATAGCAGGCTATGCATGGCGTCAAAGCCGAGACCGACCGGCGCTTACAGCCATTCGCGAATCCGTGAGGCCTTGTTCGGCGGGATGACCAGACCCCTGCTCGAGCAATTCTCCTTGCCGGTGTTCGTCTCGCACAGAATGCGAACCCAACTCGGCAAAAGCCGGGCCATCAAAAGCAAGCGGGCACTGGATGACGGCGGCGGTTCGTACGGTTTGTCAGGTTGAGCCACTTCCCAAATCCTGGCGTCGGCCCTTGAAACGCGGATGACCGGATGAAGCTGATGTTGACGAAGGTCGGAACCGGTCAACAGCGCCGACAATCCAACACCGATACCGATGCTCGCCACGGCAACAGTGGCCGAGACTGCCAACTTGATAATCTGAAGTCCGGTTTTCTTCATGGCGTCACCTCCGATTGCAGTGCGCTCGCCAAATAGATGAGGCCAATGCTTCGTCCGATCACGGTCAATGTCGACATTGCCGACGGTTCGTACCCCACTGTCGAGCTACCTGCGTGATCTCCTAGCTTTCAGCGCCATGTGCTGGACGAGGTCCAGTCATTCGCACATGTCTTGAAGGGCGTCGCTCTTGACGATCTCGATACTTCGTAGGCCGAGCAGTCGAATGACGCCCTTGTCCTTCAGCCGGGTGAAAACCCGTGAGACCGTCTCAATGGTGAGTCCGAGATAGTCGCCGATGTCCATGCGCGACATGGGCAGTTCGATCTGCCGCAACCCGCCTTGCCGCTCGGCCATGTCGACCAAGAAGGCGGCGACACGTTCGATGGCGTTCTGACGACCGAGGACCAGCAGGTGTTCCTGAGCTCTGGTCAAGCCCTTGAGCGCCAATGGCAACAACTGATGGGACATGTCCGTTCCAGCAGTGACGCGGAAGACGCGGACACCCGTGGCATTGATTGCTTCCGCGAAGAAATGGTGCGTCGTGTCGGCTTCGAAGCCGAATGTCTCTCCAGGCAGGTGGAAGGCGCTTATCTGCCGTCGGCCGTCAGCAAGCAGGCGGTAGACGCGCACGGCGCCGAACTCGATCTGATAGACGGCTCCGGCCTTCTCCCCGTGGGCATAGATCTCCGCGCTGGC
>NZ_FMXM01000014.1 GCF_900103325.1 Mesorhizobium qingshengii | reverse complement strand
GAGACTTCGTGCAATAGCGCGGATTGCGAGACCCGCCGCGATCCCGCGAGAGATTTCTTCGCGCTCCGCCAGCCCGAGCGCCGAGGCCGCTCTACGCCTTGCTGACGGAGCAATGCCGCCGTGTAAGGATACGATCCGCTGAACGCCGGTCTTGTTCCGGCGGTCCAGTGCCCGCGAGATCGACGAAATGCTCTGACCTTGCTTCCATCGCTCCCAAAGCTCGGCCTTCTGCGCTGACGTAAACCAGATCCGTGACGTCACCATGCAACACCTCCTCATCCTCTCAGATTAAGAGTGTTGCGGCGACCTATTGAACCCACCGCCTCATATCGGTCATGCCAGCTTGAACGTCTACCAAAAGCGGACATTGCTGGTGCCTGCGCTGAGGCCGCGGTTGCGCCAGAAGCGTCGTCGATGCTCAGAAATCGGCATCCTCGAAGTATTTGGCCTTCAACCATGTGTTCGACGGTCCGCTCTTGTAGCTGCTGTCGGCGCGCTTCGAGATGATGCTCTTGAGCCCCACCTTCTCGATGGCGCGAAAGATCGCTGGCGCACTGCCCTCGAAATGCTCGCTGTACTGGATCTTGCCGAGTCCGTGCTTAACCAGTTGCCATAGCGCCTGCTTGCGCTGCAGGAGGGGCAAGGAGACTAGATTGCGACCGTCGAGATGGAGGATGTCGAACGCGACGAACGCGAGCCGGCTCGGTTCGTTCCAGATCGCGGCTTCCAGCGAAGGGCAATCGTGAGCGCTCTGCTCGTCCGGCACAATGACATCGCCGTCGATAATGGCGGCCCGGCATGGCAGCTCGACAGCCAGCGCGATGGGCCAATATTTGGTGGTCCAGTCACGGCCGTTCTTGCTGTAAAGGCGCACGCCGCCTTTATCGATGATGATCTGCGTTCGGTAGCCGTCAAGATTGACCTCGTGAACCCACCCCTCATCTCCGGGTGGCTCCTCGACCCGAGTCGGGATCTGCGGCGGAATGAACTCCAGCCGGCCGCCGGTCACCTTGGCACGCTTACTCAATGACGCCACCTTTGATCGCGCAGCGGCGGCTAATCGGCACAGGCAGCCCGACATCCCCCCAACATGGACGCCTGCCGCCTGTGCCGAGCCCCCGCCGAGCAATTGCCAGCATCTGCGCACCAGGCCGAATTGTCGTTACCTTCGCATCCAAATACTTGTCATGGAGTACATATCTCACTCGGTGCGGCACTCTTGCAGTACGCAGTCCGTAGGCTGATTTCGGGCGACCTGATAAAGGTCTGTTGAGATTCAGGTCAGGCCGAGCCGAGAATGGTGGTTTCCGAGAACCGGAACGGAGCGTACGTTTAGCTACGTGAGTACAGGAAGCGCAGGAAGCCGCCATTCGCAGGCCGGCCTCACAGACCTTAGTCCATCAAAAGCACCAGAGCGGGATGCAGCTTCTTCAGGTTCGGCAATGATTTCGATTGCCAGGGTATGTCGGGCGTTCCACGCACGACGAGTCGAACATCGGGATGCTTGCGCACCTCGATGGTGAATTTCGCCAGCAGGTTGATGCCGGAAGAGTTGAGAAAGTGAAGGTCTTTCAGATTGAGCGTAATGGAAGAGGGATTTGAGGCAAGAACGCTGGTCGCCAAAGCCGTGATGGGCGCACCGGCTTCGGAACTGGCAAGCCGCATTGCGCCGTCGAAGAAAATATCGCTTCCTTCATTCCACACGCGGTAGTCGTCTGTCTTGATTTCCATGGCCTGGCTTCGTTTCCTCTAGTTGCGCGTTTGCGAGATCGGAATGGAGGCATATGTCTCCAGGCAAATCCGATCGCTTTCTTCGGCCGAGCTGAATATCCAGGCCAGGCGCGCGCCATAGTCGCTCATCAACGTCAGCAATCCGAGTCCGGAGCCTGACACGTCGGGGTTCGCGGCATTCGCTTCAATTTTCTGTATCAGCAGGTCTCTGGGGTCGCCAACCGTGATGTCCGCCAGGAGGCTTTTGAACTCGGACGCGTTTTCACCATCGACGTCATTCGACACCTTGAGCTTGAAGCACTCCGAATCCATCGACGCCTCGATCACGATCTCGCCCGGTGCGCGAAACTTGACGGCGTTCTCGATGAGTTCGTTGACCAGATATCCGATGCTGTGCCGCACTTCCATGTAGTCATTGCGGGACGACCGGAAGCGCAACGCGAAAAGATCGGCGATGAAGTCCGAGGTCGTGGCACAATGACGCCAACTCAAGTCGAGAGGTCCGTCGAACAGCCGCACGCGACTGACGCTCTCCTTCATCCCGATTGCAATGTCAGGGGTCCCGAACAGCGTTGTCATTCCTATCTGTGCCTTATGATCACGAGGGTGATGTCGTCATGGATCTTCTGGACTCCGATATGGGCCATTAGATCCTCGATGATCCCGGTCTTGATTTCCTCGGCGCTCCCGCCGTAACGTTTTTTTGCGCTCTGGCAGAGGCGCTCGAGCCCGAATAGCCTTTTGTCCTGGTCCTCCGCCTCGGTCACACCGTCGGTGTGCAGCACGATCACGTCGCCACTCTCGAACAGGATGTCACGCGTGTCGATGAACTTCGAGATGTCATTCTCCAGGCCAACCGGCAGACCCAGATCAATCGTATCGATGCGTTCGACTTCCCCGTCCGCACGCACGACAAGAACGTCCTCATGCTGGCCGGATAGCGTTACCCGCTCATCCTCGAAGTCAAGAAAGGCCAGCGAGAGATGCTTGCCGGTGTTCGTCCGCTCGATGTTCTTGTAGATCGCTCTGTTCAGCCGGTCCAGAAACTGGTGCGGATCCCCCTCGTTGGTCTCCTGCAACGCGCGTGCAACGGATTGGACCATCAGCATCAGCACGCCGCTCTCGAGACCATGACCGGTAACGTCGCCGATGCCGATCTTGACCCGTGACCCGTTCTGCAGGACGTCGTAGTAGTCACCGCCGACCTCGTCGGCCGGCCGCATGTAGGCTGCGATCTCTAGCCCCGGAATCGCTTCGAGTTCGAATGGTTTCGGCAGGACCATCAACTGGATCTGCCTGGCAACCGCGAGCTCGGCGCCGAGGCGGACGTTCTCGTCCCGCAGCTTTTCGTTGAGTGCAGAAATCTGCTGATTGGCGTCCCCGAGCTCCCTGGTTCGTTCGTCGACGAGTTGCTCGAGGTTTTCCGTGTGAAAGCTGATCTGCTCAGCCATGCGGTTGAAAGCGATCCCTGCCGCTCCAACCTCGTCGCGCGTCGGAATGTTCACGCGGACTGAATAGTCCTTGGTCTGAAGCCGCTGGGCGGCGCTGGCAAGCGCCCTGAGGCCCGCAGTGATCCGCTTCGAAATTCCGAGCACGGCCGCGAAAACTATCAGAAGTGAAACGATGATCGCACCGATCTGAAAGAGCAGGATACGATTGGTTGCGCGCGAAATACTCTCCTGCGCGGCGAACAGGGACGCGTAGATCTCCCGTTCGGGAACGATGATCCCGACTGACATCGTTTCGGACTTGATCGGTCCCGAACTCCACAGATTGGTCGGTTTCAATCTCTTGAGGACGACGATGTAGGGTACGCGCTCGCCCTTGTTGTCGAGCATGATATGCTGAATGACGCCGTCATTGTTCTGGTCGAGAGGCAGCGACGCGATTGCCGGCTGCGTACTTCCCCGCAGGGATCTCTCCAGGCCGGTGACGCCTTGCGTGCCCGCATCGCTTGATGAAGTCAGGCCGATGATCGCCTGGCCCGACGGATTGATCGCCACCACATTGCCAGTCGACATCGTGAGGAAGCCGAACCCGGTTTCAGCGATCTTCACACGTTCGACGACTTCCGCGAGCTGGTCGAGAGTGATGTCCGCCCCAGCCGTGCCGGCGATACCGGTGCGATCGCGCGTCCACAGCGGGTGGAAAAAGCTGACGATCAGCTTTCCCGTGATTGCATCGGTGTAAGGCGCTGTCTGGGTAATGTCGTCAGGGACGGGACGAGAGGCTGCATCCCCGGCCCATTGCTGCCATGAACCATAGATCCCCGGAAAGAAGAACTCCCAGAACTCCGCCTTGTTGTGGCCCGGATAGAGCTTGTCGAAGGTCTGTGCCTGGTCCGTATACGGAACCGTCCTGAAGATCGGCCGTTCTTTTGGGCCAATATAGTACATCTGCAGTTTGGACGACCCGCTGGCCATGAGCGTCGGCGCGACGAGATCGATCACGGTACTGTCTTCTATTTCCTTCTGAACGCTCGGCAGCGGAGTGTGGTCGGCACCCAGCAGGTAGCCCCAAACGCTTACCACCGAAGGCGCGCCCGGCAGGTTCTGCGCCCAATCTCCCTGCGCGTCGTAGACGACCTTCACGGAGCCGGGCGCTTCATGCGAAAGCGTCGCTCCGACCTGTTGCTGCCTCGTCGGATCGTCGATCTGGGCCTGCAGCACGCCGGCCAGCGCCTTGACGTCGCCATGAACCCGATCGAGAAGCAGGTCGACGCTCAACGCCGTCGATTGGGCATAGGAACGAATGTACTCCTGGTTTGCGGTCGTCAGGCCCTCACCGACTTCCGACGTGGCGTCGCGCGACAGCTTTTGGACGTTCCAAAGCGCCAGACCACCGCTCAGCAGGAGGTCGAACAGTACGGCGCCGCCAACGACCAATACGAATTTCGCTCGAAAGGAGCGCAGGCCGAAGCGCGGTGCAGGTTCATTGTCGGCGTTCATTGCGGCCTTCGCCCCGATGCGACCCAGATCGGCCAACCCGCATAACCCTTGGGGTGGAGCGCAGCGAAAATGTGGTCCTGGAAGCCCTGCCGGAACCGTGCGACGAACTCCGCTCCATCGCCGCGCCTGGTCGCCATCTCGCCCGCATAGACATCCGCCCAGGCCGCAATGACATCGGCGAAATCCTGCGGATCGCCGTCCAGGTTAGTGACCATGAAGGTCTCGACACGGATGTCTTCGAATCCGGCTTCCATCAGATATCGCCGGCTCTTGGGCCCAAGCTCGACGTCCATCTCGAAATGCCCGAACAGCTTCGCCACCTCGTTGTAGGTCCAACGAATGCTTTCGGCGCGCGGCTCGCCGAGGCAGTGCGAATTCTTCTCATTGGTGATGTAGACCCGCCCACCCGGCTTGCAAATGCGGTAGAGCTCCTTGAGGATGAGTTCAGGCCGATTGAAGATCTGAAGGGAATGCCGGCAGGTCACCAGATCGAACTGCGCTTCGTCGAGCAGCATCTCCGACGCATCGCCATAAGTATATTCGATTCCCCGGATATCGAACTCTCGCATCACCTGTCGAGCGTAGTTCAGGCTTGATATGGAATGGTCGAGGGCGACGATCCGCGATGGCTGGAACTCCTTCTGCACGAGCACGGCGAAATCACCGATCCCGCAACAGATGTCGGCCATGACGATCCCCTGCCTCATGCCGTGTCTTGGCAAGATTGCGCGCTCGTGGCGCCAGGTCATCTTCGTCTGTGAGCGCAGGATCGGTACGAACCCGCCTTCCTCGAGGAAGCCCTGCCCCGGATAGAATTCGCTGTCATACTCCTCGACCGTGATGTTCGGTTCGATTCCGCTCAAGCGACCGAATTTTCGCGAGGTCCATCCGACGACGCTTGACGTGATGACGACGAATTTGAGATCGGGTCGAGCGCGGCAGGCGTCGATGATGATCCTCGAAAAGGCGTGAAATGCAGCGTTGTTCATCTGCGTTAGGCGTCTGACATTGACGTAGAGAACGCCCCGCACGCGGCCGATCGCGTCACGAAGCAATGCGATGCTGGGCCCAAGCTCATCGATCGCCTGAGGCCGGACCACCCCGGATATGGAGAACTCCTGGTTGTTGGCGTCGTATTGCGCCTTGAAGCGTGGGAGAAGGTCGTAAGGGCTCAATGTTGCAGGCCCTCAAGCGGAAGATCCACGACGAGCCTGATCACATCGCCGTCGGCTTCCTCGACCCTGAGTGTCGCGTTGTAGTCGACAGCCAGTTCCAGGAGTACGATCTCCCGGCTGGGCGCGAGATCCCCAGACACCGAATTAAGGTATCGCTCCCTGGCCTCCGTTCCTGCGACTTGCGAGACGGCCTCTTCGTAGAATTGGCGCTCCTCCGGCACGCAGGGGAATGTCAACTCGATCCTGTCCGTCGCGCCATGGCGAGACACCCTGCATGCCAGTTCGCCGTCAGCATGGCGGGTACGAAACGCGACTTCTAGCAGTTCGTTAAAGGCAGAAGAAAAGAGATTTGAATGCCGGACCGAGTCTGATCTATTTTGACTGATCATGCGGGCCATGTATGTCGAGACATAATCGCAGTGTCTCCAGGCGGAGACGAAACCTTTGATTTCCATGTCGATCTGGATCATGGGCTCAAAAGTCGGCTCGCCAGCTAGGTCATGTTGAACAGGTCCCATCGGCATCCTCCCTTGTTCCGTCAGTATTGAGCCCTGGTGGGGCGATGACCTCCGAGGCGGAAAACTTCACCGCGCCCCCGTCATGAGTCAGTCTCGCACCGACTCGAAGGATTGCGCGGTATCTGTCTTGATCGTTTCTACGAATCTCCACTTCATCGTTAACAAAGGGTGCAGGGCGCTAGACCGCTCGATTTGATTCCTCCATCGCTCGTACCACCCTCAGCGGGGACCGCCTGATGAAATCGTTGGTTGCCTCGGCTCCGAGCGGCCGACCTAGGAAATTGCCCTGCAGGCAATCGCAGTTCTCCTTGATCAGCCACCGTGCCTGTCCCGACGTCTCGACCCCCTCGGCGGTGACGCTTATTCCCAGGCCGTGCGCCAGACTTATGATCGATCGGACGATCGTCTGGCTCTTGAGATCCGTGTCTAGGTCTGCAATGAAGTATTGGTCTATCTTCAATGTGTCGAATGGAAAGTTCTTGAGGTAACTCAACGACGAATAGTATGTTCCAAAATCGTCGAGCGAAATTCGTATTCCTAAGACATTCAGAGTATTTAGCGTGTCGATATTGTCGATCGTCTTTTCAAGAAGAACCGTCTCAGTTATCTCAAGTTCAAGTCTGTCGGCCCGGATTCCAACTGCGTCGATGATCTGAGCGACCGTGTCTGTCAGCGTGCCGCTAAGGAACTGAGCCGGCGAGAGGTTGACTGCGACTGTCAGTGAGGAAGGCCAGGTCAATGCCTGGCGACAGGCTTCCTCGAGCACCCATCGTCCAATCTGGTCCATCAGACCGTCGGCTTCGGCGATCGGTATGAACACGCTGGGAGGAATGATTCCGATCTCGGAGTGCCGCCACCGCAGTAGCGCTTCGAAACCGATCACCGACGAGGGAGGCCGAATGAGCGGCTGATACTCCAGATAAAGCTCACCCCGCTCCAGCGCGGTTCGAAGGCTGCGCCTCAGATTCTCGCGTTGCTCGAGCAAGAGCAGCATTGAACGGTTGAATGTTCGAGCGCAGCCGCGTCCGTCTGTCTTGGCTGCGTAAAGAGCAATGTCAGCGGCTTTCATCAGCTGCTCGCCATCGGTCCCGTGTTCCGGCCCGAAAGCGATTCCGATACTCGAGCCGACGAAGACGGGAATGCCGTTGATGATGAACGGATCCTTGAACGCGTCGATCAGCAATCCGGCGAGGCGCTCAGCTTCTGCTGGCTGCTCCTTTCCCAATTGGATGACAGCGAACTCATCGCCGGCATACCGGTACGCGGATTCGCCGTCCTGCAGCGCGTCGCGGATGCGACCCGCCGCGAGCTGAAGAAGCGTATCGCCTGCTCCGTGGCCGAGCGTGTCGTTGACCGCTTTGAAATCGTCAAGGTCGATCTGCAGCAGGGCGGCTTTCGGCTTTGGTTCGCCGAGGGCCGCTAGTGCTTGCTGCAGCCGCTCGCCGAATCGCCGCCGATTCTGCAGTCCGGTCAGCACGTCGTGCGTCGCCTGATGGAGCAGAACTACATGCTCTTGCTCCTCGGCTACGCTCCGCCCGCCGCGCTCCCTTGATTCGATGATTCCCACGCCGTTTGCAGTGGCGAAAACGAAAGCGGACCGCGGCGCTTCGCCGGGTGATCGCGGCAAATCGATGCTTGCCGGTGAGCCGCCGTGGAACACACGAAGAAATTCGTCGCGATACCTCGCATCGAGGAAGCTCGGGTAGATCTCCCAAACGGCTGCACCCGGCGCCACTGCGCTTCCGTACACGCCTTTGAGCTTGATTGCGTAGTGCGTCAGACAGAAGTCGCGGTCATAGAACGACAAAAGTTCAGTCGTGTTCGCCAAAAGGTCAGCGAGAAGCGCTTCGTCGGGACGTGGAACATCGCTTGAGGAAGGCCCCTCACTCTCCGTGCCGACGCCTGATGCCTCTGGGTGCAAGAGCCACCTCCATAGGCGGTGCGAATCCACGTCCCCCAGTCCAGGAATAGCATAACTGTCAAGCTTGGCAAACTTTCGGCTTGCAGTCTTAACAAGTGCCGCATTCGGCGTAGTTGCAATGCATGCTCCACTTTGATTGGCGGCGATAACGACGAACAGTCCCATTTGGTTAATAAATTGGCAAATGGCGAGAATTGGCGATGTGATTACTGGCGTGGTGGACGCGACACGAAATATTCTGGTGCGTTAGGCGTCGTGGCCTTCCCCGCCCCTGTTTTGAGCCCTCCCCTTTTCAACCATCGCCGATCCTGCACTCAGCTTCCGAGCGCTTTGAGCCAACCTTCAAAGGAAGAGGCCCTCTCTTGTTCAGCAAGCGAGACAGAGTGGGCGGGGCGCGGCAACACCACAGTGCTGCGGCCATCGCGGGGGCTGTAACCGAATTCCTTGCTGAATGCTCGACTGAAATTAGCCGCTGAACTAAACCCGAAGGCCTCGGCAATATCAACAATTCGCCGGCTGTCCGCCGGATCGCTAAGCGCAACATGGGCCGCCAGAAGGCGGCGACTTTGTATGTAATGGAGAACACCACCGCTCGGTTCGAACAACTGATAGAGACGAGAGCGCGATACGCCGAGCGCCCGGCACATTGAATCCGGTGTCAGATGAACCGCATCCAGATTGTTTTGGACGTATCGACGCGCTCGCTCCATCAGCGCGACACTTGCCAATTGTTCGGCGGCTGCGGCATGTTCCGCCGGAGGCGCGAGACAGGCAATGATCATGCTGTGTGTTGCGTGTACGATGCGGGGCAGATCTTCAGCCGTGAGACTGCGCAGTCTTGCTTCGATGCTGTTGACGTAGTCGACCAGGAGGTTGGCAAAATTGCCGGACAGAATTGAATTGTTCTTTGCGTCGAGGGTTGACGCCGCATCAGAGAACAAATCACGCGGCAGATAGAGAAAGAGACTTTCCGAGTCCGTTGCTCTCCCGCGAAACGGGTAACCAAGCGATCTGATCTCCAATTTGCCTGACTGGTTTTCCGCAACGCGGCGATCGACCTCCGTCCACGACCGGCCAGTACGTGGCAAGACGAGATACCAATGATCAATCGAACTGGATCGGAGCTTGGCGGCGGAACGTAGGTAGCTATGTGCCGGCGCGCGCTGCTGAACGATCAGCATTCCACCGAGATTCCAAGCTGTGTGGGAGGCGGGAAAGCCATCGTCCGGCGATTTGTCATCCGGCAATCTGACATCGACAAGCGGCGCCATATGCACTTGCCAAGCGGCGAATTGATCGCGTGGGGCCAGTTCGAGCGTTGAAAAGGACAGAGGTTCGAGCGCCGGCCCGAGCGGCGGAGCAGCCTCATTGTGAGGTTGACCTTCGCGCGGCCAACGACGTCGATCACGGTCCCGCGGCTGCCTCGCTGGGGCCTCGTCTTGCCTCTTAGTGTCCATCGCGTGGTGCCATATCCGAATCGGGTATGCCCATGCCCCTCTCAATCATGTGGTGTACTTCAGGCATCTGGCAAGACTGGCGGAACTCGAGTCGACCGAAACGGCGATCACGCTGGATCACACCAAGAAATGCATTCCGTGATAAGTTTATGGATGCGAAGCTAACGACACTCTTCAACCTGATGCGTAAGAATCTGGCATCGTGAGATAGTAGTTGAGGAGGCCGCGGGAATGAAAATGAAGCTCAACAGCGAGGCTCGACGCAAGATAATTCTCGATGGATACGGTAACAACGAGCCGTTGAAGGCTATTGCGGAGAGGATCGGATGTTCACTGGCGAGTTTGAAAGTTACCGCCAGTAAACTCGGATGCACTCGAACTCCGAAGGAAGCGGCGGAATTTCGGAGAGGATTTCACGTTCCGGAAAACAAACGGCAAGATTACTATCAACTTATGATTGCTGGGCAGTATAAAGCTCGCGAGTGCGCGGTGATTTTGGGAATCTTAACAGAGGAATCATCAGGCAACAGGTAACTGATTCCAATACACTGCGGACGATATTATCGACTTAAGAATTCCATAGCGTCAGCGGTTCATTAGCAAAAGCCCGCCGCAAGCAAGGGGCGGGCTCAGAAAGGTTCGCCCAGATGCTGCGTCGACGTTTCAATCGCACCTGCCTGAGCCCTCACGATCTGGCTATTTGCGAACGCGTGTTCGAACAGGTCTGCTCGGATGAGAACCTCGACCCTTTGGACCCGGATGCCGAAATCTTGGCGGTGATGGTTGTGTCCATTTTTCGAAATGCTCACACCAGCGAGCGCGAACTGCTGGAGGCAGTCAGGTCTCGTCGGCAAAAGGCTCCGGGCACCGTGCATCAGAGCAATTCCAGGAAAAGTGTGAAGCGGTTTTCCGTCCGGAATTGCGTCAAAACAAAGGGTTAGAGTGGTTCGGCGTTTCCATGAAACGATGAACCGGTCTAGTGCACGTCGTCCAAGACTTGCGCAGCGGGTTTGGTACAACGAGAAGATAACAGCAACAACCTAAAGGAGCGTTGCACGAATTGTTAAGTCGAGACGCGCCTTAGCCAAGGCATCGGATTTGAAGACCAGCGTGGGCGCGAGATCAATCCCATTCCCTCCACTGGCTTAGATCTGTTTCGAAGACCGTTTTTGGTCCAGGCGGACCTGTCAGCCGTGATGTCGATTGTCGTATTTTGGTCAGTTGGAGACTTCTGTCCCACCTGCTTGAATGTCTGCCATCGCTTTTTGTATGCTCTAAGCTGCAAGTCCGCTTCCGGCCCCCACCGAGACGTTCGAGAGCTTGACGTTAACGTTGGCGAGGCACTTGCCCCTTCACCCCCCCGCCAGCCTCGGCATCAGAAAAATCTCCGCCCCCTGCGGCAATTCCTTCGACCACGTATCGCGATAGATCGTCCCGTCGATCGCCACCGCGATGCCGCGGTCGATCAGCGGCTCGAAGGCGGGATACTGTTCAGCCAGTTTCCTGAACAGCTCCCTGATGTCCTTGGCCTCGATCTCGACCTTGCTCTGGCCACCGGCGAGTTGGCCGAGCGCGCCCCAGAGCGTGACTTCGACCATTCGCTCGACCCCTATTCGTGATGGAGCATGATGTTATCCGAAAACCGCTTCACACTTTTCGGCATCATGCTCTAGCCTCCCCGTTCCGCCTCGATCGCCGCCAGGATGCGCGGCGGCGACATCGGGATGTGGGTCATGCGCACGCCGGCGGCGTTCGACACCGCATTGGCGATCGCCGCCAGCGGCGGCACGATCGAGGTTTCGCCGACGCCGCGCACCCCATAGGGGTGGTTGGGATTGGGGATCTCGAGGATCTGCGTGTCGATCATCGGCAGGTCGGAGCAGACCGGGATGCGATAGTCGAGGAAGCCGGGGTTCTGCAGCCGCCCGTCCTTGCCGTAGATATACTCCTCGTTGAGCGCCCAGCCGATGCCTTGGGCGGCACCGCCCTGGTACTGCCCCTCGACATAGGTCGGGTGCACCGCCTTGCCGGCATCCTGCACCACCGTGTAGCGGATGACCCTGGTCGAACCCGTCTCGGGGTCGACCTCGATATCGCAGATATGGGTGGCGAAGGAGACGCCCGCGCCGTCGGCGACGAGCTCGCTGTGGCCGGCGATCGGTCCGCCGGTCTTGCCGGAAGCGGCGGCGATCTCCTTCAGCGACAGCTTGCCGAGATTGCCGTGCTTCTCGCCCTTGGCGACCGCGTGGCCCTTTTCCCAGACCACGTCGTCGACGGCAATATCCCACATCTGCGCGGCGCGTTCGCGCAGGATCTTGATCGCGTTGCGGGCGGCCGAGATCGTCGCCATGGAGGACGAGAAGGTGCCGCGGCTGCCGTCGGTCATGTCGTTGTAGCCGAGGCTGGAGGTGTCGGCGACGATGGCCTTCACATGCTCATAGGCGATGCCGAGTTCCTCCGCCGCCACCAGCGACAGTGACGCGCGCGAACCGCCGACGTCGACCGTGCCGACGGCAAGCGAGACCGAACCGTCCATGCCGATGTTGAGGTCGGTGCAGGTCTGGCCGCCGAAGTTGAACCAGAAGCCGCAGGCCATGCCACGGCCCTGGTTCGGGCCCAGCGGCGCCTTCATGTGCGGGTGGCTCTTCGCCGCCTCGAGCGTCGGGCCGATGCCGATCGGGCCATAGACCGGGCCGTAGGACGACCTTGTGCCTTCCTGCGCGGCGTTCCTGATGCGGAACTCGACCGGATCCATGCCGATCTCCTTGGCCAGTTCGTCGACCGCACTTTCCACCGCGAACGCCGCCATCGGTGCCGATGGCGCGCGATAGGCAGCGGTCTTCGGCCGGTTGACCAGCACTTCGTAGCCGACTGTCTTGACGTTATCGAGCTTGTAGCAGGCGAACGCCGTCATGGCGCCGATCTCGGCCCAGGAGCCGGCATAGGGGCCGCAGGAATAGCGCAGCGTCGCTTCGGCGGCGGTGATGGTGCCGTCCTTGCGGGCGCCGATCTTGATGTCGATCGAGGTGGCGCTGGTCGGGCCCGAGGCGCGGAACACCTCGTCGCGGGTCATCACCAGCTTGACCGGGCGGCCGGCCTTGCGCGACAGGGCGAGTGCCACCGGCTCGGCCCAGACATGGGTCTTGCCGCCGAAGCCGCCGCCGATCTCCGACGAGGTGACGCGCAGCTTCGAGGCTTCCATGCCGAGCAGCTGGGCGCAGTGCTGGCGATAGACGAAATGGCCCTGCGTGCAGACCCAGAGATCGGCGGTGCCGTCGGACGAGACGCTCGCCACGCAGGCGTGCGGCTCGATATAGCCCTGGTGCGTCTGTTCGGTCTTGAAGGAGCGCTCGACGATGAAATCGGCGTGGCCGAAACCCTGGTGGACATCGCCATGGCCAAACTGGCTGCGCTTGGTGACGTTGGACGGTTTTACCGGCTTTTCCTCGAGCCCTTCGGTGAAGATGGCGTCGTTGATCAGGGGCGCATGGTGGTTCATCGCCTCGTCGACATCGGTGACATGCGGCAGCACCTCGTAGTCGACCACGATCAGCTTCAGCGCCTGCCTTGCCGTGCGGGCGTCGACCGCCGCGACCGCGGCCACCGCATGGCCGTCATAGAGCGCCTTGGTGCGCGCCATGCAATTGTCGAGGATGTCGTACATGGCGGCATCGCCATCGGTGAGGTCGGGCAAATCCGCAGCGGTGATCACCGCCTTCACGCCGGGAAGCTTCTCCGCCTTCGACGTGTCGATCTTGCGGATTTTCGCATGCGCGTGCGGGCTGCGCAGAACCCGCCCGACCAGCTGGCCGGCCATGTTGAAGTCGGCGCCGTAGCGGGCGCGGCCCGTCACCTTGTCGACGCCGTCGGGACGGATCGGGCGTGTGCCGACGGATGTGAATTTACGCCCCGAAAAACGCGGATCGAAATTCATCTCAGGCTCCCTTCATCACGGTGGCCGCGTCCTGGACGGCGCGCACGATCTTGTCGTAGCCGGTGCAGCGGCAGAGGTTCCCGGCGAGGCCGAAGCGGATTTCCTCCTCGGTCGGATCGGGGTTCTTGGCCAAGAGGTCCTTGGCCGCGATCAGGAAGCCCGGCGTGCAGATGCCGCATTGAAGTGCTGCGTGCTCGAGGAACTTCTGCTGCAGCGGATGCAGCTTGTCGCCATGCGCCATGCCCTCGATGGTCTCGACGCGCCGGCCCTCGGCTTCCGCGCCGAGCACCAGGCACGAGCACACCAGCCGGTCGTCGAGGATGATGCTGCAGGCGCCGCAGTCGCCGGTGCCGCAACCTTCCTTGGCGCCCGTCAGCCCGAGCCGATCGCGCAGCACGTCGAGCAGCGTCTCGTCCGGCTGGCAAAGGTACTCGACGCTGTCGCCGTTGATTGTCGTTGAGACTGCTACACCAGCCATCATTTGCCTCCTGCGCGTGCATAGGCGGTCGTGGCGGCCCGCCTGGCCAGCACACCCGCAACCTTCCTTCTGAACTCGATGGTGCCCCGCTTGTCGTCGATGGGGCGGCAGGCCCCGAAGCAGACCTTGGCGAGCCGCTCGAGTGCTGCTTCGTCCAGCGTCCTGCCGATGAGGGCCTCGGCCGCCTCTTCCACCAGCAGCACCGTCGGTGCGGCGGCACCCAGCGCCACGCGGGCCGCCTTGATGACGCCGTGCTCGTCGAGCGTCAGGTTTACGCCGGCGCTGACCACCGCGATATCCATCTCGGTGCGGGGAATGAACCGCAGATAGGCATCGCCCGAGCGCGGTGCGCGCTTGTCGAGCAGGATCGCCTCGATGATCTCGCCCTTGGCGAGCGATGTCTTGCCCGGCCCGGTCGGCACGCTGCCGACGGGGATCGTGCGTTTGCCGCCAGGCCCGACGATCGATGCCCTGGCGCCGGCCGCGACCAGCGCCGGCACGCTGTCGGCCGCCGGCGAGGCGTTGCAGAGATTGCCGACGATTGTGCAGCGTCCCTGCACCTGCTTGGAGCCGATCAGCTTGGCGGCTTCGACGACGCCGGGCCATGCCTTCTTCAGGGCAGCGCTTTCTCCCAGCACCGCGCAGGGGACGGCAGCACCTATGCTGAAGCCGTCGGCCGTTTCGCGGATCTCGCTCAGGCCGGCGATCGCCTTGATGTCGACGATCAGGTCGGGTTCGACAAAACCGCCCTTCATCCTCACCAGGAGGTCGCTGCCGCCGGCGAGAATGGCCGCCGTGCCAGCCGATCCGGCCAATTGGCCAACGGCATCTTCGATTGAAAGCGGACGTATGTAGCGCATCGTCTCCCCTTGGATATTGCGATCTCAGCGAACCGTTATAAACACTCTCCTCATAATGGCTATCCGGTTCGTCATTTGCGACGATTGGGCCAGGCGTCGCAAAATCGAGTCCCAAAGCAGCCTGAACCGGTGTACGCCGATCGAACAGGCTTGCGGCCGGGCCCTCGAAAAATCTGAGCGCCTCTGTCGGACTGGTCAAGCCTCGTTCGTCCTTGGGGCATCGAACAGGCATCATGAAAGGACAGGATATGCCCGGCACCGTACGTTTGCACCGTGTTCTGACGACCACCCCGGAGAAGGTCTATCGCGCCTTCGTTGAGGCTGACGCGCTGGCGAAGTGGCTTCCGCCGAACGGCTTCACCTGCACGGTGCATCACCTCGAGGCGGAGGTCGGTGGCACCTTCAAGATGTCCTTCCGCAACTTCACGACAGGCGGCAGCCATGCCTTCGGCGGCGAGTATCTCGAACTCATTCCCAATGAGCGCCTGCGCTACACCGACAGGTTCGACGATCCCAACCTGCCCGGCGAGATCCAGGTGACCGTGATCCTGAAAAAAGTATCGGTCGGCACCGAAATCGACATCACCCAGGCCGGCATTCCGGACGTCATCCCGGTCGAGGCCTGCTATCTCGGCTGGCAGGAATCGCTCCGGAACCTGGCAAAGCTGGTCGAGCCCGAGATCAATCAGTAAAGCTGGTCAAGGAAAAGTGCGCAGCGCTTTTCCGTCCGGAACTGCGTCAAAACAAATAGCTGCGGCGATGGATGCGGCGGCCGGAGGACCGGCCGTCGATTGCCGTCCACGCCAAAGGCAAGCTCCCCGCTCGTTCTTGTCCCTTCAGCGCAGGTCGGCGCGCAAGTCGCGCACGCCGCATGCCGGGCGTTGGCGCAGCAGCGTGCGCGGCAACCTGTCGGTTTTCACCACTTGGTCCGGAAGCCGAGCGTGCCCGTCAGCGCGTAACTGTCACCGAAATCTTTCAGGCCTGTGCGGGCGACGGCTTCGCCAAAGACCGAGAATTTGTCGTCGGCCCAATTTATCGTGCCGCCGATGCCGAGACCGCCCCACAGCTGCTCGTTCCGGCTTGAGAGGCTGCTGCCGGCGAGGTCGACCGACGAGCCATCCTCGAAATCGTAGTAAAGGTTGGCGAGGCCGTAGACATTCGTGCGGCCGCCGCGACCGGTCCGGTCCTGCCACTGCGTCTGGTGGTCGAGCGAGAGGCCGAGGCGGCCGAGCAGGCTGTCGCCACTGCCCAAGGCAACTCTTGCGCCGAAGGCGTCGGTGAAGGAGTCGAAATCGACGGACGACCAAGCAAGCTGCGCTTGCGGCGTCAGTGACCAGCTCGGGTCGAGCATGATGCGCTTGCCCGCTTCGACACCAAGCGCGTAGCCGACGCCGTTGTTGCCGTCGGCAAGCCGCTGTCCGGCGGTCGCCGAGTCGAGATTGCTGTCGTACCAGATCACCTGCGCCTGGCCGTCGAGGTAGAAGCCTTCCGCGCCGTACCAGGTCAGCGAGCCGGAAACACCGGTGCCGGTGGTATCGATCGACCCGCTGCCGAACACCGACGAGACGTCGGCGGACACCGTGCCATACTGGAAGGCGACGCCGCCGATGAGCTGACCGGCCGTGCTGTCGGAGAGGAGCATGTCGGCGCCGGTCTGCAGCCTCCAGGTCGAGGTGTCGTAAGTCGTTGCGGTGGCGGAGCTTTCCGGATCGTAAGAGCCGCTGGTGCCTTCGATCCTGCCCCACAGCCCGATGCCAGCCTCGGCCTTTACCTCATCGGAGATCCCATCGGCGCCTTGCGCTTCGACGGTCCAGGATCGGTTGCCGAGCCGCTGGTCCAGCGTGCCCAGCTGGTTGAAGGTCTGCAATACGCCCGCATAGGCTTCGTAGAGCGGTGCGCCGGCCTGATAGAGTGGAGTTTCGGGTCCGACGTCATCGATCAGGGCGGAGCGCAAATACCAGTCGCCGTCGGCGGGCGTGCTCGTGCCGCCCTGGTACAGCCTGTAGGCATAGGCGCCGCCGACGACCGCCGCATCGCCTTCGAAAGTGTAGTCGCCCTTCAGCGAAAAGGTGCCGTTGGAGACGCCACCGACGTCGACGATCTTGATGCCCTCGGCCGTTTGGCCTCCCGCGCCGCCGAAATTCACAACCTGGAGCGTGCCCGTGCCGGATGTGTCGCCGGCGATGACCAGCATGTCGGTCGCCGAACCGTCGCCACCGAGCGCGGTGTTGAGGATGACGGTGCCGCCATTGCCGGCATAATCACCGCTGATGGTCAGCGTGTTGCCGAGGCCGCCGCCGGCGATGCGCACCGTTCCGGCGTTGGTCAGCCCGGCAAGCGTCTGGGAGGTGCCGGCGAGATCGAGCGTGGCGCCCGAGGCGACGGAAAACTGCGAGGAGGAACTGAACGCGTTCGCCGCGCCCGCGGCAAGCGTGCCGCCGTTGACCGGCGTGGCGCCCGTGAAGGCGGAATTATCCGATGCGAGCACCAGAATACCCAGGCCGTCCTTGACGAAGGTGCCGGCGCCCGAGAGCACGCCGGCATAGCTGGCGTCGGCGACCTGGTCGAAGGTGAAGGAGGCGCCCGCGCCGATCGCGACATCGCCGCCGAAGCGCTCGGCCGCCGAGACGAGGCCACCCTGGTCGATGGTCCAGTCGAGCACGGAGATGCCGGTTAGCGTCAGCGTGCCGGCGCCGTCCTTCACCATCGTGCCGGTGCCGGAGATATCGCCGGCAAAGCTGGCGTCCCCCGTCTGGTCGAACACGACGATGCCGGCATTGCCGATATCGCCACGGATCGAAGCCGCATCGCCGATCAGCGTGCCGGCGGTGATCGTTGTGCCGCCAGCGTAGGTGTTGGCGCCTGTCAAAACCAGCGTGCCGTCGCCGGCTTTCATGAGGCCGCCTGCGCCGGAGATGACATTGGTAAGCGTGAGGGTCGTGCTCGGATCGGTCAGGAACGTTCCGCCTCCCGCCAGCGCGATGGTCCGGGCACTGGTGATGTCGGCGGTGGTTTCCAGCGTGCCGCCATTGAAGGTCAAGCCTCCCGAGGGGGCGCCCAAATTGTTGTCGCTCGAGATCTGCAGAATACCGCCGGTCAATGTCCAGGGCGTGACGGCGGTCGTCGTCCCCGTCAGCGTCCAGGTGCTGTTCCCGGTCTTCTCGTAAAACCCGAACCCGTCATATTTGGCGCCAGCGCCGATCTGGGACACATCGAAACTGGCGTTGCTATCGCCGCCCAGCTTGAAAGTATCGGCAGCGCCGAAAGCGACCACATTGCCCGCGATGATCGAGCCGGCCTGAATTTCCAGCGAATTGACCCCGCCGGTGAACTCGATAGCTTTACCGGCTACCGGCGTTCCACCACCCGCACCGACGGCGCCGCCGCTGATCGTGCCCGCATTGATGATGGCGATGTTGGCGCCCTTGATCCCCGCGCCGCCATCGCCGGCCGTTCCGGCCGCCCCGGCCTGACCGCCAGTTCCGCCAGTGATCGTCGCCCCCGTCCCGTTGATGACCGTTCCGCCCGAAAGCAACAGAACGCCGGCTCCGCCGTCGCCGCCGCCCGCCGCCGCGAGGGTCCTTCCGCCAGTTCCACCAACCAGATTTCCGCTGTTCTGGACTGTCCCGCCGCCGGTCAGGACGACAGCAGCTGCGCCACCACCGCCGCCGCTCTGCGAACTTCCGCGGCCGCCAACGCCACCCGTGACGCTGCCGCCGGCTTCCACGGTAACATTGGCCGATGAAAACACGCCGACGCCACCGCCACCGCCGCCACCATTGGAGTTGGAGCCTCCAAGGCCGCCAGTGCCGCCTGTGACCGATCCGCTGCCGGTAACGACAGTGTCCGCCGTGGCACTGACGCCGACACCGCCACCGCCGCCGCCGCCGCCCCTGACCACGCCACTCACGCCATTGGAGCCCGGGCCGCCAGTCCCACCGCTGACGCTGGTTGAGATTGTTCCGCTTGTCGAAATGACCTGGCCCGTGGCGCCGGTCGCACCGGCAACGCCGTTTGGGGCGTTAAATGTTATTGCTGTCCCACCCGAACCGCCCGGCGCGCCGTTGCCGGTCGTGAGGTCAACGCCGCCACCGCCACCACCGGCTGTCGCGCCGTTGGCGGCATCCTGACCCGTGGCGGTTGAGAGTGCGCCGTCAACGCCACCTTGTCCGGCACCTGCGCCGGCGCCATTGCCGCCATCAGCCCAAGCGGGCGCAACGCTCAGCGCTAGGGCGGCAGCAAGGGTCGTAATGGTGGTAGGCCCGTCGCTCCTCAAAAACCGCCGCGTCATGCCCTGGTCCCCTGATTCCCCGAAGAGCCGAACGCAGCATGAAAATTACTGCCCCCGCAAGGCGCTTATAGCCGGAAGGACTACTAAAAAGCTAACACAGGGGAGTAACGGCAAGTCTGTGACGTTTGCGCGACAGAACAACATCTAAAATTAGTTTGTTTTTATAAATCTAAATTAGAGTCTTCTTAAAAGAGGAAGGGACAACACAAGGATCGTTTGCACGCCGAAACTGAACCGGAATTGCACCCTCTCACCCACGTCATCTCGCCGCCCGAGATCGCCCGCGGAGCACTCGAATGATGGATTCCTGACCTGGTCCGCGCCTTCCCTGGCGCAGAGCGGAATGACCGGTCCTGGCCGGTCCACCCCTCTCAACCATGGCGGCAGTCAGATGGTCGAGTTTTGACAGTGCCCTCAGGCCGTCCGCGCCCTGCCCCCAAAGTCCGCATCAGCCCCTTCGGCAGGAACAGCATCGCCAGGAGGTCCGCGGTTTCCACCCCGTTGACACATCTCGACGGTGGGAATGCGATTGATCGGAATAATTCGGACGGAGGTCTCGTTAATTCCTCAGACGATGCCAGGTTAAGGCAAAGTAGGAACATACTTCATTGAAGCCGCCAGACGGGCTGCGGCTTGCTCTGGCTCAACTCGAAGGAAACCAGAGAGATGAAAACGGCTGTTTCGACCTCTTTCACAAGACGAAGCGTCGTCGCAGGGCTGGCGGTTGCGGCCACATCGACGGCTGTATTGGCCGCAGACAACGCGCAAGCGCAGGCCAAGCAAACCACACCTGAGAAAAGTCTGTACGAGCGGCTGGGAGGCGTGTTCGCCATCGCAGCGGTTGTGGATCACTTCAGCGATGCAGTCGTGAAGAACCCCATCGTCGGCCAGAAGTCCAAGAACCCGCAGCTGCGGAAATGGCACACCAAGAACCTTGGCAGGTTGCCCGGCTTGAAGTTCATGCGCACGCTGTGGGTCTGCGACGTTTCCGGTGGCCCCTTCAAGTTCGTGGCCACCAAGCCCGGAACGACGCCGCTCGGGCTTGAAGAGGCCCACCGGAACCTGCGGATCTCTCCCACAGAATTCGATGAGGTCGCAGCGGAACTCGGGCGGACCCTGGACCACTTCAAGGTTCCGAAGCCCGAGAAGGCCGAGGTCCTGGCAGCCTTCGCCGCCCACAAAGACGAGGTTACCGCCGGCTACGTCAAACAGGGCTGAAACCCAGCCCGCCAGGTGAAGCGAATCGCGGGTAGATGCGGACAGCCGATTATGAGCCCGGCTCGTCTTCCCTGAAATCCTGAAGTGAAGTGTGGCGTAGATCTTCCTCGCCGCGCAGGTGTTTCACGCGGCCCATCACCCCGGCTTGACCCATTGCGTCGCCGGCCGCTTCGGCGCCAGCCCGTGTGCGAGAGGTGGATGGAGAGTGCCGTGCCGACCATGCCTTCCGGCCTGAACATCAGAACTGCCAATAACACGCCATAGGCGATCCCATTGGTCCAGCCGCCGCTGATGAAATACTGCACATAGGCCCGGATGAGACCGCCCGCGAGCGCGCCTGCGTCCGCGATGCCTCGATCAAGCCGCGGCTGACCAACGGCGACACCAACACGCGCCGGTGATCATGGTCGCCGACCGCTGCGCCTCATCCCCGGCGCGCGCGATCGACCGGTATCGACCGGCTGGTCGCGGCCCCTGGATCAATCGACATTCATGGATCGGCGTGAGTCATGATTGGCCCTAAAGGTCGAGAGCGACCGTCATGCCGCGAACCTCGGCCATTTCCAGCAGCAGGTCTTGCAGGCTTTCGTCCAGCACGACGCCGGTCCGCTCCAGAAGTTCCGTGACAATTTCTTTCATCGATATGACCGCGGCGCCGGTTTTCTCGGCAAGCAGCCGTCCGATGGCCGCGCGGATCAGGTCGTCATGACCAGACATTGTCTCACCTCCCAACGCTCCACGTCCTCCCTTGCTCCCGGTATGTTCCTTGACGCGGTGTCCGCCGGTTCACGCAAGCAGGTCATCAGAGCGGCGTCGTCTTCATTAGTTCGCCGGCCAGTGACGGCGGCAAAATCGAGAACGTGCTTGCTGACTGCTCCGGGACGCTCCATCGCAAACCACCCCCAAACGCCGATGCTCGCCGGAAGGTTCCCTCGGTCTGGCATTTCTTCGCGTCGTGGTTGTAGCGCACCATGCTGCTTCTGTCATTTCGG
The DNA here is from genome assembly GCF_900103325.1 of Mesorhizobium qingshengii. Lineage (GTDB taxonomy): Bacteria > Pseudomonadota > Alphaproteobacteria > Rhizobiales > Rhizobiaceae > Mesorhizobium > Mesorhizobium qingshengii. The sequence goes on along the minus strand of NZ_FMXM01000014.1, from coordinate 162,283 downwards.
CGGGCCAGCCAAGGCCGCGACGCACAACAACCAAATCACTGCGCATCAATCCGGAAATTGATGCATGTCAAAATTTTCCAAAACATGTGGAAATGCAGGCAAGGCGTCGGCCGGCGCTCCGGCAGGAGCAAATGCCTGACACGAAAGGCGCCTGGACCAGGATTGCGACTCATGGCCCCTGCAATCGGCTTACGCTTGGTCGGGCGGCATCACCAGCAAAAATCACTGCGCACCATTTTAAATCTTGACGCATGTCAATTTTTTCTAAAACATGCGGAAATGCTGGCAGGGCATCCGCCAGCGCTCTGGGAGGAGCAATGCCTGACATGAAAAAGCGCCCGGACCGGGAGCTGCGACCCGCACCATCCGCGGCAGGCATTCGCCGGAAAACTGATGCAACACATCAAACAATCAGGAGGAGGAACAACATGCGCGTGTTCAATTGCCTAAAGCTCGGCACGGGTCTGCTTGGCGCAGGCATGCTTGCAGCGATCGTTTCGGTACCGGCCCACGCCGGGGACGCGGCGAAGGTCGCGGCCATCGTCAAGGGTCTCGACAACCCGTTCTTCCAGACCATGCAGAAGGGTATCGAGGAACAGGGCAAGGCCAATGGCGTCAATGTCAGTGTCCAGGCCGCCGCCAACATGGGTGACGCCACCGGACAGGCCGACCGCCTGACCGCCATGGCTATGCAGGATTTCGATTGCTACCTGGTCAACCCGATCAGCGTCTCCAACCTCGTCCAGGCGCTGGTGCCGGTCGCCCAGAAGAAGAAGCCGATCGTCAACATCGACTCGACCATCGACGCCGAGCAGGCCAAGGCCGCGGGCTTCGCCGTCTCGACCTATATCGGCACCGACAATGTCGCCGCAGGGGCGCTGGCCGGTGAGGAAATGCTGAAGCTGGTGCCTAAGGGCGCCAAGGTCGCGCTGGTTGCCGGCATCGTCGGCGATGTCGGCTCCAATGCCCGCATCAAGGGGTTCAAGCAGGCCGTCGAAGGCAAGCTTGAAGTCGTGGTCATGGTCAGCGCCGACTGGGACCGCGAGAAGGCGTTGACCGCCGCCACCGACATCCTCGCCGCGCATCCTGATCTCGCCGGCTTCTTCGCCGCCAACGACATCATGGCGCTTGGCGTCGAACGCGCCGTGCAGACCTCGGGCAAGGACGTCAAGGTGATCGGCCTCGACGGCATCGTCGACGCGCTGAAGTCGATCGCGGCAGGCGAACTCACGGCCACCGTCGCCCAGTATCCCTATGTCGTCGGCGCCATGGGCGTCGAAGCCTGTGCGTTGGCCGCCAAGGGCAAGGAACTGCCCGCCAACGTGCCGGCGCCGGTGCTGCTGATCAACAAGGACAATGCCGAGGCCTCGCTGAAGAACTTCCCGCGTCCGGGCGGCGACTATCCCGATCCCTTCCGCGAGATGCTGAAGTGAGCAATTCCGTGAACAACGCGCCCGCCGCCCATTCGGCGGGCGCGGAGGAGAGCCGTCCCTCCCTGGCGGCTCTCCTCCTCGATCCGTCCTTCTGGGCCGACTGGGCATCCATCGTCGGCCTGGTCGGCCTGGTCATCGTCTTCGGCATCGCCCAGCCGGTCTTTCTCAGCGTCGCCAATTTGCAGGCGCTGTTGCTGGCGGCGGCGATCCTGGTCGTGCTGTCGATCGGCCAGACTTTCGTCGTCGCGACCTCGGGCATCGATCTGTCGCTGGCGGCCGCCGTCATGCTCGGCGCCATCATCCTTGGCCTCGTCAATGCGGCCGGCCATGGCATCTTCATCGCCTGCGTGCTCGCGCTCCTGGCCACCAGCGCCATCGGCTTCCTCAACGGCCTCATCATCACCGCCGGCAAGATCCCCGACTTCGTGGTGACGCTCGGCACGTTGTCGGGCATCACCGGCCTTGGCCTCATCCTGTCGGGCGGCGAACCAACCATGGTCGGCTCGACCTTCCTGCTCAGGCTCGCCTCAGGCTCCTTCGGGCCGTTCGGCTATCCGGTCTGGGTGGCGATCGCGGCCGTCATCGTGGCGCATGTCGCGCTCTATCACACACGCTTCGGCGTGCATCTGCTGGCGACCGGCGGCCAGGTCGAAAGTGCCGGCGCCCTCGGCATCCGCACCAACCGGGTCAAGATCGCCGCCTACACCATCTCGGGCTTCTGCGCCGGCATCGCGGCGATCCTTCTGGTGGCGCGCATCGGTTCGGCCGAGCCGCAGATCAACACCAGCCTGCTGCTCAATTCGGTTGCGGCGGTGGTTCTGGGTGGCGTCAGCCTGTTCGGCGGCCGCGCCAGCATCCTGGGTCCGGCCATTGGCGCCTTGATGCTCACCGCCCTCGTCAACGGGCTGACGCTGCTCAACGTGTCGGCCTTCTATCAACCGCTCGCCGTGGGCGCCATTGTGGTGCTGGCGGCGCTGATCATGCGGTACCAGAAATGAGTGCCGCCTCCTCCGACGCGATCATCGCCTGCGAAGGCCTGAGCAAGCATTTCGGCGGTGTCCGCGCCTTCACCGATGTCGCCTTCCAGGCACGCCGCGGCGAGGTCACCGCCGTCATCGGCGACAACGGCGCCGGCAAGTCGACCCTCATCCGCTGCCTGGTCGGCGTGCATGTGCCGGATGCCGGTTCCATCGTCTTCGACGGCCGCCAGCACCCCTTCTCCAATCCCGACGGCGCACGCAAGGCCGGCATCGAGACCGTGCACCAGAACCTGGCGCTGATCGACGAACTGACGGTGGCGCAGAACCTGTTCCTCAACCGCGAGCTCGTGCGCCGCATTGGCCCCTTCGCTTTCCTCGACCGCAAGGCGATGAGACGCGAGGCGCGCGCCATGCTGTCGCGCCTGTCGATCAACGTGCCGTCGATCAACCAGCGGGTGCGGCGCCTGTCGGGCGGCCAGCGCCAGGCGATCTCGATCTGCCGCGCCGTCGGCTCTGGCGCCAAGCTGGTGGTGATGGACGAGCCGACCGCCGCGCTCGGCGTGCAGGAGACGGCCAATGTCGAGGCGCTGATCCGGCGCCTGCGCGACCAGTCGGTCAGCGTCATCCTGGTCAGCCACAATTTCGATCAGGTCCGCCGTCTGTCCGACCAGATCTGGGTGATGCGGGCGGGCAAGATGGCGGCGACGGTGCGCGCTTCCGAAACCACCGGCAACGAGCTCGTCGCGCTGGTCACCGGCGCGGCCTGACCGGCCGATCGTGAAATCAGTGCTGGCCGCCAGCTCGGCCGGCATCAGGCTTGAAATCAAGGGGAGTTTGAGAGTGGCACCACTTCGTGTCGGACTTGTGGGTCTTGGAGAGGTCGCGCAGTCGATCCATCTGCCTGTTCTGGCCGACCAGCGCGACCGCTGGCGGATCGCGGGCGTGTACGACGTCTCGCCAAGTCTGGTGTCGCTCATCACCTCCGAATATGCGACGGCAAAAACCTTCGACACGGCCGAGGCGTTGATCAATTCGCCCGACATCGACGTGGTGTTCGTGCTGTCGTCCGACGACACCCACAGCCGCTTCGTGCGCGCGGCCATGAAGGCCAACAAGCATATCCTTCTGGAAAAGCCCGCCTGCCTGACGGTGCGCGAGATCGACGACCTGCTGGCGCTGATGCCGACCTACGACAAGACCCTTTTCGTCGGCTACATGCGCCGCTACGCCCCGGCCTATCTGGCGGCCAGGGATGAACTGCCCGATCACGCCGATATCACCCATGTCCGCATCTTTGACCTTATTTCGGAGGGCCGGCATTTCCTCAAGAAGAGCCAGAACGTCCTCTATCCCAACGACATCGATCCTGCCCTTTTGGCGCGTGGCGCCAAGGAGCGGGACGCGCTGATCCGCGAGGTGGTTGGCGCCGACGCTCCCGCCGACCTGGTGCGTGCCTATCGCGGGCTGACGGCGCTGTCCTCGCATCATATTTCGGCGATGCGCGGGCTGATCGGCGAGCCCGTGGGTGTGGTCGCCGCGCACCGCACCAATGGCGGCGCCAACACCAGCATTACCTTCGACTACGGCCATTTCGCTTGTCTGTATGACGCGGTGGTCGATGATCTCGGCCTGTTCGACGCCATGATCGAGGTGCGCTCCAACACCAGGCGGGTGCGCATCATTTACGACACGCCCTATATCCGCAGCCTGCCGACCCGCCTGGAGGTGACCGACGCCGGCCCGCTCGGCCCGGTGACGAAAACCTTCGGACCGCTCTATGGCGACGCCTTCTCCAACGAGCTGGAGATCTTCCACCGCCACATCACCGAAGGCACGAAGCCGGTGACCGACCTTGCCGATTCCCGCCGCGACCTGGCCCTGATGGCTGACATCATCGAGCGCATGAAGGAGAGCGGCCGGCGCTGAGCGCCGGCCTGGAAGGCCTTTGTAGGCGGCCCGAGGCCGCGGCCTACTTCCCGCAGTGGTGATCGTTGATCTTGTTCAACGCATTCGCGTCAGGACCGACGCGATGGTACGAGCACGCGCCAGCCGCCGTCGTGACCAGCTGCTGATCATAGTAGCGCGGGCCGCCGAACAGGATGTCGATGAGATCGCCATCGGCGGGGACGTAGCGTTCGGATTGGATCCGGTGGCCATGATGCCGCTCGCCGGCGAGCGCCGAGGCGCAAAGGCTTGAGCCCATTGCGAAAGCGAGAGCTAGGATCGCAAAGCGTTTTGTCGTCATCTGGAACCCCTTCTGGCCATCCGGAATCACACCATACATCCAAAATCGCCAGCCCGACAAAAGTTCCCGACGGGGCAGGTTCGCGCGCCGCGCCAGGCCCGGCCGCAAGAACACCAGGTTGCAACAAGGACCGCCGGCAAATCGCGATTGGCTCTTGCCGTCGGCGGCGGCCTCGCCCATCCATGATTTGCAAACGACAGCCTGGGACCAGCAATGACCGATGCCAGCCTTCACCTCGTCGAAGCGACGATCGAACAATTGCGCCGCGCGCTCGACGGGGGCATCGTCACCAGTGTCGAGCTGGTCGGCGCGTATCTGCGGCGCATCGCGCATTTCGACCGCCACGGCATCAGCCTCAACGCTGTCCCCGTGCTCAACCCTGGCATGTTCGAGGAGGCGGCCGCCTCCGACCAGCGGCGCCGCGACGGCGCTGTGCTCGGGCCGCTCGATGGCATCCCCTACACCGCCAAGGACAGCTACAAGGTCGCCGGCCTGACGGTGGCCGCCGGCTCGCCGGCCTTCGAGCATCTCGTCGCCAAGGAGGACGCCTTCACCATCGCCCGGCTGCGGGCCGGCGGCGCCGTGCTGATCGGCCTCACCAACATGCCACCGATGGCCAATGGCGGCATGCAGCGCGGTGTCTATGGCCGCGCCGAAAGCCCCTACAATGGCGACTACTTGACCGCCGCCTTCGCGTCGGGCTCCTCCAATGGCTCCGGCACCGCGACATCAGCCAGCTTCTGCGCCTTCGGGCTCGGCGAGGAAACCTGGTCGTCCGGCCGCGCGCCTGCCACCAACAATGCGCTGGTCGCCTACACGCCGTCGCGCGGCGTCATCTCGGTGCGCGGCAACTGGCCGCTGGTGCCGACCATGGATGTCGTGGTGCCGCACACGCGGACCATGCCCGACATGCTCGAACTGCTCGACATCATCGTCGCCGACGACACCGAGACACGTGGCGATTTCTGGCGCGCGCAGTCCTGGGTCGATCTGCCGAAAAGGTCCGACATGCGGCCGCCGCGCTACACCGGTCTCGCGCTGGCGGGATCGCTCAGAGGTATGCGGCTCGGCGTGCCCGGAATGTATATCGGCCGCGATAGCGAGGCCGATAAGCCTATCGAAACCCGCGCTTCGGTGCTTGCCCTGTGGGAGCAGGCGGCGGCGGACCTCGAGCGGCTTGGCGCCGAGGTGGTGGAAGTCGATTTCCCCGTCGTCTCCAACTATGAGCGCGACCGCCCCGGCGCGCGCACCATGGTCGAGCGCGGGCTGGTGCCAGAAGAGTTCGCCGAGCGCGAAATCTGGGATCTCTGCATCTGGGGCTGGGACGATTTCCTGCGCGCCAATGCCGACCCGGCCCTTCCCGATCTCGCCTCGGTCGACGGCCCGAAGATCTTCCCGCAGCCGCCAGGCACGCTGCCCGACCGCTATGACGGCGGCTTCGACCTGGCGGAGTATGTCGAGCGGGCGAGGTCCGGCGTCACGCCGGTGGCGGATATTCCAACGCTGGAGGACGGCCTGAAAGGGCTGGAAGCGACAAGGCGGATCGATTTCGAGGACTGGCTGGACGCGCGGGGCATCGACGCCGTGGTGCTGCCGGCCGCCGCCGATGTCGGGCCGGCCGATGCCGATGTCAACGAGGCGTCGGCGGAGCTGGCCTGGCGCAACGGCACCTGGGTCGCCAACGGCAATCTGGTCTGGCGCCATTTCGGCATCCCCACCGTCACCGTGCCGATGGGAACCATGGCCGACATCGGCATGCCCGTCGGCCTGACCTTCGCCGGCAAGGCCTATGACGACGAAAGGCTGCTGCGCATGGCCGGCGACTACGAGCGCGCCACACAGCGCCGCACGAGCCCGCCACGCACGCCTGAACTGGCTGATGACGTGTTTTCAGGTCGTCCCAGCCAAGCCGGCAATGGCAAGGCACTACCGCTCGCGATCGCGCTTTCAGCAGAAACGCGCACTTTGGGCGATCAGGACGAGATCACCATCATGCTAGACCTGCCTGTCGGGTCGGCCGAAGCCGAGAACGCCAGCCTCAAGGTGCATGTCAACGGAGAGCCTGTCGCCATGCAACGGAGCGGCGCGCGCTTCAGCGGACGGGCGCTGGTTCCCGCAGCCGAGCATAGGCGGTTCCACAGTGTCTGGCGTGGCCCGTACGGCTCGATCGTCACGGCCGAGGTACGGCTGAAGGATGGCCGCACCGCCGGCGCCTATGCGGTTACCGGCGGGATCGGGTGAGTGCCGGCCGCTAAGACGGCAGCGAAGCCAGCCATTCTTCCCAAAATTGCTGTTGCATATGGACGAAAACCGGAACCACGTCGACGCCATCATCAAATATGTCGACCAGATCGGTCTCCTGGGGAAATTGGCCCGTCTTCACTTTGCAGGCTATCAACCCGCGACTTTTCTCCATCACGGTATTCTCGGGATAAACATTGGCACTTGCCCCGTAACAGAAGGGCAGCAAGCCATCGGCTTCGAGCTCCTGACGGATCTGGAACAGAGCCTCGAAAAAGTCTTCCTCGTCGGCCTTGATAACCTTATCGCGGTAGGCACATGCAAGGCTGCAGACAGCGCCGTCAACATGCAGTGTAAACACGGCTTCCTCGTCTCCGCCCGTGCCCCTCCGACCAAAAATACAGTTCGCTGATGATCCATTCCACCCCCCTTCGCCTGGTAGTTCGCCAGCGGCCGGCTTTCCAGCCATTGCTGGAATGCGGACCGCTACCGCCCACGGTTCCGGCTTGCCTTTGCAATTTGTGACCGACAGAGGCTAGCCCCGCGCCGCCCACACCAACCCGCGCTCGACAATCAGCGCCATTTCCGGCACCGCGAACTCATCCGCTGTGTGTCCAAGGGAACTGTAAAACACCTTCCCCAACCCATAACGCCGCTTCCAGACCACCGGCATCACCACGCCGCCTATCCCCGGGAAATGCGCGTCGGTGAAAGTCGTCGTCGCGAGCACCTCGTTGCTCGGATCGACGTGCATGTAATACTGCTCCGATCGGTAGGCGAAATCGCCGATGCCCCTTGTGATCGGATCGTCCGGCCGGGTGATCACCACCGTGTAGTCGATGATGTCGCCGGGATGCGCGACCCATTGGCCGCCGGTCATGAACTGATAGTCGGGCTCGTTGCGGAAGCTGTCGCCCATGGTGCCGTGAAAGCCGCCGAGCCCGGTTCCCTGGCGAACGGCAAGCGTCAGGTTCTGAAGTTCGGCCTTCTCGATCGTCGACATCGTGATCACGGGTACGATGAGATCGAAGGAGGCAAGCTCCGGGTCGGCGAACATCGCCGTCCCCTCGCCCAGCGTGACCGCGAATCCGTTCCGTTCAAGCAGCGCGCGGATGACGTTGGCACTGCGCTCCGGCGTATGGCCTTCCCAGCCACCCCAGGCGATCAAGGCTTTCTTCGGCATGGTGTACCTCCCTGGAGCTATCCGCCGTGATCGATCCGGCGCGAGCCTCAGCGCCAGCCCAGCGCTGGCGCGACATGGGTCAGGATCGCCTCGATGACATGCGCGTTGTAGTCGACACCAAGCTGGTTGGGCACGGTGAGCAGCAGCGTGTCGGCTTCGGCGATCGCCTCGTCCTGCGCCAATTCCTTGATCAGCACGTCCGGCTCGGCGGCATAGCTGCGCCCGAAGATCGCCCTCGTGTTCTCCTCGATGAAGCCGATCTGGTCGCGGCTCTCATTGCCGCGCCCGAAATAGGCGCGGTCGCGATCGTCGACCAGCGCGAAGATGCTGCGGCTGACCGAGACGCGCGGCTCGCGCTCGTGGCCGGCCGCTTTCCAGGCTTCGCGATAGACGCGGATCTGCTCGGCCTGCTGGATGTGGAACGGCTTGCCGTTCTCGTCGAATTTGAGCGTCGAGCTCTGCAGGTTCATGCCCAGCTTTGCCGCCCATTCCGAAGTGGCGTTGGTGGCGGCGCCCCACCAGATCCGCTCGCGCAGGCCCTCCGAATGCGGCTCGAGCCGCAGCAGGCCTGGCGGATTGGGAAACATCGGCCGTGGATTGGGCTGTGCGAACTCCTCGCCCCGCAGCGTATCGAGGAAGACCTCGGCGTGGTGCCGCGCCATGTCGGCATCACTCTGCCCTTCCTGTGGCGCGTAGCCGAAATAACGCCAGCCGTCGATCACCTGCTCGGGCGAGCCACGGCTGATGCCAAGCTGCAGGCGCCCGCCGGCGATGATGTCGGCTGCGCCCGCGTCCTCGGCCATGTAGAGCGGATTCTCGTAGCGCATGTCGATGACGGCGGTGCCGATCTCGATGCGGTTGGTCTTCGCGCCGACGGCGGCCAGCAGCGGGAACGGCGAAGCGAGCTGGCGGGCGAAGTGATGCACGCGGAAATAGGCGCCATCCGCACCCAGTTGCTCGGCGGCGACGGCGAGGTCGATGGACTGCAGCAGCGCGTCCGATGCCGACCGCGTCTGCGACTGTGTCGAGGGCGTCCAGTGCCCGAATGAGAGGAACCCGATTTTCTTCATGGAAATGCGATATAAGGATGCGGGCCAGGCTTCAATGCAAAAGCGATGGCGCGCGCGCCCGGATCACACTCATCCATCGGCATTTTCATCCGACTTGCATGAAACCCGCGTCCTTGCCCAAGACACGAACGAACACCGGAGGCATGTTGCGCCAGCGAGAAATAGGTCCATTAAGCGAGGTCCGAAACCATCGCCCCGCGTCGCACTCGGATAGCGACTTCCCGCACCTTCGACCATTCGGCGAAGGTGGCTTATTCACCGAGCACGCGTCGGCGCTCTTCGAACTCGTCCTTGTCGATCTCCCCGCGCGCAAAGCGTTCCTTGAGAATGTCGAGTGATGTGCGGCCCGGGGGCGTGTGATGTGGGAGCACTGTTCCCTGCCATGGACCGCCTATCCAACGCAGGAGAACGACTACGGCGGCGATCAGCACCGCAAGCATCAGGATCATGAACAGTGGACCGAAAATCATGGCGTACCAGCCTCCACCCCACCACATCATATGCGGGCCATAAGCGTATCTATCCGTGTCAGCCGGTGCCTGTGCCCATGCTGAACCAGGCAAGAGGACAAGAACCGCAATCGCCGCGGCGAAGTTCCTGGTTGGAAATGTCTCCATTGGCTTGCTCCGTGATGACCGACACTGGCAAATTGCTTCCTTCACAAGTCATGTTGCTATCTTACACCGCCTGGTGGCTCGGTATCTTGCGCGAGATCAAGAAGGCCACCCGAACGCTCGCGCATGATGAGCGCGACGATGGCTCCAGAGACGAACGTCAATGCGGCGATCGATGTGATCGCCCATGAGAGCCCGAAGCGATCAGCGATGAGACCTGCGGAGAGCGCGCCGATCGCGTAGCCGAGATCGCGCCAGAATCGATAAACGCTGAGCGAGCGGGCGCGCCAGGTTGGATGCGAGGCGTCGGAAACGGCCGCGATCAGACTTGGATAGACCATTGCGGTTCCAAGGCCGAGAAGAAGGCTGCCGACAAGCCACCATTCGAACCGGCTCGTGGCGGCGGTGAGAAACAGGCCGCCGGCCTGGGTCCACATTCCGGCAACGATCAGGCCTTTGCGACCCCAGCGATCGCTCAACGGGCCGGTGACGATCTGCAGGATTCCCCATGTCGCGGGATAGATCGCCTTCAGGATGCCGATGCGCTCGACGCCAAGTCCGAAGGACACGAAGAACAGCGGGAAGATACCCCAGCTCATCCCGTCGTTGAGGTTGTTGACGAGGCCGGCTTGCGAGGCCGCGAACAGATTGCGATCCCGGAACGAGGTCAGCGCGAAAACCTCCCGGAAGCTTATCGGCGCGGATTGCTGTGCGTGAGTGGATGCCTCCAGCCGCAGGTGGTCACGCGTGTCGCGGACCAGCAGGATCGATAGCACGGCGCCGATGACCGCGTAGCCGATGCCGAGATAGATCGGCACCGGCCGCAATCCGTATCGCGAAGCAAGATAGCCGGTGAGGAACGCCGTTACGCCGACGGCGAGATAGCCGGCAAATTCATTGAGGCCTACGGCAAGGCCGCGCGACTTCGGACCAACGAGATCGACCTTCATGATCACCGTCATCGACCAGGCCAGTCCCTGGTTGATGCCGAGCAATGCGTTGGCCGCAATCACCCATCCCCAGCTCGGGGCCCAGATGATCATGAAAGGGACCGGCAAGCCGACAAGCCAGCCGAGGACGAGAACGCGCTTGCGCCCCCAGCTATCGGCGAGCTGGCCCGAGACGAGATTGGCAAGCGCCTTGACCACGCCGAAGCTGACGATGAAGGAGACGACGAGTGTCGTTGACGTGATGCCGAACTCTTCCGACCCGATGAGCGGCACGACCGTGCGTTCGATCCCGACCATGCCGCCGACAAAGGCATTCACCAGCATCAGGAGAGCAAATTGCCGCCAGTTTTCCTTGAACCCAAGCCTGACCGTCGAGCCTGCTGACCGCGAAACCGATGCCGCATTGCTCACCGGTCAGGCCGCAGCGGCGGCCAGGCCGGCATTGGCGGCGCGGTTGCGCGCCGCATCCGGCGGCGGGGGCGGTATGTCCGCGATCATCGTCGCAACGAAAGCGTCCTCGTCCTCGATGCGGAATGCCTTGTTGAAGCGCTTTTCGAAGCCAATCGTCGATGTCGGCTTACCGCTGAGCGAGCGCCCGCAGACCGAGCCGGAATAGGCGCCTGGCAGAACCTCGACGTAATCCGGCAGTTGCTTGAGACGGCGTATGCTGGAAAACAGCGTCCGCGCACCGGCCTCGGCGCTGGTTGCAAGTTCGGTTCTTCCAAGATCGCCAACCATGAGCGTGTGACCTGTCAGCACGAACCATGGCTCGGCCGCGCGTGTCCTGTCGGTGACCAGGATCGAGATGTGCTCCGGCGTGTGCCCGGGCGTGTGCATGACGGTCATGGTCACGTTACCCAGCTCGAGCACCTCGCCGTCCTTGGCGCCCCGAAACGGGAAGCCGGCTTCCACGCCTTCGAAGAGCACATATTGCGCGCCGGAAGCTTCGGCGAGTGAGCGCCCGGCGGAAATGTGGTCGGCATGGATGTGCGTGTCGACCACAAAGAGGATGCGCATGCCGGTTGCCTCGGCAACCCTGAGATAAGGCGCGATGTCGCCGACCGGATCGACGACGGCGGCGGCCGATTTGCCGCCGCATCCGAACAGATAGGAAGCGGCGACGGGATCGGAATGGAGGAATTGACGGAGGATCACGGCTTGCGCTCTCTACCTCTCCTGGATAACATTCAATTATTCTGCTGAATGTTCCATCGAGAAGGTCGCATGTCAAGCATCGGGCCAAAACAGGCGATCTTCGCCAGCCTTGCCGAAGTCGCTCAGGCGCTCGGGCATGCGCACCGACTGGAATTGCTGGAGCATCTCGCCCAGGGCGAACGCAGCGTCGAGGGGCTTGCGGCGCGAGCGGGACTCAACTTTGCCAACGCCTCGCGCCACCTTCAAATCCTTCGACGCGCGCGGCTTGTCGAGGCGCAGCGGCACGGCAAGCATGTGCTTTATCGTCTTGCCGGAGATGCCCAGGTGGTCGAATTGATGAAGGCCCTGGGGCGCGTCGGCGAGCGGAACGTCGCCGAGGTCAATCGCGTCATGACCGACTATTTCCACACTCGCGACGCGCTGGAGGCTGTGTCGCGCGAAGATCTTGTCTCAAGGCTGCATGACGGCCTTGTCACGGTTCTCGACGTCCGGTCGGAGGATGAATTTGCGCTCGGACATCTTCCGGGGGCGCTCAACATCCCGCTCACTGAACTCGAGCGCCGGTTGGCGGAGCTTCCCGCGAACCGGGAGGTCATCGCCTATTGCCGTGGTCCTTATTGCGTTCTGTCCTTCGAGGCTGTCGCGGCACTGCGGACGCGAGGCTATGTCGTTCACCGGCTCGAGGACGGCTATCCCGAATGGAAGGCGGCAGGCCTTCCAGTTGAGGCAGCGGCCTGAAGTGGTCCCACATCCATAGTTTCGGACGAACAACATGACGCCACCAATTCCGCGTTCGCCGTCCGGAACGGGCTCCTGGTCGGGCGCGTCACTCTGCCGCCTGAACTCGATTTGCCTGGATGATCGCCCGGATTTCGGCCCGGCAGGAGCCGCAATTGGTGCCGGCCTTCAGCGTACCACCAATGGCTTCGACGCTCGTGCAGCCTCCCGCCACGGCCGCCGCGATCTGGTTGGCGCCGACGCTGAAGCAGGAGCACACGATCGCGCCGGCGTCCGGCCGATCGGCGCCGGCGCGGCCGGCGACGATCCGGAAGCGTTCGCGCTGTCCGGCGTGGATTTCGTCGAGTTGTTCCGCCGCCCAGCCGCGCGACACGGCGACCGGTCCGGGCGCGACGAACAAGGCGCCGGACAGGCGATCGCCGTCGAAAGCGGCGATGCGATGTTGTCCGGCGTCGCGGTCATGATAGGCGAGCATGTCGCCTCCCGGCGGCACGTCGAACAAGCCCGCGGCGAAGCCGGCCCAGTCGATGTCGTCATCGGCAAAGGCGAGTTCGACCCGCCAGCCATCCCTACATTTCGCCACGGCCCAATAGGGCGCGGCAATCGACGCCGGCTTCCGGCGCATCACGGCAAAGCCGAAGGCTTTCGCGGCAAACGTCTCGACGCTGGCCGCGACATGTTTCAGCGCCGGCTGGCCGGAAACCGGATCGGTCAGTGGCGCGGTGAGCGTGTCGAGCCGGCCCCTTGCGGCAAATTGATCGGTCCAGTGCATCGGCGCAAAGAGGCTGCCCTGGCGCTGGCGAGGCGTGACCAGCGCGCGCACCAGCACCTCGCCGCGCAGGCTGGCAACGCGCACGATGTCGGCGTCGCCGATGCCGTGGTGCTGTGCATCCGCCGGATGGATCTCGACGAACGGCTCGGCGATGTGCTGGGACAGCCGCGGACTTTTGCCGGTCCGCGTCATGGTGTGCCAGTGGTCGCGGACACGGCCGGTGTTGAGGACGAGCGGGAAGTCTGGGCTGGTGCGGATTTCCGCAGTGGGACGGATGGCAATGAAGCGCGCCTTGCGGTCGGGTGTGTAGAAATCGCCGTCGGCGAAGAAGCGTGAGCTGGAAGAACCATCGGCCGCCTGAGCGCCCTCCGCTGGGCTCGGCGCCGGCCATTGGAATGGAGCCAGCGCGTCGTAATCTTCTCCATCGATTCCCGCATAGGCACCGATATCGAAATCCCGCGCACCATCATTCTCGTATCCGGACAGCGCGGCGTGTTCGGCGAAGACCTGCGCCGGCGTCTCATGCGCGAACGCCGCGCCAAAACCCATCCGCTTGCCGACGTCGGCGATGATCCGCCAGTCCGGCCGCGCCTCGCCGGGCGCGGGCAGAAATGCACGCTGGCGCGAGATGCGGCGCTCGGAATTGGTGACGGTGCCGTCCTTCTCGCCCCAGGCGGCGGCGGGCAGCCGGACATGGGCGTGGCGGATGGTGTCGGTGTTGGCCAGCACGTCCGAGACCACCACGAACGGACAAGCCTTGATCGCCGCTTCGACGGCATCGGCGTCCGGCATCGAATCGACCGGGTTGGTGGCCATGATCCACAGCGCCTTGATGCGCCCGTCGGCCACCGCTTGGAACATCTCGACCGCCTTCAGGCCGGGCTTGCGAGCAACGGCTGGCGCATTCCAGAAGCGCTGCACGCGGTCGCGATGCTCTGGATTTTCGATCTCCATATGGGCGGCCAGCATATTGGCCATGCCGCCGACCTCGCGGCCGCCCATGGCGTTGGGCTGGCCGGTCACCGAAAACGGCCCCGCCCCCGGTCTGCCGATGCGGCCGGTGGCGAGATGGCAGTTGATGATGGCGTTGACCTTGTCGGTGCCCGACGACGACTGGTTCACGCCCTGGCTGTAGACGGTCACCGTTTTCGCCGTTGCCGCGAACAGGCTGTAGAAGCGGCCAAGCTCGTCCTCGCTCAACCCGGTGGCGGCGGCAACACCGGCAAGGTCGAGCGCCGAGGCGGCGAAAAGCGCTTGCCCGAAGCCGGTCGTGTGCGCCGTGATGTAGGCGCGGTCGAGCGCGTTGTGCTGGCCGAGATAGGCGAGCAGGCCGGTGAACAGAGCGACGTCGCCATCCGGCGCGAGCGCCAGGTGCATGTCGGCGATGTCGGCGGTCATGGTGCGGCGCGGGTCGACCAGCACGATCTTCATCTCCGGCCGCTTTTCCCGGGCCGCCGCGATGCGCTGGTAGAGCACGGGATGGCACCAGGCGAGGTTGGAGCCGACCAGCACGATGAGATCGGCGAGCTCGAGATCCTCGTAGGTGCCCGGCACCGTGTCGGAGCCGAAGGCGCGGCGGTGGCCGGCCACCGACGAGGCCATGCACAGCCGCGAATTGGTGTCGATGTTGGCCGAGCCGACAAACCCCTTCATCAGCTTGTTGGCGACATAATAATCCTCGGTCAGCAGCTGACCCGACACGTAGAAGGCGACCGCGTCCGGCCCATGCTCGGCGATGGTTTGCGAGAAGGTCGAAGCGACGAGGTCGAGCGTCTCGTCCCAGCTTGCGCGGCGACCGTGGATCTCCGGATGAAGCAGCCTGCCGTCGAGGTCGATGGTCTCGGCCAAGGCCGAACCCTTTGAGCAGAGCCGGCCGAAATTGGCCGGGTGGTCGGGGTCGCCGCGGACGGACACTTGCCCGTCCGCGGCGACCTTCGCCAGCACGCCGCAGCCTACCCCGCAATAGGGGCAGGTGGTCCTCACCTCGCGTGCTTCTTCGGTCTCCATGTGTTCAGGCCGCGCGGCTGGCCAGCGCTTCCAGCGCGATGAACAGACGCTCGCCCTCGATCCTGACGGGAATGGTGCGCACCGCGCCCTCGTCGGCGCCAAGCGCCTTGCCCGTCTCCAGCGAGATCACCCAATTGTGCAAGGGACAGGTTACCGCCGTGCCGTGAACGATGCCCTGGCTGAGCGGCCCGCCTCTGTGCGGGCAATGGTCGTCGATGGCATAGACCTGATCGTCCTGGGTGCGGAAGACCGCGACCTTGCCTTGCGGCGTGGCGACACAGCGCGCGCCGCGGCGCGGAATGTCCGAGAGGGAGCCGATCGATATCCAGTTCATCATCCATGTCCTCAACATATTCATGCGCAGCATTCACCGGCCTGGCACCCAACCTCCCCTCGATGGGGAGGGTCGGACCGCAGGTCGGGGTGGGGTGCGGCCTGGCATCCCCACCCGCGGCTTCGCCGCGACCTCCCCCATCAAGGGGGAGGTAAGTCTCCTACTCCGCCGCCTGTGCGAACCCGACAGAAGCCATCGGCCGGAATTCGTGCTTGTCCTTGCCGGAAACGCGTTCCGACCACGGGTCGACCTGGGCGAATTTCTGGCTGAAGACGAAGCGGTCGTAATAGGCCTTGCGCTTGCTCGCATCGTCCATGATCTGGCGCTTGATCTCGGTGATGCCGATGCGCTTGGCCCATTTGTAGATGCGTTCGAGATAGCGGCCCTGCTCGCGGTACATCTGCGTCAGCGCCACGATATGCTCCAGCGCCTCGTCTTCCGTCTTCACAAGGCCGAGCACTTCGGTACCCTTGATGTCGAGACCGGCGGCACCGGCGAAATGGATCTCGTAGCCAGAGTCGACGCAGATGACGCCGACATCCTTGCAGGTCGCCTCGGCGCAGTTCCGGGGACAACCCGACACCGCCATCTTGACCTTGGCCGGGGTCCACGAGCCCCACATGAACTTTTCGATGCGGATGCCCAGCCCCGTCGAATCCTGCGTGCCGAAGCGGCACCAGTCGGAGCCGACGCAGGTCTTCACCGTGCGCAGGCCCTTGGCATAGGCATGGCCGGAGACGAAGCCGGCCTGGCCGAGATCGGCCCACACCGCCGGCAGGTCTTCCTTGCGGATGCCCAGCATGTCGATGCGCTGGCCGCCGGTGACCTTGACCATCGGGATCTCGAACTTGTCGACGACGTCGGCGATGGCGCGCAATTCGGCGGCATTGGTCACCCCGCCCCACATGCGCGGCACCACCGAATAGGTGCCGTCTTTCTGGATGTTGGCGTGGACGCGCTCGTTGATGAAGCGCGACTGGTAGTCGTCGGCGTAGTCGTCCGGCCAGTCGCAGACGAGATAGTAGTTGAGCGCCGGCCGGCATTTGGCGCAGCCGCAGGAGGTCGTCCACTCCAGTTCCTGCATGACGGCGGGAATGGTCTTCAGGCGCTTGGCCACGATCAGCCGGCGCACCTCGTCATGGCCGAGTGTCGTGCAGCCGCACATCGGTTGCACCGCGGCCGGGTTGTATTTGTCGCCGATGGTCAGCACCATCAGCTTCTCGACCAGTCCGGTGCAGGAACCGCAGGAGGCCGAGGCCTTGGTGTGCGCGCGCACGTCGTCGAGCGAGGTCAGGCCCTTGGCCGTGATCGCACCGGTGATCTTTCCCTTGCAAACGCCGTTGCAGCCGCAGATTTCCGCATCATCCGGCAAGGCTGCAACGGCCGCCATAGGGTCCAGCGGGGCACCCCCCTGGTAGGACTGGCCGAAGATGAGCGTGTCGCGCATTTCGGAAATGTCGGTCTGCTTCTTCTTGAGGTCATTGAACCAAGCGCCATCCGCCGTCTCGCCATAGAGCACGGTGCCGATGATGCGGTCGTCCTTCAGCACCAGGCGCTTGTAGACGCCGGCGGCGGCATCACGCAGCACGATCTCCTGGCGGTCCTCGCCTTCTGCGAAGTCGCCGAGCGAGAACAAATCGATGCCGGTGACCTTGAGCTTGGTCGGCGTGTCCATATGGACGAAGGCCGCCGCTTCGTTGCCGGCAAGTTGACTTGCCGCGACGCGCGCCATCTCGTAGAGGGGTGCTACCAGCCCATAGACCTGGCCGTTGACCTCGGCGCATTCGCCCAGCGCGTAGATGTCGGGATCGTTGCTGCGCATGCCGGCATCGACGACGATGCCTCTGTTAACGGCGATGCCCGCTTGCTTGGCCAGCGCCGAATTCGGCCGGATGCCGACCGCCATGACCACCAGCGTCGCCGGGATGATGGTGCCGTCGGCAAGTTCCACCTGGCCGACCTTGCCGTTGCCGGTGATCGCCTGCGTGTTGGCCTTGGTGATGACCTTGATGCCGCGCTGCTCCACCGCGCGCTGCAGGAGATAGCCGGCGGCCGGATCGAGCTGGCGCTCCATCAGCGTCGGCATGACATGCAGCACGGTGACGTCCATGCCCTGCGCATTCAGTCCCGCCGCCGCCTCCAGCCCGAGCAGGCCGCCGCCGATGACCACGGCCTTGGCCCGCGACTGGGCGGCGAGCATCATCGCCTGGACGTCGTCGAGATCGCGATAGGTGAGCACGCCCGGCAGATCATGGCCGGGCACCGGAATGATGAACGGCACCGAGCCGGTGGCGATGACGAGCTTGTCGTAGGGTTCGGTGACGCCATGATCGGAGGTGACGGTCTTGGCCTCCCGGTCGATGGCGATGATCTTGTGGCCCTTGTAGAGGGTGATGTTGTTGGCGATGTACCAGCCGTCGCCGTGGATGATGATCTCCTCATAGGCCTTTTCGCCCGACAGCACCGGCGACAGCATGATGCGATCGTAGTTGACGCGCGGTTCGGCGTTGAAGATGGTGACGGTGTAGCGGCCCGGGGCCTGCTCCAAAAGGTGCTCCAGCATGCGCCCGGGGGCCATGCCGTTGCCGATGATGACGAGTCTCTCGGTCATTGGTCTACTCCGCGGCTTCGACGAAGCGGTGGCGTTCGTAGAGGAACTTCAGCACCGCCTCGCGGCAGCGCAGGAAGGTGCGGTCGGAGGCGAGCTCGATGCGCCGGCGCGGCCGCGCCAGCGGCACGGCAAGCACCTCGCCGATGGTCGCCGCCGGGCCGTTGGTCATCATGACGATGCGGTCGGAGAGCAGCACCGCCTCGTCGACATCGTGGGTGATCATGATCGTCGTCGAGCCGAGCCTGGAATGGATGTCCATCACCGCGTCCTGCAGATGCGCGCGCGTCAGCGCGTCGAGCGCGCCGAACGGCTCGTCGAGCAGCAGGATCTTCGGCTGCATGGCGAGCGCCCGGGCAATGCCGACGCGCTGCTTCATGCCACCCGAGATCTCGGCCGGACGCTTGTCCTTGGCATGCGCCATCTGCACGAGGTCGAGATTGCGCATGATCCAGTCATGCCGCTCGGCCTTGCTCTTCGAACGGCCGAAGACCTTCGACACCGCCAGGTTGATGTTTTCGTAGACGGTCAGCCACGGCAGCAGGCTGTGGTTCTGGAACACCACGGCGCGTTCGGGCCCGGGGCTGTCGACTTCCTTGTCTTCGAGCAGCACCGCCCCGGCGGACACCTTGGTCAAACCGGCGATCAAATTGAGCAAGGTCGACTTGCCGCAGCCGGAATGGCCGATGATGGAGACGAATTCGCCCTTGTCGATGGTCAGCCTTATGTCCCTCAGCACCTCGCTGACCTGGCCGCCACGGGCAAAAGATTTGTCGATATGGTCGAGTTTCAAATAGGCCGTCATGGCGCTTTCCTCACTTTGCCGTTGTGCCGCGGGTGACGAAGGCGCCGACCGCCGCGACCAGGCGGTCAAGGCAGAAGCCGGTGACGCCGATATAGGCGAGCGCGACGATGATGTCGGGCAGCCGCGACGAGTTCCACGCGTCCCAGATGAAGAAGCCGATGCCAACGCCGCCAGTCAGCATTTCGGCGGCGACGATGGCGAGCCAGGACAGGCCGATGCCGATCCTGAGGCCGGTGAAGATGTAAGGCGCGGCGGCCGGCACCATGATCTTGACGAAGAACTCGAACTGGTTGAGCCGCAGGATGCGGGCGACGTTGCGGTAGTCCTCGGGGATGTTGCGCACGCCGACAGCGGTGTTGATGATGATCGGCCAGATTGAGGTGATGAAGATGACGAACAGCGCCGACGGGCTGGAATCGCGGAACGCCGCCAGCGACAGCGGCAGCCAGGCGAGCGGCGGCACGGTGCGCAGGATCTGGAACACCGGATCGAGGCCGCGCATCGCCCAGATCGACTGGCCGACCAGCGCGCCGAGCGCCACGCCGACGATCGCCGCCAGGCCAAAGCCGATGGCGACACGCTGCAGCGAGATCAGCACCCGCCAGGCCAGCCCGATATCCTGCGGACCGTTGTTGAAGAACGGATGCGCGATCAGGTCGTAGGCCTCGTTCCACACTTGGCTCGGCGGCGGCAGGCTTGATGTGGGCGACGAGCAGGCTATCTGCCAGACTACGAGCATGAGGGCGATGACGATGACCGGCGGCACCAGCGTGCTCGCCAGCTTTCCGGCGATGACGATCGGTTCGAAGCGGCGTCTTGCCTTGGCGGTGAAGGCAATCACTTCCGCCGGCTTCGCGGGGAACGCCTTCACCTTGGTGTCCTCGATGGCTTGGATGGACATCTTCTGGAAAAGCTCCTTGGGGGCAGGTAGGGGCGAAAACGGCGCAAAGCGCCGTTTGCTCCGATCAGGCCGATGCCTTGATCTTCAGGCTGTCGAGATAGGCTGACGGGTTGGCCGGATCGAAGACCTTGCCGTCGAAGAAGGTCTCGACGCCGCGCGACGAGGACGCCGGAATGTCGGCGGCCGCCACGCCGAGGTCCTTGGCCGCCTCGCGCCACAGATCCTCGCGGTTGACCTGGTCGACCAGCGCCTTGATGTCGGTGGTCGGCGCGAACTTGCCCCAGCGGATGTTCTCGGCGAGGAACCATGTATCGTGGCTCTTGAACGGGTAGGAGACGCCGCCCTTCCAGAACTTCATGTAGAGGTCGGTGCCGGTGGCCACGCGGCCGTTGCCGTAGTTGATGTCGCCCTTGAGACGGCCGATGATGTCGGCGACAGGCACGTTCATCCACTGCCGCTTGCCGATGATGGCGGCCATCTCGTCCTTGTTTTCCTTGGCTTCGCACCATTGCTGGGCTTCCATGACGGCCATCAGGATCGCCTTGGTGGCGTTCGGGTATTTCTCGATGAATTCAGCGCGCAGGCCGAGCGCCTTTTCGGGATGGCCCTTCCACAATTCGCCCGTGCTGGCAGCAGTGAAGCCGACGCCCTGGTGGACGAGCTGCTCGTTCCACGGCTCGCCGACGCAGAACACATCCATGTTGCCGACCTTCATGTTGGCCACCATCTGCGGCGGCGGCACGACGATGGTCGAGACGTCCTTGTCGGGATCGATGCCGCCGGCGGCCAGCCAGTAGCGCAGCCACAAATCATGCGTGCCGCCCGGGAAGGTCATGGCGGCCTTGATGTCCTTGCCTGCCGCCTTCTTGGCGGCGAAGGCGTCCTTCAGCTTCGAGGCGTCGAGGCCGACACCGGTGCCGGCATATTCCTGCGCCACCGAGATGCCCTGGCAGTCGTAGTTGAGCCGCGCCACGATCGCCATCGGCATCGGCTGGTTGTTCTGCGTCACCTTGCCGGTGTGCATCAGGTAAGGCATCGGCGTCAGTATATGGGCGCCATCAATGCCGTTGGCCGCGCCGCCGAGCATCAGATTGTCGCGCGTCGCGCCCCACGAGGCCTGCTTGAGCACCTCGACGTCGGGCATGCCGAACTTGGCGAACAGCCCCTTCTCCTTGGCGATCATCAGCGGTGCCGCATCGGTCAGCGCGATGAAGCCGAGCTTGGCGCCGGTGACTTCCGGAGCGGTCGTGGCGGCATAGGCGCCAGACGGAAAGAGCTTGCGGGCCGCCATGAACAGGCCGGCCGTCATCGCACTGCTGACAAGAAAATCGCGACGCGTCACATCCCCAAGCGATGTTCCAGTCCCGATCCATTTCTTCATGGTCTTCTTCATCGTCGTCTCCGGTTGAACGCGATTCCAAAACAAAAAGCCGCCGGCCAGGTCTTCGCGTCCGGAAATCCGGATCGCGTCTTGACCTGAGCGGCAGCTTTGCCTGTGGCGCCCGCCATTGGACGCCTGTTCCGTGACCCGCGAAGGGCCCGGCTATTTCAAAGCATGAACCGTGCCAGTTTGAGGCGAGAGGAAAAATGCCAATGGAATCAGCAATACGCGCCGGTCACCGGCGCGCCGGGCGATCTTGCGAACAGGCCAAAGATTGTTCATTGGAGCAATCGCACGCACAATTTTTGTGCAATGCACAAGAATGGCGCGGAAATGATCAGGCTTGCGCGCGGGCCGATTTCTGGGCGGCTATGTAGCCGTCGATCTCGTCCGGATCGAAGATCTGGCCGTCGAAGAAACCATCCGGTCCGAGCATCAGGCCCGCCCCTGTCGCGCCGACCGCCGTGGCCACGCGCAGCGCGCCCTCGACCTTCGAATTGGCGCCGGGAAGTGCGACGCCAAGCGGCTTCAGCGCCGAGCGGTAGAGGTCGGGCCGGTAGCAGTCGCGGGCAATGGCTAGGTTTTCCGGCGTGTGCGCCACATGCCCCCAGCGCACCATCTGCGTGTAGAACCACAGCGCATGGCTCTTCCATGGAAAGTTGGCCGCCTTGTCGAAGGGCAGGAAGAAGTCGTCGATATCCAGCTCCGCGCCGCCGCCCAATTTGAGATGGCCGGTCAGGATCGGCATCAGGACGGCAGGCGGCAGGCCGAGGAAGCCCGGCTGCGCCATCATCGCCGCGAGTTCGCCATGGTTGGCCGGATCCTGGCACCAGCGGGCCGAATGATGCAGCGCGCGCAACAGTGCCGCCAAGGCCTCGGGGGACTGCTCGGCCCAGGCCTTGCGCACGCCGATCACCTTCTCCGGGCTGTTGCGCCATATCTGCGCCTTGACGGTGACGATGTGGCCGGTGCCAGCGGCGACCGCAGCGCTGTTCCAGGGCTCGCCGACACAGTAGCCGTCGATCCGCCCGGTGGCCAGCGCGTCGGCCATGAACGGCGGCGGCACGATGACGATCTCGATCTCGCGCGTCGGATCGATGCCGCAGGCGGCAAGCCAGTAGCGCAGTTCGTAATTGTGCCCGGAATGCGGGTGCACGACAGCGAAGCGCAACGGATCATGGCCGGCGGCAGCACGCTCGCGAATGAGCGCGCCAAGTGCTGCACCAGCGCGCGCCGGATCGAGATCGGGTTTGGCGCCGTGCGCAGCCATGCCGTCCCAGACGGCGTTGGAGATGGTGACGCAATTGCCGCCGAGCCCGAGCGAAAACGGCACGATGGTCTCGGAGGCGAGCGGCGTCAGCCCGAGATTGCAGGCAAGCGGCATGGGCCCCAGCATATGCGCGAGATGGAAGTGGCCGATGGCGATGCGATCGCGGATGTTGGCCCACGACGTTTCGCGGTGCAGCGTGAGATCGATGCCTTCGCGTGCGGCGAAGCCCAACTCGCCGGCCGCGACCAGCACGGCACTGTCGAAAAGCGGCATGAAGCCGGCGGTGATCTGGTGCTCGGCGCCCATGCTCATTCGTCCTCCACCGGTCCCAGCAGCCCGGCGGCGGTCACCAGGCTCTGGGCGATGTCGCTGATCTTGCGGTTCTGGTTCATCGCCGTCTTGCGCAGCAGCGTGTAGGCGGCCTCTTCGCTCAGGCCGCGCGACTTCATCAGGATGCCCTTGGCGCGATCGATCACCTTGCGGCTCTCGAGCTCGCTGCGCGCCTCTTCCAGTTCGCGCGCCATGCGCGAGAAGGCGTTGAAGCGGCTCACCGCCATGTCGAGGATCGGCTTGACGCGCTCCTGCCGCAGACCATCGACGACATAGGCTGAAACGCCGGCATCGACCGCCGCCTCGATCGAGGCCTGGTCGGAGCGGTCGACGAACATGGCGATCGGCCGCTTCACCGCGCGCGAAAGCTGGAACATGTTCTCCAGCATGTCGCGGTTCGGATTTTCGAGATCGATGACGATGACGTCGGGTTCGATCTCGGCGATCTGCCGCGCGATGCCGGTCACGTCGTGGATGACGGTGACCCGCTCATGGCCGGCCTCGCGCAGTCCCGCCTCGATGATCGAGGCGCGGATGCGGTTTTCGTCGATGACCAGGACGGCGAGTGAACTGCGAACCATTCTTGCATTGTGCCCATGCGAAGAATTTGTGCAATGCGGCATGACCTGCTGATCGCAATGGATGGTGATTTGGATGACGACAGGGCGCCGGGGCCCGACGCCAAATGCATCACCCCGCCAGCGCCATTTCGGGGCGTTTTGACCCCTCGCGGATGGCCTTGTGCACGCCGCGTTGCAGATCCATGAAAGCCGGGCTTTCCATCACCTCTTCCCGGCGCGGCCGCTCGATATCGACGTTGAAGGTCTGCGTGATGCGTCCCGGGCCGATTCCCATGACGACGATACGGTCCGACAGGTAGACGGCCTCCTCGACGTCATGCGTGACGAACAGCACGGTGAGCCGGTGTTCCTCCCAGATCTGGGTCAGGAGTTCCTGCATCTGGTGCCGGGTCAAGGCATCGAGCGCGCCGAAGGGCTCGTCCATCAGCAGCATCTTGGGCCGATAGGAAAGCGCACGCGCGATGGCGACGCGCTGTTTCATTCCGCCCGAGAGTTCGGAGGGGTAGCGGTCGGCGCTGTGCGACAGCTTGACGAGGTCGAGATGCTCCAGCGCGATCCTGCGGCAGGTCGCGCGATCGTAACCCGCGGCCTTGAGCGCAAACTCGATGTTCTGCCGCGCCGTCAGCCAGGGAAGCAGCGTGTAGGACTGGAAGACGACGCCACGGTCGAGACCCGGCTGCAGGATCGGCGCGCCGTCGATGCTGAGATCGCCGGCGTCGAAGTCCTGCAGTCCGGCCACGATCGACAGCAGCGTGCTCTTGCCGCAACCCGACGTGCCGACGAGCGAGACGAACTCATTGTCGGCAAGATCGAGGTTGATGTCCCGCAGCACCTCCGTGCGCCGCTCGCCCGTGCCGAAGCTCTTGTGGAGGCCGGCGATCCGCAATTTGGGAGGATTCATCGACCGTGCCTCATTGCGAGTGGCCATCCTGCCGGAACAGCACCTTTTCCAGTGCCTTCATCACCTGGTCGGTGATGAGCCCAAGCACGCCCAGGAGCAGGATGTAGCCGATGATGGTGTTTGTCTGGAAATAGCGCTGCGACACGGTGATGCGATAGCCGAGCCCCGATGTCGCCGCGACGAGTTCGGCCAGCACCAGCCAGGTCCATGCCCAGCCCAGGCTGATGCGCAGCGTATCCCAGATACCCGGCAAGGCGCTGGGCACGACGATGCGCGTCAGGATCTTGCGATCCGACAGGCCGAGCGTGCGCCCAAGTCCGATGAAATCGGTGGGAACCCTTTTCACATTGTCCATGATCATCAGCACCTGCTGGAAGAAGGTGCCGATGAAGATGATCAGGAACTTCTGCGTATCGCCGGTACCCGCCCACAGGATGGAGAGCGGCACGAAGGCGACGACCGGCATGTAGCGGATGAAATCCACCAGCGGCTCGATACCTGCTTCCCAGGAACGGAAACTGCCGATCAGCACGCCGATCGGTATGGACAGTGCCGAGGCGATGAGGAAGCCGATGGAAATCCGGTACATCGAGGCCTTGAGGTCCAGCCACAACGTGCCGTCAGTAGCGAGCTTGGCGATCTGGGTCGCGACGCTGCCCGGCGACGGCAGGAAGATGGGTTTCACCCATTCCAGTCCGGTCGCCGCCCACCAGGCCAGGCCAAGTCCGACAAAGACAGCCACCGCGATCATCAGGAAACGCGACCTGGCGATGGGCACGCCGATCCCGGAGGATCGGCGGCGTCTCGCCTGTTTGGTGACCGGCCCCGGTGCGGGGCGAGCCGGGACCGTTTTCGCCGGGGGCTCCCCGGACATCTGTGTTACCACCGCGATCCGGCCTTCGTCATTCCGCCGCCTTGACGAAGGACGGGTCGATCATCTGCTCCGGCGTCACGTCTGCCTGCAGCAGCTTGGCGTTCTTGGCGGCCGCTTCGACATCGGCGAATGTCTTGGTGGTGAAATCGCCGGTGAGCGCCGTCTTGTTTTCGGCGAGAGAGTAGTAACGCACACCGTCGAAAGCGGTGTTGAGGTCCTTGACGTCCGAACCGACGGCCTTGGCGATGATGGCGCGGCCACCGGGCGTGTCGGCTTTGTAATCCTTGAGCGCCGCGTCCCAGCTCTTGATCATGGCCAGCACCTGGCCGGGCCGCGACTTGATCACCTCGTCGCGCACCACCAGCACGTCGCTGATCAGGCCGGGATCCTCGCCGGCGGTGAACAGCAGCTTGACGTCCTTGTTCTGCGCCATGGCGACGGTGAGGTACGGTTCGTAGGTGACCGCGACCGGCACGCGGCCGGCGATCAAGGCGCCGCCGGCATCGGCGGCCGGCATCGGAACCGGCTTCACATCGTCGATCGACATGCCGTTCTTGGCGAGCGCGTATTTGAGCAGGATGTCGCTCGTCGTACCTTCCTCGAAGGCGACTTCCTTGCCCTTGAGGTCCTTGATCGAGGTGATGTCCTTGCCGGCGATCATGGCGTCGGCCGTCATGCTGACGTCGAGCAGCAGCACGATCTTCACCGGCAGGCCGGCCGCGACCATGCCCATCGCCGTGTGGGTGGCGATGTTGGCGGCGTCGAGCTGGCCGCTCGCGAGAGCCGCGTTGATGTCCTTGTCCTCGGCGAAATTAACGATCTGCACGTCCGTCAGCCCGTTTGCCTTGAACAGCGCCTTGGCGTCGGCGACATGCCACTGGCCGTAGCCAAGCCAGGGCTCGATGCCGATCTTGAACGCTCCGGCTTCGGGCGTGGTGGGGATGGCCGCATCGGCGGCGTGGGCGGCCGGGGCGGCAGCGAGCCCGATGGCGGCAGCCATCACGAGCGCGCGAAATTGTCCTGTTAGGTTACGCATCATCTTGTTCCCCTTGATGATCAGACCGCTTTTTTTCAACCAAGCATCCGGTCTGGTGAGACTGCGGGTTTCTGCTCTTGCGGCACTGTGCCTCGGCGTCATACCTGCCACTTCATGGTGAAGTGCGAGGATATTTCAGCGTCAGCGGAAGCGGATGTCAAGGCTAAAATACATACATGCATATACAAGTTGGATTGACTCAATTTTCCGCCTCGATCAAGCCCATCCGCCTGCTTTTCCGCGACGATCATTCATGCACTTTCAGGATCGATCCGGTCGAGGAAATCAGTCACCACATCGGTCCCGGCATCGGGCTCGCTGCCGACCATGACCGCGACTGAAAAGGCAATGAGCGAGGAGACCGGCGTATGGCTGCGCGCGCCGGCGCGCAGGTTCATGACCAGCGTCGGCGACAGGAAGAGCCCTGAGCGCAGCACCCCGCGCCAATCCGCCGGAAGCATGCCGCGCCGCTTGAGTTCCAGCAGCAATGGCCGCCACAGGGCTGTCGCCTTGACCTCCAGCAGGTCGCGACGGACCGGGCTCAGGCCCCAGTCCGTGTCGACATGAAGCAGGTCTCCGTCCAGCCGCGCCCGCGCGCGAAAAGCCTCGGTCGCGGTGGCCGGATCGTAGAGCCAGAACGGATGGGCGAAGATGTTGTGGAACGTCGCCTTGACCTCCGCCAGCAGCGTGGGGATATGCGAGCCGGCAAAGGCGGGATCGAAGAAGGACAGTTCCGCCCTCCCCGCCTTCGCCGTGTACCAGACATTGGCGTTGTGGGCGTCGCCATGCGCGACCACGCCGCCGGCATCGGCGAGCCTGTCCGGCCGCAGGCGCACTGCCGCGGCATCGAAAAGCTCGCCGACACTGTTGGCGTAGCGCTGTCCGTTGATGACGAATTCCAGCCGCGAAAACCGGTCCCAGTCCAGTTCCACGCCGGGAAAGACAAACGATTTGCCGATATAGAAATCGGCCAGGCGGCCACCTGGCGACGAGCGTGTATCGGCATCAACCAGCCGCTCGTGGAAGAGCCGGTGGATCGGCTCCGCCTCCACCTGCGCGACGGTGACGGGATGCAATGTCTCCAGATAGACCTTGAGCAGCCTGGCTGACAGGTCGCGCTCGGCAAGAACGGCCTCGCGCCGTTTGCCGGCATCGTCCTGCGCGTCCAATGCCCACAGCACATCCGAAAATCTCGGATCCGTGCGGCGCCGATAGACGAGAATCTGCTCGCCGGGCTGGGCGGACATGTGCACGGGTTGGTCGACAGGCAGGCCGGCACGCGACAGGATCTCGGCGCGGTAATACTCGCCCGCCATCGCCTCTTCCCGTTCCTCCTGATGGAACTTGAAGAAGTAGGCCTTGCCGTCATCCTCGAAGAAGCCGTTCAACGAATTGAGGCTGTATTTGTCGAAATTGATGCGGACATTGCAAGGGCTCATCTCGAAGAGATCCCCCAGCAACGCCGACAGCGCGCGCTGCGCCTCGGCGACATCGTGTTGCGCGAGGGCGCGGATCCGCGCCGTGCGGCTCGGTGTCGGCGTCATCTGTCGTTCCTTCTGGCCAGTCCGTCGGCCGAGGGCGAGTCCAATCTCTTCAGTACATGTATATACATTGGGGCCACATCTCCTCGGCTTGCATTCTCGCCACGCCGTCAGTTGGTCCTGGAGGGGGAATAGCGGCTGCCGAGCGAGTAGCGGCTGCCGGCATAGGTCAGCTTGCTGATCGTGGCGACGACCGCGCCCGTCCACGTCCGGCGATGCAAAAGCAGGCAGCAACTGCCGACATCGATGCCCAGATGCCGCGCCGTCTCCTTGTCGGCCGGGATGGCCGAGATGATATGCTCGACCTCGGTCACCGGGGTTTTCTGCATCAGGTAGTCGTAGGTCGCCGTCTTGGTGAAGTCCTGCTTGTCGTAGTCGGGTATCAGGCTCGGATTGACGAAGCGCTCTTCCAGCTGCACTGGCAAATCGTTCTCGAAATTGACGACGACGGAGTGATAGATCGGGACACGCTTTGCGAACTCGAACGACAGCGCGAGCTCCTTTGTCGGCATGATTGTTTCGAGGACGAGGACCTCGGAGCGATGCCTGTTGCCGCGCTCGACGATCTCCGCCGCGATGTTGTTGATCTCGATCAGCGTCGATTGCGGCCGGGGTGGCGCGATGAATGTTCCCACGCCTTGCAGGCGGATCAGGAAGCCCGCCGCGGTCAGTTCCCGCAAGGCCCGGTGAACCGTCATCCGCGACACGCCCAGCGAAGCCACCAACTCATTCTCGGACGGCAGCTTGCGATCCTTGCCCCACCGGCCCGTTCCGATGTTGGTCAGGATGTAGTCCTTCACCTTCTCGTAGAGAGGGCTGGCCGTATCGGGCAAATCGATCATCTCAAAAGTCCTTTCCGGCGATTTATCGGAAGTCACCCGTGCTCGACAGGTTGCCGCATGCGGATGATTGTTTTCAAGCCGTCGCTCTGTCCCGCCAACAGCCGCTCATAGGCAGCGGGAACGTCATCCAGGCCGATCTCGCGGTCGATCAGGGCCAGCAGTGGCTCGCTGAGTTCACCCAGCATCCGCACGGCGTCGGGCAGTTCGTCGGCGAAGGCATGGCACCCCAGCAATGCGATTTCGCGTTCGACCAATGTGTTGGGGTCGATGTCGAGGCGGCCGTGGAAGATGCCGACCATCGCCACCGTGCCGCCGGAATCGAGAACATCGAGCAACTGATTGAATGCCGCGATGCTGCCGGTCGCCTCGACGGCCGCCAGCAACGGGGCATTGGCGGTCGCGGCGGCAATGGCATCGCGGTCGAGATCGACGATCGTCGCACCCGTCACCCGCGCCACGCGGGCGCGGCGACCCTGGTTGCGGTCGGCGACGAGCACGGTGCCGGCGAAGGTTCGGGAGAGCAGCAGCGCGGCAAGACCGCCGATGAGCCCGCAGCCGACGACAAGCACCGAGCCTGCCGTTTTCGGCAGCCGCCGCACCGCGTGCAGCGCCACGGCAAGCGGCTCGGCCATTGCCGCGACCCGTTCGTCGAGCGCGACGTCGATCACATGCAGCAGGCGTGCGGGCAACACCGCCTGTTCGGCAAATCCGCCGTCGCAGACTTCTCCCACGAACCCCAGGGAGCCGCAGAGATGCCGCCTGCCGGCACGGCATTGCGCGCAGTCTCCGCACCAGAAACGGGAATCGGCGACCACCCTGTCGCCGACGGCGACGGTGTCGACGCCCTCGCCGATGGCGGTGACCGTGCCGGTCAGTTCATGGCCGGCCGTCGAAGGCGACCGGCTTATCCATTGGCCGGTGCGGAAATTGTGCAGGTCCGAACCGCAGATGCCGGCGGCATCGACCCTGAGCTTCACCCAGCCCGCATCCGGAGCGCCCGGCGCAGCGATATCCTCGACGCGCAGATCGCCGGGCCCATAGAGTCGTGCCGCCTTCATCGCGATCGCTTCCGCTCAGCCGGCGAGATAGCGGTCGCGGATCTCCGAGACCGCGTTCTCATGCGAGCTGAACCCTTCGTAGCGGGCGAGCCTGCGGGCATGCAGCGCCAGTTCCGGATAGGCGGCCGAGGTGACATAGCCGACCGACGAGCGCTTGACGAAATCCGTCACCGAAAGCGGCCCGTAGGTCCGCGCCCAGCGGCTGGTCGGCAGCACCGCATTGGGCCCGAGGACGAAGTTGGCAAGCGTCACCGGCGTGTGCGGACCCATCAGGATTTCGGCCGCCTCGGTGATGTGTCCGAGATGCGCGAACGGCTCCTTCGACAGGATCTCGAGGTGTTCGGGCGCATAGTCGTTGATGAAGCGGTAGCTGTCTTCCAGCGACGCGGTCAGCACGATGCCGCCGCGCTTTCCAGTCAGCACCGCGCGCGAAAACTCAACCCGCTGTTCGGTCATCCGCGACCAGTGCTCGGGAAGTGCCGCCAAGGCTGCCTCGGCGACCTTGCGGCTGTGCGTCACCAGATAGGCCGAGGAATCCGGGCCGTGTTCGGCTTCGATCAGGAGGTCAAGCGCGGCAAGGCCGCCGTCGACGCTGTCATCGGCGAAGATGATCGCTTCCGATGGACCGGCAGGCAGACCTGTGTTGATGATCGACGACAGCACGCTCTTGGCCGCCACCACCCACGGGCTGCCGGGGCCGACGATCTTGAGCGCGGGCTTCACCGTCTCGGTGCCGTAGGCGACGGCGGCGACGGCTTGCGCGCCACCGCATTTGTACACGGTGCCCACGCCGGCGAGACGAGCAGCGACCAGCGTGGCCGCATCCACGGAACCATCCGATGTCGGCGGCGTCACGATGGCGATCTGCGGCACGCCGGCAATCACCGCCGGGACCGACGTCATCATCGTTACCGACGGGAAGGCGCCCTTGCCGCGCGGCACGTAGAGCGCGACGGAAGCGATCGGCGTGTACCGGTCGCCGGCATAGGCGCCCGGCCGGACTTCCTTGAGCCACATCGTTTCCGGCTTCTGCTCCTCATGGAAGCGACGGATGTTGTCGATGCCGAACTTGATGCTCTCCACGACATCCTTTTCGACCTTGTCGAATGCCGCGTCGAACTCCGCCTCCGACACCTTCAGTTCGCCCTCGGCCACATTGGCCTTGTCGAGTTCCCGGGCGAAGCGGATCAAGGCGGCGTCGCCCTCGTCCTTGACGGCCTGGATGATCGGACGGACTTTTTCGATGAAGACCGTCAGGTCGCCCTCGGCGCGCTTCAGCAGACTGGCGCGCTGGTCGGCGCCGATGGATGACAGGTCGTGGAAGCTGATGTCGGACATGGCTGCTCCTTCTCTTGGAACTCTTGGAAAGCAATGTTGGTTGGCTCTGGTCGGCCACTCTTCTGGAGGTCGACAGATCGACCCGAGACAAGGATTACAGCCCTCACGAGGCTTCTCACGGCGAAAAGTATATACATGTATGTATAATGACCGCCAGCGATTTTTCCGTCATCCTTCCAGCCGAAACTGTCCAGGCAAACCCGCGCATCAGATCGAGGCGAGAAAGCCGCCATCGACCGGAATGGACTGGCCGGTGATGTAGGCTGCCGCATCCGAAGCAAGAAACACCGCGATGCCGTGCAGGTCGCTGAGATCACCGAAACGGCGCTGCGGGATCTTGGCCAGCATGGATTGCTGCCATGCCTCGTTGCTGTAGAAGACATCCGTCATCGCCGTCCTGAAATAGCCCGGGGCGATGGCGTTGACCCGGATGCCAAGCTCCGCCCACTCCGCCGCGAGCGCCCGGGTCATGCCGAGCAGACCCGACTTCGACGAGCCATACGGCACCGCCGTGGGAATGCCGACTTCGGATGTCAGCGAACACAGATTGATGATGGCGCCGGGCCGTCCGGCGTCCCGCATCTGCCGCGCGGCGGCCTGGGCGCAGAAGAATGCTCCCTTGAGGTTCGTGTCGACGATCCTGTCCCACAGCGCCTCGTCGACATCGAGCGAGGGCCGAACCTCTTCCATCCCGGCATTGTTGACGAGGATGTCGAGACCGCCGAGCAGGCTGGCGGCCTCGTCTGTCGCCGTCCGGCACCGCTCGACATCGGTGACATCAAGCGCGATGGCGTGCGCCACCCCGCCGGCCGCGCGGATGGCTGCCGTGGTGTCCTCCAGCGAGGCCAGCGTGCGCGCAGTGACCGCGACGTCGGCTCCGGCCGCGCTCAACGCCTCGGCGATGCTGCGCCCGATGCCGCGGCTTGCGCCGGTGACAAGCGCCTTCCTGCCGGAGAGATCGAAGAGAGAAGCGTTGCGCATGTGATCCTCCTTGCCAGCGTCGGCCTCGGCGCCGGTTTCGAGACTACCAGATCAAGTTCCATATACAAGCATATACAAACTATTTCGGCTGCGGTAGTGATGACAAAATCCGCCGCACGAACGCGCCTGTCCCGGCCTGCCTTGGGAAGATGCCGCGAAACCCGGCGTTTGAGAACCCGGCCGATGAGCTTGTTGGCCAACCGCAGAGGAGCCCGCTTGTGTCGAAAGCCTCGAATATGGTCCGAGCCGAAGTCACGCGCCTGTCCCCTTACAATTCCGGACTGACCATTGACGAGGTCATGCTGCGATACGCGCCCGCCAGGATCTCCAAACTGGGCTCGAACGAAAACCCCATAGGCCCGAGCCCGGCCGTGGCCACGATGATGCATGCCGGCTCCGAGATGTTCCGGCTCTATCCGGACCCAGCCGGACGCAAGCTCCGCCAGGCGATCGGCGACAGATATGCAGTCGCCGAGGATCAGGTCATCCTCGGTAACGGTTCCGAAGACCTGCTCTCCGTCATCAGCCGCGCCGTGTTGCGGCCGGGCGACGCCGTCGTCACGCTCTATCCATCGTTCCCGCTGCATGAAGACTACGCGACGTTGATGGGCGCGACCGTCAAGCGCGTTGCCGTCAACGGCGATTTCACCATCGATGTCGACGCGCTGGTCGAGGCGGTGCGCGAACGGCCCCGCATGCTGTTGTTCTCGAACCCGATGAACCCGGTCGGCAGCTGGCTCTCCGGCGGCGATCTGACCCGGGTCCTGGATGCGGTGGGCGACGAGACGCTGATCGTCATCGATGAAGCCTATGCCGAATACGCCGAGGGCGACGGCTATGCGTCGTCGCTGCCCTACCTCGGCGAGCTCGACCGGTCCTGGATCGTGCTTCGGACATTTTCCAAGGCGTTCGGCCTCGCCGGATTGCGCATCGGCTTCGGCATCGTCGGTGACCCGGAACTGCGCGCGCTGCTCGACCGTGTCCGCACGCCTTTCAACGCCAACGGCATGGCGCAGGCCGCCGCGCTGGCGGCCCTGGCCGATGAGGAGCACCTCGCCAGGGTTGTCGCGCTGGCCAGGGCGGAGAGAGCACGCGTCGGGAATTTCCTCGCCAGCAAGGGCCTCGAGGTCGCTCCCTCCAGAGGCAATTTCCTGTTCTTCAACTGCCGGCAAAATGCCTCCGGATTCGCCGAAAGCCTGCTGCGCGAAGGCGTCATCGTCAAACCGTGGAAGCAGGAGGGCTTCGACACCTATGTGCGCGTCAGCATCGGCTCGGCTTCGGAGAACGACCACTTCATGGCCGTCCTGTCCAACCTGCTGTGAGCGCACGCCTGCCGGCGCCGAGCCACGGCGCGGCGTCAGCCAACGAACTGAGCTTCCTAGGCTTTCTTCAGGAATTCCGTCCTGAGAACCAGATCCTTGACCTTTTCGGCCCGACACTCGACCTCGTCCTCGTTGCCCGTGAGACGGATGTTCTTGATCAGCGTTCCACGTTTCAGGGTAACGGAGGTGCCCTTGACTTTGAGATCCTTGATGAGCGTGACGGAATCGCCTTCGTTCAGTGGCGTGCCATTGCTGTCTTTGACCTTCATGATCCTGTTTCCCGTCTTTGTGCGTCGAGTTTGCTGAGAAGATCGGCGATTTCCTCGGCATCCTGCTGGTTCATCCCAACGATGGTTCGGCTGCCCATCTCGGCGGGCCGCCCGGTGAGAGCATCGTTGACGGCCCAGGTGCCAGCCGGCTCCCGACATAGTTTGTAGCGTTGAGTCATGCCGGCACCATAATCGCGGCGTCTCGCCATGCCAAGGGAGGGTCAATATTTTTCGGTTTGTATTGATGTTCTGCACATCAATGATACGATCGAGATTATCATTTCTCATACTCAGACACTGATGCCTCAATGATCACAGCCTTCCAGCTTCGTGCCGCCCGCGCCCTCCTCATCATTGATCAGAAGACCCTGGCGGAAATGGCGGGCGTCTCCGTGCCAACCATCCAACGAATGGAGGCCAGCCACGGTAATGTGCGAGGCGTTGTCGATAGTCTGACGAAAGTGATCAATGCGCTCAACCGGGCCGGCATCGAACTGATCAGCGAGCATGTACGCAGCGACGACGGCGGCCGTGGCGTCAGGTTCCGGCATCCCGATGCGCTGACAAGCATACCAAACTAAGCCCCAAGCACCCACCTTCGCTCACGCCAGCACCATGCGTTGGCCGATCCCTTGTTTTCGCGTCCAGAACCTGTTGATGAACCCGCCCCGGCACCCCCACTCTTGGTCACGACTTGCCGCGTCAAAAGGCAGGATACGCTCATGATCGTGTATCTGCGCCGGTTGACCGGAAAGGAACGAAGCGAAAGAACTGACCGGCACCTCGCTCGTTTTCTGACGTTCATCGCAGGAGCCGCCAACGCTGGCGGCTTTCTGGCGGTTCAGCAGTACACGTCCCACATGTCCGGCATCGTTTCGTCGATGGCCGACCACGTGGCACTCGGCAATATCGGGCTGGCGCTTTCCGGATTGGGGGCCTTGCTGTCATTTGTCGCGGGCGCGGCCTGTTCAGCGGTCCTGGTCAACTGGGGAAGGCGGCAGAGCCTGCAGAGCGAATACGCGTTCCCGCTTGTCCTGGAAGCGGTCCTGCTGATCTGTTTCGGTCTGCTCGGCAGCCATCTCGCACGTCACGAAGCGCTGTTCGTGCCTATGACGGTGATGCTGCTTTGCTTCATCATGGGGTTGCAGAACGCCATCATCACCAAGCTGTCGGAAGCCAGAATCCGGACGACGCATGTCACTGGCCTGGTGACCGACATGGGCATCGAGCTCGGCAAGCTGTTTTATTGGAACATATCGGGAAATGACTCGGACGAACTGTTCGTGAAGGCGGATCGAAGGAAGCTGAGGCTGCTTGCGTCGCTTGTTGCATTGTTCTTCATCGGCGGCGTCATCGGCGCCATGGGTTTCAAACACGTTGGCTTTGCGGTGACGTTGTTCCTCGCTGCCATTCTCCTCGTGCTGGCCTCCATGCCGGTCCTGGAGGATGTCTCCATTCGCATGAGGCGGCTCTGGCAGTAGCCCCATGGAGCTTTGCCACGTGCCGGGTTTGGCGTCGGCAATCCGGCACCATATCGGCGACAGCAAATTGTCTCTTGGCGTCACCCGACATGCCTTGTACAGAATCTTCCTCTTTGGTGCCCCTCATCCTGTCGGGGGGAAGAGCCTGTTTCAAATGCAAGGAGCGTTGCGTGCGTAGACACCCGCTCATCAACGGCGGGAGGTCGCGTTGCGCTGGTTGAGCCGTCGCTCGGTGGAGCAGAAGCCGGCAACTCCCGTTTCCTCGATGCGCAGCTTCTCCGGCTTGATGGCCGCTTACTGGCGATCGAAGAAATGGCTGGAGGCATGGGGGCTGACATCGGTCATCATCATACTTACAGCCTTGTCGGCCCTGGCCAGTGTCTGGTTTGCAGAAGTGTCGGGCCAGCTCGTCAGCGCGATCGCTCTTCTTCACCGTCCTGAAAATCCCGCGACGCTGAGGACTATCTTGGAAAGCGCCGCGACGCTTGCCGCGATTGTGGTGCTCAAGGATGTTGGTTTCATCGCCGTCCGCCACTATTTCTCGACGACGCTGCACCGCAGGTGGCGTGCGTGGCTTGATCAGCGGTTCAACGATGCCCTGCTCGACAGCAACCATACGCACTATCACATCCAACATGGCGCCACCCATGCCATACCGCCCAAGATCTCGGTTCCCGACAATATTGATCAGCGTGTCCAGGAATCGATCAAGGGAATGGCCGGCGGTGCCATTGGCGTCGCCATGGGTATCGCAGGGGTGCTGCTGTCACTTGTCTTTGTTGGCCGCAAGATCGTCGAAACGTCCGCTCCGATTGACGGGCTGCCCTTCTTCGGCGGCTATGGCAGCGCCTTCCTGACGCTTGTTGCCGTCATTGCCTACGTCCCGATTGCCACCTTCGTCGCGACGAAGCTGGGAGGTGTGTTGCAGGTGCTGGACAACACCATGCAGAGGGCCGAGGGCAGTTACCGCGGCGCGCTGAACACGCTTCTCCACAACAGCTTCTATACCGCCGCCGCCTCGGGCGAGATTGCGCAGAAGGGCATCCACAAACGCCGCTACCTCGACATTGATCGTACCTGGGCGAGGCTCAACAAGCTGGTTTCCGGATATATGGCATTTGAGCTCTTCTATAATTTCCTGGGCTCTCGGATTGTTGCCTACGCGCCGGGCCTGTTGCCCTATGTCGACAACGAGATCAGCCTGCAAGTCTACATCACGGGGGCCGAACTGGCGAACGCCCTGATAATCGATTGTTCCTGGTTCATCCACGTCATGCCGGACATATCGACGCTCAAGGCGAATTCAGGTCGCCTGACCGAGCTTGCAAGGGCGATCGAGGATGTGCAGCGGCCGCGCGAGTTCTATGCGCGAACCGGCCTTTCCGAACTGCGCTACAGCACGCAGGACCCCAAGCTTGGCCTGACCCTCAATGATCTGGAACTGATGCATGAGGGCGATGATGTGCCCTTTGTCAGGACCGGCAAGCACCACTTCAAGCCAGGAGAATGGACCTTGCTCGTCGGAGAGTCGGGCAGCGGCAAGTCGTCTCTGTTCAAGGCCATCAATGGCCTCTGGCCGCATGGTCGCGGCACGACAATTCTGCCCGAGGGCGTGCGAAGTCTGTATGCCGCCCAGGATGTGAACCTACCCCCCGTATCCCTCAAGGAACTGATTTGCATGCCTGATCTTGTTGAAGCCCATTCGGATGTCGACGTCGCCGTCGCGCTGACCAAGGCGGGCCTTGCCGAGTTCGCTAGCGACCTCGACCAGGAGGGTCGCAACGGGCATAGCTGGGACCAGCTTCTTTCCGGCGGTCAGAAGCAGAAGATCATTCTCGCACGGATACTCCTGCTCCGGCCGGGCCTGCTGTTTCTGGATGAGTCGACGAGCGCCCTCGACCCAGACGCCACGGTTGCCTTCCACCAGGCGATCAAGGATGCTTGTCCGAGCGCGACGGTGATCAGCATCATGCATGATGCGACACCACCGATATCCTCCACCGGCAAGAGCTTCTACGACAGCGTGATCACCATCGCAGACGGCACCACCAGAAAGGAGCCGCTCGCGGATACGAAAGGCGGTCCCGTGGGTCCGGCGCGGGTAAAGCCGGCGGCCAAGACAGGGGAGCGCGAAGATGTGCGGCCGCGGTCCAGCGGACAAGGATAGCTCCGCACCTCAATCACGCGTCCGTCATACGCTACCTGCAGCCGGCCGGTGCTCGGCCATTCATCCTGGCTTTCATTCTGGCGCTGGATGGAACAAAGCCGCCCTTTGAGTAATCCACCGTCACGATACTTCCCTGTAACGGGTGCTCTCTTATCCCCATTTGCGATCTATAGAAGAAAGCTGCTGCAGCGCCATTCCCCTACGGCTGGGGTAGCGCCCGCCAAAGGATGCGCAACAGCCAAGGCAGCCTCTATCACCTTGGCCGGCGCTTCCAGCCCCTTCATGGCCTTGTGCAGGGCGATGGTCGCGGCTGTGAGATGATCTTCAGGCTTGCCGTTGTCATTCGCGGTGTCGGCTGGCACTGGTGGCTTCATGGCCCGAGTATAGACCCGATAAGCCGGACTGGCTAGTTCGCACGATCCAGTCCACGACGTCGAGATCGACCATCATTTTGCCCGTGAAGTCACGGATCATTTGGGCCGCGTAATCGCATTGATCCTCAAGTATACCATTCTCGATGACCGACTTCATGAAGGCACTGCGAAGGATATCGGTGTCGAAAGCCGATATAGGAACATCCAGCTTAGCCATCAGCATTGCGGCGAGGCTCATTTG
The DNA here is from genome assembly GCF_900103325.1 of Mesorhizobium qingshengii. GTDB lineage: Bacteria > Pseudomonadota > Alphaproteobacteria > Rhizobiales > Rhizobiaceae > Mesorhizobium > Mesorhizobium qingshengii. The sequence continues at coordinate 124,260 of NZ_FMXM01000014.1, read as the reverse complement.
CACCGCTACCTTGCCGAGTTCGATTTCCGCTACAACCGCCGCACGGCGCTTAAGGTGACAGACACCGAATGCCACGACCAGTTGCTTGCCATGATCGAAGGCAAGCGCCTTGCCTATCGGCGGATTGGGGAAGCCCGTCTCGCCTAAGCAGAAGGCGAAGCGCCTTTTGCTTTTACGTCAGAGACATAAGGGAAATCCGCGCCGTTGAACTCCCACCAATAACGATTGAAGCTTTGCCAAGAGGTCACGTAGATACGCTTTGCCTTGTCGCTGCCAAGGCTTTCAGCTGCAGCGTTATAGGCTATTGCGTCCATTGCGCGCATCGGTGGCGGTTCCTCAGCGTAGAGGCGCTTGAGAGCCGCCTCCCAGTCTCTGATCTTTGATGGGGTAGGTTTTTCGGCCTGTGCGATTTCGGCCGTCAGTTCATAGAAACGCCGTTGCAAAAACTCATGTGTGCGCGCCTTCCCTCCGAAGTCGAACACCAACTGAAATAGTCCCGCCATAGTAGCCACAAAGGCCAGAAGCGCTGGGGACGCAAAGAACCTCTCAAAATCCGCGACGGCGCCAGCACCCGCTGCGACAACTAGCAAGCTCATAAACCGGTTGAGGAAATCGTAATAGTTGCGGCGCGCAGTGTGGTAAATCGCGTTCCTGAGAGCATCAAAATTGATTTTAGACGGTTCGCGCATCGCATTTGCCATCAGTTTGGGGGCGGCTTAACTCCCGGTCCCGCCATCCGTATGTAGATCTTGTTTCCAGCCGGCGCAAATATGAGAGGTTTGATACTCTCGTATCCGAGCTTGTCACTTATCGCCCCAAGCGCATCGACGAAGCCCGATTTATAGGCGTCGAAATTGTCAGATTTTAGAATGGCGCGAAAACCGGACGCTGCCGCATCTGGTGAAACCTCGATATATGAAATCTGCCCAGCCTTGGCGTCCACCAATGCGCCGGGCTGACCCTCAAGCGTCACTTGGTACTCTCCAGGCGGCACCCTGTATTGCCTTACGAGGGGAAACCCTGGCGCATTCCATTCAAACTTATCAAGAGAATTGCCATTGGCATCGGTGGCGGAAATTGAGAGTTTTTCAGACGGATTTTGGACATAGACGGCGATACCGCTCTGATTTGGCGGCACCGTAATCCAATTTTCCAAGTTCCCTGCCACAGATGGAAACGCTGCCGATGTTGTTGCAAGAAAAATCAATGCGGCCCGCAACATCGGTTCCCCTCGCTCGATGAAGTGAGGGACGACAATGACATAACTACAAGTCGATTGCTATCCGCGCTCTTTTGACTTGCGCAAGCTTGCGGCTTCGTCTTTTTGGGGTGTCCTCGTCTTGCTGTCTCCGGTGCCCGAATGAGGCTTCGGCGGCGTCTTGAGCATCCGCTGTAGCGTATCGTTGAATTTCTTTTCGTCGGTCTCCTTTTTCGGTATCAGCCATGCCAGACAACCTATCAGAAATCGATGGCATTCTACATGCCTTTGGCGAGATGAATGCGGCATGGGGACATTATGAAGATGCCCTTTTCATGCTCCTGTTTACGGTACTCGATATCCGAAACGGGACCGCCGAACACGCCATCCGAAATGAAATCGACCTGAAAACCGCAGCGGCGATTTTGAAGAGTGCCGCCGTGATCGATGAAAAACTTAAAGTTCGCGATCATGTCTTGCAGCTCGTAAAATGGACGGACCGTCCAATGCGCGAGGATCGCAACCGCTTCGTTCATGATCCCATATACGGAGGCGGGCCAGGATTTGAGCAGTTCCAGTATGTCACTCGAACCAAGCGCCCGCAGTCATTCAAGCCGCTCAAAGTGTCGGTGATATCGGCGCGACCCATCACGAAGGAATTGCTTCGATCATTCACAAACGCGATACGAAAGGCCGAGTCGTTTTCGGGCGCAATCCAGCATCATTTATCTGAGGAGCCTGACGATTTTCTCCCGCTCACCGTAGTCGAAGAGAGACAAGAGGAGCTAGCCAAGGCCATAGCCTCATATATGGACCTGACTAAATCTCCCGCCTCATAGATATGGATGTCCTCTGGCGAGACCGCAAACGACAGCACGCTCTCGCCCGCCGCAATCATCTCCGGTGTAACTTCAATTTCCTCAGTGTTTTCAGTGCCGGCCTGTCGCCGACCGCATGAACGCTCCAGGACAAGCCGACGGAGCATCGATCGCTATCTCGGCTTCTCGCGAATGCCGAAGGTCCGCCCCGAGGCCCAGCTCCGCGATCACGGCTCCAGGAAATAGGCACTGGCCATGTCGGCTGCCGACGCCCTGCTCTCTCCCCCCAATCTCGTGCCTTGGCATAGGCGCGCTGTGTCCGCCGTTCGCTTGATCGAAATCAAGGACAGCTGGTGCATTGCTCTCTCTCATACACCCGAGGGGGTAATTGTCCCTTCCGTCCCTTCCAGGAGAAGATCATGAACAAGATGATGTCGAGCATACTGGCCGGCGCATTGTCGGCTTCGTTCGCGGTTTCCGCCGCCTTGCCGGCCAATGCCGTGCAGATGTTCGTACCCCAGGCGCCGTCAGCTTCAAGCGACGTTCAGACTGTGGAAGCCCGCAACGGCGACCCGCGGTGGATACGTCGCCACGGCAACCGAGTGCATCGCCGTGTCATACACAACGACGGCATGTACTGGAACGGTCACCGCGGCTACCGCGAGTACCATCGCGGCTATCGCCGGCACGGCGACTTTTGGTTCCCGCTTGCTGCCTTCACCGCCGGTGCATTGATCGGCAGCGCAATCGTCAACAGCGAGAACAACCGTGTCTATGCGGGCAACGCCCATGTGCAGTGGTGCTACAACCACTACAGGTCGTATCGCGCGTCGGATAATACCTTCCAGCCTTACAACGGCCCGCGTCGGCAGTGTCATTCGCCCTACTGAAGTTCCGCCGCCTGCTATTCGTTGGGCTGGTCCTGAAGCACACGATAGGACCAGCCTCTAACTGGCGCCCCGCCCTGCGCCTTGCGCTGCTCGGCGTGGCACATGCCAGGGCCTGAACGCCAGGAGGCTCAGGTCATGCGCGATCTCGTCAGCGCCAACCGATGGCGGTACCAGCAACGTCGGCTGGACGAGATCACGCACCTTGCCTGCCATGACGAGTGCGTTGCGGTCCGAGGCGCCGCGAGTATCGAGCAGTCTGACATTCGCCCAGATATTGCTGAGCTTCGCGGCAACGCGATCCGGCATGGTGTCAAGGTCGTGGCGAGCATGAACATTCCCGATCAGCATGCCGGATGAGTTTTTGAGACGTGTCTGCGCCAGACCGAAGAATGTCTCGGCGCACAAATGATCCGGAATGCGCCGCCCGGAATATGCGTCGAGAACGATGGCGTCGTAGCGATGACGGTCGGCGCGCAAGAAATCCCGCCCGTCGGAAGTGCAGCAGTGAACGCCCCGAGGCAGCCCAAAATATTGCTGGGCGATCTGGAAGGCCTTTGGGTTGATGTCGACGATGGTGACACGCACGCCAACCCTGTCCAGCATCGTGCCCAGGCTGCCGCCGCCGCAACCGATCATCAGGACGTCGGACACTTCCGCTTGCGCGAGAAGACCAAAGATCGCGTGTATATAGGGCACGACGCTAATGCCATTCGGGTCGCACTCGCTTTGGTAGCAACCGCCTTGGCGATAAATGAACGAACCGGAATCCTTGGTCCGCAGAACCTCGATGTTGCCGAAATCGGTATGATATTTCGCAACCCGGATCATGACCTGGTCACCACAGTCAAATTCCTAAATCCGCCGCTCAACTCGTCTCTCGAACGGCCTTTTGCCAGGGCGTTTCGCGGCCTCCGTCATTGCAGGCCCGCCTTGCACTTGCCTGGCACCGGGGAGCGTCCAAGGCAATCCCGGCTCATGTCGCGCGGTTTCCCATGGCGCAGGGATAGATGTGTCACGCATCATTTGTTGAACGCACCGCATTTTAATATATGCTGCAACCGGCAGAGACAATATCTCAAAGTTGACAATGAGGGATGCAACCCGTGATAACTGCTCCACAGTTGCGTGCCGCGAGGGCGCTCCTTGGCGTTGACCAGCGCAGGCTGGCCGAATTGTCCGGCCTTTCGGTGCCGACCATTCAGCGCATGGAAGCCAGCGAGTCGATTATCCGGGGCAACGTCGATTCCCTGATGAAGTTGATTGGGGCCCTTGACCTTGCCGGCGTCGAACTGATCGCCGAGGGCGCCTCCAGCCAGATCGGTGGACGTGGCGTGCGGCTCAAGGCAGATTTCGACCCCGCCAAGGTTCTGGGCGGGGACGATGCGGGCGCCAAACTCGCTGCGAGGAGCGTGGCGTGATTTCAGACGCCGCAGTCCTTCTGTGGGGCGTTGCTTCGCTCCTGGGGACAGCGGTGCTCGCGATTGCGGTGAGCCGCACGCCGGGCTCGGGAACACGCCTCGTCTACGGCTTGACGCTCGGTATTTCGGCCGCCGCGCTCCTGGTTCTCGCGGGCCGCATCCTCGAAGACCCCGTGACGCCGTCGACTGCCGTGTTGCCGGTCGGGCTGCCCTGGATCGGGGCTCATTTCCGCCTGGATGCGCTCTCGACTTTCTTCCTCGTCGTCATCAATTTCGGCGGCGCCATGGCCAGCCTCTACGGTCTCGGCTATGGCAGCCACGAGCCCTCGCCGCACCGGGTGCTGCCGTTCTTCCCCGCCTTCCTCGCCGGAATGAACCTGGTCGTGCTCGCGGACGACGCCTTCACCTTCCTGCTTTCCTGGGAATTCATGTCGCTCTCTTCCTGGGCGCTGGTCATCGTCCACCATCGCGAACGGGAAAATGCACGGGCGGGTTACATTTATCTCGTGATGGCGAGCTTCGGCACGCTCGCGCTGCTGCTTGCGTTCGGCTTGTTGTCAGGACCGGGCGGAAACTACACGTTCGAAGCGATGCGTGCCGCGGGGCCCACCCCGCTCGTCGCCACTTTCGTCCTGGCTCTCATGTTGCTGGGCGCCGGCTCCAAGGCTGGTCTCGTTCCGCTGCACGTTTGGCTTCCACTCGCTCACCCGGCCGCGCCAAGCCATGTCTCGGCTCTCATGAGCGGCGTCATGACCAAGGTCGCCGTGTATGGCTTCATCCGCGTTATCTTCGACCTGCTCGGTGAACCGACATGGTGGTCCAGCATCATCGTCCTTTTCTTCGGAGGCCTCACCGCTGTCTTGGGGATCCTTTACGCGTTGATGGAAAAGGACCTCAAGCGGCTGCTTGCCTATAGCACCATCGAAAACATCGGCGTCATCTTCGTAAGCCTTGGTCTCGCGCTCGCCTTCAAGGCGAACGCCATGCCATCGGCCGCAGCGCTGGCGCTTACCGCCGCGCTGTTCCACGCTCTCAACCATTCATTCTTCAAAAGCCTGCTTTTCTTCGGCGCGGGCGCCGTGCTCACGGCAACCGGCGAACGGGACATGGAGAAGCTGGGCGGTCTTATCCATCGGATGCCGCAGACCAGCTTCGTCTTCCTCGTTGGCTGCGTGGCGATCTCCTCGCTTCCGCCCTTCAACGGCTTCGTCTCCGAATGGCTGGCTTTCCAGGCTGTCCTGCAGAGCCCGGATCTCCCGCAATGGGGCCTGAAGGTGATGGTGCCCGCCGTCGGCGGCCTGCTGGCGCTATCGGCGGCGCTGGCCGCGGCCTGCTTCGTAAAGGCCTTCGGAATTACGTTTCTGGGCCGACCGCGGACCTCGGCGGTGGAACACGCGCACGAAGCCGACCGCTACTCGTTGGCGGCAATGTTCATCCTTGCCGCACTCTGTCTGCTTGCCGGCATCCTGCCAGGCTTTGTCATAGATGGCCTTTCCCCCGTGACGCTTTCGCTCATCGGCAGCCGCATGCCGGTGCAGATGGCGCAGCCTTGGCTTTCGATCGTGCCTATCGCCGAGAGCCGCAGTTCCTACAACGGCCTGCTGGTGTTTGTATTCATCGCCATTTCCGCATCCGCCGCGGTCTATGTCATCCATCGCTTCGCGTCGCATGCACTGCGTCGCGGTCCCGCCTGGGGTTGTGGCTTCGCGGATACCGTCCCAGGCTCGCAATACACGGGCGTCAGCTTCGCACAGCCTATCCGCCGGGTCTTCGGCACGTTCGTGTTCCGTGCGACCGAAAGGGTCGAGATGCCGGCACCCGGCGAGACCCGTCCGGCTCGTTTCAATCTGGAAATCCATGATGTGATCTGGGAGACGCTGTATCTGCCCATCGGCAAGGCCCTCGACTTCGCGACCGACCACCTGAACCATCTGCAGTTCCTGACGATCAGGCGCTACCTGACCCTTGTCTTTCTCTTCCTCATTGTCTTGCTCCTGGTGCTTGCACTATGGCCCTGATCCTTGATTTGACGGTCCAGGGCGCGCAGATGATGCTGGTGCTTTTGCTGGCGCCGCTCCTGACTGGCTTCATCCGCAAGGTGAAGGCAAGACTGTTGCGCCGCCAGGGCCCTCCTCTCATCCAGCCCTATCGCGATCTCTTGCGGCTCATGCGCAAGGAGGTCGTTCTGGCCGACAACGCATCCTGGCTGTTTCGCGTCATACCCTATCTGATCTTCGCCGCCACCTGGGTCGCCGCCGCGCTGGTCCCGACATTCGCCACCGGCCTCAAGTTCAGTTGGACCGCCGATCTCATAGCGATCGTCGCGCTGCTTGGAAGCGCACGCTTCTTCCTGGCGCTGGCGGCGATGGACGTCGGCACGAGCTTTGGCGGCATCGGCGCCAGCCGCGAGGTGATGATCGCTTCCCTGGCCGAGCCCGCCATGCTCCTGATCGTGTTCAGCCTGGCACTCGTTGCCGGAGCGACGCAACTGTCGACGGTGGCGGCTTTCATGGGCTCGCCGCAGGTTGGCCTGCGGGTATCGCTCGGAATGTCGCTGATCGCTCTCGTCATGGTGGCGATCGCGGAAAATGCCCGGGTGCCGGTGGATAACCCGGCGACGCATCTGGAGCTGACCATGATCCACGAGGCGATGGTCCTGGAATATTCCGGTCGCCATCTGGCAATGATCGATTTCGCTTCCTTCCTGAAGCTTCTGCTCTACGTCTCGCTGATTTCCTGCGTCTTCGTTCCCTGGGGGCTCGTGACCGCCGGGGCCGGGCCCTGGTCCTACGTTCTGGCTGTCGTCTTCTACATCGGCAAACTTGCCGCGAGCGGCGTTCTCCTCGCTTTGTTCGAGACTGCCATCGCCAAGATGCGTGTCTTCCGCGTCCCGGATTTCCTTGGAGCAGCGCTCATGCTGGCCCTGCTCGGCACGCTCCTGCTGTTCGTCTCACGGAGCCTCTGATGAACGGCCTCACCTTCGACATCGCTCATCTGCTCGCCGGTGGCCTGGTGCTGGTCAGTTTCATGATGCTGTACCAGGATCGTCTCTTTGCGCTGATCAACGTTTTTGCGGTTCATGCCATCGTGCTCGCCCTGTCTGTGGCCTGGCAGGCCTACATCCAGGACGCGCATCATCTCTACGTCACGGCGGCGATTGCCCTCATTTTCAAGGCGATCGTCATTCCCGTCGGGCTTCATCGCATCATTCAACGGCTCGGCATCCATCGCGATATCGAGACCGCCGTCGGGATCGGTCCGACCATGCTCGCGGGAATTGGTCTGGTGACCCTGTCCATGGTCCTGATGCTGCGGGTCACTTCCGGCGCCGACCCCCTCGCCCGCGAGGACCTGGCCTTCGCGCTGTCCATCATATTGCTGGGGCTCCTGGTGATGGTCACCCGGCGGAATGCCGTCAGCCAGGTGGTGGGATTCATGTCGCTCGAGAACGGCCTGGTCCTTGCCGCCACGGGGGCCAAGGGCATGCCGCTGGTCGTCGAGATCAGTGTCGCCTTCTCGATCCTCATCGCCTTCATCGTCATCGGAGTCTTCCTGTTCCGCATCCGCGAGAGGTTCGACTCGGTCGATGTCGGCGCGCTCGACGACTACAGGGGAGAACACCGTTGACCGCGTTTTCCCTCGATGCGGTGGCCGCCATCTTGCTGATACCAGTCGTCGCGGCCGCGCTTCTGGCGGCGCTGCCGAATTACCGGCTGGCGGCTGGCCTCAATGTCGCCGCGAGCTTGCTGACCCTGCTCGCCGCACTGTCGCTTTTCGTGACGGATCGGCCACAGCCCGGGCAATACCTGCTCGTCGACGACCTCAACATCGTTTTCATCGTGCTCAATGCCTTTGTCGGCTTCACGACCAGCGTCTTCAGCGCCTCCTACATTGCGCACGAACTGGATACCGGACGGCTGACCGCGTCGAACCTGCGGTTCTACCATGCTATGTACCAGATCATGATGTTCGGCATGAACCTGGCGTTCGTGTCGAACAATATCGGCTTGATGTGGGTGGCGGTGGAGCTTGCCACGCTGACCACCGTGCTCATGGTTGGCATCTATCGCACGCATGAAGCGCTGGAAGCCGCCTGGAAATATTTCATTCTGGGCAGCGTCGGCATCGCGCTTGCACTGTTCGGCACCATCCTCGTCTACATGGCCGCGCAACCAGTTGTTGGCGAGGGCACGAATGCCATGGTCTGGACAGTGCTCATCGCACACGCGGCACATTTCGACCCGGCCTTGCTGAATGTCGCCTTCGTCTTCCTGCTGCTCGGCTACGGTACGAAGGTTGGCCTTGCGCCCTTGCATGCCTGGCTGCCCGACGCGCACGCGGAGGGCCCGACGCCGATTTCCGCGGTGCTGTCGGGCTTGCTGTTGAACGTTGCGCTCTATGCCGTGCTGCGTTTCAAGATGTTGCTTGCGGCAAGCCCGGAAGCGATCGCGACGGGGCCATTGATGATCACGATGGGGCTGACGTCGCTTGTTTTCGCGGCCTTCATGCTCTACCGCCGCCGCGACATCAAACGTCTGTTCGCGTACTCCTCCATCGAGCACATGGGCATCATCGTGTTCGCATTCGGCATGGGTGGCCCGCTCGCCAACTTTGCCGGCCTGCTGCACATGGTGATGCACAGCCTGACCAAGTCGGCGATCTTCTTCACGGTCGGCCACATTGCGCAGGTCAAGGGAACACAGAACATAACCGAGATCAGGGGGCTGACGGAGACGCATCCGGCGCTTGGCTGGGCGCTCGTCATCGGCGTCGTCGCCATTGCCGGCCTCCCTCCATCCGGCATCTTCATGAGCGAATTCCTGGTTGTGAGTTCGACATTTGCCAGGCACCCCTTTCTGGCGGTGCCGCTGGTATTCGGGATTCTGCTCGCTTTCGGCGCCCTGCTGCTTCGGCTGACCGGCGTCGCTTTCGGCGAACCGCGCGGCAGCACCGCGCCCGCCGAGGCGTCCTACATTCCGATGTATTCCCACCTGGCGCTGGTGTTTGCCGCCGGCATCTATCTGCCGCCACCACTGGTCGCATGGTTCCAGCATGTCGCCATCCTTCTGGGATGAAGGAAGGGAGAAAGAAGCATGCCCGCTCTGATCGACCTCATCCTTGCTGGCCAACGTGTCGACAACCATTTTCCGTGGCCGCGCGCCGTGGTGGCTCCCAAGATATGGAGCTTTGCCGTTGACCAGCTGGTCGAGGGCCACTGGGGCTTGCTCGGTCTCTGGGGTGAGCCAGGCGTCGTCCACATGGCGCTCCTCGATGAAAACGCCAGGGAGATCGGCGTTGTCAGCCTGGTATGCCCGGACGGCCGCTACCCATCAGTCGGCCGGCTACATCCGCCCGCATTGCGCCTCGAACGTGCGGCCGCCGACTTGTTCGGTCTCTTGCCGCAGGGCGCGCCCGATACACGACGGTGGCTCGATCATGGCCAGTGGGGGGTCAGCTATCCGCTGGGAACCCAGCGGTCGTCGTCTTCGACGGCATCCCCCTATCATTTCCTGCCTGCCGAGGGGGAAGGTCTGCACCAGATCCCGGTCGGGCCTGTGCATGCCGGCATCATCGAGCCGGGGCATTTTCGATTCACGGCGAGCGGCGAAACGGTTGTCCGGCTGGAAGAGCGCCTCGGATACACGCACAAGGGCATAGAAGGTTTGATGGCGGGATCCGACATCGATCGTGCCGCCAGGCTGGCAGCCAGGACCTCCGGCGACAGCACCGTGGCGTACTCCCTCGCCTTCGCCCGCGCGATCGAAGCGGCGCTCGGTGTCGAGATCCCTCCACGCGCGGTCTGGCTGCGAGCGCTCATGGCCGAACTGGAACGTCTGGCCAATCATCTGGGCGATATCGGCGCCATCTGCAACGACGCCTCCTTCTCGCTCATGCATGCCCACTGCGGGGTGCTGCGTGAGCGCGTATTGCGAGCAAGCGATGCCGCTTTCGGCCATCGTCTGATGCGCGACTGCATCGTGCCTGGAGGCGTGACAGGCTTCCTGAGCGACGAAGGAACGACAGCGGTTCGGTCCCTGCTCGCCGAGATCAGGCAGCGGTTCCCCAAGCTGATCGACCTCTACGACAATACGGCGTCGCTGCAGGACCGGACGGTCGCAACCGGCCGGCTCAAGGCAGAGCTCGCCCGACAGTATCGCGCCGGAGGCTATGTCGGCCGAGCCTCTGGCCGGGACTTCGATGCACGGCGCGGTCTGGCCTATCCGCCCTATGACGAACTCGCCTTTGACATCCCCCTCCTCCAGGAAGGCGACGTGAACGCGCGCGTCTGGATTCGCATCCAGGAGGTTAAACAGAGCCTTTCGCTGATTGAACAAATCCTGGGAAAACTGCCCGGCGGCCCGATCCGTGTGGATTTCGCGCCGACAGACGGACCGCATGAAGGCATGGCGCTCGTCGAGGGTTTCCGCGGCGACATTCTGGCCTGGCTGCGCATTGGCAAGGGCGGCCTTGTCGAGCGCTGTCACCTGCGTGACCCGTCATGGTTTCAGTGGCCGCTTCTTGAAGCCGCCATCGAGGGCAACATCGTCGCCGACTTTCCGCTCTGCAACAAATCGTTCAACTGCTCTTATTCCGGGCACGATCTCTGAAGGCACGCTGTCATGCGCAAGCTCCTCTTCGAAAGCCTGATACGCCCCGCCCTCACCGAGCGACCACCATTGGCACGCGACTCGGCGGTCGAGGAATTGGCGCGCGCCCTCGACGGGTCCGCCCGCAAAAGGCTGGGGAGAAGCCTGGCCATTCGGGCTGTCGACGCCGGTTCCTGCAATGGCTGCGAACTCGAGATGCATGCGCTCAACAATGCATTCTATGACATCGAGCGTTTCGGAATCCGTTTTGTCGCCTCGCCGCGTCATGCCGATATCCTGCTTGTCACAGGACCGGTGACCAAGAACATGCGCGAAGCGTTGAAGCGAACATACGACGCGACTCCCAACCCCAAATGGGTGGTTGCACTCGGGGATTGCGCCAGGAACGGCGGCTGTTTCGCTGGCAGCTATGCCGTGGTGGGGGGAGTGTCGGAGGTGCTGCCGGTCGATCTGCACATCCCAGGTTGCCCGCCGCCACCAATCGAAATTCTGAAGGGCTTGCTCGCCTTGCTCGAAGATTCAAGGACTGCTGTTCCCAGGGGTTGAATGTCGATGCTGGGAGCAGCGCTCGCGTACCCCCATCGTCGGATACAACTGTTCAGCGAGCGCTCAGCGACGCGGCGCGATCGAGGGCAGCACCAAGGCCTTTCAATGAGACGGGAAAGCTCAGTTTGGTGTCCGCCGCGGTCGTGACGTTGAGCTTCAATGCCGTGCCCGCCTTCAGTTTCTGCATCAGGGCCCGATCGATCGGAAACAACGCAACGCATCCATTCGGCAGACAGGTCCGGAACGGCAGTCGAGCCACTGGCGGCGCGTCGTCTATCTGCGCTGACACGCCGGGTTCGAACAGGATGCCGAAGGGCAGCAACAGGGTTCCGCTCAGGCCACCACTGGCACGCGTGCGCAACTCGACGGCCAGAAGCCTTTGGCCGTTTTGCTGCGCCTGATCCTGTGAGACCGCGCAGACCCGGGCGTTCTCTTCAATGGTGCAGGCCAGCCGCCAGTCCTGATAGGTCTCCTGGAGCGACGATGCGCCGTTCGGAAGCGTGGCCGCCTGCTGCTGCGCCGCGGCAGCCGACACCCACCAAACCATGACAGCCGCGCAAACGGCCTCCGAAGAAATGCGTCTAAGGTCGAGCAATGATTGCGGCTTTCTCGGGTTTGGCGCGTCGTCGAACGGGCACTGTGAACTGCCTGGTGACGAAGGCTGTTATGTGCACACCCACTCGCGGATCTTGCATTTGCCCCCTGCCGTCTCGCAGGCCTGCAAAGCGAGGTCTTCCGCTTCCCGGCGGGTCTCGGCAGACTTTGCACCCCAGGGTGTCAGCCGGTCGGTGGCCTTCTCGGCCACGGCCAGGGCACCACAGTGCTTGTAGGGAAAGCCGGTGCCGTCATCGTCGTCCCAATGGCGATGATTGCGGAACACCGCCACGACCGTGCAGTCTTGTCCGCCCGCGTTCTCGCAATGCTTGAGGGCGATATCCGACGCCTCTTGCCGCTTGTCGGCGCCCCAGAAGAAGCCGTACTTGGTATCGGCACCGGAATAGGCGATCGCCGCCCAGATGCCTTTTTCCTCCTGGGGCGGCGGAGCGGGCGGCTCCGGCGGTCCTTCCGGCAGGTCGGCCGAGATGACTTGCCCGGCCCAGAGCAAGGCTATGCCAAGAACAGCAGCCAAAGGTCCCGATCTCATAGTCAGCAATCCTCTGCAGGAGTCGTCGCCATCAGTTCCGCGCCCTCACTTCGCCGCCGATGCGACGGAGATCACCACACAGCTGTTGCCGGTCGGCAGGAGAAGGGCCTCACCCGCGTTCCCGCCGAGCTCGTATACCTCGACCTGCCCAAGATGGTCGGTGATCTTGCTGCCCTGCGGAAGAACGGACGGGATGTCGGCACACGGGCTGGCGAATGGCGCCACCCGCACCATCGCCCCCTCGCAACCCGAAGCGGTGGGCGATGCGAAAACGACGCCGGCGGCCGGCCCGCTATAGCGCTCCGTCGCATAGTCCATGCCGACAAAGGCCTGGACGGCATGTTTGTCGGCGGCCTGGTCGTTCCACAACGATTTGACGCTGTATTTGGTGCCGGTCGTCAAGATCTGTCCGAGCACCGGAAAGACAGTCGAACAGGCCTGCACACCGGCTTGCTTGACGTGCTGGAGGAAAGGGGTGTCCGGAAGCGCGGGAGCGGCTGTCTCGGCCTGCGCAGCCGTCACGCTACCGACCAGATTGGCGATCGCGGCATAGTTCCCGGCGGCGAAGCCAAGGCCTGCCACCACTAGCCCCAACAGCGAAAATCCGATGACGCGCGGCCACCGCCGCCGCACGGGTTCGACGAGCCTGTGCCGATCCGCCTCGACGGTCGGGCCGCTGCGTTTTGAGGAGATGAACTGGTCCTGCTGGCTCATGGTGCTGCCCCGGTTATTTGACTGGCGAAAGGGCCTCTGACAGCCCCTTGAGCGTTGCGGTCACGGTGACCGTCTGACCGTCGACGGTCGAGTAGGAGATCGCCGGCGTCGCATTCTGCGAAATCTGCTGGCGCATGACGGGCCCCACCGGCAGCATGCCGACGCAGACCATTTCGTTGCAGCCGTTCAGGCGAACGTCGACCGACTGGTTGCGCCCATCGAACTTCAGCGACACCAGGCCGTCGCTCCTGGCGTTTGGCGCGGTGCGCAGGATCATGTACGGCTTGCCGTCCTGAGTGGCGGCAAGCGACCAGCTGAAGGCCATCTTGCCGGACGCGTCCTCGATCACCTGCGAGACATTGCACACCTTCTTGCGGGCCTTGAGGTTCTCGTCACAGATCAGTGTCCAGTTTTCGAAGGGACGGATGGTGCGCTGGTACTCTCCCAGTTTCACCTCGGGAGGTACCGCCACATCCGACGGCTTGATCCTGTACGGCGAGGCAACCTGCCCGACAGCCGGCACGAGACCGCCGCAGAGCGCCAGGCAAGTCAGTGCGGCAAGGCCGGCATATCTGGTTTGCCTGCTCATTCCCGCCTCAGTTCAACGTGAAGCTGAGGCCGGCGCCGACACCGATGTTTCCACCCGCCGCCGTGCCCGACACATTGCCGCGGATACGACCGTCTTCGCTGGTGTAGCCCGCACCGAAGGCGAACGCACTCGCGTCCCGCCAGAAGCCGCCACCCGCCGCGACGCTCAACTTTCCGGGACGGTCATCGTAGCGGAGCGAGGCTGCGGCGAGCCCGATTGCCGCAGCCTGCCGTGCTTCGTCGCGTATGCCGCTGATGTCCGTATTGAGCTGGCTGAGCTTCTGGTCTGTGTAATCGTTGGCTTGTTGCAAGGTCGTGACGGCCACTTTGTCGGTATAGGTGTTGGCCGTATCGATGGCGTAAGCTACACGGTTGTCCGTATAGCTCTTGGTCTCGGTTATGCCCTGGTTCAACTGGTTGACGTTGACCGCATCGGTGCCGGCAACGCCGGGTCCGACATTCGAGATGACCACCGGCGCGTTGACGTCTCCGCCCTGCAGCGTGATGCTGTTCTTCTTGCTGCCATCTGGATTGGTGTCATACACCACCGCATTCTGGGTGAGGTTTCCGACGCCGGCTTTCAGATCCTCGATCGCCGTGTTCGTGGCGAAGAGCTGGGAACCATTTATCGCGTCGGTGCTGTCGGCGGAAACGCGTCCGGCAGCGACATTGGTGATCGTCCTCTCGGCACCGGCATCGCCGACGCTGACGGTTCCGACCGGGGTGGTCCCGGCATAGGCGTAGGTCTTGCCGTTGATGACGGTGCTCGACGTGCCGACGGCGGTCTGCGTCACCGAGCCGGAACCGAGCGCCACATCATTGGCATTGCTGGCCTTGGCCCCCTGGCCGAGCGCCACGGCACCTTGTGCACTTGCCGTGGCGCCATTGCCGGCGGCGAGACTGTCCGTGCCGCTCGCCACGCTCGCTGGTCCGATCGCGACGCTGTCGGTGCCGCTGGCGGTGGAATCGGCCAGTGTCGAATTGGCGTGGAAATACTTGATGCCGCCGCCATTGGTGATGCTGGTCAGCGCATTGTCGACGGCCGTGAAGCCGTCATAGACGGTCGAATAATTGTTGCCCTGGATGGTGTATGTCGGCCCGGTGACCGACCCGTCGGGATTGACCGTGGTGCTGCCGCCGAACAGGTTGGCAACGTTTTGCGACACGCCGCGAAGCTGGGAGACGTTGACGGCGTCGGTATCGGCCGAGCCCGCCGCGACATTGGTGAGCTTGCGTTCGGCCCCCGCGGAGCCGATCGACACTTCGCCGACCGAGGTCTGCGGGGCGGTCAGGGCAAAGGCCGTGTAGCCGGTCTGAGCGCCGACCGTGGTGATGGACTGCGCGCCCAGCGCGACGCTGTTGATGAAGGTGCTTTGGGCGCCGGCGCCCAGCGCCACCGACTGGATGCCGGAGGCGAGCGAATTGGTGCCGAGCGCCAGGCCGTCGGCCAGCATGACATGGGCGTTCTGGCCTATGGCCGTGCCGCCAGGCGCGGTCTGGTCGACGATGGCGCCATTGCCGATGCCCACGCCATTGTCGCCGTTGACGACAGTCGTCGGGCCGATCGCGACCGATTCCGCCCCCACCGCGAGCGAGTCGCCCGCCGCCGAATTGGCATGGAAATACTTGGTCGACGTCACCGAGACGGAGGCGATCGCCCCCTGCAGCTGGCGGAGCGTGACCGCATCCTGGGCTTGCGTGCCGTCGGCGACATTGGTGATCTGCCGGTAGGACGTATCCGTGCCCACCGAAACCGCGCCGAGCAGCGTCTTGTCGGTCGTGTTGTACTGGATGAAGTTGGACGGACCGGCCGCGATCTGACCGGTGGCCGGAGCCAGGGCGCGGTCGGAAACCGACCCCGAACCGAGCGCCACGCCGCCATCGATGCTGGCCGCGCTGTCGCGTCCGAGCGCCAGCGCGCTGTCGCCGGTCGCGGTCGCCTGGTAGCCGACGGCGGTGGAGCCTACCCCTTGAGCGAAGGAATCGGTCTGCGCCAGTCCCGTCTCATTGGTGCGGGCATAGCGGATGCCCACGCCATTGGCATCGGTATAGGCGGTCGAGGTATCGCCGGCGATGTTGTTGATGGTGTCGCCGAGACCGGTCACATTGCCGCCGATGGCGGCTATGTCGGTGGTATTCTGCGTCACCTGCTGGTTGGTGGCGAAGAGCTGCGAACCGTTGACCGCGTCGGTCGAGCCTCCGTTCAGCTGCCCGGCCGCGACATTCTGGATCTGACGCTCGGCGCCTGCCGACCCGACAGAGAAGGCACCGGCCGGCGTGGCGCCGGCGAAGGTGTAGTTCACGCCGCCGATCGTCGCCCCGCCAACCGCGGTGGTTGCGCCCGACGTAGAATTCAGGCCGATCGCCACGTCACCTGCGTTGTTGGCCACGGCATTCGGCCCAACCGCGACGGAATCCGTTCCGAGAGCCTGGGAGTCCGGCAGAGTCGAATTGGCGTGGAAATACTTGATGCCGCCGCCATCAGTGATGTTGGTCAATGAAGCGCCTATGGCGTCGACCGCCTGGTTGGTGGCGAAGAGCTGCGAACCGTTGACCGCATCCGTCGACGTCAAGCTGATCCGCCCCGCCGCCAGATTGGTGAGCGTGCGTTCCGCACCGGGCGCACCGATGCTGACCGTCGAGGTAGGCGAGGTGCCCTGGAAAGCATACGTGGTGCCGTTGATCACGGCACTGGCCGTGCCGACCGCCGCCGTGGTCACCGAGCCGGAGCCCAGCGCCACGTCGCCGGAACTCGCCGCCGCCGTCGCGCCGTCGCCCAGCGCGACATTGCCCGCAAGACCGGAAGCGCCCGCTGTGGAGCCGTTGCCCAGCGCCACGGAACCTTGCCCGATGGCCTTGTTGTTGTTGCCGATGGCGACAGCGCCCGCGGCCTGGTTGGCGGCGGTGGCGGTTGCCGTACCGTCGCTGTTGGCGATGTTGTTGGCGCCGCCGGTGAAGGCGCCAGTGCCGCTGGCATAGCTGGGATCGCCAATGGAGACCGCCCCGTCGCCATAGGCGGTGTTGCCGGAGCCGATCGAAACCGCCTTTCCGCCGGTCGCCACCGCATTCGTGCCTATCGCGACCGCCTCGGCGGAATCAGCCTTGGCGCTCGTGCCGAAGGCAATGGCGTCCTGCGCGCTCGCGTTGGCCGACTTGCCGATCGCGCTGGCGTTTACACCGCTCGCCGTAGCGCCCAGTCCCAGCGCGGTTGCGCTCGCGGCGGTCGCGGTGGCGTTGTTGCCCAGCGCGGTGGCGGAGACGTCCGTGGCCTGGGCTCCCGAGCCCGCCGCGACCGAGCCTACCCCGCTCGACACCGCCGAATTGCCCAAGGCCAGGGCGAAATTACCCGAGGCGGTGGCGACGTTGCCGAACGCTGCCGAATTTGACGCCGATGCATTTGCCTGGGGACCAACAGCGACGGCATTTGTGCCGGCGGCTTGGGCCTGGAAGCCGACTGCAGCCGAACTGGCGCCGCCAGCCGAGGTGCCGATGCCGAGTGCGGTACTGCCGACTCCGCCGGCGCTGGCGCTAACGCCGGCAGCAAGAGAATTGTCTCCTACCGCACTCGAACCAGTCCCGAAGGAGGAGGCGTTTATGCCGCTGGCGGTGGCCTGACGTCCTACGGCAGTGGAATTGGCGCCGCTGGCTAGGGAGGCCCAGCCTGCGGCTGTCGCATAATTGTTGCTGGCCAAGGAGCTGGTGCCAAGGGCGGTGGAGTTCCCTCCCGAAGCAACGGAGAAAGTGCCCAAAGCGTTGGCGCCGGCTCCTGTGGCACTGGCTTGGACGCCGAGCGCAACCGAATTGACACCACTCGAGATTGTGCCTTGACCCAGCGCCATCGCGCCGCCAGTGCCTGTAGCTTTCGCGTTCAGGCCGAGAGCCACCGAGTATTGTGCTGACGCAACGGATGCACGTCCTATCCCGATGGCGTCGGCCTGGGATGCCGTGACATCCGTGCCGATGCCGATGGCGCTCTGGGCCGTTGCACCTGTCCCGGCGGCGGTGCGCGAGCCAAGATAGATGGAGTTGATCTGGGATGCGATCGACTGGAAACCGATTGCGACGGCATTCTGGTTGCCCGCATTGGCATTGGTGCCCTGGGCGATGGAATCGGCTCCGTTTTGCACCGCTCCAGATCCAATCGCGATACCACGCACACCGTTTGCCGTGCCGCCGCCGGCAGCATATTGCGCCAGTGCCGGCGTGGCGGTGCACCCGAGTGCGATCGCACCGAGCGCCGCTGCCAGAACCCTGCCGATGCCGAGCATGCCGAGCCCAGATTCCTTGCGGCGCATGCCGAGCACCCGATGTGCCATGCGCAGGACCGCCATCAGGCGTCGGCGCAACGAGCGGGAGCCGTGATCGCCCCCCGCGATCCAGTGTCCGGCGAAATGCACTGCCCGACGCTGAACAAACGAGCCGCTCGAAATGCGATTGTCGGTCATGGTCCCTCTCCGCTGGCCGGCACGAAAATGTCTGACAATTCCAACTCACGGCAAAAAGACATGATTCCGGCTTGCGGTATTTCAGGAAATTGCTGTCTCGTGAGAAAAGATTGGCACAGACCAGTGGAGGTTAATGGACCGTTACTTTAGTCGGACCTTCAATAATATTCCGTCCACGCTTAGTTAAGCAATCGCGCAATTTAGCTTCAGTTTAATCTTCGCGCTTAAACTTGCTAGACCGAACTTGTAATGGCGTTAAATGCCGGTATCTTTTCATTACCGTGGTAAAGTGACTCTGGCTCGAAAACCCGCTTAAATGAGCGATGTCCGCGATCGTCAGACGCTTGTCGAGAAGCAGTCTTTCGGCAAAGTCCAGCCGCAGATCGAGAACATATTGATGTGGCGGCGCCCCGAACGTCTTGGAGAAAGCCCGTACAAAATGGTAGGGTGAAAGCTCGCAAACCGCTGCCATCTCGGCAAGCGCCAGCTTGCGCGAAAAGTTCTCGTTCAGGAACGCCAGTACTCTGCGTGCACTGCGCACTGAAAGCCCACCTTTTACGTTCAGCGCCGGCTGTCGCGCCACATCGGTTCCGGAAATCCGTTCCCGGGAATCATCATCGCGCCGCATTTCTCGGCCTCCCGATACTTCCCAGATGCCGCACCCTCCGTTCCCTCAAAAAACAATCTGTGATTGGTCGAACTGAACTTAGCCCGGCCCTCGCTCCCCGTATGCCGAAGAGGTCAGCGCAAGCGCAAAGCGGGCATCGATGATCGGCCTCCGCACCGATGATCCGGCTGGGGCGCGGTAGCCCGGCAGAAGCCGTTTCAGCCTTCGGAGCGACAAAGGATTGCTCGAAAGCTTCTCTGCGCTTTGAACTATTTCTCACTGCGAGCATGGGCATGTTCGTGACGGACGTATTTTGGGAAATTCCGGAATCTTTGTAGGAAATTCCGGCCCGCGATCGCTCAGCGACAAGTGCAGCCGCTTTGCCACAGGCCGGAGCTTTCAGTTCTTTGCGGAAGCACGTCCGGTCTTGGTCGGCGTTCTTCCCCTGTACTTCTTCATGGTGGCAGCCAAGTGACTTTGGTCCGAAAATCCGGCGAGGTAGGCGACTTCGGCGATCGCGAGCTCGCCATCGACAAGCAGCTTTTCAGCGAAGTCCAGGCGCAGATTGATCAGGTAGCGATGCGGCGGCATCCCGAACGTCGTGGCGAACCTTGTTATGAAATGATTCGGTGAAACCCCTGCGACCGACGCGAGTTCGGCGACCAGTATTTTCCGCACAAAATTCTCATTGAGGTATTCGCGCACGCGTCGAGCGCCAACGGAAGAGAGCCCGCCCCTGGGAGACACAGCCTGCTTGCTGCGGTTGGTGTAGGTGCGCAGCAGATGAATGCCGAACACAGTTAGCAATGAGTCCAGATAAAGCTCATTCGCAGGCGCATTCCCAATCAGCTCGGCGGTGATCCTCTGGGCTATGCTGAGAGCCCAGAGGTCGACCGTTCCGAACGCAGGCGGCTTAAGCTCTGGATCGGCGAGGTCGAACTCATGAGCAGCCAATTCCGACAGCGCTTCGGGAGTTATGGAGACGACGGCATTTTCCCTGGTCGCCGACCAGGCGAGGCTACTGTCCACGCCAGCGGGATTGATGACGAGACACCCGACCGGCGCATCGAACTCTGTGATCCTGTCGCTGCCGAGCGAAGCTCTCAACTTGCGCATGGGCGCCAGCACAATCCCCACGGAATGCTCCTTGGCGAGGAACTTCTGCGATCCAGGGGCGCGGACAGAGTATATGGCGCTCCCCCGCGGGGTGGCCCTTCTCGGGCCCGCATTTTCAGGAATTATGTCAAACACATCTCGGGCTATCACCGCCCGATCGGCGCCCCGGGAATCGCCGCTTTCCCGAGCCTCGCCCACATTGCTCATCCGCCTCGCCTCAGCTGCTCTGCTTGAAATCCCCATTAACCCGACCCGAACCCAGCGTAACGCACACACTGTGGATATGGAAGAAATTCCGTGCGCAAAGAAAAAATTTTGTTCGGGATAAAAGATCAACTGTGATCAGCCAAGCAAGTTACCGGGCAACTTTTTTCCGCTTGGACCTCAAAGGCCTTCTCCATCTACGCATTTTGTCACCGACTCTGTCATGAATCGGTCACACGCTCTCCAATTATTACAAAACTCTAATATAAAAGCTCGTCTGGCCGCCACCGGTCTGCAATTTGGCTTTTATCCGTCGAGATCGGTGGCCTGGCGCAGCATGGAGCTATCTGGTTCACGGCTAGCTGTTACAGATCATCGCGACGTTTCTCGTACAGATCCCAGGCGAGTTCCACAAAAGCTAGAAGAACATCGTCCCGGCTCCATCCGGCCGCAACCGCCGCCTGGACGATTTCACGGACGAGAGGCAGCAGCTGGCTCTGGCATTCGGCCGACATGTCGATTGCGGCGTCGTCCGCAGGCGGCGCATTGAAGTTGATCTCCATAATTCGGCGCTCCCCTCGCCATCAGTCAAAGTGTTTACATCGCTAATTTTATTCTTGCTGATATACAATAGATCCAGGACCAAGCATAGGAAGCCTTGAAGGACTGACGGTGGCGCGGAACAATGCCAGATCACATTACCTCTATGCTTCTCCGAGGATCAGGGTGGGCTACGACGTACCATTTCTGTCGGTGCTTGGTCGGCTCGACCTCTGCCCCCAAAAAATAGAATTCTTCAGCTAAAGCCGCGTACCATCAATTGTTGCGGGCGCTCATCGCCCAGCGGGAGGCGCCTGCCAGAAACATGCGAACTGCCGTGCGGACCTGCTGCGCCCGTCCCACCAGAAGATGTCCGCCAGTGTCGTAGACGACCAGCTTGGCACCAGGGATCTTGCCTGCTGCGAACTCAGCCGCCGGCAGCGTGTTGAACAGGTCGTCACGCGCGGAGATGATCATTGTCGGCGCGGTAATTTGACCCAACGGCATTTCATGGAGTTCGGGGGCGCTGTCGATATTGATTCCAGGGAAGCGCAGCGACAAGGGCTCAACGCTCCGGACGAAGCTCATGACGCGGTCCCGCTCGGCCTGAGGCGCAGCCGCTACCAGCGCCGGTGGAACGCCGAGGAAGCGAATGAGTACTGACGGCGCGACACTCTCGGCGGCCCACCAGGCGAAATCGCCGCCAGCGTTGACGGCCCAGAATGCGAACCTGTTGCCGCGGCCCACTTCGATCGAGATCGGACTGGTGGGCGAATAAAGGGCTGGGACGATCAGGATGAGAGCGGCGACCTTGTCCGGGTGCCGGAGTGTCAGCTCAACAGCGGAACGCGCGCCTGCCGAAATGCCGACGACCACCGCTTTGGGGACGTTCAGTTTGGAAAGCAACGCCGCGTGCGCATCGGCCTGCGCGGCTGGAGAGGAGTCCGGCGGAACGGGAGTGCGCAGATAGCCGAAGCGCGATGGCGCGATGACCCGAAAGCCCTCACCCACAAGATCGGCTGCAATGGCAAGGCCTTGGTCAAAGCCGCCGCCGGCGCCGTGGATCGACAGAAGCGGAATGCCCGCACCGCTGTCGGCGTATTCGATCGGGCCTGTGTCGAGGTTGGCGACCAGACTGCCTCGGCTGGCGGTGTCGCGCATGCGACCAAGCTCGTTCTTGTAAAACAGGAAGGCCACACCGGCCGCAGCCGCTATGGCGACGAACATGGCCAGCAGGAAACGTCTAGTCTGGCTCATTGCCAAACTCCACCAAATGAGCCGCCATTCTGCCGCCAAGCGCCTGAACCAAGGCAAGCCGCGCAGGGTACCGGCCAGTCATTTGCCCGACTGATCCCCCGTTCAGTGCGAGACGAACACCGGCAGCGAGAATTGCTCAAGCAGGGACTTGGTCATTCCGCCGAACAAGGCCTCACGGATTCGCGAATGGCTATAGGCGCCGGCCACGATCAAGTCGGCGTCCTCCACGGCGCGCGAAGCGAACAGCGCCTCGATTGCCGACAGGTCGCCGGTGTCCGTCCAGCGGTCGGTCTCGGCCTTGACGCCATGGGCAAGCAGATGGTCGCGCAGCAATCCGATATCCGTATCCTTTACGTCGGCCGGCGGATCGAACGCGAACACCGTTACTTTCCGCGCCCGGGTTAGAAAGGGCATCGCATCATGCACGGCACGGGCGGCTTGTCCGCTCGGTGACCAGGCAATCGCGATCTCTTCTCCAACGGGTCTCGGTCGCCAGTCCCGCGGCAGCAGGATCATCGGAACGCCTGCCGACGTCAACAAATCCCCCGGCACCTCGGGCAGGATCTTGTCGGAAACCTCACGGTAGGGCTGTGTGGCGACGACCAGATCCGCATAGGGCGTATAGTAGTGCTTCCATCCCGCCGAGTTACGATCCGCGACCTTGAAGCGAACGTCGACGCCAAAACGGTTGGCACTGGCGAAAAATGTGTCTTCAAGCGATTTCGCGCGTTCAGCCCACTCGCCGGCAAAAGCGGCTGGGGAATCGACGTCGACGCCTGTCAGCCTCGCGCCGTGTGTTTTTGCCAGCGAAAGGGCGAAATCCACCCGCGCTGCGTTTTCGACGGAACCGTCGAGGAACACCAAGATATCCCTGTAGCTCATGTGACGCTCCTTCTCCCGTTTGCCGGCATTTTTTCGAGCCAATTCTTATTTAAGCGCGATGAACGCAGCCGCGCTTTGCGGCGGATCAAACCGGCCGAGCGGCACCGATTTCGATCCAGCCTGTTCGATGCACGGCCGGACTGTCCTTCCCGGACCGAATGAGCAGGCAAGACCGACAGCCCATGGACCATGGCGGTCCGTGAGCACCATGCACGGCCGGCAACACGCAGGCCGCTGCTTGCGGACTGTTGGAGAACCGGCCCCCAAATCATTTGATAAACTTCGTCGTCGAGGTCGAGATTTCGGGCGATCAGCCCGAACCTCGACAAGTCCTCGCTCTACGACAGGTTGATTGCGACGTTGCGCAGCAGCGCAACGGATTTTCGCATGCCTTCCATTGGGGAGAGCATCATGTCCTCGTGCTCGATCGACAAGACATCGTCGTAGCCAACCTGCTTGAGGGCGGTACAGAATTGCCGCCACCAGGTCTCACCGTGACCGTATCCGAGCGTGATGTAATTCCAGGCGCGTTCGGCATAGAGGTTCGGCGGGCGAGCATCGAGCGTGCCGTCGATGGCCGCGGGAATTGGCTCGATCCGGGTATCCTTGGCGTGGACATAGTAGATCGCCGAGCCGAGCTTGCGGATGGCGGCAATCGGGTCCGCCCCCATCCACAGGGGATGACTGGGGTCATAGTTGGCGCCGACCGTTTCGCCGACGGCGTCACGCAGCTTGAACAGCGTCTGGACGTTGTACACAGCCTGATGACCGTGCAGTTCCAGGCACAGTTTGTGGATGCCGAGATTGTTCGAAAACGCGACGAGGTCGCGCCAGTAGGGAATGATCCGCTCTTCCCACTGGTAACGCTGGATCTCCAGGCATTCCGGCGGCCAATCGGTGATGATCCAGTTCGGATTGGCGTCACCCGGTCCGCCCGGCAGGCCCGACATCATGACCACGCGATCGATCTCCATCAGGCTGGCCAGCCTTATGGTGTCCTCCGTGACGTTGTGGTGGATTTTGCCCTGTGGCCCGGGATGCAGCGGATTGCCCGAGCAATTGAGCGCTGCGATCGTCAGTCCGTGGTCCCTGATCTTGGCAACGAATTCCTTGCGCGTGGCCGGGCTCGCCAGCATCGCCTGCAGATCGATATGCGGCGCCGACGACCAGTTGCCGCAGGCAAACTCCAACGTCTCGAGTCCAAGCTCTGCCGAGGCGCGCAACATCTCGTCGAAGGCGAGGTTGCCGAGGCTGTCGGTAATCATGCCGATCTTCATTTGGAAACTCCTCGTTCAATCGCGCTAGAACCGGACGGTCTCGAACCTGCCGGACTTGGCGGAGGCAAGCGCTGCCTCGCACAGGATCATCGCCTTGCGGCCGTCGCTTGCCGTGACGTCGGGCCGTTGGCCTGTTTCGACACAGGTAATGAAATGATCGATCTCGGCGGCGTAGGACTCGGCATAGCGCTCGACGAAGAAGTAATAGGGCTTGTCGCGCGATATCGCCTTCGCGCCTGAAACTTCGACCGATGTCGGCACCCTGTTGCCGGCCCGCAGCATCCCATCCGCGCCATGCACCTCGATGCGCTGGTCGTAGCCGTAGGCGGCCCTGACGCTGTTGTTGATATGACATTGCCGGCCGGACGCCGTGCGCAGCACGAACATCGCGGTGTCGTAGTCGCCCAGCTTGGCATATTGCGGCGCGACGAGGGACGACCCGGTCGCGAAGAGTTCCACCGGCTCTTCGCCCAACAGGTTTCGTGCCATGTCGAAGTCGTGGATGGTCATCTCCCTGAAGACGCCCCCTCCTCCGGCCAGCGCTTCCTCGGTTTCCGGTTCCGGATCCCGGCTCGTGATGATGACCTGTTCGACGGCGCCGATCTCGCCTTGCCCAAGGCGCGCCTTGAGCGCCCGAAAACTCGGGTCGAACCGACGGTTGAACCCGATCTGAAAGGGCACGCCTGCCTTCTCGACAGCCGCCAGACATTGGTCCGTGCGCTTGAGATCAAGATCGATCGGCTTTTCACAGAAGATCGCCTTGCCTTTGGCGGCGGCGGCCATGGCCAGGTCCGCGTGGGTTCTTGTCGCCGAAGCGACGAACACCATGCGGATCGACGGGTCATCCATCACGGTCTGGGTGTCGGCGATCTCGGCTCCGGTAAGGGCCGAGACCTTCGAGGCGGCCTCGATGTTCGGATCGACGATGTAGCGCAGGCGCACGCGGGGATGGCGCGCCAAATTGCCTGCATGCACCTGGCCGATGAGGCCCGCTCCAAATAGACACACATCGATCATGCGTTTGATTTCCCTGAAAGGCCGCGTGGCGTCGGCCGGCCTTGTGCGTGGCCGGGGCGGCGACTTGATTGAGGTGGGTGGCTGCAGAGCCGGGTCGTCATTTCACGGCTCCCATGGTCAGCCCGCGAACCAGATGGCGCTGCACCAGGAGCGCGAAGAAGACGATCGGCAACGCGCCGATGACGCCGGCCGCCGACATCGAGGCCCAGTCGGTGTCGATGCGGCCGATCAGCGTGGCGGTGCCACGCGGCATCGTCATCGCCCGCGGCGTGGCCGTCAGCGCCAGCGCGAACAGGAATTCGTTGAAGGTGACAAGCACGGCAAAGATGGCGGTCGCCGCGAGGCCGGGGGCTGCCAGCGGCAGGGTGATGCGCCGGAACGCACCGAAGCGGGAATCGCCGTCGACCATGGCGGCTTCCTCGAGATCCACGGGGATTTCGCGAAAGAAGCTCTCCATCATCCAGACGCAGAAGGTGATGTTGAACGCGGTGTAGGTGGCGATCAAACCCAGCCAGCTGTCGAGCAGGCCGAGCTTGAGCATCAGCAGGTAGACCGGGATGAGGATGACGACCGGCGGAACGATGCGCAACGTCAGCAGGAACAAGCCGACCTTGCGCTCCATCGCGAAAGGCAGGCGAAAGCGGGCGATCGCATAGGCGCCCATGGCGCCGGCGACCAGGGCGATCGCCACGGAGAAGAACGTCACCACCAGCGAGTTGGTCAGATAGGCGCCGAACTGCTTCTCCGTGAACAGCCTTATGTAATTGTCCAGTGTCGGAAGATGCGGATAGAGCGTGCCTTCCTGGGTGATCTCGCGATTGGACTTCAGCGAGGTCGAGACGAGCCAGTAGATGGGCAACAGCACGATGGCCAGCACCGCGCTCATCACCCCGATGCGGGCCAGACGACTGTTCATGATGCGTCCACCCTGCGCAAAAGCCGCACGGCGCTAAAGGCCAGCGCAAGCACGACCAGTCCGATCGTGACGAAAAGTGCTGCCGCATAGCCCGTCTGCTGGAACTTGAAGGCGGTGTCGTAGCCATAGATCGAGACCAGCCGCGTCGCCTCGCCCGGTCCGCCCCGGGTGAGCACGAACACCTGGTCGAACGTGCCGAAGGCGTCGATCGTTCGAAGCACGATGGCGATCGCCAGCACCGGCCGCATCATCGGAAAGGTGAGATCGGCAAACACCCGCCAGTTGCCGGCGCCGTCGACGCGGGCGGCCTCGAAGGGTTCGTGCGGCAGCGACTGCAAGCCGGCCAGCAGGATCAGGAACATCAGCGGCGTCCATTCCCAGACATCGAGAACGACAAGGCCGATGAAGGCCTTGACGGGGCTGCCGAGGATCTGCACCTGGCCGCCGCCCATCCACTCGGAGATCGCCGTCAGCATGCCGGCGTCGCTGGCATAGATCAGCCGGAAGACGATGGCGACGACGACCGGCGTGATCACCATCGGGATGATCAGGATCGTCCTCAGCAAGCGGATGCCGCGAAATTCCCGCAGGCAGAACAATGCCAGGGCAAAGCCCAGGATTGCCTCGAAGGTGACCGACAGGGCGACGAATTCGACCGTCACCCAGAGCGAGTTCAAAAACTGCGGGTCGCTCCACAGCTTGATGTAGTTCTGCATGCCGACATCGGCGACGACCGAGCCGTAGCGATAGACCTTGGTGCTGGCGCGCAGGCCATCCCAGAGCGGATAGACAAGCACGCCAAGCACGATCAGTAGGCCCGGCGCCAGCATGAGATAAGGGAGGGCGAGGTCGAGCCCCGCCCCCTGCAGACGGTATTTGCGGCTCTGCGTCCCGCTGTTTGCCATCAGTAATAGCCGACCGAAGACAGGTAGTCCTTGACCTGCTTGGCGGCATTGTCCAACGCGGCGCCACCGCCCGAGCCGGCCTGCAGCGCCTTGTTGAGTTCGATGCCGAGCAGTTCCTCGACCTTGGCCCAGTCGGGCGTGCGCGGCCGCGGCAGCGCGCCGGCATCGAGCTGCTGCAAGGCGACCGGGATCAGCCGGTTGCCGGGCTTGGCGACGCCGAAGGCGCTGCGCTTGACCGGAATGGAGCCTGCTTCCGACAGCTTGGCCTGGATGTCGGCGCTGACATACCATTTCAGGAATTCGACCGAGTTGGCCTTGTTAGGCGCCGATTTCGGAATGCCGGCGATGAAGATGCCCATCTGGGCGATCGCCGATGTCTGCTTCGGAACGACGCCGAAATCCAGCTTGCCCGCCACCTTGGTCTGTGCCGGATCGTCGGCCTTCAGCGCATTGCCGGAATACTGGATGATCGCGCCAGCTTCGCCGCCCAGGATCGCCGCACCCTCCTGATCCGAGTCGAACTCGACGACGCCGCTCGGCGCGTTCTGCTTCATGGCGCCGACGAAGAATTCGGCCGAAGCCTTGCCTTCGGCGGAATTGAAGATCGGGTTCCATTTGTCGTCGAAGAAGGAACCGCCAAACGACAGGAAGACCGGATACCAGCTGGTCACGATCGGATTTCCGGAAACACCGCGGAACACGACCGGATATTTGATCTTGCCGGCCGCCACGCCTTCCTTGCCCTTGGCGATGACCTCGTCCCAGGTCTTCGGCGCTCCGCTCGTGTAGACATCGTTGCGGTAGGTCAGAGTCTGCAGATCGCCGACGAACGGCACACAGATCAGCGTCGGCGTCGCGGTTTCGAAGCCTTTCACGCGTGCGCCCTTCTGCGGCGGCCAGTAGCCCATGTCGATCATGGAGCCGATCCAGTCCTTGTCGCCGCCATCGATACCGGCCGCGCCGAGATCCTCGAGCACATTGGCCGCGCCGAACTGCGGCACCCATGGATCGTCGAGAAGGTAGAGGTCGTACTGGCCGGCGCTGTTCTTGGCGTCGGCGAACCACTTCTCCAGCGTCACGCCGTATTCGTCCTCGAGGAATTCGATGTCGAAGCCGGCATCCTTGGCGAGCGGGATGATCTTCTGCTTGAACGGCGTCAGGCCGCCATCGGCGAAAGCGCCGATGATCACCTTCTTGCCGGCCGCCCTGGCCGGGACAGGCAGGCCGAGTGCGGTAAGGGCGGTGGTGGCAAGCGCCAGGCCAAGTCCTCCCTTGAGTACGGAGCGGCGAGTAAGTCTGCTTCTGCTGGACTGCGTCATTTCACTCTCCATCACTGTTGACCCTATGGACGGCCGTCAGGCCGGCCGAATTGAAGAAGCATGCGTTCGACACATCAAAAGTGACCGCGATGTTGGCGCCGACCGCGCCCCTGAAGTCGCGGCCCGCGCGGACCGAAACATTGCCGCCGCCAAGGCGCACGTTGACGAGCGTCTCATTGCCCATCGGTTCGACGACATAGATCTCGCCAGGCAGCGCGTTGGGCGCGCCCGGCACTGACACGCTCATGTCTTCCGGCCGCAGGCCGATCTCGACCACTTGCGCCGCGCGGCACGCCGCCAGCCGTGCGGCGGGAATCGCAACCGGCGTTCCACCGATCGCGATGCCTTGTTCGGCCAGTGTGACCGGAAGGATGTTCATCGGTGGGTTGCCGACGAAGGTGGCGACGAAACGGTTGGCCGGGCGGTCGTAGATGTCGGCCGGCGGCGCCATCTGCTGCAGCTCGCCGCCGTGCATCACCGCGACGAAGTCCGCCATGGTCAAGGCCTCGACCTGGTCGTGGGTGACATAGAGGGTGGTTGCGCCGAGCCGCTGGCAAAGCCGCTTGATCTCGCCGCGCATGGTCAGGCGCAGCCTTGCGTCCAGGTTCGACAGCGGCTCGTCCATGAGGAAGGCCGCCGGATCGCGAACGATGGCGCGCGCAAGCGCCACGCGCTGCCTCTGGCCGCCGGACAGCTGGCGCGGCCGGCGATCGAGCAGGTGGCCGATCTCGAGAACCGCGGCGACCTCGTCGATCTTGGCGCGACGCTCGGCATCCGGCATGCCGCGAATCCACAAGGGATAGCCGATGTTCTCGCCAACCGTCATCTGCGGATAGAGCGCGTAACTCTGGAAGACCATGGCGATGTCGCGGTCGCGCGGCTGCAGCCGGGTGACGTCGCGCTCGCCGATGAAGAGCTTGCCGGCGCTCGGCATGTCGAGGCCCGCCAGGATGCGCAGCGCCGTCGTCTTGCCGCAGCCCGAAGGACCGAGCAGGGCCAGGAACATGTGGTCGGGAACGGCAAGGTCAAGCGACCGCAAGACGTTCAGCGCGCCGTAGTTCTTGACCACACTTTGGTACAGGACAGAACTCATTGCCGCTCCCCAGCGCCCCCCGAAGGTATCAGCTCTTCCGTTCCTTGACCTCGAAACCGGCCTTGAGGGCCAGGTCACGCAGGTTGCGATAGCCCATCGTCGCATAGGTGAGCGGGTGGGCCTTGGCCGGATCCTGTTCGGCCTCGACCACCAGCCAGCCGGCATAGCCATTGTCGGCCAGCACCCGCAAAAGCGTCAAATAGTCGATGGACCCATCTCCGGGCACAGTGAAGATGCCTTCCATCACGGCCCCCATGAAGCTCATATCCAGGGCGCGAGCGCGCTTCAGCACATCCGGTCGCACATCCTTGCAGTGCACGTGGACGACGCGGCCGACATGCCGCCGCAGCAGCGCCTCGGGATCGCCGCCGGAAAACAGGCAATGGCCAGTGTCATAGAGGAGGCCCACGGCTTCGCCCGAACCGGCCATCAGCCTGCCGATCTCGTCATCCGTCTCGACGATGGTTCCCATGTGATGGTGAAAGGCCATGCCGACGCCGAAATCCGCGAACCGTTCGGCCAGTCGCGTTATCTTGTTGCCGTAGGATTTCCACTCGCCGTCGGCAAGTCTGGGACGCTGCGAGATCGGATCGTGAATGGCGCCATGGCGGCCGCGCGACGTATCGGCGTAAACGACGTGCTTGGCGCCGAGGTCGCGCAGAAGTGTCAGATGCGGCAGGATGGCGTCGAATTCCTCCTCGACCTCCTTTTCGCAGATCCGGCCATCGTACCAGCCGGAGACCAGTTCAAGGCCGTGGGTCGCGAGAACCGCGGCCAGATCCTTGCTGGCGCGCGGGAACTTGCCGCCGAGTTCGGTGCCCGCGTAGCCGGCCTCGGCCGTTTCGGAAAGACAGACCTCGAGTGGCGTATCTCCGCCGAGTTCCGGCACGTCGTCATTGGTCCACGTGATCGGATTTATGCCTATCCGGACTGCCATCATCGCTCCTCACCGAACCAGACCATTGGTCGCGACGCTTCATCCCAACCATTCCGGTCGGTGAAGGCGTTTCGCTTGCGCTCTGTTCTGGCCCGTCGTTCCCTTTTCTTTTTATCTAAGCGCCAATC
The DNA here is from genome assembly GCF_900103325.1 of Mesorhizobium qingshengii. Taxonomy (GTDB): domain Bacteria; phylum Pseudomonadota; class Alphaproteobacteria; order Rhizobiales; family Rhizobiaceae; genus Mesorhizobium; species Mesorhizobium qingshengii. The sequence continues at coordinate 93,693 of NZ_FMXM01000014.1, read as the reverse complement.
TGTCTCCATCGCGAGAGCCAGTTTGCATGGAAGTGAAGGTGCCAGTTTCAATCGACGCGGTGCTCGTCTAAGCTCTGCTTGTTCTCACGCGGCCGAGGATTTTCGATGCGGATGTCAAGGCGAAGGCGCCAGGCCTTTCCGATGGAAGCGCTGGTCATCGACCGGGCCATCGACGAACCGATCCATCGCCAGCTCTATCGGCAGATTGCCGCGATGATCCGTGACCGCCGCCTGGCGCCGGGGTCGGAACTGCCGTCGACGCGGGCGCTCGCGGAAGATCTGAACCTCGCGCGCAACACGATCGTCGGTGCGTATGACCAGCTGGCGACGGAAGGGTATCTTGCAAGCCGGCAGGGCGCGCGCCCGGTGGTCGTTGACCTGCCCGTGAACTCGACCGATCGAGGCAACAAACCCGCGGCCACGGCACTTCGACGCCCGCTTTCCAGGCGCGGGGAGAGCCTGATGCAGCAGCCCTTCCATCATGGGTCTCCCGGTCGCTTTGCCTTTCATCCGGGCATGCCGGACTCCCAGAATTTCCCCTTTGGGGTCTGGGGCAGGCTTCTCGCGCGCCGGGCGACCTTTGGCGCCGACATGTTGTTCGGCACCTATCATGTAACCGGTCTGCCGGCGCTCAAGGAGGCGATAGCCGGCTACCTGATCTCGGCCAGGGGCGTGCGATGTTCTCCCGAACAGATCGTCGTGACGACGGGAGCGCAGGCGGCGTTCGACCTGCTTGCGCGCCTGCTGCTCGATCCGGGCGACACGGTCTGGCTGGAGGAACCGGGCTACTACGCGGCCAAGGCGACCTTCACGGTCGCGGGCGCCAACATCCTGCCGCTTGTCGTCGACCGCGACGGCTGGCAGATGAACCAGCCGGAGGTCTCGCCGCGCCTGATCTATGTGACGCCCGCCTGCCAGCATCCCTTGGGGATCACGATGCGCATGGACCAGCGGCTGCGCCTGTTTGAAATCGCCGAACGCAACAATTCGTGGGTCATCGAGGATGATTTCGACGGCGAATACAGGTTTCAGGGAAGGCCGGTCCCCGCCATACAGAGCATGGATTACTCCGACCGGGTCATCTATGTCGGCACCTTCGCGAAATTGCTTTTTCCGGCGCTCAGGCTGGGGTTCATGGTCTTGCCCGCCGCTCTGTGCGAGGGCATCCCGCATGCGCTGAGCACCACCGGGCAGTTCGCACCCCTGGTGCTTCAGGCAGCACTGGCCGATTTCATCGACGAAGGCCACATGAGCCGCCACCTCAAGCGCATGCGCCGCATCTACGCCGAGCGACGCAAGTTTTTCTACGAATTGTGCGAGACCGAACTGGCCGACCACATGACCCTCTCGCCGGCGGAAGCCGGAATCCAGGTCGTTGCCGCGCTTCACGAAAGCTGCGACGACCGGGCGGTCGTGCATTGCGCCGACAAACTCGGTGTCAACGCGTCGCCGCTGTCGAAATATTACTGGTCATCCTCCGGCAATGGCCTGGTGCTTGGCTATGCCGCCTGCAACAAGGCCGAGAGCGAAGCGGGAATCCGACGTCTGCGCCAGGCCATCGAGCAGGTACGGACACCGCCATGAGCCTCGCCTGCTGGCGATGGACTGGTTGGTGGGCCCGGAGGGAGATGGTCTCTCCAACAAAACAGTAGGTGGTTCGCCAGGCCATATCCCTCGTATTCGGTGGCGAACCAGGGAAGAGCTTCAAATGAGCACCTCCCATCCAGCGGGGCGCCGAGCCTGAGGCTGGACATGGAACTTCCGACCGCGGCCACGGTTTAGCACCTAGATGTTCGAAGGTTTCAACTTCGGGCAATCCAGCGCCCGAGGCGACGCTTCGGGCAAAGGCAAGGAGTATCCCAGCGGTGGCCTACACGGTGATTTGGTACGGGAAAGAGGGCATCGTTGAAAAGACGCCCTTCGATGCCGAGAAAGCAGCACGCGATCATGCGCTGGCGACATTTCTTGTTCGAAAGCAGAACGACGGGATCGTCGCGGTGGAAGTCCGCAAGGACGACGGCACGGTCGTATTCAGTCAGGCGGGAGGTAGCTAGGTCGTCTGGATCGCTCGTCGCAATGCTTGGTGGGCAGCCTGGCTACAGGTCGAAAGACGGTCCTTCATCCGGCCGGACTTCGACTGACGCGCGTCCAGGCAAACGAGCAAAAGAGACCCTTGCGGGACCTAGTACCAGCGGCCGCGACCGTAAAAACCGCCGCCGCCCAGCAGAATAACAATAATACGATGATCAGAATTGTGGTGATATCCATATGCGCCTCCTGAGCGCACCCGCCGGTTCGCCGTTCGCCGCTCTTGCCCCATGGGGCATCAATTGTTCCTGTCCACTTTGACATCCACCAACGTTCCGCACGGCATTCTTGTTCCAATGGACCTATCGGGCATGAACAGCCCAAGAGCCGCTGGCCTCACCTCGGCTGGAAAGGTTTCAGAAACCATGTCCAGGTTTCCCAGGGAACCATCTGGCCTGACGCTTTCTTTAGCGGCATGAAAAAACCTGACACGCTCGCCACGGAAGATCGCCACCACACAGGTTCGGTCGGTACGCCGCCCGAATTGCCATCCCAACATCAGGATGCTGAAGGAGATTTCGGCGGCCGGTTTGGATATGGGCATCCCGCTCACAAGCCGGATCCCTTTGCCACATACACATTTTCGGCCGGCGCTGTTCGCCCTCTGCCGATCGATAACAAGAAAAGATGGCGCTAACCGGCTGTGCGAAAACCCTACGAAACGGCCTATTTCGCCAGGAAGCATGGGATCACACAGGCCCAGGCACGACGGATCACCAAGGACTTCGGCCCTTCACGTGTCAGATGCGACACAGCCGCCCAGGATCTGAACTTGGCCCTGGCGGGCTCATCGCGCTTGCATGAGCGTCGGCCGGCATCAGTGTCTTCGATACCAAAGCGATAGCTGATTTCTGGCCCGGGCGGCCAAAGCCGATCTCCTTGGCGCAATCAGCGAAGCCACTTCTTGAACCTAGCGGCTTTGTTCCGCACGAATGCCGCGGCTGCCGCATCGCACGCCTTTCGCGATGGTCCATTCGCGGCGATGATGAACTTGGCGTCTCTCAGCGTGAGATCGTGCTTCTTTGCAAAGTGGATTGCTCCATAAGGCTCGTCTTGGGGTATGCCTCCGATCGTATGGGCCATTTGTGCCTCGCATGACGGATAACGGCTCGGTTTCGTACATCAACCTTCGACGACAGGCGATGGTTCCGATCAGATATGAACCTCCAGCTACCAAGGGTAGCACCTTGATGTTCGAAGATTTTTGACTTGAGACAATCCAGCTGCCCGAGGCGACGCTTCGGGCAAAGGCAAGGGAGCGTCCCAGCGGTGGCCTACACGGTGATTTGGTACGGGAAAACGGGCATCGTTGAAAAGACGCCGTTCGATGCCGAGAAAGCAGCACGAGATCACGCATTGGCGACATTTCTTGTTCGAAAGCAGAACGACGTCCGCAAGGACGACGGCACGGTCGTATTCAGTCAAGCAGGAGGCAGCTAGGTTCCGGCGCGGCTCCTGAGCTGACATTCGGGCGTCCACTACCAGAGCCTCTGGCCCACAATGCATGGATGCAAGAGTTCGCCGACAGTCGGTGGCTCCTGGCTGGCTTCAATCGATTGTGCTCATTGGGTATCGGAGGCATACCGGCCGTTGTTCCCACCCTCTCAGGTACCAGTTGGATTTATGGGCTTAACACGATCGTATTGGACAACGATGATCCTTTCCCGGAAGGTTTCACCGTAGTTGACATCTGGGCCTGAACTTCGGGACTCGCCGCTCGTTTCACCGCGAAGGCATTGCAATCGACAAGGAACAACAATGCGTACGAAAGCCTCCATTCGTGTCGTCGGCTGCCATGCCGAAGGTGAAATCGGCGACGTCATCGTCGGTGGCGTCCTGCCGCCGGCGGGCCGCACGATGATGGACAAGATGATCACGATGGAACGTGATCACGACCATATAAGGCGGATGCTGATCTGCGAACCACGCGGCAGCGTTGCTCGCCACGTCAATCTGCTTGTTCCATCGACCCGCGAGGATTGCGTCGCCGGTGCCATCATCATGGAGCCGACGGAATATCCTCCGATGTCCGGTTCGAACACGATCTGCGTTGCCACCGTGCTGCTCGAGACCGGCATGGTGCCGATGCAGGAGCCCGAGACACGTTTCAAGCTCGATATGCCGGGTGGCGTCATCGAGGTGCGCGCCAAATGCCGCGACGGCAAATGCCTGTCGATCACCTTCCGTAACGCGCCCGCCTTTGTCGATCGCCTGGACGCCAACATCGAGGTCGAAGGGCTCGGCACGCTTACGGTCGATATCGCCTATGGCGGCATGTTCTATGCGATCGTCGATGCCAAGGCACTCGGCTTTTCGATCGCCCCCGACGAGGCTCGCGAACTGGCGGTGGCCGGCGAGAAGGTCCGCCGGGCCGCGCGCGAACAGCTCGATGTCGTCCATCCCGAATTCGACCATGTGCGCGGCGTGTCGATCGTGCAGTTCGCCATGCCGTTCCAGGGCCCGGGCAATGTCACCCGCAACACCTGCATCGTCTCGCCGGGCCGCTCCGACCGTAGCCCTACCGGAACCGGCACGTCGGCCCGCATGGCCGTGCTGCAGGCACGAGGCTTGATGGGCGTTGGCGACGTCTTGATCCACGAATCGATCATCGGCTCCCGCTTCACCGGCAGGATCGTGGAGCTGACGCAGATCGGCGACCGCAAGGCGATCGTTCCGGAGATCACCGGCCGGGCCTGGATCACAGGCGAGCACAGCTACTATCTCGATCCGACGGATCCATACCCGCAGGGCTACGTGCTGTCCGATACCTGGGGCACCTCCACCTCGGTGAAGCAGTAGGGCATCGACGGCAGGGCTGTGCGACGATGGCAAAGGGTGAGGTGTTTGTGGATTGCCGGCGGACGACGATCGATTGTATCGGCGAACTGATGCAGCAGATCGCCGCGGGTGCGATCACTCGTTCCATATTGCTTACGGGCACCGCGACATCGTCAGGTGCTGTCGGTAAGATAAGCACAGAGGCAGGCGGCGATGAAATCAGCCAATGACGTTCCGGAGATCGATCGATTGAAGATCGGCTTTATCCTCGCTCGTTCCTTCACCCTTTCCGCATTCGCCCTGTTCGTCGACACGCTCAGATTGGCGAGCGACGAGACCGACAAATCCGGCAGGGTTTTCGCTGACTGGCAGCTCCTGGCAAGCACCCGGAACCTGATCACCTCCAGTTGCGGGGTCCAGGTTGCGCCGACATCCGATTTCGTGGACCCGGGCGAGTTCAACTATATCGTCGTCGTGGGTGGGCTGCTGAACAGTGAATTCCCGGTCGACGGCGAGACCGTCAGCTATCTCAAACGGGCGGCCGCTGCGAAGGTCCCCTTGATTGGGGTCTGTACGGGAACGTTCATCCTGGCCGAAGCTGGCCTGATGAAGCACCATCAGACTTGCGTCAGCTGGCTCCACTTTCAGGCTTTCCGCGAGCGCTTCCCGGATCACGCGGTCAGGGCGGACCGTCTGTTCAATCTTGATCGTTTCAGGGGATCATGTGCCGGCGGCAGCAGCGCGGCGGACATGGCGGCGTCGATCGTCAGACGCCATATCAGCAGGGAGGCCGAGACAAACGCACTCGAAGTGCTGCAGATCGAGAAGGCGCGCTCGGCGTCGGACATCCAGCCGCGCAGGCCGCTTTCCATCGAGAGCCACGATCCCAGGCTCAAGGCGGCGCTCATCATCATGGAGAACCACATTGAGCATACAATCTCCATTCCCAGGCTGGCGGCGCTGGTTGGAATATCCCGAAGGCAACTCGAGCGCCTCTTCATGGAGAAAACAAACAGTTCTCCGGCACTTGTCTACACGAGGGTGCGTCTGGAGCGGGCAAAGCACCTGCTGATGCAGACCCGGGCTCCGATGATCGAGATCGCCATCGAGGTCGGGTTTGAAAACGCCTCGCATTTTTCGAGGCTCTTCCGCCAGACCTATGGCCAACCGCCCAGCAAGTTCAGATCGGCGGTTTCGAACTGACTTGCCTGCATTTTCCAGAATCAGATGCTTCTTTGATCATTGCCTTATGAACGCACCCGTGTAGGTCTGGCCGGCAAGCGAATAGGTTCCGGCCAGGGTTCCGTCGGGCATCATCATGAAACTGACGTCCGCGCCGTTCGGGAGGCGCCCAAGCTTCAACACAGTCCCCACAATTCTCCCAGCACCGGCGGCTTCCCCAGGATTGTTGTCGCCCAGATTTCCCCACGCATAGGTGACCGTCACATTCCCGCGCGAAGAAACTGATTGAACAGCCAGCTCGGCCTCATAGGTACCTTCCAATCGTCCGGCCCACAGGCCCGAAAAAGCAGCGTACTTTTTTGGAACATCCTTCGCGGGAGGAGTGATTGTCGCGGATTGATCCAAGATTGCCGAGCCGGGGGATACAGCGGCAGCATCCAACCCAGTTTGGGAAGGAATGGTGGCAGGGTTCATCGCGGGTTCGAGAGCGGGATGCGGCGCTTCCGGGGCCGATTGACATGCGGCGAGCGTGAGTGTCGCGAGAACAAGCATCGTGTTGCGCATCAAATACCCACTTCGTTCCCCCAAGGCAGGAACGAACATTTGAGGCCCCAGCGTCCGCCCTCAGCTTCGAACCCGCATTGCCGACCGCTTCATCAGGGTCGGCAACAGTCTATCTCCAATCATGACCTGTCGAAAGCCCGCCATTCCGCAGGGAGGACGCCTTTGGCCAATACATCGTAGCTGGAACAGCTCCGTGCGTCGCGCTCATCCGAGGCCGAAAAAGCTCAATATCGCTATCACGATGACCATCGCTCCAACGAGGCAGCGGTTGCGCTTGCCTGCCCCGGTGCGCCGTCCCAGGCTGACGACGAGCGGTCATGCAAAATAGTGGCGGTGGCAGCGCAGCTCTCCGGGAAGGACCGACTGCGAGAAGGCGATATCGCCATAAGGCCCGGCGCCGCCAAGCCGCAGGAAGGCGCTGGAAGAGAAGTGGAATTTCGAAGGCAGTTGCGCAGCTAGTGGATGCGTTCGTCTCTGCCTGTTCCAGACCGCATGTATTACGCGACTTGGGACGTCGGCTAGCCGACGAATGAAATGGCCGTCGGGGCTTGCGCTGACGGTAGGTAGTGCGGCTAGTATGCGCAGCCCGATCACCGGATTTCGAAAGGCCAGAAATGTCGCCGAACGAAACGACACTCCGCGCGCCGAGTCAGCAAATAGTTCTCTCGGTTCAAAATCTGACCGTCTGCCTGCCAAAGAACATGGAGCGTGAGAACGCGGTCGAAAACATATCCTTCGACATGCGGAAGGGTGAGATGCTCTGCATCGTCGGCGAATCCGGCTCCGGCAAGTCGGTCACCGCGAATGCGATCATGGGCCTGCTTCCGTCTTCGGTGCGGATTGCGCAGGGAAGCATCCGGTTCAAGGGCCACGATCTCGCCAGCGCCGGGGAAGACGTGATGCGCAGCCTGCGTGGCCGTTCGGTCTCGATCATCTTCCAGGATCCGCTGTCGGCGCTCAATCCGCTGATGACTGTCGGCCAGCAGGTGGCGGAGGTCATGGAAGCACACCGGTCCGGCACCTCGGCGACCCGCGCCAAGGCGGTTGTCGACCTGCTCGGCGAAGTCGGCCTGCCGGAGCCGGAGGTTCTGCGCCACCAGTATCCGTTCCAGCTCTCCGGCGGGCAACGCCAGCGCGTCATGATCGCCATGGCGCTCGCGCTCGAGCCCGATCTTTTGATCGCCGACGAGCCGACGACAGCTCTCGATGTCACCACCCAGGCGCAGATCCTTGCCCTGATCCGGCGGCTGCAACGCGAAAAGAACATGAGCGTCATGTTCATCACGCACGATTTTGGCGTCGTCGCGGAAATCGCCGATCGCGTCATCGTCATGGAGAAAGGCGCGATGGTCGAACAAGGCGCCGTCGCCGACGTGCTGGGCAATCCAAGCCACCCCTACACCAAGCGGCTGATCGCCGCCGTCCCGCATATGATCGAGAGCGAAACGAAGGCGCGTGAGGATACTCCGATCGTGCTGGAGGTGCAGAAACTCGACAAGACATATCGGCCGGGCATCGGCTTCTTCTCGCGGTCCCGCATCGTGCATGCCGTCAAGCAGGTCAGCTTCGAGGTTCGCCAGGGCAGAACACTCGGCATCGTCGGCGAGTCCGGCTCGGGGAAATCGTCGCTGGGCCGCGTCCTGCTGAAACTCCTGGACAGCGACGGAGGCAGCATCCTGTTCGACGGCAAGGATATCGCCGCGCTTTCTGACTCCGAGTTCCGGCCGATGCGGCCGCACATCCAGATGATCTTCCAGGATCCGTTCGCTTCGCTCAATCCGCGCCAGACGATCGCCAAGATCCTCACCGTCGGCCCGATGGCGCATGGTCTGTCCGCCTCCGCCAAGGAAGCGCGCGCGAAGGCGCTGCAACTGCTGCGTCTGGTCGGCCTCGACGAGGGTGCCTACGACCGCTTTCCGCACGAATTCTCTGGCGGCCAGCGTCAGCGGATCGGCATTGCACGGGCTCTGATGATGGATCCCAAGGTCCTGGTCGCCGACGAAGCGGTCTCAGCCCTCGATGTCTCCATCCAGGCGCAGATCCTCGATCTGCTGGCCAGCATCCAGAAGGAAATGAAGATCGCCATGATCTTCATCACGCACGACCTGAGGGTGGCAAGCCGCATCTGCGACGAGATCCTGGTGATGAACCGCGGCGAAGTCGTGGAGTGCGGGTCGCCTTCGCAGATATTCCGGTCGCCACGTCACCCCTATACGAGGCAACTGATCTCCGCCATTCCCGGCAAGGCATGGGTGCCGGCCGCTTGAGCCGCCGGCGACGCTGAAGACCCCTTCCCTGAACGATGAATGATCGTGCCCAAGGGCGCGGCCGCACGCCTGTTCCTAGATCAGGACGCCGATGCGCGCCGCGCCGGGCTTGCCGCCGAGCAGAATAGTTGCGTTTGTCCACTAAAAGTAGTTGCATTTATCCACTATCCGCTCAATCATGCCCTGGAAAGACCCTCGACAACCCCAGATGGGGTTGCGGCGATCTCGATGAAGGCCGTCCACGACAGCCTCTGGAGAGTGTTCGATGCCGGTGAAGAAAAAAGGTCCGCCTTATCCCGTCGAGACAGTCGGGCTGGATGTTCTTGAAGACACGTTGAGCTTCTACATCCGCAGCATCAACATAGCGCTTTCGCGCGATCTCGATGACCGCCTGGAAGGTCTCGATGTTGCCCGGGGGACGGGCAAGATCACCACCCTGCTCCTTGTCGACAGCCATCCAGGAATACGGCCCTCGGTCATCGCGCAGCTCATCATGCGCGATCGCTCCGCCATGGGCAGGCTGGTCGACCAGATGATCGATCACGAACTGATCACGCGTCAGGCCGCGCCGGATGACGGACGCGCACAGGAACTCCACATCACCCCGAAGGGCGCAGACCTCGCCCGCAAGGTGCGCAAGATCGCCACCAAGCAATCCAGTGATTTCTTCGCTGATGTGCCCGAGAAAGACCAGAAGCGTCTGCTGGACATATTGCGGCGCGTCTACCGCCGCACCGCGGGACTCGACCAATGACGAAACCCACGGGACGCCCGGCCGGCCGGCGTGTGGCACTCGTGTCTGGTGCCAGCCGCGGCATCGGTGCGGCTTGCGCCCGGCACCTGTTCGAAACGGGCTGGACATTGTCGCTGGGCATGCGCGACCCGGTGCGGCCCGACTGGGCCGATAGCGAGCGCGTCCGCGTGTTCCCCTACGATGCCACGGAGGCCGGCAGCGAACAGACGTGGGTCGACGGCACCATCGAGGCCTTCAAGCGTATCGACGCTGTTATCGCCAGCGCCGGCATCATGATTCCAAAGTCGGTCATCGACATCGACGACACTGATCTCGATCGCATGTTCGAGATCAACGTCAAGGCTCCGCGCCGTCTGGTCCGTGCCTCGTGGGCATCCCTTGCGGCCAGCCGCGCCGGCCGGGTGATCATTCTCGCCTCGTTGTCGGGCAAGCGGGTCAAGTCCGTGACAGCAGGTTCCTACTCGATCTCCAAGTTTGCCGCCGTCGCGCTCTCCCACGGCATCCGGCAAGCGGGGTGGGACCTCGGAATTCGGGCGACGGCAGTCTGTCCCGGTTTCGTCGCCACCGACATGGCCCGCGGCATCACCGATCGCGCCGATGCGCTGATGACCGATCCGGACGACCTCGCGCGCATCATCGGCTTGCTTCTCGATCTGCCCAACCATGCGAGCGTCGCGGAATTTTCCATCAATTGCCAGCTTGAGGAGTCGTACTGAGCATGCCCGGACCGTTCGTCGTCCCCGTTCATGGAGATACCGAGCTGCCAAAGGAGGTGGACTGCGTCGTCATCGGCGGCGGCATCATCGGCACCTCGACGGCATTGGAACTGGCCGAGCGAGGCTTGCGGGTCGCCCTGTGCGAAAAGGGTGGGATCGGACAGGAACAGTCCAGCCGCAACTGGGGCTGGGTTCGCATTTCCCGGCGGGATCCACGCGAGGTTCCGTTGATGGCGGAAGCCTTGCGGATATGGGCGAGGCTCTCCGAACGGACGGGACGAGACACCGGATATGCCCGGGCCGGAATCGTGTTCACCTGCGCGGACGACAAGGAATACGAACAGCACGAGCGCTGGGGACGCCATCTCGAAGGCTATCAGCTCGAGTCGCGAATGATCAGCCCGGGCGAATTGCGTGACCTCCTCCCCGGCTCCAATCTCGATGTCAAAGGAGCGCTCTACACGCCCGCCGACGGTCGCGCCGAGCCGCAGAAGGCGGCGCCCGCGATTGCCGAAGCCGCACGCGACCGCGGCGCCGCCATACTCACGGAATGTGCCGTGCGCGGCGTGGAGACGACCAACGGCGCCGTCTCGGGCGTGGTGACCGAACGTGGCTTCATTGCCTGCAAGGCGGTCGTCCTCGCCGGAGGGGCCTGGTCGAACCTGTTTTGCGGTACGCTTGGCCTCGACCTGCCGCAGTTGAAGGTCATGAACACGGTTCTTCGCACGACCCCTGTCGAGAACGGGCCGGACCAAGCCGTGTGGGCAAACAACTTCGCCATCCGCAAGCGCCAGGACGGTGGCTACACCGTCGCCTCCAGCATGAGCAATCTCGTCGACATCGTACCCAACTCCTTTCGCTATGCGCGCGATTTTCTTCCGGCCTGGAAGACAGAGTGGCGATCGCTTCAATTCCGCCTGGGGGGTCGTTTTCTTGACGAGGCAAAGATGCCGACCCGCTGGGCGATGGATGAGGCGAGCCCCTTCGAATACTGCCGCGTGCTCGATCCCAAGCCTTCCAGGAAAAGCTTGGAACGCGTCCTTGCAAATGCCCGCAAGGCATTTCCGGTTCTGGAAAAGGCACAGGTGGCGCAGCGTTGGGCCGGCTACATCGATGTCACGCCCGACGCCGTTCCCGTCATTTCCGCCGTCGACGGCGTGCCCGGCTTTCATGTGGCGACGGGTTTCTCCGGCCATGGTTTCGGTATCGGCCCCGCGGCAGGCAGGCTGATGGCGGATATCGTCACCGGGCGGCCGCCGATCGTCGATCCCATGGATTTTCGATGGTCGCGGTTTTCGGACGGATCGAAGGTCGCGCCGATCACTGGATTATAAGCGCTCCGACAAGAGAGCGTGACGCAGCGAAAGTGGAACACTATCAAGAGGAGCCTCCAATGTCAGACAAAAGCAGCAGCACTATCTTTCGACCGACGCGTCGTCAGGCGCTTGGAATGGCAATCGCCGGTGCCGCCGGCCTCACCATGCCCAACCTGGCGGGAGCAGGCAGGGCCCACGCGGCAACCCCGCCGAGCGAACCCAAGGGACAGGTGATCGTTGGCTTTTCCCAGGAACCCACCGTCTTCAACCCGCATTTGCCCCACATCGAGGTCGACGAAGGCATTCATTTCAGCGTCTTCGATCCTCTGTTTGGTGTCGATCCCAAGGGCAATTTCTTCCCCGGGCTGGCCAAGGAAGTGCCGACCGTCGAAAACGGCGGCATCTCGGCCGACGGGCTCGAGTGGCACGTCAAGCTGCGCGACGACGTGAAGTGGCATGACGGACAGCCGTTCACCGCCGAGGACGTCAAGTTCACGCTCGAACTGCTGGTCGACCCGAAGTTTCGCAGCTGGCGGCGCGCCGGCCACGAACTTGTCCAAGACCTGACTGTCGTCTCGCCAACCGAGATCAAGTGGAAGATGAAGGAGCCTTACGCGCCCTACCCGTCGATCCTGGCCGCGACCTTCATCGTTCCCAAGCATGTGCTCGGCGCCGCCGAGGACAAGAACACCGCGCCGTTCAACAACGCCCCGATCGGGACCGGCCCGTTCAAATGGGTGGAACGCATGGCGGGCGATCATATCGAACTGGCCGCCAATACCGACTACTTCGGCGACGGTCCCTACCTGAAGAGCCTGATCTATAAATACATTCCGGATCTGACGGTACTCTACACCCAGTTCAAGACCGGTGACATCGACGTCATCGGACTGCAGTGGATCACTGCCGACCACTATGAGGAAGCCAAGGCATTGAGCGGAACGTCGGTCGCCGTCATACCCGCCGCCACGGTCGAATCGCTCAGCTTCAACATGGAGCGCCCCCAGTTCAAGGAACTCGCCGTCCGCCAGGCGCTGTACCATGCGCTGGACAAGAAGACGATCATCGACGCCCTCTACTATGGGCTGCCGGCCCCGACTGAAACCTACATGCCGCAGCAGTCCTTCTACTACAATCCCGATTTGCCGAAGCAGGAATACGACCTGGACAAGGCAAAGAAACTGCTCGACGACGCGGGGTGGCTCCCCGGCGCGGACGGCATCCGCGTCAAGGACGGTGTCCGCCTCTCCTTCAAGAACTCGACCACTGCGGGCAATCACATCCGCGAACAGGCGCAGCAGTTCATCCAGCAATCGTATCGCGACATCGGCGTCGAGGTGGTGATCTCCAACCTGCCGCCGGCCGTGATGTGGGGCGACTACTGGATGAAGTCGGAATTCGATTCCGTCGTCGTCGGCATCAACTTCCTGACGGGCTCCGATCCCGACACTTCGGACTACCTCAGCTCGAAGTCGGTTCCCGCCAAGGGTGGCGCCGGCCAGAATACCTGGCAGTATGCCAGCCCCGAGGTGGACAAGCTGCTCGAGGCCGGCGGTGTCGAATTCGTGCCGGAGAAACGCAAGCAGGCCTACCTGAAAATCCAGGAGACCGTCCGCAACGACCTGCCGTTCCTGCCGATGTTCCAATACGCGACGGTCCGCGGACACAAGTCCGGTGTCGAAGGCGTCGAGCCTAACATCAATGTGCGCATCGACTCCTGGGACGTGGCCGCCTGGTACTGGGCGTAGCCGCGCAAACGAGGCCGGGCCGGCAATGACCGGCTCGGCCCGCATGGCCGACAAGGCGCCTTTGGCGCGACTGTATCCGACGGACATCCAAAACGGAGACAACCGGCATGCTTCGCTATCTGCTGGGACGCTTCTGGCAAAGTCTTGTCCTGCTCCTGCTGGTTTCGGTGATTGGCTTTGCCGTCCTGAACCTGGCACCGGGCGGACCGCTCTCGCAGTTCAGCTTGACGCCCGGGATGACGCAGGCCGATCTCGACCGCATCGCCTCGCAAATGGGGCTCGATCGACCTCTTCCCGTCCAGTACCTCGACTGGCTGGCACATCTGCTTCGCGGCGACTGGGGGCGCTCCTACCGGGACGGCAGGCCCGTGCTCGACATAATCTGGGAGCACCTTGTCGCGACATTGCTGCTGATGGGTGTATCGACCGCGATCGCCATCCTTGTCGGCACCTGGATCGGTGTCCTGGGCGCGCTCAGGCGATACTCGATCTTCGACTACGCGGCGACGGTCGGCGCGATGATTGCGCTGTCGATCCCAACCTTCTGGTTCGGGTTGATCGCGATCTACATCTTCTCGCTGCGGCTCAGGTGGCTGCCGGCCGGCAACATGTACACCATCGGCAATGGCTCGTTCGGCGACTACGCGATCCATCTCATCATGCCGAGCATCGTTCTTGCGCTGGTCAATGTCGCCGTGTGGAGCCGCTACATGCGCACCGCGACGCTCGACGTCATCAGTCAGGATTTCGTGCGAACGGCCCGGGCCAAGGGGCTGAGTTCCCGACGCGTGTTGATCCGCCACATCCTCGGAAACGCCCTGCTGCCGATGATCACCCTGCTGGGGCTGCAACTGCCGACAATACTGGGTGGCGCGCTGGTGACGGAAACGGTCTTTACCTGGCCCGGCATGGGACGGCTGTTCCTCGATAGTCTCGGCTACAGCGACTACCCCGTTGTTATGGGTCTGCTGATGATGTCAGCGGTCCTCGTCCTGGCCGGCAATCTGGCCGCCGACCTCACTGTGGCATTCGTCGATCCGCGCATTCGATTGAGCTGAGGAACGAAGCAATGACCCAGTCGGATTTCCTTATCTCCACCCACGCCAGGCAACGCTGGTGGCATAGCCGCGCCGTACGCCGATTTGCCCGTCATCGACTGGCGATGTTCGGCCTGGTGATGATCATCGTGCTGGTGCTGACCTGCGTCTTCGGGCCCTTGCTGCTGCCCTTTGACGATCTCTACATCGACCTGCGTGGCCGGTTCTCGCCACCGTTCACGGGTTATCATTTCTTCGGCACCGATCCGCTTGGCCGTGACATCGCGGCGCGCCTCTTCATGGCCGGCCGCATTTCGCTCCTGGTCGGCTTCGCCGCGATGGTTATCAGCACGGTCTTCGGCACCGTACTCGGGATCGCCGCCGGCTTCTTCGGCGGCCGCATCGGCACGGTGCTGATGCGTTTCGTCGACGCGACGCTGTCCTTCCCCAACATCTTCCTGCTGCTGGCGATGGCGGCCTTCATCAAACCCAGCCCGATCATGATCACGCTGATCATCGCGGCAACGAGCTGGATGGAAATCGCTCGCATCGTCGAGGCGGAAGTGCGTTCGCTGCGCGAACGCGACTTCATCGTCGCCGCCCGCATGCTCGGGCTCAGCAACAGCCACATCATGTTTCGCGAGCTGTTGCCCAATGCGATCGGCCCGATCATCGTCGCGGCCACGCTTACCGTTGCCCGCGCCATCCTTCTGGAAGCCTATGTCAGCTTCCTCGGCTACGGCATCCAGCCTCCGCTGCCGAGCTGGGGCAACATGCTGAACGGTGCCCAGCAATATCTCGACAGCGCGCCGTGGCTGGCAATCGTTCCTGGTGCCGCCATCACCCTGGCGGTCACCAGTTTCAACTTTATCGGCGACGGGTTGCGCGATGCGCTCGACGCACGAAGCGACATGCTGTGAGGCCGCCCGGAATGGCAAGGTTTTCACCGTTTGAAGTCTCGCTCTGGTATGCGACCGCGCCGCCGCCGCCAGAGACCAGCCCGCTGCAAGGACGCAGGCGGGCGGACGTCTGCATCGTCGGCGGCGGCTACACCGGGTTGACCACCGCGCTCGATCTCGCCCGTGACGGCATAGATGTGGTTCTGCTCGAAGCCCAGGAGATCGGCTTCGGCGGCTCGGGCCGCAATGCAGGCCACTGCACGCCAACCTTCACCCACTATAGCCTGCCCGAACTGCGTGCCATGCTGGGCGAACCGTGGGCCGAAAGGCTGATCGCCCGGCAGACAGGGGCAAACAGACAAGTCGCGGGGATGATAGAGCGCTACGGCATCGATTGCGAATGGCAACAGAACGGCTACGTCATGGGCGCGCTGACGCCAGGCGCGGTCGCCAAGCTGGAGGCAAAGGCGCAGCAGTACAATGCGGTCGGCGCCAAGACGCGGGTGCTCGACAAACAGGCGACCGAGGAAATGACCGGCAGCCCGCGATACCATGGCGGCTGGTTTCATTCCGAGGCCGGTCACCTCAATCCACTGGGATACGCAAGAGGCCTGGCCCGCGCCGTTATGCAGGAAGGTGGCACAATCCACACGGGGTCTCCGGTCCGCGACGTCGTGCGGCAGGATGGTGCCTGGGCAGTGCACGCCGGCGAAGGAACCGTTGTCGCCGACAAGGTCATCTTTGCGACCGGCGCCTACACCGTCGACGGATGGCCCGGCCTCGACCGGACCTACAAGATCCAGAAGGTGTTCGTTGCCGCCACTCAGCCGCTGACCGCCAGCGAGCGCCAAACCATCCTGCCACGCAACACCACGATGCATGACGGCCGCGGCGACATCTTCGTCTACAAGTACAATGCAGAGGGACGCATCGTCGCCTCGATGTTCCCGATGGGCCGCCGCGGACGGGACATGGCCTTCACACACCGCCTCATGTCCGATCGCCTGCGCTGGCTTCATCCGCAGCTCGGCAGCGACTTGAAATGGGAGTATTTCTGGTTCGGCGAGTTGGACATGCAGAAGCGTACCATCCCGCGATTCTATCAACTCGCGCCGGGCGTCGTCGCGCTGACGGGGTTATCCGGTCGCGGCGTGCCGACCGGAAGCATGCTCGGCGGCATAATCGGCGAATGGGCGAAGGGGGTCCCGGAAAAAGACCTGTCGCTGAAGCTCGAGCCACTTCGGCGGGCACCCTTCTTCATGTCCTTCGCTCCCGCCGCCATGTTGCGATACTATCGCGTCTCGGACTGGTTGCGGGCAAAGGCTAGCGGGTCTCAACTTCCACCTCACGCCTAGCCATGATCGAATGGAGGATTTCGCAACACCTTCAGACCTGAGTCTCGCGCTGCACCAATGGTGAGCGGCAGAGCAACCCAGAATGTTGCAAGAGCGGCGGGGTTTGGCAGGCCGCCGTTTCCATGATGATCGGCTGTGGTGGTCATGACGTTGCCCAAACACCGCTGCCCTGTTCGGAAGTGGCGTGCTAGACCGCGCTTGCCTGCACCGACCTGCCTATCCATTCGTAACCAGGGGTTGATATCCACGCGACATTTTGACGGTCATCGCCTGTCTCTTCCAAATGATTGATTGCCGCAAGGGTAG
Source organism: Mesorhizobium qingshengii (assembly GCF_900103325.1). Taxonomy (GTDB): domain Bacteria; phylum Pseudomonadota; class Alphaproteobacteria; order Rhizobiales; family Rhizobiaceae; genus Mesorhizobium; species Mesorhizobium qingshengii. The sequence goes on along the minus strand of NZ_FMXM01000014.1, from coordinate 76,683 downwards.
ACCCTTGCCGTCCTATTCAAATTGCCGCCTCAAGCAATTTGGAAGGCTGCGACACTCCAGTTTGGCCTGCTGCGTTTGATCCGGGATAGCTGCAGAAAACCGCCCTACCCAATGTCGGTTCTCCCAGTCAGCGCCCCAGGGTGCCTGCGAAGGCGTGGACAGTTGCGGCCTGCCTCGTCCTGGACTGAACTAGCCGAGAGTTTGACTGGCGAGGGCATAGGTCATCGGTCCAGTTGCACCGCCGACGGCAAAATCGGAGAGGCGTTTGCCCATCGACATGGTGAGCACCGTGTCGAAAATAGGCATTCCGCTGTGCGACAGAAAGGTGGCGAACTCGCCATGGTCCATGTGGGTGTCGATCCGCAGGAAAGACCCCGAATGGTCGGCCACGTGCCGACGGACGACCGCTACAGCGTCGGCGTCGCTTTCCGCCACGACCGGCCCCACGACGTGGCCCCGCCCGAACGGCCGGCAGAGCGCGAATGCGTTCAGCCTGCCATCCTTGAAAAGACCGTAGCCGACCGAGTGTTCGAAAAGCCTTTCGATGAGTGCCGCCCGCCTCACGCCAAATCCTGCAGCGTCGAGCGCGATCACTGCGGGAATATCCCTTGGATCCAAGGTCCTGACATCGCGCATGTCCGCCTGGCTACCCGTCGCCTCCAGGCGGGCGATGCCCTGGCATTGATAAACGGTCTTCTCCGGCTGGAAGTCGAGCGAGAGATAGAGCCGCCTTGCCGCCCTGGTCGCATTGAGGCGCAAGTCGCGGCCGGCAACCCTGTCGAAGACCCGCTTCATCAGCCATTGCCCCGCGCCCAGCGTCTGGAGTCGCGGCGAGGTGATGACCATGCCCACGGTCGCGAAGCTGGCGCCATGAGCGAACCACATGGCCGAACCGAGAACCCGGCCGATCTCATCGAGCGCCACGAACCCCTGTCCCGATTGGCGCAGGAACTGCCAATCCTCGGCGCGATGCGGCCATCCCACGGAGAGCGAGAGTGCGTGCAACCGATCCAGATCGACGCCTTCTATGTCACCGATGCGCATCGAGAAGGTATCGATTTTCAAGCTTTCGGAAGGCTTCAAGTCCATGCCCCTGAAAGATTACCACGAGGGAGGGCGACCTACCGGCGACCGCCCACTGTCCCACCAACGCTAAACAAGCAGCCCGGTACGATTTGCTCGAAAGCCGCGCACCAACGCAAGATTCAACTGAAACACTTCCGCTTTCGGCACGCAATCGCGAAAGAACGCGCACACTCTCTCTGGAAATCTAGCAGCATATGGTCGACGGCACCGATCCCGGCGAACCCGAAATGTTTTGAGGGCTGGAATGGACGTCTTCGACATCCTCGACCGTCTCGTCGCCTTTCCATCGGTCGCCGGCAGGCCGAACGCTGATATCGCCGGCTGGATCGCAGCCTATCTCGCGGAACACGGAACTCAGGTCACCGTGCTTCCAGGGCCAGAAGGCGACCGTTCCAATCTTTTCGCGACGATCGGCCCCGCCGACATTCCGGGCTACATCCTGTCCGGTCACATGGACGTCGTCCCCGCAGGCGAACTGCAATGGAGTTCGGCCCCATTCGCGCTGCGCCGGGAGGACGAACGGCTCTACGGACGTGGCACCACGGACATGAAGGGGTTTCTTGCCGCGGTGCTCGCGGCCGTGCCCACGTTGGCGGGACTGCCCCTCGCCAGACCGATCCATCTCGCCTTCTCCTATGATGAGGAGGTGGGATGCCGCGGCGTGCCGCACTTGATCGCCCGCCTTCCCGAACTTTGCGCGAAGCCGCTCGGCGTCATCGTCGGCGAGCCGACCGGTATGCGCGCCGTGCGCGGCCACAAGGGCAAGGCGGCCGCCCGCGTGACCATCAAAGGGCGCTCCGGCCATTCCTCGCGGCCCGATCTCGGCCTCAACGCCATCCATGCGATGTCCGAAGCGCTGAGCGCGGCCGTGGCCGAAGCCGAGCGGCTGACGCACGGTCCGTTCAACTCCGCCTTCGAGCCGCCCTACTCCTCGCTGCAGGCGGGCGTGGTCGCGGGCGGACAATCAGTCAACATCATTCCCGACACCTGCACGCTGGACCTGGAGGCACGAGCCATACCTGGCGTCGACCCGGTGAGCCTGCTCGCACCTGTCAAGGCGCGGGCAGAGGCGCTTGCGGCCGATGGCTTTCTGGTCGAGTGGACACCGATAAGCGCCTATCCTGCGATGTCGCTGCCGCCAGACGCGGCGCTGGCGGCACTGCTGAGCGCACTGACCGGCGAAGCGCCGCTAGCCGCCGTCAGCTACGGCACCGAAGCCGGGCTCTACCAGGCCGCCGGCTTCGATTCGATCATCTGCGGCCCAGGCGACATCGGTCGTGCTCACAAGCCGGACGAATATATTCTTGCCAGCGAACTCACTGCTTGCCAGCGGATGATCGAAGCGCTGGGCGCCCGTTGCGCGGCTTGAAGGAGAACCGGGATGACATTCCTGTTCAATTCCGATGCGCGCCGCGGCGCGGTCTTCGCCGATGCCTTTGCCAAAGAACTGCCGGACCTCCCCTTCGCCATGGACGCCGCGACGGTCGATCCCAACGCGGTGCGCTATCTCATCACCTGGACCGTGCCGGATAACCTCGCCCGCTACAGGAACCTGGAGATCCTGTTTTCCATCGGCGCAGGCGTTGACCAATTTCGCTTCGATGCGGTGCCGGCTAAGGTGAAGATCGTGCGCATGATCGAGGAAGGCATCGTGCGCATGATGCAGGAGTACGTGACGCTGGCCGTGCTCGCCCTGCACCGCAACCTGCCGGCCTATCTGGCGCAGCAGCGCGCCGGCGAATGGGCGGATATCGCGCAGCTCCAGGCTGGGTCGCGCCGGATCGGCGTGCTCGGCCTTGGGCAACTTGGCGAGGCCGTTCTCGACCGGCTGAAGCCGTTCGGTTTCCCGCTTGCTGGCTGGAGCCGCTCGCCGCGGCGGATGGAAGGCGTGACCTGCCATCATGGCAAGCTCGGGCTGGAGGAGATGATCGCGGCCAGCGACATATTGATTTGCCTGCTGCCGCTGACCGAGGAGACGCGCGGCTTCCTGAATGCCAACCTGTTCGCGAAACTGCCTGAGGGGACAGCCATCGTCCACACGGGCCGGGGGCCGCAGCTCGATCATGAAGCGCTTGTCGCCGCGCTCGACAGCGGTCACCTTTCAGCGGCGATGATCGACGTGACCGATCCTGAACCACTGCCCCCGGACCATCCGTTCTGGTCGCATCCGAAGATCATTCTGACGCCGCATGTCGCCAGCGTCACCCAGCCGGCGAGCGCTGCACGCGCCGTCATCGACAACATCAGGCGCCACCGCGCGGGTCTCGATCCCATCGGGCTCGTCGATCGGTCGCGCGGTTATTGAAATCCAACCCGAAAGGCCATCCTTTGTCCCTGCTCAAAAGCGTCGATACCAATCCAGCCTTCCCGCCGCGCGAATCCAAGGCACTGCCCGAACGGCTGATTGCCGGCGACCCCGCCTTCAAGACCTGGGCGCAGGACGCCGCCAAGGGCGAGCTTGTCCATACCGGCGTCTGGGAGGCGACGCCGGGGGAGACGCGCTCGATCAAGGGCGATACGTTCGAGTTCTGCCACATTCTCTCGGGCGTGATCGAGATCACGCCCGACGCTGGCGAGACCGTGACCTACCGCGCCGGCGACAGCTTCGTGATGAAACCCGGCTTCACCGGGATTTGGAAGACCATCGAGACGGTGCGCAAGATCTACGTGACGGTCGGCTGAAAGCGTCCGCGCGAGGTGCCGGCCTGCGCGGAAGATTTTGCCGTCTCTCACGCCTGGTACGCAACATTCGTCGGTGGCGGATCGCCGAACAGCGCATGCTGCGTGCGGGCGCGCGCTAGGCTCCAGCCCACGCCGCAGAGTGGTTGTCGATGAGCCTGAGCTTCGATCCCGATACAATCCCCTTCCCTGTCGGCCACTTCATCGGCGGGGAACTAATCTCGGCCGAGGGCGAGATTGAGATGCGCCGCCCGTCGGACGGCAAGTCATATACGGCCTGCCCAGTGGCCGGAATAGACATCGTCGGCCGTGCGGTGGAAAGTGCCCAGGTGGCGCTGAAGACCAGCAACTGGGGCGGCGTCCGGCCACGCGAGCGCACCAGGGCGCTCCAGGCCTGGGCCGGCCTGATCGAGGCGGAAGCCGAAACGCTGGCCAAGATCGAGGCGCTGTGCTCGACGCGGCCCGTAGGCCAGCTCGTCGCCGGCGACATCGCTATCACCGCCGAGCAGATACGCTTCTTTGCCGAGTTCGCCGACAAGGAAGGCAGCGAGCTTGTGCCGACCGACGACGTCAGTCTCGGGATGATCATCAGCGAGCCCTATGGCGTGGTCGGCGCGATCACGCCCTGGAACTTCCCTGTCTCGATGGCCGGATGGAAGTTCGGCCCGGCACTTGCGGCAGGCAACGCGGTTGTCCTGAAACCTTCCGAGATGACACCGTTCTCGACCGTCTACATCGCACAACTCGCCATTAGGGCTGGCCTGCCGGCCGGGCTCGTCAACGTAGTGCTCGGTGACGGTCCGACGACCGGCACGGCGCTGACAGGCCATCCCGAGATCGCCAAGATCAGCTTCACGGGCTCGACCCGCGCCGGCTCGGCCATCATGGAGAACATCGCCCGCACCGGCGTCAAGCCGATGACGCTGGAACTCGGCGGCAAGAGTCCTCAGATCGTCTTTGCCGATGCCGATCTGGACAGGGCCGCAACGGCAATCGCCGGCAGCGTCACCTTCAATGCCGGCCAGGCCTGCGTGGCTGGCACACGGCTGATCGTCGAGAAGAGCGTGGCCGACAGGCTGACGACCGCTATCCTGGAGCGAATGAAGGCGGTACGGCCCGGCCCGACCTGGGACGAGACAACGCAGTATTCGCCTGTCATCTCGGAACGGCAGCGGGCGCGTATCGACAGCATCGTGCGAGCCGCGGTCGAGGCCGGCGGCGAATGCCTGACCGGCGGCGGCGCCATGGACAGCCCCGGCTATTTCTACCAGCCGACGCTGATTGCCAATGTCGACCAGGCCAATCCGGCAATCGTCGAGGAAATCTTCGGCCCGGTCCTGACCGTCCAGACCTTCGAGACCGAGGAAGAGGCTCTAGCGCTGTCCACCCATCCGACCTATGGACTGGCTTCCGGCCTGTTCACCCCCGACCTGTCCCGCACGATCCGCTTCGCGCGCAAGCTCGAAGCGGGCACCGTCTGGGTCAACCGCTACGGCCGCTCGCGCGACCATATCCTGCCGACCGGCGGCTACAAGCGCTCCGGCATCGGCAAGGATCTCGGCCGCGAGGCCTATCTCGCCAACCGCAGGACCAAGAGCGTCCTGATCAGCCTTTGAAGGGATGCCGATGAAGTCCTACTCGATCGCCCTGATCCCCGGTGACGGCATCGGACGCGATGTGACCGCCGCCGCCTGGACGGTGCTGGAAAAGGCGGCCGGAAACTTCGGCTTTGCGCTGGTGGGAACCGAGTTCCCCTGGTCCTGCAGCTTCTTCAAGGACACTGGCCGTATGATGCCCGAGGACGGCATCGAGACCTTGCGCGGCTTCGACGCTATCCTTCTCGGCGCCGTCGGCTGGCCGGCGGCGGTGCCGGATTCCGTTTCGCTCCACGGTCTCCTGCTGCCGATCCGCAAGGCATTCGTGCAATATGCCAACATCCGGCCGCACCGCCTGCTGCCGGGTGTGACGGGTCCGCTGCGGGCCGAGCGCTTCGACATCCTGTGCATCCGCGAGAATACCGAAGGCGAGTATTCGGGCGCCGGCGGGCGCGTGCATCAGGGCACATTGGACGAGGTCGCCGTCGAGACCTCGATCTTCACCCGCGCCGGCGTCGAGCGTATCCTGCGTTTCGGCTTCGAGCAGGCGCGGTCGCGTCGGGGCAAGCTGGCCTCCGTCACGAAGTCCAATGCGCAGAAATACTCGATGGTCTTCTGGGACGAGATGACGCGAAAGCTGGCGGCGGACTATCCTGATGTCACAGTGACCAGCTATCATGTCGACGCGCTCGCCGCGCGTATGATCATGGCGCCCGAGAGCCTCGACGTGGTCGTCGCCTCCAACCTCTTCGGCGACATCCTGACCGACATCGGCGCGGCGATCCAGGGCGGGCTCGGCTACGCCGCCTCCGCCAACATCAACCCCGACCGTTCAGCGCCGTCCATGTTCGAGCCGGTGCACGGCTCCGCCCCCGACATCGCCCATCTCGGCATCGCCAATCCGATTGCCGCCATCTGGTCCGGCGCCATGATGCTCGATCATCTCCGTGAAAAGGTTGCGGCCGAGCGGGTCATGAAGGCGGTCGAGGCCACAACCGCCAAAGGCATAGGCACCATTCCCGGCAAGGACAGTACCGAAGCCATCACGGCCGCCATCGTCGCGGCCCTCACCTGATTGCAAGGTCGTTTTCGATGAAAAATCTGAAAGACAACAGTCTCTTCCGCGAAGCCGGCTTGATTGGCGGCAGATGGGTCGCTTCCGGTTCCGGCAGGACGGTCGATGTCGTCGATCCGGCCACCCAGGCAGCGATCGGCACAGTGCCTGATATGGCCGGCCCGGAGACCCGCGCGGCCATAGAGGCCGCGGCTTCCGCCTATCGGGATTGGCGGAAGAGAACCAATGCCGAACGCGCTTCGCTCCTGGAAGCATGGTATGGCCTGATGCTGACGCATCTGGACGATCTGGCGCTGATCCTGACCACCGAACAGGGCAAGCCGCTGGACGAGGCCAAAGGCGAGATCCGCTACGGCGCGTCCTTCGTCAAATGGTTCGCGGAGGAAGCCCGCCGGATCAACGGCCACACCATCCCCTCGCCGACGCCCGACCGCCGCATCATCGTCCTGAAGGAGCCGGTCGGCGTCTGCGGCATCATCACGCCGTGGAACTTTCCCAATGCGATGATCACCCGCAAGGTCGCGCCGGCGCTGGCGGCGGGCTGCACCGTCGTCATCAAGCCATCCGAATTCACGCCCTATTCGGCGCTGGCGCTTGGTGTGCTCGCCGAACGGGCGGGCATTCCCGCCGGCGTCATCAACATCGTCACCGGCATGCCCGCCGGGATCGGCAACGAGATCATGGCGAACGAGACCGTTCGCAAGATCTCCTTCACCGGCTCAACGCGGGTCGGTTCGCTGCTGATGCGCGGGGCGGCCGACAGCGTGAAGCGGCTGAGCCTCGAACTCGGCGGCAACGCCCCCTTCATCGTCTTCGACGACGCCGATCTCGATCTTGCCGTCGAAGGCGCGCTCGTCTCGAAATTCCGCAATGGCGGCCAGACCTGCGTCTGCGCCAATCGCATCCTCGTCCAGGCCGGTGTCTACGAAACCTTTGCCGCGAAGCTCACCGCCCGCGTCAACACCATGAAGGTCGGGCCCGGCACACAGCCCGGCGTCGCCATCGGGCCGATGATCAACATGGCGGCGGTCGAGAAAATAAACCGCCACGTCGAGGATGCGCTCGCCAAAGGTGCCGCGATCATCACCGAGAAGTCGACGCTGCCGGAGGGTCCTCAGTATGTCGCGCCGCTGGTGCTGACCGGCGCCACAAAGGACATGCAACTTGCCGGCGAGGAAACGTTCGGCCCGGTCGCACCGCTTTTCCGCTTCGAGACGGAAGAGGAAGCGATCGCCCTTGCCAACGGCACACCCTACGGGCTTGCTTCCTACTTCTACACCGAAAACCTGAAACGCGCCTGGCGCGTCGGCGAGGCGCTGGAGTTTGGCATGGTGGGTCTCAACACGGGCTCGGTCTCGATCGAGGTCGCCCCTTTCGGCGGCGTCAAGCTGTCCGGCCTCGGCCGAGAGGGCGCGCAGGCCGGCATCGAGGAATATCTCGAGATGAAGAGTTTCCACATCGGCGGGCTGGGCTGAAACCCAGCCGCCGGACGTCACTGAATCCGATCGAGCGCCTTGTAGTAGAGGCCGACCATTGGCAGGAACCACGGCTTGCCGGAATAGCCGGGAATGGCAGGCCACTCGAGCCCCTTCATTGGATTGCGGTCCTCGCGGCCGAGCATGGCATCGGCCATGATCATGCCGAGATGGGTGGAAAGTTGCGCACCGTGGCCGGAATAGCCCATCGCGTACCAGACCCCATCATGAAAGCCGGCTCGCGGGAAGCGGTCCTTGGTCATGTCGACCAGCCCTCCCCAGCAGTAATCGACCTCGACCTTGGCGAGCTGCGGGAAGATCGCCGCAAGGCCTGCCTGCAAGATCTGTCCGCTCCGGGCATCGGAGCGCTGATCCGACGTCGCAGAGAAGCGTGCGCGGCCGCCGAAGATCAGGCGCCCGTCGGGCGAAAGCCGGAAGTAATTGCCGATGTTCATCGAGGTCACGCATGTCCGGTTGCCGGGCATGGTCGCGGCGATTTCTGCGTCGCTCAACGGCCGCGTGGCGATGATGAAGCTGCCGACGGAGATGATCCTGCGGCGGAAATAGCCGAGATTCGGCGTGGTGTAGGCGCCAGTCGCCACCAGCACATTGTCGGCGCTGATCTGGCCGCGCGAGGTGGTCAGCTCATGCTTGCCGCCGGCCCGCTTGTGGCTGGTAACCGCCGCGTTCTCGTGGATCACGGCGCCGTGGCGGGCGGCTGAAGTGGCGAGACCCGCCACATAGCGGCCCATGTGCATCATGGCGCTCTTCTTCGACAGCATCGCGCCGTGGAAGGGCGAGCCTATCTCGGACTTGAGATCCGCCGCCGACAGCAGCGCCGTATCCGGATCCACCTCGGCGTGAAGGGCTTCGAAATTGCGGGCGATTGATTCAAAATGCTGTGGCTTGGAGGCGAGCTTCAGCTTGCCGGCGCGGCGGAAATTGCAATCGATGCCTTCCTCCGCGACCAGCGCCTCGATGGTGTCGACGGAGTCGTCCAGCGCACGGTAGAGCGCGATTGCGCGGTCCTTGCCGAGCTCCGCCTTGGCCGAAAGATAGCTATGGGCGAGGCCGTTGTTCAGGTGCCCGCCATTGCGGCCGGATGCGCCCCAGCCCACCCGCTCCGCCTCCAGCACGGCCACCTTGGCGCCAGCCTTCGCCAGTTGGCGCGCCGCGGCGAGACCGGTGAAGCCGCCGCCGATGATGGCGGCATCGTAGTGCCCCTCGACCGGGCCTTGCGCCCCGCTGGAAAAGACGGGAGCTGTGTCGTGCCAGTAGGAGACGAACTTCATCGGCAATCCGCCTGTTTCAAAGACCGACCACGCCCGGAAGGCCCGAAATGTCTTTTATCTCGACATAGCCGTAATACGGGTTGGCCGGTTCATGGCCGCGGTTGACCCAGACCTTGTTCTTGATGCCGAGGTCGTGGGCCGACATCAGGTCGTAGCGGAACGACGACGAACAGTGAAGAATGTCCTCTGGGCCGCAGCCCAGCATGTCGAACATGTATTCGAAGGCCTTGAAGCGAGGCTTGTAAGCCTGCGCCTGCTCGGCCGTGTAGACGGCATGGAACGGTGCGCCGAGCTTCTCGACATTGGACATGATCTGCGCGTTCATGGCGTTGGAGAGGATCACCAGCGGGATTTCCTTGGCGACCTTGGCGAGACCCGCCGGAACGTCGGCATGAGGGCCCCAGGTCGGTACGCGCTCATAGATCATGTTGGCGTCGTCGGCGCTGAAGACGACGCCGTTACGCTTGCAGGCGCGCTCAAGCGCATTGTGGATCACGTCGGCATATGGCTTCCAGTCGCCCAGGATCTCGTCCAGCCGATAGGCGGCGAAGTTCTTGATGAACTCCTGCATGCGTGGCTCGTCGAGCCGGCGGCCATAGAGATCGCGCGCCGCTTCCGCCATCTGGAAAAAAGTCAACGTGCCGTAGCAGTCGAAGGTGATGTATTTGGGCCTGAAGGAAGCCATGTCCGTCGATCTCCGGTGGAAGCACATCCGCGTTGGATGTATTTCATCATAGGCCGGCCGGAAGCGAGCCACCTGACCGAAATGGGGCTCCTGAAAGCAGAAAGTTCCGTATCCACCATCCGGTTTGGCACGCTGTAGCATCTGGTGTGCCGAACGCGGCGCCGCGCGCGACGTGAAGCGCGCGTCCGCCGTGGAGGGTGCCAGCACAAGATGCGGCGCACGCCCCATGCAACGGCGAATGATACTGCCGAAGCCGAAACCTTCAGACGATCTGCGGCGTGCCGATGGCAGAGACTTGGCCTCAGACGGAAAGGTGCCTCATGCAGCAGGGCGAAATCGCAATCCAGGACTTCGGGCCGGACCATATCGAGGGCGCAGTGGCGCTTTCTCGCCAGGAGAATTGGCCGCATCGCCCGCAGGATTGGCAGATGGCGCTGCAGCTCTCCAGCGGCGCGGTCGCGCTCGACGACCAGGGCCGTGTCGCCGGAACCATCCTGGTAACGCCCTACGGCGCGGATTGCGCCATGATCAACATGGTGATCGTCGACAGGAACGTGCGGGGCAAAGGGCTCGGGCGCCGCCTCATGGAACAGGCCCTCGCCCTTGCCGGCGACCTTCCATTGCGGCTCGTTGCGACAGCGGACGGCATGCCTCTCTATGAGAAACTGGGCTTTGTGCCCTCCGGCACGATCCTGCAGCATCAGGGCAAGGTTGCAGAGCTTGGTGCGCTCGACGGCGGGGAAGCAGCGGTTGCCAACGATCTGCCGGACATCAAGGCGCTGGACCGCGACGCCTATGGCGCCGACCGCCAAGCTCTGATCGATGCGCTGGCGGAGCGCGGCCAATTCGCGGTCATCCGCCGCAACGGCGCCATCGAGGCCTATGCCGCGATCCGCCCGTTCGGGCGCGGCGAGGTGATCGGGCCGGTCATTGCGGGAAGCTATGACGAGGCGAAGGCCCTGATCGCCTTCTTTGCCTCAACCCGTCCCGGCGCCTTCCTGCGCGTGGATACCGACAGCAGGACCGGCATTGCCGGCTGGCTCGAGGAAATCGGTCTCGCCCATGCCGGCGGAGGCGTTGCCATGGACCGTCCGCCCAAGAACGGCACGGAACAGATCAGACCGAAAATTTACGCCCTCGCCAACCAGGCGCTCGGCTAGTGCGGAGGACAACAATGCTCGCCAATTCCCTGATCGAACTCGACCGTGCCCATCTCATCCATCCGGTCTCGTCATATCGCGGCCACGAGGCGCTTGGCGTGCGCGTGCTGAAATCGGCGAAAGGCGCGACGGTAACCGATGCCTCCGGCCGGCAACTAATCGACGGTTTCGCCGGGCTGTGGTGCGTCAATGCCGGTTACGGCCACGACAGCATCGTCGAGGCGGCGGCCCGGCAGATGCGCGAGCTTCCCTACGCCACCGCCTATTTCGACCTCGGCTCGGAGCCGGCCATCCGGCTCGCCTCGGAGCTGGCCGAGCGCGCGCCGGGAGATCTCAATCACGTCTTTTTCACGCTTGGCGGGTCGGACGCGGTCGACAGCACGATCCGTTTCGTTCGCTACTACTGGAATGCCAGGGGCGAGCCGAAGCGCGACCAGTTCATTTCCATCGAACAGGGCTATCACGGGTCGTCGGTGGTCGGCGCGGGCCTGACCGCGCTTCCCGCCTTTCACGCCGGTTTCGGCATTCCCTTTGAATGGCAGCACAAGATCCCCTCCCCCTATCCCTATCGCAACCCGGTCGGCGAGGACGGCAAAGCCATCATCGCCGCATCGCGCGCCGCGCTGAAGACCAGGATCGAGGAGATCGGACCGGAGCGGGTCGCCGCCTTCTATGCCGAGCCGATCCAGGGCTCGGGCGGCGTCATTGTTCCGCCGAAAGGCTGGATCAAGGCCATGCGCGAGCTCTGCCGGGAGTACGGCATCCTGTTCATCGCCGACGAGGTGATCACCGGCTTCGGACGCACGGGGCCTTTGTTCGCCTGCACGGACGAGGACATCGTTCCCGACTTCATGACGACGGCGAAGGGGCTGACCTCGGGCTATGTTCCAATGGGCGCCGTGTTCATGGCCGATCATGTCTACGATGTCATCGCCGATGGCGCGGGCGCCTCGGCGGTCGGCCACGGCTACACCTATTCAGCCCATCCCGTCAGCGCCGCCGTCGCACTCGAGGTGTTGAAGCTCTACGAAGACGGCCTGTTGGAGAATGGGATCAAGGCCGGCGCCCGCCTGATGGCGGGACTGGCAATCCTGAGCGACCACCCTCTCGTCGGCGACGTGCGCGGCCGCGGCATGCTTGCCGCGATCGAACTGGTGGTCGACAAGCAGAAGAAGACACCGCTTCCCGCCTCGGCGATGCCGGCGCGGCGGGTCTTCGACAGGGCCTGGGACAACAACCTCATCATCCGTGCCTTCGCAAACGGGGTTATCGGCTATGCCCCCCCGCTCTGCTGCACCGACGGCGACATCGACGCGATCATCGAGCGCACGCGCCGGACGCTCGACCAGACGCTGGACGATCCCGACGTCCGCCAGGCCCTGGCATGACGGCGGTGAAATATGTCGTGTCTCGAAATATCGCCGGGACAGATGATTTCGCAATTTTGTGCCGCTCCCTCACGCCTTTTCGGCGAATCCAGCGCGGGGGAAGTGCCAGACTGCTTTTAAGACAAGGCCAGAAGGCCCGAATTTCCGGACTTTTGAAAAGGCCGACGCCCCGGACAGCACGGAATTTTGTTCTGTTCACCACCATGCAATTCGGCCGCGCGCAGAGGAGAGCCAGTCTTGGCCAGGGGCTTTAGCGAATTCAAATACATGACCTTCGATGTCGTCGGCACACTGATCGACTTCGAAGGCGGCATCACGACCTGCCTGGCCGGGATTGCCGTCGACGCCGGCGTTTCCATCGATGGCGAGGTCGCGCTGGCCCTGTACCGGCAAGCCCGCTATATGCCCGATTCGGGCCTGTTTCCCGACGATCTCTCACGTGTCTACATGGTCATCGCGCCGCGGCTCGGCCTGCCGGCCGAAGAGAAATACGGCGCCCGCCTGCGGGACTCCGCCAGCGCCTGGCAAGGTTTCCCCGACAGCGCGGCGGCATTGGCCGAGCTTGCGAAATCCCACAAGCTGATTGCCATGACCAATGCCCGGCGCTGGGCGCTCGACCATTTCGAGAAGCAACTGGGATCGCCCTTCTTCGCCACCTTCACGGCCGACGATACCGGCACGGAAAAACCAGACCCGGCCTTTTTTCAGAAGGTCTTCGATTTCGTAGCCTCCCGGGGCGACAGCAAGAATGACATCCTGCACGTCGCGCAAAGCCAGTATCACGACATCGGCATATCCCGGGCACTTGGAATGACCAATTGCTGGATCGAGCGCCGGCATGCCCAGAAGGGCTATGGCGGCACGATCGAACCCGAGCGCTTCACCGCGCCGGACTACCATTTCACCTCAATGGCCGCATTGGCGGCGGCCGTGCGGGAAAGCCTGAAGGAACGAACCTGAGCCCAAGCCCGGAAAGCCGCAGCAAGACGAGCAACCCGGAAAAACAACCAGAAAGGGGAATGACATGACCGACAAGATCACGAACTGGACCAGCGCAGACGATGCCATGGTCGAAAATGCCATCCGACGGGGCGCGAGTCGCCGCGAACTCCTCAAGATGCTGCTGGCCGGCGGCGCCGCGGTTGCGGCGGGCAGCATGGTGCTTGGCCGTGCCACCAATGCCGTCGCCGCCACGCCGGTTTCCGGCGGGAGCTTCAAGGCGGCCGGCTGGTCGTCCTCGACCGCCGACACACTCGATCCGGCAAAGGCGTCGCTCTCGACCGACTATGTCCGCTGCTGCTCGCTCTACAACCGCCTGACTTTCCTCGACAAGGATGGCGTCACGCAGATGGAGCTGGCTGAAAGCTTCGACAGCAAGGACGCCAAGACCTGGACCGTGAAGCTGCGCAAAGGCGTCACCTTCCACGACGGCAAGGACCTCACCGCCGACGACGTCGTCTTCTCGCTGAAGCGTCATCTTGATCCGGCAGTCGGCTCCAAGGTCGCCAAGATCGCCGCGCAGATGTCCGGCTTCAAGGCGGTCGACAAGTCGACCGTCGAAATCACGCTGGCCGACCCGAATGCCGACCTCCCGACCATCCTGGCGCTGCATCACTTCATGATCGTGGCGGACGGCACGACCGACTTCGCCAAGGGCAATGGCACCGGCGCCTTCGTGCTGCAAACATTCGAACCGGGTGTGCGGTCGGTCGTCACCAAGAACAAGAATTACTGGAAGTCGGGCAAGCCCTACCTCGACTCTTTCGAATTCATCGCCATCAGCGACGACAGCGCCCGCGTGAACGCCCTGCTTTCCGGTGACATCAATTTCGCCGCCTCGATCAATCCGCGCGCGATGAAGCTCATCGGCGGCCAGCAAGGCTTCGAATTGTCGAAGACGACCTCGGGCAACTACACGGACCTAAACATCCGGCTCGACATGGATCCGGGCAACAAGGCCGACTTCGTGGCCGGCATGAAATATCTCGTCAACCGCGAGCAGATCGTCAAATCGGCATTGCGCGGCCTCGGCGAAATCGGCAACGACCAGCCCGTCTCGCCGGCGAATATCTTCCATAATGCCGACCTCAAGCCAAAGGCTTTCGACCCGGACAAGGCGAAGTTCCACTTCAAGAAGGCAGGCCTGCTCGGCCAGACCATTCCGGTGATCGCTTCCGACGCCGCGACCTCGTCGATCGACATGGCGGTGATCATCCAGGCCGCCGGCGCGGATATCGGCATGAAGCTGGACGTCCAGCGCGTCCCGTCCGATGGTTATTGGGACAATTACTGGCTCAAGGCGCCGATTCATTTCGGCAACATCAATCCACGCCCGACGCCGGACATCCTGTTCTCGCTGCTCTATGCCTCGAACGCGCCCTGGAACGAAAGCCAGTACAAGTCCGGGAAGTTCGACAAACTGCTCGTCGAGGCACGCGGCTCGCTCGATCAAGCCAAGCGCAAGGAAATCTACAACCAGATGCAGGTCATGGTCTCCGAGGAGGCCGGCACCATCATCCCGGCTTACATTTCCAACGTGGACGCCCTCTCCAGCAAGGTGAAGGGTTTGGAGGCGAACCCGCTTGGTGGCATGATGGGCTACGCAATGGCGGAATATCTCTGGCTCGAAGCCTGAGAGGTGCTTGCCAGGGACCGGACAGCCGGTCCCTGGCACTCCATCGCGCAACATGGCTTGGGCCGAACGCAACCGCAGGAGCGCTTCCATGACGTCTGGGGTTCTCAACCTCGTGCTGAAGCGGCTGGCGATCGCGGTCGTCACGCTTTTGATCGTCCTGTTCGCCGTGTTTTTCGCCACCAGCATGCTGCCCGGCGACACCGCTTCGATCCTGCTCGGCCAGGCGGCGACTCCGGAAGCCGTCGCCGGCCTGCGCGATGCCATGCATCTCAACGATCCGGCAATCCTGCGCTTCCTGCGCTGGCTTCTCGGCCTGCTCCACGGCGATCTCGGCACCTCCTATGCCAATGAGATGCCGGTCGCGGCACTGATCGGCGGGCGCTTCGTCAACACCATGAAGCTGGCCGGCATCACCACGCTGCTCTCGGTGCCGCTGGCGCTGACGCTCGGCATCACCGCCGCCATGTTGCGCGGTTCCCTCTACGACCGCACCGTCACCATTGTTTCGATCGGCGTCATCTCCGTGCCGGAATTCATGGTCGCGACGCTCGCGGTGCTGCTTTTCGCCGTTTATCTCAAATGGCTGCCGGCGCTGTCTTCGGTCAACGAGGCACATTCGCTGACCGACCTCGTGCGCATCTATGCAATGCCCGTGATCACGCTCACCTTCGTCATCTCCGCCCAGATGATCCGCATGACCCGTGCGGCGGTGATCGAAACGCTCTCCACGCCTTATGTGGAGATGGCGCTGCTCAAGGGTGCCTCGCGCAGCCGCATGGTGCTGAGGCACGCGCTCCCCAACGCGCTCGGCCCGATCGTCAACGCGGTCGCGCTCTCTCTGTCCTACCTGGTCGGCGGCGTCATCATCGTGGAGACGATCTTCAACTATCCCGGCATCGCCAAGCTGATGGTCGATGCGGTCGCGACCCGCGACCTGCCGCTGATCCAGAGCTGCGCGATGATCTTCTGCCTCGGCTACCTCTTCCTCATCACGGTGGCCGACATTATCGCCATCATGTCCAACCCGAGGCTCAGATGACGATAGCGCGCGCGGCATCCTCCCGACGGTCCTTCCTGGGCCACAGCTACAGCCTCGTGGGCGTCGTGGCCGCGCTGGTCATACTGGCGTGGACGCTGATCGCCATCTTCGCGCCTTACATCATTCCCCATTCGATCGGCGACATCGTCGACGACGATTATTTCGGCCCGATGCGTCAGGGGCTGTGGCTTGGCTCGGACTATCTGGGGCGCGATATGCTCTCGCGGGTTCTGATGGGCGCACGCTATACTGTCGGCATATCGCTCGCCGCCGTCTCCATCGCTTGCTTTTCGGGCGTCATGCTGGGGATGATCGCTGCCGTCACCGGCGGCTGGCTCGACACCTGCCTCAGCCGTTTCCTGGACGCCATGAACTCCATCCCCAGCAAGCTGTTCGGCCTTGTCGTCGTCGCCGCCGTCGGCTCGTCGATCCCGGCTCTGATCCTGACGCTCGCCGTCATCTATATCCCCGGCGCCTACCGCTTCGCGCGGGCGCTCGCCGTCAACATCAACACCATGGACTTCATGACCGTTGCCCGCGTCCGCGGCGAAAGCATTGCCTACCTCATCGGATCCGAGATCCTGCCCAACATCATCCGCCCGGTGCTGGCCGACTTCGGTCTGCGCTTCGTCTTTATCGTGCTGTTGCTCTCCGGCCTGTCCTTCTTGGGGCTCGGCCTCCAGCCGCCGCTCGCCGACTGGGGTGCGCTGGTGCGCGAGAACATCGGCGCCCTGCCCTTCGCGGCCCCTGCCGTCATCGTGCCCTCGCTGGCGATCGCCAGCCTCACCATCAGCGTCAACCTGCTGATCGACAACCTGCCGCAGAAGATCAGGGACCGGGACGCATGAGCAATCTCGTCGAGGTCAGGAATCTGAAGATCGAGGCCAAGACCGACGCGGGGCGGCTTGTCGAAATCATCAAGGACGTCAGCCTCGACATCGCCGACGGCGAGATCGTCGCCCTGATCGGCGAGAGCGGTTCCGGCAAGACGACCGTGGCGCTCTCGCTCATGGGCTATGCGCGGCCCGGCTGCCGGATCACCGGCGGCGAGATCAACGTGAGCGGCAGGAACATGGCAGCACTTTCCGAAAAGGAACGTGCCAAGTCGCGCGGCACCGACATTGCCTATGTCCCGCAAAGTGCCGCCGCCGCCTTCAACCCCTCGTCCACGATCATGGAGCAGGTGATCGAGGTCACGCGAATCCACAAGCTGATGCCGCCCGAGCAGGCGCGAAAGCGCGCGGTCGAGCTGTTCAAGGCCTTGTCGCTACCGGACCCGGAAGGGATCGGTGCCCGTTATCCGCATCAGGTTTCGGGTGGGCAATTGCAGCGGCTGGCCGCGGCCATGGCGCTCATCAGCGATCCCAAGCTGGTCATCTTCGACGAGCCGACGACGGCGCTCGACGTGACGACGCAGATCGACGTGCTGAAGGCGTTCAAGTCGGTCATGCGGGCGGGCGGGGTTGCGGGTGTCTATGTTTCCCATGACCTCGCGGTCGTCGCCCAGATCGCCGACCGCATCGTGGTGTTGAAGGGCGGCGAAGTGCAGGAGACCGGCACCACGGCTCAGATTCTTTCGGCTGCGCGGCACCCCTATACGCGCGAACTGCTGGCCGCCTTCGAACCGAAGCCGCGGCAAGCACATGCGGACGCGGATGCCGGGACGAAGCCGCTGCTGCGTATCGACAATGTGACCGCCGGCTATGGCGCGGTGCGGGCTGACGGACTGCCGGTTATTCGCGCTGTCAATTCCGTCAGCCTGGTCGTCGAGAAGGGGCGCAATCTCGGCGTCATTGGCGAATCCGGCTGCGGAAAATCGACGCTGGCGCGAGTCATCGCCGGCATTCATCCGGCGGCGGCCGGCGACATCGTCTTCGACGGCAGGGAGCTGGAGCGCACCGCCAGGAAACGCAGCCAGGAACAGTTGCGCGAGATGCAGATCGTGTTCCAGTATGCCGATACAGCGCTCAATCCGGCCAAGCCGGTGGAAGACATTATCTCCCGCCCGCTGGCCTTCTATCACCGGCTCGACCGGCAGGCGCGCTCGAAGCGCGTCGACGAACTGCTCGACATGGTGCGCCTGCCGAGGACTCTGCGCTACCGTCATCCGTCAGAGCTCTCCGGCGGCCAGAAGCAGCGCGTGAACTTCGCGCGCGCGCTGGCGGCCCACCCCAAGCTCATCATCTGCGACGAAATCACCTCGGCGCTCGACACGGTGGTGGCGTCCGCCGTGATCGAGCTTCTCAAGGAGCTGCAGCGTGAGTTGGGCCTCTCCTACATCTTCATCAGCCATGACCTTTCCGTCGTCGAAGCCATCTGCGACGAGATCATGGTCATGTACAACGGGGAGCGGGTGGAGCTGATCACGCCCGACAAGGTGAAGGCGTCCACCCACCCCTATTCCAAGCTTCTGTTCTCTTCCGTGCCGAAGCTTGACCCGACCTGGCTGGACGGCCTCGTCCGCGATCCCGAGCTTGTCAGCCGGTACGGCCACCGCTGACTACCTCGGAAACAGGCTGGGAAGCGGCATGTGCGCCTTGACGATCGGGGACTTCAGCACCACGAAGCTGAAATACTTGTCGATGCCGATATCCATGTCAGTCAGCCGCTCCATGATGGTCTGGTACTCGGCTATGCCGGCGGTCACGAATTTCATCAGGTAGTCGTAGCCGCCCGACACGAGGTGGCATTCGATGACCTGGTCGATCTTCTCCACCACGGCGAGAAAGCGGGCGAAATCCACCTGGCGATGGTTCTTCAAGGTGATTTCAGTGAATACGGTCAGCGTCTGGCCGAGCTTGCCGATATTGATCTGCGCGGAATAGCCCTCGATGTAGCCTTCCGACTGCAATTTCTTCACCCGCATCAGGCACGGGCTCGGCGACAGATGCACAAGCTCGGCCAGCTCCACGTTGGTGATGCGGCCGTTCTTCTGCAATTCGTGAAGAATCTTGATGTCGATCCGATCCAGTTTCATGGCCGTCTCCGCGGAACGCATGCCACAGCACAAAATGCTGCCGTACGAACATCCATTGACACTACCACAGCCCGCCGGCCTGTCCATCCAAGCCGACACCGCTTTGAAACGCAGCGGCTCCCGATTTTAACCGAGCTGCCGGAATAAAATTCTGCTTCAGCCGCAACTGCGGCAGCGCCTGCCTGCGCAACGCGTTAAATTGGCGCTTCGAGGTAGAGAGACAATGCGCGCGCCGCTGCAGCAAATCGAGACATCTGGCGAACTGCCACAGACCGCGGACGCGGTGGTGATCGGCGGCGGCATCGTCGGTGTCTTCGCGGCCTACTATCTGGCCAGGCGCGGCATGAAGGTCGCGCTTGTCGAAAAGGGACGCATCGGCGCCGAGCAGTCGAGCAGGAACTGGGGATGGTGCCGCCAGCAAAACCGCGACGCCCGCGAGCTGCCGATGGCAACCCGAAGCCTCGACCTGTGGGACAGCTTTGCGGCTGAAACCGGCGAAGACACCGGCTTTCGCCGCTGCGGCCTGCTCTACCTCAGCGATGACGAGGCGGAACTGGCCGGCTGGGCGCGCTGGCGTGACTTCGCCAGAACGGCCGGCGTTACCACGCATATGCTCGACGGCGCAGAGGCCAGCGAGCGAGGCCGCGCCACAGGCCGAACCTGGAAGGGCGGCGTCTTCTCGCCGACCGACGGCACCGCCGATCCGTCGCGGGCCGCGCCCGCGGTCGCCCGCGCCATCCTCGAGCTCGGTGGCTCCGTGCACCAGAATTGCGCCGCGCGAGGTATCGAGACGGAAGGAGGGCGCCTGAGCGGCGTGGTCACGGAAAGCGGCACGATCCGGACGAAGGTGGCAGTCCTGGCCGGAGGCGCCTGGGCCTCCTCCTTTTGCCACCAGTTCGGGTATCGCTTTCCGCAGGCGTCGATCCGCTCCTCCATCCTGTCCGTATCGCCCGGCGCGGAGGGCCTGCCGGACGCGCTGCACACGGCAAGGATCTCCGCCACGCGTCGCGGCGATGGCGGCTACACGCTGGCCATAAGCGGACGCGGCCGCGTGGACATGACGCCGCAACAGCTACGCTTCTCCTCGCAGTTCCTGCCCATGTTCCTGAAGCGGTGGCGCAGCCTCGCGCCCGGCGGCCTGCAGGGCGTGCGCTCCGGACACGAAACGCTCCGACGCTGGCGGCTCGACCGGCCAACGCCGATGGAGCGGATGCGCATCCTCGATCCGGTTCCGGATCGTGCGACCATTCGCCTGACCCATGCCCGCGCGCTCGAGCTGCTGCCGGCACTGCGCCAGACCAGGATCAGCGCGGCCTGGGCCGGCTATATCGACAGCACGCCGGACGGTGTGCCCGCCATCGGCGAGATTGATACCATTCCGGGATTCTTCCTGGCCGCAGGATTTTCGGGGCACGGCTTTGGCATCGGGCCGGGCGCCGGGCACCTCGTCGCCGATCTGATGAGTGGCTCCGAACCGATCGTCGATCCGCAATCCTATGATCCTCGGCGCTTCGACGCTTCGGCCTGGGGCAAGGTCGCCGACTTCTGAGACGTGATCAATGCCGACATCCAGGCGTGGCTTTCGCAACCGCATCAGCCCTCCCGAAGAAAGGCGCCAACAGGAGCCGGCCGGACAGGAGCCTGTCCGCGAAACCGGCCGACAGCATCGGGCGCGCAGCCGATCTGCGACGCGACGAGTTCGACGGCGGCCAACTGGCAATAGCGCCCCTGGCAGCGCCCCATGCCGACGCGAGACAGCGACTTCACGCGGTTGGCCTCGCCGCTGCCGAGTTCCGCGCCCTCGCGCACGGCTGCGGCACTCACATTCTCGCAGCGACAGACGACCGCGGCGTCGGGGAGTGCCCGTACCATCGCCGCCGGCCAGGGAAAGGCGCGAGCCAGACCACCGGCAAAGCGTTCGACCCGCGCGAGCTTGCGCAGATCGGCGCTGGTGGAGGGCGCCTGATATCCGAGATCGGCAAGGCACGCCGCGGCGGCAAGGCGTCCCGCGATCTCCGCGCCGTCCGCTCCCAGAAGACGAACCCCATCGCCCGCAAGATAGACTCCGTTGCCGGCGCGACCCATCCGATCGGTCTTCGGCAGCCATTGCCGCCACCGCTCGTCATAGGTGAAGGCACATCCTGCCAGGTCGGCCAGATGCGTCTCGGCCCGCAGGTGCCAGCCCATACCGATCATGTCGCATGCGGTGAGGCGCTGCCTTCCGCCGGCGTCGCGCCAGCGCATCGCCGTGACACCCTTACCGTCGGCCTCGATCCGTTCGAGCGTCACACCCGCATGGTAGCGGCCGCCAAGCCTCGCCCGCATGGCCAGACCGCGCAGCGCGACCAACGGCCGGGCGGCAAGTCCCCAAAGCCCTCGCATCTGCTGTCGCCAGGAGGAGGTATCCAGCACCGCCGCCACGTCCGCCCCAGCCTTTACAAGTTGGGCGCCGACCAGCGTCAGCAAGGGCCCAGATCCGATGAGGACGATCCGCCGCCCAAGGGCCACGCCCTGCGCCTTGAGCGCGATCTGCGCCGCACCAAGGCTGTAGACACCGGCGCTCTGCCAGCCAGGGACCGGAGCGACACGGTCGGATGCGCCGGTGGCAAGGATCAGGCGATCGTAGCTGACCACCTGCACGCCGCTCTCCCCCAGCACGTGCAGACGCCCCTCATGGATGGCGATGACCGAACTCGCCGCGCAATGGCTAAGACGCCCCTCTTCGGCCAGCCGGTCGAAGAGCGCATGCAATGCGCCCGCCTTCGCCGCCTCCGGCCCGTAGAGTTGCTCCGCTGTGCGGGTAAAACCGGCAGGCGGGCGGCGATAGATCTGGCCGCCCGCGCGCTGCCCTTCGTCGATCACCACCGGATGGAGCCCGGCCTCGACCAGCGTCGCGACGGCCCTTATGCCGGCTGGACCGGCGCCCACGATCACGATCCGCGGCGACAAGGCCTCGCTCACGGCCAGTTCTCCAGTGGCGTCGTGCGCAACCGCATGCCTTCAGTGATCAGGGTCGAACACGCCCGGATGCGCGGTCCCTCGTCCTGCCACACCCAGCAATCCTGGCAAGCTCCCATCAGGCAGAACCCGGCTCGCGGCTCCGGTCCGAACTCGGACTTTCGCAACGCATGCCCTGAAGCGAGCATCGCGGTCAGCACGGTGTCGCCCGCAAGCGCGCCACGCATCTGCCCATCAAGAAAGAAATGCACCTCTGCCCGGTCGCTCTCCGCCAGCCGGACGATGCGGCCGGCCGTGATCATTCCGCTGCCTCTCGCACCGGGTCAGGACGAGGCAGTTCGGGGAACCGTTCGCACACAGCGTCGAACGCAGCCTGGACGCCTTCCGCCCCCGAGCGCCCCTTCATGCGACGGAAGATTTCCGTCTTGGTGAAGAACCGCCAGTGGATCGGCAAGTCCCTTAGTATGGCGGTGAGACGGTTATAAGCGGCCGGCGTCCACTGCGCTTCGTAGCCCTCGCGCTCCGGACCGAAATGGAAATGGCCGCCGGCCGGCACTTGCCGCGCGCGCAGCCTGTCCGTCGCCTGTTCGTCGACCTGGCCGCCGTGGATGACGACCCCATAGTCGCGTTCGGCAGCAGTCGTCGAGACATAGCCGCGCCGCACATCCTGCGCGACCCGCCAGGATTCGCGTTGATGCGGATCGCCGCGCCCGCCGCCTCCGGCGGAGCGGATCTCGAGCACGTCGCCGGGCTGCAGCACAGTGGTGTCAATGTTGCCCAGCCGCCGCTCGTGCTCGGTCGCCGGATTGACGACCATGTCCGACAGGCCGGCCGCCTTGCCGCCCAGCACGCCCCAGGGACGAAAGAAGCTGCGGTCGCGGTTGCGCGCCGTGATCCTGGAATCAGGGGCAAAGACGCGGAACGCCATCTCGGTCGCCAACCCGCCGCGCCAGCGACCCGCCCCACCGCTGTCCCTGGCGAGCCCGTATTTCACGAATTCGACCGGGGTCTCGGTCTCGGTGATCTCGATCGGCGTGTTCTTGAGATAGGCGGCATCCGCGCCCGATCCGTTGGTTCCGTCACGATGCGGCATCGCGCCGCCGCCCCCCACCACGGGGTTCACCGCTGTGATGACGGTCCGGCTGGTGCGCTCGTCCGTGGTCATGACGTTGACGATGCAGTTGTTGCCGGCCGGAGCCGCGGGAAGGCGCCCCGGAACCGCTTGCGAGAATGCACCGAAGATAACCGACCGCAACCGGGCGCAGGTGAGCGAGCGCATGCCCACGGCGGCGGGGTGTACCGGGTTCAGCACGGAGCCCCGGGGCGTGATGCAGGTAAACGGCCGGGTGAGGCCCGTGTTGAGCAGGATCTTCGGGTTGAGCGTGTAGAGCACGTAGTAGACACCCACCAAAAGCATGGTGTGTCGCGGGTCGCCACCCGAAGGCACGTTGAGCGAGGAGCCGAGCTGCGGATCCGAGCCGGTGAAGTCGAGCACCGCCTCGTCGCCCTTGATCGTCAGCGTCAGCTTCAGCCGGCACGGATTGGCCTCGACCGAATCCTCGTCGGCATAGTCGGCAAACTCCCATCTGCCGTCGGGCATGGAGCGCAGCACGTCACGCGCCTGTGCCTCTGCATGGTCGAGAAGCGCGGAAACGCCCTCGATGAAGCCGGCCTTGCCGAACTTCCGCACCATCGCCTGGATCTTGCGCTCGCCGGTGTTGAGCGCGCCGACCAGCGCCTTGATGTCACCGATGTTGAGGTCGGGCTTGCGCACATTGGTGCTCATGATCCGCAGGATCGTCTCATCCAGCACGCCTTCCCTCACCAGCTTCATCGGGGGAAAGCGGATGCCTTCCTGATGGATTTCGGTCAGCGCCCGGCTGAGCGAGGCCGGCACCGCCCCGCCCATGTCGGTGTTGTGGATGTGCCCTCCGGTCCAGGCGACGATCTCGCCGTCGACAAAGACCGGCTTCCACAGATGCGTGTCGGGTGCGTGCGTGGCGACGTGGCCGGAATAGGGATCGTTGGTGAAGGCAACGTCTCCCGGCCGGTAATCGTCGACCATCGCGATGGCGCGGTGATACGAAAGCCCCGGATACCAGGTGGCGCCGAGTTCCATCGGCACGGCGAATGTCGCGCCTGAACGGTCCATCAGCATCACCGTGAAATCCTGCGTCTCCTTGACGAAGGCGGAGTGCGCGGTGCGGTGCAGCGTGTGGGCCATGTTCTCGGCGGCCGCGCGGGCGTGGTTCGCCAGTACCTGAAGGTTTGTCCGGTCAAACAAGGCATCACTCCGGGAAGGTCAGCAAAAGGTTGAGATGGCGGTCGACCCGTGCCTGCGCTCCAGCGGGAATGGCGAAGGTGGTGTCTTCCTGAACGACCACGGCGGGCCCGTGGAACGTGCTGCCGGGTAGGAGCGTCTGCCGGTCGTGAAGGTCGACGGTTTCGACGCTCAGGCCCGTATAGACCGGGAGCCGGCGCGCCGGGATAGCCGGGGCATCGATCTCGTCGATCTCCGGGAAGGAGAGTTTCGGCCCCGCGCCTACGGCCGATAGCCGAACATTCACAAGTTCGATCTCGCCCTGCGGGTCGTGGAAATCGTAGAGCCGCTCATGGGTAAGATGGAAGGCCTGCTCGATGGCAGCCACATTGCCGTCCGTCAGCCATTCCGGAAGAAGGACGACCTCGATTTCATAACTCTGCCCGATATAACGCATGTCGCAGGAGAGACTGAGCTCCGCCGCCGCATCGTGCCCCTGCGCCGCAAGCCAGTCGCGGCCCTCACGCGCGAGCGCTTCGAAGGCCTCGCGAATTGCGAGGAGCGTCGCCCCCGTCAGCGGGCTGAAGATGGTGCGAATAAAGTCCCCGCGCAGGTCCGCCACCAGTCCGCCCAGCGCCGACACCACGCCGGGACGGCGCGGCGCCATGACACGCTTCATCCCGAGCTCGCGGGCAAGGAAAGCGCCAAGCATCGGGCCGCCGCCGCCGAAAGGCATCAGTGTGAAATCGCGCAAGTCCACGCCGGCGCGTGAAGCGAGTTTCTCAACCTCGACGAACATCTCCGACACCGCGATGTCGAGGATCGCCTGCGCGGCCTGCTGGACTGGGCGGCCAAGCCGGGCGGCAAGGTCGCCGATCACGCGATGCGCCAGTTTGGTATCGATGCTGAGCTGGCCGTAGGCCATTTCGCTGTGACCGAGCCATCCGCACACCACCATGGCGTCCGTCACCGTCGCCCGTTCGCCGCCACGACCGTAGCATGCAGGTCCTGGCGTCGAACCGGCCGACTCCGGCCCGACCCGCAGCACCCCCTGCGCGTCGACACTGGCGATCGAGCCACCGCCGACACCGATCGAGCTCACCGATACGGAGGGGATATGCAGCGGAAATTCCCCGATCAGCTCGCCGGTGCCGAACTGCGCCTCGCCGCCGATGATAAGCGCGAAATCGGCCGAGGTGCCGCCGATGTCGAGGGTAAGAACCTTGTCTTCGCCTGCCTGACGCGCCAGCCACGAGGCGCCGATGACGCCCGAGGCCGTTCCCGACAAAAGCATGTTGACGCAGGCGCGCTTGCCTTCGGCGGCGTTCATCAGCCCGCCATTCGACTTCGTCAGCATCGGGCGGGCCGGCACGCCGTGCTCCTTCAGCCGCTCTTCCAGCGCCGTCAGATAGCCGGAGACGCGCGGATGGACATAGCCATTGAGGATGGCGGTCGAGCTGCGTTCGTATTCGCGGATGACCGGCCAGACCTCGGCCGAGGAGAAGATGAAGAGATCGGGTGCAAGACGCGCGATCGTCGCCTTCACGGAAGTTTCCTGCGCGGCATTGCGCCAGGAATGGAGGAACGACACGATGATCCCTTGCGCCCCGTTCGCTTTCGCCACTGCCACCGCCCTTTCCACCGCCGCCATGTCCGGCGCCTGGGATTCGCTCCCATCGGCACGCATGCGGGCCGGAATGCCGAACACCATGTCACGCGAGATCAGCGGGTCCGGCCGCGAGCAGAACAGCGAATACATGTCCGGCATGCGAAGCCGCGCCAGTTCGATGACGTCCTCGAAGCCGGCATTGGTGAACAGCGCCAGCGGTGCGCCTTTGCGCTGGATGATCGTGTTGATGCCAACAGTCGTGCCGTGCACGAAGCGCGTCATACGGGTAGGATCAAAGCCTTCACGTTCAGCAAGAAGCCTGAGACCCGTCATGAGCTCGGCGCCTGGATCCTCCGGCGTCGTCAGCACTTTCAGCGAGGCTACCCGTCCGGAACGGGCTTCCAGCGCGCAGAAATCGATGAATGTCCCGCCGATATCGACGCCGACCTTCCAGTCGGCTTCGTTTTGCGCCTCATCCGCCGTGCAAGCGATGGCACCGTCCATGACGCGTCCCTTCCTGTCTGCCTGCAGGAAGTTGGCATGGCCGGGTGGGAGAGGTCCAAGACGTATGATGGGCAAGGATATAAGTCTTGCTTATGCCTTTGCCTTGTCACCGCCCAGCACGGTGGAGCAAGCCGCACGGATCTGGTCGCGCATCATCTCATCGACCCGAGAAAGGGCCCGTGTGCGCGAGGTCAGCAGCGCGATCGGAAATTCCGGCCCCGCTGCGAGTGGCCTGACGGCAAGCCCGGCAAACTGATGCCAGGGCAGCAGTGCGTCGACGAGCGCGATGCCCAGGCCAGCCTGGACGAAGCCAACGGCCGAGATGGAGACATCGATCTCGAGCGACGGCGAAAGCGTCACACCTTGCGCGCGCGCGGCATGGGCCAGTTCGTCGGCGGGTCGGGTGTTTCCGCGATAGGATATCAAGTCCTCGCCGACGAGATCAGCGAGCGCCAGCTCGGTCTTCCCGGCCAACGCATGCCCGGTGGGCAGCAAGCAAGCAAAGCCGACGCTGCCGACCACTTCCGCCTCGATGTCGGGAGGCAGGCGGTCGTCCATGGCCACGCCGAGGCTGACATCACCGGCGCGCAGCATGTCGATGATTGCAGCGATCGGCGCGCTATGAGCACGCAACATTATGTTGGGATGCTGGGCCCGGAATTTGGTGAACGCACGCGGCAAGATAGCCATGGCTGGCGGCGGTGAGGCAGCGACCCGCACAAGTCCTGCCCGACCAAGGCGTAGATCGGTGGTCTTGCGGCGCAAGCCTTCAAGCCCCGCCGACAACCGCTCGGCATCGGCGAAAATCTCGAGCGCCTCCGGGGTCGGCCGCAGCCGGCCCTTGACCCGCTCGAACAACGTGAAGCCGAGTTCGTCCTCGGTGTGGATCACGATCTGGCTCAAAGCGGGCTGGGAGATGTTCAGCATCCGGGCCGCGGCGGTCACGGTGCCCGCGCGCATGACGGCGATGAACACTTCGAGTTGCCGGGCCCGCATTGCCACTCCATAGGTAAAGCTTATGGCTCTTGTCCAAACCCATCTTTGACGCAATGCCGCGGCGCGGACAAGATCGAGTAGGAGAAGGCTGCTTTTCGCAAGGAACCGCTATGGATGTGATCGTGCTGGGCGGCGGGCTTATGGGGACGGCTTCGGCCTATTTCCTGGCCCGGCGCGGGGCGCGCGTAACGCTGGTCGATCGCAACCGGATCGGTACCGGAGCGACCGTCGCCTCCTTCGGCAACATCCGGCGCACGGGGCGCCATCTGTCCCAGCTTCCGCTGGCCCATCGCTCGCTCAGGCTGTGGGCCGAGGCCGAAAAAATGCTTGGCCGCGACGTGGAATTCCGCGCCACCGGTCATATCCGGCTGATCTTCGATGAAGATAGCCTCACCGACATGCGGGCCTATGCCGAGGCAGCGCGGCCCTGGGGGCTTGAACTGGAGGAGCTCGGCCCGCGCGAGATTCGCGCCCATTTTCCTGGTCTCGGTCCTGATGCAATCGCGGCGTCGTTCTCGCCGCACGATGGCAGCGGCAATCCGCGGCTGATCGCCCCCGCCTTTGCCGAGGCCGCCCGCAAGCTGGGTGCACAAATCGTTGAGGGAACTGAGGTTGAGAAGATCACCCATACGGGCTCCGGTTTCCTTGTCGCCAGTTCGAAAGGCGCATTCGCCGCCGACTGCTTGCTCAACACCGCCGGCGCCTGGGGCGCGCGCATCGCCGCGCAGTTCGGCGAAGCGGTACCGCTCGACGCCCATGGCCCGCAGATGGGCGTGACGGAGCCGCTGCCGCATCGGATCCTGCCGGTGGTCGGCATCTGGACACGCGACAAGAACCATGGCGCCTATCTGCGTCAGGTCGAGCGGGGCAACATCGTCTTCGGCGGCGCAGCCGAAAGGGTGTCGGTGAACCTCGATCCAGGCCATGCGGTCGCCGATCCCATGCGCCTTCCGTTGCAATTGCGCGCCGTCGCGCGGCTGTTGCCGGCAATCGCGCAGGTCGCGGTCATCCGCACATGGTCCGGCTGCGAGGGCTATGTACGGGACATGCTGCCGGTCATCGGACGCTCGGCGACGACGCCGGGCCTGTTCCACGCCTTCGGCTTCAGCGGACACGGCTTCCAGCTCGGTCCGGGCGTGGGCGACGCAATGGCCGAGTTCATCACGACCGGCCGTTGCGAAACGCCGCTCGACGATTTCAGGGTCGATCGCTTCGGCCGCGCCGCCTGAAGGTCAGCTGCCGACATTCACGCAGTTTGGCTCCTTTTCCGCAAAAAAGAAGGCGGGATGATTACTCTCGCGCCCTCGGGTATGACATCTCAAGCGGGCGTGGCACTCCAGGCACGAAGATTTCCTCGATGGTTCTGCCGACCGGCGATCAGCCCTGGCTCCGGAGGGCATGCACGATCGAAATCACGACCGCCCAATTGTACATCGTTGCCGCCGATTGCCGCCGCATCGTTGCAGCATCTTTCGAAGCCTAGAGCGTTGAGCTACCTGTGACGGGGGCCATCAACGAGACGGAGAAAACTGACGAACGGGCCCAAAACCATTTTACCGAGAAGCCACAGACTTACCCGATAGAACTCGATTCAGCCTTTAGGATTAAGCATAACGTATTGATATATAATAATATGGTGGGCCCGGAGGATGTACGAAAACTGTTGATTCTATTGCGTTTTTCGTGGGCCAAAATAAGAAAGTTTCCCGTATCGTTGCGTATTGTCTTGCGATTGATCCCGACATCAGATTTCGACACGCTAGCGCGAAACAGTATCGGCTTGTGGCGACGTCATTTCCCTATCAAGCCATGCCATCGGCCTACCCCGCCGCCAAAGCCGTCACTTCACGGCGGAACGGCAGCGCATCACCAATATCGTCTTCGTCCAGTTCGCGCGCGAAGCGGTGTCCGGCATAGGTCGCCCAGGCGATCGGACCTGGCGCCTCCGCATCGCCTATGACCTTGATCGAGCGAATGCCATTGTCGGCCCATTCGTCGCGCCGGGCTTTCAGGTCGCACCAGACCTGGTCGTCCTGTTGGCGCGACGTCACCAGCACCACAGCGTCGGCGGCAATGTCGCGTTCGGCACCGGTGTAGGCGCAGGCGGTGGCAACGCCTCCCGGCACGACGCGCGTCACGGTCCGGTTCAGCACGATCTCGACGCCGAGCCCGGCCAGACGGCGGTGGATGGCGCCCTGCTCCAGCGTGTTGCGGGTCCAGTCCGACACATAGGCGGACGGCGTCACTAGCGTCACCCTAGCGCCATTGCGCGCCATCAGCTCGGCCAGAACGCCACCCATATAGTAGTGGTCGTCGTCGAAGATCACGACGGTGCCAGTCGGCACATTGCCGCCCATCAAATCGTCCGGCGTGTAGACCGGCATGGCCAGATCCATCGGCATCGGCACGACATGCGCGCGCGCCACGCCGTCGCGGCGCCATGTCGAGCCGGTGGCGATGGCGATGTTTTGAAAGCCGAAGGCCAGGATCTCGTCGGCAGACAACCGGCTTTCGAAATAGATGTCGACATTGGCCATCTGGCTGAGCTGATACTGGCGATAGTCGCGCACGCGGCCCCAGGCGGAAAGGCCAGGCAAGAGGCACTCGCGCGCCACGCGGCCGCCGAGCTCGGCCCCGGCCTCGGCGAGGGCCACCTGATAGCCGCGCAGGCCGAGCGCGCGTGCAGCCTCCAGCCCGGCAGGACCGGCACCGACGATCAGCACGCTGTCGCTGTCGCCCTTGGCCTGCATGCGTTCGGGATGCCAGCCCTTGCGCCACTCCTCCATGAAGGTCGGATTCTGCGTGCAGCGCGAGATCGACATGGTCATGTCGCCGGTAATGCAGATGTTGCAGCCGATGCACTCGCGAATGTCCCCGATCCGCCCCTCTTCAACCTTCTTCGGCAGGAAGGGATCGGCGATCGACGGCCGCGCGCAGCCGATGAAATCAAGCGTACCGGACTTGATCATCTTCACCATCACATCGGGCGACGTGAAGCGCCCGACGCCAACCACCGGCTTCGAGGTCAGCTTCTTGATGCCGGACACCAGGCTCTCCTGGGCGCCCTCCTCCTTGAACCGCGACGGCCCGGAGCAGTCCTCCCAAGCGCCATGCGCCAGATCCCAGAGATCGGGTAGGTCCGCATGCATCTCGATCATGTCGCGCACTTCCGAATTGGCAAAGCCAAGTTCGCCGATCATCTCGTCCAGCGACAGCCGCAGCGTCAGGCCACAGGTGTCGCCGATGGCGTCCCGCCCTTCTTCGATCAGCTCCCGCATCAGCCGCGAGCGGTTTTCCAGCGAACCGCCATACTCGTCGCTGCGCTGGTTGGTGGCGGTGGACAGGAAATGCTGGATGATGCCGAAGCCATGCGCACCGTAGAGGCAAACCAGGTCAAAGCCCGCCAGCCTCGCCCGTTTGAAGGCATTGCGGTGCCAGCGGCGCAGGTCGCGAATATCCTGCTTGTCCATGGCGCGCGCCTGCACCGGATCGTTGGTGAAGGTCCGGATCGGCAAGGCCGACGGTCCTCGCGGCACTTCCTTGGTGTAGAGGTTGGGACCGTTGATGCCTGAATAGGCGAGCTGGATGCCGGCCAGCGCGCCATGCTGGTGCATTGCCTTGGCCATCTTTGCCAAGGCCGGGATATCGGCGTCATCCCAGAGCCTGAGTTCGATGAAGGGCGTGATCTCCGAAGTGTGGTGCATCTCGGTCTGCTCGGTGAAGATGACGCCCCAGCCGCCTTCCGACTTGATACGCCGCATCTCGGCCGCGGCCGAAGGATCGCGATAGCCGCCGCCATTGCAATGCGGCACCTGATAGAAGCGGTTCTTGGCGGTCACCGGACCGATCTTCACGGGCTCGAACAGAATGTCGTAGCGTGGATCGCGCATGGAACTTGCCTTCCTGCCAGCGTCGCCTTGCAACCTGCCCGATCATGGTTCGAGCCGAGGCGCAAGCCGGCCAGCCAGTGGGTTGATGCCGTGAGACCATTCATAAGTTGCGGCAGGCTCCGGGAAACTAGAGATTTCTTCTGTGCCGGTTAGGACGCGCCTAATCGCACCCCGGGATTAGCGTGCACTGAATCCCGGCTGAGCCAAATGCGACTTCAAGCCCGCGGCCACGCGATGCTAGAAGTGCCGACGGCAAACGAGACACAATACGCATGGACAGCATCCATATCCTTGAAAAGCTGATCGCCTTCCCGACGGTGAGCCGCGACTCGAATCTCGCCCTCATCGGCTACGTGGCGGACCTGCTGGACGCGCATGGCGTGCCTTGCCAGATCATCCACAGCGAGGACGGCCACAAGGCCAATTTGTTTGCCACCATCGGACCGGCCGACGCTTCCGGCATCATGCTGTCCGGTCACACCGACGTCGTTCCCATCGACGGTCAGAACTGGACGCTGCCGCCCTTCGAGATGACGAAACGCGACGGCAAGCTTTATGGGCGCGGCGCAGCCGACATGAAGGGCTTCGTCGCCTGCGCGCTCTCGGCCTGCCTCAAGGCCTCGAGAATGACGCTGCGCACGCCGCTGCACCTGGCACTCTCCTACGACGAGGAGATCGGCTGCATCGGTGTGCGCAGCCTGATCGACATGCTGCAGGCGGCCCCGCAACGGCCCTTGCTATGCATCGTCGGCGAGCCGACCAGCATGCAGGTTGCGACCGGCCACAAGGGCAAGCTTGCGGCGCGCGCCATCTGCAGGGGACGGGAAGGCCATTCGGCGCTGGCCCCCTTGGCACTCAATGCCATTCATCTGGGCTGCGACTTCGTCTCCGCACTGCGCCAAGAACAGGATCGGCTGGCGCGCGATGGCGCACGCGACGGCGACTACGACATTCCCTACACTACCATCCACGTGGGCAAGATGAATGCCGGCGTGGCGCTCAACATCGTGCCGAACCTCTGCCAGCTCGACTTCGAGATCCGCAATGTCGCGGCCGACAATCCCGACCAAATCCTCGATGGGTTGCGCGCGGCGGCAGCGCACATTGCCGCTGCGGCTTCAACGATCGCGCCAGCGGCGGCCATCGACATCGATATCACCAACACCTATCCAGGGCTGGACACGCCGGCGAACTCGCAGGCCGTAGCCTTCGTCAAATCGTTGACCGGCGCCAACGATACCATCAAGGTTGCCTTCGGCACCGAAGGCGGATTGTTCAGCCGCGACCTCGGCACGCCGACCATCGTGTGCGGACCGGGCTCGATGGCGCAAGGGCACAGACCGGACGAATTCGTCAGCGTCGAACAGATGCGCCGCTGCGACGACATGCTGGACAATCTGCTGCGGCGGCTTGCCGGTCACCGGCTTCAGACTGCCTGATAGGCCGTCGCGGGATCTCTTCGTTTTGACGCAATTCCTGTGGGAAAACCGTTCCACACTTTTCCTGGAATTGCTCTATTCCACGACCCGCCCGCTGCCGAACACGCCCTGTTCGACGACGAAACGGCGGCAATGATCGATGAATGCCTGCACCGTCTGGGTGCGGTGCTCGGCGTTGGGCAATGCAACCCCCATGGTCAGAGGCCGCAAATCCCCCTCCAGAGGCACGAAGACCAGCGGCTTGCCGTCTGGCGCCAGCGTGTTGAGCGGCCGCATGTTGGCGATGCCATAGCCGAAGCCGTTCGCAACCATCGAACGCATTACCGCGATGTCGCCGGTGCGCTCGGCAATGTTCGGCCGGATTCCCCGCGAATGAAAGGCCGAGAGGAAATATTCGCGGCTATATGGCAGGTCGAGCAGCACCATCGGCTCGTCGGCCAGCTCTTCCGGCGTGATGGAAGCCTTGCCGGCGAAGCGGTGCCCCTGTGGCAGCATCACATAGGCCGGCACCAGCATCAGCGGTTCGAACGTCGTGTCCTGCGACAGTTCTAGATCGTAGGTCAGCGCCGCGTCGATCTCGCCCCGTTGCAACATTTCGAGCAGCTGACCCTGGTTGCGTTCGAACTGCCTGAACCGCACCTCGGGATAGGCGCGCTCGAACTTCATGCGCAGGGTCGGCATGACGATCTGCGCGAAGGTTAGCAGGCATCCGACCGCCAGCGGCCCACGCACCTTCTCGGCGATGTCGCCCGCAATATCGTGCAGAGCGTCGGCGTCGGCTAGCAGCCTGGCGGCCTCCTTGAGGAAAACGCGCCCGCCAGCCGTAAGCGACAGGCCATGCGAATGCTTGCGCACAAAAAGCTGGACGCCGAATTCGGCCTCGAGCTGCGCGATCGACGCCGAGATCGAAGGCGGCGAAACATTGACCTGCTCGGCCGCCTTGGTAATGGAACCGGCTTCGCCGACGGCGACGAAATATTCCAATTGTCTCAGGGTGAAGCGTAGCGGCATGGGCTTCTATGTTGCCGGTTTGGGCGCCGCGATCAAGCGCCCGCGCGGCTTCAGTACTTGATCCATGTCGTTTTCAGCGCGGTGTACTTGTCCAGCGCATGCAGCGACAGGTCGCGGCCGAAGCCCGATTGCTTGACGCCGCCGAACGGCGTCATCGGGCTCAGCGCATCGACCGTGTTGACGGAAACCGTGCCGGCGCGCAGCCGCCCGGCAACGCGGTGCGCCCGCGAAAGGCTGTCGGTCCACAGCGAGGCGGCGAGCCCGTACGGGCTGTCATTGGCGACGCGGATGGCCTCCTCCTCATCGTCGAAGGCAATGACCGAAAGCACAGGCCCGAATATCTCATCCCTGGCAATCGGGTCGTCATGGGCGACATTGTCGAAGATGGTGGGCTGTATGAAGCTGCCGCGGCCGTCGACCGTGACCCGGTCGCCGCCGGCAACCAGACGCGCGGTCTTCTTGCCGGCCTCGACGAAGCGCATAACGTTGGCGGCGTGGCGGGCATCGACCATGGCGCCCATTTTCGAGGCCGGGTCGAGTGGATCGCCGGGCTGAGTGGCCGCCGCGCGCTCAGCCAGTTTCTCCACGAAGGCATCCTTGATGGAGCGTTCAACGAGCAGGCGCGAATTGGCCGAACACACCTCGCCCTGGTTGAAGAAGATGCCGAACGCCGCCATGTCGGCCGCCGCATCGAGATCACCGCAATCGGCGAAGACGAGGTTCGGGCTCTTGCCGCCGGTCTCGAGCCAGACCTGCTTCATGTTCGACTGACCCGAATATTGCAGGAACATCTTGCCGACCGCGGTCGATCCGGTGAAGGCAAGGCAATCGACATCCATGTGGCGGCCGAGCGACTGTCCGGCCGTTTCGCCAAGGCCGGGCACGACATTGAGCACACCGGCGGGCAGGCCCGCCTCCATGGCGAGTTCCGCCAGCCTGAGCGCCGAGAAAGGCGACTGCTCCGCCGGCTTCAGCACCACGGAATTGCCCGCCGCCAGCGCCGGCGCGCATTTCCAGGTCGCCATGTCGAGCGGGAAATTCCACGGCACCACGGCGCCGATCACGCCGAGCGGCTCGCGCCGCACCAGCACCAGATCGTTGCCGCCGGTCGGCGCCACTTCGTCGTAGATCTTGTCGATGGCCTCGCCATACCACTGGAAGATCGCCGCCGAGCCCGGCACATCAACTGTGGCGGCATCCGTGACGAGCTTGCCCATATCGAGCGATTCGAGCAGGGCAAGCTCCTGCAGGTTTTCGCGCAACAGCCTCGCCAGCCGCAGCAGCACCTCCTTGCGGTGCGCCGGGCTCGCGCGCGACCACACACCGGCCTCGAAACTGCGGCGTGCCGCGGCAACGGCCAGATCGACATCTTCCTCGCCGCACGACGCCACCTCGGCCAGCGTTTCGCCGGTGGCCGGATTGATGCTGGCGAAGGTGCGGCCCGAACGCGCGGGCACCGTCTTGCCGTCGATGAACGCCTTGTCGCGAAAGCGGATCGCGGATGCCTTGCCGATCCAGTCCTTGTGACTGGGTTCGCTCATGCGGACGCCTTCCCCCTGCGTACTGGCTACTCGTCGCCCGGCACGCCATAGCTCGGCGCGTCGGACGGATTGATCGCGCGGGTCACATAGGCATCGAGCTGCGGCTTGTAGCGATCCCACAAGGCCGCCAGCTCGTCGATCGGGCAGGCCTCGCTCCAGTCGCAGCGCAGGTCCGCGACCGGCCATGCGACCTCGCGCACCAGCTTCATTCCGGCCGAATGGACCGGGCCCGCCTCGCCCCCCCCCTTCAGCGCAGCGCGCATGGTCGCGATCAGGCGGTCGCCGAGATGGCCTTCCGAGGCCAGGAAAGCCTCGACCATGGCTTGCGGCACGCCATCATGGGCCAGCATGTTGCCGCCGCAGGCGACATTGTCCGCACGCGCTTCCGCCCAGATACCGAGCGCCTTGGGCCCAGAATGGATCGCCGTGGTCCCGGCGGCATCGACAGCCAGCACCTGCCGGTAGTCGCTCCAGGCGCCGGTGCGCTTCAGGATGGCAACCGCCTCGGCGGCCGAAGCACCGCGCGCCAGCAGTTCGAGCCCTCTTGTGCCGAGCGTCGGATCGGTGACGTTCTGGCTGGCGACCGCGCCGACGCCCGCTTGCGCATAGGCGCAGCGCGCCGCCACCGCCGGAGAGGAGGACGACACCGCGACGCCGAACATGCCGGTGCGGCTGCATCGCGCGACAATGGAAAAGGTCATTGGGATCAGTCCGGGATGACGGCGGTGCCGTCGATCTCGACCAGCCAGTCCGGCCGCGCCAGGGCCTGCACGACGAGGCCGGTCGAAACCGGATGCACGCCTTTGATGTACTCGCCCATGGTGCGGTAGACCGCCTCGCGATGGCGCACGTCGGTGATGTAGACGACTACCTTGACCAGATGCTCCATGGTGCCGCCGCACTCCTCGATGAGCTGCCTGATGTTCTGCATCACCTTGTGCGTCTGCTCAGCCGGATCGTGGCTGCCGATATTCTCAGCGGTGTCGAGATCCTGCGGACACTGGCCACGCAGATAAACCGTCCGGCCGCCCCGCGTGACGACCGCCTGGCACAGATCATTGTCGAGCTTCTGCTCGGGATAGGTGTCCTTGGTGTTGAACTTGCGAATTCTCGTATGCGCCATCCTGGTCTCCATCAGATCGGGCTCGTGGCTGTTGTCAGCGGCGGTCAGGCGTCCACTGTCTCGCGCCGTGCTGCAGCGTGATAGGCCAGATATTTGCGCTGCGTCGAAATCCGGTCCGCGAGGTGCTTGGCATCATGCCAGACACCCCAGATGAAACTCGATCCTCTTCGCGACTGCCAAGGCAGGCCTAGAAAATAGATTCCAGGCTCGGTCGAGACGCCGCGCTGATGCCTTGGCCGGCCCTTCTCGTCAAAGGCATCGACCTTCAACCAGCTGTAATCGACGGCAAAGCCAGTCGCCCAGATGATCGCCGCTATCCCGGCGCCAGCCAGATCGAGCTCACGAAGCGGGTTGGTCAAGCAGTCGGGATCCGGGTCGATCCGCCGGGCCGTGGGCTCCTCCGGGAGGTCGAGACCGTTGCGCGCGACATAGGCGTCGGCCTCGTCCAGCAGCGACATCAGGTTGGCGTCACCGCGGGCAATGTTCTTCGCCAGATCGGGCGCAAAGGTCAGCACGCCATCCTGATATGTTTTGGTCATGCCGACCAGGGTAAGCCCCTGCGCGGCCAGCCGACGGAAATCGATCGTTTCGCCGCCACGCGCGCCGCTCACCGCGATCGTGACATGTTCCGTGCCAGGCCCTGGAGTTTCAAGATCCCATTTGCCGAGAACGCCAAGCCACCAGCAGAAATCACGGCCGCGATAGGCTCGCGGCGGGCGATCGTGCGGGCCGACCGAGAGGTAGACGCGCCTGCCAGCGCGCTGGAGTTCATCGGCGATCTGCACGCCTGACGATCCCGCCCCGACCACCAGCACCGCGCCCTTCGGCAACTGTCTGGGGTTGCGGTACACGCTGGAATGAATCTGCAGAATGCCGGCATCGCCGGGGACAAGGGCGGGGATGACGGGGATCTGGAAAGGTCCGGTCGCGGCGACGATGCTGTTGGCTTCGATCAGCCCATCCGACGTTTCGACGCGGAAGCCGGGTCGACCGACATTTCTTTGCGCGAGCTTGACCTCGACGCCGCAGCGGATCGGCGCATTAATCTGCCGTGCATAGGCGGCGAAATAGTCCGCAACCTCCTCCTTGGAAGGAAAACCGTCGGGACCCGTCACGGGAAATTCCATGCCCGGGAAACGGTCATGCCAGGCCGGGCCATTGGCAACGAGCGAGTCCCATCGCTGCGAACGCCAGCGCTCGGCGATCCGGCCACGCTCGAGAACGAGATGCGGCACGCCGCATTTGCCCAGATGCTCAGACATAGCCACCCCCGCCTGGCCACCGCCGACGACAAGCGTGTCTATTTTTTCCACCGACATTTCTGCGTCCTTTCCCCCCAAGAGTTTCTGCGGATGCGAGGAGGTCAGATCGCTGGTGTACTGGAGGGACTGATTAGCGAAAATTACGATTTCACGTGGCAGTGGTTAGCTTGTCCCTAAATGCCAGGAGAGTCGGCCAACGCGAGACTACGACAACATCGCCCTGGCCGCTTTTTCGCCGATCATCATGGATGGCGCGTTGGTGTTGCCGCCGATCAGCGTCGGCATGATCGAGGCGTCCGCCACGCGCAGATTGCCGAAACCGCTCACCATGAGGCCGGTGGGATCGACCACGGCCATGGCATCATTGCCCATCTTGGCCGTGCCGACCGGGTGATAGACGGTGAGCGCTTCGGCACGCAGATAGGCGAGGATCTCGTCGTCGGTGACGACATCGGGTCCCGGCAGGATTTCCGGTCCGCGAATGTCGGCAAAGACCGGCGAAGCCAGGATCGAGCGCGCCAGCTTGATGCCTTCGACAAGGGTCAGGGCATCCTGCCCGTCACTGAAGAAGCGGTGATCGATCAGCACGTTGCGGCGGGTACCGTCGCGCTCGAGCGTGATTTCACCGACGCTTCCGGGTCTGAGCACGCAGGTGTGCACGGCGTAGCCGTGGCCATATTCGACAAGCCGGCCGCGATGGCTGCGATAGCCGGGTACAAAGTGGAATTGGACATCGGGAATATCGCCGGCATATTTCGTCTTGGCGAAGCCGCCGGCCTCGACGTAATTGGTCGTCAGCATGCCCTTACGCCGGACGAAATACTGAAAGGGTGCGGCCAGCATCGCCGGCAGATTGGCGAGCGACAGGCCGAGCGTCCTGGTGCTGTTCGATCGCACGGTGATCATGCCGTCGACATGGTCGCGCAAATTCTTGCCGACGCCCGGCACGTTCATGACCGGCTCTACCCCCGCCGCCTTCAGCTCGTCGGCCGGGCCGATGCCAGAAGCAAGCAGGATGCGCGGCGATCCGATCGCGCCTGCGCTGAGCACGATTTCGGCGCGGCATGTCAGCCTTTGGGTCGCGCCGTCCTTGATCACATTGACGCCGGTGACGCGCCCGCTTTCGACTGCCAGATCGAGCACCTCGACGCCTGACATGACCTGGAGGTTCGGGCGGCCGAGAACCGGCCGGACGAAGGCTGAATAAGCTGAGAAGCGCTGGCCCTTGTCCTGGGTGACATTGTAGATGCCGAGGCCGAGTTGGCCATCGGCGTTGAAGTCGCGGTTTTCAGGCAGGCCGATGCTCCGGCCGGCCTCCACCCACAGGCTGGATACGGCGTTGGGATCACGCGGATTGTCGACCAGCAGTTCGCCGTCGAAGCCGTGATAGGCCGGGTTCTGTGACAGGAGGTTCCGCTCCAGCGTCTTGAACACCGGCAGCACATCGGCATAGGACCACCCTGCGCAGCCAAGCGCTGCCCACTCATCGTAGTCCTGCGCGGCGCCGCGAATGTAGACCATGGAATTGATCGAACTCGACCCGCCGAGAAGCTTGCCCCGGTTGACCGGTATGCGGCGGTTGTTGAGCAGCGGCTGCGGCACGCCCTTGTAGCCGTAGTCGAAAGTCGGATTGCCGTAGAGCGAGAGAATGCCGGCCGGCACGCGCACCCTTGGGCGGTCGTCGCTGCCGCCGGCCTCAATGAGGCAGACGCGGCTGGCTGGGTTCGCGCTCAGCCTGTTGGCCAGGACACAACCGGCCGAGCCCGCGCCGATGACGATATAGTCGAATTCCGCGGTCGCGATGCGCATGCCTGCTAATGCTCTTCGTCTTCGTCGTTCTTCAAGAGCTCGAGGATTTCCCGCTTCATGGCGATGAAGTTCGGCTCCATGACCAGGTCCATGCTGCGTGGGCGCGGCAGGCTGACGCGGATTTCCTTCTTGATCTGGCCGGGCCGGCCGGACATGACGAGCACCCGGTCCGCCAGCAGGATCGCCTCGTCAATGTCATGGGTGACGAACAGGACTGTTTTCTTGGAATGGTCCCAGATCCTCAAGAGAAGCTTCTGCATTGAGTGGCGGGTCTGGCTGTCGAGCGCTCCGAACGGTTCGTCCATCAGCAGCACCTGCGGATCATTGGCGAGCGCACGGGCAATCGCCACGCGCTGCTTCATGCCACCGGACAGCTGCGAGGGATAGTGGTTGGCGAATTTCGCCAGGCCGACTTCATGGAGAAAATGCTCGACGATGGCCCGGCGCTCGGCCGCCGACATGCCTTTCCGCTTCGGGCCGTATTCGACGTTCTGCGCCACGGTCAGCCAGGGAAACAGCGTATAGGCCTGAAACACCATGCCGCGATCCGGGCCCGGTTCGGTGACCGGCTTGCCGCCGACGGAGATCATGCCGCCGGTGCGCTCTTCGAGCCCGGCAATGAGGTAGAGCAGGCTCGACTTGCCGCAACCAGATGGGCCGACGATCACGCAGAACTCATTGGGCACAACATGGAATGAGATGCCGTCCAGCGCCAGCACGGCGTTGTCGCCCTTGCCGTAGCGCAGGACAACATTGTCGATGGCGATGTCGGCGCTCTTCGGTTTCGTGGCGAGTGTCAGGGCGTCCATGTCGGCGAACTCCTCAATTGGCCCAGGGGGCGACGAGGCGGCGGATGCCCCGGAACAATTGGTCGGTGCAAAGGCCAAGGATGCCGATCAGGGCGATGGCCATGAAGATGACGTCGACCTGGAAGCCGCGCATCGCCTTCAGCGAGATGTAGCCAAGTCCGCTGCGCGCGGCGACGAGTTCGGCGACGACGAGATAGGTCCAGGCCCAGCCCATGGTGACGCGCAGCACGTCGAGCACGTTCGGAAGCGTGGCCGGAAAGACGATGTGGAAGACCGTGTCGCTGCGTTTCGTGCCAAGCGTGTAAGCTGCATTGACGAGGTCGCGCTGAACGCCGCGGGCGCTATCGGCGATCATCACCAGTTGCTGGAAGAAGATGCCGAAGATGATGACGGCCACGCGCTGCTCGATGCCGATGCCGATCCACAGGATGAAAAGCGGCACGAAGGACGTCACCGGCAGATAGCGGATGAAATTGACGAGTGGGTCGAGCGCGGCCTGGACGATGCGGTAGGTGCCCATCGTCAAGCCGAGCGGCACCGCCACGATGCTCGAAATGACGAAACCGATCAGCACCACCTGAACGCTGGCGAGGACATGCTCCCACAAGGAGCCGTCAAGCGCCATGTTGATGGTGGTGAACAAGACGGATTCGGGTCGCGGCAGGAACATTTCCTTGACCGCTCCGGAATAGGTCAAGGCGAACCAGCCGCCGATGACCGCGCCCCAGACCAGGACGCTGAGCGTGATGGAGAGAGGGCGCGACACGGCCTGGAACGGCGTGGCGACGCCTTTCCAGGCGGATCGACCGGGCTGATTTTTGTCCTCGCTCGTGGTCACGATATGGCTGATCGGAGACGTCGCATTCGGTGCCAGTGTCACAGGGAAACCCTTTGGGCTGGACCGCAGGCGAGAGGCTCGGCCTGCGGTCCAGCGAGGTCAATTACAAGGATAGGTTACTTCGCAAGGAAGGACGGATCGACGAGATCGTCGAATTTGATGTCCATCTTGAGCTTGCCGAAGCCGCCCCAGACATCGCCGCCGAGCTTGATCAGCTTGCCGGCTTCACCGCTCTCGCCACCGGTGAAGAATTGGGCATTGCGGTCCTTGCCGTAGAAGTTGACGCCCGCGGCGGACGAGGCGAAGTCCTTCGGGTCCTTCAGCCAGCCGCCGACGCCCTTGGCCATCACCTCATAAGCCTTCGCAGGATTCTCCTTGATGAACTCGTTGGCCTTGTAGAGACCCTTCACCAGCGCCTCGACATCCGCGGGGTTCTTGGTGATGTAGTCGCAGTTCAGCGCCACCACGTCGACGATCAGGCCGGGCGTCTTCGAGGAATCGATCAGCACCTGGCCCTTGTTTTCCTTTTTGGCCAGCGTCAGATGCGGTTCCCAGGTGACGGCAACGGGAATGCGGTCAGCCATGAAGGCGGCGGCGGCATCATCCGCGGTCATGTTGGTGATCTTCACATCGGCCTGACTGAGGCCGGCCTGCTTGAGCAGAATGTTGAACCAGAACTGAGACACCGAGCCTTCGTTCAGCCCGACCTCCATGCCCTTGAGGTCGGCGATGCTCTTGACGCTGCTCGGCGCCAGGACGCCGTCGCCGCCATGGCTGTCGTCCAGGGCATAGACCGATTTGAAGCAGACATCCTTCGAACGGTATTTCATGATTTCGTCGATGGTCGAGGCGCTACCGTCGAGCTCGCCCGCGGCGACGGCCGCCATGTACATCGATGCTTCCTCGATAATTTCGAGCGAGACATCGAGACCGCCTTCCTTGAAGTAGCCCATGTCACGCGCAAGGAAGAGCGGGCCGTATCCGACCCAGGTCGTCATGCCCAGCTTCAAGCTGCCGGCTTCGGCGTGGAGGCTCACCGAAAGGGCGCTCAGGGCAATGCCGGCCGCCAATGCGGCGCGGCGAAACTTCGAGATTATTGTGGTCATCACGTTCCCCTGTCTTTTTCTGAGGTCAGGCGCTGTCCGCGCCAAAACAACCCGCTTCGGACGCATCGCCGAAGGCCGCCGCCTAGCGTTCTTTTTGTTGTCTTTCAGCCGGCGGATGGAGCAAAGCACGCTGTGTGCGATGCACAAATAATGATTTTCGATAATTCTGCTTAGGCTGGGCCTAACCAGGCCAGCGCTGCCGCGTCTGCGCCACCCACAGACTTTGGCATGAGACGGGTTGACGATCCCGATGACCTCATCGTTGCTTTCGGAGAGGTCAACGACGGTCGCCTCCTGTGTATGACCGGAACTGGCGAAGCTAGCTATTGACCTAGCTTCTAGGCCGCGACCTGCCCTCTCGCATCAATGGCGACTTCAACACCAACGCCTTCTTCCGTGTGCTCGCGGATGAAGGCCGGCACACCGTCCTTTGTGGCATCGAGGCAGATCGCATCCAGCACTAGCTATGCCAGACTGCGGCGATAGGTATTTTGGCTCGCTCACGAAGATCACCGCGGCACCAGCCGCGCGGACGGCTAGCAATGTCAGTGCGCCAATGGGGCCGAGGCCGGAAATCATGGCCATCCGAATGGAGAATCGTCTCGAAGCAATGACAATCCTGGCGTGCAACGATCCCGCTTGCTGCCCCACGGGCATCAGTGATGCGCACGGCCCCGTAACGGGGGAGTTGCACTGCAACGACTTAGGCGCGCCGGGCAAATACCGTGCTCTGAGTGGGATGATCAAACACCGGGCCAATTGCTGCATTCGTCTGACGCAGCTTCAGTCCGTGGCCTCCTCGTAGTTCACCGTGAAGTCGTCAGGAGGCGTCGGGCCCCAGATGTAAAAGGCATCCTCCGCAGCATGATCACCCGCATCCCAGTCATGGTCCGCTGACACATAGTCGATGTCCGAGGAGTACTCGGAATAGCTGCCCCATGGGTCGCGCACATAATGGAAAAAGTTTGATCCGAGCACGTGGCGCCCGAGGCCCCAGCCCTTCGAAAACCCCTTGTCAGCCATTTGCATGGCGCCGAGTCCGATCTCCTCGACCGAGCCAACGTCCCAACTGCAATGATGCAGGCCGGGCCCAACCGACTTGGCGAAGGCGATCGGGTGCCACTATCGGCTGGCCGCTGCAAATGCACGGCTTGGCCTGCCAGAGGTCAATCTTGGTTTCATTCCAGGCGCTGGAGGCACGCAGCGATTGCCAAGGCTAATCGGGATCGGCGCCGCTCGCGTCAGGGTTCTCCTGCGCAGGTGCGCGAGATCATCAAGGAGGTCGCCACCGTAACGTCGACCTGGCGCGACGTTGCCAGAGCGGCAGGCGCCTGGTCTGCTGATAAAAACCTCATGGCGAGCGCCTTCGGAGCATGATGATCTCAAGCGGGCGCCGGCGCTCTAAGC
Organism: Mesorhizobium qingshengii; assembly: GCF_900103325.1. GTDB lineage: Bacteria > Pseudomonadota > Alphaproteobacteria > Rhizobiales > Rhizobiaceae > Mesorhizobium > Mesorhizobium qingshengii. The sequence continues at coordinate 33,035 of NZ_FMXM01000014.1, read as the reverse complement.
CCATTCCAATTTCGAGATTGTCCCCTCAAGAGACGATGCCAGCCTGCTTGGCGCGTCCCTGAGCCTGACTTGCCGCCGCCATGCTCTTGGCGAGCCCGATCAGACGCAGGACCGGTCGCTTTGGATTCGATCCGAGCCAGAGACCCCTGATTGAGCTGACGCTGTTTTGACCATCGAGCGGCTTCCAGATGGCAGAATCGGTGGCGACTGTCCTGGCATAGCTCTCTTCCAAATCGCTTCATGAGCTATGTTGAGCGGCGAGGTGGCCGCAGGCCCTCGAAGCGTTCATCCCGGGTGCTGCTCCCGGAACGGGCGTGCGTAGAGCAACAGGCGACTGCTCGCCGGTTGGAGCTCAGTGACACAACTGGCGGTGCAATAATGAGAAGACGGTTGCCGAACAAGCTGAGGCGCCCTTTGAAGGCAGCCTACTGGCACATGGGCAGGCACGGTACCTCAGCGCTTGGCGAAATTCACGTCAGAAATAGCCCAGGATGGATTTGACCTCGAGATACTCCAACATGCCCTCGATGCCGTATTCGCGTCCGTTTCCGGATTGCTTAAAGCCGCCAAAGGGCGCGTGTGGATCCCAGGCCGGATAGTTGAGATGCACTTGGCCGGCGCGGATCTGCGACGCGACCTGCTTGACGACGTTCGTGTCCCTGCCCTGCACATGCGCCCCAAGGCCATAGACGGTGTCGTTGGCGATGGTGACGGCCTCCTCTAGGGTGTCGTAGGGGATGATGCAGAGAACCGGCCCGAAGATCTCCTCCTGGGCAATGCGCATGCCCGTACGCACCTCGGAAAAGATCGTCGGTTTGACGTAGAGCCCCACGTTCAAACCGCCCGGACGACCCTGTCCGCCGATGACGAGCTTGGCGCCTTCCGAAATGCCGACGCCGATCATGGTTTGGATCCGGTCAAACTGGGCACGATTGGCGATCGCACCGTGGGTGGTGGTCTCCGCGAGAGGATCGCCGAGGACGATCTCATCCGCGGCCCGCTTGGCAATTGACTCGATCTCGGAAAGCAGCCCGCGCGGCACGATCATGCGCGTCGGCGCACTGCATGATTGGCCCAGGTTGCGGAATCCAGCGGCTATGCCGAGAGAAACGGCGCGATCGAGATCGGCGTCCGGCAGGAACACGTTCGGCGACTTGCCGCCGAGCTCCTGCGCGACGTGCTTGATCGTCGGCGCGGCCGCCTGGGCCACCGCGACGCCCGCACGGGTGGAGCCGGTAATGGAGATCATGTCGACATCCGCATGCGACGCGAGACCCGCTCCCACTCCCGAACCGTCGCCCTGCACCAGGTTGAAGACCCCGGCCGGGAAGCCAGCTTCCTCGATCGCCTCGGCGAACAGAAGGGCGTCCAAAGGAGAGAGCTCGCTTGGTTTCAGCACGACCGTGCAGCCTGCGGCGAGCGCCGGCGCAACCTTGGCGGTGATCTGGTAGAGTGGCCAGTTCCACGGAGTGATCAGCGCGCAGACACCGATCGGTTCGCGGGTGACGGCAGTGTGGCCGCGCTGCTCGACGAAGGGGAAGGCTGTCAGGACATCGCGGGCGGTCTTCACATGGGCGATCGCCAGCGGCACCTGCGCGGTGCGAGCATATCCGATCGCCGCGCCCATCTCGAGGGTCAGGCATTGTGCAAGCAGTTCGCGGCGCGCTTCGAGCAGTGCCTGCAGGCGATCGAGCAGACCCGCGCGGTATTGCGGCTTGGTACGGCTCCAGGTGGCGAATGCCCGGCGCGCCGCTGAAACGGCCGCGTCCACGTCCTCCCCGTTTCCGAGCGGAAACCGGGTCACGGCGTCTTCCGTGGCCGGATTAACCACGACGCCCTTGGTGGTGCCCCTCGGCTCGCGCCATTCGCCGCCGATGAAGAACCTGTCCAGGCGGCCGTTGCGGGACAGGTGCTCGAGTGGCGTTGTCATGTCACAAGGTCCTTCATGCGGTAATAGGCACCGAGGATCGGCAGGAACCAGGGACTCCCGAAATGTCCGGGGATCGCTGGCCAGTCGAAATCCTTCCAGGGGTTCAGGTCGGGGTGCCCGTCCATGACCTCGGCCATGATGCTGCCCATCAGCGTCGACATCTGCGTGCCGTGTCCGCTGTAGCCCATGGAATAGTAGATGCCGTTCCGCTCTCCGGCGCGAGGCAGGCGGTCGCGGGTCATGTCGACCAGCCCGCCCCAGCAATAGTCGATGCGGGCGCCGGCCAGTTCGGGGTAGACATCGACCATAGCCGCTTTCAGGATTCGGCCGCTTTTCTCGTCGGACTGAGGGTTGGACCCCGCAAACCGAGCCCGCCCGCCGAACAGCAGGCGATTGTCCGGGGTCAGCCGCCAGTAGACGACGAGGTTGCGCGTGTCGACCACATTGCGACGGGTCGGCATGAGGCGCTCGATCTGCGCAGGCGACAGCGGTTCCGTCACGATCAGGAAGGCGCCGACCGGCACGATGCGGCGGCGAATCCATCCGAGCGGACCGACCTGGGAAATGCCGCTCGCCAGCAGGACCTGCCGCGCGACGATTTTGCCGCGTGGGGTCTCTACTTCATGCCCGGCGGGGACCTTGCGCATTGCCATGACGGGAGTCCGTTCATGCACCTCGGCGCCACCACGTGCGGCGGCGGTCGCCAGCCCGCGGACGAAACGGCCGACGTGCATGCCGGCGCTCTTGGGATAAAGCAGCCCGCCGTGGTAACGGTCGGTCCCGACCTCACTGCGCAGGTCGCTGCGGGGAATCATCCGCGTTTCGGGATCGACATTGGCCGCCAGAAGCTCCTGGCTGCGCGCCAGCACGTCGTAGTGCTCGGGCTTGGCCGCAAGCTTGAGCTTGCCGACACGGGCGAAACTGCAGTCGATCCGTTCTTCCTGCACCAGCCGCTCGACCAGGTCGACGCCAGCGTCGTATGCCTTGTAGAGGGCGTTCGCGGCATCCTTGCCATACTTGCCGGCAATGACCGTGTAGTTCTGGGCAAAGCCGTTGTTGCACATACCACCATTGCGCCCGGACGCGGCGTTGCCGATCGTTTCGGCCTCGAGCACGGCGACCCGGGCGCCCTTCCTGGCTAGAGCCAGAGCGGCGGATGATCCGGTCAGGCCACCGCCAACCACGGCAACGTCGTAGCGGCCTTCGAGGGGTCTGGACGAGCCGTGGTCGAACGGCTGAGACGTGTCGAGCCAGTAGGAGGTAAGTTTCATCTTGCACCACCAGGGCATCAGTTTGCATGGGCGCCATGCAAAGCGTGGAGATCTGAGTTCCTACCAGCCGCGGATTCGCTCCCACCGCGCTTCGATCACGGGGCTTTCGCCGTCGACCACGCTGTAGAAGTCATGCTGGCCGGCCATCGCGCAGGCATGGTTGGGCAGGATCCGGACGCGCGAGCCGATCGGAAGCTCCGGCATGCTCTTGCCGGAACCGCTGCGGATCGTAAGGATGCCGTGCTCCTGGCTGGCCTGGGACACGATCACATCTTCGAGCACCCGCCCCTTCTCGTCGCAAACCACACCGTAACCCTGGTCGACCTGCTGGTTCGCGGTTCCACGGTCGCGCGAAAGCGCCATCCATCCCGCATCCACCAGCACCCATCGTTTTTCCGGCTTGGCGCCGATCACGGTGGCCAGCACGGAAACCGCGATATCGTCGATGTCGCAGACCCCGACACCGTGCTGGACGAGGTCGAAGAACATATAGGCCCCGGCGCGCAACTCCGTAATGCCTTCCAGATTCTCGGCGAAATGTGCGGTCGGCGTGGAGCCGAGGCTGACGATCGGGCAGGCATGACCGCGAGCGCGCAGAATCTCGGCGGCGCGCACGGTGGCCAAACGCTCATTCTCGGCCGCCGTCACCAGCGCGTCGAGCGTGCTCAAGCCATAGGACTCGCCCGCATGGGCGAGGACGCCGACGAGGTTGGCGCCCGCTGTGACGATCCTGCCGGCGACCTCGACCAGCTTCGGGTCGTCCGGCTTCAATCCGCCGCGATGGTCGTCGCAGTCCAGTTCGATGAAGACGGACGGGGTCACGCCGGTGGCCGCGCGGACGTCGGCCAGGGCATCGGCCTGCTCCACGGTATCGAGCAGTAGTTTCACGTCGACGCCCGTGCGGCGGCAAAGCGCCATGGCACGGATCGCCGAAGCGGTCGACATGCCGACCGCGTAGGTCATGTCTCGGAAGCCGTGGCCTGCGAAGTATTCCGCCTCGGCGACGGTCGAGACCGTGATCGGGCCAGGCCCATGGGGGAACACGTGTCGGGCAACGTCGATGCTCTTGGCCGTCTTCATGTGCGGGCGCAGCACGACGCCTAGCTTCTTGGCGTGCTCGGCGAGACGCTGGATGTTGCGCTCGAGCCGTCCCCTGTCCAGAAGCAGCGACGGAGTGACGAGAACATCAATCGCTTTGACCGCTCCACATGTTTTTTCGTTCCTCTCCATCGCTCCCGTGTCCTCATTCCTAGCCGAACGACTGATCCGCCAAGGCATACATCCGGGCTGCCCGTCGGAGACGGGCCGCCGTCCATTGACCATCGCGATCGCATGACCAACCCTTGCGAGGCCCAGGCTCTCCAGCCAGTCGCCCAATCCGTGTTCGGCATAGACGTCGACGCGTACGAACTGCCCGTGAAGCGTCGCAAGTTGGGCCAGGATCAGGCGTTTCGCGTCCTGAAGGCTTTCGGCTGCAACAGGGCCGACCACAAAGCCGCGCCCGAACCTCCTGGTGATCGCATAGCCCGCAAATCGCTCCCCTCGGTCGATGACCGTTACGTCGCCCACGTCGGCAAGCGCAGCCACCATCGACGGCCGGGGCATGCCCGTGGCCAGCTCGTCGAAAGCCTGGATCGCCGCCATGTCGGAGGCGGTCGCCGGACGGATGTCGCAGGCATTCGGCGTCACGGCGGCGGTCAGCGGACCCTGGCGCTGGAGCACGGTACCCCAAGCCAGTGAAGCCGCGCCGCCTATAGAGCGTGAGCCCTTCCTCTGTCGAATTGAGCAGCACATTGCGCCCGTCCGTCGCCTCGAGCAGCCCGTTGAAGAGTCGCGAGCCGTAGCCACCGCCTTGTACGGAAGCGGCAACGATGATCATCCCGGCCGAGGCGTGGGCTTGTCCGTAGTTCCACCACATGGCCGTGCCGATCACGTCGCCTGCCCGCTCCAGGACCAGACCCTGGCCCAACGCCGCGGCAAATTCCCAATCCTCGCGGCGATAAGGCCAAACCATCTCTTGCGACAGCTTCAGCGCGCGCGACACGTGGCGGGGCTCGAATTCTATCAGCTCGATCAGGGCGCCGAAGGTTTCTCTCGCGTATTCGAAGGCCATGAGTAAAACGCTGTCTCTTGGTGCGAGGTCGGGTCGAAGTCGGATTTCAGAGTCGCCTCCGGCAGGCGGATTTCCCTGCTGTTTTGCCCTTTCGATCCGGCGGAATCATTCGTTCTGAGCCGCCCTTCGGCATACCGGATGGCGCAAGAGGGGCGAGAAACTTTTCGCCGCCTTGCGCCGTGCGCCATGGCTGCAGCGGCGAAGCGCATGATGCGTACGAGGGATTCGGATGATCTACCTCAGCGAAGAGGAGTCTGCAGACCTCGTCACCCATGAACTCGCCTTCGGGGCGGCGCGGCAAGCTCTCGTGGCCGCTGCCTCCAAGCAGAGCGGGGTCTTTCCCGCGGTTCTCGGGCGTGCGCGGGAGGAAACCAACACCTTCTCGATCAAGTCCGGTTGGTCGGACGAACTGACCGGAGTGAAGATCGGCTCCTTCTGGTCGGACAACCCGTCACTTGGCGTTCCCCGCCACAACTCCACCATCGTGCTGCTCAATCAGCAGACGGGTCGACTCGGCGCCGTCATCGAGGCCGGAAAGGTCAACGCCTACAGGACGGCCGCCGCCGACGCGGTCGCGACCGATCTTCTTGCGCGAAAGCAGTCCAGGGTTCTGGCGATATTCGGCGCCGGCAACCAGGCGGGCTTCGAAGTTATGGCGCTGGCACGCATCCGCCCAATCGAAACCGTGCTGGTCGTGGCCCGGTCTTCGCCGCGACGTGACGTGCTTGTGGACCAGATCGGCGAAAGGGGCCTGGAGGCGCGGTCCGCTTTGCCCGAAGAAGCCGTGCGCGCCGCCGACATCGCGGTGACGGTGACGCCCTCAAACGAACCGCTGTTCGATGCTGCCTGGGTGGAACCCGGAACCCATATCGTCAGCATGGGGTCGGACGCGCCCGGCAAGCACGAATTGCCGAGTGAAATGTTCCACAGGGCAAGACTGTTTTGTGATCTGCCTTCCCAGTCCGTACAGATCGGCGAGTTCCAACACGTGCGAGGCGCGATCGACACCGGCGTGCTCGCCGTAACAGCTATCGGGGACGTCATTGAAAAGCGAGCACCCGGACGCCGGTTCGATGAAGAGATCACCGTCTTCGACAGTTCCGGCATCTCTCTGCAGGACCTCTACATGGCCGACGCACTGATCAGCGCAAAGCTCCGCCGCTGATCTTAGGTAGCTGTGGAGCCTCAGCAGGTTGCTGCGATCGAAGCCGAGACGGGTCGATACAGCGATGGTATTTCAGAGTATCGTAGGGCCGGCGCCAGACCTTTACGATCTTGCCATCCCGTTCCGCTCCCAACGACAATCATGTCGGGGCTGTGAAAGGTGGCGTTATCCGCGGCTTTCGGCGCGCCGGATGCGAGCCTAGGAACGAGCCGCAGCACGGCCAGCGTCAGATTTATGGAGCTCATGGGGAATCCTCCGGACAGCGGCCATTTTCCGGCCGCGAGCCACTGTTCCAGTGTCGCGCGGACTTCGTCCATCGCCGACCCAGCGTTTTCGGGTGACTAAGTAAAATACCCATCCAGCGATCGCCAGCATCGCGATCGAAGAGCTTTGCCCAGGCGGATTCAAGGCATCTTTGCAACCATTGCAGAGGATCTCGCCGTAGCTAAGCATCGGCCCTCCGACTCTTGGCAAAAGACATCTGCAGTACCGCAGGGCACCTCTCAGATATGCAGAAATCTTTGATCGTCGGGCTGAAATTTGCGCCAGACAAATGGCTGCTTTCAGGAGACAACTAAATCAAGATGAAGGTCTTCAATGCGGCGCAAAGCAGCCGACGCTCCACGTATCAACGCTCGACCTGCCCCAACTATGAGCTAGCAGTCTTTTGGGTCCGGCCGGCGCTAATTCGCCGCCCGTCGTCGATATCGCGAGAGCGATCAATCTGCGTGAAGAAAAGCGCGATCAGATGAAGCGGCGGGCGAATTTGCGGATCGTAAGGTGAGCAAGGAATCGCGAAATGGCTAAGCGGGGCGCCTTCGGTCGTATTCAGGCAATTCGCGCGACCCGTGGGCAAGGCGTGGGCAAGCCGTGGGCAAAGCCACATTTTTACCAATAAAATCAATGGTCATGGTGGGCCCGGAGGGACTCGAACCCCCAACCAAGCGGTTATGAGCCGCCGGCTCTAACCATTGAGCTACAGGCCCCACGCGGGCTGGATTAATGTTTTTCCCGTCGCGGCACAAGGCTTTCCCGACGGGCTTTCCGAGATCGCCCAAATCACCCCATAATCGCGCTCTACGCGAGCCGTGCGACTTGATCGCGGACCAAGGAGATTTTCATGACCAGACACCTTTTGCCCCTCGCGCTCGCCGCCGCGATCGCTTTTCCGGCGATGGCTGGAGCCGCCGACTTGCAGACGCCGCCCCGCATCATTGTCAGCGGCGAAGGCGAAGCAACCGTGGCCCCCGATCTGGCGGTCCTGACGCTCAGCGTCATGCGCGAAGCCAAGACCGCGCGCGCCGCGCTGGACGCCAACAACGACGCCATGGCCGCCGTGATCGCGGCGATGAAGTCGGCCGGCATCAAGGACCGCGACCTGCAGACCGCCGGCATCCAGATCAATCCGCGCTACAACTACACCAACAAGCCGGACGGCAGCCAGGAAGCCGAACTCGTCGCCTATCAGGTGACCAACACACTGTCGGTGCGCGTGCGCGACGTCGACAAGACCGGCGAGATTCTCGACAAGGCGGTGTCGCTCGGCGTCAACCAGGGCGGCGGCATCGCCTTCACCAACGACAACCCGGCGGCCACCGTCACCGAGGCCCGCAAGAAGGCGGTCGCCAACGCCATGGCCAAGGCCAAGACGCTGGCCGAAGCCGCCGGCGTCAGCCTCGGCCGGGTGCTCGAGATCACCGACCAGAACATCGCGCCGACGCCGATGCCGATCAACGCCAAGGCCTTCGACGCCGCGGCCGGCGCGGCAGCCCCGGTGCAGGCCGGCGAGAACTCCTACAACGTCCAGGTCACCGTCACCTTCGAACTGAAATAACCCGCTCGGACAACCCGTGGCTGGGCTTTGTTCGGCCACGGGCGGGGTCATCGACCAATGTGCATGAAAAACCCCGCGGGATTGCTCCCGCGGGGTTTTTCGAGCCACACCCTTCAAGTGGAAAGGGGCTCCGCTAGTCCAAGCTCATCTTCGCAGAAGATGATGCTTCCGGGCTGATCTTCGAAGAAGATCATGCCTCCAAACTCCAGGCTGGCCCTCGTAGAGGGTCATGCCTCTGGCTGATCTCTAGAGAAGATCATGCCTACCAAGCCGAACCGGCCTTACCGATAAATAACCGGGCAGCCACGCTCGTTGGCGAACACGATGACGACGCGGTCACCATCCTGGCGGCCCATCACCTTGACCGTGCGGCGGTTCACGTCGACGATGCGGGCCCGGTAGAGGCCCATGCGCTCGGCCTTGTCGAGGGCGCGCTCCGGCGAACAGCCACGGCGCCAGTAGTCACGGCGTTCATCACGGCGATGGCGGTAGCCATCCTCACCGGCATAGACGCCGAAACGCGGGTCGTTGTTGTTGCCGAAGCCGAGATAGAGGCTGTCGGCATGAGCGGGCATGGCCGCCAGCGTGCCGAGGCCGATCAGGGCCGAGAGGGCCGCCGTCTTTATCGTATTGAACATGGTCTTCTCTCCTTGTTGCGGGCTTTCGCCCGTCCTCGTGAAATCGATGGGGGGAGAATGCACCAGCCTGTCTGAACCATTTACGAACTCGCCGTTCATCCGCGGTTCATGTGGCGGGAAAAGGGAAATCGCTGGCCGCTTCTCAATCTTCGCCGGTTTTCGAACAATGGCCGCCAACGCTTTTTCCCCGCGCCCGGTTCCCGACTTACGACGGTCTCCTGCGTCGACGGCGCACGATCAGGCCAATCGTCTAAACGCCGGCCCTACGGTTCCTCGTCCAGCATATAGTCGAAATAATCTTCCGGCTCGGCAAGGTCGGTCTCGCTCGCCTTGACCCGGCCGCGCATCGAGATGCCGGCCTCATGCACGGTCTCGGCACTGCCCGACACCAGCCGGTGCCACCAGTAGAGATCGCGGCCCTCGGCCACCAGCCGGTAGGCGCAGGTGCTGGGCAGCCAGCTGATGGTGCGCACATTGTGTGGCGTCAGCCCGACGCAGTCGCTAACGCGCGCCAGCCGGTTGGCATAATCCGAGCAGCGGCAGCTCCGCGCATCGAACAACCGGCAACCGACGCTGGTCCAGTAGATTTCGCCGGTATCCTCGTCCTCGAGCTTCGACAGGCAGCATTTGCCGCAGCCGTCGCACAGCGACTCCCACTCGGCCGGGCTCATCGCCTCCAGCGCCTTGGTCTTCCAGAATGGTGTTTCCATTTGCGGGATGTGGCCCCGGCCGCCGGCAAGGTCAAGCGCCGCAACAGCCAGAATGCGGCGGTCGCCAGCCAAATGACACGAAGTTGCCTTCAAAAGGCCGGCCAATCGCCCCGTACGGCCTCTAATCCCAGCGAAACCGGAACCAATCGGCACAAGATCGGTTACGGCAAGGATGGGACCCCACAAGGAGAATTCTCGATGAAACGCCAACCACGGATTCTGGCAGGCACAGCGCTTGGCCTGTTGATGGCATCCGCGCCGTTGGGCGCGTACCCGCTGCAAGGCAATGCCGCATTCGGTCCGGCCCAGCGAACGTCAGCCCCATTCATTTTGGCGCAGGCCGCGTGCGCCGAGGGCGAATCAGCCGAAGCCTGCGCGCAGAGGCAAGGGGCCCCCAAGAAAAAGCAGGAACAGGCCCAGCCCGCCCAGGCGGAGCAGCCCGCGCAAGGCGAGCAGCCCCCGCGCAAGAAGCGTGACCAGCAGCAGCAGACCGAGCAGGCACCCGCCGATCAGCAGGCGCAGCCCGAGCAGCAGCCGCGCAAGAAGAAGCGTGATCAGCAGCAGCAGACTGAACAGGCGCCAGCCGAAGCAGCGCCAGCGCAACAGGCTGCTCCCGCCGTCGATGAACAGCAGTTGAAGCCACGCAAGAAGCGCGACCAGCAGCAGCAGATCGAGCAGGCACCCGCCGATCAGCAGGCGCAGCCCGAGCAGCAGCCGCGCAAGAAAAAGCGTGATCAGCAGCAGCAGACTGAACAGGCGCCAGCCGAAGCAGCGCCAGCGCAACAGGCTGCTCCCGCTATCGATGAACAGCAGTTGAAGCCGCGCAAGAAGAAGCGCGATCAGCAACAGCAGATCGAAACCGCTCCGGCTGGAGAGGCCCCCGCCGCCCAGGTGGCGCCCGCCAATGACAACCAGCCGGCCGATCAGGCCAATCCGCGCAAGAAGCGCAAGCAGGACCAGCAGGCCCAGCCGGCCGAACCGGCCGTCGCGCCGACGCCGACCCAGAAGGCAGCTCCTGCCGGGGAAGCCACGCCCAAGGTCGAACCGGCTCCTGCCGGCGAACAGCCCGCGCTCCAGGGTGACCAGCCCCAGGACAAGAGGAAGAAGCGCGGCAAGAAACCGGTTGGCGAACAGCCCGCCACGGGTGAACAGCCCGCTACCGGTGAGCAACCTGCCACGGGTGAGCAGCCGGTAACCGGAGAACAGCCAGCCATCGGCAGGCAACCGGCCAATGGCGACAAGGCAGCACCCGTGCAGGGTGAAAACCCGGTGCAGGGCGAAGCCCCCACCGATCCCAATGCGGCCCCCATTCTGGACAGCCAGAAGGATGCCGTGCGTAAGGGCGGCAGGAAGCAGAACGCCCAGCAGAATGGCGAGCAGCAGAATGGCGGGCAGGACGCCCAGCAAGGTGGCACTCAGGGCCGCAAGCCGGCGGTCGCTCCCGTCGACCAGGGACCGCCGCCAGCCGACGACAAGGCCGCTCAGCAGGAGATCAAGCCCGAGAAGATCGTCCCGGTGACGGAGGAAAAGGGCACGCGCCTCGATCGCGCGCCCGACGAGAACATCCGCGACCGCCGCCGCCCGAAGGGCGTCGACGTACTCAAGGAGATCGGCGACCGCGTCATCATCCAGCTCGGCGGCCAGACAATGGTCCAGAGCAACGATGCCCCGCGCATGAACCGCGGCGCCAAGGATGTCTATTACGAGGATCTGCCGCAGGGCCGGACGCGCGAGACCGTCGAGCGCGGCAATGGCGTGCGGATCGTCACCATCCGCAACCGTTACGGCGACGTTATCCAGCGTTCGCGCATCACGCCCGATGGCCGCGAATATGTGCTGAGCTATGTCGACGAGCGGAGCTATCAGGATGATGGCGACTGGCGCGATCCCGGCGACGATCTGCCGCCGATGCGGCTGACCATCCCACGCCGTGACTACATCCTCAATTCCGAGGACGTCGAGAGCCCGGACGACTACTACACCTTCCTCGACCAGCCTCCGGTCGAGAGGGTCCAGCGTCTCTACTCGATCGACGAGGTCAAGCGTTCGGCCCGCGTTCGCGACATTGCGCGCCGCGTGGATCTCGACACGCTGAACTTCGAGTTCGGTTCGTCCTCGATCTCCGACACCGAAGTGCAGAAGCTCGAAGGCGTTGCCAGCGCCATGGACAAGCTGTTGAAGAAGAACCCGGCCGAGACCTTCCTGATCGAAGGCCATACCGACGCCGTCGGCACGCCCGAAGCGAACCTTGCTCTGTCCGACCGTCGCGCCGAAGCGGTGGCGGAGGCGCTCACCAACGCCTTCGGCATCCCGCCGGAGAACCTGACGACACAGGGCTACGGCGAGGAGTATCTGAAGGTCAACACGCCCGCGCCTAACCGTGAGAACCGGCGCGTCGCCATCCGCCGCATCACCTCGCTGGTGGCGCCTGTCGCCAGCAACAATTAAGGCTTTTTTTTCCAAAGGCTTGAAGCAGCTTCTGGAATCAGACCACCAGAGAAAAGTCCATCCCGGCTTGCCGGGATGGACAGGACTACGAACGCAATCCGCGGTTCAACAGGAATTGTACCCGGGCATTGAATCGCGGACTTGCCTACCCCAGATTCAGGACTGGGCGTTCCCTGCCCCGTCCCGACTCCAGCGGGACGCATTGAGCCCCGCCGGTCCCTCTCCGGCGGGGCTTTTTTGCCTGGCAAACTTTGTCTTGCAAACAGGGGCGACCTGACCGAAATACGGCCCGCACCCCTGGGGAAAGTCGACCGGAACCACTCATGAAGCGTCTCGAACTGGCCATCGAATCGATCATTCTTGCCTCGCGCTGGCTGCTGGTCGTCTTCTATCTCGGCCTTGGCGTGGCGCTGGCCATCTACGCGCTGTCGTTCGGCAAGAAGCTCTATGAGTTCGTCACCGTGGCCTTCACGCTCGGCGACACCGACACCATCCTGAAGATGCTCGGCCTGATCGATGCCGCACTCGTCGCTTCGCTGGTGGTGATGGTCATCATCTCGGGCTACGAGAATTTCGTCAGCCGCTTCGACGAGAATGACGGCAAGGTCCACTGGCTGGGCACGATCGACGTCGGCTCGCTGAAGGTCAAGGTCGCCTCGACCATCGTGGCGATCTCGTCGATCCATTTGCTTCAGGTGTTCCTGAACTCGGTCTCCTATACGACCGACCAGTTGATGTGGCTGACCATCATCCACCTCACCTTCGTCGTCTCGGCGCTGATGCTCGCCTATATCGACCGGCTGATGGGCCTGGGCAAGGCCAAGAAGGACGAGGGCTGAGCGCCTGCCGGATATTGAATCATTCCGGCAGGATCGACGCCCTATCGCCTTGTATGAGCAAGGCTTTCCCTCGGCTCAGCGACTTGCAGGTGGCAAGCCGGCCTGGCTTTAATAGATGCTCTTGATCTTGCTGTCCGTCCGGGCGAACACCTCGTCCGGCACGAAAAAGTCACCGGCCAGCGGCCCAGTCGCGCCCGGCGCATAGATCGAAAAATCCATGACGCCCTCGGCGCGCAGCACCTCCTCGTCGATGTAGAAATTGCCGGTCGTTTCGCGCGACGGCCGCATGAAGATGGCATGCGCGGCGTCGGCCATGATGTCGGGTGAACGGCTCATCGCCGCGACCGTCGCGCCACCCAGCAGATTGCGTACCGCCGCCGTGTCGATGGTCGAGATCGGCCACAGCGAATTGACCGCGATACCGTCCTTGGCGAACTCCGCGCTCATGCCCAGCGTGCACATCGACATGCCGAACTTGGCCATGGTGTAGGCAACGTGGTTCTTGAACCACTTGGCCTTCATGTCGAGCGGCGGCGCCAGATTCAGGATGTGAGGATTCTTTGCCAACTTCAGGTGCGGAATGCACATTTTGGACACCAGGAACGTGCCGCGCGTGTTGATCTGGTGCATCAGGTCATAGCGCTTCATGTCGGTCTCCAGCGTGCCGGTAAGCTGGATGGCGCTGGCATTGTTGACGCAGATGTCGATGCCGCCGAATTTTTCGACGGTCCTTGAAACCGCTTCGGCGACCTGTGGCTCCTCGCGGATGTCGCACAGCACCGGGAGCGCCTTGCCGCCGGCCTGCTCGATCTCCTGCGCCGCCGTATAGATCGTGCCCGGCAGCTTCGGATGCGGCTCGGCGGTCTTGGCGGCGATCGTCACATTGGCGCCGTCCCGCGCGGCGCGCAACGCGATCGCCAGCCCGATGCCGCGCGACCCGCCGGAGATGAACACCGTCTTTCCCTTGAGCGACATTTTTCCTCCGCCTCCCTGTGCCTCTGTCACGCGATCCTTGCCCGCGCCGCTGCCGGATACAAGAGCTTGCGGCGGGAAGCCATGGTGACGCTGCGGAGGCTGGCGGGGCCTCCGCTTGAAACCTGTTGGATTTACCTGATGCTCGGTATATATTCTATACGAACAGGTAGAATATAGAATGGCGCTGTCGATCAAGAACCCGGAAGTCGAGCTACTGGCGCGCGAACTCGCGCGTCGTCGCCGCGTATCGGTGACGGAGGCGATCCGCCAGAGTCTCGCGCGCGAGGTAGCGCGCGAGCGGCTGGTGCCGCGCGACGAAACCAGCGACCTTTTTCAACGGTTGATGGCGATCTCCGACAGGGCCGGAAAAGTCCCCAAACGTGAAGGCGCCATGACCGATGAGGAGATTCTCGGCTACGACGAGTTCGGAATCCCGACGAAATGATCATCGATTCCTCGGCCCTGGTTGCGGTCCTGCGCGCCGAGCCCGGCCATGAGGGTTTCGTGCTGGCTATCGCACAGGCAAAACGGCGATTACTGGCGGCGCCAACACTTCTTGAAACGACCATGGTGCTCGCTGGCGGCAGGCAGGATGAAATCCTTGATCGCCTCGACGATTTCCTGCGCGCGGCCTCGATCGAAACCATCGCCTTCACCGCCGACCATGCCGCTGTCGCCCGCCAGGCCTTCCTGCGCTACGGCAAGGGCCGGCATCCGGCAGCGCTGAACTACGGCGACTGCATCGCCTATGCGACGGCGCGTCTTGAAGCCATGCCATTGCTGTTCAAGGGCGACGATTTTCGGCTGACCGACATCGAAGCGGCGGTGTGATCGATATCAGACCAGCACTAGGCCCTGCCGCATGGCGATGGCGATCGCGTCGGTGCGGTTGGCGGCACCGAGCTTGATCAGGATCGCGGCGACGTGGAACTTCGCCGTGTGCACGGAAATGTTGAGCCGCCGCGCGATCACCTTGTTGGGCGCGCCTTCGGCCAGCAGCGCCAGCACTTCCGCCTCGCGCGGCGACAGCGTCGGTCGGATGGCGTGCTCGTCGGAGGTCTCATCCTCGAACGGCTCGCCCTCGCCGGCACGGAAATCCTCATGGCGCCCGCTTCCGCCATCGCCCGAGACGCGATAGCCGGCCGCCGCCAGCCGCGCCGCCGCGGCGATCAGCAGATCATCCGTGCCTGCAGGCAGGATGGCCATCACCTCGCCAGCAGGCCGCTCCACGTTGGCACGCCCCGACAACAGCACCCGTGGCGTGGAGGCCGGCACGGCATCACCGCTCCTGTCGTCAACGATGGCGACGTCGGCGGCGCCGGCCACGACCGGCAACAGGTCATCGCTGGCGGCAAGCGAGCCGGCCAGGCGCTCGGCGCGGCCCGCGTCGCCAAGCGCAATCAGCACCACCAGCCGCCGCGAGGCGGCACCGTTACCCATGATCCGGTCGCTGGCGAGCCTGTCCATCGATCCTCTCAGCTCAGCGGCTTTTCGCCGATGGTCAGCGCGACATCGCGTTGTTCGCCGCCGCGCACCACGCCAAGCGCCACCGAAGCGCCGGCGCTGTCGGGGCCGAGCCTGCGGATCAAGTCGCGCGGGCCATGCACGGCCTCGCCGTTCCACGCCACGATGATGTCGCCGAGAGAGAGGCCGGCAGCCTTGGCCGGGCCATCGTCGTCGAGGCTCATCACCATCGCGCCATGCGCGTCACGGTCGCGCACCGGGTGCAGGCCGGCGCCGAGATAGCCGCGCGCGACATGGCCCTTCTCACGCAGCGTTGCCACCGCCCGCTCGATCGTCTCGTAGGGCATGACCAGCGCGCGGCCGCGCGGCCCGAACAAGAGCATGCCGATCAGCGCGCCCTTGGCGTCGAGCACCGGACCGCCCTCGAAGCGGCCGCCGGCGCCGATGGCAAGATTGAGCCGCCGGTCGATGGTGCCGCCGCGCATCGAGCGCCAGGCCGGACCGACCTCGCCGACCGAGCCCGACACAGCCAGGGCGGAACCGTCGCTGTTGCCGATGGCGATGGCGATGTTGCCGGGCCGCACCGCGTCCGCCTTGGCGAGCGTGGGCACAGTGGCCGTAGCGGCAGGCTTCAGCAAGGCGACACCGGTCGAGGGATCGCGGCCGACCAGCTCGGCCTTCACCATCTCGCCCGAAGCCAGCGTCAGCTCGGTCTCCTCGCCGGCTTCGACGGCTTCCTCGGCGGTGACGAAATAGCCGTCGCGCCAGTGGAAGGCGGTGGCCGTGCGGTGATGATGCGTGGACAGGCTCGCTGTAACCGGAGCCGCCTTCGCGGCAAGATCGGCGATGGCTTGGGAAAACGCACTCAGATTGAAATCGCTCATATTGGTCTCCTGGGTTCTGTCATGCCCCAGATATCGCTCGGCGGCGTGTTCAGAGGTACTCGCCTGACGGCTAGTTGCTGGTTTGACTGGCCATCTGGTCAGGTCGCGGCCGATTGGACTGCTCCGCACATATAGTCACGATCAAGCCTGAAAACACGGAGCCCTTCCATGGCCCTCGCCGCAGCCAAATTCGAATCCGACGACACGTTGCTCGACGCCTATTCGACGACGGTGACCGACGCCGTCGACCGCATCGGCCCGGCCGTCTGCCGCATCGAGCGCCTTGGCGGTCAGGGCGGCCATGGCTCCGGCTTCGTCATCGCGCCGGACGGATTGGTCGTGACCAATTTCCACGTCGTCGGCGACGCCAAGACGGTGCGCGTGTCGATGCCGGACGGTGCTTCCAGCGAAGGCCGCGTGCTTGGCCGCGATCCCGACACCGATATCGCGCTGGTGCGCGCCGACGGCAGCTTTGCCGATGTCGCACCGCTTGGCGATTCCAAGCGCCTGCGGCGCGGCCAGATCGCCATTGCCATCGGCAACCCGCTCGGCTTCGAATGGACCGTCACCTCCGGCGTCGTCTCGGCGCTCGGCCGCTCGATGCGCGCCTCGACCGGCCGGCTGATCGACGACGTCATCCAGACTGACGCGGCACTCAACCCCGGCAACTCCGGCGGGCCGCTGGTGTCGTCGGCCGGCGAGGTCATTGGCGTCAACACCGCCATGATCCATGGCGCACAAGGCATTGCCTTCGCGGTCGCCTCCAACACCGCCAATTTCGTCATCTCGGAGATCATCCGCTTCGGCCGCGTGCGCCGCGCCTTCATCGGCGTCTCGGCCGACACCACCAATTTGCCACGCCGCGCCGCCCTTCTGTCGCAAGTGTCGACCAGCACGGCCGTGCGGTTGCGCAGCGTCGAGAAGAACGGCCCGGCGGCCAAGGCCGGCCTGAAAGAAGGCGACATCATCGCCGCCATCGACGGGCGCCCGGTGACCGGCGTCGACGACCTCGTGCGCATGCTCGACGCCGAACGCATCGGCCGCGAGACGCTGTGCACGGTGGTGCGCCGCACCGGTGTCAGCGCAGTGACGGTGACGCCGGTGGCAAGGGCCAGTTGAGGCCACTGCTCAGGCCCCCGCAGCACCCTCCGCATATTGCGCCAGGAACTCCTCGCTCGGCGGGATTGGCTTGATGACGTCGATCAGCACGCCATTGGGATCCCTGGTGATGAAATGGCGCTGGCCGAAGGGCTCGTCCCGCAGGGAACGCAGGATCGGCAGGCCGGCGGCCAGGACCCGTTGATAGACCGCGTCGGGGTCGCGGACCTCGAAATTGATCAGCAGGCCCGATGCGCGGCCCCGCCCCTCTTCCGGGATGGTTTCGTGGTCGCCCTGGACGATGCCGAGATTGACGCGCTTGCTCTCAGCCGATTGCAGATGCACGTACCAGTCGCTTTCAAACAGCGGCTGGAAGCCAAAATGCTCGACATAGAAGGCCGCCGTGCCGGCGACGTCGCCGGTCATCAGCACCGGATAGTAGCTGGTGGTCTTCATCTTTCCTTCTCCCGTCAATTAACATACAGTCTGCATGTGAATCGAATTAACATACAGGCTGCATGTATGCAACAGGAATCCGCGCGCCGCTCCAACCGTGACCGCACCGAGGCGACGCGTGCCGACCTGATCGCCGCCGCGCGAAAACTGTTCACCGAAAAATCCTATGCCGAGACCGGAACGCCCGAGATCGTCGCCGCCGCCGGCGTGACGCGCGGCGCGCTCTACCACCATTTTGCCGACAAGCAGGCGCTGTTCGCCGCCGTGGTCGAGCAGGAAGCGGCGGCGGTGGCGGACGAGATCGAGCGCGCCTCGCCGTCCTCGCTCGATGCCCGCGACGCGCTGATTGCCGGCTCCGATGCCTATCTCGCCGCCATGCGCGCGCCCGGCCGCACGCGGCTGTTGCTGCTCGATGGTCCGGCCGTGCTGGGGCGCGCCGCCATGGACGCGATCGACAACCGCCACGGCAACCGCTCGCTGCGCGAGGGTCTTGTCGCGGCGATGCGGACCCACACGATGACGAGACTGCCGGCGGAGGCGCTGACCGCGCTGCTTGCTTCCGCCTTCGACCGTGCGGCACTGGCCATCGAGGCCGGCGCCTCAGCCGAGGACTACCGCGCCGTTCTCATGGCGCTGATTGATGGATTGTCTCCGGCTCTTCGTCAGGCACCTGGTCCGGCTCGAACTCGTTGAAACAGCCGAGCTGGCGCTTGAACTGGTCGATAAGCCAGGCAGCCGCCGGTTTCGGGCTGCGGTCAGCGCGGTGCATGGCAAACAGCGGCGAGCGCACCTCGCTGTAGGGCTCCAGATCCAACTCGACCAGCCGGCCGCTCGCCAGGTCGTCGGCGACCAGCCATCGCGGCAGCCCGCCCCAGCCCAGCCCCTCGCGCATCAGCGCATGCTTGGTGCGCACATCGGTCAGCCGCCAGGTGCGATAGGCGAACACGCCGTAGTCGTGTCCCTTGGTGCGCTCCGACTGGTCGGAGACGACCAACTGCGTGTATTCGCGCACATCCTCCAGTGGCACCGGTTTGGGCAGCAGCGCCAGCGGGTGGCTGGGTGCCGCAACCGGCACCATCGAGGTGAAGCCAATGCGCAGAAGGTGCACGTCGGCGTCGCCCGGAATGCCGCCGACGCCAAGATCGGCCTCGCCGTTGACGACATGATCGATGATCAGCCCGAGCGAGCCGATATGCAGCCGCAGCATGACCGTTGGAAACTGCGCCTCGAACGCCTTCAGCACCCGCACCAGCACCGGCGACGGCAGCGACATGTCGACCGATATCGCGACTTCCGCCTCCAGACCTTGCCTGTGACCATCGACGCGCGAGCGGATGCGCTGCAGCACGCCGACCATGCGGCGTGCATCCTCCAGCATCGCCCGGCCGATCTCGGTCAGTTGTGGCTCGCGCGTACCCTCGCGTTCGAACAGCTTCAGCCCAAGCTGAACCTCGAGATTGGCGATGCCATAGCTGATCACGGATTGCGCCCGGTTGAGCTTGCGGCCGGCGGCCGAGAAACTGCCGGTATCGGCGACGGCAACGAATATCTGAAGCTGGTCGAGTGTCGGATTGGGTTGCATATATATCTGTTTTATAGATGGATCGTATAGAAAATATACCAGTTTTTCAGATGAGATGGTAGCCCCATATCTGGCGGGACAATTCAATTTCCACTGGAGAGACCCGCTATGTCCATTCTTCTTGTAACCTCGAGCCCGCGTGGCGCCGCCTCGCACTCGACTCGCATCGCCACCGAATTCGCCGAGAAGCTGCTTGCCGTCGATCCGTCGAACACGCTTGTCGTGCGCGATCTCGTCGCCAACCCGCTGCCGCATATCGATGCCGACTATGCGACCGGCATCTACACACCGGCCGAATCCCGCACCGCGCGCCAGGCCGAAGTGGTCGGCGTTTCCGACGTCGCGCTCGACGAGCTGTTCGCCGCCGACACGGTGATCCTCGCCACCGGCTTCATCAACTTCAACATCTCCTCGACGCTGAAGTCGTGGGTCGATCACGTCGCCCGCTCCGGCAAGAGCTTTGCCTATGGCGAGAACGGCCCCAAGGGCCTCGTCACCGGCAAGAAGGTCTATATCGTGCTGGCTTCCGGCGGCATCTACTCCGAAGGTGCGGCCGTGCAGATGGATCACGCCATTCCTTACCTGCGCAGCGTGCTCGGCTTCATCGGCATGACCGATGTCGACGTCATCCGCATCGAAGGCGTCGGCATGGGCCCTGACGCGGTGACCGCCGCGCTTGCCAAGGCGACCGCCAAGGTCGATGCCGTGGTCGCCGCCAGCCAGCAGGTTGCCGCGGCTGCGGCCTAAGCGGAAACAGCTTCGAATTGAAAGGGCAGGCGCTTTCGCGTCTGCCTTTTTCTTGCTGTCTCTTGAAAGCGTGGGCAGCCCCTCGCCGCTTGCTTCCCGATATGGCAGCCTTGACGATTCACCTTGGTTCACCAATAATCATAGTGAACCAACGTGAATTGTAACTATGACCGCTTTTACCGTACGGCTCCCAGACGACACGACAGACAGGCTCGACCAGCTTGCCGAAAAGCTTGACCGCTCGCGCTCTTATGTGGCCGCCCAGGCCATTGAGGACTTTGTAGCCCGCCAGGAATGGCAGCTCGCGGAGATAGAGGCAGGGTTGGCCGAGGCCGATCGTGGTGAATTTGCCAATGAGCAAGAGTTGGCCGCCGTGATCGGGAAATACGTCAAGTCCGCCGGCTGATTGTGAGCCGAAGGACAATCCGCTGGACCAAGCGGGCATTGCGTCGGCTTGACGAAATCGGCGCGCATATCGAGGAAGACAGTCCCGAGGCGGCCGCTCGTGTCATTGCGCGTATCTTGTCGGCGGCGGAGTTGCTCACCGAGCAGCCAGCCATGGGTCGCGTTGGGCGCATCAAAGCGACGCGAGAGCTCGTTTTGGTCGATATTCCCTATATCCTCCCTTACCGTGTAAACGGAGATACCATCGAAATACTCACCGTCATACACGCCGCCCAACAGTGGCCGCAGACCCTGTGAGCCCAACCGGAGCTGCTTTTCTATCCGATGAAATGCCGCAGCAGCCCCGCCGAGGCGACCCCAATCAGAACGGTCGGCAGCATGGACAGCCTTGTCGCGGCGGCGAAAGTGATCGCCAGCGCCAGGAGGTCGGCAGGGTGCCTCGACACGAAGGCCGGTGCGATGACCGAGATCAGCACGCAACCGGGCGCCGCTTCCATCACCGCCGTGGCGCGGGCGCTGAGCACGCGGTTGCGCAGCACGACATAGCCGCCGATCCGCGTCAGATAGGTGATGCCGGCCATCAGCACGATGGTGAGAAGGGTCGCGGGATCGATCATGCATCACCTGCCATCAGCCAAGCCGAGACCAGCCCCGACACGGCGCCGGCGGCGACATACCAGGCGCCCGGAATGAAGAGATAGGCAAGTGCGGCGACGACCAGGCTGGCGAGCCAGGGCCGCGCCGCCGCCACGCCCTTCCACATGCCACGCATCAGCACCAGGAAGACAGCTGGAAACGCCATGTCGAAACCATAGGTCTCGACATCGCCCAGCATCGGGCCGAGCAAGGCCCCTGTCGTGGTGAAGGCCACCCAGGTGAGATACATCGCAAGTGCCGCGCCCATGTAATAACGCGGGCTGAAGGCAGGCGTTACGCCTGCGGCGGCACGCTGCCTGGCGTCGGCAAGGCCGAGCGCCCAGCTCTCGTCGCATAGGAAGAACAGCGCCGGAAACATCTTGCGTCGCGGCAGATGACGCAGGAACGGCGCCAGGGCCGCGCCCATCAGCAGATGCCGGCTGTTGACCAGGAACGTGATGGCGACGACGAGCACGATGTGCGGCGGCGATGTCCACAACTGGATTGCGGCGAATTCCGAGCCGCCGGCGAAATTCAGCCCTGTCATGACAGGCAGTTCGACGACGCTCAAGCCCTTCTGCGTGGCCTGGGCTCCAAGCACCAGCGCATAGGGGATGGTGCCGAACAGCACCGGCGCGCATGACGCCACGCCACGGCGGAACTCGGATCTCGAACCATCGCCAGTCGTCTCGACTGCCTGTGAAATGCTCATGGCTATCCATGGGCTGGCCTCGCGGCCGCCGCTTCCGGTTGAGTTTGAAGTCTCGTGATGTCGGCGGCAAGCATACCCAAGCCTGTCCGCAATTTGATTGCGAAGATGCGTTTCATCTGCCAAAAATTGGCATCACACATCACAATTCTGATAAATGATGGAATCCGCAGCCAATGAAGCTGGACGAGATCGACAAGCGGATCCTGCGGGCGCTGCAGCGCGACGGTCGCATGGCCAACACCGATCTGGCCAATGAAGTCGGCCTGTCGCCCTCGCCATGCCTGCGGCGCGTGAAACTGCTGGAGGAGGCCGGCGTCATCGACCGCTATGTCGCGGTGCTCAACCCGGCCAGCATCGGCAAGGGCCTCACCTTCTTCACCCGCATCTGGCTGAAGACGCAGGACGAGGACACGATCGAGCACTTCGCCACCGAAGTGGCCAAGCTGCCGCAAGTGATGGAATGCTACCTGATGCTCGGCGACTGCGATGCCATGGTGCGCGTGGTGGCGGCCGACATCGACGACTATCGCCGCTTCCAGTCGGAGCATCTGAGCCGTATCAAGGGCGTGCAGAACGTCAAGACCGACGTTCCGAGCTGGACGATCAAGTACACGTCGGAGCTGCCGATCTGACGGCAGTCGTCCAAAAGTGCGAAGCGGTTTTGGGGCAGCGACCAATACAGAAAGCGACCAGAAACGGCCGGGAAAACGGGGCCATTCCAGACTGGATAAAAAATGCAACCGGATTGTAGGATCGGCCTCGGCGCCAGCGTCCTTCGGATGCAAGCAGCGCGCGGCGCTGCGCTCTGGCATGGGAGATTTGAATGAGCCTTTCCTATCGTTGGGTCATCGTCGCCGCTGGCGCGCTGATGTCCTGTGTCGCCATCGGCACGATGTTTTCGCTGGCGATCTTCCTCGAACCGATGGCGATCGACACCGGCTGGTCGCGCGCCGGCATTTCGAGCGCCATGACGCTCAATTTCCTGGTGATGGGCCTTGGCGGCTTCGCCTGGGGCGCCCTGTCGGACCGCTTTGGCGCCCGCATCGTCGTGATGATCGGCGCTGTGCTGCTCGGGCTGGCGCTGGTGCTGGCCAGCCGCGCCGGCTCACTCGTCACCTTCCAGGTCACCTATGGCGTGCTGGTCGGCCTTGCCGCCAGCGCCTTCTTCGCGCCGATGATCGCGCTGACCACCGGCTGGTTCGACACCCATCGCGGCCTTGCGGTGTCGCTGGTCTCGGCCGGCATGGGCGTGGCACCGATGACGATCTCGCCCTTCGCCCGCTGGCTGATCTCGGCCTATGACTGGCGCACCGCCATGTTCGACATCGGCATCACGGCCTGGGTGCTGCTGTTGCCGGCGGTGCTTCTGGTGCGCCAACCGCCACAGCCAGTTGGGCCCGGGACCAGTTCCGCGCCTGTTGCCGAAGGCGCCGGCATGACGGTCGGCCAAGCGCTGCGCTCGCCGCAGTTCATCGTGCTGGGACTAACCTTCTTTGCCTGCTGCGCCGCGCATTCCGGGCCGATCTTCCACATGGTGAGCTATGCCATGCTGTGCGGCGTCGCCCCCATGGCGGCGGTCTCGATCTACAGCGTCGAGGGTCTCGCGGGCCTCGGTGGCCGGCTTCTCTATGGCGTGCTGGCCGACCGGCTGGGCGTCAAGCCGGTGCTGATCGCGGGCCTCGCTATCCAGTCGGTCGTGATTGCCGCCTATCTCTCGATCAGCCAGCTCGAGCAGTTCTATATGCTCGCCGTCATCTTCGGTGCCACCTATGGCGGCGTGATGCCGCTCTATGCGGTGCTGGCGCGCGAATATTTCGGGCAGCGCATCCTCGGCACCGTGTTCGGCGCCGCCACCATGCTGTCCAGCCTCGGCATGGCGCTCGGACCGCTCGCCGGCGGCATGGTGTTCGATGCCTACGCCAGCTATTCCTGGCTGTTCATCGGCTCGGCCATCATCGGACTTGGCGCGGCGGGCATCGCCATCGCCTTCCCGCCACTGCCGCGCAGGCAACTGCAGATGGCCTGAAGCAATTCCAGGAAAAGTGTGAAGCGGTTTTCCCGGGAAAGCGTAGCGCTTTCCCCAGCGAATTGCGTCAAACAAACCTGCTCTATCGGATGGGACGGGCGCCGTCGGCGCCCGCCTTTGCCGAAGCTCAGTGCCCGAACCAGCGGGCCTTGCGGCTGGAACCGAAGTTCACCTTGTCGACTCGCAACGCCTCCGACGGTTCATAGAAAGCACCGGTGGGTTTTGGGCCGGAAAAGAAATCCACATCCACCCTGGCGATCCTGTTGGCGCCGAATTCGATGTAGCAGGATCCCGCACCTGGGTTCTTTGCCGTCTGCTCCTCATGGCGCAGCCTGGCGATCAGGTTCGCTGCAACGGTGCGCGCGGCGCCCTCGGCAAAGACCCCCGCCTTCGGCGCACCCGTATTGGCCAGATCGCCCAGCGCGTAGACGCCAGCAAAGCGGGTTTCGAGTGTGCGGGGATCGATGGTCACCCAGCCGCCCTCGGTCATGCCGGCCTCGACGACGACATCCGGAGCGCGGTTCCTGGGCACGCCAAGGAACAGATCGCAGGGCAGTTCGCTGCCGTTGTCGAGCGTCACGACCTTGCGGCCCTCGTCCACGGAAACCACGCGGGTGCTCGCAATGAAGGCGATATCGCGTTCGGCGAAAGCCGCGAGCAGCGCCTTCGAGGTTTCGGGAGAAGGCGGCACCGGGCTCGACATCGCGTTCACATAGGTGATCTGGCAGTTGTCACGGACACCTCTATCGGTCAGGTAGTCGTGCAGCATCAGGGCACACTCGCTGGGTGCTGGCGGGCATTTATAGGGCGCGCCGCAGACGCCGATCACGGCATGGCCGCGGGTGAAGCCGGGCAGCACCTTCGCCATGTGGGCGGCGCCCGGTACGGAGTAAAATTCGTTGCGGCCGAGCGTAATGCCGGGCGTGGCCGAAACGTCGTAATCCGCGCCGAGGGCGACTACCAGTATGTCCGCCTCGTGCACACCCTTGTCGGTCGTCACGCGCCGCCGTTCCGGGTCGATGGCGGTGACGGTCTCGCGCTTCATCGTGACGCCGGATTTGGCGTAGTCGGCGTAGGGTAGCCGCACAGCCGTCTCGGTTGCGCGGCCGAACATCAGATCGAGCTTGGCAAACCCGAACACGAAGGCATCCGACTTGTCGATCAGGGTGACAGCAATGCTGTCACCCAGAGCTTCGGACAAGGACGTGCTGAGCTCAAGCCCGCCAAAACCGGCGCCAAGGATAAGGATACGGGGTTTCATACTGTCACCTCTTGTTGCCGGGTTGCCTGGAAAGAAGGCTCAGGCGTTGCTGTGCGGTTGCGGGACGATGCGGATGTAGGGCTTGGGCTGCTTCCAGCCTTCGGGGTAAAGGACCTTGGCTTCGTCGTTCGACACCGAACCCGCGATGATCACCTCGTCGCCCTGCCGCCAGTTCACCGGCGTAGCCACGCGGTGCTTGGCGGTCAGCTGCATGGAGTCCACCACGCGCAGGATCTCGTCGAAGTTCCGGCCGGTGGTCATCGGATAGGCGATCATCAGCTTGATCTTCTTGTCGGGACCGATGACGTAGACATGGCGAACCGTCTGGTTGTCGGCTGCCGTGCGCCCCTCGGCACTGTCGCCGGCCGTGGCGGGCAGCATATCGTAGAGCTTGGCAATGGCCAGCATCGGGTCGCCGATCATCGGGAAATTCGGTGCAAGGCCCTGGGTCTCGGCGATGTCATCAGCCCATCCGGCATGACGCTCGACCGGGTCGACGGAGAGCCCGATGATCTTGACGCCGCGCTTGTCGAACTCGGGCTTCAGCTTGGCCATGTAGCCAAGCTCGGTCGTGCAGACGGGGGTAAAATCCTTGGGATGGGAAAACAGGATGCCCCATGAGTTGCCCAGCCAGTCATGGAAGTTGATCGGACCGTGTGTGGTTTCGGCGGTGAAGTCGGGCGCCATGTCGGCGATACGAAGAGACATTTGGTTCTCCTGGCAGAGGGTTGGAATTGACTACCAGGGCAGACTAGGCAACCTATGTTCCGCCAGCGTTCCCCGCCGCACAGGTGCTTGTGACGGCCGTATTTTTGGCGGCAACGGCGGATCGCATGCTGAAGGGGCTTCGAGTGCGCGTTCAAATTCAATTGCTCGGCGGGTTCAGTGTCGGTCTTGACGGTCAAGTCATTCCGGCCGCGGCGTGGCGCCGTGACCGTGGAGCGGCGCTGGTGAAGCTGCTTGCCGTCACCCGTTCGCACCGCATTCACCGCGAACAGCTCATGGAAGCCTTCTGGCCCGATCTTGATCCGGAGGCCGCCGGGGCGAACCTGCGCAAGGCCATCCACTTCGCCCGCCGTGCGCTGGGCGCTCATGATCTGATCGAGCAGACGGCCGATGTCATCACCCTTGCCCCGGCGGCCGATCTTGAAATTGACCTTGAAGCTTTCGAGGCCGCCGCCAAGCTTGCCTTGCGCGGCTCCGATCCCGCCGCCTGCGAAATGGCCGCCGATCTCTACGCCGGTGACCTGCTGCCGGACGACCCCTATGTCGATTGGTTCGAGACGCCCCGCCAGGCCCTGCGCCAGCGCTATGCCGATGTGCTGCGGGCGGGCAGGCTCTGGCAACGTCTGATCGCGTTGGACCCCGCCGATGAGCAGGCCCAATGCGCGCTGATGCAGGCGGCGCTGGACGCCGGCAACAGGGCCGAAGCGATCAGGTTGTTCAATCAGCTCAGCGAGAGCCTGCGCATCGACCTTGGGGTCGGCCCGGGTGCTGAAACCGTGAAGCTCTACGAAAAGGCGTTGGCCGTGCCCTCGATTGACCCGGTCGGGTTGAGCGACCGCATCCGCGCCTCGCTGGCCTGGGGCCTGCTGCATCTGCAAAGCGGCGATTTCGCCAAGGCCGCCCAGGTCGGCAGGGAAACCCGTGAGCTGGCGATGGGCGCCGGACTTGCCCGCGAGGTTGGCGAGGCCAGTGCCTTGATCGGGCTGGTGGCCCATATGCAGGGGCAATGGCGCGAATTGTTCCGGGCGGAGTTCATCGAGTGGGTGCGGGCCAAACCAGCCTTCGTCTCCAACGTTTTTGACGGGCATCTGTGCCTGGCCGAATTCTGCCTTTGCAGTGCCAAGGGCCATCACGACATCGCCGCTTCGGCACGCGAACTGCTATCGGTCGCCGAGGGCGCCGGCTCGCTTGCCGGGCGCGGCCTTGCCTCCCTGGTGCTGGGCGAAGCTGCCTTGTTTTCGGGTCAGTTGGGCGAGGCCGAACGCATGCTGACGGAAGCTGAGAAACTCTATACGCAGGTTGGCGCCGTAGCCGGCCGCGTGCTGGCGCTCCAGCGTCTGACGGAACTTGCCCTGGCGCGTGGCCAGAAATGGCAGGCGGGACGGCTGATCCGGCGCGCCACGACCCTTGCCCAATCTTCCTGGCTTGCACCGCATCTGCTGATCAGCCTGAAGGGCCTCGAGGTGCGGGCCGCCTCCGCGCCCGAAAAGATCGCCGCGACCATCCAGGAAGGCGACCGCATGTTGTCCACCGGCCACAGCTGCCAACCTTGCTCGATGACCTTCCGCACCGCCGCGGCGGTTGCACTGGCCGAGGCGGGCGAAGTCGAACAGGTCAACCGGCGGCTCGATGAGGCTGAGCGGGTGGCCGGCATGTGGAATGGCGGACCCTGGGTGGCGGCCGTCTGGGAAGCGCGTGGCGTGCAGCGCCGCGCCGAGCGCAGCGAAAACCGCGCCATGGCGGCATTTGAAGAAGCGGCCTCGCGCTTCGCCGCTCTCGGCAGGCCCATCGATGAGGCCCGTTGTCTGGAGCGAATGACGACACCGGGCTAAAATGCGCTGAAAATTCGGGTCCGCTTTATCCGAAGATCCGTTCGCCGGTCGCCCTGATTTGAGTTCCGGCATGGCTTTTGGGCGCCTTGCCGCCGGAACATCAGATCGCATGAACGCATTCTAGCTTCGCGTGCAACCCGTGAGGCTGGCCGCGAACGGTCTGGAGTGCGTGGGAAACCCGCCGGAATGGCTTCAAAAGCGAAAGGACAAGCAATGGCAATCGCCAAGAACACAATCTGCGTTTGGTATGACAAGGACGCCGAGGCCGCGGCCCGGTTCTACGCCGAGACTTTTCCCGACAGCTCGGTGAGTGCCGTCCACCGCGCTCCCAGCGACTACCCGTCCGGCAAGGCGGGCGACGTGTTGACGGTCGAGTTCACGGTCGCCGGCATCCCCTGTCTCGGCCTCAATGGCGGGCCCATGTTCAAACACAACGAAGCCTTCTCATTCCAGATCGCCACCGACGATCAGGAGGAGACGGATCGCTACTGGAACGCCATCGTCGGCAATGGTGGCCAGGAAAGTGCCTGCGGTTGGTGCAAGGACAAATGGGGCGTGTCCTGGCAGATCACGCCGCGCGTGCTGACCGAGGCGATGGCTGCCGGCGGCGATGAAGCAAAACGCGCGTTTGATGCGATGATGGATATGAAGAAGATCGACGTCGCCGCGATCGAGGCGGCGCGGCGCGGCTGACGGTCCTGGGTTGACCCCGGCCTTGCCTATCCGAAAATCCGCTCGCCCTGCTCGTCGACCAGTTGCATGCCCTTCTTGATCGAGATGTCGACGGCGTCGTCGAGCCCGGCGAAGCGGTCGGCGCGGATGAATTTGTGTTCCTTGATGACGCCGTCGATCTCCTTGGAGACGACGCCGCAGGTCTGGTACTGGCCGTCCGTCTTGTAGGGCGTGGCGCTGATCAGGAATCCCTTGTGCTCGACCTGCTTGGCCGGCGCGGCGCTCTTTGGCTCGCCCGCCTCACCGCTGCCGCCGCCACCGCCGAAAAGACGCTTCAGAAAAGACATCGGTGTTCCTCCAACAGCATTCATCCCGCACCATGTAGCGTGGCGCGGGATGAATTTCACTATCGGTCCTTGGCCTGGCGGGCAAGGGCTGCGTCCGGCTGAGCCGGAAGGCCTCACTTGCGCGACAGCGCTTCCAGTGCCTCGGCGGCGCCTTCGAGGATGGCGATCGCCTCGGCCTGCTTCTCGGCCGGGGCATCGACGAAGTCGCCGAGAGCCGCACGCAAGCGGTGGCGCACGGAGCGGAATTCGTCACGCGCGTCCGAACGCTCCCCGCGACCGCCACGACCGCCGCGACGCCCGCCCTCTTCGCTCTCGTCGTTCCAGCCGAACCAGTCGCGCGCCTTGGCCATCTTGCGGCCGAAGCGCTCGAGATGGTCTAGCACGGCGTCGATCATCTCGCGGTTGTCGGCAAGATGCGCCTGCCCGGCCTCGGTGATCGAGAACACCTTCTTGTTGCCGTCGGCGGCGGAAGCGGCGTAGCCGGCCTCTTCGAGGAAGGTCAGCGTCGGATAGACCACGCCCGGGCTCGGGCTGTAGATGCCGCTGGTGCGCTCTTCCAGCGCCTTGATGATGTCGTAGCCATGGCGCGGCGCCTCGGCCAGCAGCGACAGCGTGATCAGCTTGAGATCGCCGTCGGCCAGCATGCGGCCGGCGCGGAACATGTCACCCGGGCCGCCGCGTCCGCCGCCGCGTCCGCCGCCACGTCCGCCATGGCCGAACGGTCCGAAACCGCCGCCGCGGCCACCGAATTTGCTGGCCATATGCATGAACATGCGCTCGCCGAAATGTTTGTGCCCGAAATTGTCGTGCTTATGCATTGATTGCTCCTTGAGTTATATCTTACGATATATCTCAATTAGGCGCGTGCCGCTGTCGAGTCAAGATATATCTTACGATGTATCTGAATGGTGCCGCAAGGGGCTTGCCCTCGCCGCGACACGTGGCTAGAAGGCGCTTGAGGGTCAAAGACCGCTCCGTAAGCGTCTGACGTCAAGCAACGCATCCACCCCGGTCTTTCCGGGCAGTTACGCCGAAATGGGCGAACGGATGCCGAATGCGATGGACCGGACACTTCAGGGAAATTCCCAAATGACTGCAGGAAATCGGCGCAGGAAGCTGCCTGCGCGCTATGCCGCGATTCTCAGCCCGCTGGTGCTGTCGCTGTTGATGACCTTCATCGTCTCGCTCATCTCGACGTTGAAAAGCCTTGGATTCCAGCCCAGCCTGGCCGCCATCTGGATGACCGCATGGGCCCTGTCCTGGCTGGTGGCGTTTCCGACGCTGCTTCTGGTTCTGCCGCTGGTGCGCCGCATTGTCGGTTGGCTGTGCGAGCCCTCGACTCGGTAGGCCGCTACGCGGAAAGGCCCGAAGGCAACTTCGGGCCCTTCGGCCTGTAATAGCGCCAAGTCTATCGTTTCTTGACCGGCTGGCGGATCACCGTTCTCAGTTTTTCTGGTGCCGCCTTGCGAGGATCACCCAGGTAGATCTCGTGGTGCTTGCCGTTTTCCACGAGACCGTTGGCCGGCAGGAATTCCTCGTGCAGGCGCAGGATCGTCGGTCCTTCGGCGCTATAGGGTCCGATATGCATGATCTGCACCGCCAGCCTTTCGTGGAAGGACTGCAATCTGAGGCTTTCGGGCGACTCGCCGAGCTTCGCCCGCGCTTTGTCGAGGGCCGCCTGGAACATCTCACCGCTGATCCAGTCCGGCTGCATGATCATCATGGTCCACGACCAGAGATGCTTGTCGCCCGTCAGGAAGCTCGACATGTCCTCAGCCCACCACAGTCCTTCCAGCGGAGCGACGCCATAGTCCTTGCCAAGCTCCTTTTTCGACATGAACTTCAGGGGATAGCTCACCGAGTAGAGCCATTCGATCGCGTGCCGGTACTCTTCGGAGGTGTTCGGATCGCCCTTGCCATCGATCATGGCAAACTGCAGCTTGGGAACATCGACCAGGGAAAACACACCCGCCGGAGGCTGCCAGAACGCCTTCATGATTTTTTTGAAGTCGACCTTCTCCATCACATGCCTCTCATCAAAACGATGGTTCCACAATCGAGACTACCGACAAGGGCGGCATTGATTGAGGTCAATACGACGCTAGGCGACCGGCAAGGCAAGGATTACCAGCGGCCCTTGCGCCGGTTCCAGGCGTAGAGCAGGTCGGCGAAACGGTCGTAGGCAAAGCGGGTCAGCGGCAAGGCGATCGGATTGCCGAACAGCGTTGCCAGCCAGCCCTCGCCCGGCGTTGCCTTCCAGACGGCAATGACCACATCGGCGCCGACCAGCAGTTGGCCCTGTGCATCGGTGGCGTGCAACCGGCGGCGGATATCCTCCAGCGAGGCTCTATATCCGGCAAGTGCTGCTGGTTCAAAGTCGATGTCGCGAAATTCGATGCGGCCGGCCTTGACCGCCTCGATCAGCCGTCGCTTCTGCCTGCCGATGCCGACGTTACAGACCGGGCAGCGCTTGTTGTACCAGACAGTCAGTTCAGGCTTGGTCCCTTGCCCGAGCATCATGCTCAGCCATGGCCGTGACGGTGGTGCAGGTCGGGATAATGCGGATGCCGGTGGCGCATCGGCGCATGCCGGTGCCAGTGTGAATGCGGCTCGCTCACCGGCCCGTCATGGTGATGCTGGTGGTGCTCGTCATGGACATGGCTGTGCTCATGCTCGAGCTCCTCGTGGTCGTGCTCGTGCTCATGGCGCTCGGACAGATGCAGCCAGAGGCCGAAGCCCATCAGAAGCCCGGCGACAGCCAGCTTGAGCGTGATGGCGTCGCCGAGGATGGCGATCGCCAGCAACGCGCCGATAAAGGGGGCGAGCGAGTAATAGGCCCCAGTCCGTGCCGTGCCGAGATGGCGCAGCGCCACGATGAACATCACCAGGCTGACGCCGATGCCGAAGAAACCGACGGCCGCGGTGATGGCGACGATTGACGCGGGGGGAAACGAAGCCCCGGCGGCAAGCGCCAGCCCGACATTGACGACACCCGCCACCAGCCCCTTGAGCATGGCGATCACCACCGGGTCGGTGGCCGAGATCCTGCGCGTGAAATTGTTGTCCAGCCCCCACGCCAAGCACGCTCCGGCGACGAGCACGGCACCGAGGTTGAAGGCGACGCCCTCGCCTTGCCATGACAACAGAACGGCGCCGGCAAGGATGGCGAAGGCACCCAGAAGCAAGCGCCGGTCGACATTCTCGCGATAGACGAGCCAGGCGATCGCCATCGTCGCCAATCCTTCGAGATTGAGCAGCAGCGCTGAACTGGACGCTGTGTTGAGGCTGAGGCCGAACATCAGGAGCACCGGGGCGACGATGCCGCCGGCACCGATCGCCAGCGCCAGCCATGGCATGTCCCTGGCGGTCAGTTGCGCCTCGCCGGCGCCGGTGCCGCGAGCCAGGCGATAGAGGGCCAGCCCGACACCGGCGCCGAGATAGAGCAGGCCGGCCAGCATGAAGGGGTTGACGCTGTCGAGCAGCAGCTTGCAGAGCGGCGGCGCCGCGCCGAACAGGGCGGCGGAGCCCAGGGCAAGCGGCACGCCGGGCCACAGATGGGCATGGGAATTCGGTTCAGACATGGCCACATCCTAACGCATGTCGCTGAGGCGCGCAGCGGTTTTGGGACAGAGACACGCACAAAACAAGGCCTGCAGCGTCGACTGAACCCGTGGATCAGGCGCCGTCAAGACAGCGCCTGATCGTCAGCCTCCGCGCTGTTTTCAGGGCTTTATCCGAGCGAGGTGATGATCTCGCGGTAGGCGAGTTCGGGGAAGGCTTTCAGCGTCCGCGTCCTGACATTGCCGCCCGCCGCCAGCATCAGCGAGAAACGAGCCAGGACCGCATCGTCGGGCGCTTCGACCACCGCCACCATGTCGTATTCGCCCATGGTCAGGTAGAACGCCTTGAACGATCCGCCCATGTCCCCCAACTGCTTCCTGGCGGCGTCGAGCCGCTTCGGTGACTCGCGCACACTTCTGGCGCCCTGCTCCGTCCAGTTCATCAGCACGATGTAGCTTGTCATGGCACACCTCCCTCCGGGGCCACGGAGCACGGCGGCTTCGCCGGGGCGGGCATCCGGGTTTGTCGCCCAGAAAATGCATCCGACATGGAAATTATCCTCCCGAAGTGCATGCGCCGCAAGAGCGCGCGCCACGAACGAAGAAGGGCGGGTGGGTTCAATAGGTCGCCGCAACACTCTTAATCTGAGAGGATGAGGAGGTGTTGCATGGTGACGTCACGGATCTGGTTTACGTCAGCGCAG
>NZ_FMXM01000116.1 GCF_900103325.1 Mesorhizobium qingshengii | reverse complement strand
CCTCGGGTAATTGGCATCGGGCTGCGCCTGCCCTGTTCCAATAACTTCAACGCGGAAGCGCCACTCGTCACCGTAGTCGTACAAGAAGGTCATTGCCGAGCCCACCTTCTGGAAGGCTGTGGTGACGCGCGCGCCCTTCACGCTGCGAGAGCCGCTCCCCTCTATGTCGGCGAAGAGTTCGAACCGCTGGGGCGAGTCGAACAGCTTTCCCGTCAGCTTTGAATAGAAGCCGTAGGCGTGGTCCATGTCGAAGCCAAATGCCGCTACGATGGCTTCGGCCAGCTCCGCTAGCGTGCTCGAACTCAACACCTCGATGTCCCGATAAAGCCGCGCCCGAAGAGAGGCTCGGAAGATCAAGGTCGCGGGCTCAGTCATGGCGGATTTCAGGTGCTGACGGTTTGAAGGATGATTTTGAAGGGGTTCGTGCCTGGCGTGAGACGAGCTGTGTCGACGACGGTTCGAATGTCGGCTTCGCCCTTTGCGGCCCACATGGCGCGATAGCCGTTGGTGATCTTCCGTTGAACGACGGCGGGTCTCAGCGCCCGTTCACAGGCGTTGTTCGTCGCGTCGACCATTCCTGGCCATTGGGCAAAGGTCAAAAGTTGATCGCGAGCTCGCCTGAACTTGTTTTGGATGTCGCGGGCCAGATCGCACGACGTTGTGGTGGCAAGGATATCGTTCAGACTTCGCTCCAGGGCGCGTCGCTTGCCGGCGATGGTCGAGGCGGCGAAGGTTTCGACACCGTCGGCTAGGGCGAAGGCCCTTTGCAGCCAACGCTTGAGCCGTGAGGGCAGCATGTCCTCACTTGCCTCGTCCGCATAGGCGACGTCGCGGGCGAGATGCGCCAGGCAGGTCTGATGCGCATTTGCGTGCCCTTGTTGCGCGGCATAGCGATCGGAACACCAGACGTCGGGCCGATGGCCGTCCATCAGGGTCCGGACCACGACGGCGCCGCGCGTTGGCGCCGCTTGATGAACAACCGCTTCGGGGCAGCGAAACACCCAGTGGTAGGCGTTGCTTCCTTCGATCCGCACGCCGGTCTCATCGGAGGAGATGACCTTGGCCCGGCGCAACGCCGCGACGGCCTTGTCGCACTCGGCCGCGA
>NZ_FMXM01000063.1 GCF_900103325.1 Mesorhizobium qingshengii | reverse complement strand
CCACAACCAGCACTTCTGACCGTTGATGCGCACCACGACTTCATCCAGATGCCAGACATCGTCTTTCGTTGGTGCCTTGCGGCGTATGCGGCGCGCATAATCAGGGCCGTGCTTTCGGCACCATCGGCGGATGGTCTCGTAGGAAACGACGATCCCGCGATCGAGCAGCATTTCCTCGACATCGCGCAGGCTCAGATTGAAGCGGAAGTAGAGCCAGACAGCACGGGCCACGATTTCGATCGGATAGCGGTGGTTCTTGTAGGTCGGTGCACTCACGGTCATGGGCGCGCTGCTACCTCAATTTCCTTACCCCTCAATCAATGTGACAGCACCCCGCTAATGGCTAATGTCCACGAGGACATCGCCGGCGGGAAGGCGCGCGATTGCCGGGTCGAAGCCGATGCACAGGTCATGGGGGTCGTCCCGCCCGGCGTGAATCTGACCAGCATTGCCGCGCGTAGTGAATGGCCAGGTCGATCGGGACCATTACCGGCCCGACCATGTCGGCGAGCGATTGCCCAGCTTGTGATCGCATCTCATTGCTCGAACCGCGGATTTTCGCGGCTGCAGCTCAGCCGCGCGACGAACGCGCCCGGCAATTTCCGACCAGGGAGAAAGCAATGAATTGTTCGGCCGACAGCCGCCCCATCGATATCACCAACATCCTCGCGCGGCTGAAGGGCCTGTCGGCTGCCGAGGAGTTCTTCGAAGTCCTTGGCGTCGCGTATGACCCGAAGGTGCTCGATGTCTCCCGGCTCCATATCATGAAGCGCGTGGGGCAATACCTCGCCAAAGAGGGTTTCTCCGCCCTGCCCGCCCCGGTGATCGCCGCGGGGGCGCGCGCCACGCTGGAGCGCGCCTACGAAGACTTCGCGACGTCCTCGCCGCTCACGCATCGGGTCTTCAAAGTGCTCAAAGACCACGACCCGGACAGTCCCGCCAGGCCGTGCCCCACCTTCGTCCCGTTCGAATCCGTGCTGAACCGGATCGAATGAGCGCGACACATTTGCGACGCTACAATGTCGAGAAGCCGACAAATCCGGTGATCCCGCTTGTGCTTCCGATGCAGCCAATTGAATTTCAAAGGGATAGCGGAGCGCAAAACGGTTGGCACAAATGATGCAGCCAACGAGATGAACTGCCAAACCCCATTTGGATAAAAGCTTAGCGAGACCGCCAATGCACATCGTAGTCTGCATCAAGCAGGTGCCAGATTCGACACAGATACGTGTCCATCCGGTGACGAACACGATCATGCGCCAGGGCGTGCCAACCATCATCAATCCTTATGACCTGTTCGCCCTCGAAGAAGCACTCAGACTGCGCGACGCCGATGGTGGCGAGGTTACCGTACTCACTATGGGGCCGCCAATGGCAGAGGATGCGCTACGCAAGGCGCTCGGCTACGGCGCCGATCGCGCAGTGCTCTTGACCGACCGCTATTTTGCCGGCTCAGACACGCTGGCGACTTCCTTCGCTCTTTCCCAGGCAATCGCAAAGGTTGGCGAGACGTTCGGCACGCCTGACATCGTCTTCACGGGCAAGCAGACGATCGACGGCGACACCGCCCAGGTCGGGCCAGGCATCGCCAGGCGTCTCAACCTCCTGCAACTCACCTATGTCGCGAAAATCGTCTCCCTTGATCTTGCTGCGGGGGAGATTAAAGTCCAGCGCCGTTGCGAGGGCGGCACGCAGATGCTGCAGAGCAGGCTGCCATGCCTCGTCACCATGCTGGAAGGCACCAACGAGATCCGCCGGGGTTCGATCGAGGACGCACTGCGCGCGGCGCGCAGCCGGGTCGTGAGGTGGAGTGCAGCCGACGCCGGCATCGAGGACTTCACCAGATGCGGACTGCGCGGCTCGCCGACGGTTGTCAAGCGCGTTTTCGCGCCTGCCGCGCGGGCAGAAAAGGCGGCGCAGATCGACACCGCTGAGAAGACGCTGCGCGACCTCGCCGACGAACTAACCGCCGCAATCTTCACCCGCCAGCCGGCGCTGGAACAGGAAGTCGCCTTCGACGGCGGCACGTGAGGCAAGGAGCAGACTATGGCTACCGCGAACCGCGAAACCCCTCGCCCTGCTGCCGGCCGAGCCGGAATAAAGAAGGAGCTGCCCGAGCGTTTCAAGGACTATCGGCATGTTTGGGTTTTCATCGAACTCGAGCGCGGCCAGGTCCATCCTGTATCCTTCGAGCTGCTCGGCGAAGGCCGCAAGCTTGCCGACAAGCTCGGCGTCCAAGTCGCGGGCGTCGTACTTGGACCAGCGGGAGGGGTCACCCAGCACGCAGTTGCCGAGGCCTTCGCCTACGGCGCCGACCTTGTCTACATCGTCGAAGCCCCGCTGCTTGCCGACTATCGAAACGAGCCTTTCACCAAGGCGATGACGGATCTGGTCGTTACCTACAAACCCGAGATCCTGCTTCTGGGTGCGACAACGCTCGGCAGGGATCTTGCCGGCTCCGTGGCGACAACCTTGCTGACAGGGCTCACGGCCGACTGTACCGAACTCGACGTGGATGCCGACGGTTCGCTCGCCGCGACCCGTCCGACTTTCGGCGGCTCCCTGTTATGCACCATCTATACGCTGAACTTCCGGCCGCAGATGGCGACAGTGCGACCGCGGGTCATGTCCATGCCGCAGCGGGTGGATAAGCCCGTCGAGCGCGTCATCCAGCACAAGCTGTCGGTAGCCGAGGACGACATCGTCACCAAGGTCCTCGGCTTCCTGCCGGATAGCCAGTCGGCGAAGGCAAATCTCGCCTATGCCGATGTCGTCGTTGCGGGAGGCCTCGGTCTCGGCGGGGCCGAGAACCTGCAGCTTGTGAAGAGTCTCGCGCGAGCGATCGGCGCCGAATATGGCTGTTCGCGCCCGCTGGTGCAGAAGGGCTGGATGTCTGCTGATCGGCAGATCGGCCAAACTGGCAAGACCATCCGGCCGAAGCTTTACATCGCGGCCGGGATTTCCGGCGCCATCCAGCACCGGGTTGCCGTCGAAGGCGCCGATCTCATCGTGGCCATCAACACCGACCCGAACGCGCCGATTTTCGATTTCGCTCACCTCGGCATCGTCACTGATGCGATCCGCTTCCTGCCCGCCCTGACGGAAGCCTTCACCCGCCGGCTGTCGCCGCACAGTCGCGACAAGCTTGCAAGCTAAAAGAGACTGACATGATCGAGGAAGAATTCGACGCCATTGTCATCGGGGCCGGCATGTCCGGGAACGCAGCTGCTTACACCATGGCAAGCCAAGGCCTGAAGGTGCTGCAGTTGGAGCGCGGTGAATATCCGGGCTCCAAGAATGTCCAAGGTGCCATCATGTACGCGAACATGCTGGAGGAAATCATCCCCGATTTCCGGGATGACGCGCCTCTCGAGCGGCATTTGGTTGAACAGCGGCTTTGGGTGATGGACGACACGTCGCACACCGGCATTCACTATCGGTCGGACGACTTCAATGAGGCAAAGCCCAACCGCTACACGATCATCCGTACCCAGTTCGATAAATGGTTTTCGCGTAAGGTGCGCGAGGCCGGCGCGACTGTTCTGTGCGAAACGACCGTGACGGAACTCGTGCGTGATGCCAAGGGCAAAGTGATCGGCGTCCGCACGGATCGGGCCGGCGGGGCGATCTACACGGACGTGGTCGTTCTTGCAGAAGGCGTCGGCGGACTGCTTGGCACGCGAGGCGGCCTGCGCAAGATGCTGAAGCCGGAAGCCGTTGCGCTCGCCGTCAAGGAAATGCATTTTCTGCCCGAAGAGGTTATTGAGCAGCGGTTCGGCCTCAAGGGCGGTGAAGGCTGCGTGATCGAGGCGGTGGGCACAATCTCACGCGGCATGACCGGGCTCGGATTCCTCTACACCAACAAGGAGTCGATCTCACTGGGCATCGGCTGCCTCGTCTCGGATTTCGCCGCGATGAGGGAGAGCCCTTACGCCCTGCTCGACGCGTTAAAAAGCCATCCTTCGATCCGGCCGCTGATTGCCGGCTCGGAGGTGAAAGAATATGCCGCGCATCTCATTCCCGAAGGCGGCTTCAAGGCGATTCCCCAGCTCTTTGGCGACGGTTGGGTCGTGGTCGGCGATGCGGCGCAATTGAACAACGCTGTTCACCGCGAGGGTTCGAACCTCGCCATGACCTCCGGGCGCATCGCGGCTGAGGCAATTGTCCAGGTCAAGAGCCGCAACGATCCTATGACCAAACTGAACCTCGCCCTTTACAAGACGATGCTGGATGAATCCTTCGTGGTGAAGGACCTGCGGAAATACAAAGACATGCCAGCCTTACTCCATAATAACGCCGGTAATTTCTTCACGACCTACCCACGGTTAATGTCGGAAGCCGCGCAGAACTTCATGCGGGTCGACGGCACGCCAAAGATCGAGAAGGAAAAGGCGACCACGGCAGCCTTCATCAAAGCGCGATCGCGGTTGGGTCTGGTCAGCGACGCGGTCCGCCTGGCATTGGCGTGGCGGTGAGGCACTGACGACATGACGAACCCAGTGACGAATTTGCGTGTCGAGGACAAGCTCTACCAGAACCGCTATCTGGTGGAGCCCGGCCGTCCGCATATCAAAGTGCGACCGCACGCGTGGCCAAGTGCGAACCTTCTCGCGCTGACCCTCGTCTGTCCGGCGAAATGCTACGAGTTGTACGACAAGGGTCAAGTCGAGATCACCCCCGACGGCTGCATGGAGTGCGGCACCTGCCGCATCTTGTGCGAGACCAGTGGCGAGATCGAGTGGAACTATCCGCGCGGCGGCTTCGGTGTCCTCTTTAAGTTCGGATGACCACGCGCCGTTTCAACAGTGTGAACCGTTAGGGCTGAAGTTGCAGCACACCCCGATTCAATGGTCATCATCACAGATGAAGAGAAGCTGGTGAATACTGGCGTTGTTGCGTGGATCACCCGGCGACTGATATTGAGCGGTGGTTTTCAGTCTCCTGATCCGGATTTCGACGATGCCGCACAAGTTCAATGCCGATCGGCGGGACAAGATTGCCAAGCAGAAATATCGAGTGACGAATTGGCCGGCATATAATGAAAGCCTGCGTCAACGTGGTGATTTGACCATCTGGGTGAAGGATGAGGCCCTGTCTTTATGGACGGCGCGGAGGCGGACATCGCGGGGTGGTCAGCCGAAATACTCGGATCTGGCGATTACGTTGTGCTTGACCCTGCGCGTCGTCTACGGGCTGGCGC